>CAZMKE010000003.1:0-363297 GCA_964566945.1 uncultured Verrucomicrobiota bacterium | reverse complement strand
TTTTGCGAGAAAAACCTCGGGATTTACGGATTTCCGAGTTTTTTGTCATGCGCCCAACCGTTTTCGAAGGCGAGACGCGGAGTTGCGCGGGCTCGGAAAAACGAGGAGTATCGCGGAGAGGAACACCCATGACCCGAGCCGAGAAAGTTTCAAAGTTCGAGAAATCGCTTTCCCTGTTTCTAGACCGCATTCGCTCCGACCCGAACATCCTGGCGGCCGTCCTGGTCGGCAGCCTGACAGAGGAAACCATCTGGCGCCGGGACGCCATCTCCCTCTGGTTGATTGAGAAGGACGGCGTGACCAAGCGGCTGCGCGCGGACGGCGAAGACCCAAGGATTTTCCGCACGTTGGTGGAGGAAGGAGTGAACCTCGATGTCGAACTGATCCCCCGGACCCGCTTCAAGCGAATGGTGGAGGGGGCGGCCCGCACCGCGTTCCGCTACAGCTTTTTCGCCCGAAGGAAGCTGGTTTATTGCGACGATCCTTCGCTGGCCAAATGGTTCGAAGAGGCGGACACGCTGGCCCGGCGCGATCAGGAGCGCGAACTCTGCATCGCCACTACGTGGCTGATTCACTGCCATCGCCATGCCTCCCGCCTGCTCCATGACGAACGCGATCTGGAGCTCGTGTTTCAAGAATTGCTCGGCTGCGCCCATTGCGTGGCCGCGGCCGAAGTGATTCTTTCCGGCGAAGTGCATGAAGGCCTGATGATCCATCGCGCGCTGTCACTCGCCCCGGCCGTGATGACGGAGCTCTATGTCGATCTGCTGAAGTCCAAACGGACGGCAAAAGCGCTCGACAAGGTCCTCTCCGCCTTCGCCGCCTATCTTGAGAAGCACGCAGAAGCCCGGCTCCGGCCTGTCCTGCAATACCTGCGGAAAGAAAAGCGGCTCGTGGCCCTGAGCGAGCTCGCGGACCACTTTGCCCATTCCCAGCTCTTCCCCTGGCATCTGGAATCGGCCTGCGAATGGCTGGAGGAGAAGGGCCGCTTGAGCAAATTCTCGACCCCGTTCGGCCTGACCAAGATGAGCCGCGTGGAGGTGGAAGAACCGGCCTATCTAAGCGAAGAAGGATGAAAAACGAGCCGATGCGGACCACGCTCCTGATTCAGGGGGCGCGCGAACATAATCTGCGGAACATCACGGTCGAGTTGCCGCGGAATCAACTGGTGGTCGTCACCGGAGTGTCGGGTTCGGGCAAGTCATCGCTGGCTTTTGACACGCTCTACGCCGAAGGACAACGCCGCCTTCTGGCGTCGATGTCGGCTTACGCCAAGCGGTTCGTCAATCAACTGAGCAAGCCGGATGTCGATTTTGTGCATGGGCTCTCGCCGGTGATTTCCATCGACCAGAAGACGGTGGGCAGCAATCCGCGTTCGACGGTCGGGACGATGACGGACCTTTGGGATTACTTGCGAATGCTGTTCGCCACGCTGGGCACGCCGCATTGTCCGCGCTGCGAGGAACCGATGCAGACCCGGTCCCTGCAACAGATGCTTGAGCATTTGTTGCGTTTGCCGCGTGGAACTGAGGTGGAAGTGCGGGCGCCGGTGTTCGAGATTTTCGGCGAAGATTGGGAGCATGTCTTCGAACAGGTGCGGCTGCAGGGTTACAGGCGGGTCCGGGTGGACGGGGAAACGCGTGATCTGGGCAGCCAGCTGGAACTGGGCGAGGAGGACCACCCGTGGGTGGAAGCGATCCTCGATCGTTTTGTGATCGGGCCGGGGCTTGACCGGCAGATCCTGGCCGCGCTCGAGCACGGCCTGAAAGTGGGCGACGGATTCCTCTCATTTCATCCCGAGGGGCTTTCGCGATCGGCGGCCAAGAGTTTCTGGCAGGATTTCGGATGCGCGGAACACCGGTTGCTCTCGGCTGCGCTGCATCACGGCGACTTCACCTTCAACGATCCGGCGGGCGCTTGCCGGACCTGCGCGGGCCTCGGCACCTCCAAACGGGTCCACCCCGCTTTGCTGGTGCCTGACGTGAGCCGGTCGCTGGGAGATGGGGCGATCGTGAAGGAAGCGTTTAATAATGATAAGAACGCCTGGGGCGGACGGTGGCTGCACAGCCTCGCGAGGCATTACGGGTTTAGCCTGAACGCGCCGTTCTCGGAACTGCCGGACTCGGTGAAGGATTTGATCTTTTACGGGAGCAAAGGGGAGAAGATCGAAATTGTTTTGCCGGAAGGCGCGCGCCAAGGCGAACAGCACGCTGGCAAAAAAATGGCCTTCCAAGGGCTCGTGCCGCAAATCGAGCGGCACTACCACTGGTATCGCAAGCAAGGGCGCAGCCAGGACGGGATGGAAGCTTATTTGCAGAAGGTGATGGTGGACTACGCCTGTCCGGACTGCGGCGGAGCGCGCCTGCGAAAAACGCGCAGCCTGGTGCGCGTCGGAGGGAAAACGCTGCCTGAAGCGGGCGATCTGCATCTCCGGGAGTTGCAGAAGTGGCTCAAGGGGCTTGACCTTTCGGCGGACCGGACCGCAGTGGCCTCAACGGTCCTGAAAGAAATTGACGGCCGGATCGAACTTTTGATCGGGATCGGCCTGGATTATCTGAATCTCAACCGAAGATCCGGCACCCTTTCCGGCGGCGAATCCCAGCGGATTCGCCTTTCCACCCAGATCGGCTCGGGGCTGATGGGGATGCTCTACGTGCTGGACGAGCCGAGCATCGGGCTGCATCCGAAGGATAACGCCAAAATGATCGCCACGCTCGAGCGGCTGCGGGACCTCGGAAATACGGTGATCGTGGTCGAACACGATGAAGACACCATTCGCGCGGCGGATTGGCTGGTGGAGATCGGGCCGGGCCCCGGCATTCACGGAGGGGAAGTCACCGCCCAAGGGCCGCCCGCCAAGGCGCTGACCGATCCGCGGTCTTTAACCGGCGCTTATCTGGGCGGTGATAAGAAGATCGAGGCTCCGTCCCAGCCGCGGGTCTCCAAACTGCCGCCGCTCCGCGTGCGAGGGGCCCGCCACAATAATCTTCAGAACCTGGATGTGGAGATTCCGCTGGGAGTCATGGTCTGCGTCACAGGCGCCTCCGGATCGGGCAAGAGCTCGCTTGTGCACGAGATCGTTTACAAGAAGCTGGCTTCGTTGCGCTATGACAGCCGCATCATGGCGGGCGCTCACGACGCCCTGGAGGGCCATGAAACGATCGACGATGTGATCGATATTGATCAATCCCCAATCGGCCGGTCTCCGCGGTCGAACCCGGCCACTTACGTGGGAATTTACGACTCGATTCGCGAACTGTTCGCGGCCACGGACGACGCGCGCCAGCGCGGATTCGGCCCGGCGACGTTCAGTTTCAATGTCAAAGGGGGCCGGTGCGAGGAGTGCGCGGGGGACGGCGCGATCGTCACTCAACTCTCGTTCATGCCGGACGTGGAAGTAACCTGTCCGGCGTGCAAGGGCCGCCGGTACCGGGAGGAAACCCTGGAGGTCAACTGGCGGGGACGGAACATCGCGGAAGTGCTAAAGCTCTCGATTGAGGAAGCCGTGGCGTTCTTCGCGGATGAAAAGGCCATTCTTCGAAAGCTCCAGATTCTGCACGAACTGGGCCTGGGGTATCTCGAACTCGGCCACGCGGCCACCATCCTGTCCGGAGGCGAAGCGCAACGCGTCAAGCTGGCCGCCGAACTGGGTAAAATGCGCCGAGGCCGGCATAGCCTGTACATCCTGGACGAACCGACCACCGGCCTGCACTTCGCCGACATTCAGCGCCTGCTCGATTGCCTGCAGCGCCTGGTTCAGGCCGGACATTCCGTCCTGGTCATCGAGCATCATCTCGACGTCATCAAGTGCGCCGATTGGATTTTGGATCTCGGGCCCGAAGGCGGGCATCAAGGCGGGGAATTGATCGTTGCCGGGCCGCCGGCAAAGGTCGCGGCCTGCCCAAAGTCACATACCGGCCGGGCGTTGAAAGCTCATTTGCAGGCGAAGCGCGCGAAAACAAAATAGTTTAGGCGGCATCGGGGCAGAGCCCGCGGGCTGCTGTTCTCGGCTCTCGCTTCCGGCGGCTCGTCACGCTATCCTCTGCCCCATGCGTCAGACGTGCTTGTCCGGGCTTCTGTTGTCTCTTCCGTTTTTGGCTTTCGTGCACAGTTCGGCCGAGCCGTTGCGGCTGCACCCGGAAAACCCGCATTACTTCCTCTATCACGATCAGCCCACAATCATCCTGACGTCCGGCGAGCATTATGGGGCGGTGTTGAATCTCGATTTCAATTACACCCGCTACCTGGATGAACTCGCGGCCAAGAAGCTGAACGGGACTCGGACCTTCAGCGGCGCCTACGTCGAACCATTGGGAGCGTTTAACATCGCCCAAAATACATTGGCTCCGCTGGCGAACCGGTTTATCTGCCCGTGGGCGCGCAGCACCGTTCCAGGCTACCCGAACGGCGGGAACAAATTCGACCTCACGCAGTGGGACGAATCGTACTTCGCCCGGCTCAAGAATTTCGCTGCCCAGGCGCAAGCGCGGGGGATTATCGTGGAGATGAACCTGTTCTGCCCATTTTACGAGGAGTCGCAGTGGAAGCTGAGCCCGCAAAACTCCGCGAACAACATCAATCAGATCGGGCAGGTGGCACGGACGAACGTTTACACGCTGGATCGGAACGGCGGCTTGCTCGCGATCCAGGAAGCGATGGTCCGAAAACTGGTCACGGAGCTCAACGCTTTTGACAACGTGTACTTCGAGATCTGCAACGAGCCGTATTTCGGAGGCGTCACGCTGGAATGGCAGAATCATATTGCCGAGACCATCACCGCAACTGAGAGCCAGCTGCCAAAGAAGCATTTGATCTCGCGCAACGTGGCGAACGAATCCGCCAAAGTGGAAAACCCTCACCCCGCCATTTCCATCTTCAACTTCCACTACGCCGCGCCGCCAAAAACCGTGCCTCTGAACTATGGCTTGAACAAAGTGATCGGGGACAACGAGACCGGTTTCCGTGGAACCAACGATCTCCCCTACCGTTCGGAGGCGTGGGCGTTCGTCTTGTCCGGGGGCGGGCTCTACAACAATCTGGATTACTCATTTGTCAGCGGCCACGAAGATGGCTCGTTCGCCTACCCCGCCAGCCAGCCGGGCGGGGGCAACCCCCGGTTTCGCGAGCAGATTCGGACGTTGCGCGACTTTATTTACTCTTTCGAATTTGTGTCGATGATACCGGCCGCCGACCTGGTGCGCGCCGGCGTGCCCGCCGGCGAAGGAGCCTACGCGCTGGCCAAGACCAGTGCATCGTACGCGGTTTATCTCGGGCCCCTGCCACGCAAGAAGGAAGAATGGCAAAACCCCACCCCTCACACCGCCAGCCTGGAATTGGCAATCCCGAACGGGACCTACACGGTCACCTGGCTCAACCCAATCAGCGGAAGAAGCGGGCCGACAACCCGCGTCACCGCGGACAACGGAGTGCTGCGCGTCACTTCACCGGAATATTCGGAGGATATCGCCCTGGCTGTGCGGAAGGATTGAACGAGGCCGCAGGCTGCCGGAAAAACCGGTCCAGGTGGGACGAGGCTTAGGTTTTCTTCTTTAGAAACAGGAGTCTTAGCCGGTCAACCGCGTCCTGCTCGCGATCGGTTTCCTTGCTCGCGATCAGACTGTCGAGGCCGAGAAAGGGCACTTTGATGCCGTCGATGACCACTTCCGCTGCATCGCGAAGAGCCTCGGCATAAGTCACCTTTGTTCAGGAGATCGCAGACGCGCAAGAGAGGCAGAGGTGAAGCCATGGGTCACCAAAGCCTCGGATTGGCCTGCGCTTTGCGCCAGCGCTCGTATTCCTCCCGGGTGCGGGCCTTGAAGATGAAACCGCGGGGACGGGGGTATGGATTCAAACGATCGGCCTGCTCCTGCAGAACCGCGGCGCGAGCGAGGGCCTCCGCCGGCGAGATCGGAAAGAGATTTTCACTATTTCGGCGTCGGCCGACGATCTTCATCGCTCCAGTCTAGTGGCGCCCCGGACTTTTTGAAATTCGAAATGCCCGACGGCGTCGGGGCCATCCGAGAGCCAATCCAAGGGCGATGCTTGCCCCGAGCAGGTGAATCTGCGATGAGATGGAGGAGATGCACCCCCGCTGGTTTATCGCTGTTGCCGCCTTGAGCGCCTCCGGGCCGGCTGCGAGCCTGCGGGCTGCACCGGTCAGTTATGTCCGCGACGTGGCGCCCATTCTGAACACGGCCTGCACCGGGTGCCATCGACCGGCCAAAATGAAGGGGAAACTCGACTTGTCGTCCTACGAGTCGCTGGTCAAAGGCGGAAAGAGCGGGGCCTGCGTGCGGCCGGGCCAGCCCGGCGAGAGTTTGCTGTGGCAATCGATCAGCGGCAGTCCGCCGGACATGCCGAACCAAGGTGAGCCGCTCAGCGCCCGGGACGTGGGGGTGATCCGGCGCTGGATTGAGGAAGGCGCAAAAAATGATGGGACCGCCGAATCCTCGCCCAAGACCTTGATCTCGCCGGTTTACCACAGTTTGCCGGCCGTGACGGCGTTGACATTTTGCGGAACAAACCTCCTCGCGGTCGCCGGCCACAGCGAGGTGCTTCTCTACGACACGCGCGGCCAGCTTAAAGGCAGGCTGTTGAGCGAACTGCCGCGGATTGACGCGATGGCGGTGTCACCCGTGAATTCCCTCCTGGCGGTCACGGCGTGCGACCCGTCGGTGCGGAGCGAAGTCGAGCTTTGGGACACCGAACGCCAGGCCATCGTTCGCTCCATCCCGGCCGGAACGGATTCCCTCTTCGGCCTGTCCTTCTCGCCGGATGGGCGCCGGGTGGCGATGGGCGGAGCGGACCGGATCGTCCGCGTATTCGCCACAGAGACCGGCCAGGAGCTGGTTCACTTTGCCAACCACACCGATTGGGTGTTTGGCGCCAGTTTTAGCAGCGACGGCAAATATATCGTCACCGGGGGGCGCGATTCGACCCTCCGGGTGCTGGAGGCCAGCTCCGGCCGGTTTCTGAGCGCGCTCGCCCCGGAATGGGAGGGGATCCTGTGCGTGGCGGTGAATCCGCGCGCTCCCGAAGTCGTCTATGGTGGGGAAAAGGGAGGCGTGCGCGTCTATAAACTCAACCCGCAGGAAGGATTCAAAGACCCGGGCGAAAACAAGCTCCATGTCCGCGATTACGATCATCTGGACGCCCCGGTCTACGCCATCGCCTACAGCCCCGACGGAAAGTGGGTGGCGATCGGCGGCGAGCGGGACGAAGTGCGCGTTCATCAGGCGGACAACGGAGCGCGCAAGGCGACCCTGCGCGGCCACGCGGGCGCCATCTTTGCCCTGAGCTTCAACCCGCAAGGGGATCAAGTAGCCGCGGCCGGACAGGATGGCAAAGTCCGCATTTACGAAGCGGCCAGCGGCAAGAAAGCAGCCGAGTTCAATTCCGTGCCTCTGGAGGGCCGCAGCCCCTCAACCCTCTCGAGTCGATGAACGAGAACCGAAACCAGCTCCGCCCGGCGCCGATCGGCCTTCTCGCCTGCGTCGTGCTCCTACTGCTGGGCGCCATCGCGCTCACCTTGCGGAGCGTGTTCGACGACCCTGCGGCCATCGTTCGCATCGAGGTGCAGCCGGCAGCCGTCACCCTCAGCGGGCGCGATCCCCGGCACGGAACGCTGGTCACCGGCTGGCGCGCGGATGGCCTCCAGGTCGACCTGACGGCGCAAACGAAATTCTACAGCCACGCGCCCGCGGTGGTGACGGCGGGTCCGGATGGCACCCTCACCGCTCTGGCCGACGGTGACGCGCTCGTGACGGCGCAGGTGGGAAAAGCCGTCGCCGAACAGCGCGTCACCGTGCGCGAAATGGCTAAACCCGGCCTGATCTCATTCCGCGACGACGTTCTGCCCGTGCTGACCAAGGCCGGCTGCAACGCGGGCGGCTGCCATGGCAAACTTGCCGGACAGAACGGTTTTCGTTTGAGCCTCCGGGCCTTCGCCCCCGAGTGGGACTACGGCTGGCTGACCTCGGAAGTCCGCTCGCGCCGGGTCGACTATGCGTTTCCCGACGAAAGCCTGGTCATCCGCAAAGCGCTGGGACGAACCCCGCACGAAGGCGGGCGGCGCTTCCTCGAAGGCTCGCGCTCCCACGAAGCCCTCTTGCGCTGGATCGAGCAGCGCGCGCCCGGCCCGGCCAAAGCCGAACCCGCGCTGACCGGCCTCGAAGTTCTGCCCGGCGACCGGAAGCTGGAACCCGGCCAATCGCAACGACTGCTGGTGCGCGCCCGTTATGAAGACGGGCGGGAGCGGGATGTAACCTGGCTGGCGCAATTCTTTTCAAACGACCCGGCCACCGCCAGCGTCTCGCCCGAAGGCGACGTGAAGTCACTGCGCCCCGGGGAAACGAGCATTCGCGTGCATTTTCAAACGCAGGTGGCGGTGGTGCGGTTCACCACCCCGTACCACAACACCCTCCCGGCCCAGGAGCAAGAGAATGAAAAGAACGAGATCGACCGCCATGTCTTCGCCAAGCTTCGCACCTTGCAGATTCCGGCCTCGCCCGCCGCAGATGATTTGACCTTCCTGCGGCGCGCTTCGCTCGATGCCACCGGGTCTCTGCCGCCTCCCGAGGCCGTGCAACCGTTCGTGGGCGATCCGGCGCCGGATAAACGCGCGCGCCTGGTGGATCAACTGCTGGGAAGCGACGCGTTCACCGATTACTGGACTCTGCAACTGGCCGACCTGCTGCAAAACCGCAAAGAGCGGGATCACGACGTGCGAGGGACCAAGGGCGTGCGAGCTTTCCATGGCTGGCTGCGCCAGGAACTCGCCGCCAACAAGCATTGGGACCAGATCGCGCGCGACCTTCTGCTGGCCACGGGGGATAGCGTGGCCGCGCCGCAAGTCGGCTACTTCATCACCACGGTCGGGGAAAAGAACCACGTGGAAGAAAGCGAAGTGACCGATTCCGTGGCCCAGGCATTCCTGGGAACGCGCGTCGGCTGCGCCCGCTGCCATAATCATCCGTTGGAACGCTACACCCAGGACGATTATTACCACTTTGCCGCCTTCTTCGCGAAGGTCTCCCTCGAGCGCCAGGATCCGATGCAAGGGAACACGGAACTCCTCGTGGCCAGCCCGGAACAGCACGATGTCCAAAAAAACATCAAGAGGCTCCGCACGGAAATCAAAGAAATCGAAGCGCGCGCGGCCGCAGCCAAGGACGACCAGAAGAAGGACGAGGAGAAGCGCCTGGCCGACAAAACGCGGGAACTCGCCGAGCGCGAGAAGGATCTCGGCCGCCTCCAGAACGCCGCCGCCGAGGTGATGCAGCCGCGCACCAGGCAAAAGCTGACCGCCCGGCCGCTGGATCGCGCGCCCCTGGCGCTGGCGGGCCTTGACGATCCGAGGCAGGCGTTTGTCCAGTGGCTGACCTCTCCGCAAAACGAAGCGTTCAGTGGAGCGATGGTCAATCGGATCTGGAAACATTTCCTGGGCGTTGGCCTGGTGGAGCCGGTGGACGACCTCCGGGCCAGCAACCCGCCGAGCAATGCCGAACTGTGGAAGCACCTGAACGCCGCGTTTGTCGCGAGCGGCTATGATCTGAGGGCCTTGATGCGCCTGATCATGAATTCCCGGGCCTACCAACTGAGTTCCGAAACGCTGCCCGGAAACGAACCCGACCGGAAATTCTACTCCCATTATTATGCCCGGCGCCTGCCCGCAGAAGTGATGCTGGACGCCATCAGCGCCGCGACCCAGGCGCCCGATACCTTCGAAGGCTATCCCGTGGGCACGCGCGCCATCCAACTGCCGGAACCCCACGTGAACAACTATTTCCTCGGGCTTTTCGGCCGGAGCGACCGGGTGACGGCCTGCGCGTGCGAACGCCAGGGAGAAGTCACGCTGCCCCAATTGCTCAACCTGGAGAACGGCAACGAACTGAGTGCCAAGCTCAAGGCGGAGGACGGACGGCTGCAACGCCTGCTGGCCGAGCCGAACGGGCGCGTGACTGAGGAATTATTCCTCTGCACTCTGGGCCGCGAACCCCGTTTGCCGGAAAGAACTGCGGTTGAGGCTGCGCTCAAAACCGGGTCCAAAGCCGACGTTTACTCGGATCTCTTCTGGGCCTTGCTCAACTCCAAAGATTTCGTGTTTAATCACTAGAACAATCCGAGGACGCCATGCTCGATATTTCCCTTTCCGCGAAACGGAGCCAGTTCTGCAACGGCTGGTCGCGCCGCGACTTTCTCCGGGTCGGCGCGCTCGCCCCGCTCGGCCTCAGCCTGGCCGACGTCCTGCGGTCTTATGCTGCCGACGAAATGGCGGCGACGCCGAAGCGTCCTCGAGCCAAATCCGTCATCTTGGTTTTTCTCGGAGGAGGCCTGTCGCACCACGATACCTTCGATCCGAAGCCCGGCGCGGTGGAGGAGATTCGCGGCAAATACAAAACGATTCCGACCAACGTGCCCGGCCTGCATGTAGGAGAATTGATGCCGAAAATGGCCAGAGTCATGGACAAGGTCTGCCTCGTCCGGTCGGCCACGCATGAAAACGACCACCATGAGACCGCCACGAATTGGGTGCTCTCGGGGCGGTTCGGCTCGCCGTTCGGCGATTATCCGGCCATGGGCGCCGTCGTGGCGCACGAAACCGGCTTCAGCGGCCTGGTGCCGCCGTACGTGGCCGTCCCGAAAAATCCCAGCTTCACCTGGGAACTGGGCAAGAGCGCGTTTCTCGGCGGGCGCTACGAATCGTTCAAGTGCGGCAACCCGAACGCCAGGGATTTCCGGGTGCGCGACCTCACCTGCGCCGAGATTTCGCCCCAATCTGTGGAACGCCGGAAAACCCTGTTGGAAGCGGTCGATTCGCTCAGCCGCCAGGTGCATGGGAATGATCAGCTCGCCACCTACGACGAATTCCACCAGAAAGCCGCGGACATGGTGCTCTCTCCCACAGCTCAATACGCCTTCGACATTGGCCGGGAATCAGGCAAGTTGCGCGACGAATATGGCCGGACGGAGTTCGGACAAAGCTGCCTCATGGCGCGCCGCCTGGTCGAGCATGGCGTGAAATTCGTCACCGTGAATTACGCGGGCTGGGATCATCACGCGAAGATTTTCGAGAATCTCGATAAGAAACTGCCGGACCTCGACGCGGGCCTGTCCGCCTTTTTCCGCGATCTGGATGAGCGCGGCTTGCTGCAGGAGACCCTGGTGCTGGTCATGGGTGAGTTCGGGCGCACGCCCAAGGTGAACAAGGACGCGGGCCGCGATCATTGGGGCCGGGCCGGTTCCCTCCTCTTCGCCGGCGCTGGCATCCAGCGCGGCAAGGTGATTGGGGCCACCGACGGCGACGGCGCGTTTGTGACGGAGCGGCCGGTTCGGCCGGCGGACGTCAGCTACGCGGTCTACGACGCTCTGGGAATCAACCCCCGCCACGAGTTGCGCAGCCCGGAAGGACGGCCGGTGGCGATTCTTGATCAAGGCGGCCCCATTCCCGAGCTGTATTCGTGAGGCTGGCCTTGTTGCGACTCGCAAGCCTGAGGCTGGGCTGCCTTTTGCTCGGCCTTTCCGGGGCCATCGGCACCGAGGAGAAGAAAGACGATCCGGTCATTCTTCTCCGTTCCCCGTTCGCTCTCATCGCGGGGCAAACCAATCAGGTCAAACTCCGCGGCGACCGCCTGGCTGCGGTGACCAATGTTCTCTGCTCCGCGCCCGGAGCGCGCCTCTCTCTGGGCAAAGCGGCCGACTCGAAGCCTCCAGACGGAGTGGACGCAAAAACCGGCGGTTCTCAGCGCCTGGAACTCAGCCTTTTCCTCCCTCCGGACCTGGCCGGGTCCACGGTGACCGTCATTGCCCTTTCCACAAATCAATCGCGCCTTACCAATGCCTTCGCGGTGCTGCCGCCGACCACGGTGGAGGAACATGAACCGAACGGCGGCTTTCGCGCGGCGCAACCCATACCGGCGCCCTGCGTGGTCCGGGGATCGATCGATCCCAAGAAGGATGTGGATGTCTATCGGGTGGAACTGAGCGGCCCGGTCCACGTCGAGATTGAAGCGCAACGGAGCGGGTCCATCCTCGATTCGATTCTCACCGTCTGCGGGGCCGGTGGCACGAGCCTGGCCAGCAATGACGACGCGGCGGGCCGGGATTCGGCGCTGGACTTCCACCCGCCGCGGCCGGGCGCCTACTTCATCGTCGTGCAGGATGCGCACGATCGCGGCGGCGAAACGCATCCCTACCTGCTGAAGCTCACCACGGGCTCCAGCAGGTAGGCGCAAAGCAATTTACTTCGTGTTCTTCTGCACAAACTCAATTGCCTTGGCCGTGTGCTCGGTCGGGTCCTTGAGATCGTTGTCGGTCTCAATCGCGATGATCCCGTCCCATTTCGCTTCCTGCAGCGTGCTCAGGAGCTTGGCCAGGTTGGCGTTGCCCTCGCCGACAAAGGTGTCGCGCGCGACATCCCCCTTCTCCGTGCATTCGACATGCTTGTCCTTCAGGTGAATGTCGAACACCCGGCCATTGTAATCCTTGAACACCTTGGAGGGATCAAGCCGCCCGCTCGCGATCCAGCCCGCGTCCATGCACACGCCGATGTGCGGATCGCGATACTTGAGCAGGGTGCGAACGACCAGCGGGTTTCCATACATGCTGGTCAGGCCGTGGTTATGGATGGCCACGCGAATGTCGTACTCCTTCGCCAGCTGTTCGAGATCGTCGAAAATCTTGAAGTCGCCCGGCTCGACCACGATGAGCTTCATGCCAAAGAATTTGGCGCACTCAAAAAGCTTCTTGTTATCGTCATGGTTCAGCGAAGTGCCGGCCACGCCGAACGTGTAAGCTACCAAACCGTTCTTCTCGATCAGATCCTTCTTTTTCTGCCACTCCTCCCGGGTGCCGTTCGGGTTCAAGTGGTTCGGAATGAGCTGCAGATACTTGATGTTGTGCTTCGCGCAAAACTCGACCGACTGCTCAAAGTTGAGATTGCGCAGCGTCCAGGTCTGCATGCCGAGCTTGTACTCGGCCGCGGCAGCGCTGAACAGCGTAAGGGCGGCCAGCACCGCGGCCGCCAGGGATGTGCGTAAGAAATGCATATTGTGATTACAGGAATTAAGGCCTATTGAAGGCCAAACCGGCCAATGGTCAAGCTGCAACAAGCTGTTGCCTTTAAAGGCTCGAGCGTGGCATCATGAACAAATCTCGCATTTTTATGCTTTTCCATTCAAAACGCCCGGCGCGCGGCTTTACGCTCATCGAACTGCTCGTGGTCATTGCGATCATCGCCATCCTCGCTTCCCTTCTGCTCCCGGCCCTCGCCCGCGCGAAGCGCAAGGCCACCATGATCAAATGCATGAACAATGTGAAACAGCTGTCTCTGGCCGCCCAGCTCTACGGGAACGATAACAACGATTATTGGCCCAAGAATGGCAATGCCGATCAAGCCCTCAACCTCGCCGCCGTCCCGGCCAATCACGTGCCGCGCGTTTGGGCCGAAGGACGCGAGGGCACAAACCTGAACGACGAAAAACAGGCGCGCGGCATGGTCGCGGAAAATGTTTCCCTCGTCGCCAAATACATTTCCAACAAGGACAGCTACCGCTGCCCGGAAGACAAGGAACTCCTCGGCGCCGGCGCCAATCGCTTTCTGCGGCCCAAAAGCTACGGCTTGAACTTCTTCCTCGGCTGGGCGGTCGATTCCATCACCGGGGCTTCCTACCATAACGAACCGGCTGGCAGAAATCAGATCTACAAAATCATTGGCTCCACCCCTCGCCCGGGTGAGATCTTTGCGTTTGGCGAGCTGCACCCTTACAGCATCTGCCAGCCGCCGTTTGGCACCCATCCCACCTGGGACGCTCAAGGCAACCCGACCGGTCAGAACCTCAGCTTCCATGTCCCCGGGAATCTCCATGGCCAGAATTCCACCTTCTCCTTCGCCGATGGCCACGCCGAAAACCACAAGTGGAAAAGCCCGAAATTCAACAATCCCACCGTGGGCGGCAAAAAGCTGCTGGAGGCCGATCCGTTCTGGCACAACCACGGCGGTCCGTTGGTCGGCGTGACCGGCGCGGACCTCCCGCAAATCACCCAGGATTTCATCTGGCTCGGCAACGCCGCCACCGATCCGCGACGATAAGTTGAAGCGCTCGCCAAAACGAGTAGCTTGAGCCATGGCGAGGAGCGATCCCCCGGGACCCTTTATCAAACTGTCCGCACCCGAAACCAAAGAGTTTTGGAAAGTGCCGGTCTTGTACGAGGATGACACCCTCTTCGCCCTCGAAAAGCCGGCCAAGCTCCTGACCTCCCCCGATCGCTACGATGCCGACCGGCCCAACCTGATGCGCATTCTCCATCGGGACATCGAGCGCGGCGCGCCCTGGGCGAGCGAGCGCCACCTCAAATATCTGGCGAACGCCCACCGGCTCGATTTCGAAACCAGCGGCGTGCTTCTCCTGGCCAAGACCAAACCGGCCTTGATCGCGCTGGCCAACGAGTTCGGCAGCGAACAGGCCCACAAGACCTATGTGGCCCTCGTCACCGGCACTCCTCCGGAGGAGAATTTCACGACCGACGCCAAACTGGCGCCGCACCCCGTTAAAGTCGGGCTGATGCGCGTCGACCCAAAGCGGGGCAAGAAGTCCCAGACCGATTTCACCGTTCTGGAGAAGTTCGTCGGCTACACCCTCGTCCGCTGCCAGCCCCACACCGGCCGGACCCACCAGATTCGGGTGCACCTGCAGCACCTTGATCTTCCCATCGCGGGCGATGCGCTTTACGGCGGAGAACCGCTCTTCCTTTCCGCCCTGAAGAAGGATTACCACCAAAAGCGGAACGTGCCGGAACAGCCCTTGATCGGGCGGGTGGCTTTGCACGCGGAAACGCTCACCATCAAACATCCCGTTTCCGGCGAAAACGTGCGGATCGAAGCCCCCTGGCCGGATGATTTGCAGATAGCCCTGAAATATCTGCGCAAATTCGCCAGCGCTTAGCCTTCCCCTCCTCTCTACTCACCCCGCGCCAGCGCCGACCGAAGTCCCGTAGGGACGATGCGATCGTAGCCCAGGGTAAAGGCGAGTCTTCGAGCCGCCACCCTGGGTAACGCGGCCCCATTTTCTCCTCCCCTCCCGGCCGTTCCCGGCCGGGAGGGGTTGGGGGTGGGCGTCACCGTGCCCGAATCACCGCCCCCCAACCGGGCCGCCCACCATCCCGCTGTAGGACGGGTCCCCTGACCCGGCGGCGCGGCCACCCGCCACACCTGTAGCGGCGTCTCGTCAGAGCGCCGCTGTTCTCCCTCATCGCCGAGGCCAGCCCCAGGAAGAGGGGAGAAAAGTAGTCAAGAAAAGGCCAGGCTTGAATAGACTTGGGTCGACTGGATCGACCATTCGGATTTGATTGGCCATGCCGCGAAAGGTCGGAGCGGATACGGCGGCGATGGACCAAGGTCTTCCCTCCGTCAAATTTGTCCCCAATCCGTCTCATCCGCGATGTCATCCTCCTCCCCCTCCTCTCTACTCACCCCCTCGCGCCAGCGCCGACCGAAGTCCCGTAGGGACGATGCGATTGTAGCCCAGGGTAAAGGCGAGTCTTCGAGCCGCCACCCTGGGTAACGCGACCCCATTTTCTCCTCCCCTCCCGGCCGGGACAGGTTGGGGGGTGGGCGTCACCGTGCCCGAATCACCGCCTCCGCCAAATCCACCGTCGCGCGACCACCAGCAGCGCCCCGCGGGTGAGCCAATGGGCCGGACATCGCGACCATCAACATCCTATCGCCACTCCCTATTTCCCCATCCGTGCCCATCCGCGTAATCCGCGGTGCCAGGCTCCTTCCAGGTCGCCTGCCCACCCCCCGCGCCAGCGCAAACCGAAGTCCCGTAGGGACGATGCGATCGTAGCCCAGGGTAAGGCGAGTCTGCGAGCCGCCACCCTGGGTAACGCGGCCCCATTTTCTCCTCCCCTCCCGGCCGGGAGGGGCTGGGGGTGGGCGTCACCGTGCCCGAGTCTCCGCCCAGCTTTCGCACCGAGGAAATCGTCCCTCTCCCGGTACTGAGGTTCGGCGTTGGTTTTCACGTTTTTGCTGAGGCGTCCCGCATCAATTCTCTCGATTCGGATTTGCTCATGGCTTCGCCACACGTGCAACCAACTCAGTAATCCGTATCATGTCCCTTTTGTCGCGAGAACATGAGCCGTCTGTGAACCGCTCACTCACCATGACTTCACCCTCGTGGCGTTGCACAACCATAATCTCATCGACAGTCGTGCATCCGTTTCCTGGTCCGGAACGATAAAACTCGATCAAATGGTCAAGGCCCAAGACGTCGCTTTTGGTCAGAGTTAATTCGCCAAGGGGAATGCGATTAACAGGAGTGAATTGTTCGAGCTTCGGAGACCACTCCACCTCGACTTGAACAATGCTAACCGTTGTCTCAATCGAGCGATGAAACGTCAGCTCATAGCGGCTGTAGTGAAAGCAACCGTGAGTCGTGAACGTCAGCTGCAATTCATCGTCCTTGGGAAGCGATGCAAACATGCCGGCCCTGTCGCGCCTGATCCCTCGAACAATCGCACCGGGATTCGTGAAAACGTAACTGCCGTCAGGCTGATATATGACGTTCTCGCGGCCGACAATCGTCTCGATGCCAACTAACCTCATTAAGCCGGGAAATACGACCTGCTGACGGAGAATGACGATGAGAACACCGACTATCGCGAGCGACCAAGCGACGATCTTTTGGCGTGAACGACTCATGACGTCTAAAGCTCAACTGCCCTCTAAATTCCAAATATTTCACTCCTTGAGACTCTCAAGCTGCCAGCCAGGTCGGAAAGTGAACGTTTGCCGGCGTGTGGAACATAGGCAAGCAGGTTTGTCCCCTCTCAAACGAGGTCGTCTTCGCGCCTTCGCGTGAGATCCAAAACCCTCGACATTTACGCATCCTGTCTGTCGGCCCGCCCTGGCCGTGCTCTCGTATCGCCTGTGGCGTAACGCAGGGTTCGGCTGGAACGCTTCCCGGTTTTAGCGACGGTGTGAAGCCCCGGTGACGCCTGTTCCTGCAGGATTAATGCGACTTCCAGTTCTGAAAGCGATAGTGATCCCACATCCAGAGGTAGTCCGGGTTTTTGGCATTGCCGCCCGGCCAGTTGAAGCTTGATTTGCCAGCGCCATTGTTCTTGGCCGCCTGGATCGTTTGGGTATCATGCCAGGTATGGCCTTCGGCGTGGCCGTCCGCGAACGAGAAGGTGCTCCAGTTGCCGTGGAAAATCGCGAAGCCATCCACCCAGCCGTCGAATTGCATCACCCAGGTGCCGAGGTTTTCGTTCCGGGGATCGCTCTCTTCGATGAACACCGAGGCGTTGGAGGGCCGATCGATATCGCTGATTTTTATATAGGCCGCCTGCCCCTGGCCCGAGAACCACTCCCAACCATTCATGCCGTCCGCTTTCGAGTAACTGCCCCACGCCCAGCCGCTCCCGCGCTTGAGGTTGCGCGTGCGCAGGTCGCCCGGGCAGTGGTACGACCCGAGGGCGCCGATATATTTATTAATCGGGGCGTTGCTCATGCCATTGGCAACGCGACGCATGGCTTCATCTTCCGAGATGTTCCCGCTCACGGCAGGAATTGGTCCGGGCCAGAACCCGCCGATGGAGTAGTCGCCATCGTTGCCCGGCATCTTGCCAGCGGCGCCTTGGGCGGGCTGGCTTTGGGCGAGGCTGCCCATCATTTTATCGTTGTTGTCGATCGCGTACATGTTGAACGCGAGGGCGAGCTGCTTTTGGTTGTTGGCGCAGAGCGCGCCCGTGGCTTTCAGCTTGGCCTTGCTCAGCGCAGGCAGAAGCATTCCGGCGAGGATCGCGATGATCGCAATGACGACGAGAAGCTCGATGAGGGTGAAGGCGGCAGCGCCGCGGCTTTGGCGGTGCAGGAACCGGTTTTTCATGGTCTTGTTGGAATGGGTGGGATGGTAGGGATCGCCCGAACAGAAGCAAACGCGCATTTGAGCGCACAGGGCGGAGCGCACTGGGGCTTCTACTGGCAGAAAAACGCATGAGCCTGCCGTTCGGTTATGCCTTGGCAGGCCAGAGGCCGGGCGCAGGCGCCTGGCTTATCCGCGTCCATCCGCTTCATCCGCGGTCTACTCGTCCTTCCCCGTTTCTCTACTCACTCACAGGTCGGGAAAATGGACTGGGGCAAAGGACAGCCCTGACGTCCGCGGGGGTGCATTTTCCATCCGAGGACCTTGCCCAAACTGATGCAATCGCGTTTTCGCCGGTGCATTTTACAAAACGCGCGCCCGAGTCAAAGCTGCGTACGAGCAAAACAAGTGGGCATTGGGAAACTTTGCCGAAGACAGCGCATCTGGGAATAAGGAATCCGGACAAAGACGGCCGCCCTAAATTAATCTGATCGCCTCGGCGTCAGGAAGCTCGGTCGGTTGGTAAGTTCTTTACGGCCCACTGGAGATCAGCCCAGTGCCAAGTCTGGGGAAATTCGTCGCTCGCCCCACAGCGCCCTGTTCCCGGCGCGAAGCCCAGAGCCAAGCCAGGCACGCCGAACCTGAAAGCATGAGTAACAAGGAAAGCACGAGGTGATCATCAGCGATCGGCTGCGCGGCAACTTGATTGCACAAGAAGCATTCCTTGATCGCAATACAGCCGTCGTACGGAACGTCCGAACGCCACCCGTCGATTTCCAAACGAACATCGTGAAACGGACATCGTTTCAGCGAACTTCCATAGGTCGGGTGGGCAATCAATGCGGCTTTTAGACCGGACAACGTCAGTGTGATGAGCAAGGCTCCAGTAAGTATCAACGTGGCAACTTTCAGAATGCGCGTCATCAGCAAACTCCAAGCTTCGACCCAAACCGGGCAAGTTGCGTTCATCGAAGAGTAAAGGGGTCACAATTCAGGGGTCAGACTAGAGCACTGACACATTTGCCCGGCATCCGGTATTGATTTGGTGTGCCCAGAAAGATGCGAGTCGAGTATCCGGGAGCAATTTACCACGTGATGAGCCGTGGGGACCGGCGCCAAGATATTTTCTTCGACGATGTTGATCGGCAAGATTTCCTCAAAACGGTGGCGGAGGCTTGCGTGAAGGCCGATTTTCTTGTGCACGCGTATTGTCTCATGTCGAATCACTTTCACCTGGTGATCGAGACGCCCAACGCCAATCTGGTCGCTGGAATGAGGTGGTTGCTCAGCAGTTACACCCTGCGGCTGAATCAATAAAGGGGTCAGACTAGAGCATTGACATATTTGCCCGGTATCCGGTATTGACTTGGTGTGCCCAGAAAGATGCGATTCGAGTATCCGGGAGCGGTTTACCACGTGATGAGCCGTGGGGACCGGCGCGAAGACAGTAAAGGGGTCAGACTAGAGCAATGCCACGTCTGTGACCGTGCCGTGCGGAAAATTCAGCGTTTGAGAGCTGCCCACCTCAGCTCGCCCCTTCGCCTTGTGCTCGCGCAAACGGGCTCTGGCGCTTTTCGGGCTGCCCAGGTGGAGTTTGGCGGCAATCGCGGTCATCGGTAGGACCGTTTCTCGCCTGAGTCGATTGGCGATCGCCAACTTTTCTGGATCGCCTTTGCGGCGCAACGCTAGATCTCCTAAAGACCAGCCAAGGCGCTGCAATTCTTCACGGATGATTCGATCTGCTTTCACATCGGCACTCTCTCGCCTCAATTCACCCGAGTGATGCTCGCCCAGGCTTTGGCCCATCTTCTCCAGCAACTGCTTCTTAAAGTCCTCACTTCCGATGCACCACCCGCGTTTCAGCGGTTCCCATTCCACATCTTCAGCCTCGCTCTTCCTCCGCCATTCCATGCGTTCCTCAAACTGCTTGCGCCCGGCGGCTGTGTCCTCTCGGATTCCGTGAGCGCCCAGCACGCGTTCGGTCCGGATCCAGCCGGGACGATGGTCGCGTGCGGCCAGATACCAGTGGAGGCTGCTCCACGGATAGGCCAACAGTCGATCCTCCCGGCCAAGCAGGTTCGCTCGGGCCGGGTTTAAATGCACATAGTCGCAAACGGTCTTCAGGTACCCATCCCCACTTCCGTCCACCACGATCGCTTTGTAGCGACCGCTGAAAACGTGGCCGGTCAGCTTTCTGCGATGATTCAGCCGCAGGGTGTAACTGCTGAGCAACCACCTCATTCCAGCGACCAGATTGGCGTTGGGCGTCTCGATCACCAGGTGAAAGTGATTCGACATGAGACAATACGCGTGCACAAGAAAATCGGCCTTCACGCAAGCCTCCGCCACCGTTTTGAGGAAATCTTGCCGATCAACATCGTCGAAGAAAATATCTTGGCGCCGGTCCCCACGGCTCATCACGTGGTAAATTGCTCCCGGATACTCGACTCGCATCTTTCTGGGCACACCAAGTCAATACCGGATGCCGGGACAATGTGTCAATGCTCTAGTCTGACCCCTTTTCCGAACACTCTCAGCAAACCGAGCGCGCCCCTCCGCGTTGGCGCCAGCTTCGCATTCAGTCTCGTCGCTCACGGATGGATGAGTTCTGCAATTTCATAACCTTCTCGGGTAACGCTGAATACTTCACCTTTGTGGCCGCGGTCCTTGATCAAACCGAGCGATTGTAGCTCCCCGATCGCACCTTCCCAGAGTGCCTGTGTGCGAGGATTGCCCAGTTCTCCGAACGCTTTGCCATTGGTCTGGATCATTACTCCACCCAAAACTCGCACGCAAAGCACAGTACCGCCGTGGTCTTGGACAGCTTCTTTCAGCAAGGTTTGCGCCTCGCGCGAGAGGCGCGGAACGTCAGGCACTGTGCTGGCGGAAGTTGCGGTATCGCCCGTTGGGGAGGAGACCTGTGTAAAATATGAATCCTGAGTGAGCTTTAGTTGCAGTTGCCTGTAGAACTTCGTCTTAAATTCGTTGATGTCCGCGTATGTCTCATATAATCCCCGAGACTTGCACGAGTCCTTGAAGGATTTAAGTGCAGCGTACTGAGCGGCGTCAACGCTATCGGGAACAACCGGGGCGGCGGAAAAGTAGAGCATTGCGGGCTTGTCTGTTTTGATATGCTCTTCGATCTCTTCGACCGTGCCGCTTGCGTAAACGCCGGTCGCAGTTCCGATGCGGGTCCAGAAAACGCCAACCAATAGGTCGCAGTCCTTCAGAATGCGCTTGTTGATGATGGCTTGGGGGCGCCCGCCCATCTCGGGTGCCGCGTGGGTCTCCCAGCCTATGGGCAGCAACACTACTTTGCGCGGCTCGGAGTGGATAACGTTCCACTCAGACAACACCTCGCGGATGATAGCACGTTCGCCCGCTACGTCGCCCGGCGACGCAATCATTACCTTAAAGACAACCGCGTTGTATGGCATAGGTGTAATCGCCTAACGGCTTCCTGAACTTCTCATTTGCACATTTTTGCTCCGTCAGATTCTCAAACGCCAGCCGAATAATCCCGCCGGGTCTAGCGGGATCGGCTCCATTACGCCCGCTGCTGCATCTGCATCCGGCTCCAAGCCGATTGCCGCAAGGGCAGCTTCCTTTTGGCTTCCAACTCGAACGAGGCCGAAAACGGCAGGTTGGAAACCTGAAATTGCATACCCCGAAGGCGTTTGGCGCGCCATTTATCCCAGCATTTCCAACCCTCTCCGCGGCGGCGTCAAAAAGCTGCGCATCATCTCCACCCCCAACGGCTACAACAACAAATTCGCCGACCTCTGGCTCAACACCTCACTCCCGCATCCTCCCCCTCCGGGCACTCTTGTGCCCGCATCTCCTCCGGATGCGCATGCGCCCCCATCCATTCCGCCAGCGTCGCCCCAGCCAACGCTGCCGCTCTATCACCGCTCCAAAACCACCATTCACGATGCCGTTGCCGCCGGCCTCCCTCTCGACCTCGAACAGCTCCGCTGCGGCTTGGGCGATGACCAGGCCTGGCGGCAGGAATACCTCTGCGAGTTCG
Organism: uncultured Verrucomicrobiota bacterium; assembly: GCA_964566945.1. Lineage (GTDB taxonomy): Bacteria > Verrucomicrobiota > Verrucomicrobiia > Limisphaerales > SXQI01 > DASVNK01. The sequence continues at coordinate 341,406 of CAZMKE010000003.1, read as the reverse complement.
CGGATAACTCCACCGTCCTTTTCCCCTACCATCTCATCGAACCGTGCGAGAGCCCTCTCGCTTCCGAGTCCGCCTCTCCGCAGTCCCTCAGCGCCTCCGCCCTGCCCGGCCATTCCGACGCCCCGCTCCTCTACGCTGGCGTCGATTTCGCCCGCAAAAATCACCTCACCGTCTGCTGGATCGTCGAACGCGTCTCTCTCACTCCCGGCGCTCCGCCGGGTCTGTCTCACGCGCGAGGTTCTCACCCTCCAGGACCTGTCCACGCCCGAGCAGATCCAGCTCCTCCTGCCCCGCCTCCAGCGCTGCCAGCGCCTTTGCGTCGACTACACCGGCCCGGGCATTGGCTTTGGGGATTGCCTCCTCGCCGAACTCCGCGATGCCAGCGGCCGTGGAGCCGGTCCCGGCCGCCCGTTCCGCTACAAGGTCACTCACAACGCCCGCCCGCCCAGCCGGCTCGAACTCTGCACCTTCACCTCCGCCTTCAAAGCCGAACTGTTCCCGCGCCTCCGGCACGCTTTGGAAGCCCGTGAACTGCTCATCCCCGCCAGCCGCGACATCCGGGAAGATCTTCATTCGATCTATCGCACCGTCACGCACTCCGGCCAGATCCTCTACCGCGCCTTTTCCACTCCCGACGGCCACGCCGACCGCACCACCGCTTTGGCCCTGGCCCTCCGCGCCGTTCAAACCGATCCCTTCGCCGCCCAAATCCCAGTCCGCGCTTCCTCCGAGGCGGAAGCCCGCGATCTTCGGCGCGACTATCCCATCCGCGTCCTTGCCGTTTGGGACTCCCTCCCCAGCCGCGCCAACATGGTCCTTAACTATTAGAGCCTGCCCCAAAACTGCTGTCCCAAACTGTACCTCCAGTTTCTGAAAAAAAATGGGCCAACCAGAAAAAGAAAACTCTCGGATGTCCGCAGAACAGAACGCCAATTTTGAACCACCTTGGCTCCCCAGGGAAACGGGGCACTCAGCTCAGGATCGCCGACAGCACTTCGCCCGAAACATCGGTCAGCCGAAAATCCCGGCCGGCGTAGCGGTAGGTGAGGCGGGTATGATCGAGCCCCATCAGATGCAGAATGGTGGCGTGGTAATCGTGCACGTGGCACGGGTTGGCCACAATGCTCGCCCCGTAATCGTCGGTCGCGCCGTAGGCCATCCCGCCGCGCACTCCGGCGCCGCAGAGCAGCGAGGAGAACGCCTTGGCGTAATGGTTGCGGCCTTTGCCGTTGCCGCTGTCGCTCCAGGGGGTCCGGCCGAACTCGGTGCAAATCGCCACCAGGGTCTGGTCGAGCAGGCCCCGGATTTTCAGGTCGTGCAGCAGGGCGGTGAGCGCGCGATCGACCCGCAGCGCTTTCGGCCGATGGGTTTCCATGTCGCCATGGGAATCCCAATTGTCGTGCGACCCGGTATCGATCAATTCCACCACCCGCACGCCCCGCTCGATCAGGCGCCGGGCGATCAGGCATTGCCAGCCGAACGATTTGTTGCCCCCCTTCTGGAAGCCGAATTTCGCCGCCACCGCATCGGGCTCGTCCGAAAGATCGAACACTTCGGGCGCCTCACGCATCATGCCGCGGGCGGTGTCGAAGCTGGCCAGGCGGGCGCGCAGGTCGCCATCCGCCGGACGCGCCGCGAGATGCTGCTCGTTCACGTCCCGCAGCATCATCGCCTCCAGTTCACGCAGCTTCACCGGGCGCGGCAGCGGGGCGAGATCGGCGATCGGCTTGTCGCCCGGGATGATGCGGACCCCTTGATGTTCGGCGGGAAGAAAGTTGCTGTCCCAGACCTGGGCGCCCGCGTAGGGAAAGTGCTCGGCCAGCACCACGTAGGAGGGAAGGTTCGGGTTGAAAGTGCCGAGGCCGTAACTGAGCCACGAGCCGATGCTGGGGAGCGGCACGGTGGCGGAGCCGGTATGCATCGCGAGGGTCGCCTGGAAATGCTCAACAATGTCGGTGTGCATGGAGCGGATGACGCAGAGATCATCCGCCAGGGTCCGGAGATGGGAAAAAAGTTCGCTGATGGGCAGCCCGGACTGGCCGGACCGTTCAAAGGCGAACTTGGAGCCGAGCAAAGGCAGCGGTTTCGCCTCGTCGGCCCGCAACCCGAATGCCGGCATCGGCTTGTTATGGTCGGCATTGAGCTTCGGCTTGGGATCGAACGTATCCAGATGCGAGACGCCGCCCGTGAGGAAAACGAGGATCAACTGGCGGGCTTTCGGCTCAAAGTGACTCGGGCGCGGCGCCAGCAAGCCGCTCTCGCCCGCGGCCGCCGCCCAGGAAAGCTTCGAATAGAGGCCCAGCCCCCCGGCCCCGGCCGCCGCGGCGGAACCGCATCGGCGCAGGAAATCACGGCGGCGCAGCAGATCAGTCGACATAAAAGAATTCATTCGAGGCGAGCAGCACCCGGGCCAGGCTCACCCACGGTTCGAGCGGATCGGCCGCCGCCGCACGAGCCGCTTCGACAAACGCCAGAAACTTCCGCTCCTCGCCCGCGTCCGGCGTCCGGCTCCACGCGCAGGCGCACGCGTAGCGAATCCGGTTTTGATCGTCGCTGGACGCCGCGCAGATCCGCCGGCCAAAGCGCCGCGCCTGCTCGTCCACGAAAGGATTGTTCAACGCATACAGCGCCTGCTGCGGCACGATCGAGGTCCGCCGGCTTTCGGTCGAGCTGTTGGTGTCCGGCCCGTCAAAGAGCGCCAGGAACGGATGACGCTGAAACCGCGGGGTCATCAAGTAAACGCTCCGGTGCGACGAAGGGTAAATCTCCTTGAACGGGTTATGCTGCGTCCAGGTCCATTTTTCCGGGGCCGGGAAAGGCTGCGCGCCGCCCGGCCGCAAATCGAGCGCGCCTGCCACCGAAAGCATCGCGTCCCGGATCGGCTCGGCCTCCAGGCGGCGGCGGTCGAACCGCCAGCAAAGGCGATTGCCCGGATCGATCTGCCGGGCCTCCGCCTGATCGGCGCTGGAGAGCTGGTAGGCCGCGGAACTGAGGATCAGCCGGTGGACCGCCTTGATCGACCAGCCGGACTCGACAAAGCAAGCCGCCAGATAATCCAGCAACTCCGGATGCGTGGGCGGCTCGCCGCGCGCGCCGAAATTATTCGGCGTGGCCACAAGCCCCTTGCCGAAGTGATGCTGCCAGATGCGATTGACCATCACGCGGGCAAACAACGCGTCGTCCGGGCGCGTCAGCCACTCCGCGAATTCCCGCCGGCCGCTCGAGCGGGGCGGCAGATCGAGCGGCGCATCCCCGGCCAGGCAGCGCGGCGCGCGCCGCGGGGCCACCGGCCCCGGCTTGTCCGGCTCGCCGCGCAACTGCACCGGACTGTTCCGCGGAGTCCCTTCCCGCACCGCGTAGGCGGCGGGCACTTCCGCCGGCAGGCCGCGTCTTTCCAGCAGTTTCAACTCATTCTTGAGCGCGGAGAGCTTCTCATCCCTCGGCTTGCCGGCCGGCTCCTTCTCCGTCTTTTCAATTTCCGCGCGCAAGGCCTGGGCCTTTTCGCGCCAGGCCCGCAGCGGCCCTTCGACTTCGGATTCGGGCACGAGCGGAACAAATTTCTGGCGGCCAATGCTCTTGGATTGCAGCTCCTCGCCGCCCGGCCAGGGAAATTCGGTGCTCTCGAACAAACCGTAGAGGCCGTAGTAATCCTGCGTGCTGACCGGGTCGAACTTGTGATCGTGGCAACGGGCGCACCGCAGATTCAGCCCGAGAAACGCCTGGCCAACCGTCTCGATCGTATTCTCCAGCGTCAGGTGCCACAGCTCGTACGGCCCGGTCGCATACCGCCGCGACAAAGCGAGAAAACCGGTGGCGACCAATCGCTCCGAGTAGCGCTCGCGCGGCCCTTCCCCGGCCAGGACATCGCCCGCGAGTTGTTCCCGCACAAACTGGTCGTACGGTTTGTCCTCATTGAGCGAACGGATGATGTAATCGCGATAGCGATACGCCTCGGGCACCGGATAGTCCGCATTATCCCCGGCCGTATCCGCATAGCGCACCACATCCATCCAGTAGCGGCCCCAGCGCTCCCCGTAGAGCGGCGAAGCGAGCAACCGCTCGACCAGCCTCTCCCAGGCGCCCGGCCCACGGTCCGCCAGGGCGGCCTGCAGCTCGTCGGGAGTCGGAGGCAGCCCGATCAGATCGAAATAAAGGCGGCGGACGAGCGTTCGCTGGTCCGCCAGGGCCACCGGCTCGATCCGTTCCGCCTGCAAACGGGCGCGGATAAACCGGTCGATCGGATGGGCCGAACCGTGAATTCCCGCGGGCGGAGGGGACTGACGCTGGAGCGGAAGGAACGCCCAATGGTTGCTGGCCCCAAGCGGAGAGGGCTTTTCAGCGCCGAACGCGGCGAGCAACGAAAGCAGCAGGAGAACTCCCTCCAGGAGCAACCCGCGCGGGGCAAAAAAGCTCCGCCGGGATGGACGCACTGCTTTCATCCCATGATCCTATTCACAAACCGGAGGCCGGTTCAATCCGGCAAAATGAGTCAGAGGGCGCCGCGCCAGCCGCCCCGAATAAAGCAAAGAGGCGTTGCCGGTCAGACAACGCCTCTGCGAGTGAAAATGGATTCAGCGGAATCAGCTCTTCTTTTCGGTCTTCTCGCCCGCTTCCTTCCAGCCGGAGATGCCCGCGGAGAGATGCTTCACGTTTTTGTAGCCGAGCTTCTGGGCAGCCTTGGCCGCTTCCTTGTAAGCGCTGCACTTCGGCCCGCCGCAATAGGCCACGACCAGCGCACTCTTGTCCTGCGGGAGGAGCTTCGCGAGCTTCTCGCTGTTCGCTTCGAAATCGATGGCGGTCGGGATGTGTCCGGAATCCCACGATTCAGTCCCGTTCACGTCGATGACGGTGACCTTCTTCTCGGCGATCGCCTTCTTGAGATCGTTAATGCTGATATCCGGCACTTCGGCCGCGATAACCAGTCCGGTGAAAAGCAGAGCTGCTGCCAGAGCGATAAGTTTTTTCATTGTCTTCCCTTTGATTGTGAAATGTTTTGGATAATTTGCCTGCCCCAAGACGAAGCGCAACTGGTTTTTGCGCCAAAGGGACGGGCTGAACGGCACTACAAAACCTCCCAAACTCCAGCCCGGCAATCCATTGCGCTGGCCGGGCAAACTCGATAGAGTTCCACCATGTCCCGTCGGCTCATCGCCAGCTTGCTTTTGGGGTCCCTGGCCGCTCTTGCGGGAACCAGGGCGGGACCCGCGCCGGCGCTCACTTTCGAAGCGCAGGTCCGTCCCATTCTCAAGACGCACTGCTTCGACTGCCACGGGGAAGGCGACGAATTAAAGGGCAAGGTTGACCTCCGCCTGCGCCGCTTCATGGCCGACACTCGCACGGACGACGGCCGGGTGATGGTTCCCGGAAAACCAGACGAGAGCCTCATGCTTAAGCTGGTGAAGAGCGGCGAGATGCCGAAATCCGAAAAGAAGCTCACGGCGAATGAGATCGCCCTCATCGAAGCGTGGGTGAAAGCCGGCGCGCCCACCGCGAACCCCGAACCGGAAAGCCTCCCCCGGGGCTTCCACATCACGGCGCACGAGCGCCAGTTCTGGTCGTTCCAGCCGATCCAGCGTCCGAACGTCCCGGCTTGGTCTCGAGAGGACGGAGTCCGCACGAGCATCGATGTCTTCGTTCAGCAAAAGCTTCGCGAGCAAAACCTCTCGTTCGCTCCCGAAGCGCCCAAATCCGTCCTGATCCGCCGGGCCTGCCTGGACCTGACCGGGCTCCCGCCGACGCCGGAACAAGTGGACGAGTTCTTGGCGGACGAATCGCCCGATGCGTATGAACGGCTGATCGACCGCCTGCTCGAATCGAGCGCTTATGGCGAACGTTGGGCGCGGCATTGGCTCGATGTCGCGGGCTACGCCGATTCCAATGGCTACGCGGAAACGGACAGCGTGCGCCCGCATGCGTGGCGCTACCGGGATTACGTCATCCGCTCGATCAACGCGGACAAGCCGTGGAATCAATTCATCACGGAGCAGCTCGCGGGCGATGAACTGGCCCGGGTGACCCGGGAAAACGCCGTGGCACGCGCGGTCGACTCGCACGTGCAGGAACTGCTGGCGGCGACCGGCTTTCTCCGGATGGCGCCGGACGGCACCGCGGATGAAGTGCCCGACCAGAATTCCGCGCGAAACCAGGTGGTGGCCGAAACGATCAAGATCGTTTCCTCGTCCCTGCTCGGGCTGACCGTGGGCTGCGCCCAATGCCACGACCATCGCTACGAGCCGATTTCGCAGCACGACTATTATCAGATGCGCGCTGTTTTTGAACCGGCGCTAGATTGGAAGCAGTGGCGGAATCCCAACGAACGATTGGTGTCCCTCTACAGTGCGGAAGATCGCAAAAAGGCGGACGACATTGAGGCTGAGGCGCGGAAGATCGACGAAGCGGCCAATCAGATGCGCAAGGATTTCCTGGAAAAGGTGTTCGAGAAGGAAATCGCCAAAGTGCCGGAGGAAGCGCGGGAGAAAGTGAAGGAAGCCCGCAACACCGCGCGGGACAAACGCACCGCCGAACAGGTCGCGCTTCTGAAGGTTTACCCTAGCGCCGATGTGCAGGGCGCCCTCGACCTGTATGACCCGGAATCCAACAAGAAAGTCCTGGCGAAGCAGGACGAAGCCTCCAAGCTGCGCGGCACGAAGCCGCCCGAACCTTTTATCGCCGCCCTGACGGAACCCGCCCATCACCTTCCCGACACCTTCCTGTTCGCCCGGGGCGATCACGAACAGCCCAAAGACAAAGTCCAGCCGACGGAACTGGAGATCCTGCGAGCCGCGCTCTCCCGCTGGCACGCAAACAGCCCGGCCCAAACGAACGGCCTGGCGTTTGGCGCCGACAAAGGGGACCTGCAAAGCTCCGGACGGCGGCTGGCTTACGCGCAATGGCTGACGAGCGGGCAGCATCCCCTGGTGGCGCGCGTGCTGGTGAATCGTTTCTGGCTGCATCACTTCGGCCGCGGCCTGGTGAACACGCCGGGCGACTTCGGCCAGCAGGGAGAGCGGCCATCCCACCCCGAGCTGCTCGATTGGCTGGCGAGCGAATTCATGGCCAACGGCTGGAAGCTCAAACCGCTGCACAAGCTGATTATGACCTCCACGGTTTACCGGCAATCCGCGGTGAATCCGGCCGCCGCCCGGCTCGACCCGGACAATCGCTTTTACGCCCGGATGAAACTGCAGCGCCTGGAAGCCGAGACCGTGCGCGACTCGATCCTCCAGGTCAGCGGCAAGCTCAATCCCCAGCCGTTTGGCGCGCCCGTGCCGATCGCGCGGGACGACGTGGGGCGCGTGGTCACCGGCAACCAACGGAACAATGGCAATGGCGACCCGGTGCTGGTCGATTCGATCGGCGAGCAGGCGTTCCGGCGCAGCATTTACGTGCAGGTCCGGCGTTCCCTGCCCCTGACGATGCTGGACGCCTTTGACGCGCCGGTGATGAGTCCGAACTGCGAGCTGCGCAACGTGAGCACGGTCGCGCCGCAGTCCCTGACCATGCTCAATGACAGTTTTGTCGCGGCGCAGGCCCAGCACTTTGCGGAGCGCTTGCTGGCGGAGTCCCCGGGCAATGCGCGCGCCCAGGTGGCCCGCGCCTGGCGGCTCGCCTACGGAACCCGGCCGAAAGAAAGCGATGTCGCCCGCAGCCTGGTCTACCTGGCGGAGCAGGCCGAACAAATCCGCGAAAAGCTCTCCAAACTGCCGCCCAAAAAAGAGAAGGATAAAACGCCGGAGGGCTCCCGTGATCCGCAAACCCTGGCCCTGGCCAGCCTGTGCCAGGCGCTGATCAGCGCCAACAGCTTTTTGTATATCGATTAACCTATGAACTCGTTCTGCTCCCGCCGCCATTTTCTGAAAGCGAACTCGTTCAGCCTCGCCTCGCTCGCGCTCGCTCACCTGCTCCGCGAGGACGGCCTGCTCGCGGCCCCGATTCAGCCGCCGCTCGGCCCGCAACGCTTTGACCTGACCCCAAAAACGCCGCCCTCCCCGCCCAAAGCCCGGGCGATGATTTCCCTCTTCATGATGGGCGGGCCAAGCCAGATCGATCTCTTTGATCCGAAGCCCGGGATGGCGAAGTACGATGGCAAGCCGTTCCCCGGGGAAATCCGCTACGACAACGCCGCCGAAGCCTCCTCGAAGGTCTTCGCGAGCCCGTTCAAGTTCTCCCGGCACGGCGAATGCGGGATGGAGCTTTCCGAATTGCTCCCTCATCTCGGCACGATCGCGGACGACATCACCCTGATTCGCTCGATGAAGACCGGGGTGAACAATCACCTGCAATCTCTCTACGCGCTGAACAGCGGCACTTTCCGGAGCGGCCGCCCGTCGCTCGGAAGCTGGCTGACCTATGCGCTCGGCTCTGAAACGCGAGATCTGCCCGCCTACATCGCCATGACCGATCCGCGCGGCCTGCCCCAGTTCGCCAGCCAGCATTGGACCAGCGGCTGGCTCCCGTCGATCTATCAAGGCACCCAGGTGCGCCCCACCGAGCCGCGCATTCTGAACCTCGATCCGGCGGACCATTTGCTCGGCGCGGCTCAGGCCCGCCAGCTTGATCTGATCCAATCGATCAATCGCGAGCACCTGGCCAGCCACCCGGGCGAGCTCGATCTCGATGCGCGCATTGCCAGCTACGAACTCGCCGCCCGGATGCAAGTCGCGGCGAAGGAAGCGCTCGACATCTCCAGGGAATCGGAGGCCACGAAAAAGCTTTACGGCATTGACCAGGAATCAACCCGCGACTACGGCACGCGCTGCCTGATCGCCCGGCGGCTCATTGAACGCGGCGTGCGCTTCGTGCAGGTGCTCAACGTCGGCCAGTCCTGGGACCACCACGGCAGCCTGGTAAAGGCGCTTCCGAACAACTGCCAGGCTGTCGATCGCCCGTCCGCGGCGCTGGTGCATGATTTGAAAATTCTCGGGCTGCTCGAATCGACGGTCGTTCATTGGGGAGGCGAGATGGGCCGCCTGCCGGTTCTGCAAAACGACAACGGCCGCGAGAAATGCGGGCGGGACCACAACACTTTCGGGTTCAGCATGTGGCTGGCGGGCGGCGGGTTCAAAGGCGGCTGCGTTCACGGCGAGACCGACGAGTGGGGCCATCACGCGGTCAAAGATGTCGTCACGCACAACGATTACCACGCGACGCTCCTGAAGCTGTTTGGCTTCGACCACGAGAAATTGACGTATCAACGCAACGGCCAACAGCTCACCCTGACGGACAAACAACCGGCAAAAGTCGTGGCCGAACTGATCGCCTGAGCGAGCGATCGCTCCGCGGCGTAGCGAGCAATCGCTCTTGGCTCAGGCCGCAAATCGGGTTATCAAAAACTCCGCATGGATGAGATAGCCCGATCAAGGCCCCAGTCTGCCCGCCCCGCCCCGGGCTCCGCGTTGCATTGAAAACTCTCCATCTCTATCTCACCAAACAGGTCCTCATCTCCCTGTCGATGACGGTGGCTGTGTTCACGTTCGTGCTGCTGCTGGGCAACGTTCTGAAGGAGATCATCAACCTGCTGGTGGCGGGCCAGGCCACGCTCGGGCTGGTCCTGAAGGCGATCGGCCTGCTGATTCCTTACGTGATGGCCTATGTCCTCCCGTTCGCGACTTTGACCGCGGTCATCCTGGTGTTCGGACGGTTCAGCGCCGACCAGGAACTCACGGCGGTGCGGGCGAGCGGCATGAGCCTTGTCACTCTGGTCACGCCCATTTTGCTGATGAGCCTCGCGCTGTGCGCGCTCTGCGCCTGGTTCAACATGTCGATCGCGCCGCGCTGCCGCGGAGCGTACAAAGACATTATCGCCGAACTGGGCACGCGCTCCGTGGAATCGATCATCACCGAGGATCGCTTTATTGACGAAATCCCCGGATACGTCCTCTACATCCGAAAAAGGCGGGGCGAAGAATTGGACGACGTGCGGCTTTACACCCTCGCGGGCAGCCAGATCAACAAACGGATCTTCGCCCGCTCCGGCACGATGATCTACGACGCGCCCGGCCAGAGTTTGCGATTCAGCCTGACCAATGTGATTACGGAGCTGCGGAAAGATCCGGCCGAAGAAGGAAATTTCATCGGGCCGCCTCTCCCCGAAAGGGAAAGGCCAGGTGACTGGCAGCAACTGGCTTCGGGCGGCCTTGAGACCGATCCGATCGACCTCTCCAAGCTGCTGAAAAGCGAGCGCAAAGCGAAGATCACCGAAATGACATTCCGCGAATTGGGGGAGGAGCGCCGCTCCCTGGAATCCAAGGGCATCAGCGCCCTGCCCGTGATCGTGCAGATGAACCGCCAGGTGTCGTTCTCCTTCGCCTGCTTTGCCTTCACTCTGATCGGCATTCCGCTCGCCATCCAGGCGCATCGACGCGAGACCAGCATCGGCGCCGCGATTTCCCTGGGCCTGGTGCTGACGTATTACGCCTTCTTTGTGACGGGGGAAGCGCTGAGCGCGCGGGAAAGCCTGCATCCGCACCTGATTCTTTGGATTCCGAACATCCTTTTCCAGGCCCTCGGAGCCGGGTTGCTGGCCAGAGCCAGCCATGGGTGATCAGATCTGAAAGTCCGCCCGGGTGACTTTCTCGCGCTTGCCCGTCACCTTCACGTTCACTTCCTCGTAAATGACCAGCGAGTTCGGCGGGACGCTGTTCATGAGAAAGACGTTCGCCCCGATCGTGCTGCCGGAGCCGATGACCGTCTCGCCTCCGATGATGGTGGCGCCCGCGTAGATCGTGACGTCGTCCTCGATCGTGGGGTGGCGCTTCAGACCACGCAACGCCTGCCCGGCCGACAAGGACCGAGCGACAAGCGAAACGTTCTGATACATCTTCACCCGATTGCCAATCTGGCAGGTTTCGCCGATGACCGTTCCCGTGCCGTGATCGATGAAGAAATGCGACCCGATCTCCGCGCCCGGATGAATATCGATGCCGGTGCGCGAGTGCGCCCACTCGGTCATGATGCGCGGGATCAATACGACCTCCAGCCGATACAACTCATGGGCGAGCCGTTGCACCGCGATCGCTTCGATAAACGGATAGGCGACGATGACCTCCTCCTTGCTCAAAGCGGCCGGATCGCCGTTGAACGCGGCCTCTGCATCGGTCTGCAGCAATTCCCGAATGGCCGGCAGCCGGCCGAGAAAGTTCAGAGTGATATTTTTCGCCTGCACGCGAGCCACGGACGGGTCCTTCTTCACGTAAAGGAGGCTCTTGTAAATCTCGTCCTCCAACCGGCCCTGCACCGCGTCCATCAGGTTCGCGGTCTGCATCTTGATCTCGTAGGAATGGACGGGCTGGTCCGTGAAAAAACCCGGAAACAGAAGGCGAAGCAGGTCCTCGGAGATGAGAGTGATCGCACTCTTCGAAGGGAGGTTGGCCTGATCCAAGCGGTTAATCCCCCCTACCCGGGCGTAGGAGGCGATCAACTGCTCAGTCAGGTGCGTGATGCTGTTTGGCAACGACGCAGTATTCAAGACGCGCTGGTGAAACGCAAGAGACCCCGCTCTGCCCGACCGTGCAGAATCCGGCCGAACCCAAACCGGCGTTTATCGGTCTTCAGGACGCATCCGCCCGGTCTTGATGAACTCGTCCTCATCAAAGGCGCGTTGGGGCTTGTTGCTGCGCCGGGTCACACTCTCGCGCCGAAACAACTCGTCGAACATCGCCTTGGGGCTTTCGTACTTCGTGAAGTCGGCCGGGATTTCGAACAGCTTGGCAGCAGGCTCTTGAAATCTGACATCGGTCAAATCGATGAGAAAGCGCGCCGTGCCGCCATCCGAACGGATGCGCACCGGCATCCCGTGCAGGTCGGTGGCTCTCCAAACCGTGATTTGCGACTGCGATCCGTCGTTCAAGGCAATCGTGAGCAACTCCTGCGTGCAGGGATGCCCATTGACCTTCTCCTCCACCGGCGCTTTGCCGGTGCCTTGCGTGACGGTCAACTGGATTTTCGAAAGAATGGGCGCGTAGCCCGGAAGCGCATCGTTCAAGGCAAAGCCGCCATTCACGCCCGCATCCCAAATGAAGGTCATCTCGCGGCCGCGGGCATGCTTCTCCTGCGCTTGCGCGGCGAAGATAAACTGGTTGCCCCGGTGCAGAAACTCGCCTTCGAGCGGCTTCCCTTTCAACGGCGAGGTGCTGCGTTCAATCCGGCAATGGGCGCCGAACCCTGCTTGATTCGTGAACAAGGCCACCACGGGAGCACTGAGAACCGGAGGAGGTTCGGGAAGAGAAGCTTGCATGCGCTCCTCCATGGTCAGGGTCATTCGCTCGTCCGTGCTTGAGCATCCGGCCCAAATTACAGCCCAAACAGTCAGAAAAAGAAGGTGACAGAGCCCGAAGCTCCCCTTCCTGCGGCAAGTCGTCCCGAGATTCATTCGTTTCGTCCCGCTATCTTAACCGCACGGCCAAACAGCGCACAGAGAAAGATTTCAGGCGACGATGAAAAGGAGGTTGAAGTTGCAAACTTTGGTGGAAGGTGGTGGGTTGGCAGGGACTCGAACCCTGGACCAACGCCTTAAAAGGGCGCTGCTCTACCGACTGAGCTACCAACCCGCTCCCGAGAAATTCGCCGGGCAACCGGCAAATCAGAGCGCGGAACATAGACCAACCATTCCGCCGACGCAAGCGATTGGCGCAGAAAAAACATGCCAATTCACGGTCAGAAAAAAAGCCGAAACGCACCCCCCTGCGAAGCCCCTTCCGGACGCACAAATAAAAAGGACGGCGCGAGGCCGTCCCTTTCGAATAACAAAATTCTTTCGCTTCTTACTTCGTCTCGCCTTCGGTCGCGGCTTCCGGCTTCGCGGTTTCCACCGCGGCTGCAGGAGTGACCCCGGACAGGTCGGTCCACTCGAGAATCGCAACCTCAGAAGCGTCACCCTGGCGAGGGTGCAGCTTGATGATGCGGGTGTACCCGCCGTTGCGCGTTTTTTGCGCCGGAGCGATCTCGTTAAAAAGAATCTTCACCGCATCCTCCTGGTGGAGGCGGGCGGCGGCGAGGCGGCGGTCATGAATCGTTCCGCTCTTGCCGAGGGTAACCATCTTTTCCGCCACGGATCGCGCGGCCTTGGCCTTGGCGAGGGTGGTGGTGACGCGTTTGTGTTTGATCAGGCTGCACACGAGGTTCGCGAGCATCGCATTACGATGCGATGAGGTGCGGCCGAGTTTTGCTGTTCGTTTACGATGTCGCATGGGTTCTCCTTACAAGCCAGCAGGCGCCGGATCAGGCGGCCTTTTCTTCCTTGGCGGCCTCGAGCAGGGCAGGATCGATATTCATGCCGAGAGCCAAGCCGAGACTGGCGAGTTTCTCCTTGATTTCGTTGAGAGATTTTTTGCCGAAATTGCGGTACTTGAGCATTTCCGCTTCGGACTTGAGGGCGAGCTGGCCCACGGTGGTGATGTTCGCGTTGTTCAGGCAGTTGGCCGCGCGAACGCTCAACTCGATTTCATTGACGCTCATATTGAGCAGCTTGCGCATCTTGGCGCGCTCGTCATCCTGCTTGTCCACCTGTTCTTCGAATTCGACGGCGTTCTTATCGTAGCCGACAAACACGTCGAGGTGATGCTGCAGGATGGCGGAAGCCTGGGTGAGAGCGTCGTCGGGAGAGATCCGGCCGTCGGTCCAAATTTCCAGGATCAGGCGGTCATAATCGGTGCGCTGGCCGACGCGCGCGCTCTCGACGGAGTAGCGAACGCGGGTGACCGGGGAGAACAGGGAGTCGATAGCGATCACGCCCAAAGGCTGATCGGGGCGCTTGTTCTCATCGCCCGGCAGAAAGCCGCGGCCGACTTTCACTTCGAGCTCCATCTCGAACTTGCGCTTCTTATCGAGCGTGCAGATGTGCTGCTTGGGATTGACGATCTCCAGATTCTGGTTAAGGCGGATGTCCGCGGCGGTCACCGGACCGTCTTTGCTGACGGACAGGAGAACGCTCTGCGGTTCGCGACTGTGCGCCTTAAAAAGAACCTTCTTCAGATTCAGGACAATGTCCGTCACGTCTTCCACCACGCCGTCGATGGTGGTGAATTCGTGCATCGCGCCGTCCACCTTGATCGAGGTGATCGCCGCCCCCTCGAGAGAGGAGAGCAACACCCGGCGAATGGAATTGCCGATAGTGTGGCCGTAACCGGTTTCAAACGGTTCAGCAAGGAACTTTGCGTAAGTTTCCGTGGCGCTGGCTTCGTCTTTCACCAAGCGCTTCGGCATTTCAAAACGACCTAAACGTACTGCCATATATATTTGAGCAATTTTAAACTGACTGCCCCCGGTTCGATTCCCGACCTCAGGGAGAAGTCCATATATTTGCTTTTTGCCGCGAGGGCCGCCGAAGAAAAGTGGCGGTCACGAGACCGCCGCTTCGGCATCCGCTTCGCAGCGGGTTTCAATTATCGGGAATAAAACTCAACCACGGCCTGATCGTTTGCGATCGGCTGGATGTCATCGCGAGTGGGAATGCGCAGGAGAGTGCCCTTGAACGCATTCTTATCGAGGGAGAGCCAATCCGGAACGGTCCGGCTGGTGGAAATCTCCATGCCGCGAGTCGCGATCTGGCGCGAAACGCTGGTATTTTTGACCTCGATGACGTCGTTCACGCGGAGGCTGTAAGAAGGAATGCTGACCTTCTTGCCGTTGACCATAATGTGGCCGTGACCGACCATCTGGCGGGCTGCCGCGCGGGTGTTGGCCAGACCGAGCTGGTAAACAACGTTGTCCAGTCGCGTCTCCAGAATCTGGAGCATGGTTTCACCGGTCACGCCGCGCTGCTTCAGCGCACGCTGATACACACCGTGAAACTGGCGTTCCTGCAGCCCGTAATAGTAACGGAGCTTCTGCTTCTCGATCAGGCCGAGGGCGTAATCGGTCAATTTCCGGCGGGCCTTCGGGCCGTGCATGCCGGGAGCGTAATTCTTGCGCTCGAGATATTTTGACGAACCGAAGATCGGAACTCCGAAACGACGGCTGACGCGAACGCGGGGTCCAGTATAACGTGCCATGTGAGTGGGTAAATTTGAGGTTAAATGATTCGGTTACACGCGGCGCTTTTTGCGAGGGCGGCATCCGTTATGGGGAACCGGAGTGCAATCCTTGATGGTGGTGATCTCCAAGCCGATCGCCTGAAGGGCGCGGATGGCGGATTCGCGGCCGGAGCCGGGGCCCTTCACGCGAACTTCCACTTCCCGCATGCCGTGGGACATCGCCTGGCGGGCGGCATCCTGAGCGACCTGCTGGGCGGCAAAAGCGGTGCTCTTGCGGGACCCTTTGAAGCCCACCCGGCCGGCGCTTGACCAACCAAGGATGTTGCCATGCATATCGGTGATGTTCACCTGGGTATTGTTGAAGGTCGCGAGAATGTTCGCGATCCCCACAGAGATATTCTTGGCGCCCTTCGCCTTGACGATCTTCTTGGCGTTCGCGTCTTCGCCGAGCAATTCAGCGGCGGTCGGCGCAACGCCGGCGGCGGGAGCTCCAGCTTCAGCGCCAGCGGCAGGGGCTGCCGCAGCCGCGGGAGCCTTCGCATCACCAGCCGCGCCCGCTTCACCGGGAGCAGCGGCCTTCTTTGCCTTGGGGGCTTTTGCCTCGCCAGCCGGAGCAGCGCCTTCAGCGCCTTCCTTTTTAGCGGCGGGTTTCTTTGCTTTTTGTTCTTCTGCCATGGGGCCTCTTTAAAGTGTTGTTCTTAAAACTGATTTCCCTGAATCCGCTTAGTGGATGCCGGTTTTGGCATTCGGGTTGCGTTGCACGCCGACGGTCTTGCGCGGACCTTTGCGCGTGCGGGCGTTCGTTTGGGTGCGCTGGCCGCGGACCGGAAGGCCGCGCAGATGGCGGACGCCCCGATAGCACTTGATGCCCTGAAGACGCTTCAGGTTCATGCCAATTTCGCGGCGGAGATCACCTTCGATCACATACTTGCCGTCCTGAATCGCGTGAACGATCTGAGAAAGCTGGGCTTCGCTGAGGTCCTTGGCGCGAACCGACCCCTCGATGCCCGCACGGATCAGAATCTCCTTAGCATTCACCGGGCCGATTCCGTAAATGTAGCGGAGCGCGATATCGATGCGCTTTTCAGCCGGAACGTCCACACCTAAAATACGTGCCATAAAATCTTAACCTTGACGCTGTTTGTGCCGCGAATTTGTGCAAATGACGCGAATGACGCCTTTGCGCCGAATCACTTTGCAATGTTCGCAAAGCTTCTTAACTGATGCCCGAACTTTCATTTTGTCTCTTCGTTTAAAGTTATGCAACCTTTCGACAGGTCATAGGGCGACATCTCCACAGTCACTTTATCACCCAGCACCAGCCGAACAAAATTCAATCGCGTCCTCCCGGAAGCGTGGGCAATAAACCGATGCCCATTCGGCAGCTCCACCCGAAACAAATGGTTCGGGAGAACCTCAACTACGGTACCTTCAACGCGGATTGCATCCGTTCGCACGTCAATATTTCCGGTTCGTTCTCGGTTATCAGCACCGTATGTTCAAAATGCGCAGACGGCAGGCCATCTTTCGTCACCACCGTCCACCCATCATTCAAAATCTCCACCGCCGCTTTCCCGGCATTCACCATCGGTTCGATCGCAATCGTCATCCCCGGCCGCAACTTGGGCGAGGACTTCCCTTCGGCGAAATTTGGAACCTGCGGTTCCTCATGCATCGACCGACCAACGCCATGTCCGACAAACTCCCGGACAACGCTAAATCCGTTTCCCTCGACGTAGCTCTGGATGGCTCGGGAAATATCCATCACCCGATTCCCAGGCACAGCCTGCGCAATGCCCTCGTAGAGCGCGCGCTCCGTTACATCCATCAACTTCTGGGCGAGCACGTTGCAACCACCCACCGCCACCGTCTTCGCGGTATCCCCAATGTACCCGCGATAAACTACGCCACAATCCAGGCTGACAATATCGCCCAACTGAACCCGCCGATCACTCGGCAACCCGTGCACCACCTGTTCGTTGACAGAGATGCAAAGGTTCCCCGGATATTTCCGGTAGCCCAGGAACGCGCTTTTCGCTCCCCGCTCCCTGATCAGATTGGCCGCAAACTGATCAATCTCCCTCGTGGAGACTCCTGGTCGAATCCAAGCGCCAACCAGATTCAAAATCTCCGCAGCCATCGATCCAGCGACGCGCATGGCCTCGATGTCACGCTCACTCTTGATGATGATCATGACTCGAGCCCCTCCGCCGCGCGCTCTACCGCAGCCTCCGAAACTAGAGGACCGTTCGAACTCACAATTCTATCACTGTTCCGAGAATAATCAACCCTCGGCTTGGCTGCTTTCCGCTGACCCTCCAGCCGGGTACTTAAAAATCCCTTCGAGCGCCCGGTCCGCAACTCAGAATCGCCCTTTGATCCGCCCCTTCTTCAAGAATCCGTCGTAATGGCGCATCAAAAGGTGGGTCTCCATCTGGCGCATGGTATCGAGCAACACGCCGACCGTAATCAGCATGCTTGTTCCGCCGAAAAATTGGGAGACGTTCGGGTCGATATTGAACACATTCCCGAGCATTTGCGGAATCAAAGCAATCAACACCAGAAACACCGCCCCAGCGAGAGTAATCCGGCTCATCGTGCGATGCAGATAATCGCTGGTCGCCTGGCCGGGACGAACCCCGGGGATATAACCGCCGTACTTCTTCAAATCATCCGAGATCTGCAACTCATTAAACTGAGTCGCCACCCAAAAGTAGGAGAAGAAAAGAATCATCAACGTGTAGAGCACGTAGTAGACAGCATGGCCACGGGTCAAATCATTTCCCAGAGTGATGAGGAACTTGAGGTTGCCCAACTCACCCAATTTGGTGAAAATCATGGCCGGGAACATGAGGATCGCCTGAGCAAAAATGATCGGCATGACGCCCGCGTAATTCACGCGCAGCGGCATGAATGAGCTGCCACCTTGGTAGACTTTGCGGCCAACCGCCCGCTGAGCATACTGCACCGGTATCTTCCGTTGAGCTTGCGTTACGGCTATCACGCCAGCCACGACGGCGAGCAGAAGCAAAACCAGACCAATTGCATGAAACACGTTATACTGCCGCTCCACGCCCTCGGGGGGGAAAAACATCGTGCGAACCGCTTGAAAAGCCAGAGGCAAATCCGCAACAATGCCAATCGTAATGATCAAAGAGATGCCGTTCCCGATGCCCCGTTCGGTAATCTGCTCACCCAACCACATCAACAGGAGAGTGCCAGTGGTCAACGTCAGCACCGTTTGAATACGGTACCACCACAGATTCATGTCCGCTGAAACCAGGCTGCCTTCAAACCCGTTAAACACTTTCGACGGATTTTCCCAGCTCAGAGCCATCAGCGTTCCATGGCCGAGGCAAAGTAAAACGGTCAGGTACCGGCTGTACTGAACAATCTTTGCTCGGCCACCTTCCTCGCGAGCGAGCTTGCTCAAGCCCGGCAAAACCGCCGTCAGGAGCTGAATGATAATGCTCGCCGTGATGTAAGGCATGATGCCGAGCGCACCGACCGCGCACTGCTTAAGCGCACCGCCGGTGAAAAGGCTGTACATGCCCACAACGGAGTTCGCCATCTGCCCGCGATGGCTGTCAAACCACTCCCGCAACGCGACGCCGTCAAGTCCCGGAACCGGGATCCAGGCGATGATGCGGCAGATTCCCAGCACCAAAATCGTGTAAACAATACGCGACTTCAATTCAGGAATCTTGAAGCAGTTCGCAAAGGTGTTGAAGATGTTCTGAAGCATTTTCCTGCCTTGGAATCGACTTAGGCCGCCGACGCGGTGGCTTTGGCCACGACTTCACAGCTGCCGCCCTTTGCTTCAATCTTCTTCCGAGCCGATTCGCTAAACGCGCTCGCCACCACGGTGAGCTTCTTGCTCAACTCACCGGTTCCGAGGATTTTCACCCCGTGGGACCTTCCATTTGCAAGGCCGACCGCCTTAAGAGCGGTCTCGTCCACGCGGGCGCCATCTTCGAAGCGATTCAGGTCCGAAAGGTTCACCGGCACGTAGACAGTGGCGTGGCGGGCATTATTGAAACCCCGCTTGGGAATGCGGCGGATGAGCGGCATCTGACCGCCCTCGAAGCCGATTCGGATCGAGCTGCCGGAGCGAGCGCTCTGGCCTTTGCCACCGCGGCCCGAAGTTTTGCCGTGGCCGCTGGACTCACCCTGGCCGAGACGCTTGCGACGATGCTTGGCGCCGGGATTAGGCTTTAAATCATGTAAACGCATAACTCGTTAGAAAGCTTAAGAGGTAACTTGTTCAACCGAGGAGCCCGCGTTGGAACGCGGACGGAGCTGAATGCCGCGGTCACGGAAAATCTGCTCGCGCAAGCGGAGGCTCTGCAACGCCGTCAGAGTAGCCTTGGCCACGTTGGCGGCGTTCTTCGATCCGAGCGATTTGCTCAAGATGTCCTTCACGCCGGCGGATTCCACCACAGCGCGAACCGTCTTGCCCGCGATAATCCCGGTACCGGGAGAGGCTGGGCGGAGAAGAATGCGCGCGCCGCCGTATTCCGAGAAAACCTCGTGCGGAATCGTTGCATCCTTCAGGGAGACGTTCAGCATGTTGTGCTTCGCGTCATCATTCCCCTTGCGGATGGCATCCGCCACTTCGCCTGCTTTGCCGAGCCCAAGGCCGACCTTCCCCTTCTTGTCTCCAACCACCACCAAGGCGCTGAAGCTAAAACGGCGGCCACCTTTCACTACTTTGGATGAACGATTGATGAAAATAACCTTTTCAACCAAGTCGCTCTGTTCCCGATCAAATTGCCCCTCGCCATCCCGGCGCCGGGGTCCACGTCCACCGCCACCACGTCCACCGCGTCCGCCTCCGTCGCCGCGGCCTCCCCCGGAGAATCCGCCTTCACGGCGTCCGCCTTCGCTCTGTCCGGCTCCGCCTGCGCTTGCGCCAGCTTCCGCCGGGGCTGGTGTTACCTGTGAATTTTCGTCTGCCACAATAAAATCTCCTAAAGGTTAAAACTTAAGTCCTGCTTCGCGAGCCGCATCCGCCAAGGCTTTCACTTTGCCATGGTAGCGGGCTCCAGCACGGTCAAAAACGACTTTGTCGATGCCCTTGCTCCGCGCGATCTCGGCCGCGAGCTTGCCCACCGTCTGGGCTCCAGCGACATTCGCCTTCAGCGAATCCGGGGAATTCTTGCTCCGAGTCGAAGCCGCCGCCAAAGTGCGGCCGATGCTATCGTCGATGAACTGCACATAAATGTGCTTGCCGCTGAAGCAAACGGCCATGCGCGGACGGTCCGAGGTGCCGACAACCGTTTTGCGAATACGCCAGCGACGCAACTGGCGGAGTTTCTGTTTCTTTTCGATTCTCATTTTTTTGAAGCCACGGATTTTGCCGTAGCCTATTAATTGCAATTAAAAGGATTACTGAACGGTCTTGCCTTCCTTGCGCTTGACCTGCTCGCCCACATAGCGAACACCCTTGCCTTTGTAGGGCTCGGGCGGGTAATAAGCGCGGATCTCCGAAGCCACGCGGCCCACCGTCTCTTTGCTCGGCCCCTCGATGGTCACCTTGGTGTTTTCCTCAACCGTGACCTTGATCTGGTCGGGTATCGGATAATTCACCGGGTGGGAATATCCGAGACTGAGGTTGACCACCTTGCCTTGAACAGCGGCTTTGAAACCGACACCCTGGATTTCCAGTTTCTTCACGTATCCTTCGCTCACGCCTTTGACCATGTTATTGATCAACGCGCGGCTGAGTCCGTGCAGTGCTTTCGCTTCAGCGTCGTCGCCTTGGCGGGAAATAACCACCGCGTTGTTCTCCACGGCAGCCTTGGTGCGGGCCGGCAGCGCCCAATCGAGCTTGCCTTTCGGCCCCTCCACTAAAACTTTGCCGTCTTTCACTTCCACCTTAACCTTGGCGGGAATGGAAACCGGAATCTTACCGATACGTGACATAAAATTTTAACCGCTAATAAGTTACCAAACGAAGGCGACCAACTCACCGCCGACATTCTGCTTTTTGGCATCGTTCCCGGTCATGATTCCCTTCGGAGTCGAGACGATCGAGATGCCCATTCCATTAAGCACCCGGGGAATTTCCGTGGCGCCCACATAACGGCGCAGGCCCGGCTTGCTCACCCGCCGCAATCCGGCGATCACGCCTTTGCGACCGTTGTATTTCAGCTTCAATTTGAGCTTCTTGGCGGCCTGGCCTTCCACCGACACTTCCGCCAGGTAGCCTTCCCGCTTCAAAATATTCGCGATGCTCTCCTTCAATTTGGAGTGGCTCACTTCAACGTCCGGGAGCAACGCAAGATTGGCGTTGCGCAACCGGGTCAACATGTCTGCTACAGGATCGCTCATTTTACCAGCTCGCTTTGGTTACACCAGGGATCAGCCCATTCAACGCCGCTTCCCGGAAGGTCAATCGTGAACAACCGAACTTGCGAAGATACCCGCGGCGGCGGCCGCTCATGGAGCAGCGGTTCACCAACCGTGTTGGACTCGCGTCGCGCGGCAGCTTCTGCAGCGCGGCATAGTCCTTCTTTTTCTTCAGTTCAGCGCGGAGAGCGGCGTATTTTTTCACCGTCTCAGCTTTGCGCTTATTGCGCTCCAACCATGCTTCTTTAGCCATATCAGGTCCTCAGGAAAATTTATTTCTCGGCAAAGGGCATTCCCATCGCCTTCAGCAATTCGAGCGCATCCTCGTTCGAGCGGGCGGAGGTGACGATCGTCACGTCCATGCCCTGCTGGCGCTTGATCTTGTCCATCTCAATCTCCGGAAAAATCGTCTGGTCCGGCAGGCCCAGCGAATAATTCCCCCGACCATCAAATGCCCGACGAGAAACCCCGCGGAAGTCGCGAATACGCGGCAGCGCGGTCGCGACCAGGCGGTCGAAAAACTCATACATCATGTCCCGGCGCAGGGTAACATAGCATCCGGTGATCTGCCCCTGGCGGAGTTTGAAGTTCGCGATGCTCTTGCGCGCGCGGCTCATGACCGGTTTCTGGCCGGTAATAGTGGCCAGATCCTTGGCCGCATCATCGGACGCGCCCTTTTCCAAGGAGGCGCTCACGCCCATGTTGATCACGATCTTCTGAATGCGCGGGACTTCGTGCAGGTTCTTCTTCTTGAGCTTTTCCTGCAAAGCCGAGCGCACTTCATTCGTATACCGTTGATAAAGTCTTGATTTCATTTCCAGTCAGCCCCTGTTAAGCGTTCGCGGGTTGGGCGGCGCCGCTCTTGCCGGCACGCGCGTCATATTTGGCGGCGAGCATTACATTGGAAAGGTGGATGGTGCCCTCCCGCTCGATGATCGCCCCTTCCGGGTTGGCCTGATTGCGCCGGGTGTGCTTCTTGATCATTTTCACGCCTTCCACAATCACCCGTTGTTTGCCAGGCAGAACCTCGATGACCTTGCCGCGCTTGCCCTTTTCCGTGCCGGCAATCACGACTACTTCATCGTTCTTTTTTACATGCTGCGTTGCCATACTCTCAACAAATCAAATTACCTCGGGCGCCAGAGAAATAATCTTCATGAACTTCTTGTCACGAAGCTCGCGCGCCACCGGCCCGAAAATGCGTGTGCCGCGCGGATTGTTTTCCTTGTCAATGATCACGATCGCGTTGGAATCGAACCGCAAATAACTGCCGTCGCTGCGGCGGATCGATTGCTTGGTCCGCACGATCACCGCGTTCACCACGTCGCCCTTCTTCACCGTGCCGTCCGGAGCAGCCTCTTTGATATGGGCTTTGATCACATCACCGATGCCAGCATACATCTGGTTCCGGCCAATCACCCCGATAGCGGCGGCGCGTTTCGCGCCCGTATTATCGGCCACATCTAAAATAGAGCGAACTTGCAACATAAATCTAAAAATCTAACGCGTCTCTTCAGGCTGCCACCGGAGCGGCCAGCTGGTTTTTCTCAACCACCTGCACCAGGCGCCAGGACTTCGTTTTGGAAAGCGGCCGAGTCTCGGCAATCAGAACGCGATCGCCCACCTTCGCTTCACGCTTCTCGTCGTGAGCGTAGAACTTCTTGTACTGGGTCACGACCTTTTTGAACTTCGGGTGCCGGAACCGGCGTTCCACCCGGACGACGATGGTCTTGTCCATCTTGTCCGAGATCACCTCGCCCGTGCGCTCCTTGCGGTGCGTCCGACCTTGATTCTCTGCCGTGTTTTGTGCTGGCGCGGCGCTTGTCTGTGCTTCAACCATATTGACCTAAATATTAAGCAGCTTTCTTCGTATTGCGCAGAACCGAAAGCTGAGTTTCCACTCGAGCGATGTTCTTCCGCAGCTGGCGCATGCGGGACGGTTTTTCCAGCTGGCTGCTGGCCTGCTGCAAGCGCAGATTGAACAGTTCCTGGCGCATGTCGCGGCCCTTGGCCTGCAACTCAACCGCCGTCAAATCTTTAAAACTCTCTTTTTTCATCTTGTCCTCCTGCTTAGGCAGCCGCCGCCATGTGGCGCGAGATAAACTTGGTGCGAATTGGAAGCTTCGCGGCCGCGAGGCGCATTCCTTCGCGGGCCACCGCTTCCGTCACGCCATCCACCTCAAACAAAACGTTGGCCGGACGGATGACCGCGACCCAGGATTCCACGCCGCCTTTGCCGGTTCCCATTCGAACTTCCAAAGGCTTCTTGGTGAAGCTCTTGTCCGGGAAAATACGAATCCAGACTTTGCCGCGCCGTTTCATGAAGCGGGTAATGGCCACACGCGCCGCTTCGATCTGCTTGGTATCCATCCAGCAGCGCTCCAGCGCCTGCAGTCCGAACTCGCCAAACGCCACCGCGTTGCCGCGCGAGGCAATCCCCCGGCGCGCTCCGCGCTGCATTTTGCGGTACTTAACTCTTGCGGGCATCATCGCCATAACAAAACTCTCTCTCCTGCTAAATCGTTAGTATTCATGCGGGGCAGCGGCAGGCTCCCACGCGTTTTTAAATCATTATCCAGCCACCGGCGCCGCGACAGCGGACGCAGTCCCGGCCTGATCCTGTCCTTCGGCCCTCTTTTGCTGCGGGCTGCCCTGGGCTCGTTCCGGCTTGTTCTCACCCTTACAGACCCAGACTTTGATTCCCAGTTTCCCGTAAACCGTAAAGGCTTCGGCAAATCCGTAATCGATGTTGGCGCGCAAAGTGTGCAACGGAACGCTGCCTTCGTGGTAGGATTCCACGCGAGCCAATTCAGCGCCGCCCAAGCGCCCAGCGCAGCGGACCTTGATGCCAACCGCTTTGAAGTCCATCGCGGTCTGCACGGCCTTCTTCATCGCGCGGCGGAAGGATATGCGCCGCTCCAGCTGGAGCGCGATATTTTCGGCGACCAATTGAGCGTCGGTCTCGGGGTTTTTCACCTCCTGGATGTCGACATAGATCTCCTTGCCGGTCATCTTGGAAATCTCTTCCTTGATCTTGTCGATTTCCGCGCCCTTCCGGCCAATGACGACGCCGGGACGCGCGGTATAGATCGTGATGCGGCAGCGAGTGGCGGCGCGCTCAATGCCGATCTTGGGCACCGATGCGGTCTCGAGCTTTTTCTTGAGAATCTCGCGGATCTTGCGGTCCTCGGCCAAGAGCTTTCCGAACTCCTTCTTGTCGGAATACCACTTGGAGCGCCAATCTCTATTCAGCGCGATGCGAAGACCAATTGGGTTTGTCTTTTGTCCCATATTACTCAGCAGCGTTATCGGTTAGAACAATCTTAATGTGGCAATTTCGCTTGACGATCGGCCCCATCGAGCCGCGCGCCTTGGGGGTCACGCGCTTGAAGCTCGTGGCCGTTCCAGCCACAGCCTCTTTGACGACGAGCGCCTCGGGCTTGACCTGGTTGTTGTTTTCGGCGTTCGCAATGGCGCTCTTCAGCGTCTTTTGCACGAAACGAGCGGACTTGCGCGGCACCGCGCCGAGAACCGCCACTGCGTGCAACGCAGGGAGGCCCTGGATCTGGCGCACGACTTCGCGCATTTTCTGTGCGGACATCCGCACGTTGCGTGTAATTGCCTGGACTTCCATAATCTGTTTCGAAATTCGGTCGCTCGTTCTCTACTTCGCTTCGGCTTTCGCGGTGTGGGCGCCGTGCTTCTTGAACGTGCGGGTTAGCGCAAATTCGCCCAACTTGTGGCCCACCATGTTTTCGGTGACGAACACCGGCTGAAAGATCTTCCCGTTGTGCACGTTGAAAGTGTGGCCGACAAACTCCGGGGTGATCGTCGACTTGCGCGACCAGGTCTTGATCGGCTTCTTTGCGCCGCTGGCGTTCATTTTGGAGATCTTCTCCAGAACGTGCCCCTCGACAAACGGACCTTTCTTAATTGAACGTCCCATAACTCAGCTTCTCTTCTCTTTCTACTCTCGCGGTGTTACTTGACCTTTGGCACACGTCCATCGCGCCGAACCACGATGAAACGATTGGAAAATTTGTAGCGTGAACGGGTCTTCTTGCCCTTGGTAATCACACCCCAAGGCGTGACAGGGTGGCCGCCACCCGAAGTTTTGCCGGCGCCGCCACCCATCGGGTGGTCGACCGGGTTCTTCGCCACACCGCGGCTCAAAGGACGAATGCCGCGATGCCGGGCGCGTCCCGCTTTGCCGAGGATGACGTTTTCATGCTCGGTGTTGCCAACCTGGCCGACCGTAGCGAGGCAATCCTCATGAACACGGCGGATTTCGCCGGACGGAAGGCGCAGCTGGGCATACCCCTCATCGCGCGACATCAGGGTGGCTCCACCGCCAGCCGAGCGAACCATTTGTCCGCCCTTGCCAGGAGTAAGCTCGATATTGTGAACCGTCAGCCCCACCGGAACGTTTTTGAGAGGAAGCGCGTTTCCAACTTCAGGCTCCGCAGTGGCGCCGCTCTTGAGCGTCGCTCCGACCTGAAGGCCAACCGGAGCGATAATATAACGGCGGTCGCCATCCTTATATTCCAGCAAAGCGAGGCGTGCGCTGCGAATCGGATCGTATTCGATCGCGATCACCTTAGCTTCCACCCCGAACTTGTTCCGCTTGAAATCGACCAGGCGCACCTTCTGCTTGTGGCCTTGACCGCGTCCGCGGCTGGTCACACGGCCATAAACGTTGCGGCCACCGGTCTTCTTCCGGGTGTAAACCAGCTTCCGCTCGGGCTTGGTTTTGGTGATCTCGTCGTAGGACGCGATCGTGATGTAGCGCGTCGACGGCGTTAATGGTCTGAAAGTCTTGACTGGCATAGAAATCTCTTAGGTTAGGCTGATCTTATCGCCCTCTTTCAGGGTTACGATGGCCTTCTTCCAATCGGAAGCCTGGCCGGCCTGGGCGGTGCGTTGACGGCGATACTTCCCGGAAACGTTCATCGTGTTCACGGCGAGAACGTTCACCTTGAACAGTTCTTCCACCGCGCGGCGAATCTGCGTTTTGTTCGCGCGACGATCCGCGATAATCGTGTATTGGTTGAAATCACCCTGACGAGTGCCTTTTTCCGTCAGGCGGACAGTTTTGATAACGTCGAAATTGTTCATCTTTTAGTCGCGTTTCAGGCTTCTTCGTTCTTAAGGCGTTGATCGAGAGCCTCGATGGCCGCCCTGGTGAAGAGAACGTTCTTGTTCCGGAGCAATTGGTAGGTGTTCAGGCTCGCGGGGTTCGCGAGTTCGACGCCTTCGACGTTTCGGCTGGCGAGCACCAGATTATGGTTCGCGCCGCTCGTCACCAACAAGGTTGTCCCTTCAACCTTCAGGGAACTCAGGATCGACACGAAGCTCTTGGTTTTCGGGGAATCCAACTTGATGTCGTCGATCACCGTGATCTCCCCGGCATTCAAGCGTTCCGTAAGGGCCTTGCGGAGAGCGAGCTGTTTGGTCTTCTTCGTGACCTTTTTGCTATAATCGCGCGGCTTTGGACCGAACACGACACCACCGCCGCGCCACAAAGGCGAGGCAAACGAACCAGCGCGAGCACGGCCGGTTCCCTTCTGGCGCCAAGGCTTCTTGCCGCTGCCGGCTACGTCGCCCATGGTCTTGGTGCAAGCAGTGCCGCTGCGCTGCGCGGCCATGTAGGCGACCACAACATCATGAACCGCCTGGCTGCCCTTGTCCGCTTCGACCGGCTGAAAGCCCAGGCTCAATTCACCTGCGTTGCCCCCTTGGGTATTCTTAATAGTAAGCTTCATCTGGTAATCCAATTACTTTTTGGCTTCAGCCTTGGCCGCACCTTTGCGATTCTTCTTGGACTCGCGGATCACCACGTAGTCGCCCTTGGAACCCGGGATCGCGCCCTTGATCAGAATGACGTTTTCTTCCGGACGAACCTGCACGACTTCCAAGTTCTGAGTCGTGCGTTGCACTTGGCCCATGTGGCCCGGCATCTTCATGCCGCGCATGACCGTGCCAGGAAACAGACGCTGACCGATGGCGCCGGAACGGCGATGCCACCCCTTTGCGCCGTGAGTCATGTCACCGCCGCGAAACCCGTGACGGCCGACCACACCTTCAAAGCCCCGGCCTTTGGTCACGCCAATGGCATCCACAAAATCACCGACGGCAAACAGGTCCGGCCCAACCACGTCACCAACCTTCACCTCTTTGGTGAAGTCACGGAACTCCTTCAGGCGCTTGGTGGCCTGGATGCTGTTCTTCTTGAAGTGGCCCAGCAAGCCCTTGGCGAGGCGGGTTTCCTTCTTCTGGTCGTCAAAGCCGAGCTGAACCGCCTTATAGCCGTCCGTCTCGACCGTCTTCACCTGCACCACGCGGTTCGGGCCGGCGAGAACGACAGTCACGGGCACGATCACCCCGTTTTTGTCGTAAACGCGCGTTTGTCCTAATTTTTTTCCGAGCAAAGCGAGCATAAAAACTAGATCTTAATAGTGATGTCCACGCCGGCCGGAAGATTGAGCTTTTTCAACTCATCGACGGTCTTGGCAGTCGGTTCAATGATGTCCAGCAAACGCTTGTGAGTGCGTTGCTCGAACGTTTCGTGAGATTTCTTGTCGGAGTGAGGGGACCGAGCCACCGTGAAACGCTCCACGCGGGTCGGCAGAGGGATGGGGCCAGCCACGCGAGCTCCGGTGCGCTTCACCGTTTCCACGATGTCGTGGGCTGACTGGTCGATTACCCGGTGGTCAAAGGCTTTGAGCCGGATACGTATGCGTTGTCCTGCCATAATTGTTTAAAAGAACGAGTTAAATTGGTTGCTAACTAAAATATCTTCGTCTTGGTCTTAAGTCCGCGCAGCGGCCCGATCTTTCCGCTGATCCATGATCGTCTCAACAATGTTGGACGGAACGGGTTCAAACGCCAGCGGCTCCATCGAGTAGGCCGCACGGCCCTTCGACAGCGAACGGATCGCGGTCGCGTAACCGAACATTTCAGCCAGGGGCACTTCGGCGTTAACCACCACAGCGTTGCCCTTGGTTTCCATCCCCATGATCTTGCCGCGACGACGGCTGAGATCGCCCATGATGTCGCCCTGGTATTCTTCCGGGGTTGAGCACTCGACCTTCATGATCGGCTCCAGAAGGATCGGGTGCGCCTTCTTAGCGGCTTCTTTCAAGGCGAAAATTCCCGCCATCTTGAAGGCCAGTTCGTTGGAGTCCACCTCATGGAACGAGCCGTCAATGATTTGAACTTTGATGTCCACCACTTGATAGCCAGCCATCACTCCGCCTTTGATCGCTTCTTCAATGCCATCAATCACTGCGGGGACATATTCCTTGGGAATGGTCCCGCCGACGATCTTGTTCTCGATCTCGATGCCTTTGCCGCGTTCGTTCGGCTGCACCGTGATGACAGCATGGCCGTATTGACCGCGTCCACCGGACTGGCGGATGAACTTTCCTTCGCCTTCAGCAGCCTTGGTGAAGGTTTCGCGATAAGCGATCTGCGGAGCGCCCGCGTTCGCTTCCACCTTGAACTCGCGCATCAAGCGATCGCGAATAATTTCCAGGTGCAGCTCACCCATCCCGGCGATAATCAATTGGCCGGTCTCTTCATTGGTGAAGCAACGGAACGTCGGATCTTCTTCAGCCAGCCGTTGCAGGCCTTCACCCATCTTCTCGCGGTCAGCTTTGGTCTTGGGCTCGACCGCCATGCTGATCACCGGCTCAGGGAACGTCGGCGGCTCGAGCATGATATCATAATCCTCGTTGCACAGGGTATCACCGGTGGTGATGTTCCTGAGGCCGACGAGAGCGGCGATATCGCCCGCGTAGACTGAATCCACGTCGATGCGTTTGTCCGCCTGAATCATCATGACGCGGCTCACCCGTTCACGCTTGCGCGTGCGGGGATTGTAAATGGTATCGCCCTTCTTGAGCATTCCGCTGTAAACGCGGAAGAACACCAGCTTGCCGACGTAAGGATCGGTCCAGAGTTTGAACGCCAACGAGCAGAACTTGGCGTTATCGTCCGATGGGACTTCGGCCTTTTCTTCGGCTCCTGGCACATGGCCTTCCGCCGGGGGAATATCCAGAGGAGAAGGGAGATAGTCGATAACCGCATCGACCAAAGGCTGGACACCCTTCTTCTTGAACGCGGAACCGCACAGAATCGGGACAAATTCAATCTTGCAGGTGAGACGGCGAATGGCCTTCTTCAAGACGTCCGGGGTGATCGCCTTTTCTTCGAGGACCAGCTCAGCAATTTCGTCGTCCTTATTGGAGACGGCATCAATCAACTCACTGAGAGCATCCTTTGCTTTTTCCTGCAAGTCGGCCGGGATCTCAGCGACCGCGTACTTCAGACCGACCTCGTCCTTTTCATCATAAATGATGGCCTTTTGAGAAACGACGTCGATGACCCCTTTGAGCTGATCTTCCTTGCCGATCGGAATGACGACGGGATACGCATAAGCACCAAGCTTCTTGCGCATTTCGTCAACCGCCTTTTCAAAGTTCGCGCCCGTGCGGTCCATCTTGTTGACGAACGCAATGCGGGGAACCTTATATTTCGTGGCCTGGCGCCAAACCGTCTCGGATTGGGGCTGGACACCCGCGACGCCGCAGAAAACCGCAACCGCGCCGTCGAGAACGCGCATGGAGCGCTCCACCTCAGCGGTGAAATCCACGTGGCCGGGAGTGTCGATGATGTTGACGCGGAAAGGGACGCCTTTGTAAAGCTTGTCGATCCCGTCGTCTTTCTGGGTCCAATAGCAAGTGGTCGCAGCGGAAGTAATGGTGATGCCGCGTTCGCGCTCCTGCTCCATCCAGTCCGTCACCGTATTGCCGTCATCGACGTCGCCCATCTTATGGATGAGCCCGGTGTAGAACAGAATGCGCTCGGTAGTCGTGGTTTTGCCCGCATCGATGTGCGCCGCGATACCAATGTTGCGCGTCCGCTCCTGGGTATAAGGGCGGTTGGGCGAATTCACAGACTTCGCACCTTTTTTCTCTTCCATTACTGCATCCATCTTAAGAATAAAAACGCCCCGACGTTTCGGCCACGGGGCGTACTTAAATTTTTAATCGTTTACCAGCGGAAGTGCGCAAAGGCCTTGTTCGCCTGGGCCATCTTATGCACTTCGTCCCGCTTGCGAATCGCCGAGCCCTGCCCCTGATAGGCATCCATGATTTCCGAGGCCAGCGCATCCGTCATCGGCTGCCCTTTGCGGGCGTCCGCAAAGCTAACCAGCCAGCGCAAAGCGAGGGACATCTGACGCTCCGGCGGAGCTTCCAGAGGAACCTGATAAGTAGCGCCACCGACCCGGCGGGGCTTGACTTCCAAACGCGGCTTCGCGTTCTCAACCGCCCGCTGCAAAATCTCGAGCGGGTTGGAGTTCGGGTTCTTCTCGGTGATCCGGTCGAACGTGTTGTAAACAATGCGCTGGGCGAGGGTCTTTTTTCCGCTGCCCATGACCACGTTGATCAGCCGGCTCACCAAAGCGCTGTTATACTTTGGATCTTCAGCTACTTCGCGCTTAATCGCCTGACGTCTTCTCGACATATCAAAAGAAAAATAAAATTACTTCGCCGCCGGCTTCGCCGCCGCGGCCTTCGGACGCTTCACTCCGTATTTGGAACGGCTGACCCGGCGTTTTTCGACACCGGCGGCATCGAGCGTTCCACGAACAATGTGATAACGAACCCCGGGAAGATCCTTCACGCGACCGCCACGAACCAAAACGATCGAGTGCTCTTGCAGGTTGTGCCCTTCGTCGGGGATGTATGCTATCACCTCATACCCGTTCGTCAAACGCACCTTGGCCACCTTCCGCATGGCGGAATTCGGCTTTTTCGGAGTGCGCGTCATCACCTGCAGACACACCCCGCGGCGGAACGGCGCACGTTCCAGAGCCGGCGATTTGCTCTTATACTTCAACTTGGTTCGTCCTTTTCGGACGAGCTGATTAATGGTCGGCATTACGACTCTTTTCTGCTAAAACGGGTTTGTCGATACGTTTCCAGAAACTCCTGGAGAAACGGAGCGCGAATAATACCACCAGCAAATGTCGTTGCAACAGCTTTTTGGAAAAACTTTCTGTCCAGGTTCGATTCTCTGAACCCACTTCTCCAAAAGGCACTTACACCGAACC
Source organism: uncultured Verrucomicrobiota bacterium (assembly GCA_964566945.1). GTDB lineage: Bacteria > Verrucomicrobiota > Verrucomicrobiia > Limisphaerales > SXQI01 > DASVNK01. The sequence continues at coordinate 309,966 of CAZMKE010000003.1, read as the reverse complement.
GCGCCACGCGCTGGTTTCGTCCAGTTCCCCCTGCGCAAACAGGGATTACCGGAGCCGCCCACCATAACAAACTTTTGGCGCTTGGCAAATTGCGTTTCCAAGAGAGTTGCAACTCGCTGCAATGCAGGATGGTAAGCTCACTCCAAACGGAAAGGCACCTAACAAATCCGGCAGCACCCAAATCCCGCGGGGCACGCTGCCCGGTCCACAAAGCTGGCCTATTTGACGGGGTTCGCAGGGTTCAAATACCGCGCGAGAAACCGGTAAATCTCTGCCCGGGATTCTCTCGCCGGTTTGGTATCCAAGCGGTTGAACTGGTGCCCGCCCGGGGCGTTGGTGTAAATCTTGTATTCGAATCGCTTCCCGGCGGCCTTGAGAGCCTGAATCAAGTGCTCCACCTCGAGGACGTTGACATCCTCGTCACTGGTATTGCTGTGGATAAGCAGCTGGGTCTGAAGCTTTTCGGCATTCCAGGCGGGGGACCGCCGCCGATATTCGTTGACGTTTTCCTCCGCGGTTTTGCCAAGGTGATACGGCGCGGAGAAAAGAGCCCGGTATTCATCGGTCTTGTAGCCCATCCGCGCGACCAGATCGCTCACCGGAACGCCAGCGTAGGCGGCTTTGTAATCGGCCGGGTGATCAAAGATATTCATCAGCGTGATCATTCCCCCGTGGCTCCAGCCCAGAATCCCGACCCGCTCCCCATCGACCTCCGGATGATTCTCAACCATCCAGACTTTGGCGGCAAAAACATCATCATTTTCCAGGCCGCCGTAATCGATCTTCTCCCAGAAGTCCTTGCCGTAACCGGTGCTCCCGCGATATTCGGGCGCAATGATCGCGTAGCCCTGCTCGAGCAATTCCCGCGCGATGTGCAACTCATCTCCCGTCCGGAAGTCGCTGTGCACTCCGCCATGCACCAGCACGAGCAACGGGAGTTTTTCGGCGCGGGCCTTGGGAACCAGGGTGTAGGCCTGCAGAACAAGGGGATTGCCCGCGCCTTGGGCGGTGGGATTATTCGTGACCCGCGCAGGCGGCCCGGTGAATCGGACTTTGTCCAGAACGGCGATATCCTCGAGCCGGCGGAGCCAGGCCAGGTCGTCAATGGCCTTGGCCAGTCGCTCGTCGGAGTAGCGCAAAGCCGTTTCCAAAGCCTTCAGTCGGTCTTCCACGGAGTTGGTGGACGGGGAGGAAAGGTTTTGAGCGCGCAGCAGGGTGGAGCCTGCGAGCCAAACACCGCAAGCCAGCATCAACAGGAGTTTCATTGGGATGCTCAAATCATGCGCGGAATGGGGTGTTCCGGCAATACTCGACTGCTGGCTCGCTCTCCGTCGTGTTCGTGATTCCGCTTCCGCCGCTCGCCGCCAAATTGCCTTGACCCGCGTTCCCGCTGACCTAGCTTCCGACTCGGCCATGCGAAGGAGCGAGCGCCCTTTTCCGGTCCGAATCAGCGGCATGGTTCGGTTGCAGTGAGGGGTGAACTCAGGCTTCACCAAAGGAATTCCGGCGAAAGCCCTGGCAGGCATGGCGGCCAACGCACTGGCACCTATGCGCGGTTTGATGCTGATTCTGACGTTGCTCCAGCTCGGTTTGGCCTCCAAGGCCGACCCGAGCGTCGCACGCATTTGGGATGAGGAGATTTTGTCGGCCATTCGGATTGATCTGCCGAATCCGCCGGTTCACGCGCGCAACCTTTTTCATTTCTCCGTCACCGTTTACGACGCCTGGGCCGCTTATGACACCAACGCTGTCGGCGTGATCTACCACCAAAAGCACGCCGCCGGAGACCTCGATGCCGCCCGGCGTGAGGCGATCAGCTACGCCGCCTACCGCATCCTGCGAGAACGTTACGCACTGTCCAAGGGAGCGAGCACCACTCTCGCCGCCCTGGACCGCCGCCTGACGCAACAGGGCTACAACACCAACGACATGACGCTTGATCCGACTCGGCCGGCCGGAGTTGGGAATCGGGTTGCGTCCGCGGTTTCGGCTTTCTACTTCAACGACGGGGCAAGGCAGGCGCAGAGTTATCAGGACGCAACGCCCGCCCAGGGAGGCTATCAGCCGATCAATCCTCCCTTGCCGTTAAAGTTCATCAGCCTGCCTCCGCTCGACGTCAATCGCTGGCAACCGCTCGCGATAACCGATGCCCAGACTCAAAACGGGATTTTGGTCAGCAACATTCAAGTTTTCCTCGGATCCCAATGGAGGGATGTCCGTCCATTCGCCATGACGCGGGAAACGCCTGCCTCCCTGTGGATGGATCCCGGCCCCCCGCCCCACTTGAACTCGCCGACCGACGCCCAGTTTCGCCAGGAGGTGCTCAGGGTGATCGAGGCGAGCAGTGAGTTAACGCCGGACGATGGAGTGACGATGGACATCTCTCCGGGGGCGTTTGGGAACAATACCCTGGGCGCCAACGACGGGCACGGCCACCCCTTGAATCCGGCCACCGGGCAAACCTATGCAACCAACCTGGTCAAACGAGGCGATTTCGCGCGGGTGCTGGCGGAATTCTGGGCGGATGGGCCAAAATCGGAAACCCCGCCAGGCCACTGGAATGTGCTGGCCAATCAGGTCAGCGATCATCCAGCTCTGGTCCGGCAGATTGGCGGAACCGGCCCTCTCGTGGACGCGTTGGAGTGGGACGTCAAGGTCTATCTCACCCTGAATGCCGCTTTGCATGATGCGGCTTGCGCGGCCTGGACGCTGAAGCGGCAATACGACGGCTGGCGGCCTATCGCCGCCATTCGCTACATGGCGGAGCGCGGGCAATCCAGTGATCCCACGCAACCGAGTTACGATCCCAACGGACTTCAACTTGTGCCGGGCTTGGTGGAACTGGTCACAACGGCCACCGCGCAACCCGGCGGCCGCCATGCGGGCTTTCACGCGGGATCACTCGTCCTCCGGACGTGGCCGGGGCAACCCGCGGATCCCACGAACCAATACAGCGGCGTCCGCTGGATCGCCGGCTGGACCTGGCTGCCTTACCAAAAGGGCACGTTCGTCACTCCCTCTTTTCCCGGTTACGTGTCCGGCCACAGCACCTTCAGCCGCGCCGGAGCGGAAGTGCTCGCTGCCATCACCGGCTCGTGTTTTTTCCCCGGCGGCCTCGGCAGTTACACCGTCACCTCGCTCTCTTTCGAAGCAGGGCCCACCACTCCGGTGACTCTGCAATGGGGCACCTATTTTGACGCTGCCGATCAAGCCGGCATTTCCCGCATCTGGGGCGGCATTCACGTGCCGATCGACGATTTTACCGGCCGGAAAATGGGCGCCGAATGCGGGCGCATGGCCTGGACTCTGGCCAGCCAGTATTTTGACGGTTCGGTCGCTCAGCAAGCGTTTGCGGCTCGCGTCCGCGTGGCCCCGGCCAAGAACGAGGAGATCAGAATCGAGACGGTGCGCGGGCTCTCCTATCAGCTTCAGTCCAGCCCGGCGCTGGACCGCCCCTTTGCCAGCGACGCCACGAACTCGGTCATCGCCACCGACTCCAACTTCAGCTGGAGAATCCCTCTGTCCGAATCGAACCGATTCTTCCGCGTGCTCGAGTCGGCCAACTAATTCCCGCGGCGTCGGTTCAAAAGGTGATTTGCGCCCGGGCCAGGATCGCATCCTCGTCCCGGGTCAAGAGCGGGTTGGCACTGCCACCCTGAAAGTGGGTGTGCTCATAGTCTCCGGAGATTTTCAGGTTGCGATTCATGTGCCAGTTCAGCCCTCCGGCAAGCGAGAATGCCTCGGACGCGTTGTTCTTCGGATCGGCATAAAGCGGAAAAGTCTGAGAATCGAGCTTCAGCCCGCTGACCCTGGCGACCAGCTCCCAGGCGCCCCAGCCGCCTCCCTGAAAATTGAACGGATGCAGCGGAATCGGATTTTTGAAGCCATTGTCTTCGCCCGTAATGAACCAGGAGCCAGCCACCTGCCAGGCGGCGTGCTCCAGGCGCGCTGACTGCGACGCAATGCCTCCGCCTGTCCTTACTACTTCCGTCGAGGAAAAGGCATATTCCGCCAAAAGGCCAAAGGGTCCGTAGTAATAGTAGGCCTGCGGGACAATGCGCTGCACGCTGCCGTTCGCGATCGTCGTGGCGTTCGCCCCGCTTCCGGCATAGTAGGAGAAGATGGCCTGCTGACCGGGCGAAACATAACCCCGCAGAGGACCGGCGTGACGGCCGTAGGTTCCGGCAACGCCAAAGCCAAACCGGCGCAAGGACTCGATCGACACGTTATAGAAAGGCTGAGCAAACACCCTCGCAGCCAGATCCTTGTCGTCGTCCGCCGTTTCGATGTCGCCGCTGCCTCCATCGGGAACCCCGTTGAAAGCCCCCACCGCATACGTCAGCGCATTTTGCCAAAGCGTGCCATGCACCTGAATTCCGACGTCGCGGTTCGGCAAAAGCCCGGTCGGATAGGCCCGCTCGATGAAAAGGTAGTCGACGTCAGCCTGCAGACGCTCCAGACCGACCGGTTCCTTGAACTTGCCCGCTTGAATCTGCAATTCCGGCCAAAGTCGCGCATTGACGAACGCGTCCTGAACAAAGCCCACGTTCCCGCTGGCCGCCGTCAGGCCGGAGCCAAAATCAAGCATCAGTCGGAAATCAATTTTCTGATACAAAGCGCCCTCGATGATCGGCCGGGCCTTGCGAATAAGAAATGTGTCGCCCGTCGCGGAGGCATTGTCCGGAAACCAGCGGCCATCCACCTGAAGGTGTCCGCCGACCCGCATCAAGAAGTTGGAATCGGCCGAGCGCAGTTGAAGCCCGGAAGCACCGAGCGAAACCGCAGGGCTGGTCTGGCTTTTGGCATTCTCCTCGTCCGGCTGGAATTTTTCCCGGAGCGTTTTGACCTGTTGTTCCAGTTCTTCAATCCGCTTCAGCAAGATCTCGGTGGAGACGCCTCCGCTTTCCGCGGCCGCCAAAGGACGCACGGCACACATTCCCGCCGCCAAAAGCCAAACATAACATTTCATCGACCGTTTTTTTCCGCCCGCCGGCATTGTCTGCACGCGCGCCCAGCATTCCCGGAACCGAAGCCGAAGGCTAGCGCCCTTCCAGGCCCGTCACAACACTTGTGATCTCACCCGTGGCCAGCCTGGATTTCAGCACTGCTCCTTGGGAAACCTGGGAAACGTCTCGAACAACGCGGCCGGTCGCGTCGCGCGTGATCGAGTACCCCCGTTTCAGGACGTGTTCCGGCGAGAGCAGACGCAAACGCTCCAGCGCGCCCTGCAAGCGGCCTTGCAATCCCTGAAGCCTCGCCTCAACGCGCGCGGCCAGTTCGCCGGAGGCCAGCCCCAACCGTTCCCGGCGCCGGTTGATGGCAGCGTGCGGCCGGGCACGCAACAGACGATCCGCCGCGGAAGCCAGGACCGTCTGTTTCTGCCGCAAATGATGACGCCCGCACCAATTCAGCGAGGTTTGCAGATCGTCCAGACGCTGAGCCTGCTCATGCAACCGCCGCTGCGGGTGCAGCCGGGCGAGCCGCCGGGCCGCATCGTCCAAGGATTCCCGCTTCTCGTGGAGCGAATCGCTCACCAAATCCAGAACGCGCTCGGCGGCGGCTGCCACAAAAGGCCGCGCTGAGAAATAGCCCTCCGTAATGATTTCGGCCGCGGCGGTCGGAGTCGCGGCGCGCACATCGGCCACGAAATCGCTGATGGTAAAATCAATCTCGTGCCCAACGGCGGAGATCACCGGCAGGCGGGAGGAGTAAATCGCCCGGGCCACCACCTCTTCGTTGAAAGCCCAGAGGTCCTCCAGGCTGCCGCCGCCGCGCGTCACCAGGATCAGATCGATCCGCGGAGCATCTCCGGCAGCCTGGGCCCAATCGTTCAAAAGTTCGATGGCTGCGGCAATTTCCTGCCCCGATCCCGCGCCCTGCACCCGGCAGGGCGCCAACACCACTTCGAGCCCGGGGCTCCGCCTCTCCACCCCATGCAGCACATCTTGAATCGCCGCGCCCGCGGGCGAAGTCACCACGCCCATCCGGCGCGGATAGCGCGGCAGCGGCCGTTTGCGCTGCGAGTCAAACAGGCCCTCGGCCCGCAGTTTCTCCTTGAGCTTCTCAAAGGCCGCCTGCAAAGCCCCGAGTCCCTGCAATTGAAGGGAGAAAACCTGCAGCTGATACTGCCCCCGCGCTTCGTAGACCGTGATCGTCCCGTCGATCACCACGTTCTGGCCGTCACGCAGATAATCCCGCTGAACGCCGCGGGCCTCGTTGCGAAAGAGAACGCACGCAACTTGGGAGACCGCGTCTTTGAGAGTGAAATAAACATGTCCCGAGGGTTGCGCCCGCAAATTCGTGATTTCCCCAAGGACGGACACCGACCCGACGTGCTTCTCCAGCGCCCTCCGAACGGACCCGGTCAGCTCAGAGACCGTCAAAGTCTTCCGCACGGCTTCGGCGGGAAAGAGCTCTCCAAACTCCCACTGAGATTTGAGCGGTTTCGCCATTCAACTCCCCCCGGCCACGGATTCTCCCAGCGGTTCGGAAACGCGCTGTATGCTCAGCGCCCGCCCGCTCTGTTCATCGATTTCGATCAGCGCGCCCTGCAGCAGAACGCGTTCCCTGGCGACGGGAAAACGGCGTGGCTGGTTGGTAAGGAAACGCTCGATGACCGGCGCGATTTCCCGGCCCAGAACGCTTTCATGCGGCCCGGTAAAACCGGCGTCGCACAAAAACGCGGTGCCGCCCGGGAAAATCTGTTCATCCGCGGTCTGCACATGCGTGTGGGTTCCGACCACGGCGCTGACCTGGCCATCCATCATCCGGGCCAGCGCAATTTTCTCCGAAGTCGCTTCACCGTGCGCATCGACAAAAATGATTTTCGCCTGCTCCCGAATTCGCGGCAGCTCGGCCTGCAAGACGCGAAAGGGATTATCCAGATCCGGCATGAACGTCCGCGCTTGCACGTTAATGACCGCGACGGTCAGGCTGCCCCGCTCCCAAAAGCGCACGCCGGCGCCGGGCGTGCCGGGCGGGTAATTGATCGGGCGAACAAACCGGGTTTCGGCAGCCAGCAAGTCGGTCACTTCCTTCTGGTCCCACAAATGGTCGCCGGAAGTGATGATATCAACGCCGCCGGCGAAAAGTTCCTTCGCCGTCGCGGGGGTGATGCCGGAGCCGCCCGCGCTGTTTTCGCCATTGCAGACCACCAGATCGACGCCCCATTTGATGCGCAAAACGGGCGCCAGCGCTTTAACCGCCCGGCGCCCCGGCTCTCCCACCACGTCCCCGATAAACAATAACTTCACCCGGCCCACTGTAGCCGAAACGAAAAATTGCGGAAGCTTGGCCCTCCCCTTCCCGGCCCCCTGACCCGCAGGCGGCCGCCGGCCGTCGCTCTGGATTGCCGCGATGCGCCGTCGGTTCTATGGTGCTCCGGTGCGCGTGCTGGTCGTCGAAGATGACAAAAAGATCGCCTCGTTCGTGACGAGCGGGCTCAAACAAAGCGGCTTTGCCGTGGATCACTCCCCGGACGGCGAACAAGCTTACGCCCTGGCCTGCGCGACGCCGTACGATGCCGCGGTGGTGGATATCATGCTGCCGAAAATGGATGGGCTGGCGCTGGTCCAGGCTCTCCGGCGCGAGAAAGTTCAAATGCCGGTCATCTTTCTCAGCGCAAAAGGCTCGGTGGAAGACCGGATTCGCGGACTGCAAAGCGGCGGCGACGATTATCTCGTCAAACCGTTTTCCTTCGCGGAACTCCTCGCGCGCCTGCAAGCGATCATGCGGCGGGCCAGCCAGACGGGCGCCGACCCGACCCGACTGGCTGTCGCGGATGTCTCGCTGGATCTTTTGACCCGGGAAGTCACTCGGGGGGGGCAAAAGATCGATCTCCAGCCTCGGGAGTTTGCCCTGCTCGAGTATCTGATGCGGAATTCCGGCAAAGTGGTGACGAAAGCCATGATTCTTGAACACATCTTCGACTACAGTTTCGACCCGCAAACGAACGTCGTGGATGTGCTCATCCACCGGCTCCGCAGCAAGATCGACAAGGAGTTCCCAAAGAAGCTCATCCAAACTTACCGCGGGATCGGTTACGCGCTGAAACCGTGAACCCCGAGGCAAACCAATCTGGACAAACTGCCGCCGCCCCCGGGCCGGGAGCGCGCCCTCCCAAAAAAGGGCGCCTCCCACGCAGTTTCGCCTTTCGGCTGCACCTTTGGTATTCCGTGATTTTTTCGTTAAGCGCGATTTGCCTTTCCGCGCTTTTCTATTGGCTCGCCGCGATCGCCATTGAAAGAAAGGACCAGGAGGTCGTTGAAGCCCAGCTCAAGGAATACGCGGCGGTCTACAACACCCGAGGCGTCGAAGCGCTCCGGTCCTATCTCGCGCCGATTCTCAGCACGCCACGACGCGAAACCTTCTTCATCCGCCTGGTCACGCCCTTTGGCGGCCCCGCCATCCTGAGCGTGCCCCAGGAATGGATCGCGGTGGACGTGCGCGAACTGGCGCCAGGCCTGATGCAGCAAACGGCCTACCTGCGCAAGCCCAGCAACGAAGGCCGGGACCTGACCCTGGCGCAAGCCCAACTGCGTGACGGCTCATTTCTCCAGGTTGGCCGGATCACAGACAGCCGGGAGCGCCTCCTTCTTTCCGTCCGCAAGCTGATGATTGGCGTCATGCTGCCCATCGTCGCCCTGGGCCTGATTGGCGGCGCTGCTTTCGCCCAGCGCGCCATCAAGCCAGTCCGGACCATCATCTCCACCGTGCAAAACATTATTCGCACCGGAGACCTGAGTGAACGAGTGCCGGAGCAGAAAACCGGCGATGAGTTCCAGGAGCTTGCGGAATTGTTCAACCGCATGCTCGAGCGGAACGAACGCCTGATCCGAAGCATGCGCGAGTCATTGGACAACGTCGCCCACGATTTGCGGACGCCGCTCGCCCGTTTGCGCGGAATCTCCGAAATGGCCCTGCGCGAGACGGGTGATGAAAAATCCAAGGAGGCTCTCGCGGACTCCGTGGAGGAATCGGACCGCGTGCTGACCATTCTCAACACGCTGCTGGATGTGGCGGAAGCGGAAAGCGGGACGATGAAGCTGAATTTGACTTCGGTCAATCTTAGCGAGCTGATCCAGGACGCTCTTAACCTTTACGAATACGTTGCCGAAGAAAAGAGTGTGGGCATTTCCACCGACTGTCCGGCAGATCTCCCTGCCCTGGGCGACGCCAATCGCTTGCGCCAGGTCTTTGCCAACCTGCTGGACAACGCCATCAAATACACTCCCCCCGGCGGACGGATAAGGATCAGAGGCTCTTCCTCCGGCGCTTCCAGCGTGGTGGAGATTGAGGATTCCGGCATCGGCATTCCCGCGCACGAGCAGCCCCGCATTTGGGAGCGGCTTTATCGCGGCGATAAAAGCCGTTCTCAACGCGGCCTTGGACTCGGTCTGAGCCTGGTCAAAGCGGTAGTCGAAGCGCATCACGGCAAAGTATCCGTGCAGAGCGAGCCGCAAAAAGGCTCCATCTTCCGCGTCGAACTTCCTGCGCGCTAGGCCGCTTCAAAATCCCTGCCAGCCGGTTTTCTCGCGACACGCGCCCATCAAGACGCGACTTTTTCCCGAACAGCAATCCGCCGTCCTTTCTCACGATTGCGACCCCTCGGCGGCTTGCTTTCAAGCGACATTTTCAAAAACACAAAACAGAAAATTCCCGAAATTACGGCCTGTTTTCGCCAGTTTCTGACGCCGAAGCCTCTTCAATTCTTCGATGGTATCTCGGCTGCTTAATAGCACGCAGTTCGTTTATGAGAATTCTGCGTGCGTTAACTAAAGGCTTGCTCGGCACTCTTCTGGCGGTGCCATTAGTGCCATTACCATCTTTTGCGGGCCAGGCGACCCTGGCTTGGAACGCGAACACCGAGACTAATATCGCCGGTTACAAAATCTGGTGCAGCTCAAAAACAGGCTCCAGCTGCATCACTGTCGGCAACACCACTTCCACCACGGTGTCCAATCTTCTGGACGGCGCCACCTACACTATTTACGCAACCGCCTACAATACAGACGGCTTGGAGAGCGCTCCCTCCACCCCGATCACCTATACAATGCCGGCCTCATCGTCGACTCAGGCTGTCGCGCCGGCGATAACATCGGCGCCGGGAAACCAGGTGGTCGTTGCCGGAACTCCGGTTAGCCTGACAGTGACCGCCACCGGCTCTCCTTTGCAGTATCAATGGTTAAAAAACAGCTCAGCAATCGCAGCCGCTACGAACGCAACTTACCAGATAAGTTCAGCCCAGGCGGCCGATAGCGGCGCCTACAGTGTCACCGTTTCGAATTCTGCGGGTTCCGTCACCAGCGCTTCGTGCACCCTCTCGGTGCTGCTTCCGCCGACAATCTCCCAGCAACCGGCCAGCCAAACACCCTCTCTTGGCGGATCTGCAACATTTTCTGTCACAGCCTCAGGATCAGCCCCGCTCGCTTACCAATGGTTCCGCAACGGCACGGCGATCCAGGGGGCCACCAGTTCGACCTTCCTGATCAGCTCGGTGCAATCAAGCGATGTCGCTTCGTACAACGTCAGGATTTCCAACTCTGCCGGCCAAGCAACCAGCGCGTCTGCGACCTTAAGCAACCCCGGTTCTTTGACCCCTCCGTCGATTACACAACAGCCGGCCAGTCAGACGCTCGCCTCTGGAAGCGCGCTCAGCCTTTCGGTCTCCGCCGCTGGATCCACGCCGCTTTCCTACCAGTGGACGATGAACGGCATGCCGATCCAAAACGCCACCAACGCCGCCTTCCAGATCTCGTCGTTTCAGTCAGCCAACGCCGGTTCCTATAGCGTCACGGTCACCAATGCGGCCGGAGCAGTCACCAGCTCGGCCGCGGCCGTGAGCCTGGCCACTGCCCCCACCATCACCCAGCAACCGGCCAGCCAGAATCTGGTGGCAGGTTCCCCGTTGAAGCTCGCGGTCGCCGCGACAGGGACGGCTCCTCTTCAATATTTTTGGACCAAGAACGGAACCTTGATTGCCGGCGCGACAAACTCCAGTTTCCAAATCAGCTCGTTCCAATCGACGGACGTCGGCGCCTACGCCGTATTGGTCTCCAACCCGGCGGGCGGCCTCGCCAGCAGCTATGCAATGGTTAACTTGGCCACCGCCCCGGTCATTACGCAGCCACCGGCCAATCAAAGCCTGGCGCTTGGTTCCACCCTCAAACTTTCCGTGACCGCCACAGGCTCCGCCCCGCTTCTGTATCAATGGACCAAGGATGGCGCTTCGATCGCAGGGGCGACAAACTCCAGTTTCCAAATTAGCTCCGTCCAAACCACCGATGCCGGCTCGTACGTCGTCACGGTCTCGAACGCAGCCGGCAGCGCCGCCAGCCCGGCCGCATTGGTTAATCTGGCCGCGGTGCCAACGATTACGCAACAGCCGGCCAATCAAACACTCGCGCCCGGCGCTGCTTTAAACCTGTCGGTCACGGCCACCAGTTCCACAGCAATTCAGTATCAATGGACTTTTAATGGCGCCTCGATTTCTGGCGCCACTAATTCCAGCCTTCAGATCTCGTCCGTGCAGGCCGCCAATGCAGGCTCTTACGCCGTGACGGTTGCCAACTCCGCTGGCAGCGTCACCAGCAGCGTCGCCACGGTCACTGTTCTCGCCGCCCCAGCGATCGCCCAGCAACCGGCCAGCCAGACGCTCGCGCCAGGATCTGCCCTGGCTCTGTCCGTGACAGCCACCGGCACGGCCCCGTTGCAATATCAGTGGTCCTTCAATGGCGTAGCCATCGCCAATGCCATCAGCTCGAGTTTGCAGATTAGCTCCGTTCAAACCGTGAATGCCGGGTCTTATACTGTGACCATCTCCAATTCCGCGGGGTCTGTGACCAGCACTCCAGCCCTAGTGAGCGTGGTCTCCACCCCTGTCATTACCCAGCAACCTGCGTCTCAGACGATTGCCTCAGGGACACCGCTCGGCGTCTCTGTCACCGCCACCTCTTTGGCCCCGCTTCAATATCAGTGGTTTCGCAGCGGAGTGATCCTGCAAAACGCAACCAATGCGAGCTTCCAGATCGCCTCCGCTCAAACCACCGATTCCGGCTCTTACCAAGTCCAGGTTTCAAACGCCGCCGGCTCGGTCACCAGTTCCGCCGCCACCATCACCGTTCTTAACCCGCCGACGATTACCCAGCAGCCAGGCAGCCAAACAGTCCTCGCCGGATCGACCTTCAACGCCTCGGTCACCGCCACGGGATCGGGCCCGCTGCAATATCAATGGTATAAGAACGGCGCTGCGATCAATGGCGCGACCGCCTCGACTTTCCAGATTCCCACCCCTCAATCGACGGACGCGGCCTCCTACACTGTCACCGTCTCGAACCTGCTGCGCCGTGTGACTTCATCGGTTGCCACCCTGACGGTCCTGGTTCCGCCGGCCATTGCCCAGCAGCCGGCCAGCCAAGCCCTCGCGCCAGGCGCCGCGCTCACGCTCTCGGTCGCAGCCACCGGGAGCGCCACTTTGCAATATCAATGGTTCCTGAACGGATCCGCCATCCCCAACGCCACCAACCCCTCCTATCAGGTCGCATCGGTTCAAGCCGCGGACGCCGGCGCCTACTCCGTTACGATCTCGAACAGCGCGGGCAGCGTGACGAGCTCGACCGCCACGGTGTCCGTGCTCTCGGTGCCGGTCATTACCTCCCAGCCGGCGAGCCAAACGCTGGCCGCAGGCAGCGCCCTGAACCTCTCGGTGCAAGCCACCGGCTCGGCGCCGCTGCTCTACCAATGGCAGAGCAACGGCAGCGCAATCCCGGGGGCCACCAACTCCGCTTTCCAGATCGCTTCCATCCAAAACAGCGATGCCGCTTCGTATACCGTCACGGTCTCCAATTCGGCCGGTTCGACCACCAGCGCAGCGGCCATCGTGTCGATCGCCACAGTCCCGGTCATCACCCAGCAACCCGTCAGCCAGGCGCTGATCGTCGGCTCCTCGCTGAACCTCTCCGTCGGCGCTACCGGCGCCGCGCCGCTCCAATATCAATGGCTGAAGAACGGCTCCGCCCTGGCCAACGCCACCAACGCGTCGTTCCAGATTGCTTCGTTCCAATCCACCGACGCGGGAGGCTATCAGGTGAAGGTGTCCAACTCCGCTGGCAGCGCCGTCAGCGCGACCGCCACCATCAGCATCGTGGCCCCGCCCACCTTTGTCGCCTATCCAGCCAGCCAAACCGTGGCGCTCGGCTCGCCCGTGGTCCTCTCAGTGCAGGTTTCGGGCTCCGCGCCCTTCCAATTTCAGTGGTTCCATAACAACGTGCTGATGTCCGGAGTGAATAGCGACACTCTGCAGATTCCAGCCGCACAAGCGGCGGACGCGGGCACTTACACAGTCCGGGTTTCCAATGCGGCCGGCAGTTCGACCAGCTATCCTGGCACCCTCACCGTTCTTACTCCGCCAGCCATCGCCACCCAGCCGGCCAGCCAGACAGCCCCACTCGGGTCAGCCGCTTCTTTCAGCGCCAGCGCCACCGGCTCGTCCCTGCACTATCAATGGTTTAAGGACGGCGTGGCTCTGGCCAATGCCAATTCATCCTTGCTGCAAATCACAGCGGTCCAGAACAGTGACGCCGGCAATTACAGCCTGGAGGTTTCAAACATCGTCGGCGTCGCGAACAGCGCCCCGGCCACCCTTACAACGGTCGGCGCCCCGGCGATCACCAGCCAACCGGTCAGCCAAACGCTGGTCCAGGGCGCGGCGTTCGTCGTCTCCGTCCAGGTCACCGGCTCCGCACCGCTCCAATTCCAATGGTATCTCAATGGAGCGCCAATCCCGAACGCGACCTCTTCCAGCTATCAAGTGACCGCGGTGGGCGCGTCCGACGCCGGTTCCTACACCGTGCAAATCTCGAATTCAGTGGGCGCGGTGACCAGCACGCCGGCCGCCTTGGCCGTGGTCATCCCGCCGGCCATTACCAGTCAACCGGCGAGCCAGACCCTCGCCATCGGCAGCGCGCTTAACCTGAGCGTGCAAGTCTCCGGCTCCACGCCCCTCACCTATCAATGGTTTCGAAATGGCACTGCGCTGAGCGGAGCCAATGCCGCATCGTTCCAGATCGCCGCAGTCCAGTCCTCTGACGCTGGCTCCTACACGGTGACCGCATCGAACGCGGCTGGGTCTGTGACCAGCGGTTCGGCCTTCCTCACCGTTCTCGGACCGCCGAGCGTTGTCACTCAACCGGTCAGCCAGACTCTGCCGGTGGGCAGCGCGCTGAGCCTGAGCATCCAGGCGTCCGGCTCCAATCCCCTGACTTACCAATGGTTTAAGAACGGAGCTCCGGTCGCCAATGCCACCAGCGCGACTTATCAGATTGCCTCCGTCCAAACCAGCGATTCGGGCAGCTACACCATCACAGTCAGCAACGGCGCAGGCAGCGCCACGAGTTCCGCGGCCACTGTCACGGTCTTGAATCCGCCGGCGATTGTCACCCAGCCTGCGGGACAAACCCTGGCTGCTGGCGCTTCGTTCTCGCTCTCGGTTCAGGCTTCAGGATCAAATCCCCTCCAATATCAGTGGTCCAAAAACGGGACCGCGATCAGCGGAGCCACGGCGTCCACCTACCAAATCGCTGCGATCCAATCGAGTGACGCGGGATCCTATACCGTCCAAGTCTCCAACGCCGCCGGATCGGTGACCAGCAGCTCCGCATTCCTCACGGTTCTCGGCGCGCCTTCCATCACCAGCCAGCCGCAATCGCAGACTCTGGCGGTCGGCGGATCGATCGCTCTCTCTGTTCAAGCCTCCGGCTCGAATCCGCTCAATTACCAATGGTTCAAGAACGGCGCTCCGATCGCCAACGCGGCGAGCGCGTCTTACCAGATTGCGTCCGCGCAAACATCCGATGCCGGATCTTACACCGTAACGGTGAGCAACGGCGCGGGCTCTGCTACCAGCAGCCCCGCGATCGTCACGGTCCTGTCCGCGCCAAGCATCACCGCCCAACCCGCCAGCCAGACCCTGACCGTGGGATCACCGCTCGCCCTCAGCGTTCAGGTGACCGGTTCGGCGCCATTTCAATATCAATGGTCCAAGAACGGAACCCCGATTATTGGGGCAACCGCCGCGACATACCAGATCGCCTCGGTTCAACCGAGCGACGCGGCTTCTTACGCGGTTGCCATCGCCAATAATGCTGGATCAGCGGTCAGCAGCCCTGCCTCGATCACGGTGATCGTCCCGCCCTCGATCGTGACGCAGCCATCGAGCCAAAGCGTGCTGGTGGGCAGTCCGCTGGCCTTGAGCGTGCAAGCCTCGGGCACCAGCCCATTGACTTACCAATGGTCTCGCAACGGGGTGGCCATCGGAGGCGCGGTGGGCTCGACTCTGACCATCTCAAGCGCACAGATCGCGGACGCCGGCAGCTACACCGTCCAGGTTTCCAATCCGGGCGGAACCGTGGCCAGCGCCGCCGCCACCGTCACGGTCTCGGCGCCTCCCGTTATTACAAGCCAGCCTCAAAGCCAGGTCGTGATTGCCGGGAGCACCCTCACCCTCTCTGTCCAGGCGAGCGGCTCAAACCCGATTCAATATCGCTGGATGTTTAACGGGGCCACGATCGCCAACGCCACCAGCGCCACTCTTCAGATTCCGAACATGCAATCGGCCAACGCCGGCAGCTACACGGTTGCCGCGTCCAACGCCGCGGGCAGCGCCACCAGCAGCGCAGCCGCAATCACGGTTCAAGCGCCTCCCGCGAACACCACCGCACCGGCCATCACCACTCAACCGGCGTCCCAGAATCTCGCCAGCGGCGCGGCGCTCAACCTGTCGGTAGCCTTTACCGGCACCGCCCCCATCCAAATCCAGTGGTATTTGAACGGCGCGGCCATCCCGAACGCCACCTCCGCCAGCTATCAGGCCCCGTCGGTGCAGGCGGCAGATGCCGGAAGCTACACGGTCACCCTTTCAAACGCCGCGGGCAGCGTCACGAGCAATCCGGCGCAGGTCGCGATTCTGGTGCCGCCGACCATCGTCACTCAGCCGGTCGGCCAGAATTTCGACAACGGCACGCAGATCACCCTCTCGGTGGTCGCCACCGGCACTGGCCCGCTTCAATATCAATGGTATCGCGACGGCGTGAAATTGACCGGCGCCACATCCCCCAACTTTTCGTTCACGGCCCGCAGCAGCAATCAGGGAGCCTACCACGTCACCGTGTCGAATAGTTCGGGCAGCGTCACGAGCGCGGATGCAATTCTCACATTGAACTCCACGAAGAACGGCAGCGGAGCCACCAAGACCACCAAAACCGCCTCGGCCATGGCGGTTGGTTTTGACGGCCGGGTCTCCATCGCCCGAGGCAGCGGAGCCACGATCGTCCTGCGGTCCATTGGCACGCCCGGTCACGTCTACACCTTCGAGGCCGCCGGCGAACTCCCCGCGTCAAGTTGGTCGCCCCTGGCCAGCGTGATCGCCAGCGACGATGGGTTGATCGAATTCTCGAGTGCCTCGAACAGCGCGATCAAAGCGTCGTTCTTCCGGGTGATCGACGAGCAGCCTTAAGAGTTTCACGGGCGGGCCGCAAACTTGCGCCCAGGGCGCAGAGCGGCCCGCCTCACGTTCCAGCGGACTTCAGCCGGGGCTCCTCACTCGAGGAGCCTTTCGACTTGGCATCGAGTCTCCTCCCCGCCACCCTTTCACCAAAAGGTTGAGTCAAAACTCAAAATCGCACCCTGTCCTGAGTGTCGCCCAACTGGCGAAGAGATACGGCGAGAAATCGGCCGTCAGCGAAATCTCCTTTCAGGTGGCTCCGAACGAGATCCTTGGCCTGCTTGGTCCGAACGGCGCCGGGAAGACCACCACCATCAACATGATCCTCGGCGTCCTCGAACCTTCCTCTGGCCGGGTTGAAATTGAGGGCATTGATCTGGCCAGGCGCCGTTCCCAGGCCCTGGAACGGACGAACTTCGCCGCTGTTTATGCGCCTCTCCCTGGGAACCTGACGGTTTGGCAGAATCTCAAAGTGTTCGGATTGATCTATGGAGTCAGCTCTCTCGCGGCGCGCATCGAGCAACTCCTGGCAGAATTCTCGCTGGAAAGGTTCCGCAACACGAAATGCGGCCTTCTCTCGTCTGGCGAGCAAACGCGGGTCGCTCTGGCCAAGGCCATGCTGAACGAGCCTCACCTCCTTCTGCTCGATGAACCGACCGCGTCGCTCGACCCGGCGACGGCCCGAGAAATCCGCGCCGCCATTCGAGGCTTTACCCAGCGCGGAAAAGGCGGCGTGTTATGGACATCGCACAACATGTATGAAGTGACAGAAGTGTGCGACCGCGTGCTCTTTTTGGCCCAGGGCAAAATCCTGCTGGAGGGAAACCCGAGAACGTTGCCGGCTGAACATGGCAAAGCCACTCTGGAGGACCTTTTTGTGACTGTGGCCCGCGAACCTCTCACCCTGGATCTTCCCCGAATTGCATGAAGTTCTGCCGGATTTGGGCGATCGCCCTGCGAATCTTCTACCTGATGCGGGGCAGTCCCGCGCGCATCCTTCCGCTCTTCGTTTGGGTGGCGATCGACATTCTGCTCTGGGGCTTCATCACGAAATTCCTGAACAGCACCGCGGCGGGTGGCGTCAATTTTGTTCCCACGCTCCTTGGGGCTGTTCTGCTGTGGGATTTCTTCACCCGCGTCATGCACGGGGTCGCCACCTCGTTCTTTGAAGATGTCTGGTCGCGGAATTTTCTAAACGTTTTCGCTTCTCCCTTGAAGATTTCAGAGTATCTCGCCGGTTTGGTGCTCACCTCCATGATCACCAGCCTTGTCGGCCTGGTGGTGATGCTGGCCCTTGCGACCGGCGTGTTTGGCCTTTCGTTTTTCGTTTACGGGGCCCTCCTCGTGCCTTTCTTTTTCCTCCTTCTGATTTTTGGAGTTGCGCTGGGCATTGTCGGAACGGCCCTGGTGCTGCGCTTTGGGCCAGCTGCGGAGTGGTTTGTCTGGCCAATTCCCGCCCTGCTCTCCCCTTTTGCCGGAGTTTTTTATCCACTCTCCACGCTGCCCAAATGGATGCAGCTCATTTCAGCAGTCATGCCGCCGGCCTATGTTTTCGAGGCGATGCGGGGCATCCTGGCGGGGAAACCGGCTTCCCTGGGCGCTCTGGGCGTAGCCGGAGTTCTGGCTTTCGGTGAACTGGCCCTGGCTGGCTGGCTGTTCGGGCACGTCTACCGCCACGGCGTTCGCACCGGCTTGATTGCCCGTTACACCTCCGAAACGGCGAGTTGAACCCGCTTACGCGAGCACCGATTTCACAACATTCCCCGCCACATCGGTGAGACGGAAATTGCGGCCGTTGTACTTGTAAGTCAGTTGTTCGTGATCGAAACCGAGCAGGTGGAGAATCGTGGCATGCAAATCATTCACGCTCACTCGATCTACGGCGGCTTTAAACCCAATTTCGTCCGTCGCCCCGTGATGAACTCCTCCTTTTGTTCCGCCGCCCGCCATCCACACCGTGAACGCGTAAGGATTGTGATCGCGCCCCGTCCCGCCCTTCTGCACGATCGGCAACCGGCCGAATTCCCCGCCCCAGATGATCAGCGTCTCGTCCAGCAACCCCCGTTGCTCCAGATCCGCCAGCAAACCCGCAATCGGTTGATCCGTCTCCAGGGCAAACCCGCGATGGTTCTTCACAATGTCCGAGTGTCCATCCCAGCTTCTCTCGTTTTCCATCCCTCCGGAATAGATCTGCACAAAACGAACACCCCGCTCCACCATCCGGCGGGCCGTCAGGCACTGCCGGGCAAAATGCGAACAGTGCTTTTGGTCCAGTCCGTAGAGCGCCTTGAGATGTTCCGGTTCGTGATCCACGTCAAACGCATCAGGCGCTGCCGTCTGCATGCGGTAAGCCAGCTCGAAACTTTCGATGCGCGCGTTCAATTCCGCTTCCACCGCCGAATGCGGCATCTCCTGCCGATTGAGCTTCGCCAGCAGTTCCAATTGCGCTCTCTGCTGCGCGTCGTTCATCCCTCCGGGCCGGTAAAGGTTGTCGATCGGATCGCCTTTGGGCCGGAGCCAGGTTCCCTGATAGATCGCGGGAAGGAAACCGGCGCCCCAATTTTGGGCGTGGCCTTTGGGCAAGCCCCGGTCCAGCGGATCGGACATCACGACAAAGCTTGGCAGATTCTGATTCTCGCTGCCGAGGCCATACGTAACCCACGACCCAACGCAGGGAAACCCCATTCGCGTCGTCCCGGTGTTAATCATGAAAAGGGCGGGACTGTGGTTATTCGATTCGGTGAAACAGGAGTGGAGAAACGCCATCTTGTCCACCTGGCGGCCCAGGCAGGGAAACAAGTCCGATACCCAGGACCCGCTTTGCCCCTGCTGGCTGAAATTGAACGGCGACTTCATCAACGGCCCGACTTGATCCGTAAAAAAGCCCGTATTCTTATCAAAACCAGCCAGTTCCTTCCCGTGACGCTTCTCCAGCTCCGGCTTGTAATCCCAAGTGTCCACCTGGCTCGGTCCGCCATTCATGAACAGCCAAATGACCGATTTGGCCCGGCCTCGAAAATGCGGCGTTCTGGGCGCCAGCGGGCCGTTCGTCGCGGCGCAAAGTAATCCCTGCTGCTCCAGCAACGCAGCCATCGCCAGAAACCCCGCGCCGCCGCCGCACCGCCGGAGAAATTGGCGCCGGGAAAGCGCCGGATAGCCGGACGGGTCGCGACGCTTCATCCCGCCGCCCCCTTCATTGGACATAAATGAATTCATTCAAGCCAAGCAACGTTTGCGCGAAATCCACCAAAGCCATTTCCCGCGCCCGGGCAGTTTCCCCATAAGACGCTGTTTGCGCCTCCAAAAAGGCGATGGAATCCCGCATTTCAACCGCCGTCGGGTGACGCCCAATCGTCAACTGAAACCCGCGATCGACGGACCCGGCGAGTTCCGGATCGCGCAGCCGGGCTCCGAGGGCAGCCGCACACTGTCGCGCCAGCGGCCCGTTCAGAAAGAGCAAGGCCTGCGGAGCAATGGTCGTCGCCGGCCGGCTGCCAACACTGGTCAGCGGTTCTGGAGCGTCAAAGAGCTGCATCATTGACACCAACTGGCTGCGTTTCACCGTGAAGTAGATGCTTCGCCGCTTTTGCCCCGGATCGAGGGCGCCCGGCCCAAACATCGTTTCGTCCAACTGGCCCGAAACCCGGAGCATCGAGTCGCGCAAAACCTCGGCCTCCAGCCGTTGCGGAACGCGACGTCCGCACCACTCGTTCAAAGGATCCAGGCGCTCCGACTCCGGGTTCGGCAACGAGGCCTGCATATAAGCGGCGCTGCTCATCATCAGCTTGTGCATCTGCCGCAGGCTCCACCCGCTCCGGATGAATCGTGCGGCCAGCCAGTCGAGCAGTTCCGGATTGGACGGACGGAGCCCCTGCGTGCCGAAATCATTCGGGGTCGCCACAATCCCGCGCCCAAAATGATGCTGCCAAAGTCGATTCACCATGACCCGAGCGGCCAGATGCCCTGCCCCGGCATCCACATCCGTGATCCAATTGGCCAGGGACCGCCGGCGGTAAGACGTCGTGGAGCCCTCCGGCGGAGGCGTTTGCCAGTGCTTCTCTCCCTCGGGCGATCGCATTAGAACTTGAAGGAAACTTTGCGTGGCCACGCCGTTCTTCTGCTCTGTGCTGCCCCGGTTCAGAAAATAGGTTTCATTGAAGAAATCGGCCCCCTGGGTGTGGTGGCGCATCGGTTTGATATTCGCGCCCTCACTGCAAATCTGAACTTTCGTCAAATTCGGCCGAGGCTCCCCTTTCGCGCATTCCTCCAGTCTTTGCCAAAGGTCCAGCCATTTGGCGTCGTGCCTCTTGAAATAGGCAAGCAACGTGGCCCGCCCCTCCTCCGACAGATGATCCGGCCTTCCGCGCTCCGCGAACGCGTTGCGCAAGCTTTGCGGGACCGTGCCGCCGTTCCATGGAACCAATCCGTCATGCGATGAAAAGGCCACACGCAACCGGCCGATCGCATGCCGCGTGTTCACCCCGAAATCGAGCGAGGCGGTAAAGACCGTCCCGGCCGGCCACATCGCCGGATCGGCCACGTGAAACACGGCCGCATGGCTTTTTCCGATTTGCCCGTCGATCGCCCATCCGGTGTTGCGCTGGTCATCCAGCGCAGCCGCCACCGACAGCCCATCCTTGTTTTGCTCAAAATCCGCCACAGGCCGGTCCAGCCGAATTTCCTCAGGGCCAACCGAACTCCCGGGCGGCTGCGCGCGCAACCGAATGCGGGAGAGCGCAAAGTTTCCGTTATCGGCGCGGCCCGGCCCCTTGTGCGGCAACGAATCGTCTGCGAGCGCTTCAATTCGGACTGCGGTCACCCGGGCCTCGGCTGTCTCGCTCGGCACAAACCGAAAGGCATAACTGTCCGAATCGGGATTCGAACCCCCGGCCAGAAAAGATCCATCGTCCAGTTTTCGAAATTCTGTTTTGTTGGCGGAGGCCACTGCGCCTCGGTCGGCAACGATCCAATCCGCATCCGGCAGCCGCTCGGGCTCGCTCTCCAGCCATTTCATAAACCGGGCTGAAAGCTCCCCCTTCTCGTAGTCGTCCAGAGCTTTCGCCAGCGGGGCGCGCTCATGCTCAAATTTCGCCCGCGCCTCGCGATAAGCCTTCGGATTCAGGTCCAGTTCCACTTCGGTGCGCACCGTGGTGGTGAAGGTGGAAAGCAGCCGGTAGTAATCGCTCGCGGGGATCGGATCAAATTTATGATCATGACAGCGGGCGCAGCCGACCGTGAGGCCGAGCATCGCCGTCCCCATCGTGCTGCTCATATCGTCCAGCGCATCGTAGCGCGTCCGCTCAACTTCGTTGGCCGTGATCTGGGTGGGAAAGACGCCCGCGCCCAGAAAGCCCGTGGCCATTAACGCCAAAGGGTCATTCGGGGCAAACTCATCGCCCGCCAGTTGCCACTGCAGAAACTGGTTGCCGGGCAGATCACGATTCAAGGCTTGAATAACAAAGTCGCGGTAGTGATAGGAGTAGGGCCGGTCATAGTCATGTTCGAACCCATGGCTTTCAGCAAAGCGCGCCACATCCAGCCAATGCCTGCCCCAGCGCTCCCCGTAATGCGGATTGGTGAGCAATTGATCCAGAAGCTTTTCGTAGGATTCAGGATCGCTGCTCGCCGCAAAACGCTCCACATCCTCCGGGCTTGGCGGCAATCCGATCAGATCGAAATAGGCTCGCCGAATCAGCTGCCGTTTTTCGGCTGCCGGACGCGGGCTGATCCCCTTCTCTTCCAGCTTGGCCAGGATGAACCGATCGATGCCAGTCCTCACCCAACCGCTGTTCTTCACGGCGGGCGGGACCGCGGCCTGGAGAGGGCGAAACGACCAGAATGCCCGATCCTCGTCTGAAACCTGGGCTGGGCGTTTCTTCGAGGCCACCGGCACGGAACCGGGCTGGTGCGGGCTTGGGACGGGATCCGCGGAACCCAGACCTCCCGGGCTGATCAGCAGGGCGGCAACGATGCCGGCAAAACGCCATCGGGTCCAGGAAAGCATGACCCTAACAAAACGCAAACCGCGCGGGATTGTCGAGCGGATTGCGCCCCTTCCAAGCCGGGAGCAAGGCCCGGTTGAGCTTAATTGCGAGCCAGGCGCTGGCCGAGCCGCAGAGTCTTCAAATGCCGGAAGCTGACCAGTTTCTTCTCCTGTTCATCCCACAGCCGCAGGGTGAAAGACTTGAAGCTCCCGGTGAGAGTCACCGGCTTCACCGCGCGAAAGAGCGGATGCGCGTTATGGCAGCGCTCCAGGTTGTAGTTGGGAACGCGAGAGCTCAGGTGATGAATGTGATGAAACCCAATATTCCCGGAGAACCATTGCAGAATCCGCGGGAGCTTGTAGAAAGAGCTGCCCTGCAGGGCGGCTGCGGTATGATCCCATTCATCGCCACGCTCCCAGTAGGCTCCGTCGAACTGGTGTTGCACGTAAAACAGCCAAACCCCGCCCGCACCTGCGAGGGCAATCACTGACACCTGCAGGATCAAGTAAGGCAGGAATCCGAAAATCAGGCTAAACACCGCCGCCATCGCGACCAAAGCCAGGTTCATCCAGAAAACAGAATTTCGTTCCCGCGGATTCGCATTGCGCGACGGAAAACGCTGCCGAACCATGAACAGAAAAGTCGGGGCGATAAAAAACAGGATGAAGGGATTGCGGGCCAGGCGATAGGCGAATCGCTTCCAGCGCGATGATTCGAGATACTCCTGCACCGTCATCGTCCAGATATCACCCACCCCGCGCCGATCCAGATGGCCGTTGGTGGCATGGTGAATCGCATGCTCCCACCGCCAATGATAGTAGGGTGTAACGGTCAGCACTCCGGTCAAAAACCCGCACACGTCATTTGCCGTTCTCGACTTGAAGAACGAGCCGTGGCCGCAGTCATGAAAAATAATGAAGACCCGGACCAGAAACGCGCTCGCCAGAAGCACCAAGGGAACCGTGAGCCAGTAAGAAACCTGCAGGCTCCAGTAGATCATCCCCCAGAGCAACGCGTAAGGCCCCAGCGTGTTCACCAATTGCCATGCCGCCCGTCCTGTGGACGGCTTTTCGCACTCACGAACTACTTCTCTCCAACCGGGCAAGCCGGTGCTATCGGTAGATTCCATCATATCTGAATACGCACAATAGTGATCAGAAAACTTGCACCGTAGGGTATATCGGCACTTTCATTCGCACAACTGAATTGCTTTAAATTACCCCGCCCAGGCTCCGAAAACTCTCCCTTCCGCCTCCAAAGCGCTTAACGCCGGGCCGCGCGGGCGCTTTGGAGCGCAGCTACAGTGGCCGTGATCGAATCAATCGCTTCCAAAGCGGCCGTCCTCACCATTTCATTCGTCTCCCGCGCCAATTCCTGCAAAGCCGGAAGGCTGTTCGTCGCCGCCTCTCCACAACGGCCCAACGCCTGGGCAGCGTGGGACCGAACCAGAGGGGATGGATCCTGCAGGCGGCCCACCACCTGGGGCATGTTCCGCCGCACCATGCCGGGCCGATTCACCAGCCCCCCTATCGCCACCGCGCGAACGCTCGCCTCCTCGTCACTCAACGCTTCAAACAGCGCTTCCGCCGCGGGACGGGACGAAAAATTGATCTTTCCCAGCGCCTCCACCACCCTCCATCGAACCTGGAAGTCAGGATCCTTCGCCGATTGCGCAAGCCGCGGGATCGCCTCGGAAGCATCCGAGCCGATATTTCCCAGCACCTGCGCCGCCCAGCGCCGCGTGGCGGCATTGGTGGAGCTTAGCAACGGCTGCACGGCCGGAACCGCCGGGCCTCGAATTTGCGCCAACGTCATGGCGGCATAACTGACGATCGGGCCTGTTTCATGTTCCAGAATCGCGCAGAGCGCCGGGGCCGCTGACGCCGCATTCGTGTTCAATTGCCCCAAAGCCGCGCAGGCGCTGGAACGGACATTAAAGTCCGCGTCACTCAAAGCATCCGTCAACACGGGGAGGGCTGCCGGCCCGATTCGCCCCAGGGTGACCCCGGCGGTGCTCGCGAGCAGGACGTTCGAGTCGCGCAGCATTTTCGCCAAGGCTGGAACCGCGGGAGCCGCGTTCGTCCCGAGGCTCTGCAACGCCTGGGCGGCCAGATGTTTCTCCAACAAAAAACGGCTGGGATCGAACGCGCGCCGGAAAGGACGCTTGAGCGGTTCCGGCAGGTAACTGCCGACCCGCTGGCCAAAACGGCGGACCGCGCTTGGCCGAGCTTCGATCCGGCGGCTCAGGAATGCGAGGCCCTCCGGCGAGCGCTCGAGAGCGGCCTGGGCGCGTTGCCGGACGTCCGCTTCGCCGCTTCCCAGGTCATTCGCCCACGCGCTGAGAGGCCGGCCCTGAAATCTGGCTTCCCGGTTGGAATAAGCGAGGACGCCGGCCGCCACCGCAGCCCCGACGAGCAAAAACAACAGTATTTTGAGTCCCGATCTTTCCAGAACCGCAACTATACAAAATGTGATCTCTCCTTGCTAATCTGTTCTCCGTGCCATAATTGGTATCTCTTTTAAATGAGCCGCGAGAAACGCGAAGAAACGAAGCGCAAGCTGCGATTTGGGTTGCCCAAAGGCAGCCTGCAGGAAGCCACCATCGAAAAGATGGCCAAGGCCGGATTCAACATCCAGGTCAGCAGCCGCTCTTATGTCCCTTACGTCGACGACGAGGAACTCGAAATCCGATTGATCCGCGCCCAGGAGATCAGCCGTTATGTCGATCACGGTTATCTCGACTGCGGCATCACCGGCCTGGATTGGATCACGGAGAATGATTCTAAAGTGCACGAAGTCGGCGAATTCCTGTTCAGCAAAGCCACCCGGCAACCCGCCCGCTGGGTGCTCGCAGTGCCGGAGGATTCCCCGGTGAAAACGGTCAAAGATCTTGCAGGGAAACGAATTGCCACCGAAGTTGTCAACCTCACCAAGCGTTATCTGCGCCAGCACAAAGTCAAAGCGGATGTCGAGTTTTCCTGGGGTGCAACCGAATTCAAGGCGCACGAACTGGTGGACGCCATTGTGGAACTGACCGAGACCGGTTCATCCCTTCGCGCAAACCGCTTGCGTATTGTCGATACTCTTTTATCTTCCACGCCCCGCTTGATTGCGAATCATCAGGCGTGGAAGGATTCCTGGAAACGGGCCAAGATTGAAACGCTCGCCCTTTTGCTCAAAGGAGCATTGGAGGCGGAGGCGAAGGTTGGTCTCAAGATGAATATCGAAGAGAAGAACCTGAAAAATCTGCTGCAATCTCTGCCCAGCCTCCGTAATCCAACGATTTCAAACCTGAGCCAGCAGGGCTGGGTGGCGGTCGAGACGATTATCGATGAGCATATCGTCCGCGACTTGATCCCGAAGCTCAAAGCAGCTGGCGCGGAAGGAATCATTGAGTATCCTTTAAACAAAGTGGTTTACTAGCAGAAGAAGCTGACATTAATACTGTATGGGTTCACTGAAGAAGCGTCGTAAAGCGAAGATCAACAAGCACAAACGCCGTAAGCAATTGCGCGCCAACCGGCACAAAAAGCGCACTTGGCAGAAGTAAGCTTCGGCTTCTTCATCCTTTCGATTTCGTTCAGCGCAACACGTTCGCCCTCTCGCAAGAGGCGCAACGGTTGCGCTGCTTCTGTTATTATTGCCCGCCCTGCTCCAAAAAAAGAAGGCGAGGCTCGCCCGGAAAACGGGTTCCTCGCCTGACTTCCCTCGCTGGGTTTAATCGCCCCTCAGTCTTGACTGAAGGGCACT
The DNA here is from genome assembly GCA_964566945.1 of uncultured Verrucomicrobiota bacterium. Classification (GTDB taxonomy): domain Bacteria; phylum Verrucomicrobiota; class Verrucomicrobiia; order Limisphaerales; family SXQI01; genus DASVNK01. Next base: position 283,734 of record CAZMKE010000003.1, on the reverse strand, counting down.
ACTCGTTGATTCCCCAATGCCGGAGCTGTTTTGCATCCACGTTCATCATCTGAGGAAAGAAAAGGTTTTCTCTCTCAGGCGAAGTCTGTGCGGGCTCGCCGCGAAGCGAGCCTTCTTCCTTAGCTTTGGAGGGTTGCGTTCCCACCTCGGGAGTCCATTCGACAGGCACATCCAATATCATCAACTCAAAAATCTCACGCCGCCGGCCGGGGCGATATGAGAATTTCGAAATGACTCAACTAAGAGAATGTCTTAGCAAGCCCCCGCGCCGCTTTCGTCGCTGCTTAACCGCGGGTTTGCCGGGGCAATGAGACGAAGAACTTGCTCCCAGCCCCGGGGGCAGATTCCACCCAAATCTTCCCATCCTGCCTTTCCAGAATCCGTTGAGCGATCGTCAAGCCCAGCCCTTCGCCCTCCGTGCCTGAAGGATTTAAGCGATGGAAAATCTCAAAAACCTTGGACTGATGCTCTGGAGCGATTCCGATCCCGTTGTCCTCCACCACAAAAACCGCCCGCCCACCGTCCACTTCGCCCTTCACCCGGATCTCTCCTTTGCGTTCGGGCGATAGATACTTCAATGCGTTATCGATGAGGTTTGAGAAAACCTGATTGATCTGCGTGGAATCCCCCGCCGCGGCCGGGAGGGGCTCAATGGCGACGCTCGCCCCCTTCTGCTTGATTTGAAAATCCAAGGTGCGAACGATCTCCCGCAGCATGCCATCCATGTCGAGGATTTGCGGATTGATTGCCGCCCGCCCCAGCCGGGAGAATCGCAGGAAACCGCTCAACAGCTTGTCCATTTTGGAAACGCCGGCCTGAATGAACGAGAGCGCTTCCGGCACATCCTCGGACAAAAGGGCCATCAAATCCGCCTTATTGACCGTCTCGCCAGGCCCCTGCAGGATTTTGGCTTTCACCTGCGCGCAGGCGTGCGCCAACTCCTTGCTGAAGCCCTGAACGTTCACCAAAGGAGACCGCAAATCGTGCGAAGCCACGTACACCACGGTTTCAAGCTCCTTGTTCTTTTCCGCCAATTCCTGCGCGTACTGGGCCAGTTTCTCCTCGTCCGCCTTCCGCGCGGTAATATCCGTGCGAATGGCGATGTATTGCACCGGTTTGCCCAGGTCATTCAGGAACGGGAAGATGGTGGTATCGACCCAATAAAGAGATCCGTCCTTCGCCCGGTTTCGAATCTCGCCATGCCAAACCTGGCCGTGGGCAATCGATTTCCAAAGATCGGTGAAAAAGGAAGGCGGATGATAGCCCGCGTTGATGATTCGATGGTTCTGCCCCAGAAGCTCCGATCGGGAATACTTTGAGATCTGGCAAAACTTCTCGTTCACATAAGTGATGTCCCCTGCTGCATTGGTGATCGCCACGATCGAATGCGCATCCAGAGCCGCCTTGATGTCGCTCAACTCTTTCAGGGTCGCGACCATCTGCGCCCCGGCATCCGCGGAATTCTGTCCGGAGCGAAGCGCCTCAATCTCCGCCAGCAATTCCTCCCGGGACATCTGACCATAGGCTTTCATCCCGGGCGAAGGTAAAGCATCCCAAGCCGTTGACGAGCTAAAGACGAACCCTGTCCTTCCGACCTGCGCGGCGCGGCCGCGAGCCGCTCAATTCTCATCAAGTTTTGCTTCACCCTCATCGCACGACTGGTCCTCCATGAACCGGCGCTGGCGCCAGGTGCGCGGCACGGGATCGGCCACCAACCGAAGGATATCGCCCAGAGCCCGCACCCGATGACGGGCGGCGGCCGCCACCTTTCTGCTCTTCGGTTGGAACGCGATGGATTGGCCGGCCGCTTTCAGCATGCAAACGTCGTTCTCCCCATCCCCCACCGCCAAGATTTGCCTGAAGCCCACGCCAAGTCGTTCCTGCAGGTGCACCAGCACGTTGAGCTTGCAATGATCATGCGCCACGCAGCCGTGCGGGTGGAACATGGCCGGGCAAAGGTTCACCCGGCCGCTCGCCCGGCCGTTCTTGAACCGCATGACATGGGCAAAACAGAAATCCGCGAAAACCCGGCGCCGAACCATCTCGGCCGCGCAATGATAACTGTCCGTGACTATCCCCACCCGGTAACCCTCCTTCCTCAGCCCGACAATGGTCTCTGCGGCGCCCGGCATTAACGGAATGTCCCGCGCTGCGGATTCAAAAGCTTCCCGGCGCACGCCCGCGAACACCGCCGCGATCTGCTTCATACGTTCCCCTGAACGGATGGTGTAGTTATCCAGCAGCGCTGCCAGATCCGTGGATCGGCCCACGGTCTCGGCCAGTTGCACAATGAAACGGCCGTTCAGGATGACTCCGTCCATGTCAAAAAGCGCGACTTTGCCCGTGTTGGGCACCCGCTCGAAAACGCCGTCCAAGCTCAAACTGCTCAGGCGTTCGTTTTCTTTCGCCTCCTGAATAAAAGACGAACGCAGGCGTCCGGCTCTCGCCGCCCGTTCGAGCACCGATCGCGCCACCTGCGTCGCCATATCTCCGAGCTTTTCCAGGGACTGGCTCCGGTGCTCAATCCAACCGATGTCTGCCTCTCGGATCCTCGCCCCGGACAGGAAAGCGTCAATCACGAGCCCAACGTCCACGCCATAATCGTTCTCGAACGTCAGCTTCTGGAGCAGAGCCCGGCGGACCGCGATAATTCCGCCGAGCGGCTGCTCCAGAACGTTCAATTCCGGGAAATAGGTCCGAAGCAAAGGCTTGGCCGTCAGGATAGTCACACGCCCAGCCGCGCGGCGAAAGCGGGCCTTTACAAAATCCGCCTTGTCTTCGGCCAGCGGCTGCACCAAAGCTTCGATCATTCCGGCCCGCAGCCCTTGCAGATCTCCATCCAGATAAACGATCAGATCGCTCCGCGCTTCGCGCAGACCGTCTTCCATCGATGCGCCCTTGCCCAACAGTGTGCTCATGATCACCCGGGCGCCGGCCGCCGCGGCAATCTCGGGGGAACCATCAATCGACCCGTCATCCACCACGACCACCTCCCGAACCATCGCCGATTGGAAGGCGAAATGGACAAGCGCGCCGATCGTCGATGCCTCGTTCAAAACGGGAATAACCACTGAAACGCTCGTTTGCGCCTCGCTTGAATTCGCTGATGCCCCAAATGCCATAAAGTCCTTTCATAACTAGTTTCACGGGCGGGAGACCAACGAAGTGAGCACTCGATCACCAATGCGCTCCCTGGATAATTTTTCGACGGCCAAGATCGCTCGACGTTCAAAAGCTGCCATCCGTCCTCTCAACCATCCTCTCATCAGGATTTCACCGATCGAACAGGAAAAACCCTGCAAAATCACCCCTACCCGCCAAAGGCCCTACATCGAAAGCGGATCATCCCGACCCTTGCTCCCAATCAGCCCCGCTCAGGACGCTCCGCCTTTTCACGAAACTGTAACCCTTCCTTCGCGAAATTGTTCCCCTCCCCGTTCAAGTTGAAAAGGTGATCGAGTCAAAAGTGGTCCCCATCGAGCAAACTCGCGAGCAGGTTGAGCAGGAACTGCAGAAGACCCGGCACAGTTCGTTAATCGCCGCCCGTCGTGGCGATTACGACCAGGTGGCGCAGCTCACGTTGAAATTGATTCGGTTGAGCAAACTCGTCCCGGAATCGCGCTTCGACCGATCCGGGCAAAATCTCGCCTTCCCTTGCTCGCCTCCCCAGAATTGAGCGCCTTCTTTGTCGCGGTGCGCGGGATTCTCGCGACCGGAATTGCCGTCCCTCCCGGATCCCGGTATCTTGGTGCATGAGAACTGCCGTCGTTGCCGCGCTGGCCGTCTTCACCTCCGCCATCGACGCCGCGCGAGCCGGCATCTGGACAGACCATTTCGACCAACCTGCCCTCGGGGCCAGCTGGGCGGGCAATCGCGGCGCCTTTCAGGTCACTGACGGCGTTCTTCAAGGCCAGAGCGCCTTGCCGGTCGCCGAATCCCCTCTGAATATCATCGAGATCGGAGCGCCGTCCGATTGCCAGGTCAGTTGTTGGATCAACGTCGTTCAACCCAATCTCCATGTCTGCACCAAGGGCGCTTTGATCCTGCGTCACTCGGGCAATAACGGTTACGCTTTCGCTCTGCATGAGGCCACGCAAACCCTCGAGCTCTACCGTCTCTCCAACCACGAAATGCTTCTGAAACGCGACGCGCCCCTTCGGTTGGGACGCTGGTATTACGTCGAAGCCAGCTTGCTCGGCCCCGCGATGACCTTCTCGGTCGATGGTCAGCCGGTTGGAACTGTCAACGATTCTGAGTCACCGTCCGGAGCCATTGGCTTGGCGGTGCAGGATGCCGATGCCGTGTCTTTCGATGATTTCACCATGACGGGACCGAGTGTCGTGGGAAATGTGGACGGCATCACGCCACCGGAGCTGAGCATTGCCCCCGACGGCAACGGCCAGTTCGTCATCCGTTTTCTCGCCTTGCCTGGATTCACTTACCACCTCCGGGGCAGTTCCACTCCTCGGAACCACGATTGGAGCACCATTCAATCGTTCACCGCCAAACTGGTCTCCTTCGAAGCGGAAGCTGTGCTCCACCCGTCCGCCGCTCAACAGTACTACCGCGTGGAGAAAGCCGATTGTGGCTGCGACTGATTTGCAGAATTGAGAGGCTGGCCCCCCTTTCGTTCCATTTCGCGGCCCGCTGCCGTCGGTATCATCACCGTAGTTATGGCGCAGTCTGGCTTGTGTGGAATCCGAGGCAAAATCCATCGTCCCGCCATGTGGCGTGGGCGCCTGATCGCCTTGGCCGGTTTGCTGATGCTGGCTGCCCTGTCCGCCTTGGCCGCGCCCGCACCGGCTGTTTCCTGCGCGGTGATGCAGCCGCGCCTTTCCGCTCTCAACGCCGTGCGGACTTCAAGCGTCGGCCCGAAAAAACTGATCTTCTATCGGGTGCGCTTTCCCGACGACACGGAAGACCCTGTATCCCTGCGGGAAGCCGACGATACACTTGCCGAGGTCAACGCAATCTACACTCGCATGTCCGGAGGCCGGTTCAGTCTGATTTGGACAATCTCGCCGGTGTTGTCGTTCGAGAAGGGCCGGGACGCTTACAGTGGCCCCGGCGGATTTGACCAATTCCTGAGCGACGCCCGGGCGGGCGGCGCGCTCGCGGGATTCGATTATTCGCAATACGATCTCGACATCGTGCGGCACACCGGCGTGCCCGGCTTCATGGGCGGGAACGCGAATCTGGGCATCCGGGGAGCGCAGGTGCAGGCGGCGGGAGCTGTGCTCATTGTTCATGAGCTGGGCCACAACCTCGGGCTGAACCACGCCAACGCGTGGGTCACCGGGAGCGTGGGCGTCGCGGCAGGCAGTCCTCCCCTCCCATCGAATTTCCCTGGCCAGCCCGATCCACGCTCGATCCCGGTCTATCCCGACAGTTTTCTCGGGCACGAGAGCATCATCGGTCCGGGCTACTCCGCGGAGTACGGAGACGCGTTTGACATCATGGGCTCGGGCACAGTCGAGTTTAACGCGATCTATCGGGCGCAATTAGGCTGGCTGGAAGAGATCGCGACCGCAGGTCCCGGCCTGACTTCTCTGGCCATCCAAACCAGCGTAGGCCCCAATCCAGCCGGGACGCGCGCGGCGCGCGTCACCATTCCGTTGAACACGCCACTGAGCGAACGCGAGTATTGGATCGAACTGCCTCCTGCGGATACGAACCGGCTCACCCCAGCCGGCGTGCTGGTCCGGTGGGCTGATTCCACCGCTTTGCACGGAGGCTCACAGTTGCTCTCGCCGAACGCCGCCAATCCCAACAGCCCGGATGCGATGTTCCTCGCTGCAGGCCGGACCTTTTCCGACTTCCTGAACGACGTGCACGTCTCCGTGGGAAAAGTGACCGGCGAAGGAGATGAGAAAACGGCAGACCTTGTGGTTTTTGTCGGCGACAGCCGCTCAAATCACAATCCAATCCTGGAACTCACCGCTGCCGCGTCCACGGCCAACCCGGGAGAAACAATTTCCCTGGCCGCACAGGCAACCGATCCGGACGGCGATGAACTCCTTTGGCACTGGGATTTTGGAGACGGGACAACCAGCACGGCGCCCAACTCCGCGACCAAATCCTGGGATAGCCCGGGAGATTTCCTGGTGCGCCTGGAGGTGACCGACCGGAAAGGCGGAAGCGCGCGGTCATCTCTGCCCATCCGGATTGGCAGCGCCAAAACCGCGCGTATTTCCGGACGGGTTTTGACCTCGGGCGGCACGCCAGTGGCTGGAGCGCGGGTGCATAACGGCATCAGCGACGCCGGCACGCGCGAGCATCGGGAGGCATTCACCTACACCGATTCCGACGGCTCCTACACGCTCACCGGCTTGGTGCCTGGCCGCTATCCAGCGGGCGCGTTTCTCTTCGGTTACGCAATCGCGCGGCGAGACCCGGTGACACTGGCCGACGCGGATATCAGCGGAGTTGATTTCGTCGCGACGCAAATTCCCCGGGTATCCGTGGCAGCCCCCCCGGCCGTGGCCGAGGATGCCAGCCTGACCAACCTCTTCACCTTCACCCGCACCGGCGACCTCTCGGAACCGTTGACCGTGCCGTATCGGCTGAGCGGAACGGCAACGCCGGGGCAGGATTACGTGCGCCCGTTTTTTAACAATGTTACTTTTCCCGCAGGCTCCCGAGTGGCAGTTCTGGCTTTGAACCTTCTCGACGACCCGAGAATTGAACCGAACGAAACGATTCGGCTCGATATCACCTATCCCAGCCAGGGCGCCCGACGCGACGCCAGCGGAAATCTCTACACCGTTTATTTTCCCGGCTGGGATCTCGCTCTGATCGAAGGCCAGACGAATTGGGTGCAAACCGATCCGTCATATCTCCCTGGCGCCGGGGCCTTTGCCGTGGTGACTCTGCAGGATAACGACGCCCTTCTGGCGAAACTCTCCGTCACCGTCGCTGGGAACGCTCAGCTGCAAATCACAGCCGTTGGCGCGACCACTGGCAATCTGGTGCTCGAGCGGAGTGAATACCTGGCGCATTGGACTCCGCTGCTCACGAATGCCGTGAAGAACGGAGAGCTCACCTTGTTCAAGATCCCGCTGAACTCGAGGGACGGTTTCTTCAGAACCAGACAATAGACGGCAATTCAACGAACGGCGGCCTCTCCAGGAAAATCCAGGAAGAAAATTTTGCGGACCGGCAATCTTCAGGCATAATGGCCTTCAGTGAGGCGGCTTCTACATTCAATCGTGGCAGTCGCCGTTCTTGGAACGGTTCTTCTTCAATTCAGAGCTTGGAACCACCCGGGGAACGGCGGCGCGCGCTGTTTTATGCGCATCGCCCCGGCCCTCTCCGCAAGCGGTGAGGAAGAAACGCATCCGGCGGAACTCAGCGCTCCGCTGCGAACGACTGCGTCCTGCTGGTTCGCGAAAAGAGCCTGCCGGGAGCCATTCATCTCCTCGCCCCTTTTTGAACTGAACCAGCCCGGGACGGCGTTCGACCTTCAGCAATTTGCCTCTCGGGAACTCAAGAAGCGCTGGCAGTTTCTCCTGCGCTCCGCTGGCCTCCCGCGCGCGCCGGATCTTTCCCTGGCCGCCTAAGCTTCCGGCCCGCTGTGCGAGCCCCGGCTCAGCAGCGGGAGATTGACGGGCGTCTTTGCGCCCGAAATCCCTTGTTCCCGTTTATGAATAACTACGGTGCGCCGTGGTGGCTCTGGGGCGTGGTCGTCGTCGGAATGATGATCGCGATCTGGGTTACGGCCAGGAAAAAGAACTAAAACCGGGCGCGTGCGGCCTCGCTGCGCGCGCCCCTCGTCCCATGCACGAATCGAATTTTCTTCAGGATCTGGCGGTGGTCATGATCGTGGCCGGCCTCGTCACCGTCATTTTCCATCGGCTGAAGCAACCCGTGGTGCTGGGCTACATCCTGGCCGGGTTGATCATTGGCCCGCACACGCCGCCTTTCCCGCTCGTGCACGACGAGCACACGATTCACCTCCTCTCCGAGCTTGGGTTGATTCTGCTTATGTTTTCCCTCGGGCTCGAATTCAGCCTGCGAAAATTGAAAAGGGTCGGCGCATCAGCCTTCATCGCCGCGTTGCTGGAGATCCTCCTCATGGCGTGGGTGGGCTATGAGATCGGACGGGCGTTCGGATGGCAGAAGATGGACAGCATCTTTCTCGGGGCCATCCTGTCGATCTCTTCCACCACCATCATCATCAAGGCCCTGAACGAACTTGGCAAAACCAAGGAGCGCTTTGCCGAGTTGATCTTTGGCATCCTGATCATCGAGGACATTCTGGGCATCGCCATGATCGCTTTGCTCTCGGGCATCGCCGTCACGGGCTCGCTGAGCCTCGGCCAGGTGAGCGCGACCCTGGCCAAGCTCTCCATTTTCCTCGCTGTCACCCTGGTCGTGGGATTGATCGCCGTCCCCCGGCTCATTCGCTACGTTGCCCGGTTCAAAAGCAATGAAATGTTGCTGGTGACCGTTCTCGGCCTCTGCTTCGGCGTGGCCTTATTGGCGCTGAAGCTCGGCTACAGCGTGGCGCTGGGCGCATTCCTCATCGGGGCAGTGATCGCCGAGGCGCGCGAGATTCATCGCGTGGAGAACGTCGTGGCCCCGGTGCGAGACATGTTCAGTGCGGTCTTCTTTGTGTCGATCGGGCTGCTGATCGATCCCAAAGTGCTGGCCGAACACTGGCCGACCGTCATCGTGATCAGCCTCGCCGTCATCATCGGCAAGATCGCCTCCTGCTCTTTCGGGGCTTTCATGGGAGGCAACGATCTGCAGAGCTCTCTGCGCGTCGGCGCCGGCCTTGCCCAGATTGGCGAGTTTTCCTTCATCATCGCCTCTCTGGGGTTGACCTTGCATGTCACCAGCGCATTTCTCTATCCCATTGCGGTCGCGGTCTCCGTGCTGACGACTTTGTCGACTCCGTACTTGATCCAGGGGAGCGATCACTTGGTGGTCCTGTTCGATCGCCTCGCCCCCAGGCCGGTCGTCTCCGCGCTCGGCATCTACACCCGCTGGGTCGGCCAGCTCGGCAGCCAAAGCCATCCCAATCTCGCCCGGAAGTTGACCAGGAAATGGGTGGCTCAGATGCTGTTGAACCTCATCCTCATAGCCGCCGTCTTCATCGTCGCGGCTTTCGCCGGGCAACACCAGGGGGAGTGGCTCCCCAAAGCGGGGCTTCAGGCCGAAACCGTCAACAGCCTGCTCTGGGCCGGAGCGGTCCTCCTTTCCATGCCTTTGCTGATCGCCACCTCCCGAAAGCTGCGCGCCCTTGGCTTGCTGATCGCCGAAACCAAGGTTCGCCCGAGCGTGGCCGGCAGCCGCACCGAAGCCATCCGCACGGTCATTTCCCACATCGTCCCCATCGCTGGCGCGGTCGCTCTCGGGGTTTACGTTTTGATCCTCAGCTCAAGTCTGCTGCCGGCCTATCGCATGTTGATCGTCCTGATGGCGGGGCTCGGCTTGATCACCTGGCGCCTCCAGCGGCTCTTTGTCCGCGTTTATTCCAAAGCTCAATTCGCTTTGCAGGAAACATTTGAAACGAAGCCGGCCGAACACGAGGCCCCGCGCGCTCCGTTGCCGGCCGTCCTCCAACGCGCGGGACTGGAACACGCGCCCGTCGGCCCTCAATCCATCGCCGCCGGCAAGCTCATCCGGGAGCTTGGGCTAAGAAGCATCACCGGAGCCAGCATCGTCGCCATCCAGCGCGGCGCGGAAAACATTGTGAACCCAGGCCCGGACGATGAAGTAAAAAACGGCGACGAACTACTGCTTATTGGGACGACCGATCAATTAAACCGTGCCAAAGGACTGTTGGCCGAAAAACAAATCGACGCGCCCAGCTGAGTGGCTCGCGGGGCGATCAATCTTTGCAGGGGGCGATATTTCGCCAGTTCGGGACAATGTCGTTAACAGTCTGGGCGCCTTTGGAACCGGTCAAAGTCACCCGGCGATCGGAGATCTCATCGCACTGCGCCCCTTTTTCGACGTTATCCCACGACTCGAGTGTATATTTGTAATTAACCTTGGTTCCTTCCTTGCCATTGAGCGCGATCGTCCAGTGGGTGGCGTCAATCCGGGTCATCTTCAGGGCCCCGGGATCCCAGTCAAAAAACGATCCGTTCAGCCCTGTCAACGTGCCGGCGAGGCAAAGCGGCTTCCCCACCGAAGCAGTGGAAGCTGGAACCGCCACATTAAAGGTGACCGTCACGGACCGCTCCGCCTCAACCCGAATCTCCGGCGAATTCGGGGATCGATTAAACGATTGGTCAACAGAACGCACGACGTAGTAATAGGTCTTGCCGCGCGTCACCGTGGCATCGACGAACAGGTTGGTCGTAATCCGGGCCAGATTTGTGTAGGGCCCGCCAGCAAACAAACTCCGGAGGACTTCGTACCCGTACAGCGTCGGATCGCCCGTGACCTTGGCCCAGCTCAGCCGGACCTCGCTTGGCGAAGCCGATTCGACGGTCAAAGACTTCGGCATCGCCGGAGGTTTCGTATCTTCACCGGCCTGGACGGTCAGCTTTCCTGCGCTGGCCAATGGAAGGCCGTTGGTAATGGCGGGCAGCGGGCCTTTCAGGTCGGCATACAGCCAATTGCTGCCGCCGGTCGTGGAATAACGGTAGAGATAATCGTAAACGCCAGGAGCTTCCGGCAGCAGATTCGCCATAAACTCGTCGTTGTTGCCCACGTCAAGGTTGAAGCGGGCATCCACCCATTGCCATTTCTTGTTAGTGAGGGGATTCGAGCCCGCGGGCCCGAACCCGAGTTGCGCCATGAGCTTTGGCGCAGCTCCGGGCTGGCTCGTCACGCCGTCGATCCAGACCTGCCCATAGATGTTGGGCGTCGGGTTGGTGACGCTGATCACATGGTTGGTGGCAGGCGGCCACTGCAAGTTGGCCCAGCCAATGGTCAATGGCTTCTCTTCGGCAAACACGGCCAGGCTGGCGAGGGCGAAGATCGCCAGCCTCTGGAGCACCGCGTATTTCTGAACGTGACGCACGGACATGGCGCTAAGAGATGTAGCCGAGGCCCTTGAGCTTCTGGCGAATTTCATCCTCGGACTCCGCGCCTTCGAACTGCTTCAGTTCCTTTTCCAGAGCGTGGTGCACGAATTCCTCGGGCGACGAGTAACCCGCGATGTGCGAATACATCTTGATCTTCTCGTAGAGCGCTTTGTCGATTTTTACTTTGGGTGCGAACATAAGATTCCTTATTTGGGTTCCAAAACCTGTTTTCCGACCAGTTCTCCCGGAGGCGCAATTCCGAACTCGTGGAGCAACGAAACCGTAAGGTCCGCCAGTGACGGATCGGGGCGAGTGATTCGGCGATTGGTCACCAGCACGCCCGGGACCAGCCGGTAATCAATGCAGTGATCGCCACTCCAGGGCGTTTTGTTATCCACGAAAACGTTCTTGGGAAACAAACCCAACGGGCTGTCCGACGAACTGCGGTAACCCCGGCTGTATCCCACGAGGATGTCGGGGCCCTTTTCCTTTTCCGGCCCGTGAAAGTCCCGGCGGGGGCGCAACGCGAGAGAGACGGGTGATTGACCGTTGCGCAGATCTTTCATGCCCAGCAGCGCTTTCTCCAGTTGTTCGAGCAGCGCGTCATATTCGGCTCCGGGGGCGATGCTTCCTTCCTTTTCCCGGCCTTTCAGATTGATGTAAAGGCCGTTCAGCCCCGCGGCATACGCCCGGGTGCGGGACCAATCGACATTGGAGAAAAACTCACCGCTCTCTGGCTTGGAAGGATCTTTGAGCGTGATATAGCCCTGCTCCAGCAGCCACGTATTCAGGTTCACCTCCCAGTAAAACGGCGCGAACCCATGATCCGACATCACGATCAGCGTGGTGTCTTTGCCCACCGCCTCGCGCACCCGCCCGAGCCGGCTGTCGAGCAACTCGTACAGCTTCCGAATGCCATCCTTGAGTGTCTCATCCGGCACATATCCTGGATGTTTCGGATCCATGAAGTGCCAGAGCATGTGGCAGCCTTGATCCACCGTCCCAAAATAGACAAACAGGAAATCCTCGTCCTGATGCTTCAACAGGTAGTCCAGCGCGCGGGCTCGCTCGTCATAAACCGCCATTAACTGGCCCCAAAACTCGTGCGCGCTGAGAACGCCGTGGTTGAAGGCCTGCGAATCCTCGGGAATGCCGTGGGTGTAGAACCGCCCCAGCTCCGAGCAGAGCTGTTTCGACCAATTCGCCGGCTGGGAGATCGGCATCACCGGATCCTCCGGATCGATCTGGAGGGGCGTCACGTAAAGCTCGAATTTCGGGCTGATCTGCTTGAGGTAAAACCGGCCGGCGGAGCTGACCTTCATGAGATGCGGAATGGCCTCGAACTCCACGTGAATCCAATCGCTCCATTCCTTCTCCTTGAGAATGAACTCCTGATCCCCAACCACAAACTTCGCCGCCCCGGCCGCCAGATCAAGGTAGGCCGTGAAAGGCTGCGTCATGGCTGGATTTTCAAACTGGAGCGGAACATCCCGGCCCTTTTCCCGCAGATCCAGGCTTTCCTTGGTCGGAAACCTCCGGAAGGTATTGGGGGGCCCGTTGAGATTGCCCTGCACGCGGTTGCTAATTACCGTCACTCCGTAAATCTCCCCCCCTGAAACCGTCGGAGGCCAATCGCGGCGGTGATCGGTGTAAAACGAGAAGGTTCCGAGGGAACCGACCAGGTCCGGCGTGCCCATCCCCGCCAGCGCGCGGCCCGGAGCTTTCACCGGCGGAAAATTCACCGGCATCCGAAAGATCGTGGAGCGAAAACCACGATCCCCCAGCATCTGCCAGAACGTGGCCCCTTTTCGCAGCATTTTGACGCTGCCGCCCGACGTCGGGAACGACCACGACCCGACATTGATTGGCCGGCCACCGGGATCGGCCTGAGCCATCGACGAGTACGGCGCCATCTTCGCCTGATCCACATGAATGAAGTCGTAGATGCCGTGTCCGCCCGGGTCCATGCCCGTCATGAACGTGGACCACGCGACGGGACTTTGGGGCGGCATCGTAGTCTGGAGCGGGCGAAAATCCCCTTCCGCGATTAGCGCCTTAAAGTTCGGCATGCGGCCCTGATCGATAAAGGTCTGGAGCAATTGAGGATCCATCCCATCAATCCCGAGCACCATCACTTTCCGCGGAGCCGCCTGAAGAGAGGCCGCCACCAACGAAGCGAAAACCAGCGCGATGCGGGCGATCCCTCGCCGTGCCGGCAAGCGAAACCAGGAAACCGCCGCTTTCAACGCATTCGATGGGCGTGGTTTTTTGGAATGAAGATCGGAGTTCATCGACCGCCGTTCCTTTCCGCCGCTGCCGCCAGCGAAGGCTCCCGGTTCGCTTCCGCGGGCGCGAGCTTCCGCTTACCAGTCATGATCGGCTTGCCATCCATATGCGGTGGAACCGGAACGCCAAAGAGATCCAAAACGGTCGGAGCAATATCAGTGATGCTAGGGTTGGGAGTATCAATCGGCCGGTTGGAGAAGAACATGCCCGGAACCTCCGGGGGATTCATGTTGTGATCGCCGCTCCACGGGCGTGTGTTGTCCGAAATCACCTGTTCTCCGAAACCGCCGGTCACCGTTTCCCAAGCCACGCGATAACCGGGCGAAAAGCCGACCACCAAATCCGGCGCATCCTGGACGTACGGGCCTTTGTAAGCCTGTTCGCGATCGTAAACCTCGCTGATCGGCGCACCTGGATAACCCGGGTCACGGAGTTCCTTGAGCTTGGAAATAATCTCCCGCTTCAACTGCGCCGCTTCTTCCCGGGGAACGATCCCCTTGGCTTCCCGTCCCGCGATATTCAAATAGATGCCTCCAAAGCCGACGGCGTAGGCCCGGGTGCGGGACCAATCAACCCGCTGCAAAAGATCCGGCGTCCGGGAATCCACGCTTTCCGCAAGAAAACCGTGCAATTGCAGCCAACGGTTCAATTCCACCGCCCGCCGGAACGGCTTGAATCCATGGTCCGACAAGACCATCAGAGTTGTCTGCGGATCAAGTTGTTTCATCACGCGGCCGACCAGGCCATCCATCTGGACATAGAGATCGCGCAGCACATTGGCGTAGCGTGGATTGGAAATCGCCGCGCCCCATTTTGCGTCCTGGTGAAAGCGGAAAAACATGTGCTGCAGCCGGTCCGTTATGTCAAAAACGCAGACCACAGATCCCCGGCGGGTTTTCTCGAGCGCGTCGAAGAACATCTCCTCGCGCTCGCGATGAATATCCTGCGCCTGCTGGAAGAAAGCCTCCTCCCCGATCACTCCCTCGTTCAGGCCCGAAGTGTCTTCCGCCACGCCGAGCGTGGCGAACGGCCCCTGGCGCTTGGCGAGATAGATCGAGTAGGAGACCGGATGGGAGATCGGCAGCGCTGGATTCTCCGGATCAATCTGAATTGGAGTGACGTAAAGTCGCACCTGCGGCGCCTGGTCCAACAGGAGGAAGCGGGCGATCGCTTTCACGGTGAATCCCACGGCTGCTTTGTAACTCAGCGTCACCCACGGAGTGTATTCATTCAGGCGGAGCGTGACCGTTTGATCTGGCAAACGGAGTTGCGCCGCCCCGGCGCCGTCTTTGGAGGTGAGGATCGAAAACGGAATCTTCAACTCTCCGCCATTTTTCACGAGAGTGTTTTCCGGCCCCGGCAACTCGCCTTGAGCGCCCCCCTCGATTTTCTGGAAGGGGCATTGCTGGCCGCTCACAAGCGTCCGCTTATCGGCCTCGTCCGTCGTAAAGTAGAAGTAGGTGCCCTGGCTGCCTTTCACGTCCGGCACATTCATGGCGGATAGGAGCACGCCTGAAAACTTCTCCGGCGGAAACGTGATCGGAACCCGGAGCACGGAACTGAAAACGCCATACCGCCCGAGAATCGTCCAGAACGCTTCACTCTTCCGCCCGGCCGCGATGTTCGGACGCCCGATCGGAATGAGATATTTGCCCAGCTTGAGCGTGCGCGCCGGGGCGGTGACGTTCGCGGAGCTCAGCTCGGGCATGAGCGACTTCCGGTTCGGCACGAGGAAATCGTAGATGCGATGTTTCCCCGGGTTGCAGCCGGTCTGGAACGACGACCAGGCGACCGGCGACTCGGCCGGGAGCGTCGTGCCCAACCGGGCGAACGCTCCTGTTTCCCGCAGCCGGGCAAAGTTCGGCAACAACCCTTCGTTCATCCACTTTTCGGTCAACTCGGGATCCTGCCCGTCCAAGCCGACGATGACAATCCGCTGGGTTTGGGCAGTGCCCGCGCGCTTGGGCCGAAAAATCCGCTTCAACACCCAGCGAAAGGGCCAGGTCAGAAGCACCAGGAACGCGGACGCAATCGCCGTGAAGAGAACGAAGAACGTGGAAACGATAGTGAACCCGGCGCCCGGCCCGAGATAGGCGTGCGCCTGAGGCGGAAACGCCAGGAACGCCAGCAGCACCAGAACGCCGGAGGCAGAGAACCCCCAAGCCCGGCTCAACCGTGTCGGCTCCAGCGCATGGTGACCATCGCTCGCCCCGCCTTTGGTCCGTGGATATTTCAACTGGAGCGGATCAAGCATGCGATGGCGCGGCAACCCGGTTCCGATAAAGGCTCGATTCCACCGCGCCGGCCATCGCCTCCGCGTTCAACCGTCCGCCCAGGAAAGCATTGATTCTCTTCGCCTCGCGCAACGGATCTTCGACCACCGCGGGATAATCGATGTAGAGCACTTCAAAATTTGGGATGTGCTCCAGCTGGTAATACACCTTCTTCAGGTGAAACTCATAGTTCCGGCGCATCTTGTCATCGGCCACGATCGTGCCGGCGGAGCCGCTCCGTTCGAGCATCTTGTTCTGCGAACGCAGCACCTCTTCAATATTGCGGCGCATAAAGATCACCTGATAATTCAGGTCCAGGGGCAGATCCTGCAGCAGAAACGAAATCGTTTTGATCACCTGCCCGCGATATTGCTTGAGCCAGCTCTTGTCCTGGGTTTTGTCGATTTCCTTGATGCGCTCGAATTCGTGGTACCCTTTCGGGTTGTCTTCATCCGCGGTGCGAATTTTATCGGTGACGATCGGCATGCCCCCCTTCTCGAGCATCTGCATCAGCATCGAGGTTCCGGAACGAGGCAAGCCCGACACCAGCACCAGAGGACGCCCGAACCGCAGGCGATATAGGAGGGATTTCATAGGCAAATCATGGGATCGGTTACTTGTTGGTGGAGGTTCCCGCCGCTGGCGGGGCGTTGGTGGCCGCGCTGGCCGGAGCCTTTGCGGCGGGCGCGCCGCCCACATAACCAAGGGCCCGCAAACGCCGCAGTTCTTCCGAGCTGACCTGTTGAGCCATGGTGTCATCGCTCGGCAATTCCGCTGCGTGCGCCATCTTCTTCCAGCTCTCGAGAGTCTCCTCCAGGGTCTTAACCCGGGCCGCACTGTCCGGGAGCGGGAAGACGTTCGTGAGATTCAGGTAATCCGCGGGATGCTCGTAAAGCTCTTCCTGGGCGGTCGGATCAACTTCCTTCCGGATCAGCTTCCAGCCATGGTCGATAATGCCGAAGTGTGGCTTGTCCTTGCGAGGCTCGGGGGAACCGGGCGGCGGGCCAACCATCGCCTGGGTTATGGCGGGCCGATCTTCCCAATTGGCCACGCCTGTTCCGTTCAAGAGCGGGAGCAGGCTGCGACCCTGCATGTTCGTCGGCCCGGTGATGCCGGTCAGTTCGAGGATCGTTGGCATGATGTCGATGTTTTGCACTTGCTGCTGGATCATCACGCCTTTCCGAATGTCCGGATTGTTCGGCCAATGAAAAACCAGCGGGACCTGGTTCAGTTCGCCGTAAACGCTGTGGCCATGGAAAAGCCGCCCATGCTCCCAGAACTCTTCACCGTGATCCGTTCCCCAGACGAACAGCGTGTCTTTTTCCAAGCCCATGTCGCGCAACGCTTCCAGCAATCGGCCCACCTCGGCATCAACGCCGCGGATCGAGCCATCGTACCAGTCCTGATAAATCTTTAAGAGCTCCTCCGGATTATTGCCCGTCTTCTGATAGTCGGTTTTCCCCGGCAATCCCATCGACAGCGGCACTTTCTCCCGCCGCATATCTTCCTCCAACTCCGCCAACCGATCCTTGGCGTTGGCTGCTCCCCACATCGTGTCATACGGCGGACGCGGCCGAAACGGCGAGTGCGGGTCAAACAGATGCAGAAAAACAAAGAAGGGCTCATCGTGATGCTCTTCCAGCCAGGGAATCAAGCGGTCGACATAATGGCGGGCCGTCTTCGCGTCGTACTCACTATCGGAAATCGACGCCTTCTCATGCAGCTCATCGTACCCCTGATGCATGTTGTTCATCTTGCCCGTGAACGGAACGGACGAGTATGCCACCGTGGAATAACCTTCATCACGAAACACCTCCGCGATTGTCTTGGCGGAAGCAGGAAGGCCTTTGTCAAAGCCGAGCACCGTATGGGACATCGGATAAAGGGAGGTCACCATGGATGGAACCGAGATCTTGGTCATGGTTCCTTGGGAGATCGCGTGATTGAAGGCAACCCCCTCTTCGGCAAACTTCTTCAGATACACTGTGGTTTCGCGCGGATAGCCGTAGATATTCAGGTGGTCCTTCCGCAGGGTGTCGATCACCATGAAGATAACCCCGCGAGGCCTCGGCTTGCCGCCGGGACCGTTCGCCACGCCAACTCCATCGCTGGCATGGCTGCGGATGATCGGCGAACCCCAGTAGCCCCAGAGCCCCTTCTTTTCGCCGGCAACGGCGAGCTCTAGCAAAACGCTTTTTCCAGCATAAGCCGACAAATCAAGACGGACGCTCTGCCAGCGATTCGGGATGGTGACGGTTCGTTCAAAAAGCCGCGTCGGTCCCGCCTCCTTGCCGGCGTCCCGGGGCGAAATGGAAATGGTGAACTTGACGGGCGAATCTTCCCGGGTGCCGATGGCCAATTGAAGCGCTGCCTTTTCTGGCAATTCACGCAGTGGCATGCGGAAGATCTCCGGCGTTTTCGCTGCCAGCGTGGCGTGATAAATCTCCGCCAGGCCGGCCCATTGCTGGCCTGAAGGGTCCTTAAGCTTCTCTTCGCGCTCGCTCACGAATCGCACCGATTCGATCGCGAATTTTGCCGACTTCGCGTCTCGAAAAGTAAGAAAGAAATGCCGCAAATCGCCATCACGCGGTTCGGGAAGCCTGGGCCGGTCCGTCGTGGGAGAACCGCCCGGACCAGGGCCACCCATGCCCCCGGGACCGGCGGGAGGAGGATTGCCCTGTCGGCCGCGATCCGCCTTGATCTCGAACCGGTAGGTCTGGACCTTGTTGTCTTCGATATCAACGGAAGCATCCCACGAATTCGTCTGCACAGCCCAGGCTTTGACCGCCGCTTCGTCCATCGCATAACCGCGCTCTGGCCGCAGCCAGGCCTGCTTGGCTCCGGAAACGGTCATCTTCACTTCCACAAACTTTACATTTTCAGCGCCCCCCCGATTCTCGCGCAGGGCGAAATGCAGCAGTGGCGCGGGCCCTGTCCCTTCGCCCGCCAGGCGCCCCTGCCCCACGGCAAGGCTGGTCAGGTCTCCCAGCGGCTGAAACCCGAGGACCGGAGGAGGAGTCTTAACTTCGTTCGTTTTCCCCGGTTCGGAAGGTGGAGGAGTCCAAGGAGCCATCTCATCGGCCCGCCATTCAACCCGCTTCCAACCCGCGTCTTCCGGGGAAACTTTACCGGACAGGTCTTCCGGCTGAAACAAATCGAATAATCGATAGACCGCGGTGGCGGATTTCTTCGAAGCCGGACCGGACGCGGTTTTCGGGTGGCAGCCGAGCAACGCCAGGCTCGCACCGCAAACCAAAAGGATATTTAAGTGATTGGATCTCATGGCACTTTCCCCCAGACCGATCTTTCGGGAGAAGCAGGGTGACGAGCTCGGTTGTAAGATGGCCGCCGCAGATGTCAACTCGATTGCAGCGCTCGATTGCCGCCCAAGCGCGCCCCGCATCCTGACTGGGGCGCTCGATTTGCTTCCCAACCTGGAAACTCTCCTTATTCTCTCAGGAACGTGATTAGGTTCGTCTTCCGCTGGGCGTTCCGCCTGCTGCTGCTGATCATCGTCCTGGTGATCGGCCTGCTGTTGCTCAAGGACACCATCGTCCGGTCCCTCGCGGAACAACATCTGCGGCGGAAAACCGGCTTCGAAACCAAAATCGGCAAGGTGGATGTTGGATTGCTCGATCCGAAATTCACCCTGGAGAATGTCGTTATCTACAACCCGCCCGATTTCGGCGGCTCAAAGTTGCTCGATGCTCCCGAGATTCACCTCGAATACGAACCGGGAAAGCTCGTCCTCGGCAAAGTCCACCTGACGTTTCTCCGCTTAAAACTTCGGGAACTCAATATTGTCGAGAGCGGCGGACGAACCAACCTTCTTGAGTGGTTCAGTAAGGCTGCCCCGGGCGCCGCCGGAACGCGCGGCGGACAAAAAGGCGCGGGATATTCTCTCAGCGGTGTCGATCTCCTCAATCTCTCCATCGGTTTGGTGCGCTACAACAATCTCGAACGACCGAAAAGAAGCCAGGAGATCAAACTCAATCTCGAAAACCAGCTCCTCCGCAACGTGAGCAACGAGGAAGATTTTCTAAAGATTCTTTTTAAGCTGCTTTTCCGCGCCGGCATTACCATTTACCCGGAAGATCGCCCGCGCTAAGAGCGCCGCCGAATTACTGAAGAAGAGGCCGTGCGGATGAATCGCGCCTCTGGAAAATCCACGTGTCAGGGCGGCCCTGAACGAAACATCAGGCCAGGGTGGCAACCGCTTGGCTTGACGCTCCTTTCGCAGGACCCCACACTGCGCCTCGAACGATCACATGGCTTTGTGCGAGACAGCAGGAACGTTCCCAGCAAAAGGCAAAACTCGCCGCAACGCGGCGTGTCGGCCGAAAACGCACGCAGGCAACCCGCCCGGATGAACATCGACGCTGGCCCACTTCTGGATATCGATCCGGCCTCCAAGTCGGACGGAGCGCGCAATGCCGATGCGGCTTCGCTGCTGCCCACGAAGCGCAACCATTCTCCAGCGCGCAAGGATCGGGCCGGGTCCGCCGCTGACGGAAGCCTCCCGCAGCGGGAGCTCCCCGCCACCCTGCGCGACAAGGTCAAGGAACTCGTTCAATTGGCTCGGGAGCAAGGCTACCTGACCCGGGAGGACATCAACGAAGCGCTCGGCTCGGAGACGGTCGTTCCGGAGGATCTGGATGAAATCTTTCGACGCTTGGCCGCGCTCGACATTGAAGTGGCGGAAGTCCCGGCCAATCGCGCCAAAGCGCCGGTCAAGGACGAGGAGGAAAGCGAAGGGACGGTCGAGGCGCTGGACGACCCCGTTCGCATGTATCTCAAAGAGATGGGGCAGGTGAAATTGCTCACCCGCGAGGAGGAGGTCGAAATCTCGAAGAAGATTGAAGAGGCGGAACTGGCGATTAAGGACATCGTCTACAACCTCGGTTTCACCGCCAAAGAACATGTCGCCCTCGCGGAAAAACTCGTTTGCGACCCGCCCAAGGAACGCTTTGACCGGGCGATTCATGACGCAAAAATTCCCGACCGCGAAGGCCACACCCGAACGCTCCGGCGCCTGATGAAGAAAACCCGGGAGCTTGATGCGCTTGCCGACTCCCGCTTCGCGGCGCTGAAGAGCGGCCATCCGGAGCAGAAAGCCAAAGCGCAAGCCGAGCTCGACGCGGTTTCCCGCAAACTGCGCGGACTGTTTCCACGGTTTTGCTTCAAGCAGAAGATCATCGAGGAGATGAGCCAGGTCGCGGACAACATTGCCGAAAAAATCCAGGCGGCGACCGCGGCTCTCCGCGAGCACCAGCAAAAGCCGGGCGGTCCGGACGCACTCGCGATCAGCGCCGAACAAAGCAAACTGCATTCGCTGGAAATGCTTTTGCGCACCCCAGCCGGCGAATTCCTGGAGCGGCACGAGCGCTTGCAGCATTTCCGCGGGCGCGCCGCTGATACCAAGGGAGAGATGGTTCAAGCCAATCTCCGCCTCGTCATTTCAATCGCCAAACGATACACCAACCGCGGCATGAGTTTTCTCGACCTGATCCAGGAGGGAAACATGGGGTTGATGAAAGCGGTCGAGAAATTCGAATACCAGCGGGGCTACAAGTTTTCCACCTACGCCACCTGGTGGATCCGGCAATCCATCACCCGCTCGATCGCGGATCAGGCCCGAACGATCCGCATCCCGGTGCATATGATCGAAACCCTGAACAAAGTTCTCCGCATGCAGCAGCAATTGGTGCAGGAATTTGGCCGCGAACCGCTGCCGGGTGAGATTGCCGACGAAATGCAGATCCCCGCGGAGAGAATTCGCTCGCTTCTTAAAATGGCGCAGCAACCGGTTTCGTTGCAGACCGAGATCGGCGAAGGCGAGGACGCCAACCTTGGAGATTTTATTGAGGACAAGACGGCTGAGGATCCCTCCAACCGGACCGCGTTCGGCTTGCTGAAGGCCAAAATCATCGACGTCCTCACGACGTTGGGGGAGCGGGAGCGGCAGGTGCTGGAATTGCGTTTCGGCCTGAGCGACGGTTATCCCCGCACCTTGGAGGAAGTCGGCAAGCAGTTCCGTGTTACGCGCGAACGCATCCGCCAGATAGAAGCCAAGGCCCTGCGCAAAATCCGCCATCCAACCCGGCTCCGCCAGCTGCAAGGCTTCCTCGAAATGGAAGGGATCGACTACAACATCCTCAAAGAACTCAAGCGCGTCCGGGTCTAACCTGCCTGGTCAACGGCCGGCCCATTTGCGCAGCAGGTCCTCGATCGCCCGAGATGAGACCGGCTTCTGCAATAAAATGGGCTGATCCGCCGGACTCAAGCTCTCGAAGCGCGGCTTGCGCTGTCCACAAAGAAAAACCCACGGAACGCCCGGAGCGGCTGGCCGCAGGCACTCGAACAGGGCTTGCCCGCCGCCGCACTTCAAGTCGGCTTCGCAGATCACCAGGGCATAATTCCCCCCAGGACGCTGCAAAGACCGGCGAGCCTCCTTCTCATCGCTGGCCGTTTCCGGCTCGAGTCCCAGGCTTCCGATCCAGCCGCGCAGCACCTCCTTGACGAGCGGGTCATCGGTCAGCACCAGAATGCGGGGCTTGGGCCGTGATCTGGGCGCAGGAAGACCGGCCAGGCTCAGCCGCTCGGACTGCCCCGCGTTCCGGGCCGGAATCCAGAGGGTCACGGTCGTGCCTTCATCCACCGCGCTCTTCAGTTCAACCTGCCCTCCGTGAAAGAGAGTGATGCCATGCACCATGGTCAGCCCGAGGCCCGCCGCCTTGATATGATTGCGCGTCGTGAAGAACGGCTCAAAGGCCCGCCGAAAAGTCTCGCTGTTCATTCCGAACCCGCTGTCGCGAACCCGGAGGCAAAACACTTCCTGAGTACTCAGGCCCAGGCGCTCAACCTCCGCCGCGTCCAGATGAACGCTCTCGAGCACCACCTCGAACTGCCCTCCCATGGCGAGCGCATAACGCGCGTTGGAGAGCAGCTGCTCGATGACAATCCGCCATTGCTTCTCGTCGCCCATGAGGAGGAACGGCGCCAGTCGAAGGCTAACCTGGATCTCGGTCCCTTCCGGCGTCTCGGTCTTCCACCGCTCCACCAATTCGTGCACGACGAGATTTAGGTGAAATTCACGCGGCGAGAATTGCCGGTACGGGCGCATCCCGAGGAGGATCGAAGAGATATAACTCTCCGCCTTTTGGGCGGCATTATCCATGGAGTTGATGTAGAGAGCGGCGGTCGAACCCGCCGGAATCTCGTCCTTCATCAACGTGAGGTAGCCGTAGGTGGGGACCAGGAAATTATTGAAATCGTGCGCCAGCTTGCCCGCAACCGCCTTCAGCGACTCCAACCGCTCATCGCGCTCCCGCAGCACCGGGTCCGCTGGAAACCCGCGGCCTCCGCGCGGGTCATTGGAAATAGCGGAACTCATGGACATGCCGACCCGGCGCTCACTGTCTGTTTCAGGCGCTGCCCATTCCCCGCGTCTAATCCCGCTGCTTCCATCTGACGAAGGATTATCTCACCATAAGAGCAAGGCTGCAAACAGTTTGCGCTACCGGCCGCCGCGCGCGCCCAAACCCAGCGCCGCCGCACGCTTCGCCTGCCAGCGCGCCAGATGGTTCGGCTGCCACTCCGCCGCACGCCCCAATTTCACCAGTACTTCCGGATTCGCGATCGCCTCCGGCAGCCGCCCGGTGCAGACCCGCACCACTTCCTCGGCTGCCCGGCGCTGCAGCTCCATTTGCGATTCCTCGGAATACCACGCCACATGATCGCTGATCAGCAGACGCGGATGCCTGCGCAGCGGTGATTCCCTGGCCGGCGGTTCTTCTTCGAACACATCCAGCGCCGCGCAGCTCAATTGCCCTTCATCCAATGCTCTTAGCAGGTCCAATCCATGCACCACCGGTCCCCGGGCGGTGTTCACCAGGATCGCCCCCCTCTTCATTAGCGACAGGGTCGCACGGTTGATGAGATGCCGTGTTTCGGTCAGGAGCGGCACATGCAACGACACAAAGTCGGATTCCTGCAGGAGTGTCTCGAACGGCATCAACTCAACGCCCAATTGATCCGCAACGGGTCGGTCGATAAACGGGTCGGTCGCCACCAGCCGCAAGCCCCATCCTTGAAATTTGCGGGCCACCGCCTGCCCCAGGGTTCCCAACCCAACAATCCCCAGAGTCTTTCCCGCCACCCGGAAGATCGGATCGGGCTCATGCACATTCCAATCGCCAGCGCGCAGTCGTTCATCGGTCCAGGTGATCCGGCGGATGCACGCCAAAAGCAGTGCTATGGCGTGCGTCGACACCTCGTCCTGGCAGTAAACCGGAACGTGCCCCACGATAATTCCCGCCTCCGTGGCGGCGGCGAGATCGACGTTATCCACCCCCACCCCGTACCGCATAATGATGCGCGCCTTTTTGAAACTCCGGATGGTCTCGGGGCGGATCGGTATCCGCCGCAGCATGATCCCTTCCGCCATCGCCCCGCGGCGCAAGGACTCCTCGAGGCTGAATTGATCGCCATCGATGAATTCCCCGCTCGCGCCTTCAACAATGCCCCGCTCGATGGCCACCGACTTATAGCCATGCTCGAGAAAGATAACCTGAAAGGATGCCATGACTTACCGCCGGAAAAAGGTCTGGCTGAGCGATCCGCGCTCCGTCGTGATCAACATCCCCGGGGTGACGTTGTGCCGTTCGAACCAGCCCTGGTTCACCTCGAGCACATATTGCACTTGTTCTGATCCCGCCGGTATCGGCGTCTCATCTTTCGGCTTCATGTCATGCAGTTCGAGGATGTTGCCCTCCGAATCAATATAAGCGCAGGAAAGGGGCAGCAGCGTGTTCCGCATCCAGAATTGCGCCCGGTGCGGTTGCGAAAAAACAAACAGCATCGATTCCATTTCCGGCATGTTGGTGCGCCACATCATTCCGGACATGATCTGCGGCATGGTCTGCGCAATCTCGGCTGTCACCTCGTTCGTCCCCACCCAAAGCTTGAGCGTGACCAGGCGCGACTGCGGACGCCCCTCAGCCGCGCGAGGGATTTCCTGCGGGGCGGAACTCCGCTGCGGGGCCTCCGGCGCCGCGGCCGCCGGAGCGGGGGCGGGAGCGGTCTGGGACGGATCATTCTTGCAGCCGCACGCAGCGGCAATGATCGCGACGAGTAAAATCACCTGCTTCACGCGGCCAACCTTTCGGATTTCCCGGGCGTTTTCAAATTTATTCCGAAAGCCATTTGCCCGCTCCGCTCCGCAGATAATAGCGGTACGGCTTCGGCCCCAGGACCTCGATCATCGCCCGTTCCGTTTCCTCGTTCAGCGCTTTGACGATCTGCCCGCGCTGCTCCGCGCCCAGGCTCGAGTTGCCCGCCACCTTCGCCCGCTCGTCCGTCAGCGTCTTCTTGAAGTCGTAAACCTGCTGGGCCACGTCCGGACTCAACCCGAATTGCGCGATGGTGTCCTGCAATTGTTGAAAATCCGGCTCGCGCGTTTGCAGGTATTTCTCGTAACGCTCCGGCCCAAGATGTTCGCGAATGGAGTTTTCGTACTGCTGCTTCGCCTGGTCATACGCCGCGCGCTCCACCCCGACCAGAGTAGCGGGGTCAACGCCCTCCCATTTGTCATCGAACTCCTTCTGAATGTGGTAGAGCGCGAGGAAATCCGCTTCATTCGGTTCCAACACCAGGAACGCGTCGCGCACCCTGTAAGCGCTCGACGAGAACCACAGATTATATTGGTCCAGCTCATCCGGCGACAAAACGGATGCGATGCTCTGATCTTTTTGCTTCTGGATTTCCTTCAGTTGGGCTTTGTCCTCCGCCGTTAGTTCATCATTCTCCAGCCAAGATTTCTCGCGCAGCGCGGCCTCTTCCCGGTTCGCCTTTTCCATCGCCATACGAATCCGCCCCTGTTTTTCGGCATCCAGAAATCCCAGGCGTTCCTCATAAAAATCCGACTCGCCCTTCACCCGCGCCCGTTCCGCGGCGAGATCAATGCCCAGCAGTTCGCGCACGACCTCGCGTTTGCGGAAATCGATGTCCTGCTTCTTGCCGAGTTTGTCCAGGGTGTCGAGCGTGCGGGCGAGGGCCTTTGGTTCCCAATATTTCGGCGGCTCGCGCTTGCCTTCCGCCTGCCTCACTTCGGGCGCCATCAGTTTCTCGAGATCCGCAATGACAATGTCCCGGATCGTTTCCTCCGGGCAGCCGATGCTCCGGAGCCGGTTGATGTAGGTTCGATAATCTTCAGATTCCAGTTGGCCCCACTGAAAGGCGTTGGTCCGGACGACAATCGGCGCGACTCCTTTGGCTCCGCGAGTGGCGGAAGCCGCGCTGGCGGATTCAAGCTTGCCGCCCGCGAGCGCCTTGGCCGCCTCGCGCTTGTGCAGAATGAAGAGCCAAAGCGCTGCATTCAGCGCAGCAATCGAAAGCCAGGCTATCCCTCGTGAACTCACTTGCGGCTGGATCTCACTTGCGGCTGGATAAGTTAACAGTCTGGCCCAGGTTGTCAGGGCTGGAACTGACTTGCCCCAAAGCCGTCGCCCGGATTTACGCGCCCAGCCACAAATCAATCGGCTTGGACACCCGTGCATGGAAGGGCAGCGCGACCTTGGCGCCCGACCCCGCGGAACGATAAGCCGCGTACATCATCTCCAGAACCGCCCGGCCATCTTCTCCCGTCACCAAAGGCTGAAGATTCTCCCGGACGCACCGGATGAAATGCTTCAACTCTTGCGGATAGCCCTGGTTGAAAGCCTCTTCAAAAATCGTGAATGTCCAGCCTTGGGTCGACCCCGCCTTTTCCAGCGCATAGCCGTAGCCCTTTTCGCTGTAGGTCAGCGCCGCGTTCCCCTGGAAAAGATCGGCATAGATCACGCCGCCCGTCCCGTAAACCTCCACTCGATCATCCATGCCGCCGTGGCGCGCCCAGCTGTTTTCGCAAACGCCGATCACCCCGTTTTCGAATTCCACAATCGTCACCGAATTATCTTCGCCGCGCGTCCTGCCTTTGTGGAGAAAGGTGTTCATGGTGGCGTAAACGCTCGTCACTTTTGGATTTCCCCCCAGCATCCAGCGAAACCACGCCAGGCCGTGGCAGCCCATGTCCATCAAAACGCCGCCTCCGCTTTGGTTCACATCGTAGAACCAATCGCTGTGCGGCCCGGAATGCTTCTCGCTCTGCTTGAGCATGTAGACCGGCCCGACCGCATTTTCCCGGACCAGCTTGCGGACGCGCTCATATTTCGGCGCAAAGCACAGCTCTTCCGCATACATCAGCTTTACGCCGCGCGCCCGGCACGCCTCGATCATCTCGTCCGCCTGCTCCAGCGTCAGGGCGAACGGCTTTTCAATAATGACATGCTTTCCCGCTCGCGCCGCGGCCAACACCGCCCGGTGATGCAGGCAATTCGGCAGGCAGATGTCGATCACGTCGGCGCCGCTCTGCTCGATCGTCTGCTCAATTTCGCTGAAAACCCGCGGAATGTGATGTTTCTTGGCGAATGCTTCCGCCCGCTGCGGCGAGCGCGAATACACCGCTGCCACCTCGGCCTCGGGCACGAATCGCTCGTACGATTCCATGTGGATATCCGCAATGAATCCCGCCCCGAGAAGCGCCACTTTCGTCCTGCTCATACGTGCAATCGAAACTCCCCTTATCTCCGGCCAAAATGCTTGTCCGCGAACTTCAAGTACTGCTCCCAATCGTACTCCGTCACGTCGTGTTTGCCGGTCCGGACGTGATAACCGATCGTCCCCATCACCGGCTGATTGACCCCCGGCATGCTCTCCGCCGGCAGGCCGTCCTTCCCCAAAAGCCTGTAGACCGGCTCCGCTCCCTTGGCGCCGAGAAACTCCCCTTTCGGGTCCGCCCATAAATCCTCG
The DNA here is from genome assembly GCA_964566945.1 of uncultured Verrucomicrobiota bacterium. GTDB lineage: Bacteria > Verrucomicrobiota > Verrucomicrobiia > Limisphaerales > SXQI01 > DASVNK01. Next base: position 256,346 of record CAZMKE010000003.1, on the reverse strand, counting down.
GCGGCGCTCGCCACATACACCGGCCGCGGCGCCACCAGCGCGATTAATTCATGCTGGTCCACCGGGCAGGCCCCTTCGTTCGCGTTGTACTTCTTGAAATTCGTGCAAAACCAGTGTGGGAATGAAGTGTTGATCCGGTGGACGGTCTCACCGAAATCGCGGCGGCTCAGCGCCGCCCCGCCGCAGCCGGAATCGTTCGAAATCACGATGGCAAAACGCTCGTCCTCCGCCCCGGCCCACAACGCCGTCTTCCCGAGGCGGGAGTGCCCCATCAGCGCCACCTTCTTCGCGTCGATATCCTTGTCGCTCTCGAGGTAATCCAGTATGCGGCTTAAACCCCAGGCCCACGCCCCGATCGAGCCCCATTCATCCGGCGCCGGCTTGGACTGGCCCGGCTGGTAGAACAACGGATGAACCCCGTTCTGGAAGCCATCATCGTAATCCGGATCAATGTCCCCGTAATACATCGTGGCCACGGCATAACCCCGCCCAATCAATTTCTCCACCTGCCATTGGGCGGCCTGGTGGCCCCGTGCGACTTCCACGGAATTCGTGGCGTTCCGAATGGTCTTTTTGAACGTGATCCCCGCGTCCGGACTGACCGTGTGGTTTCCTTCGAAGTTCAGGCCAAGAAACGCGGGTGCCGGCCGCGTCGCGGCGTTCGGAACGTAAAGCAGCAGGTCAAGACGCGGTCCTGAATGATCCCTTTTCAGGTAGATCGAGATTTCCCGCCGAGTGGCCGTGCCGCCCAAGGCGTTTTTATCCTCGGAAGTCTTCTCGAAAAAAATGGGAGCCTTCCCCGGCGGCCTCCCATACATGTGAGTTTCGAACAGCCGCAAAATCTCCGGTCGCCGCTTCTCCCGCCAGGCCCGGGCATCGGCCACTGGCGTTCCGTCCTCCATCTTCAGAGGATCGGGCAAAGTGTATTGCCCCACTTTGGCCTCATCGTAGTTCGCTTCTTTCACTTGAGCCACGGTCCGGAGCACGCATGCGCACAAAACGGCACAGAGCGCCGCTATCTTACAGGAGATCATGCGGGAAATTCTACGAAGCTCCTCTCCCCCAAAGCAAGCAAAGCCATCCGCCCATCATTCGCCCAGGAGCATATCGCGGAAGGAGACGCACCCCACCCAGGGCCGCCTCCTTCCGTGAATCAGTAATCAGAACTCGGGGATGATGCGATTTTAAGTGGCAATTGGCTATCAGGGATTTCCTTATATGCAGTTGTAAACATCAGAGCCGGATAGAGTTGGAATCGACCGTCCGCAACTCCAGATCACCCCTCCCGCCCGGCCCGCTATTCGCCGCTCCAGCTGCCGGGACATTCCGAGAATTTTGTTTTCCGTTTGGAACTCTCTTTCTCTATCGTCTCCGGCATGACCCTTTTTCGCACCGCGCTTTTAGCGCTTGTTGCCACGCTGGTTCCGGCTCGCGCCGCCATGCCCGGGCTTTTGATGGCAGACGACTCCACGCACGTTTTAGCGGTGGTCGCTCCGGACGGCAGCCTCAGCCGGCTCACCAAGGTGGGTGCGATTCACGATGCGACCCTCTTGCCTGACGGCAACCTGCTCTACCAGCAAGGGTGGCATTTGATCGTCGAGGAAACGCCGGATCATAAAATCGTCTGGCAGTACGACGCTTCGACGGCGAACGGCAACGCAGGGAAAAAGCTCGAAGTCCATGCCTTCCAGCGGCTCGACAATGGACTGACCCTGATTGCGGAATCCGGCACCGCGCGCATTATTGAAGTGGACCGCGACGGGAAGCTGCGCCACGAAATCAAATTGCGCGTCGATCATCCCGATCCCCATATGGATACGCGGCTCGTCCGCAAAATCGCCAATGGCAACTACCTCGTCGCCCAGCAATTTGACGGGTGCGTTCGGGAATACGATCCCACCGGCAAGATCGTCTGGGAGTTTGAACAACCCCTGTTCGGAAAGGAACGCAAGCCCGGACATGGGCCGGAAGCCTTCGGCAATTATCTGTTTAGCGCCATCCGCCTGCCAAACGGCAATACCTTGATTGGCGGCGGGAATGGCCACTGCGTCCTGGAAGTCACCCCGAAAAAGGAAATCGTCTGGAAGGTGGATCAGAACGACTTGCCCGGCATCACGCTCGCCTGGGTCACCCGCGTGCAACGCCTGAACAACGGCCACACCGTCATCGGCAACTGCCACGCCGGCCCGGACAACCCGCAAATCATCGAAATCACCCCGGATAAAAAGGTCGTCTGGTCCTACAAGGACTTCAAAAACTTCGGCAACTCAACACCGGTTCAGGTCGCCCTGGACGTTCAGTAGCCCTTTTGCCGAAAGGTCTGCAGATCTGCTGGATTCTTGCATGTTCATGGCTCAGCCCGAGACCTCCAAGCCACCTGGCTCCCTGCGGAAATGGCTCTGGCTTGCAGCCAGCCTTTTCCTGTGTGGCTGTCTGATCGTCGCAGGACTTCTGGCCATGGATCTCAACCCCGAGCCCCCGTTCGCTCGCGACCTCGATCTGGCGAGAACGACCTATCCTACCGGCATAATCCCGACGAATGCGGGGTTATGGCAGCGCCTGCTGGGAGCGTACCTGGAATACTCCCTCCGACACCGTCCGAACCCGGCCAAATGGAGCTTCCCGGCTACGCCCGTCACGAGAAGCTCGGTCCACGGCCTGCTGAATCAATGCATGCAAGTCACCGGCACCCAATACTTCATCGAGAAGCACGTTGCGGCCGCCTCCGTCAACTTTGGGTCGACCAACGCCCTGAATGGCGGCCAATGGGTCGCGGCCTTTGAGAAAGCGTTGCAGACGGATGAGCCGGAATGGTGGGACCCCGCCATCCAGGGGTTCGAACACCAGAATCTCGTGCTGCTCCGTTACCACGGCAACGTGACGCTGGTGCTCCCCAGAAAAGCCGTCAGCGAATACCAGAAAAGATATCCCGGCCTGCAAGCGGTGCCGGCTCCTGATAAATGAGTCGCGCAGGCTCTCAGGCTGTCAGCGCCTTCCAATCGAGCGTTGTGTCCCCCACCGTCATAAGCGACGGATTCTTCAACCCGGCTTTGCCGTAGCGGAGCGGCTGCCCGTCCAGCGTGCAGAGCCGGCCGCCAGCTGCTTCCACCACGCACTGGGCGGCCGCGGTGTCCCATTCCATGGTGGGGACGTCTCTCAGGTAGAGATCGGCCGCCCCCTCGGCCACGAGGCAAAACTTGAGTGAGCTTCCCATCGATTTCAGTTCCGCGCCGGGCAACCGGGCGAGCAGCGCGCTCACCATCGGCCCTGCGTGGTCTTTGCTTGCCACCACGCGCATCCGGGCCGCATCCGCCTTGCCGACGCGAATCGCGGTCGCACTTTCGCCCGCTTTCTGGCGGAACGCCCCGAGCTGCGCCCCGGCGGAATACGTCAGGCCGATGGCCGGAGCATGCACCACCCCCAGGACCGGCTTGCCCTTCTCGATCAGCGCGATGTTCACGGTGAATTCGCCGGTCCCCTTCAAGAACTCCTTCGTTCCATCCAACGGATCCACCAACCAAAAGCGCGGCGCCCCGATCGCCGTCCCGGATACGCCCTCGGCCGATTCCTCCGAAATCACCGGCACGCCCGGCATCAGCTCGGGCAACCGGCTCACGATGTATTCGTGGGACGCGCGGTCCGCGTCGGTCAGAGGAGAGGAATCACCTTTCACCGTGACCGCGATGCCGCGGCTGTAAAAGCGCATGGCTTCAGCGCCGGCGCAAGTGGCGATTCGGCAGATTTCCGGCAGGAGGGCGGAGGTTGGGTTCATTTAAAATTCAGGTTGGCGAAATCTGGAAAGAGGCGAAAAACGGCGTCCATTCCCTTTTACGCGGCAGCAGGCAGAACGGAGAAGCTGTGCAAAATCTTTCCTTCGATATTGATAAACTTCACGGTGGCCTTCTCCGGCGTGATCTCGAGGGTCGCGTGGCCGGAGTCCGGCCAAAATCGATCATAACCCGTTTCTTCCTTCGTGAATTTCCACGGCGCGCCGCAACTCCCGGGAAGCGTGTAATGAATTCCATCGACGACCTCGTCGACGAACACGTGGTCGTGCCCGTAAAAAAAGATCTGCACTTTGTGTTTCTTCATCAGCGCGTGGATCTTCACCTGCTCGCCCGTTCCGACCGCCCGGGGGCCGCCCCGCCCGTAATTCGTATTGAGCGCGTCGCCGGCATTGCCGCCCGCGGTGTGATGAATGCAAACGAAACGGTAACGCTCCGTGGCGTTCTTTAGGGTCTGCTCGAACCAGGCCATTTGCTTGTCGCCGAGGGTCCATTCGCTGATCTGGTTCACATCGGCCATGAGGCTCGGAAGATGCTCCGGATCGGACGGCAGCGAATAGGTCTGCACGTTCAGGATGATGTAGAGCGCGTCGCCCCACGAGAACGCGTAATAGTCCTGCCGTTCACTCCCGCCCTGCGGATAGGTCTGATGGTTGGGCGCCGGCAGCAGCGCCTGCCGCACTCCGGCCACGATCTCGATGTTCCGCGCGGGAAATTTCCCGCTCTCCCCCTCCCAATTGCCAATCACTCCGAAATGTGGGCAGTGCGCGGACAACGGCCCAATCTGCCGCCGATATTGCGAGTAGGCGGCCAGGGCGCCATCGGCGCTCCGCTGGGGAAATTCGCGCGACCCGCGCCAGGCCACGTTGTCCCCCAACGCCAGGACGAAATCCGCGTTCAACGGCGCCACGTTCTGAACCACCCGGTCCAAGGTCACCGCCGGGCTGCTTCCCAGCGGAAACGAACCCGTATGGGGATCGGTCATGAGCAGCGCGGTATAACTGGCCGGCCCCTTGCGCTGCGTGCGGAAGCTGCCAGCGCTCGCGGGACGGAACGCTTCGCTCCCCTGCCGCTTCAGCAGGATGCGATATTCGTAGCGCGTCGCCCCGGTAAGATTCTTCAACGTCCAATTCAGGATCTCGTAATCCCCCACTTTCACCACCGGTTCCGGCCGATCCCAACTCGCGGCGCCCTCTTTGCGCAGTTCCAGCATCGCCTCGGCCGCTCCTTTTTCATTCAAGGCGCCAATGCGAATGGATGTTTCCGTTGGGCAGGAGAGCACCGGCGGAAGGTAGAGAAGGCTTTCCGGCGTCGAAGCCGGAGCGTTCGTCGCGGCTCCCCGGGCGTTCAAAGCCGCCAACGACGCCGCAATGCCTGCCGATCCCTTGAGGAATCCACGCCGGGAGAACTTGCTGTCCGAGGTGCGCGACACGATGAGTGCTAATTCTCCGAGTTACTCGGGCATGACCCAGACGTTCCGATAAAACACCGGGTTGCCATGGCCCTGGAGTTGCAGCGGGCCCCCGGAGGCATCTTCCTTCTTGCCGCCGGGCGTCGGACCTTCGATCTCGTGTTTATCGAAAATCGTCACCCCATTGTGCCGAATCGTGACAACCGCCCCTTTCGTTTTCGCGCCAGCTGCATCAAACTGCGCGGTCTTGAACTGGATGTCATAGGTTTGCCAGGTCAGCGGCGGGTAGCACATGTTCACTGAAGGGGCCGCCTGCGAATAGAGCGCGCCGCACTCATTGTCCTGCCCCTTCAACCCAAAGGAATCCAGCACCTGGACTTCGTACCGATCCTGCAGATACACGCCGCTATTGCCCCGATCCTGCCCGCGGCCGAGCGGCTTGAACGGCAGCAAAAACTCCAGGTGCGCCGTAAAATTGGTGAAGCTCTGCTTGCTCTTTGTGCCGGGCATTAATAGCCCGCGCTCTTCCGTATGGCCGTTGGTCCAGGCATCGGCGCTGCCGCCATCGAACAGCACCACCGCTCCTTTCGGCGGCTTCGCGCCCAACGTCGGACTTTTGCGCTCCACCTTTTCCATGGTCCACGGCCCGCCATCTGAGGTCCGGATGGTAATCTTGCCGTCCTGCAGTTCCGCCCGATAGCCGTTCTCCCCGGTAAAGACCACCTTGCTGCCGTCCCGTTTGCCAGGGTTTTCGCGCTTGTTCGCCTTGTCCGCTCCTTCACCCGGGAGGCCGCCCGGATAGGTCACCAAGCGGAATTCGTTATTCCCCAAAGCAATGACTTGCGCCCCGCCCCAGTCATTCTTGTACTCGCCTTGATCCTTGTAGTCCTGCCCGGCCTTCGCCGGATCTAGAAACGTCTCCGCCACCGGTTTTTCGGCAGCGACGACTGAAAGCACGGCAGCGAACGCGAGAGCAGCAAAAACTTTCATACTGGGTTTCCCGACTTTGCCTCAAACGCCAGCCCGGTGCGACAGAAAAAGCAGTCCGTTCGCTTTTCGGACCATGCGGGGCAAAATGGATAAATTCAGCGAGCGCCAAGCAAACGTTCGCCTCCAGAATGTGCCGCCGGAGAAGCGTGTGAGCCCGTTCGTGAGCGGGCAGCTCCATCAATTCGAGTTGAACGAGGAAGGTGGTATCAGCGCCGATCATTGTTTCGATCGCAGCATTTCATCCAGCAGGTCCTCGCCCGGGGAGGGAACCGACTGGAGGACCGCCCCAACGGATCGTGGCTTAAGATCGCGCAACGATGTTTTTGAGGGCACGGAGGAAAGCTTCGCAACCGGGCCATTCTCATCTGTAATCCACAGCTCTGCATCGGGCGCCAGCTCACGGATAAGTTCGGCCAAATGCTTCTGCTCATCCAAAGTTACGCTTTGCATAGACCAGACTATGCACCTACTAGGAACGCGCCGCCAACCTCGAATTGCTCGACCCGTTGTCGCTCAACGAACGCCTTCCCTCTTCACCGCTTTCAATTGCTCGTTTTCCGGCTTGTTCCCGTAATGCTTGTCCAGTGGGTAACAGCCGCTGATCATGCCGTTGCGCGGCGCGGTCGTGCAATCACTGAACGTGCGGCAAACCCATCGCTTTTCCAGCGGGCGCGCGGCCAGGACATCGGCCAGCATTGCCGGGTAGCTGAGCACGGCCCGCCCCAGGCCGATAAAATCGGCCCAACCCTGGCGGACCACCGCCTGGGCCACGTGCGGGAGGTACTCCTGGAGATAGCTATAGGCGCTGCCGATAATGCCAACTTCCTGGGGCGCACACGCCCGCACCTGGCGCACCACGTCGATCTGGCGCGCCACATCGATCAGCGGATCGTAAGCCGGCTGATAACCATCGGACGGAGGATAGGCCGCGGGGCGCTGAATATGCGGATTGTAGTAGGGGGACCCGGCCGTCAGGTTCAGAAGCTTCACCCCAAGCGTGCCGCATAATTCCACGAACCGGAACGTCTCAGCCAGGTCGTAACGGGTTGGATCAGCCTCCGACACTCCGAAGCCATGGCGGTAAGGCAGGCACGCAGAAACATCCTCCGGTATTCCGGGCCCGGGCTTGCCGGGAGAAGAAAGCGCCGGATCCGGGCGGAACGGCGCAAAATCAAATGCGCTCAGCCGCACCGCCACCTCGATCGAGAGGCCCGCCGCTCGCATGCCAGCCACGATCTCCCGCAGAATGCGCGTGCGGTTCTCAAACGAACCGCCGTACTTCCCCGGCCGCAAGTGCGCGCCCAGAAATTCGTGGAGCAGATACCCGTGGCAATGCTTGATGTCGACAAAATCGGCCCCCGCCTCTTCCGCCACCCGCGCCGCAGCGACGTACTCCGCGATCAGTTGTTCGACCTCGCCGTCCGAAAGAACCGGGCGATCGTCCATCACGCCAAACTTTCGGTCCAGCAACGGATGCCGGAAGGCAATACGCGGCTCCAGCCGCTTCTTGTCCGTTGGCCGGCAGAATCTTCCGGAATGGGTGAGCTGAAAGCCGATCACCAGGTCGTCCGCGCTTCCATGCTTCTGCCGATGGCTCGAAACGAGCGCTTCCCGCAAACCGCTCAAACCCGCCAAATGCGCGCGGTCGATGATCAACTGATTCGGGTTGGCCCGGCCGGCCGGGCAGACCGCCATCGCTTCTCCGCCATAAATCAGTTTCGCTCCGCTTTCGCCGAATCGCTTCCAGCGCCGGAGGGTGTCCTCCGTGGGATGGCCATCCACCGTGCCATCCCAGCCTTCCATCGGTTGAATGACCACGCGATTGCCAATCGTCTTGCCGCGAATCTTCGCGCGGGTCCAAGGCTCAGCCAGAGGCGATCCGGCCGCCGCCAGCAATTCGTCGTCCGTCGGCAAAACAACTTTGAGGGACTGGCAATGGGCCCGGAACTCCTCCACCGTTTTGAGGGCCGGAATGCGCGTGAGCTTGAAAGGCTCGGTCATGAATCGAAAAAGGTGAGATACGGTTCGCCGCGCCCTTCTTTCCAGAGCATCAGCGCGGCTTCCCGGAGATGATAATCGCCCCACATCGAGCTTTCGCCGTTGGGAACTTTCTGGCCCTTGGCCACGTAATCCCAGCTGTTCGGGCGATGATAAACCGAATGCAGCAGCAACCCTTGATGCCTGCCGCTCTCGGAAAGATAAGGCGCCCGCAACAGGGTGCGCAGAATCGTCAAACCGGCCGCGCGATAGTTATAGCGCCCTTTCCCGGGCAGGCAGGCGCCCAACCGCAACAACCCCTGCGCGGCGATCGCCGCCGCCGAGCTGTCCACCGGTTCCTCGGAATTATAAGGATCAGCCGGGCGATCCAGATGGTCCGGGAGATTCGCCAGGCCCGGCGCCCCGGTGTCCCACATCGGCACGCCGCAGGCGCAGCTGTTTTCGATATAAAAATCCGCCGCGGCTGTGGCCGCTTCCAGCAATGTCTTGGCCACCGCCTTTTTCCCGCCCGGATTGCCAAACTCGTCGTTGGCCCGGGTGCGCAGGAATTCCAACTGCTCGGCAAACCCGCAAATCGCCCAGGCCAGCCCGCGCGTCCAGGTCGAGAAGGGAGAGTAGCCCTGCTGGGAGTTGGGGCAGCGGAAATGCCCGTCGTTCGTGTTGAAGATGCTTTCGTGCGCCGTTCGGCCGCGCTTGTCATAGTGATCCCGGCCTACGCCATAATAAATCGAGAACGCCGCCGTCGTGCGGGCATGCTGCACCAGCCGATCCAGCAGCGAAATCCGCGCATCATGCTCCGCCATCAGGCAATGGCCGAGCTGATGGGCCAGCGCCAGGGACCGGAGCGAGCGCATCGTGTCGATGAAGAGCGAGTGCGGCCCGTTGAACGAGTAGATGTATCCCTCGCCGTTGCTGATCGGGGTCCAGCGCGCCGCCTGCACCGCGCCGGAAACTTTCAACGCCAGTTCGCACAGAGCCGCCAGATCCGGGTTCGGAGCCATTTTCCCGTGGCGCAACAACCGCCACAGATTCCCGTAGGTGCTCACGATGTTGAATCCGTGATCATGCACCCCGATATGCGAAATATGGGTCGCCATGGACGACGCAATCCGGCCGCGCGCCAGATCCAAAAACTCCTTCTCGCCCGTCGCGTCGAATTGCAGCAAGGCGCTCCCGAATTGAAAACCGCGCGTCCATTCGGTCCAGCCGCGCGTCGTGTACTTCCCGCGCACTGTGAACACGGGCGTCCCCTTGGCGGTGTCCCAGGTTCGTTCCAGGTCCAGGATCTTTTTCCCGGACAGCTCGAACAGCCGCTGCAGGCCGGGCCCGAGCGATTCCACCGTGATGGTTGTATCAATCTTCATGAACGCCAGGTTTCAAAGAGTGCGCAAATGAAAACCGCCATCGACATTGATCACCTCGCCCGTGCTGAACGGCAAAAGATCCCGGGCGATGGCCGAAACCGCCCGCGCCACATCCGCCGGAGCCCCCCAGCGCTGCAGCGGAGTCAGCCCCTGCGCAATAAGCCGATCATATTTCTCCTTCACCCCTGCGGTCATGTCCGTGGCGATGATGCCCGGGCGAATTTCGTAGACGCCGATCTCCTGCGAAGCCAGTCGGGCGGCAAACAAGGTGGTCATCATCGAAAGGCCGGCTTTCGACACGCAATACTCGCCCCGATTCACCGAGGCGGCATAAGCGCTCACCGAACTGATCGTCACGATTTTCGGACGGTACTCCGGGCCGAGCGACCCTTTCAACTCGATCATCCAGCGCGCCGCCCGTTGCGTCAGAAAAAATGGCGCCTTGAGATTCACTCCGATCAATTCGTCAAAGCTCGCCTCGGAAGTTTCCAGCAGATCCCTGCGTTCACGCGGCGCCATCCCGGCATTGTTCACCAGCAGATCCAGGCGTCCGAAAGCACTGCGCGCCGTCCGGATCAACTCCTCGCGCGTCGACGCGCTGGATATGTCCCCCTGGGCCAGCTCCGCCCGAATGGCCTGCCCCGCCCGCCCCGCGGCCGCCCGGCACTCGTCCACGGCCTGTCGAGCCGCCACGCCATCGGAACGGAAGCTCAGCAGCAGATCAAAGCCCAGGCCCGCCAACTCGATGGCGATAGCCCGGCCGATGCCCCGTGAGGCTCCGGTGATGAGGGCAACTTGATTCATGCAGAAGCCGCACGATAGAGCGGAAAGGGCCCGGCTAAAACAACAAATTCAGCGCAACTCCGCGCAAATCGCCTCGCCCATCTGCGTGGTCGTGAGCGCCCCTCCCAAATCCGGCGTGGTCCTCTTCTGGACCAGCACCCGCTCCACCGCCTGCCGGATGCGGCCGGCCGCCTCCTTGAGCCCCAGCCACTCCAGCATGAACGCCGCGCTCAGCACCGCCGCCGCCGGATTCGCGATCCCTTTGCCCGCGATATCGGGAGCCGATCCATGCACCGGCTCGAACATCGACGGAAACCGCCGCTCCGGGTTCAGGTTTGCGCTCGGGGCCAGGCCCAGCCCGCCCGCCAGAATGGCGCTAAGGTCGGTTAGAATGTCCCCGAACAAATTCGACGCCACCACCACGTCAAACCGCTCCGGCGTTCGCACGAAATTCATCGCCGCGGCATCCACATGCTGTTTGTCCGCCTGCACATCCGGAAACTCCTTTCGGATCTCCTCCAGGATTTCGTCCCACAGCACAAACGAGAAGCGCTGCGCGTTCGACTTCGTGATCATCGTCAATTTCCGGCGGCGCGTCCGCGCCAGGCCAAACGCGTAGCGCAGGATCCGCTCGATTCCCTTCCGCGTGTGAATCGCGGTCTGGAGCGCGAACTCCTCCGGCTCCCCCGTGCGGAACCGCCCGCCCGCATTCACGTATTCCCCCTCCGAATTCTCGCGCACCACCACCAGATCAATATCGGCCGGCCCTTTCCCCGCCAGCAACGAGGGCACCCCGGCGAAAAGCTTTGCCGGCCGCACACACGCATATTGATCGAACTTCTGCCGCAGCCGGATCAGCGGCTCCAGTGTCACATGGTCCGGCAGCCGCGCCGGATCACCCAGCGCCCCGAGAAAAATCGCATCAAACGGCCGGAGCACCTCCAGAAGATTCTCCGGTGCCACCCGCCCCGTCCGCACCCCCAGCTCCGCGCCCCAGTCGAACTCCGTAAACTCCAGGTGAAATCCGCCCAGCACCTGCTCCGCCGCCCGCAGCACCCGCACCGCCTCCCGCGTCACATCCACCCCAATCCCGTCCCCGGGATAAAGCGCAATCTTAAATGTCTCCATCACCCCATCCTCTCTCGTCAGACCTCCCCGCTGCAAGCAGAACGGATCATTCCATCCTGTAACGGCCCCTTGTCGGCGTCACCACGCCGCCGCCCCGCAAAAAAGCACTGCGCCGCTGTTCTCCCTCCATCACCGAATCGAAACGAAAACCTCCCGTTCGCCGCCGCCTTCAGTCCGGACGGCTCCACCCTCGCCGTCGCGAGCCACAACCCCGGCATCACTGCTCACATCGCCGCCCCCTGGCAGCAAGCCAGCGACGCCCGTTAAACCCCCGCCCATCCGCCGCCCCGCAAGAACACGGTAGCGGCGTCTCGTCAGAGCGCCGCTGTTCTTTCTCCATCACCGAAACAAAACGAAAACCAAATCAATTCCTGATACTCGCTGCCCAACCAACGACGGAGATCGGTCATCCACCAATCCCCCCATCCAAACCGCGCCGAAAAACGAATCCGGCGGCAAAATCACGCGGCGTTCTCCAGACACTTCGGAGAAGTTCCCAGCCGCAACCCAGTGCCGTCGCGCGAGCACCATGATGCCTTTCCCAATCACACTGAACCCACATATTTTGCTTCGAATGCAGCAATATAGAAGCGACGCGATGCCATCACTCTTCCTCGGACCATTTAGGGAAGCAGCATTATTGAGCTGGAGGCACCGCCGCGTCGCAAATTTAATCCACGGATTTTGCTCAACGATCGACAATATATAAGTAATGCATGGACGCTTTCCCACTCTCCTCCCCCCCCTGCTAGAGCCGTCCAGATAATCAAAAACGTAACCGATTTTTACAATTTAAAACAGATCACCATTCGCACATTTTACTAACCGCTTGCCCCACAGCGATCTCCGATTTGGCATGAATAATGCCCGCTACAAACCGTATGAACAAGATCGCTTTTCTTTTAGCAGGCACTGCGTTGGCGGGACTTGCCTCAGCCAAAGCAGCACAAACCATCTACGGAAACAACGCCAGTGGTTCCGGAGACTACGTGGAGAAGTTCGACACGTCGACGGGGGTAAAACTGGTTCAATACAACCCTTCAGTCGGAAACGGTCGCGGCGTTGTCGTTGTCGGCAACGTTCTTTATTCGACAGTTGTGGGTGACCCCCACATCTACAAGACGGACATTACAACCGGACTCTCGCTGGGCTCCATTTTGACGCAGAATGCCAGCATGTCCACGATCGCCTGGGACGGTTCGACGTTTTGGACCACCGACTACTCCGGCTCAAACAAAGGTTTCCAGATTGATCCTGTCACCGGAAACAATATCAAGACGGTCACCTTCTCGCTGGCCTCAAACAACATGGACGGGATGGAGTACTTTAACGGCAAGCTAATCGTCAATCGTGAAGACGCAGGGCACAATTACGATATTTACGACACGAATGGCAATGTCTTGACCGCGAACTTCATTCAAACCGCCTACCAGGCCACTGGCATCGCGTATGATGGAAGCAACTTCTGGGTGTCAGACATTTTTAACAGCAAGCTGCACGAGTACGATGGCGTTACCGGTTTGGAAATCGGCGTGCTAAACCTGGGTGGCCCAATTCCGCCGGACAATTATCGATTGATTGAGGATCTCTCGGTCGATTACGAGCAGCGCCAGGATACCGGTCATGGAGTGCCGGATTCCAGTTCTTGCTTTGGGTTACTGGGCATAGGTTTGGCAGGCCTCTTGGCTGCTCGTCGCGCGCTGACCTAAACTCAACCCTCGACCAGAAGGGTGCCTTGCAAGGACCGAGCCCGCCGGGCTTGGTCCTTCCTCGTTTTCGTCGCCCTGTCGACTGTCACTCTGGCTGACACGGCCCGTGTCTTCTGCGCCCCGCCAAGCCGACCGGACAGAGTTGAGGTGGCGAATCCATGCCAAGGAACACAGAGACACCCAACAGAGCCTATAGGCGCGCGTCAGCAAGTGGCCGAACATCTCACTCGTCCCGAACCTTCCAACTTTCCCACACCTTCCCCCCCAGGTTCGGACTTATTTTGGTTCCTCCTTTGCCACCACTCCAAAGGTGGAGCGGGGCTCCGCCGAGCTTTTTCACCCAAGCACCTCGGTTCCCCTTTGGCCCCCGCCGCCCCCCGGAGGGTGAGGCTCCGCCGAACCCCAACTTTATTAACCGTCCGAATGTCTATTGCTTCCGTTCTTGTTGCCCGACCTCGTTGGTGAAGCGAATCCCCATCCGCATTTCCGCGGGTCAAAAAAATTCCGGTGATACTCCCGCCTCGCACCGCCTCGCCGGGAGGGTGAGGCTCTGCCGAACAGAACTGGCGCGTTTTTTCTGCAGTTTTCCCTTGCAGTAAATCAAGCTCTCTGGCGTAATCCGAACTGCAGGCGTTTACTATGACCACCACGATATCGACTGGCTTTTTTGAGAGCCGTTTTACGCGAACCCTCCTCGCCACCACGTGCCTTGGGACGATGAGCGGAGTTAGTTCTTCCGGTCAAGTCATCATCGAAGGAACAAGCCCGGCGCCCTCAGATTTTGGCAATTCTTTTGCGCTCGCCTATGCTCTGCCAACAGGAACAACCACCGTCCGAGGAACAGATGGTGGCTCGGACACTGATTGGTTTGAGTTCTCCAACCTCGCGTCGGGCACCTCGTTCTCTCTTCGCGGCACTTATAACCCTCTAGGTCAGGAAAAAGGCAGCAGCTTCACGGTTTTCAACAGCAGCCAGGCCTCCTTAGGGTCCGCGACTCTGGAAGGCTTGGGCGGCTCAGTAAATGGAGTCGTTCCGTCGGACGGACAACTGTTCGTTCGGAAAAATGCCGCCCTGAGCAACAACTATCAAATGGACCTGACGGCAACGGTGGTGCCAGAACCGTCCCAAACAGCTTTAGTGGCCGGCGGTTTGACCCTTGCGGGAGCCTTGGTGTGGCGCCGAAAGCACCCAAAAGTGCAGTAGGCCGGAACATCCTGCCGCAGCTAGGTCGAGATGCATCGGGAGGTTTTTCGCCTGCTGGACAGGAAGGAGACGGAACAGGCTGTCCGCGCATTAAGACAGCGGACTTTTGTCAACGGGAAAGCCACCGCCGGCGGAGGTGCAGCCCAGGTCAAAAACAACCTTCAAGTCGAACGAGGGGCAAAAGATTCCAACGCGCTCGATGCCCTGGTGGACCAGGCCATGAAACGGCATCGCGATTTTCAGACTTTCGCCCTGCCCAAATGCTGGGTGTTGCCACTTTTCAGCCGCTATGAACCAGGGATGGGATACGGCGACCATGTTGACGGCGGACTGATGGGAGGTCCGAACGGCATTCGGACCGATCTCGCAATGACGCTTTTCCTCAGCCCTCCCGAGAGTTATGATGGAGGTGAACTGGTTATCGAGGGGGGAGACGAGATCAAGCTGGATGCCGGCGAGGCAATCGTCTACTCCGCCACATCGGTTCATCACGTGGCGCCGGTGACCCGCGGGACCCGGCTCGCAGCAGTTACTTGGATTCAGAGCGCCGTTCGCGACGAACACCTCCGCACCATTCTCTACGACCTGGCCCGAGCCTCAACGACTGTGGATCAGTTGAATCGCCCGGACCTTTCGCTGCTCCTTTCCAAGGCCTACCAAAACCTGATTCGCTTTGCAGCCGCACCCTGACACAGACTCTTTCGAACCCCTGGTGGAAGTCCTGGACGATTTGGCCCCGCCGCATCTGCACGCCGCGGCTTGGGCGACGTGCATGGGAAAGGGCTGGCACTTCGGCCACGGGTCGGTGGAAGGGGAAAGCCCGCGCTTCTGGCGCATGGATTTGGAAGGAGACGCCGCGTTCCAGGCCATCTGGGAGCTTGTTCGGAGCCGTTGCGAGAAGCTTGCCGGAGGGCCGCTCCGGGTGGTCCGCCAGTACGCAAACGGCCATACCTATGGATTGGGCGGCGAGACCCACGTTGATGACAGCAAGCCGGGCAACTTTACGCTGCTCTACTACCCAAATCCCGAATGGCACGACGGCTGGGATGGCGAGACGGTATTCTACGACGCCGCGGGCGAAATCGCACTGGCGGTCAGGCCCCGCCCGAACCGCGCGGTGTTCTTCGATGGGCGCATTCCTCATTGCGGCAAGGCGCCGAGTCGTGCCTGTAAGGTGCTGCGCGTCTCGGTTGCCTACAAACTCGAGCGCTCCGATTCGCCCCCCCCAACTCAGAGCGCCGCAGCGGCGGCAGAGCCCTCCCGCCCGCCGGGAAACCTTGCAGTCTGGGAGGAGACCAGCCGGGAAGGCGCCCGGCGTGAGTATCGGGGTCGCTGCGGCGAGGCGGCCGTGGCGCAGGCTGTCGACGCACGCCTGCAAGAGATCGGCCGCCGCATCCGTTTGCCGGGCTTCCGGCCGGGCCAGATTCCTCACGCTGTCCTGCAGGAACGTTACGGCAACGAGGCGCGAGCATGGGCGCTTAAGCGCTTGGCGGTGCACTCCATGCAGCAAGGCCTGCCGGCCGGTAGCGTCGCGTCCAGTTGCAACCTGACGGCGGGCGAGGACTCGGGCGCGTTGGAGATGGCGGTCGTGGCCACCCATCTGCCGGATCTGCCCGCGCCCGATTTTTCGAGCGTCATCATCGAGCAGCTGGTCGCGGACAACCCGGCTCCGGATCAGGCCGCCTTCCTGCGCAGGCATCTCGCGCTGCAGGTGCTGAACCATCTGGACAGTCGCTATTCGATCCCACTGTTTCCGGGAGTGGTCGACGTCGAGTTCCAGGCGCTCTTGAAGGCGGCACAGTCCGACGGAGGGGTGATTCCGGAGGAAGCCGCCGAACGCGCCTCGATCGAAAGCCAGTTTCGAAGCATAGCCGAGCGCCGCCTCCGCCTCGGATTGATCGTCGCCGAACTCGCGCGCCGATTTGGAATTCCTGCGGCCTCTGGCGCTGAACTTGAAGAGCGAACGATCGATTATCTGATCGCGCACGCATCTGTCCGGAAGCGCCGGGTCTCAGATCGTGAGCTGGCGGAAATGATAAGTGCGGGCGGGCCGGCCGCATGAATCTCGGCGCTATTTTCGAGCCGGTCCCCGTTCCGGAGTTCTTGGGGGACTATTACGGCGCCGGGCCGTTGCACTCGCCGGGAACGGCCGGTCGTTTTGATTTCCTCGAGTCGGGTCCGCGGGCGGCGGAATGCTCCTGTGGGGAATGCGCGACCTGCTCTCCCGCCCTCGGACTGGCCTGGAGCCTGGAACGCCATCTCGAAGCGCCCCTGCGGCCGGAACGGGTGCGCGATTGGAATGTCAGCGAGCCGTACCGGGCCGAGCAGGACCTGATCGTGCTCCAGGTGGCCGGACCAACCAGTTGGAGGACTTACGGCAGTGACGCGCAAGCCACCGAGGCGCCCGGTTGGGAGGCCCGGCTTGAAACCGGAGGCACTTTGTATCTGCCTCGGAGCTGGTGGCGCTCCGCTCATCCTTTGGACCAGCCAACCGTGAGCTGGTTTTTCCATATCCGGAACCCGACCGGAGCCGACCTGCTGCTCTGGCTGGCAGACAAGATGAAGGATTCCGAGGTTTTTCAGACGGATATTCCGCGTTTTGCCAGCCTCTCCACTCAAGTCGCCTACCTGGCGAAATTGCGCAGGGCGTTTGGGGGCGCATTTCGGACACCAGGCCTGCTGGAAGCCCATGCGCGCCGCCTCAATCGACTCGCCCCTCTCCATCCACCGCCCGGCCGGGCCTGGAGT
Organism: uncultured Verrucomicrobiota bacterium; assembly: GCA_964566945.1. Lineage (GTDB taxonomy): Bacteria > Verrucomicrobiota > Verrucomicrobiia > Limisphaerales > SXQI01 > DASVNK01. Next base: position 239,227 of record CAZMKE010000003.1, on the reverse strand, counting down.
GAAGACCTGCCGCCGGATCATTCCATCGTGCTGGCTACGCCGCGCGTTCCAAAAATCTTTCGGCGCGATCGGGACACCGTTTACTTAACCGCAGGCGGCAAGGAGCTGCTTTTCCCGGCTGATGCCGCACCTTTGCTGCAGTACATCCTGGACCGGGCTCCGGTGGCGATGGCGGAGTTTTACAGCCAGTTCAAGAACGAATTCGAGCACGAAGACCTGGCCCTCTTTCTGGCGGCCCTATCCCGGGACCGGGTCGTTGCCTTTCAAGCGCCCGAGCAGGCTCATTCATGAGGACACTGCCCACAGCCGGCTGGCTGCCACTCGATTTTGAGTTTGATCCCGACCCAGCCTTGGTCCCGGGCGGCGCGGTGCGCTGGATGGAGTTTGGGGCCGAGCCCCTGGCAGAGCCTTTTTTTCATCAGACCGTGGAGAAGCTCCGAAACGCCAGCCCGGCCGCGGCGGAGCTGGATACTTCCATCGAGGCCATGCTGGCCTGGAGCGAGCGGCTCCCCCCGGTCCGGCCTGCCGGCTTCATCTTTCATGTTTCTCATTGTGGCTCCACGCTCGTCGCAAACGCGCTCAAGAATGCTCCCGGCGCTCTGGTGGCTGCGGAGGCCGGAGCCTTTGTGCGTCTGGCTCGCTGGTACCCGGAGGCCTCGTCTCCTTACCTTCGCGCCCGCTGGGGCGATGCGCGACGGAGGCTTTTCGAAGCGCTCTTCCGGCTCTTTGCCTGCTATCGCACCGGCCAACCGGAAAAGCTCGTGATCAAGTTTTGCAGCTTGAATCTTTTCGCGATGCGCTTTGTGCGCCAATGCTGGCCCGAAACGCCCTGCGTTGTCCTGATACGCGAGCCCGCCGAAGTTCTGGTCTCCAGCCTGAACGAACGGGGCTGGCTGGCTTACAAGAGTGCTGCGCAAGTGGAGGATCTGTACGGCTGGCGCAATCCGCCCCAACCGCCGGAGGAGATGCCCGACGAGGAGTACTGCGCCCGGCTGCTGTCACGACATCTCGAGGCGGCTCTCGAATCGGCCGACGACGGCTGCCAGATCATCGACTATGAGGAACTCCTGCCCAAGCGAATCCGGGCCATAGCGGCCTTCTTCGGCCTCGACCTGCCAGAGGCCTTCGAGCGCCGCGTGTTTCGCACCTACTCCAAGGACCCTTTTCATTTGCTTCAGTATCAGGACGATCGCGCGGAGAAGCGGCGGCAGGCGGAACGGGGGGCAAAAGCGGCGGCCCAGCGGTGGGCGCAATCGGCCTATCTCGCACTGCGCGCGCGGACCGGTCGTTGAGCTCCGACTTCCCCCCGCTACCGCGGCCCGCAGCTGGGATACCCAAAATACTCGAGCTCCCAGGCGAACGCCTTGGCCACCCGGGCGGCAGCCTCCACCGTATAGTATTCCTCAAAGGGTTCCGCACGTTTCCGGAACTCGCCTTTGTACCGGCCCAGCCGGGCAGGTTGCCAGGGAAGGGACAACCTCCCACAAATCTCCCGCAGGTCCTCCGACAACTGTTCGTAACGGAGAAACCGATCGACCGCAGGCATCCCGCCGATCGTGTAGATTCCCCGGTCCACAGGAAAGCGCTCCAATTCCGTCCAAGCGGCGAACGTGCGGCGGACATCGCTGAAATCGGCGGACCCGAGCTGGACTCGGGCCTGTTCCGAAGCCTCATGCCAGAAGAATGAGACCACTTTGTCGAAAGGATTGCGAATCACACAAAACTTGTAGTAAGCCTCCCAGGTCTCCCGCCCGGCCAGTTCCCGCACTTCTTCCGCCGGCATGTGATTGTACCACCGTGGGTCCGCAGAACCGAGCCGCGAACCGGCCACGCCCTGCGCCGAGATCGCCGCCGGCCGGCCCTCCGCCTCCCCGAAGTAGCTTTTCAGATCTACACAATACGGTTCGAAATAGATCTCCACCGAAGTTCCCGCCGTCTTCCTTGTCTTGAGATAAATAAACCGGCAAAGATGGCTGATAAGCATAGGACCAAGCTGTCTCAGTTTGCGTTCAGTTCAAGCCCCTCGACAAGAGCGTTTGACGAGAGGCAAGGCGTCTCGAAACGGAAGGACGCACCCCGTCAAACCGTTAGCCCACCCGCCGCCCCCCCAAAAACACTGTAGCGGCGTCTCGTCAGAGCGCCGCTGTTCTCCCTCCACCACCGAAATAAAACGAAAACCCAATCGATTTCTGAGACGCCCTGCCCAACCAACGACGGCGATCGGTCATCGGCCAATCCACCTAGCCAAACCGCGCCCTAAAACGCACCAGGCCAGCGGAATTACGCAGCGTTCTCCAAGAACTTCGGAGAAGTTCCCAGCCACAGCCCAAAGTGGAGCGAGCCTCCGCCGAGCTTTTTCACCCAGGCACCTTGCTTCCCCTTTAGCCCCCGCCATCCCCGGGAGGGTGAGGCTCCGCCGAACCCTAACTTTATGAACCGTCCGAACGTCTATTGCATCCGTTCCTGTGGCCCGAAATCGCTGGTGGGAAGCAAATCCCCACCGGCATTTCCGAGGTAGAAACGGAAAAGCCCAGCACCAAATTGGTTCTCGCATAAAGCTCCTCAGACGCTGGTTTAGGGCGCATTCGAGCCTCACGGCGGCCAACCAGAATCCTCGCGCCCAACCAAAGGATTTCTGTCGTAATGGATGCGGATCGTCGGGTCGCGCTTTTCGGAGGGGCCGCGAATAGGACAGATCGCCTGAATCCCAGTTCGAGAGCGGAGAAGAAACGGAACTAATGTAAGGTTCAGACCTATCAGTTTGTAATTGACCGGCTTACACTTCAAATTCTACGCTCTTGAGACGCTTGTTTTGGGGCTAAGTATTTGAGTGAGCCGACTGCGGCTCGGCGCTATTCGGGCGGCTTTATTTATGCTGAGGTATTCTCCGGCAATTTCATTTTGTCGATCTGGGTTGCTTTTGCTCATTGGGTGTTCGCTGGTCTTGGTCCGGATGAGTTCCGGGGCTGCCATTTCTCTCCGGATTCCTGGGCTCATGGCCGAAAACGGCGGCATTCAGACGAACAAGGGAGTCGTTTCCATTTCCGCACGAACCACCAATGATGTTGTGGTCGCACTGGCCGCGGTCCCGCCGGATCAACTGCTTTTTCCAGCCTCTGTCACCGTGCGCGCGGGAAACACCAACGCCTTCTTCAATATTGGGCCGATCGATGACGCCATTCCGGAGACGAATATGGTGATCACGCTCGCCGCCACCTCTCCGGCTTACGCCGCTGGCTCAGCCCAAACGATCATTGGGGACGATGATCCGGCGAGTTTCAAGGTCTCGGTCCCGTCCGACATTTACACGGCCGGGGAGCCTCGCACGGTCACGTTTCAAGCGCTCAACCCGGAAGGCGCCCCGCTCACCAACGGGCTTTATGCGGCAGCTCTCTCGCTCCTGGACAGCGCCGGCGTGGTGCGAGCCACAAACCAAGTCGCGTTGGTCAACGGCGCCGGGTCAGCCAGTATCCTGTTCGATACGAACGCGATCGTTCGTTTGCACGTTGAGGCTCGAAACGCTTTCGGCGACTCACGCGAATTGAGCGTAATCGAACGGTTCGCCGCGGGCGTCCGTGAAGCAGCCTGGAGCGCGCCACGTAAGCTGATTTACGCTCTCGAAGCGAACCAACCGGGGGCGAGCAATACTGTCCTCTTCGCGCTCGACTCCGCCAGGCTCGTGCCGGTGCCAATCACGACTCTGCCCGGGTTCGCGTCGTTTTTGCGGCTCTCCCCGGACGGGCACTTTCTCCATTGCGCGGTGCTGGGCGGGCAATCCGCCATGCGAATTGATCTGATCGGCGATACAACGAATCTCATTTACGACATTGGGCCCGCCGATAATAAGCTGCTGGCTTTCGAGGTCTCGCCGGGAGATTCCACCCTGGTGCTGACCGCTGGCGTCAACAGCGGGGGCGGCGCGGTCTCTCTTTTCCGCGACGGGCAAAAGATTTCGCAGAGCCTCGCGCTGCCTTCGTTGGGCTTTGCATTTTCTGCTTCTATGAAGTTCAACGGCGCGACGGAAGCTTATCTGTCCGGCTACCCGGCCAACGATGTTGTGCCGCTGCTGATCAGTGACTCCGGCGTTAGCCGCGGGGACGGGTATGTTCGGCCTCGTGTGTCAGTCGGTTTCTTGATGGTGAATGGAGTGATGTACAGCGGCAGCAGCGAGGAGTTAGCGCCCCGTTCAGGCAAGCTTCTCCGTAAGGTGCCCACAGATACCGATTCCAGCACCGCGCAACTCGAATACCGCGCTACCGCAGATCAGTTGATTTACTTGCAACACAGCGGCCCCGGCTTGGGCACCCTGGAGGTATTTGACCGGACCACCCTCGCTCGAACCGCAACCCTTCCCCTCGAAACGGAGGGCTTCGCGGATTCCGTTGCGGATTTGGGCGACGGCCGGGTGCTCGTGCAAATCAGTGGCGGCGATCTGGCCATCGTCTCCAGCCCCTCGTTCCGTCTGGACCCTGGGAGCGACCTGTCCGTTCGCATTGATCTCGATCCCGCGCAGCCCAAGCTGAACGAGAAAGTAACGATCCGGATGATCGTTACAAATCCCGGCCCCGCCGCGGTGCGCGCCGGCCTGACCGCGCAGTTGCCAGCGGGATTTTCCATGACGAACACCACCCCATTCGCTCCGTATTACGGCACAGTCTTTCAGGCCCCGCAGCTGGTCTCGTGGGCAGATCTCGACCTGCCGCCCGGCAATTCACTCACCAACTGGATTACTGGCGCCTTCCTCGCGGCCGACCTGATGCATCTCGAAGCCGGGATCGCCACCGCCTCCGTGGATCTCAACCGCAGCAACAATCTGGCAGCTCTTGATCTGCCAGTGGTGACGGAACTGGCCCCCGGTGAGAGCGCTCCGAGCGCGTTTACGGTCAGCTCCATCGCCTATGATTCCATCCGAAACCAGATCATTGCGCTTACGCCTCCGCAAAGCAAATACGACGGTGCCGTTGTCGCCATTGATCCGGCCACAGGCCTCGTTGCGAAAACAAGCCAATTTGGTGAAAACGCGGTCACGATGTCTCTCGCCGATGACAGTCAGACGTTGTATTTGGCGATCGATCACGGGGCGAATATTGCGCGTGCCAGCCTCGCCTCAGGCTCGGTTGAAGCCGTGTTCAGCTCCGCGATGCCCGAAGGCGCTGTCACACAAACGGTATCCTGGATGGCCGCAAACCCCGGCCACCCGGACCAACTCTTTGTGGAGGCGGATGGGAAGCTCGGCCTCTTTGTGAACGGACACCTGCTGGCCTGGACCAACGCGTTTTATGCGCCACTCGTTGCGTACGGTGAGAGCCAGTTGGTCCTTTCTCAAGATTACTCGCCGTTTCAGATGACCCTGATTCGGTGGGATGGACAGCAGTTCATTTTCACGCAAGCCGGACCGACGCTAATGAATCACGTGAACGCCGGGGCTGGCGTCTTTGTAGCGCAGGACGGCCGAATGCTCGACACCGGCACGCTGACGCTGCTCGGCAATGCTCCCGGTTCTGGAACATCCCTTATTTCCGCTGCGGAACGGGTCATCTTTCGGAGCGATAGCACGCAATTGACCGGGTATGACCTCGACACGCAGGTGACGCTCGAGACGATGCAGCTTCCCCTGAATCCCGCGGTAACCGCTGGGATCGTGGCGGGCCCGGCGACCCTGGCTTATCAGGCAGCCGACAACGATCTCGTGTTCGTCCGGCGAGCCCGAAGCGAGAAAGCCCCACCCGCTGACTTGGGCCTCTCGATCAGTTCGGACGGCGCCTGGCGGGTCGCAACGCCGGGAACATGGACCTTCACCGTTGAGAACGCCGGCCCAAATGACGCTCAGCGCGCCCGCGTGGATGTGCGCTTCCCGGAAGGGTTCACCTCGCTCCAGGTGACAGGAGCGAACGTGCTCTCGGCCGCCGTCAATCTGCTCAGCGTGGATCTTGGCGCCCTGCCCGCGGGTTCAATCACAAACTTTTCCGTCAGCGCTCTGCCGGGCAAAGCGTTCACTTCCGCTGAAATCATCGGATCGGTTCGTTCGGAGTCCATCGACGCGAACCGTTCGAACAATTACGCGCGTTTAGTCCGCCAAGTCGAAGCGAGCGGTCTTCCGGGCGTTTTGGAAACGTTCGACCTTGCGGGCTCCGACGTGGTCTACGACCGTCTTGCGCACAAGCTTTACGTGGCCAGCGCGAACGGAGACGGTTTTGCGCCCTCGACGAACCTTTACGTTGTCGACCCTGTCAGTGGACATGTCGATCGGGAGATTGGGCTTCCCGGACAGCCCGTGCGCCTGGCCCTGAGCGCCGGCAGCGAATTTCTCTACGTGGCGCTGAACGGCGGCCAGCGCATCGTCCGCTGCCTGCTGCCCGAATTCACCCTGGACCTCAACTTCAACACGTTCGTGCCCGAAAGCTGGCAGTGGTACCAGGTGGATATGCTCGTGCCGCCAGATGAAGCGCACACCGTGTTCGTTTCACTCTACGGCGCTGCCGAACCGTCCGGGGCGGGTGTTTATGTGTATGACGACGGACAGCCGCGACCCTCCAATATTCCAGGCGGCTGGGATGGAGTGACGCTCATCACGCCGGGCGCGACGCCTCACGAGATTCTGGCTGTCGGTGACCCGGCAGGTGTCGAGAATAAGCTAAAAAGGTATCGCCTGACTGCGGACGGTCTTGAGGTCGGGGGCGATGTGCCGAACCGAGGCCGAACGTTCGGGCTGGAGTCAGCGCAGAACACCGTGCTGGTCTGGCCGGGCGAATTGTATGACGCGGCCACGCTGGAGTTCCGCGGAGAGTTGCCGACGTCCTTCCTTAGCACCGCGTTCGCTCCAGACGCCCTCGCGTTAAGCGCGGATGGCCAGCAGGCGGTTCTCGCGGCGCATATTAACTCGCAGATCCACTTCGAAGGTTTTCGCACCGCCACGCGCGCTCTCTCCGGGTCCGCCAAAGTCCCCGTGGACTCCCTGGTTCGCAGGCTCATCGTTTGGGAGCGAGACGGAGTGGTCGCGCTCGCCGGCCATTCACTGATCCTTGGCCGCCTCGACCTTGCGGCCGACCCCATCACGATCGCGCCGTTCGACGCAAACTCATTTCGTTTGACGTTTCCTGCGGTCGCAGGCCGCTCTTGGGAGCTGCAGCGCGCCCCCACCCCCAGCGGCCCTTGGACGGCCGTTGCCAACGCAGTCGCGACCGGCGCACTCGAAGTAATTCCTATTGTTCGGGACGATTCCGCTGCAGGTTTTTTCCGCTTGCTGCTGCCATAACCGTAGGCGGTAAAGGAGTGGCTCGAGTTTCGCGTGACTCTGTCTCGGGAGAGGTTGGGATGGGCGCGACCACGCCGGGATCGTCGAACGCCACGAACCGCCCACAGAGCGCGCGTCAGCGAGCAGGCCACTGCACCAGCCCCAAGGTGGAGCGAGGCTCCGCCGAGCTTTTTCTTTTCTCCCGGCAGGACCTTGCTTCAAACCTCGGGAGGGCGAGGCTCTGCCGAACCCTGACTCTAAGAACCGCACTACCATCCGCTGCGTCGATTTCCTTTCCGGGCGTCGTTGGTCGCGCAACCAGCCTGCACCCACCCCTCACCTCCCGTTCCTCGCGTCAACAGGTCGAGCGGTGCCCTTCTTCCAATCGGGGTTCGCCAGGAGACACCTCCCAAATCCGGACGACCTCAGCCCTCGCCCCCAAACAGAGCCCCGCGCGTCAGCAAGGGGCCGAACATTGCGACCATCAACATCCTGCCGGCACTCCCACAGTCCACGCCCCATCATCACGCCCACCATTCCAAACTGGTGGAGCGATGCTCCCGCCGAGCTTTTTCCCCCAAGCCTTCCTTCCCCTTTGACCCCTCGATGAGCCGATTAGCCTTCAGAGGGAGACAACGTTTCACCACTCGGTTCGAGGTCATCCAGAAATTCGGATGCCGGCTGGACAGCCGTAATGAGCAGCCGATCACGGGCGCGTGTGCACGCGACGTAGAGCAACTGGCGTTCCGTGTCGTAGATTTCTTTCAGGTCGGCCTCCTCGCCCACGGTTTCGATGCGGCTTTGCAGGGGGATGATTTCGTCATCACACCCCATCACCGCAACCGCTCGGAATTCGAGGCCTTTGGCCAGGTGCATCGTCCCAAGGGAGATTTGGCCCGTCTTGGTTTCCACTTTGTCGTCCAGAACTGCGAATGCGAGCTGGGATTTCTCGGCGGCCGCGCGGGCCCGGGGCAGTTCGGCTTCGGAGCGGACGAAAACCGCGATTTCGTGAGCCGCTATGCCCTCTTGCATCCGGGCGGAAATCCAGGCGCTCACGGCCGAATTTTCATCTTCCGGAGATTTGAAAGTTTCGATTTCCGGCGGAGGGCCGTTGAAGAGGGACACGGTATCGGTGCGCTTCTCCGGGTTTCCGTCCACGTCGGATATTTCCGGGCCCAGCAGCCGGTCGGCCTGGGTGCGGATCTGGTGTGACGTGCGGTAATTGACGCGCAAGGTGCGCGCGCGGCCCCGGATGTCGACCCCGAGCGCGAGCCAGGAGAAGGGTTGCTGAAAGATCCGCTGGCCGAGATCCCCGGCAAAGAACAACGCGTCAGGGCGGCTGGCCAGGGCGGCGAGAAATCGAAGGCTGCCGATGCTCACGTCCTGGGCTTCATCGATCACGGCGAAGTCAAATGGCTTCTGGGGACCTTTCCCGAGGCGCGCCGCCAGATCGGTAAACATTTGGGCCACTGTCACCATTTTCCGCGCTGCCAGCGCGGTGCGGACTCTCTCGAAGATGCACCATAGGATCGCGCGATCCGGTTCTCGCAGCCGTGTCTTCCGGCCCAGGCGCTGGACGTCCCGGTAACTTTCCCACGTGCTCAGTTGCCAGGCATCCACGATGTGCTCCCATTCCGAAAGGAGAAACGTGTGGGTGAACTTATGTTCGCCGGCTTCTTTCGCTGCGGCTTTGATGAGATCCGAGATGACCTCTCGCGGCGCCAGGTTGGCGGCTTGCCCGAACGTGCTCTTATAAAGACGGCCTCCGATTGCGTTCATGGAATGCACCTCAAGGCGCTCGGCCAGTTGCGGCTCGTTGCTGATGAGCCGACGCAAGCGGGTCCGGAGGGCGTTCGCGAGGATATGCGAGAAGGTCGTCAGCAGCACTCGCGCGTTTGGATTGGCTCGGGCCAGGAAGACAGCGCGGTGGAGTGCGACAATAGTTTTCCCCGTGCCGGCCGAGCCCGAGACGCGTGCGGGTCCATTGTAAGTTCGTTCGACCCACTGCCGCTGTTCCGGATGCAGAAAAATGGTCCATTTGTCCCAGGGGAATTCGAGAGCGCGTTCCAGTTCCTCGACGTTCGTTAGGATGCGGAAACGGCGTTGCGCGTCCGGATGTTCGAAAGGACTCGCTGCTGGCGCGGCAACCTGTTGCACGCGCGGTTTGCCGCCAGTAGCGAGTTCCAGGAGCGCTTCCGAAGCTTCCGCGGGCAGCCGCTCGGCAAGCGCCAGGATGGAATTTTCGTCCGCTCCCTTCACGTCGCTCAGCCATTCCGGGGGAACGCCGTAGCTCAGCAGTTCAGCATCGGGAATCCCAGCGAAGATCAGAGGCCTCTCGGACTTCTGAGGATTGGTTCCCGCTGGCTTCTTCTCCTCAATGTAAACCGGAACAACGATTTCCTGGACGCGCTCGCGGATCTCGACGAACTGCGCCGCACCGGTGGTGGGGTGCGTTTCCAGCTTGCGTCGCTCGGCCCAGTCATAAGCTTTGTCATGGTGATCGGCGTAGCACAGCAGAAGACTTCCTGCGGTGCGATGAACGATCAGGCGCACGTCGCGGCCGACACGCACGGACCAGAAGTTCCGGTCTTTCGCGCGTTCGACCTTGTGGAACTGGTGTCCAGGGTTGGCAGGATTCAGCTGGAGGTCGAAGGCGGTGGTCTTCACGGCTTTCTGCTCATCGCCAGTGAGGCGGGCGAGGCTCTCGGTGAAGGTGTCAGCGATGAGGAAGGTCATGGGTTACGGCCCAAGCAGCGGCCGGCAAACCGCCCATGTATCCGGTCCGCCTCAACACAGACTAAAGCTCTTTCCGCACCGGGCATATTCAAGGCTGCTGTGTTAAACTCCAAACAATTCATTTGTCCCAGTTCAGCCGAGCGCCGAACGGCTTGATTATTCGGTCCACTTCCTCAGCGAGGTCACGCCGGAATTCCCGATTCCCAAACAGCTCAGATACTCGGATGCCGTTGAGATTTTCTGGCCGGCGCCAACGCAAATAGGCTTCCCGAAACTTCCCCCCAGACATCTTGCCGATCAGTCGGGAGTTGCCCCGGTAAATGCGGCGTTCGAAGTAACCTCTCAGGATCACATCGATGCTCGCGGAAACTTCGAAGGTCGTGCCCCGAACAGCCTTTTGCGGCTTTGGAAGCGTAATCCGAGGGGGTGGCAGTGCGGGAGCGGTGGGCTTCGCCGGATTCGGTGGCGTCACCTCTGAGACCTCCACTTCATCCCAAACCAGGAAATCCCTCATCGTGGTAAGGAATTCCGAAGGTTCGCCCTGATATGTCATGACGACTTGGTCTCTTCCGCGCGTCATCGCGACATACAGACGCATCGCATCGCGCCACTGCTCGCCGACCGGAATTTGCGGACTCGGTAAAATATCCGTGGAGCAGCCGATGATGATGATCAGGCTGAACTCCAGTCCTTTCACATCGCTCAACGCGCCGACACTAATCGTGTCTTTACGATTGATATAATCTCCGGAAAGTTCATTCGCTTGCAGACTGGGATGCCTTTTCGCTAATATCCTATCGATCGGGATCAGATTCGCATTTGCTGCGACCAGACAAACAGACCAGGGAGGATTTTGGCCTTCCACCACCCAGTTATACGCCGTCTGCCAGGCGGCCTCAATGGCGTGGTTTGCTTTTAGCGCCACGGGCCGGGCCGTTTCGCGTACGGCCAGCTCGGGTTGAAGGCGCTCTATCGAATCGTCCGTTTTTGCCGCCATCTCACCGTATTTCTGAATTAACGCATCCGCCGCTTGGAGAATCTGCCTGCTATTCCGATAATTCTTCCGGATCGTGCGAGTGCGGACGTAGTGACGGTCAAGAGCGGCGTTGCCCAGATTAAAGTCCTTCACCAGCACCTTTTGCACGGTGTCCCCCGTAAGAAACAGGCCATTCTCTTGAGACGTGGGTATCTGCTTCAAAAGCCGCAGTTCAAGTGTGGAGAAATCTTGGAACTCATCCACCAGCAGACACCGGCGCCGCAGCTCCGGCGGCAATTCGGGAAACCGCCTAATCGATGGGAACAGCGCCTGTGCTAACCCCATCTCATCCAGCATGGCGCCCGCGAGCATGTATTCTTCGTAACGCATCAGCAGCCGAATCACGCTCCGCCTCGCCTTTTCCGGGAAATTGATGCAGCGCCCTTTGCGTCCGTAGTTATAGTAACTGGGACCGTTTTGACTGCTGCGCTCGCCCGCCGGGAATGCGCTCCGCACGAGCGTAAATTCATCCCGAATGTAGCTCTCCTCATCGAACTCCCCTCGGATCGCCTCTATCAGCATCCGTTTTTGATTGGCTGCCGCCTCATCCTTCGCCAATTCGTCCTTCCAATATTCCCGCCACGTATCTTCCAAACTCTCTTTACTGCGCTGGGAGAACTCATTGGCCAGATCCTTATGGTAATTAAACGCCTGCTTGAAAGTCGCTCCCATCGGGTGATTTGGCGTGAGATGATTAACGAAAGCCTGCAAGTATTCCTCGGCCCCGAAATGCCGCAATACCTTCTGAAAATAGTCGTAATACGCGTCAACCATTAAATTTTCCGGGACTTTTCCGTTGCATAACCTCGAAACGAGATTTTTAAGCAGATTCGCGAGCGTGCGATTGAGCGTAAGAATCGCGACGTTTTCCCTTGGATACTTCTCCGCCAAACGCCGTGCCCGGTGAATCAGGACGACTGTCTTCCCACTGCCCGAAACCCCCTTCAAGACCGCAGGCATTTCAAAATCAGCATCGACAATTCGCCTCTGTTCTGGATGCAGGAAGACCATCCAATCCTCAAATCGAGCACTGTCCAGCAGTCGACTAAGTTCATTAGGAGAGAGGTCGTTAAAGCTAAGAATCGAATCGCTGTTTTCGCCGGACTCCAAAGCGACATTTAGTAATTCAGGGTTTTCGATTACGTTTTCGGCTTCATCTCGATAAAGCTTGAGACGCATTTCTGCTTCGTCATAGTGGCCGTCCTTTGACGCCGCAAGTAAATCGAAGACCAACTCCCGAATGAGTTTATCACCAATTAACTCCACTGTTTCCAAAATCGTGTCGGCGTCGGTTTCTTCCTTGATCGCCAAAAGATCTCGCCGAAGTTTGGCCTGGGGAATTAGACTCTCGAACTCGGGAAACGCAAAGCGCGTGAGGAAGGGCTTATTTTCGTCGGTAATTACGCCTGCTTGCTGCAGTTCGGGAGACAATATCTGCGGCACCCCGACGCGAGTCTGTCGAATTCGTTTGTCTTCTTTGCAAGCTGCAAACTGCAAACCCTTGTGAGACTCGATCCAGCGATCCGCTTCTTCGTGGTCGCCGACGAATAGAAACCAGACTACGTTTTCGTTCTGAACTGTAACAAGCCGGCACCCGCCCGGAAGGTCATATTTGACGCAATGCTCTATTCGGGTTTCACCGTGATTGGTGAGCTTAAACAGCTCCTGTGTACCGAGTTCCACGTTTCCGATTATCTGGGTTACCTTCTCGGCCGCTTTCTGCTTTGGTCCGCCGGACTGCCGCAAGCGGCGCAGGCACTTGATAAAGTCGTCCTTGTTCAGATATTCGGCGCGCTGGCAGACAAATTTGGGCTTCTCCTTCATTGCCGTAGAACTCTAGACTTTGAAAACCTTCATAACCTCGTCGCCAAGGTGGTTTATCACTTTAACTGCAATGCGGCCAGATTTTGGTTTTTCGAACGGGCGCGAGGTGTCGCTGTGGAGTGTGGCCCAGGCTTCGGGGTCGATTTCGGCTTTCAATGTCGTTTTCAGTGCGCTATAGGGGTCGTTGGCGCCCAGGAAGTAGGCGTGGCGGACGAAGAAGCTTTCCTGGTTGTAGTCGGTGTCGATGAACCAACAGGCGATGCCGTCCGGGCCGTCGCTGCGGACTTCGCCCGTGCTTGGGTCGAAAACGTCTACACCCCAGATCTCGACAATGAAGCGATCTTTCTCGAGAGCTTGAGCCCGCGGAATAAAGAGCTTGTAACGCTCTCGTTCACGGATTTGCGCAATAATCCGCTCCTTTTCCTTTGGATCCGTTGCCCCTTTTAGCTCCTGTTCCTTTTTGCTAAATTCTAAAATTCGCTTTTCTCGCCGAACCATTTCTTCACTCAGACCAGAAGTGCCTCCTTCAAAAACTTTGACATCCGGTTCGCCGAATATGACGAAGAGGTTGCCTTTGCCAGTATTCTTTAAGTCCTCGGACATGTGGAGGTCGGCGTTCATGCGGGCTTTGAGGACGGGGAGACGGCCCAGCTTGTTGAATTCGGTGGTGTGAGCCTCGTAGTTGAAGGCGCAAGCGATGAGCACATCGAACTGGGCGTCGCCGGCTTCGCGCGCAGCTTCGACAAGGTCGGCGCGCTGGACGGTGCCGAATTCCGGGCCGATGAAGATCGCGGCGCGCTTTTCGGTGTCGCCTTCCAGGTAGCGGCCCTCGCCGCAGATGAGCGCGCCGGCCCAGGGGGTGAGCGAGGTAAACGTAATTTTGCCGGCTTTGTGGGCTTGTTGGACGCCGGCGGTTTTGAGGTTCTCCAGGATCATTTGCGGGAAGGTCTGCTTCGCGCCGTAATCGGGGCTTTTCTCGCGCATGGGATCAATCAGTTCGTCGTTTTCGTCGACGCCGAGGATGCGGTGAGGCGAAAGGCTTTCCACGGTGAAGGGGCCGGCGACGCGAACCTTCTTTTTGTCTTCGTACGGCTTGTCGTAGAGGTATTCGAATTCCGCCTTGGCGGCGATCGAGGCATCCATTTCCTTTTGGCGCGCGATGCGGGCGGTCCACCACTGCTCGTGAAGAAGTCGGACGGATCCGTCGCAGCTGTCAGATGGGAGTTCGCGCGGGATTTCCCATTCCTGCCAGTTCCTTTTCAGAGCCGCGTTGAGTTTCTCGCGCAAAGGTTCGAGGGTCTTCTGCCACTTGTCCCAGATGACATCGATCTCGGCGTTGTTGGCAATGCTGCCCGAGGTAATATAGGCGCAACGCCGATTAACAAACCCCTGTCGGATGTTATTGTGAACGGGCTGAGAGCTCTGCGGCCGACGGGAGAGTTCAGCTTCTTTGGCTTGACCTTCTCGCGAATCCGCTAGCAGGTAGAACGGGTAACGCGCAGCCATTACCCGAGCCCTAGCAAGCGCTAGCGCGACGCGCGACGTATCAATAGTGATCCAACGCCGGGCCCATTGTTCTGCTACATAGGCGGTTGTTCCAGACCCGCAGGTTGGATCGAGCACGAGATCGCCCGGATCGGTGGCCATAAGAATACAACGCTCGACAATGCGTTCGTTTGTTTGAACCACGTAAATTTGTTCCGAGGCACCGCCGAATCCATCCCACCAATTCGAAATGCTTTTAAATGGAAAATCTTCGAGATACCGCTTAAAGTCCAAACTCGTTTTTGAACGGACCAACCTTCCGGAGACGAGATTGCGCATCATACCGCTCATCCCGTGGGCAGGTGCCTTTGATGTATGGCTCCAGCACCGCCCCTTTGGCGGGAAGGTCGGCTCTCCCTCCAAATAAACCGGATCCATCTGCTGAGCACGTTCGCCTCCATTGGTGATCGGCCACGGTCGAAAAAGCCGACCATCGGGATATTCTTGTTCAATTCGCCGGGGATACGCGCGAAAATCTAGCTTTTCGCCTCTGTCATCCGTGACTTGCTTCAGGTTAACTATCCGGCCGTTTGAGAGCTCGATTCGGGAAAACTCGTCGACAGTCTCGCCATCAATCAACCTCTCCTCGTAAAGCATATGAAACTTTACATGGCCCTCCGAGCGTTTCGACTTTGAGTACCAGAGAATGAAGTCGTTCACTGGATCCATGAGCGATGATTTTTGATTTCCCTTCTTTTTCACCACGATCTCCGTAATGAAGTTCTCCTCCCCGAACACCTCATCTAACAAGGATCTCAACCGATGGACATTTTCATCGCCAATTTGCACGAAGATGGAGCCTGACTCGCTTAAGAGATCCCGGCCCAATGTTAGACGATCACGAAGATAAGTTAGGTAACTGTGAATTCCATCTCGCCAAGTGTCGCGAAAGGCCTTCACTTGTTCCGGCTCTCGTGTTATGTGTTCAGCGCTGCCATCTTTCACGTCACGGCTGCTGGTGCTCCACTGAAAGTTGCTATTGAATTTAATTCCGTAAGGCGGGTCGAAATAGATGCACTGGACTTTGCCGCGGAGGCCTTCGCGTTCGGCCAGACTGGCCATGACCTGGAGCGAATCCCCGAGAATCATGCGGTTGCTCCAGTTTTGGTCGTGCTGGTAGAACTCAGTTTTGTCGGCACCCTTGGGGATGCCGTTGAAATCGGAGAACAGGTCGAACTGGTGGTTAGCTTGTGACTTGTGGCTGGTGGTTTGAGCGAGAAGATCATCGATCAGGACTTTGGGGTGGACCTTTTCCTGGATGTAGAGGGGTGGAGCGTGGACGACGAGGTCAGACCCATCTTTTTCGTCTTTGCCCCGCCAGACGAGCTGCGGATCGAGGTCGCGGTTGCGCGTTTTCTTTTCTTCCTCGAGGCCGGTGGCGTTGTGGGGATAGCGCACTTCTTTCGGGGCTTCCTGGTCTTTTTGGATGACGCTTTGGTACTCGGCGGTGGGGATGTTCTTTCGCTTGGCCTCGTCGTGGGTGAGGGTGGCGATGGTCTTTTGCGAGGATGTGCGTTTTTTAGCCATGGCGCTAGAGGAAAATTGGGAATAGTGAATTAAGAATAAAGAATTGTGAGTTGGGTGGTCTTTGTCCCGAACTAGCTTGGAGGCGGAGCCAGTAATGAGTTTCGCGGGCTTCTTTGCGGGCGATCGAAATTTTGCTGAGAACATCGGCGCGGCTCTGGCCGGCCGCCGGCGGACTTGTCGGGAAAGCGACACAAATTAAGGGCGCTGCAGCCGAAAGCGAAAGTTCGTTCCGGCAAATCGAGTCGACCGTCGGACGCGCGTTGCCGCCGACCTATTAATTCACTACTCGTCATTCTCAATTCCCTATTCATTTGAAGCCGATCCTGCGTTCGGGTTGGGCTTTGCGGGCCTCGTCCTCGGAAACCAGGAGTTTGATCGCTTCGAAGACGGCGGCGAACTGCTCGTCATATTTCGTTTCCAACGATTCGATCTTTTTGGCTAGGTCGCGGTTGGAATCCATGAGACGGCGAAGCTGCACGAAGGTGCGCATGATGGCGATATTCACTTCGACGGCGCGCGGAGAACGCAGGACGCTGGAGAGCATCGCCACGCCCTGTTCCGTGAACGCGTAGGGGAGATACTTGATGTTTTCACCGCGTTTCAAGGTCACAATCTGTGATCTTGAACGACGGGCGGCCTCGGCCTCCTCCTGGGTCAGCTGAAAGAGGAAATCCTCCGGAAAACGCTCCCGGTTCCGTTTGACGGCCTGGTTGAGCGCGCTCACCGAAACGCCGTAAAGAGCAGCCAGATCCTGGCTGAGCAGCACCTTCTCGCTTCGGATCAGGAGGACCAGGGAAGCGATGTTGTCCGTTTTGACGGGGAGAGGCATCTTGGGGAATTAAGAATTTTGAACGGCGAATGGGGAATTAGGCAAGGGAGGGAACGCGGAACGGTTCAGAGGAGCAGCAGCACGCCTTTTTGCGATCGGGTGCTGCACGTCCCAAGCACGTCCCGAACTCATCGTGAGTTGTGATCCCAAGTTTTTGATCATTCTCAATTCGCTATTCGCTATTTCTCTATGGTTTTCGCGATCATTTGGTTGAATTGGGCTTCCACCTTGGCTTTGAAATCGGATTCGATTTCGTAGATGTCCCGGAATTCCGCGAACGCCCAGCGGCCATATTGCTTAAGGTTGTTCACTCCGGGGATCCAGTAGGTCTCGATGGCCGCCTTTTTTTCTTTCGCGTCTTCGCGGCGGTAGCCTTTGATCTCGACAATGAGGTGGAGCAGGTCGTTCTCCCCACGGCCGTCGTCGACCAGCACAATGAAGTCGGGGAGATATTTGCGGGTTTCGGAGCCGTAGCGGTATGGGACCTCCAGCCCGAGGTTGTGATTCTTGACGTAGGCGCGAACTTTGGGGTGCGATTCGGCAACGCGGCAGAACTCGGCTTCCCAGTCGCTATCGAGCACCACCCAATTGACGTGAGACCGGTCGGCTCGGGTCTCCCAACGACTCGCGCGGGAGGTGTTGAAACGGACGTGTCTGGTGGAGCCGGTAGGGTTATAGGGATCGAGGAGCGCTTTGATGGGGCGTTCGCCTTCGAATTTGCGGGTGATTCCGGCGGTGATTCGTTCGCAGGCCATGTCCGACAGTTCCTGGTAAATGAGCAAGGCCGGATAGGTGTCGCCGCGGCAGATAAGGCAGTGGTCGAGCCACTCTTTCACAATGCGCTTGAGCTGGCCAAACAGGTAAAGCTTGGGCGGTTCGCCGGGATCGCGCCATTTCGTTTCGAGTAGGCGCTTGGTGACATGAAAAATGAGGGTGGAGGGGCGGGTATCCTCGAGGTGCTCAAGGTTCATATCCTCCCCCTTGCCGATAATACCTTGGTTATGAGTTTTTGACGGGCCGACAAGGTCGGGCGTGAGTTCCAGGATCGAATCTTCGTTGAACTTCGCCGTCAGTCGCTCTTCGGGCAATTCCACGCGGTAACCTTCCACGCGCGGGAAGCGGATTTCGAGAGGATCGCGTTCGGGATGGATGGCTTTCACCTGGATGGTTTCGCGCGGCGGTTGCGGCGGGGCTATGACCGGCTTGGCGGTGAAATCGAACGGAATGCCGAAGATGTCGGCGTATTCGACGTTGAAACGGCCTTCCTCGTTGAGATCGTAAGACTGGCGGCGGAGCGCGCGCCCAATGACCTGCTCGCACAGGAGTTGAGTGCCGAAGGCGCGAACGCCGAGGACGTGAGTGACGGTGTTCGCATCCCAACCTTCCGTGAGCATGGATACGGAGACGACGCAGCGAATTCCGGCGCCGAGCTGTCCCACCTTCCCTACGGTGTTCATCACTTCGCGGAGGAGTTCCTGGTCGGTGATGCTCTCAGCCCGGCGTTGGTCCCCGGTGCGTTCGGTGATCTCGCGCCGGAAACGGTCGATCTCGTCGCTGGCCATTTCGCGGAAATTCGAGTCGAGAGCGTCGCCGGCCTCGAGTTGCTCGCTGTCGATCAGCAGAGTGTTCGGACGCGGGAAAGGATTACCGGTCTGCTCATCGTAGTTGCGGAAGAGGGCCAAGCGACCGGGGACGAGCGTGCTGGTGCCGTCCTCGTTCTTGCGATGGAAGCCTGAAATATAATCGTAGACGAGCTTGGAGGTGGAAGTGTTATTGCAAACGATGATGAAGCAAGGCGGGACTTTGAGGCCTTCAGCCTCCCAGAGCTTGAAGGTCTTCTCGTAATGCCCGTAGAGCGCTTGCAGCGCGGTCTGCAAACGCGGCGGTATTGTGAGCGGGTCGAGTTCCTCGGCTTTGCCGCGGCCCTTTTTGGGCATTTGCTTGCGGATGTTTTCCCAGAGATTACGGAACATGGGCAGTTCGTCGCCGGGAATGTTCTCGGCGACGGGGACGCGCGGGAGCTTCACGATGCCGCATTCAATGGCGTCCATCAGCGAGAAGTCGCTCATGGTCCAGGGAAATAGGGTGCCCTCGGCATAGCCGGAGCCGCGCAGGAAGAAGGGCGTGGCGGAGAGGTCGATGACACGGCTGAGCCCGAGCTTGCGGTTGACGGCTTCCAGGCCGGAGATCCAGAGGCGGGCCGCTTCGTTATTCTTTTCGGCTTCTTTGCGATCCTCGCCCCTGAGTTCCTCATCCTCCTCGCCAGCGGGCTTCTCGCGATAGCAGTGGTGGGCCTCGTCATTCAGGACCATGATGTTCTTCAGGCCCATGAGGTCGGGCATGACGCGCTGGATCATCTGCCCTTCGGTCTCGGTGGTGTTCAGCTCGCCGCCGGTCCGGCCGCGGAGCAGAGCGCGCCCGCCCGCGGAAAGTTCCACGCGTTCCCGGAGCTTGAAGGCATGATAATTGGTAATGATGATCTTCGCTTTCTGAATTTCCTCCCGCAGGTCGCTCGGCACGAGTTCCCGCGCGGCGTAATAGCTGTCGGGATCGTTCGGCTGCAGGACGCGAAGGCGATCTTTGATGGTCAGACCAGGCGCAACGATCAGGAAGCCGCGGGTGAAGTTCTTGCTGTTGGGGCGGCGAACGGCGTTGATGGTCTGCCACGCAATGAGCATGGCCATGACGGTGGTTTTGCCCGCGCCCGTGGCGAGCTTCAAGGCCAGGCGGGAAAGCTGCGGGTTCGCGTCATTGTTCGCGTTCGCCAGGTATTCGAGAAACCGCTTCCCGAGTTTCGGCGATTGTGGAGCAACCTCGGTGAGCCAGATGGCGGTCTCGACCGCTTCCACCTGGCAGAAGAACGGGCGGACACCGGTGTAATTATGAGTGCGCCAGTGCTGGAGGAGCCGGGCGGTTTCGGGAGTGACCTGCCACTGGTTAGGGTTTGGCAGTTCGCGCCAGGCGTCTACGTATTGGCGCAGCTCGTTGATGTGCGCGATATCGGCATATTGCTGGGCTTGGGTAGAAATGCCTTCGTCGTCTCGGAAAAGAATCTCCTCCTGCTGCGAACTCTTTCGTTTCCGCGGGCGCGGAATGGGAGTGAGAAACTTCGCCCCACGCCGGCGCTCGACGATTTGCTGAGTCGGCTGCCCCTGCTCGTCCAACTCCCAATGCCGACGCGGATAGTCGTACGGCGCGTTAAGTATAGGCCGTTCAAAAAACGCGTTCGACATATTGTGCCCGTCCGTCCTCTGCCATTGCCGTCCCTGCCTGTGCTGCGATTCCCGGAAGACTTTTAGCCTTCGCAACAGATCGCAGCGAATTCATGCGGATTAAACAAGAGTCGTTCTAAGATGCAAACGGAAAACGCATCGTTTCCGGGAATCAGCTGGCCCCGACGGCACTCTCGGTAGCGGCGGGCAACGGAGGGAGCTGGAGCGGGCGCGGCAGCACTTCGATGCAGTCCACCAATTCAATCTCTTTATCGACCGTGCCGCCGATCTCTTTCAACTTGCGCGCCGTGACCAGCACCCGGCCTTCGAGCGATCCGGCGGCTTTGTTATAAGCCTGCACCGCACCGCCCAGGCGCTCACCGATCGTCCCGACGTGTTCCGCGAAGACGCGGAGGCGGTCGTGCAATTCACGTCCGAGATTGCTGATAGCCTGGGCATTTTCGGCAATTCGTTCCTGGCGCCAGCCATGTGACACCGCCCGCAGAAGCGCGATCAAAGTTGTGGGCGTGGCCAGAATCACCCGGCTATCGGCCCCCGTTTCGATCAGTGTCGGATCCTGCTCGAGCGCTGCGCTAAAGAACGCCTCACCGGGCAGGAAAAGGAATACAAACTCCGGAGCCGCGTCGAACTGCGTCCAGTAGGCCTTGGTGCTGAGCTTGGAAATGTGCTCGGAAACCTGCTTCGCGTGCTTTCTTAGGAGAGCGAGCCGGGCGGATTCGTCGGTCGTCGCGAGAGCATCCAGGTAGGCCTGAAGAGGGCACTTCGCATCCACGATGATGTTCTTGCTGCCGGGCAATTTCACAATGAGGTCTGGTCGCAAGCGGCCCTCATCGGTGGTGACGGATTCCTGCTGGATGAAATCGCAGTGCTCAAGCATGCCGGCGATTTCAACCACGCGCTTCAACTGGATTTCGCCCCAGCGGCCGCGGACCTGCGGCGAGCGCAGCGCCTGGACAAGGTTGGCTGTCTCGGTCTGAAGCTGCTTTTGGGTCGTCGCCATGGAACCGACCTGCTGAGTCAGCGAGGCGTAGGCGCGCGTCCGTTCTGTTTCGATCAGGGCGATCTGGCCGTCCACCTTTTGCAGCGATTCCTTGAGCGGCTTGACGACCTCGTCAATCGCCTTTTGCCGGGAGGTGAGGTCCGATTGCGCGCTTTGCTGAAACTTTCCCAACGCCTCCTTCGCGAGATCAAGAAAGGATTGATTGTTACTCTGGAGAGCCTCAGCAGACAGCGCTTTGAACTGCAGGCCGAGCTCTTCCTTCGCCCGCGTAACGAGGGCGAGTTTCTCCTCTGCGGCTTTCCGCTCCTCCTCAAATTGCGCGTTGAGCCTGGCGAGGGCTTCTTTTTGTTGACTGAGTTCTTCCCGCGCAGCCGTCAGTTGTTGCTCTTGCTTGGCGATCTCCCTCTCGAGTTCTGGAATCCGGTTGGCCCTCTCGCCGACGGCGGCGCCGCGGGTAGTCGCTTCGATAAGGTCACCTTGCAATCGCTCCTTCTCGGTGTTGGCCGCCGTGAGCAAGGCATTCAGGTGCGCGATTTCTTGTCCGCGCTGTTCCTGGAGAGCTTCAGCGCGCGCCAGTCCGGTCTGCGCTGCGAGATTTTCGGCATTCACGGACTCCAGTTTCGATTTGAACCATCGAACCGCGAAAAATGCGCCCAAAGAACCTCCCACGAGAACAAAAGCCAGGCTGGTCATGATCAATTCATATTTCATGCGGGCGACAGTGCCCCAAAAACACTTGAACTGTAAACGCATGGTTCGGCATGCTCCATGACTCTTAAGTCATGTTCGAAGAACTCTTTGCGGAACGTGGATTATCGTTGGAGCGGCTCAGAACGTTTTGTGAGATTGCCGAGGCGGGCGGCGTTACCCGGGCGGCCAAGGGGGCGGTCCGCCAATCGCAATACAGCCGGCAGCTGCGCGAATTGGAAACGTTCCTCGGCACGGAGCTGTTTGTCCGGAAGAGGAATTCCTTTCAGCCAACTCCGGCTGGCCAAAAGCTGCTGGCCCTGGCCAGGGAGTTTATGTCAGCCCTTCAGGTTGCTCGCAGGGAAATGCGCTCGCTGCCTCAAGATGTTTGTTTCGGCGCTGGCGAAAGCATTTTCCACTGGCTCTTGTTTCCGCGGCTCAGCGCAGTCCGCGATCTCCTCCCGAATTGCCGTTTCGAGTTCCGGAATCTGCGATCGAAGGATATTGTCCGCGGGTTGTTGGAATCGGACTTGGATCTCGGCATCGTGCGAGAGGACGCCTGTCCCAAAGATCTGAAGCAAAAAGCGCTCGGCACGATCAGTTACTCCCTCTACCTGCCGATTGAATTCGCCTCCAGAGCGAAGGGAAGAGGAGTCCGGGAAATTCTCCGCGCGCTTCCGCTGGCCACGCTGGAAGGCGAAGGGCAATTCAAAACACGATTGGCAGAGCTATCCGGCAAACAGGACCTCGCGCTTGATTTCCGGATGGTTTGCAGTTCGTTCCCGCTCATGACCGAAATCCTCAAGCAGGGAAACATAGCGGCGATTTTGCCGAACATCGCCGGCATCGAGCTGCCCTCCTCCCAATTTGCCCGGGTTCCTCTGCAGTGGCTCAAACCGATGGATCGAAGGTATGTCCTCTGCTATCGACAGCGAACGCTCGACCGCAAGGAAGGCCTGGCGCGCCAGTTGAAATCGCTCGTGGATATCCTCCAAATTGGGAACGACTGTTGAGGGTGCCTTGAATGGTCGGATGGTCAACCCCAGAAGAGCCACCCGCTAGCCACCCGCCCCTGCTTTCCCTTGATATTTGTCATTTGGCTTTTGGTCATTTCTCCACAGTCATTTTCCCTCTCTTGACAACCAAAAGCACTCCTGATCTACTATCCATGTGACATGGATCAACAGTATCCGTGTCACTCGGTCCTTTCAGGCCGTCCGAACAGCGCGCTCCAACGCCCTGTTCAGACTTCCTCCCAGCCCGGGTGACCCGTTTCGTTTATCCCCGAAATCCGGGGTCAGGCTCCTCCTTTGCGCCCACGCTCTGCGGTGCCTGTCCCTGCCCATCCCAAACGTTCACCACCCGAAAAGGGGCAGGCTCTCTGACAACCCGGACAGCCCATCCCTTTTTCCAACCTTGCAACCTTTAACCCTATGAAACAACCGCGTCCTATCAAAGCCTTGGCCGATCTTACCGATGCTCAACTCGCCCAGCTCACCGAGTGGGTTGAACTCCATTCCTACCGCAAGGCGGTCGAACTCGCCCAGGAACAGTTCGGCCGCACCATTCCGAAAACCAGCCTGCAGCGCTACATCGCCCATGCCCGGGCTCGCGAAGTTCTGGACGAGTCGCCCGAGGCTGCCGAAGCCGCGCGCGAGATCAATCGTTTCGCTGCCGACGTTCAGACCGACTTCTCTGCCGCCACCATTCACCTTCTCGAACGCCGCGCTTTCGATCTCGCTCTCGCTGGCAGTGACGACAAAGACGATTTCCAACGCCTTAAAGACCTTCTCTTTCTCGTCCAGCGCCACCGCTCCAACGACCTCCAGGAGCGCAAGGTGAAGATTCAGGAGGAAAAACTCCGCCGCTCCGCTCCTCCGGCCGAGCCAAGCCTGGACGAGGAAAGAGACCGCTTTTCCGCCATCGTCGACCATGTCCTCGGCCATCATCCGGTTTTCGTCGAAGCTGCCCGGGCTTCGGCTGAATCGGAAGTTTCACCCGGACCCTCGCTCAACCCGGAGCAACCCGCGACAGCGACACCAAATGCACCAGCCAACGACTGCCCGCCTGCGCATTCGCCCGCTCAACCGTCGCACACAAAACCACGCCGGAAGGCCGCCGCGCCCCGTCGTCCCTCACCCGGTTCCCCGAAGTCAGCCGGGAACAGCCCGTCCCATTCATCCACCCCATCCAATCATCAACATCCCCGACCGGAGGCCGCATGAAAAACGTCCCCCAACATCTCCCCTATCAAAAACAGTTCCTGGCCCATCCCCTGCCAGCCCACTGTCCCAAACTGTACCTCCAGTTTGTGAAAAACACCGGGCCAGGCCTGCAACCTCTCCCCCGCGTCCCTGCGGCAATGTTCTGACTTTCGGGCGCGCCTTTGGTAAATTGAAATTATGCGCCCCGGTTTATTCCTGAAGCTTTGTCTGGCGGCGGTTCTCCTCGGTTCCTCCGCGGCAGCGGTGGAGCAGCCGGTCTACGTCATCCCGATCCGGGACGAAATCGCCACGCCGCTGGCCTATCTGGTCCGCCGCGGGGTGAAACAGGCGATCGAAGCGAAGGCGGATATGATCGTGCTCGATATGGAGACTCCGGGAGGACGGCTCGATTCCACGGAAGAGATTCTGCATGCGCTGGAGCAGTTCAAAGGCCGGACGATCACTTATGTCAACCGCAAGGCGTTCTCAGCCGGGGCCTTTATCGCGGTGGCCACGCAGCAGATCTTTATGTCGCCCCAGAGCGTGATCGGGGCGGCTGCGCCGATCATGCTTTCACCGGGCGGCGGCGTGGAGAAGCTGCCGGACACGGTCGAAACGAAAATGACTTCGGCGGTGCGGGCGCTGGTAAGGACGAGCGCGGAGAAGAACGGCTACAACGTGGACGTGATCGAAGCGATGATCGACCGGAACAAGGAGGTGACGCTCGACGGGGAATCAATCAATGAGAAGGGGCAGATTCTGACGCTGACAAATGTGCAGGCGGAGCGGCGGTACGGTTCGCCTCCGAAAGCGCTGCTTTCGAGCGGGACATTCGAAGATCTGGAAGGGGTGCTGCGGCATCTGGGCCGGGGAGGCGCAAAGATCGTGCGGGTGACGCCAACCGGCGCGGAGCAAGTCGCGAGCTGGCTGACGACGATCGCGCCGCTGCTCCTGCTGGCCGGCATTGTGGGGGTTTACATCGAGATGAAGACGCCGGGTTTCGGATTGCCCGGGGTGGCGGGGATCGTCTGTTTCGCGCTCTATTTTCTGGGCGGGTACGTGGCAGGCCTGTCAGGGCTGGAATGGATGGTGGTTTTCGGGGTGGGGCTGGGCCTGGTCGCGACCGAACTGTTCGTCTTTCCCGGCACGCTGGTGCTGGGGCTGGCCGGAGGGGCATTGATGCTGGCGGCGCTGGTCATGGCGATGGCGGACGTGTATCCGGGCATGCCGGCCGTGCCGTCCTTTGCCTTGATCCAGGCGCCGCTCCTGAACGTGCTCCTCACCGGCCTGGCAGCGATGGTGATCATGATTTTCCTGAGCCGGTTTCTCCTGAAGACGCCCCTTTTCCATCGATTGATCTCGGCCAGCACGAGCGGCTCGGCCTCGGTCGCGCGCCAGGCGCGGGCGCAAGCCGCGCAGGTGGGGGAGACGGGCCTGGCGATCTCGACCCTCCGGCCGGGCGGGAAGGCGCAGTTCGGCGAAAAGATCCTGGACGTGATCACGCAGGGGGAATTGATCGAGCGCGGCACGCGGGTGAAGATCCTCAGCTTCAGCGGCCATGAAGCGGTGGTGGAGCCGGAGTAGCGCCTATTTGGGAGAGTCTTTGCTCTCCTCAACTTCCAGGTCCGGGTAGAGCGCAGCCGGCAATTGCCCGCGCTGCACCAACTCCTGCAGGTCGCGCGCGATGGTCCGGCGCGAGACATGATAATCGCGGCTGAGTTGCGAGACGTTCGCCGGGGCGCCTGCGGCGCGGAGCTTGCGCAGCATGTCGTGCTGCCGGGCGAGCCGCTCGACAAAACGCCGGTCCGGCTCCTGCAGGTCGCCTTTCTCGGCCCGCTCCATCGATTGGAGGATGCGCACCGCCTCGCCCACGCCGCATTCCGTAAGAGCGATCTCGACCGTCCTTTCGAGCTCCTCCATCCGCACCGGCTTGGTCACGACAAAACTGGCGGAGCGAGGGCCCTGCAACATTTCGATCTTATCCGCCGGCTCGAGAATGCCGGAGATGACGATGATCGGGACGTGCGCCGCCGCATCCTTGAGCCGGGGCAGCCATTGCCCGCCCAGTTCGCCGTCGCGCAGGATGTGGTCGAGCAGGATCAGGTCGGGCGCCGCCTGCCGGAGGCTTTCCAGCGCCTCCGACCCGGTCGAAACGAAAGTGAGATGATACTGAGAAAGAGTTTGCGCATAGATCCACTGTTGCTCCGGATCGTCTTCGACGACCAGAATTGAAGCTTTTGGCAAATCCCGAGAAACACCCATATCTGCAATCACCCATTCCCCCGCCCCGCAGACCAAAGCACCCGGATCCGCGACCGCCGGCATTTTGAAGCCCCCAACCGTCCCTCAAACATCTTGATCATACTCCCTACGATGATCGACAAAAGAAGGTAGAGGATTGAGCCACAGGGATCAATGCCATTCAGGCCGGTTTCCGAACCGCCCCCGCCCGCTGAGCGTTTCGAACTCCTCTCCGCTCTCCGCGGTCCAAATGACTTTCTGCTCCTCGGCTCGAGAGCCGCACTCAGCGCTGGCCGGCCAGGAATTCAACCAGGTCGCGCAGGTCGCGCTTGCTGAGGATCGCGCCGAAGCCCTCGGGCATGCCAGAGAGCCCACGGTCCCGGCTCGCGACATCGGCTTTGAGGATTTGCACGAGGCCGGACTCGGGAGAGTTCAGAGTAATCGCCAGGTCGGTCTCGCTTTTCAGGATGCCGGCCTGAACAGCGCCATCCTTCAAGCGGAGGATGGTGGTTTCAAAACCGGGGGCAATGCTCTTATTCGGATAAACGATCGATTCAAGAATGGCCTGTCGATCCAGGCGCGCGCCGACCGAGCTGAGGACCGGCCCGACCTCGCTGCCGTCACTGCCGATCTTATGGCAGCGCAGGCAGGCCACGTCGGCCCGCTGGAGGAAGATCCTCCGGCCTTCGCGAGCATCGCCGCCACATAAGGCGGGCCGAAAGGAAGCAAGATCGTCGCCCGGCGGCAACGAGGCCTGGTACTGAGTGAGCTTGGGTTGGAGGAGCGGAGAAGCCCGCTTCTCCACGGCTTCGAGAAGATCCAACTGCAGTTCGCGCTTGAGCTTCCCGCTCAGCAGACGATCGAGCTGGCCCGCGAGAAGGCGATCTGCCGCTGGGTCCGGAGAATTGCCGAGCAAGGCGAGGGCATTTTGCTGTTCCGGCGTGGTTCCGCGCTCCAGCAAGGCCAGCAGATGGGTCACGGAAGCCCCGCCTCCGAGGCGGGCGCGAATGCGGGCGGCCTCAAGCCGGAGGGCCTCGACGGGATCGTTCTCCGCCGAGGCAAAAGCCTGTTCCACGCGGGGGTTCGCAGGAAGCTGGGACAGGGCTCGCAGGCTGGCGACTCGGACGCGGGCGGGAGCAGCCGGGTCCAGCACCAGAGCCGCGAGATCCGGCTCCGCTTCCTGCAGTTGATAGCGGCCAGCCAGTTGCGCGGCGGCAATGCGAATCGCCCGGGAGGGATCGCGCCAGAGGGCGCCGAGCGCCGACCGGAGAGCCCAAATGGCGGCCGCAGGCTCCCGAGGAGGGAGCGGACGGTAAAGGCCGGTAATAGCGTCGCGGGGCGACGGCTTGTCCCACTGGGCCAGCCGTTGCAACGCTTCCACGCGCACGGCTTCAGGGGCGGCAGCTTGAAGCGCAAAATCCGCCAGAGCGCGAGCCGACTGGGCGCCTCCCAGGCGGAAGTTGGCATTAACCGCGCGGCGCAAAAACGGGGTGAGCAAATCCGGCCGTCCGTTCGAGCCGTCCGGCAGCCGCCGCCACCGATCCGTATCGCCCAGCAATCCAGCGAGTTCAGACAAAGCGGGATAGATGCCGGCGTCGGTGATGGCCAGAGCGGCTTCGACCGCAACGGCGGGGTCCGGATCTTTGAGAAACCGAGCGACCTCGGGACGGCTCTGGCGGCGCAGAGCCAGCAGAGCCGCCATGCGCACGGACGGCGCGGAATCTTCCGAAGCAGCGGAGAGGGCCGGAAGATTCTGGAGTCCCGCCAAAGCCATGACGCCCGCGTGCCGCAGAAACGGGTCGCGGTTGTCATTGGCCCGCAGCATCGCAACCACCGCAGGCGCGGCCTCCGGACGGCCCAACTTGCCGAGAGCCAGAGCGGAAAAGAACTGCCCTCGCGGATTGCGAGAGTCCGCCACCAGCGCCAACAGGCCCGGGAGGGCTTTGGCGCAGCGCGCATCCCCAAGAGTTCTGGCCGCCTGCGCGGCCACCTCAGGATCGGCATCCGCGAGCAGCGGCACGACCGGATCAAGCACCGAAAGATTCGCGGCCGCCTCCTCCTGGATCTGGCCCAGAGCCCAGAGGGCATGGAGCCGGGCGAGACGGTTCTCGCGCGAGTTCAAGACGAGTGCGAGAGCGTCCACGGCGCGGGCGTCCGCGAGGGCGAACTGGGCGGCCTGGCGCACTCGCTGGTCGGGATGGCTGAGCAGTGTGGAAAGATCCGCGATCGACCGGCCTTCGAGCCCTTCCCCGAGCAGCCGCTTCGTCTCGAGTGCGAGAGCGCTCCCGGCGAGATCCTCAGAAAAGACGCGATAGAGCCGGCCTTTGCCCGGAGGTTTCCAGCCCTGCACCCAATCGGAAAAGTAAAGCCGGCAATCCGGGCCGAAAGCGACATCGGTGGGGAGCGTGTTGGAAAGCAGAACCGAGCGATCGACCATCTCAAAGCCGGCTCCCTTGGGTTGCGACGCGAACGCATGAATCAAGCTGTTGGCAGCCGATCCTTTGAAATCGCACAGGAAAAAATGCTCATTGTAGCGATCGGGCAGACCGACGCCGGGATAGAACACCAGGCCGGACGGGCCGTTGGCGATGTTGGCGACCGGCGGGACAAGAAAAGCCGCCTGCCCCTCGAAGGCCGGCAAACATTGCCCCTCGTTCAACCAGGCGCCGCGCGGCCGGGGAGGCCGGACCAAATCTTCAGCATCCGGGGGAAGCTCGATGTATTGGTAGCCCACGCGCCAGCCGCTATCTCCACCCTCAACGACATACACCCAGCGCGAGGGATCGCCCCCGTCGGAATTATTGTCTCCGGTAAACAGATTGCCGAATTGATCGAACGCCAGCGATTGAGGATTGCGAAGCCCGGTCGCAAATAATTCAAGATGCGAGCCGTCCAAGCGGCAACGAAACACCGCGCCTGATTCGGGATTGTCCACGCGTGTCCCGTCCCAGGCGGTGACCGACGCGCCCCGGTCGCCCATGCTGAAGTAGAGCTTGCCGTCAGGCCCGATCTTGAAGCCGTGCAGAGAATGCGAGCCGGTGCCCACATGGACCCCGTAGCCGTGCTGGAGGAGCTTGCGTTCCGTGGCGGCTCCCGTGCCTTTGGGATCGCGCAACTCCCACAGATCGGGCAGGCAGCCAAACAAGACCTGCCCGCGCTGGGCCAGAATCCCGGCCGCCACTCCGTCGCCCATCCGGTTGAACCCCTCGGCAAAGATCGAAGAGATGCCCGCCTTCCCGCCCTGGCCGGGTGTGATCAACCGCACCCGCTCCGAAAGCCCGGCCAGGCTGGCCGCGCGCGGGCCAAGGTGGCGCCGGAGGAACGCGAGATTCTCCTCGACCGTCCGGCAGGCCAGGTCACCGGAAAGCAGATCATCGGCAACGACGTTCGCACCGAGAGCCCGCGTGATCTCAGGATCCTCCCAATCGACGCGGCTCTCGATATCGAGCACGCCTGCGAGCCGCCGGTAGGTCTCGACCACGTATGCCCGGCCCTGGTTGTCGACGGTGAACGCCACGGGATTGGCCAGGAGCGGTTCAGCGGCGAACAGGTCCACTTTCAATCCCGGGGCCGGCCGAAAGGTCTTCAGGGCAATCTCCGCTTCATCCGACGCGGGGAAGATAGGCGGTTCAACTGAGATCGCGGGATTGGGCGATTCCGCGGCCGACAGACTGGCCAGAGCCAGAGCAAAGACGGTCAGGCCCACCATTGAACCTCGCCAACCGCAGGCGAAAAACCGGCATCCTTTCACCCCGCTTTTTCGCGGGCGTCCGCAACCAAACCGCATCGATAAATCAGACTGAGGGTTGAGGAACGGAAGCAGCGTGCTGAATCTCGACCGCCCGATAGCCACCTCGCAGGCGGAAAGAGAGAATCAAACCGATGTAACAGAGGAACATGATCGAGGGCAGAATGGCGACCCGGGCCAGGGTGCTCTGGTTGTTGGCTGATCGAATCGCCTCGATCTGCGATTGCTCACCCGCGGGAAGCTGCGCCACCTTGGTTTTGTCGAGCGGGCGGTAGAAGAAGCCGAACTTGGACTGCGGGGATTCCGCGACCCGGGCGTGCAGAGCGGGATGAGCTTCGGCGAGGCGCGCGTCGAGATTCTTATCCTGGAGAGCACCCAGCAAAGGGTTCCCAAGAACGCCGACGGCGATCAAGCCCACCCCCGCAATCGCGTTCAAGGTGAGCGCGCCGCCGCGGGGGAATTGCTCGGAAACCACGCCGAGCGTCGTGGGCCAAAAGAACGTTTTCCCGACCCCATACAAAGTGGCGGCGAGAAAGACCAGTCCGGCCGTGGCAGCCTGCGAGAGGGCAAAAAGCCCGAGCGTGGCAATGCCGGCGCAAACGGCCAGAAGCCCGAGCGGCGAAATGCGGTGGGCGATGGGCCCGGCCACAAACCTGAGGCCAAACATGATGGCCGAAGTGTAGATCAGAACCAGATTGCCGGCATTCGGTCCGACCGATTTCAGGACGGGGGTCATGAGAGCGGCGATCCAGCTATCGGTGCCGAGTTCGGTCGTGGCCAGGAGGATCATGACCAGGAGCAGAAAGATAAACATCGGCCGGCCAAAACTGCGAATGCGAAAGGCGAAGAGCAGCGTGGGAACAATCGCGATGACGCCGATGGCCAGGCCGTTCAGTTGAGTTCCGAAAACGCGCAAAATCTCGTCGATCGCGAATGCGACAAAAAACGAGACGATCAGGCAGCCCGCCCAGCCAAATTCCTTGAGCATATCGGTGTAAGTGACTCCCGCGGCCACGCGCTCCTGCATCGGGAATTTCTGGCCGAGCAACATGAAGCCGTAAACGGCGGTGGGAACCAGATAGAGGGCGATCTTCCAACGCCAGGCGTTCTCGCCTCCGGCAGTCCCCAGGAAGATCGCGAGAATTCCGCCTATGACAAGGCCGCCCGGCCAGCCCGCGTGCAGGATGTTCAGGTATTTCGTCTTCTCCTTCGGGTAGAGGGTGGCGGTGACCGGGTTGATGACCGTTTCGACAATGCCGTTGGCCAGGGCGAACAGCCAGGTGCCCAGATAGAGGCCGGCATAGCCGGTGGCGCTCATGGTGATAATGGCGGAAACCACATGGCCGGCGAAGGCAAAGGCCATGGTCCGCCCGTAACCGAGCCGATCGATAAAAAGGCTGAAAAAGATCATGCTCAAGGCTTGCGGATACAGGCCCGCGCCTTGAATGGAGCCAATCTGCGTTTCTGAAAGGTTAAAACGGACTCCCCATTCCGTGATGAGAAAAGCTCGAACCACAAAACCGATCGCGACGGCGACCAGCGCAATCACGAAGGCGACAAACAAGCGAGAGGGCTTTTGCATAAGGGTGAGATCAGGGTTGCAACGCTTTCTGGAGAAACTTGAGGCCCTCCACGGCGATCTCATCGCGGGTCGGCTCGATCTCGCGCCAGATCGAGGCCGCGCGGGCCAGGGCTTTGACGTCCGAGGTGAAAGATTCGATGACGACATCTCCTTGATAGCGGATGTCGCGCAGGGCGGCGGCAATGGAGCGCCAATCGATGTGGTCCTTCCCGGGAGTCCCGCGGTCGCAACCGCAGGCATGGAGGTGGCCGAGGTGCTGGCCGGCCTTGCGGATGGCGGCGGCCGAATCCTTCTCCTCGATGTTCATATGGAAAGTATCCAGGTGCAGCTTGAGAGAGGGGCGATCCACGTCGGATATCATTTCCAGCCCCTGATCACAAGTATTGATAAAGTCCGTTTCAAAGCGGTTGATCGCCTCGAGAGCCACGATCCGGCCGCGTTCGCCCGCGTAATCCGCCAGTTCCCTGAGATTATTGACTACTGTCCGCCATTGCCGCCGGCGTTCGGCGGGCGGATAGGCTTCGGTGCGCCCGACCGTGGAATAGACAACGCCGATCATGCTGGGACAGTCGAGCGGCTCCATGAGATCGATGACGCCTTTCATGAACTTCAGCCCCGCACGCTGCTGGTCGCGGGTCCCGCGCAGATCCTTATCCTCGCCCAGGCAGGGGGTGATCGATCCGCAGGCCAGGCCATGCTTGTCGAACTGGGCGCGGACGAAGATGGGATCGATGTGCGAGAAGTCTTCGATGGAGATTTCCACCGTCTCAAATCCCCAGCGTTTGAAGCGGGGAAAAAGGCGGGTGCTGGCGTTCAGAAACGGGCAGGCGAAAAGAAACGTATTAATGCCGAAACGCATTTGGACTTGGAATTGCGCATCTTCGTAACCGAAGCGAGAGGCGCAAACAACTCAAATACGCGAGCAAACCGCCCCGGCGCGCGCAGCTCGCTAACCTTCCAGTCTGGGGATGAGCGCCAAACGGCCTTCGATAAACTCCGAAACGACCTGGTTGGCCAGCCGCAATCGCTCGCGCACCGGAATTCGGGATTGGTGCAGCAACATCAGGCAGACGCTCAACACGTCCCCGGTGCCGGTGGTGTTCACGTGCGATCGGGCGAGAACCGGCGGTTCGACCACCAGTTCCTGCCCGTCGAAAAAGCCAGCGCCCTCTTCACCATAATGAACCACCACCGCACCCGCCCCCCAGGCCTTCAACGCGCGCAGAGCGCCGTCCAGATCGCGGCTGTCGGTGAACGCGCAGAGTTCGCGGACGTTGCCGTGGGCCAAGTCGACGAGCGGCAGGATCTTGCGCACCGCAGCCTTGCGTTCGGAAATCGTGGAGGGCGACGCCACGCCCCACGCGGGATCCCAATTGATGTCAATCGAGGTCTGCAAGCCGGCGCCACGGGCAAACTGGAGAAGCTGCTGATTTCCTTCGAAAAGCATCGCCTCGGAAAACCAAAGATCTGCCCGGAGCAGATGTTGATGCCCCGCCAGAGCGCTCATATCCAAATCGCGGAAGCAAAGACTCTGGCTGGCGGGCAGGCAGCTGACAAAGTGACGGTGCCCCTGGGTGAAGGAAAGAGCGAGGGAGGTGCCAGTGGCGATCCCAGCCGCCCGGGTCAGGCGTGCGGAAACGCCGTGCCGCCGGAGAGTCTGGCCGAGGCGTCCAGCCAAGCCGTCATCCCCTGCCTTGCCGAGAAAAGAGACGCGTGCACCGAGTGCCGCTGCCGCGCAGGCGCTATTGGCCCCCCCACCGCCGATCGTCTCGACAATCCACGGCACGGAAGTCTCGCCATCCTGAAAGAGTCGCTCGTCCGCGGGAATTGGCGCCGCTTTGAGATCGCGGTTGATGTTGCCAACGACACAAAGCGACCCCTCTTTAAATGCGGCATCAGAGAGCATGGGCCAAAGCTTCCTCGACCTGAGGCAACATAGGAATAGACTTTCTGCCCCCGGCCACCCGGACGGAGAGAGAGGCAGCCATTGAAGCCAGCTGGAGGCCGTGATCCAAAGGCAGCCCCTGGCAAACCGCGTAGGCGAAGGCCCCATGGAAAATGTCGCCCGCCCCGGTCGTGTCGACCACCGGAGCAGGAAAGGCCGGCATGGACCGAAAACCAAGGTCGTCCTGCACCACCACGCCGCGCTCGCCGAGAGTCACGATGACGGTGGTGCTGAACAGATCGCGCAACCGGTCGAGGCAAAGCCGGCGGCCAGCGGCGGTTTCGAGGCCGTTCATTCCGGCTGCCTGCAACGCGAACCGTTCCGAAGCCGCCAGATAATCGACCTTTCCAGCCAGTTCACAGGTTCCCGCCCGCATAGAGCCGGCGTCGAGAATCGAAATGGCGTCGGGAAAAAGGTCCAGTGCCTGTAGAGCTGCCGGCAACTCGTGGCCGTCAAACAACAAAACTTTCGGGACGAGAAGGCGGGCAACCGCGGCTTCCAGCGCCAGCGGAGGAGCGGTCTTCTTTCGGTTGACGATGGTGCGGCTCCCATTCTGTTCGTTGACCAGAATAACCGAGAAAGGGGTTTCGTGACCGGGACGGATCTCCAACAAAGAAACGTCGGTTCCGACCGTTTCAAATTCCTTGCGGATCAGCAAGCCATGGTGATCTTCCCCAAGGACCCCGGCAAAGGCGCAACGCAGGCCCCACAAGGATATCAGGCACGCGGCGTTGGCCGCCGGGCCGCCGCCCGATTCCATCCAGCGATGGATCTCGGCTTTGCTGTTCTCGACCGGGTAGGAGTCCACGAACAAGCTCAGATCAAAGGCCGCGTGGCCGATACAAAGAACGTCAACGGGCATGAGCAGCGTAAAGATCCTCCCGAATCAACTGCACGAGCAAATGTTGGATCACCAGATGGATGGCCTCTGTTTGCGGCGTGGACTCGACCGGCACGAGAATGGAACAACGCGCCTCGCGATGGAGCACGCCGCCGTCAAAGCCCACGAGGGCCAGTGTCTCGGCGCCGGTTTCATTGGCAAAGCGGACCGCGCGCGCCAGGTCCGCGGAAAACCCGCTCCCGCCATGAACGGAAATCAGAACGACCAGGTCGTCCGGCGTCAGCAGGCCGCGGAGCTGGTTGACGAAAACGTCCTCGCGGGCGGCGTCATTCGCCCAGGCCGTATAGAGCGGCACATTATCCGTCAGGCAGCGCACGTCGAACGGGCGGGCGCCCGGCGGAATCACATACTTTGCCAGATCGCAGGCGAAATGTTGCGCGGTGGAAGCGGATCCCCCGTTCCCGGCGGTGTAGATTCGCCCCTGTCGCCGGTAACAATCCAGCAGAAGGCCGCGCGCCGCTGAGAGCGCAGCGCGATCAAGCCGGGCCAGGAGGGAGGCCGTTTCGCCGAGAAAAGCGTCGATTCGACTGACATCATCCTTCATGGGCAGGCGAGCGAAGCCAACGGCAGTTCCGTGATCATTTCAATTCGTTCTATCAGTTCGATGCGAGGGCCGTAAACGAAAAGAAACGGCCCGCCGGCCACAAGGTTGCCCTTGCATCGACCAAGGGTTGAAGTATCAGAAAACGATTTAAATGTCCGACGTCATTCCAAAAACGCATTTCAGGGGCTGGCGCATCCCGGGAACGATTCCGCCGGGCGCTCTCCAGCACGAGCCCCGCATCGAGCCCGGGGAAACGCTGGATGCCTTGAGCGGGCACTTCCGGATTTTTCAACTCGAGAATGGGCACCGCTTTTCGACGGATGACATTCTGACTGCCTGGTATGGAGCCCTCTGGGCGCCCAGCGTGAGAACAGCCCTCGACCTGGGCAGCGGCGTCGGAACGGTGGCGATGACCGCGGCGTGGCGGCTGCCCGCCGCCCGCTTTGTGACGGTGGAGGCGCAGGAGGAAAGCGTGCGACTAGCCCGCAAATCGGCGGCGTGGAATGGATTGACCGATCGCTTTGACATCCGAACCGGAGATTTTCGCGACCGCGAGGTCGTGCGCGACGACGAACTTTTCGATCTGGTGCTCGGAAGCCCTCCCTACTTCCCACGAGGGAGCGGCGTGGAGGGAGACCATCCCCAAAAGATCGCCTGCCGCTTCGAACTGCGCGGGGATATTGCCGATTACTGCGCGACCGCGGTGCGGCATCTGGCGCCCGGCGGCTTCTTCGCTTTCGTTTTCCCGGTCGACCCCGCGGCCCAAGCCGCGCGAGCCCGCGAAAGCGTTTCGCAGGCGGGAATGATCCTGCTGCGCTGGCGCCCCGTTGTTTTGCGGGAAGGAAATTCTCCATTGCTCGGTCTGTTCGGCTGCGTGCGAGCAGTGGATGTCCCCCCCGCACTGCACTCGATTCCCTGGGAGGAGCCGCCTCTCACGATCCGCAAAATGGATGGATCGATTCATCCGGAATATTCGGCGGTCAAACTCTCATTTGGATTCCCTCCGTGAGCGAAAATTGCTCGCCGGGTAATTGCTAATAATTTTCGCCCTTTTCTGCTTGCCACCGACGAGCAGAAGCGGTTGCATCAAGTATACCCAAAAAAGCTTCCCGGCGTGATCCGGGGGCGCGTCGTTCTAGCTAACGTGTCTCGCTCGTGCGCGGTGCCATGCCTAGACGAGCACAAGTCTTTCACGACCTGCTCAAGCGATGCAGGTGGCGGTTCGTATGACGTTCAAGTGGATGAGCCGAAGTTCTTCTAGAGCGAGTTTCGAGCTCGCCCGAATCGGCGGCGTTTTCCACCCAGTCTTGGGAGTCCCACGGGTATCCAACCAAAAGCCAAAACCAACAATCGAGAAAATATGCAACGTCCTCTATTCAGGCGCTCCAAACACGCACCCTGGAGAAGGCCAAACACCCGCCCCACGCTGCAGCAGGCGGCCTTAGCGTCGCTCCTTTCGCTGGCCCTGGTCCCAGCGCAAGCGGGAACCTTCAGCAGCAACTTCAGTGACGACCCCGGCACCAGCATAGCCAACCGGCCCGAGACCACCACCCTCGTCCGTGACGGGGTCCTCAAGCTTGTCGATCTGAAGGATCTGATCGACCCCGACACCGGCGCCTATAATGAACAACGCCTGCCACTGCAGGGCTCCTATATCCTGCCCGAGATTGATCCGGGCCAAAAAGTCGCCTCGTTCACCGCAACCTTCAAAGCGCGGGTCGGCGGTGGAACAGAGAACGGCGCGCTCGGCTTCAGCCTTGATCTGGCGAACGATTATCCTTCCACGGGCACCTTCCGGGAAATGGGCGGCTCTACGACCGGCTTGACGATCGGTTTTGTGGAAGTTGACAGCCGAGCGGACGGATTTGCCGAGGGGAGCGACCCAGGCGACGCTCCCGGCATCATTGTCAAACAAGGCGGCAAAAAGGTGATCGCCAAGCGATTCGCCGGACTGCGCACCGACCCGGCGGGCGATGGGCACGCGCCGGTTTTTGTGCCGGTCACAGTGCAGGTGAGCGCCGACGGCCTGCTCTCCGTGAGCTACAACGGCACCAATGTTTTCGACAAAGTCGCCATCGGCTACATCCCGCTCCAGGGTCAGTTCGGCTTCGGCGCCGGCATCGAAAACCAAACCGCGATCGTCCGCGACAACTTCTGGATTGATGATCTGTCGATCACCACAACCCCCGTCAGCGGCTCGTATGTCACCTCCGTCGAACCGGGCACGCAGAACGCCGCGCCGGACGCCGCGGTCAAGATCGGCATTCAGGACCTCGGAGCCACAACCGCGCAGATGCTGTTCGACAACACCGCGGTGACGCCCACCAAGAGCGACGCCGGCAATGGGATTACCCTGCTGACCTACCGCTCAAACGGCCTTTTCGATCCCGGTTCAACCCACACGGTGAAAGTGACCTTCGGATCGAAGACGTTCCAATACGCCTTTACCGTGTCGAACTCTCCGCTCATTCCGCCGAGCGCAGCGGCGGTCGCGGGGTCAGTGGATACCGGCAAAGCCGGGTTCAAAGTCCGCACCTATCAGGTGGACGCCGGTCAGGGTGATAACTCCGCGGCCCGCGCTGAAAAGGAACTTTCGGGTGCGCTCGGCCCCAACACGGCCGACCTCAGCTCGGCTAATCCGGACGGAACCTTCTCGGCCAACGTAATTAACTTCTCGCTGGACGGGTCCGACGCCGGAAGCATTCCAGGCGACTCCCTGATTCCCGGCATTCCAGGCAACGCCACGGTGGATCCGAATGGCAATGTGGCGATGGAAGTCATTGGGTTTCTCGATCTGAAGGCGAACACGGCTTACACCATCGGGGCGGTCAGCGACGACAGCATCAAGGTGACGATCGGCGCTGAACCGCGCGACGTGACCGCGACCACCCTGCTTGACATCGCGATCGGCACAGCGACCGGGAGTTTCATCGTCCAGCAGGCGGGAATCTACCCGATTCGCGCGCTGTGGACGCAAGGCGGCGGCGCAGCCAGCCTCGAGCTGTGGAGCCAGGACGCCAGCGGCAATAAAGTTCTGCTGAACGACACGGCCACCGCCGGAGGGCTCAAATCCTATGCGGCGCGGAGCGCATCCTACAAAGTTCCGCCTTACATCAGCTCTGCCAAACCAGCGCCCGGCGAGCTGAACGTCAGCACCCAGCCGAAATTCCAACTCGTGATCAATGACGACGGCACCACCCTCGATCCAGCGACCGTCAAAGTGACCATCAACGGCACGGTTATCACCGTTCCGTCCGCGTCGATCAGCAAGACGGGGACCCAAAGCACGATCAGCGTGACGCTGCCGCAGGCGTTGCAGGCGACCACCGTGCAGCAGGTGCAAGTGGATTTTGCGGATAACACCGCACGGGCCATCTCCCGCCAGTACAGCTTCACGACCGGGAAAGGCGTCGGAGGCAATCAACTCAACTCCGTCAAGGGCTACTGGAACTTCAAGAACGGCGATCTCTCCGCCGTGGTGGGCCGCGACCTCCAATACGTCGACCCCACCCAGGCGGGCAAGTACAAGTTCGGTGTGAGCGGCCAGGGGCAATTCGCCAGCGTGGATGGGATCAACGGCCAGCCGACTCATTTCATCTATGTGCCCTATCTGACCGATCCGGCCAACATCTGGAAGCAGATCGGACTGCGCGTGAACCATTCCATCGCGCCGAACGGCAGCTCGGATGCGAAAAAAGTCAACCAATACACCGCGATCCTGGACATCATGTGGGGTGACGGTTCGGGTTACGGCGCTCTCTGGCAGTTGCATGATCTCGCCAACGGCGGCGGCGACAGCGACATGTACTGGCAGGAAAGCACCGGCGCCTACGGCAAATCGTGCTGCTCCAGCTACGTCGCTGCCGGCAAAAAGCAAACGCGCCACCAATGGTCGCGCGTGGTCTTCTCGGTCGATCTGGCTGCGAACCCGCCGATTCTGGCGAAATACATCGATGGCGTGAAAAACCTCGACCAAATCACCGGAAATCGGGGCCATCTGGATTCGGAATTCGCCCTGTCCGTTCCTGAAATCGTCCTGTTTGGTGATTCAGATAACGAAAACTCTGATGCCTACCTGAGCGCATTCCAGATCCGGGAAGGACGCTTGAGCGATGAAGAAGTGGCGGCCCTCGGGGCGGCGGACGCGAATGGCATTCCCCTGCCCTACTCGCAGTGGGACTTTAATCCCAGCAATCCTTTGAGCGCGACCGTCGGCAACGACCTGCAGTACGTCGACCCGTCGATCGCCAGCAAATATAAGGCAGGCGTCACTGGCACCGGCGATTTCGCCAGCGTGCCCGGCATCAACGGCCAGCCCGTAAACGCGCTTCTCGTTCCTTACCTGACCGATCCGGCCAACGTCTGGAAGCAACTCGGCTTGCGGGTACAGCACGGTCTGGCCCCGAACGGCGGCGGCGCCAAAGTCAATCAATACACCGCCATTATGGACATCATGTGGGGCGACGGCTCGGCCTACGGCGCGGTCTGGCAATTGCACGATCTGGCCAATGGCGGGGGCGACAGCGACATGTACTGGCAGGAGAGCACGGGGGCTTATGGCAAATCGTGCTGCTCCGCCTACGTGGCTCCCGGCCAAAAACAGGCGCGGCACGAATGGGCTCGCGTCGTCTTCTCGGTCGACCTCAGCGCCACCCCGCCGATCCTGGCGAAGTACATCAACGGGGTCAAAAACCTCGACCAGATCACCGGCAACCGCGGGCACGTGGATTCGGAATTCGCTCTGTCCGTTCCGGAGGTTGTTCTTTTCGGCGATTCAGATAATGAAAACTCCGACGCGTACATCAGCCACCTGCAATTCCGCGCAGGCCGGATGAGCGACGAGGAAGTGGCAGCACTCGGCGGCCCAAGCGCATCCGGCATTCCTTCGCCGAACCCGGTCAAGGGCGAATGGAACTTCGATGACGCGGCTCATCCGCTGGCGGCCACCGTCGGCTCCGACCTGCAATTCGTGGATCCGACCCAGGCGAGTCAATACAAGGCGGGCGTGACGGGACAGGGCGATTTCGCCAGCGTGCCCGGCATCAATGGAAAACCAACGGGTCTGATCAAAGTCCCGTATCTGACCGATCCGGCCAACATCTGGAAGCAGATCGGCCTGCGCGTTCGCCACGGAGTGCCCGCCAATGGCGGCGGCGCGAAGGCGAACCAATACACCGCCATCATGGACCTGATGTGGGGCGATGGCTCGGCCTACGGCGCGGTCTGGCAGTTACATGACCTCGCCAACGGCGGCGGCGACAGTGATATGTACTGGCAGGAAAGCACCGGAGCTTACGGCAAATCGTGCTGCTCCGGGTACGTCGCGCCCGGCCAGAAGCAGGCTCGCCACGAATGGGCTCGCGTCGTCTTCGCAGTCGACTTGAGCGCCAACCCGCCGATTTTGGCGAAATACATCAACGGGGTGAAGAACCTCGACCAAATCACGGGCAACCGCGGGCATGTCGACTCGGAATTCGCCCTGTCGATTCCCGAGATCGTGCTCTTCGGCGACTCGGACAACGAAAACTCCGACGCCTACCTGAGCGCCCTGCAGATCCGCGAGGGAAGGATGAGTGACGATGAAGTGGCTGCTTTGGGCGGCCCCGACGCGGACGGCATCCCGCAGGCGGCGATCGGCGCCACAGCGGCGCCGGCCAGCGGCGGCACGCCCACGCTCGCCATCGCGCAAGCCGGATCTAAAGTAACTCTCTCGTGGCAGGCCAACATCACCGGGTTCACCCTGGAGAGCAACACGGCTCTCGGAACGGCCAACTGGACGGCAGTTTCGGGCGTGGCCAACAACAGCATTACCATCACCGTCCAGCCCGCAACCAAAGCGACCTTCTATCGATTGAAGAAGTAGTCTCGCATTACGGCGCAGCGGCAGGGCCCTCGCGGCTCTGCCGCTTTTTTATTCCCGACGCCCTATCGGAAAGAAAGACGACGAGTTCACTCTCACTGAACAGGAGGACGCTCCGGTTTGCGGACAAGAATGAGATGCTGCCTCGGTAAATCCGAAATCGTCTTTTCCCAGGCCAGGCCGACGGCTCCCGCCTCTTTTTTGACCTGAGCCTCCGACATCTTGTGGACGCGCTTGATGGGCACCTCCGGGTCTTCCGCGCGATATTCAACGAATGCAACCCGGCCACCCGGCTTCAGCGCGGCCACGATGTTCCGCATCATTTCGAAGGGCTCCGAAAACTCGTGATAAACATCCA
Source organism: uncultured Verrucomicrobiota bacterium (assembly GCA_964566945.1). GTDB lineage: Bacteria > Verrucomicrobiota > Verrucomicrobiia > Limisphaerales > SXQI01 > DASVNK01. The sequence goes on along the minus strand of CAZMKE010000003.1, from coordinate 198,193 downwards.
CCATGATCACCAGATCGATTGAGCCCAACGGAAGTTTGGGGTCCGTTTCCGAGCCCAGCACCGGAACCACATTGGTGACGCCCCGCTGTTTCATGTTGGCCGCCAGCAGATCGAGCATCTCCTGTTGAATATCCACGCCGTAAACCTTGCCCCTGGCGCCGACCTTCTGCGCCAGCCGCCAGCTGATGTAACCTGTCCCTGCCCCGATATCCGCCACGGCCTGCCCGGGTTGCAGGCCGAGAAGTTCGACCATCTTGTCCGGCTTCTCCTCCTCCGCTCGTTCGGGACGCTCCAGCCAGTCCGCTCCCTGATGTCCCATCACATGGGCGATTTCCCGGCCGAGATAGAATTTCCCGATCCCGTTGGGATCATGCTGCGCCCGGGTTTCGTAGCGGGAATCAGCCGCAGCCAGCGAGGCGCACAACCCAACGAGGCAAAAGATCAAGCGTGGAGTCATGCGAGCACCCTAGTCGAGCAGGCGGGCGGCGCAACCCCAACCAATCAACCTGCGGTGGCTGCCGGAATATGGCGGGACTGGCGCTTGAGAGTTCGGGCGGCGGCTTTCTGCGGGGCCGGAACCGATTCGGTGATAAACGGGCGCAGCACGGCGGGCTTGTCCGACCGGCCCGTGCGCAGATAGTCGCGAAAAATAGCGTTCGCCGCGATCTCTGGGGCTATCGCCAACTCTACCGTCAGGAAGGCGAACAGGTGTTCTCCGAGCGAATTGAGGGCGATATTGTGGTTGCGGCCCGTCCGGACATAAAGCCAGTCGCTCCACCGGCGGAACGCCCCAAACGCCGAAGCGCTGTCGCGCCAGATCAAAGGCGCGGACTCCACGAAATTCCCGCTGTTGACCAGCAGATCCCAATGCCGGGCGAAACGCCGGAGCGCCTGCATTTCGGAAAACGAAAGCGTTTTGTTCCGCAACAATTCATACGGTGGCTGCCCGTTGTAAACCATGGCCCAGTCCTGGTCGTGACGGACAATCGGCGTTCCGCGCAGCCGCTTCAGGATCCCCAGCTGAATCTCCTGCGGTCCCAAGGCGACCAACTGGTCGAAACCCGAGGCAAAGCTCTCCAAGGTTTCGCCCGGCAGCCCGGCAATCAGATCCGCGTGGATATGCACCCCCGTGTTTCCGCGCAGAAAACGAAAGTTGTCCCGCAGCTTGTCATAGTTCTGCCGGCGCTTGATGCGCGCGCTCACCTCCGGATTGAACGTCTGAATCCCCACTTCGAACTGTAACGCTCCCGGTGGAAACCGGGCGATGAGAGCCCGGAGCGCCTCAGGCAACCGATCCGGAATCATTTCAAAATGGAAGAAAAGGCCCGGTCGATACCGGCTGAGGAAAAACTCCAGAATGGCCTGGCTGGTGGGCAGATTCAGATTGAACGTCCGGTCAACAAACTTGAAGTGCTTCACCCCGCGCTCAAGCAGGCGCTCCAAAGCAGCGAGGAATTGATCGAGAGGAAACGCCCGGACAGGAATATCGAGAGACGACAGGCAAAACTCACAAGTGAACGGGCAGCCCCGGGACGCTTCCACGTAAACGATGCGGGTCGCAATATCCCGGTCGTTGTAAAAATCGTATGGGAGCCGGAGGTTCGACAGATCCGGAAGTTCCGCCGCAATAATCCGGTTGGGCGGAGGGTCTTCGTTCAACAATCGCCGACAGATTTCGGCAAATTTCAAATCCGCTTCACCGGTGATGACATAGTCGGCGATTTGGCAAATCGGCTGGCCTTCGGTCTCGTAACTGACTTCCGGCCCTCCCAGAACGACGATGATTTCCGGGGCAATTTTTTTCAGGATCTGGACCAACTCCGCGCTGGACTGCGCGTTCCAGATGTATACGCCCAGCCCGACGATCTTCGGGCGGCGCGCCAGGATGATCTCCGCGACATCCGTTGCCCGCTGGTTGATGTCAAACTCCAGAAGGCAGGCCCGGCTCTGCAGATCGCCGAGGTTCGCCAGCAAATAGCGCAGGCCGAACGAAGCATGGATATACTTCGCATTCAGCGTCGCAAGAACGATCTCGGCCATGACGGCGCATTATAGCTCAGATGCACCGTGTGGAGAAATGGATTTGACCAGCCCTTCCCGCCACGCGGCAGCGGGAAAGGCCAGCCGTGGAAGCGCGACTCGGCCTGCGCGGCCCGAGTCAAACCAGATTGCTCTGCTGCAACTTGAAATAAGTCTGTTCCGGCCGCGCCATGGCGGCAGGCTGCGGCGGCAAAGCGAGATCCACTGCCGCGCGCATCCGGTTGAACCACCAACGGGCGCGCTTGAGACGATCCTGCCGGACATTGCGCGGCGAGTTCCGGATTTGATTTCGCATTCCCAACTCCATCTGTTCGATCGCTGCATTCTTCATAATTTGGCCGCAGTTTAAGGATCGGGGTATGACAAATACTGTCCTAGGCCCGAACTTTTTTTGAAAAAGCGCGCGTTGAATCGCAGGCTTGTAAAAATAGCCACCATCTGTTTCAATTTCTTCCGAAGATGCGCCACCGACCCTCTGGAATCCGAATTTGCCGGGCCTTGGCTTCGGCCTTCTTGCTGGCGGTTTCCGCGCAAAGCCACGGCGACCTTTTGGATGCCTCATGGTCCGAGATCAAAACTCAACCAACCAGCAGGGATTCAAGCACTTACGCCGGGACACAAACAGATCGAACGCTCGCGGGTTGGTCCGGCAACGGTGGACCTCCCTCCACGAACGCCAACGATTCGGTCATCTTCAGCGGTAAATCTGGGGCAGGACTCCGGGCGGGCCCGTCGCCGCGCCTGCAAACCATTCTGAGCCCGCGGCCGGCCGTCACAGTGGGCGCAGCTGGGAAACAATCGGCAGCAGCCCCATCCCCTTCGCCGACAGCGCAGGCACTCGCGGCCGGGGTGGCGGGGCAGGCGCCGGTGCTGACCGCCAGCCGGGAGGGATCGAACATCCGCTTATCCTGGCAGGGGATCGCAAACGGCCAATACGAGGTTTGGTCCAGCACGCAAGTGGAAGGCCCTTACCAGAGGCTGGGGGCGATCCCGGCGGCTTCCGATGGAGAACTGACCGCCGTGGTTCAGACAAACTCCACGGCAGCTTATTTTCAATTACGCCTTAAAAATCCTTAACATACACTTGTTTCAACCATGAAAATGACACTCTGGGTCCGTGCTCTGACCGCACTCGCGGCGGCGCTTTTCCTTTGCGCTCCGGCTGCCCGGGCGGCAAATACGCGCGATTTCATGACCGTGCAGATCGAGGGCCAAAAGCAGGGCATCATCAACGGCGAACTCACCACCAAAGGGTTCGAAAAGCTTTGGGAAGTCCTGGCGTTTAATCACGAGATCGTCAGCCCGCGCGATGCGGCCAGCGGTTTGCCAACCGGCAAGAGGATGCACAAGCCTCTAAAGCTCGTGGTCAAGGTTGGTCCCACAAGCCCGTTGCTCATGAACGCCCTGGTGAATAACGAAAACCTCAAGACGGTCACCTTTAAGCTGTATCGGCCGGACACTCGGACCGGAGCCCGGACGGCTTACCTCACGATCACCCTGACCAACGCGAACATCGCCGATCTCACCTCATGGCAGCCTAATCGTGTCGACGCCGCGAACGACGCCTACAGCCCCTCCCACGAAATCTCATTTACCTACCAGAAGATTGAGTGGAAAGGCGACCCCGGCGGGATCCTGGCTCAGGACGATTGGGAAGCCCCCATTCAATAATCCAGCTCAGGGCAGTTCCGGCCGGCCAGGCCCGGTGTAAGGTTCAGCACCGCGACGTTTCCCGCGTTGAACCTGAACGGTCAGATCTGGACTGATGGAAGCGGCCGGGGCGGAGATAAAGCCGTGAAAGCGCCCCATCCAGTAGGCGACCAGCCAACCCGACGGCTCAACCACATCCCGGCCGTCGGAACCGCCATCCGCCTGCATCGTCCACGCATCCCAGCGCATCGGTTCCCGTTCGCGGGGTGAGAAGGCCCGATCCGCAGCCTTGACTGATTTGTAGCCGGGAGGAGTGCGCAAGTCGGCTCGCTGGGAATTCTGGAAGGAATAGTTCACCAGATCGAGCGGCCATTCCCGCAGATGAGCGACGGCCCGATCTGCCTCGCAATCGTTGCCAGTCAGCGCCCCGTAGATAAAATTGAACCAGGGCTGCTGTTCCACGCGCAGGACCTCCCAGGTTCGCTCGAAGCTGCGCCGATAGACGCTCTTAAGCGCGGGATCGGCCTCCCGGCGAAGAAGGTTCCAGTAGGCCCAAAAGGAGAGTTGGTCCTCGAAATTTGCCACGGAATCCGGAGGAAAAACCGCCCGTTGCCGCAATGTCTTGCCCGGATACTCCATGGTCACCAACTGCGAGTAGGCCGTGCGGAACTTCTGTTCGCCCGTCACGTCCGCAGCAGTCTTCATGAAACTGAGAATCTCCAGGCTTTGCAGCCCCTGGTCGAATCGGCCCTCCTCCGTGGCAAAATAATCCGGATCCCACCGCCCCCAGCGCGTCGGCTTGCCGTCCAGATCGATCAGTTGCCATTGATGGTCCACGAGGTGGGCTGCCATCCGCTCAATATGTGCGCGGGCCAACGCGATCTCGTCTCCCTGCGCAGCCAGATCGAGGAAGAGGTTGACCGCGTAGAAATGAGCGCACAATTCGTCACTCGAAGTATCCCCCTTCCACTCGAAGGATGTGCCGGACACGTCATGCCATTCCGCCGGATAGCTGCCTGAACCCTGGGACGATTTATGCCCCTTCTCCCCTTTGACCCAGACCGAGCGAGCGGGGAATCCGGGAATCCCGGTCATGCGTTCGAGCCAGCGAAGAGCGCGGAAAGTGTTCACGGCCTCCGCTCGGGCCGCCGGATCTCTGGTGACAGCGTAACGGTAGCTTTGCGCGCTCAGGTAGTCTGAGCTGTAGCCGCCGTCGTTGTCCCCGGCTTCGCGCACATATTCTCCGAGCGCGTCATCCCACTCGAGTTTGTGCACCAACCCCAGCCGTTTTTGCCCCCAATCGCGCAGATGCTGCTCATAAAACGCCGCCTTCGCCTCCAGCGTCATCGGGTGGTAGGAGATCTCCGCCAGACCGCCATCGGTTGCCAGCCAAACCGACCGTTCGGCGGCCGCGATCCCGTTCACGCGCTCCCCCGGCAGCCAGCGCCGGCCGGAGAAGTAATGGAACTCGGGGCCCGGCAGCTTGCGGATCGCCCCTCGCGAAGTGCCGATCCAGACGTCGTTGGCAAAACCTTTGGCCAGGCAGGTCGTGTCTTCGAAAGGCAATCCATCCGCGCCCCTGAGGGCCGTCAAAGTCATGCCTCGCAGAATACCCACGCCGCGATCCGTCGCCAGGTAGAGACACGGTCCATCAGCCAGCATATCGCGAACATTCGGCGATGGGAGCGAACCCCAGTCCCAACCGAGGTCAGTGGGAGAGCCATAAATATCGATCCCGCCAAACATTGCGGCGCTGAACAAGGAAAGTCTTCTGCCCCCTTGGACATAGAGCGTCTCATTAAATGGAGCAATCTGCTGGATCGGAAACGGAGCGCTCTTTTGCGAGATGGGAGAGAAGCGGGCGCCATCCCACTCCAAAAGCTGGGAGCCAGTCGCGGCTAGGGTGTGCCCGCCAAAATCCGTCATCGCCACCACTCCAGCCTGCGCAATCTTCTGCCAGGAATCGGCCCTGAATCGATAGAGCGCTTCATCCGTTAATGCCCAGACCGCGTCGACCAGGGAAACCACTCGACGCACGGAACCGCCGACCGACGCAACCGGGTTGAGCGAGTCGCCGGAAAGTTCGAGCAATCCGGCCGCCGATCCTGCAAAGACCTGCCCCCGCCAGACTGCCACCGAAGAAACCGGCGAGCTGACCGGGAGCTGACGGGAAACCTCCTGGAGGAAAACATCGTCACGGACCGGCTGGCCAAAAGCTCGAGCGGTTCCCTTCAACGAAGGCGCATTTTGGCCCTCGGCGGGCAGGAGCCCCAAGCACGCAAACAGCCCAACCGACAGAAATCGAAGCATCATCCGGGAGAGAGTCACGGGAACGAGCGAAAGCGGTCAAACGCAAAGGAAAGAAAGAGGGTCGGTTTCATTCACCCGTATACCCTTTCTCTCCGAGGAGGAGAAAACCCCTTCCACAATGAAACCGACCCCAAAAGCACCCCCACTCGGCCCTTGCAGGAGTTTATCCGACCAACAATCACTTCAATTCAGGTCGGAGGAATCTCCGAGCAGAGGAATTGAAAATTCCTGGATTCCCCCTGGCTGCCAAGGAGAACGACCGATGAGGAGTAAATCGAAGAAAACGCCGCCACCAAAGCGGGGGCAACTGTAAAGAGAAATACTGAATACCCTCACAACATATAGGGTTTTTCCCTATAAGCCCCGAAGCCGGCCCGGATTCGCAGCGCGCACCATGCCTCGCAAATTGAAACTTTCGCCGCGTAAACCACTTCTTTACGCTTACTGCCCAGAAGCGACCTGACACCACACCATGAAAGTTATCTACCCTGCTCTTTTGGCGGGCTTCTTTGCCCTGACCTGCTCGGCGGCACCCCGAGACGTGTTGGAGCGAGCCTTCGAAGTGGGCCCCGGAGGCACGCTTCGCATCCAACTCGACCGGGGAGCGATCCACGTCAAAACTGCGGAATCAGATCGAGTGGAAGTGACCATCGTGCGAGAGCTGAAACGCGGCTCGGAGGCGCAGGGGCGAGAGGCCTTCGAGGCCCACAAAGTCGAGCTGCGGCAGGATGGAAACACCGTCAGCGTCCACACAGAGACGGCGCGGCATTTCCGGCTGTTCCGGCGGAATCCGGCGAACCGCCTGCAGGTGGAATGCACTGTCACCATTCCGAAGCGATTCAATGTGAATCTGGGCACAGCGGGCGGCAATATTGAGATCGCCTCACTCGAGGGAACCGTGGAGGCCAGCACGGCGGGAGGATCGATCCACCTCCTTGGCGCTCGCGGCGATGTCCACCTTCAGACGTCTGGAGGAAACCTGCACGCGGGCCGAGTCGAAGGAAGCTTGCGCGCCCAAACCTCCGGCGGATCCATTGTCGTCGACAGCGCGGCAGGCGCGGTGGAGGCGGAGACGAGCGGAGGAAACATCGAAATCCTCGACGCCCAAAGCACGGTAAGCGCTCGCACCGCCGGCGGCAATTTGAGCGCGCGCTGGACCCGACAGCCCAAGGGCAACTCCGTCCTCAGGACCTCGGGAGGCAACGTGACTGCCACTCTGGGTGACGGAGTGGGAGCGGCCATCGCGGCGCGGACGAGCGGAGGAAACATCCATTCTGATTTCCCAGGGCAGGCGAACCGCGACCGATCGCAATTGACGGCGCAGGCGAACGGCGGCGGACCGGACCTGTTGCTCGAAACCTCGGGCGGCAACATCACGATTCGCCGCCGCTGACGCAAGCGATACCAATCTCACCGGACCGGCGTTTCAGTTGCGCCGGACGGGCTTTCTTCTTACAACGGGCGCACGAAATGCAAGAAAAACGCGTCGCGATGGCCGTCGCCGCCCACCCAGACGACATAGAATTCCTCATGGCCGGAACATTGCTGCTGCTCGGGGAAAAGAACTACGAACTGCACTACATGACCGTCTCAAGCGGAAACTGTGGAAGCATGACGATGCCCACGGCGCGCACCCGTGCGGTGCGCCGCCAGGAATCGAAGCGCGCCGCGCAATTGCTCGGAGCCCATTATCACCCCAGCCTGACGGACGACCTCGAAATTTTTTACGACCTGAAAACGCTCCGGCGGCTGGCGGCAGTCCTTCGCGACGCCAATCCGAACATCCTGTTGATCCCATCTCCGGAGGATTACATGGAAGATCACACCAATACCTGCCGGCTGGCCGTGACCGCCGCATTTTCCCGCGGCATGCCGAATTTTCGCACCGTGCCGAATCGCCAGGCCGTGGAGAGCAACGTCGCTTTGTACCACGGCATGCCGCACGGACTGCGTGATCCATTGCGCCACCGGGTCGAGCCCGAGCTCTTTGTGAATACGAGTTCGGTGGTCGCGCGCAAGCGAGAGGCGCTTGCAGCGCATCACAGCCAAAAAGCCTGGTTGGACGCGACTCAAGGGATGGACTCCTATCTGCAGGTGATGGACGAGATGTCCGTCGAACTTGGCCGGATGTCAGGCAAATTTCGGCACGCCGAAGGCTGGCGGCGGCATCTGCACTACGGATTTTCCGCAAAGGACGAAGATCCGCTGAACGCCGCGCTCGGCCGGCTGGTCTTGCGGAACAAGCGCTATCCACAGGTTTGAGAGACGGCGAATGCCTGAAGCAAAGGACGGAAAACAGGCGGACGTTGCGTTTGGAAACTAACCTGGTCTAAGCTGTCGCATGCCGCGAAAGCACAGCTCAATCGCCTCGAACTGGTGGGATTATACGACCCTGGATGACAGCTTGCTGCGGGATGTCGCCAAGCTGACCGCGAACGACTTGTTGCAGCTCTCGAGGCCCGGCTTTCAAGTAGTGTTCTACGACACTCTGGAGGAATTTTATCTGGCCGAGGCCCTGGAATATATCCATGCCTGGCGGCAATCAACCGCGGATAATCCGTGCGGCATCTGCGGGCCCATCGGACCTACCGAGCAACTTCCGTTGGTTGCCCGACTGGTCAACGAGTTGCAGATCAAGCTGAACCACGCCCACTTCTTTGCGATGGACGAATGGGTGGAGAATGGCAAGCCGGTTTCCCCTTCGCACCCCCTCTCATTCGAAAAGGCCGATCGGGAATTGTGTTTCGATCGTATCCATCCAAATCTGCAGATTCCCCATGCTCATCTCCACTTTCCGCGGGGTGATCTGGTTGCATACAAAAATGCCTGGGAAGATGTCCGTTGCGCGGTCATGCAGGGCGGCCAGGGCGAGATCAAGCACTGGGCGTTTAACGATCCGCCCAAGCGGGAAGGGGCCTACAAAGACGCGCCGCCCACTCCGCTTGAATATCGGCAACTGAGAACGCGCCTGGTGGACCTGCATCCGGTCACGCTGGTGCAAAACGCCCGGACCTCCGGAGGGGGGAACCTGGCAGGCGTCCCGCATCAGGCCATTTCCGTCGGGCCGTACGAAACCTGGAAGGCCGAAAAGGTCTCGATCTGGCAGGCGGGAACGCACGACAACCCGTTCGGACAGCGGTTGACCGCTTTCATGATTTCGAAAGGGCTTCCCGACAGCGCGGTTCCAATGTCACTCCTGGCCGATCACCCCAACGTGCAATTCAATTACTACCGGCCGGGCATCGGGCATTGCGGCGTGGAGATGCACTGACGATCGAGGCGGGAGGATCTACCGGCCGATGCTCTTGTAGATCCAGCCGAGAGACTCCATCTCCTTCAGATCAAAAAGATTCCGGCCGTCGAACATGATCGGGTGGGTCATGACTTTCCGAGCCCGCTCCAGATCGAGTTTCCGGAAGACCGGCCATTCGGTGGCGACCACCAACGCGTCGCACCCCTCGGGCACCAGATTCATGTCGGAGACATAAGCCGCATCCGGCAGCACCGCTTTCGCCTTGTCCATGGCCTTGGGGTCAAACACGCGCAGACGCGCGCCTTCGCTCATCAGCCGCTGGCACAGATCGATCGCCGGGGACATGCGAACATCGTCGGTGTTTTGCTTGAAAGCCAGGCCCAGCACGCCAATCGTCTTGTCTTTCAGCACCCAGAGCGTCTCTTTGATCTTTTTGACGAAGCGATCCATCTGGTTGTGATTGATCTTCTGAACTTCCTTGAGAAGTCCGAAATCATACCCCAGCTGCTCGGAGATCTTGATGAAGGCGCTGAGATCTTTCGGGAAACAGCTCCCGCCAAAACCGAGGGAGGCATCCAAAAAGCGGCGTCCGATCCGTTCATCCATGCCCATGCCGTTGGCCACCTCCTGCACGTTTGCGCCGGTCGCCTCGCAGATCACGGAGATCGCGTTGATGTAGGAAATCTTCAGAGCGAGGAACGAGTTGGCGGCATGCTTGATCAACTCGGCCGAATTGATGTCGGTCACCAGGATCGGGGCCTGGAACGGTGAATAGACCTCCTTCATCGCCTGCACCGGGCGCTGGGATTGAACTCCGATCACGATCCGATCCGGCTTCATCAAATCATCAACGGCGAACCCCTCGCGGAGGAATTCGGGATTGCTGACCACGTCGAATTCAACCTTCGCCTTGCAGTAGCGGGAGATTGTCTCCGCCACCTTCTGGCCGGTTTTGACGGGAACCGTGCTCTTGTCGACGACGATTTTGTAAGCCGACATGGCTCCCGCGATTTCCCGGGCCACGCGCTCGATGAACGTCAGATCCACGGAGCCATCCGGCTGGGGGGGAGTGGGAACCGCGATAAAAATAATGTCCGATTTGCTGACCCCCTCTTCGGTCGAGGTGGTGAAGGACAGCCGACCCTCGGCCGTATTGGTGCGAACGAGTTCCTCCAGACCAGGTTCGTAGATGGGAATGCCGCCGCCCCGCAAGAGGCGGACCTTCGCCTCATCGCAGTCCACGCAAATCACCTGATGGCCGACCTGCGCGAAACAAGCGCCGGTGACGAGCCCCACGTAACCCGTTCCGATAATGGTAATTCGAGAACTCATCGCATCCAAAAGCTTGATGCCTCCAACCTCGCCGACAGAAGATCTCCGGTCCAGCAGCCCCATGTCGATTCCGTTACGGTCGCGAGCGCGAATCGTCCCCACTACTTCGCTTGGGGAGCGCCATTCGTGGCTGCGGCAGCCGCGACATTGGTCAGGGCCGTGGCCAGTGCGTTGGTCAGGGCAGCTTTCAAAGCGGGCGGAGGGACAGCCTTGGCCGCCAGGTTCGTGCTCAACTCGGGATGAACCCGCAAGAGAGCCTCCTTCTTTTGGAAGGCGGCCGAGTTGCCGATTTCACCTGGTTGCGCGCCCGGTTTAGGGGCGAGCAGCTCGTTGTAAAGCCGCAACGCTTGGTCCGGCTTCTTTTGCGCCTCGTAAATCCGGGCGAGCGCAAGCTTCGCGTCGGCCGCCAGCGATGAATTCGCATAGGCCGTGGCGACATTCTGATAGGAGGCCTGAGCTTCGTTGACCTTGTTCTGGGCTTCCTGCGACGCAGCCACGCCGTAGGCAGCTTCCGCCGCCCAAGGGCTTTCCGGCAGATCCTTGAGGAACGAACCGAATTCCTTTTCGGAATCGGCATATTTCCCGTCGGTAAACAAAGTGGTGGCCGCCAGCAACCGAGCCCGGTCAGCCGCGCTGGTCCCGCTGAAATCCTGGGCGACTTTCAATAGCGCAGAAGCCTGGGGCGGCGGCACGTTGGTTTGCGGGGTCAACATCGGCTTCAGAGCCAGGAGTGCGCCACTCGCCTTTTGCTCCTTCTGCTGATTCATATAGCGGATGGTGGCAATGGCAAACCCGATCGCCACGACGATCAAGGCGCCAGTGGCAACCCGCTTCTTATTCACTTCAAGCCAGGCCAGCAAATCGTAAACGTCGGCTTCGCGCTGCGCACCAGCGTCACGGGGCGGCTGTGTTTCGGAACTCATACGTAAAGCCGGAAATCATTCCGCAGGAACCTGAAAAGGCAAGCAGGAAGATATTCCCAGCCGGCGTCTGGTGGGGGATAAAATCGCGGGCGGCGGGATAAATCACCAGCCCGCTTGAGTTTTCGAAAGGGAAAAGCCGCGCAAAACCATGGCTCAAAAAGGAAAAAGATACCGGTAGAAAACCGCTTTGGGGACCAGCCAAAGTCGGTTTTGCAACCAAAGCTCTCAAGAATTCTCAGGTCGGGAGGGTGCGGAACAGGCCCCATCTTTGGCGGGGCTTAAACACCACAGGATGTGGCACTAACGCAGCGCGACCGACGATCCGACTCGAGACGGAACGGCCAAAGCGAATTTTTGCACTTCCGCGAACGGCACGCCAGCTGCTTCGAGGGTTCCGAGAGAAAGTTTTTCTCTCTGAAGTATGAATGCGCGAAGTATCAGTTTGAGGAGGTCGGGGGAGAGTTCTGGTTTCACGCTCGTGGAATTATTGGTGGTGGTGGCGATTATTGGAATTCTCGCCAGCCTGATGCTTCCCGCTCTCGCGAAAGCCAAGGGAAAATCGCATCGCATCAGCTGCCTCAGCAACATCAAGCAACTCAGCATTTGCTGGACTTCCTACGCCCAGGATCACGCCGGGATGCTCCCCGAGAGCTATTTCGCTCAAGCTTTTGGAGCCATCAATACGAATGCCTGGGTTCGCGGCACGATGGATGACAATCCGGCTTTTGGACAGGTTGATGCCGGCGTTCTGGATTCGACCAATCTCAATTGCCTCAAGTTGGGCACTCTTTGGCCGTACAACGGCTCCGCGGGCGTCTACCGCTGCCCATCCGACAAAAGCGCGACCGGAGTGACCCCGCGCGTCCGCAGCTACAGCATCAACTCATGGATGGGAGGCGTAGCGCTGCCCGGCGAAGATAATTACCGGGTTTTCCACAAGGAAAGCGACATTGTTTCCCCTTCTCCCGGACAGGCGATTGTTTTTGTGGATGAGCACGAAAAGAGCATCAACGAGGGCTGGTTCGTGATCGATATGGAGGGGCGCGGCCTGTTCGACGCCCCGGCCACACGCCACGACGGAACCTTCACGATCTCTTTCGCTGACGGCCACGTCGAGGCCTGGAAGCTGAAAAGCGCCAGCAGCCTGGACTGGAGCTACCTGCCACTGCCCCCAAACACCGACTCGGAACGCCTGCGCCTGAGCGCCTCAAGCCTTAGGTAAGCCGCCCGCTTGACCCGCCTTCTTGTATGATTGCTAACACTCGGAATCTTTTTGTCATTGCCAGCGCGGCCGCCACGGCTTTTGCCCAAGGCAGCCTGACGCCACCCACCGGCCCCGCGCCCAGCATGAAAACGCTCGGACAGATCGAGCCACGCGTGATCATTGAGAAGGCGCCTTTCAAAATTTCGGCCTCCGGCTCCTACTATCTGGCGACCAATCTTTTTGCCACGACCGACCAGGCCGCGATTTCCATCGATGCGGACAATGTCACGCTCGATTTGCAGGGATTCGTGATCAGCGGCGCCCCGGACAGCGCGGCGGGCATAACAGTTGTTCCCGGCCACAATGACGTCACGATTCGGAATGGCGCCATTGCCGGAACCGGCTCGGGGATTGAGGCCAGCAGCACCGGGCATATCCAGCTCGAATCCCTCCGCATCTCCAAATGCGCCGAAAGCGGCATTAGTGTGGGACCTGCCAGCGTCCTGGCCAACTGCGTGTCGAGCGGCAACGGATCGGTGGGCATTCGCGCCGGCGTCGCCAGTTCCCTCTCGAACTGCCAGGCGATCGCCAACGGTGGCAACGGCCTTGACGTGGACCAGAAATGCACGATCCGGGACAGCACAGCCGCCCAGAATGCCATGGCGGGCGTTTCTGCCGGAGACTTCTCGAAAGTCATCAATGTTTCGGCGACCGACAACCAAAGCACCGGGATCAACGGCGGCGTGGGAATCCAGATCACGGATTGCACTGCGGACGCCAATAAGGTCCACGGAATCAGCGCCGGACGTCTGACCACGATCATGCGCAGCCACGCCTCGTGGAACGCCTACAACGGCATCAATACGGATGACGGAGTGACCGTGGCCGATTGCGGCTCTTCCGGCAACGGAGCGATCGGAATCGCGGCGGGCAACACCGCGCACCTTTCAAACTGCAAAGCCGACTCCAACGGCGGGGGCGGAATTACTGCGCTCAAAGGCAGCACGGTGCGCGACTGCTCCGCGCAGCACAACGGCAATGACGGCATCGCGTTCACCGATCAATGCGTCGTTTCGCGAAACAACGCCAATGCCAACTCGAATTTGAAGGGCGCGGCGGGCATCCATGCGAAGGGCACGGACAATGTGATCCAGGAAAACAGCGTCACCGCCAACGACCGCGGCATTGCCATGGAAGCCGGCGGGAACTTCGTGGTGAAGAACACTGCGACCAACAATTCCCTGAACTTTTTCACAACTGGCGACCAGTTGATGGGGCCCGTGGTCTCCACGTTTGACGGGACCGACCCCATCAACCCGATGAGCAACTTCATCTACTAGGCTTCCCATGCGCGGCCGTTTGCTCATCCTCGCCGCAGCCTCCCTGCTGGGCGCGCATGCCGACACGAACATCGACCCGGCGCATTCGCGCAGCGGCTCGGATTTCATCGGGGAAATCGACTGGCGGCTCTCGGATGTGAGCGGCGCGGAGATCACTCAGTACTTCTGCTCGGGCTTCATCTACGGCAGCTCCGTCGGCTGGATCAACCTCGGTTCAGGCCAGCCGGCGAATGGGGTCGCCTACGCCAATAATTCAGCCGTGGATTTCGGAGTGAACGTCTCCCCCGCGGGGCAACTGACCGGCTTTGCTTACGGGGCCAATATCGGTTGGATCAATTTCGCACCGACAGGGAACGCGCGAGTCGATTGGACCACGGGCAAGCTGTCCGGGTCCGCCTGGTCAGCCAACGCCGGCTGGATCCCGCTCGCCTCAACCGCGGATTATCTGCGGATCGACTCCCTCGCCCAGCTCCCGGATACGGATGGGGATGGACTGCCCGATGCGTGGGAAATCCAGATGGCGGGAAGCCTAAACGTGCTTTCAGCGGACGCCGATACCGATCACGACGGCCAGACGGACCTCCAGGAATACCTGGCCGGAACCAACCCGCTCGACCCCACCGATTTTCTCGGGCCGCTGCACCTGGCCGTCACACAGGAGGGCAATGATCTCACTTTCCCAACGAAGCGCGATTACGTTTACCGGATTGAACAGCACCCGCCATTTGGATCAGGGCTCTGGGCTCCTGCCCTCGCCGCACCGCTCACCGGCACGGGCTCGGAACAGAAAATTCACCTGCCACCGAACAGTTCGCAGCTCTTCTTCTACCGACTGGCCGCCTACCCGCCCCTGACGCGGCTCAATTAGAGGCTCCGCAAGCAGCGGAAAGCTCTTAAAGCAACGAGGTGGAATCGTGATCGAGCAGAAGCGTGCAGTGCTTTTGCTTGCGGAGGAAGGATGCCGGACAGGCAGTGCTCACCGGGCCGCGCAATGCGTTCTTCACCGCTTCAGCTTTGCGCTTTTCAGGGGCGATGCAGATCATGAGGCGCGCGGTGCAGAGAGCGGGCACCGTGAGCGTAAAAGCATACGGCGGAACCGCTTCCAGGCTGGCAAAATGTCCTTCGCGCACTTGCTGCATTTTGCAGGCGTCATCCAGCTTCACCAGCTTGATCAAGTGCTTCTCCTCAAATCGCGCCACGGGCGGATCATTGAAAGCGAGATGCCCATTTTCACCGATGCCGAGGCAGCAAAGGTCAATTGGTTGCGCGCGCAAGAGGCTTTCGTAGCGATCACACTCGTCGAGCGGCAAGGCTGCCTCCCCATCGATGTAATGGAACTCTTTGGGTTGGACCAGCGTCTCCACACGCTCCCTTAAGTACTTCCGGAAGCTGGCCTTGTGGGCGCTGGGCAGACCAAGGTATTCGTCCATGTGAAACAGCGTGACGCGTTTCCAGTCCACTCCCTCCAGCGCGACCAGTTTCTTCAAGAACTGGATCTGAGAGTTTCCGGTGGCAAGAATGACGGCAGCGGAACCCTTTTCCTTGATCGCCCCGCGCAGTAGCGCGTTCACCTCCAGAGCGGCGTCACTCGCGAGGTCGTCCAGCGTGTTGTAGACCCGCACATCCAGATCATCTGCTTTGAACGTCCGCGCAGCCCGCGGCCAGTTCCCGTTATTCACCGTAGATTCCATGGGTATTTAAAGGGAGGGCAGCCTAGGCGGAGGGCCCGACGAATGCAAGAAATGCCCAAGCGTTTTGCCCAAAGCGCCCAAGAGCGGCCGCCCGCCGAACGCCGGGAGCGGCTTCCCATTCCCATCCCTTTTGCATTGTCATTCCGAGCCCTTTCCGTAGCTTATTCAGATGGCTCGCAAAGCAGCTTCAGAAGCGACTGAAGGACACGGACGGAATGACATCCTGGGTGTCATTTACTTCGCCTTGTCGGTCATCGTCCTGATCGCTCTTTTCACCTACGATCGCCACGACCTCGGAATCAACTCGATCCCGGGAAACAAGGAAGTGCGCAACTGGATCGGGGTGATCGGAGCGCGCTCGGCTTGGAGCCTGTTTTTCGTCTTCGGCGCCGCGGCCTACTTGCTGCCGATTGTCCTCTTCTTTTTGAGCCTGGGCCACCTGCTTTCGTTTTTGACCTACCTGCAAAGGCGGTGGCTTTGGTCGGCGGTTCTGGTCTTCGCCTGCATGGGGCTGCTGGACCTGTACGGGAATAACCTGATCGAACTGCGGGACAACTTGAATGCCCCGGTGGGCGGGATCATCGGCCAGGTAATGAATGACCTGGTGTTCCGCCATTTCGGCAAAGTCGGAGCCACGCTCGTGTTCATCACCGTTTACACGGTGAGCCTGCTTTATCTGACGAATTTCCAGCTCGGCCATTGGCTGCGGGAAATGTGGGAGCTGCAAATGGCCCGGCGCGCGACCGCTCGCCAACAGTTCCAGGAAGAGGCGGTGGAACAGCAGGAGAAGGCCTTGGAGAAAAAAGCCAAGGACCTCGAAAAGCAGGCCAAAAAGCTCCAGCAGCAACTGGATAAAGACGAAGTTGTTGCCGTCGAGGGCGCGCCAAACTTGGGCGCCGATCTGCAACCAGTCCCAGAACCGACCGTTCGCGATCTGAGCATTCCGCAGCAAAGCAAAGCGGCCAAGCCGAAAGGCAAGTCCAACCCATTTGAAGCCTCCGCGAGCCCCCTCCCTCCCGATGAAGGCGAAGTCATCACCGCCAAGGAGATCGCGGCGGCCACTCGGGACGACGTGCTCGGACGCCCCGCCGAAAAAGCTGAAAAAGCCGCTCCGGCAAAACCGGACGAAACAGAGGCGGAAACCGCTGCGCTCAATGCCGCCGCGGCTGCCCCCAAGCCCAAAGTCGTCGCCAGGAGAAGCAAGCCGATCGCCGTGGCCTCCACTCCGCTCATCGGCAACTATCAGCTGCCGAGCCACGCACTGCTCAACCATCCCGACCCGAACGTAAAGCCCACCGAGTCGAAGGAAGAGTTGATGGCCAATGCCCGTCTGATGCAGAACACGCTCGCCCAGTTCCAGATCGAAGTTTCCCTCGGCGACATCACCAAAGGTCCGACCATCACCCGCTACGAACTGCATCCCGCTCCGGGCGTGCGCCTGGAGAAGATCACCGCTCTCGGAAACAACATCGCGGCCGCGCTTAAAGCCGAGCGCATCAACATTCTCGCGCCTGTCCCGGGAAAAAGTTCAGTCGGCGTGGAGGTGCCGAACGCGGTGAAAACCAAGGTCATCATGCGTGACCTTCTCGAATCCGAGGAATGGCAGAACAGCAAAGCCCGCATCCCTCTGGCGCTCGGCAAAGACGTTTACGGACATCCCATCATCGGAGATCTGGCGGAAATGCCCCACCTTTTGATCGCGGGCAGCACCGGGTCCGGAAAATCGGTCTGCATCAACTCGATCATCGCGTCGTTGCTCTATAAATTTTCCCCAGATCAACTCCGGTTCGTGATGATCGACCCAAAAGTGGTCGAACTGCAGCAGTACAACAGCCTGCCGCACCTGGTTGTGCCGGTGGTAACCGACCCAAAAAAAGTCGTGCTCGCGCTCCGCTGGGTCGTGACGGAGATGGAGAAGCGCTACCAGATCTTTGCCAAAGTCGGCGTGCGGAACATCAAGTCGTTCAACGACCGCCCGAAGGACAAGCCGGTCGAGGAAACGGCCCAACAGGAACTGCCCTTGACCGCCAAGCGGGAAAAAGTCGAGCCGAATGCCGATGGATTCGCCGTTGAACTCGATGAAGAAATCGTCGTGCCTCGGGATGACGATATCGTCATACCCGAAAAGCTTAGCTACGTCGTGGTGATCATCGACGAGCTGGCCGACCTGATGCTCGTGGCGCCAGCCGACGTCGAGCTGGCCATTGCGCGCATCACCCAAATGGCGCGCGCAGCGGGCATTCACTGCATCGTGGCCACCCAGCGCCCGAGCGTCGATGTCATCACCGGCGTGATCAAGGCCAACATCCCGGCCCGCATTGCTTTCCAGGTGGCGGCCAAGGTCGATTCCCGGACCATTCTCGACGCGATGGGAGCCGACAAGTTGTTGGGCAAAGGCGACATGCTTTACCTGCCGCCCGGCTCGGCAAAATTGACGCGGGCGCAAGGCGTGCTCATTACCGACCAGGAAATCCAGGGGATCGTCGATTCCATCGCGAAACAGGGCAAGCCGAGCTACGAAGTCGATATTCATCAGCAACTTTCCCGGCCGGCATCCATGGCTGACGATGAAGATGCCTGCGACGAAGACGAAGAATTGATCGAGCAATGCATCGAGGTGATTCGCAGCGAGCAAAAGGCCAGCGTATCCCTGATGCAACGCCGTCTGCGCCTCGGTTACACGCGCGCGGCGCGCATCATGGACGAATTGGAACGCCGCGGGATCGTCGGGCCGAGCAAAGGGGCTGAGCCTCGCGATATCCTGATCGACCTGGATGGTGGCGGTGCAGATGGCCAGGGTCAGGGCTTGCAGCATGCGACCTGAGAATATCCAACAAATCGGCGGCGAACTGGCGATTAAATGGGATGACGGCTCTGAAACCTTCGTTTCCATCGAGAAAATGCGCCGGCAATGTCCTTGCGCGTCGTGCCACGGGGAAACCGACGTTCTCGGCAATGTTTACAAGGGGCCGCACCGGGAACTGGGGGCCAGCTCATTCCGGTTGGTCCGATTGAACAATGTGGGCGGCTACGCCCTAAATCCGGTCTGGGGCGATGGCCACTCGACCGGCCTCTACTCGTTCGACTATCTGAAGAGCCTCTCCGCCTGAAACCCGCTCCCGATGGACGAAAAAATCGGCGGTCGTTTTGCTGGAAAGTTTCCTCGAATGCCGCCATGATAACAACTGTCGAACCTGCAGATGAGTTCAGTCGGAGTTCCAGAACGAGCGAGTGAACCGCGCGAAAGCGAAAAGAAGGCGCTTTTGAATCTGCTGGCCGATGAGGATCCGGCCGTTTATCAGACGATTCGGGCGAAAATTCTCAGCTATGGCCTCTCTGTCACCCGCTGGCTGCAACCGACGACGTTGAGCAGCGATCCCGTCCTGCGCCGCCGGTCGATCGAGATTATTCAGTATCTTTCGCGCCAGACCGCCGACAACCGATTTTTGGCGTTCTGCCTGACCCAGGGCGAAGAGCTCGATGCGGAGCTGGGGTCCCTGCTCCTGGCCCAAACCCAATATCCCGACATCAACATCCAGGCCTACCAGGCGCTTTTCGATAACTTCGCGCTGGAACTTCGGGAGCAGATCGATCCTTCCCGGGATGCCGAACAAACCATCGCCATCATCAACCATTATCTTTTCGAAGAACTCGGCTTTCACGGCAACGAAGAGAATTACTACGATCCCGAGAATAGCTTCATCAATCGGGTGGTGGATCGGAGAACCGGGAACCCGATCAGCCTCTGTTCGATTTATCTGGCGGTCGGACGCCGCCTTAAGCTGCCGATGGTTGGCATCGGCATGCCGGGTCATTTTCTTTGCCGCTATCAGAACCACACCGAGGAAGCCCTTTTCATTGATGCCTTCAATCGCGGCAAGCTGCTAACCAAGGCCGATTGCGTCAAATACCTGGTGCATACCCGGGATGGCTTCAAGGAATCTTACCTCGCTCCAGTCACCGGCCGGCGCACGCTCCTGCGCATGTGCTCCAACTTGCACCAGATTTACGGTGATCTTTCCCTCACGGACGAAACGGCCCGGCTGCAACGCTACATCGTCGCGCTGGCCAAGTAATGCCTCCACGTCCTCACGCTTTCAGGGCGATATGCAGGCTCATCGATCCGCCGAGAAAGTTGATGACCTCAACCTGGCGGCAGCCGGCCTCGAGCAGAGCGCGGCTCACCCCTTCCTGAGCGGGATAATGGCGCAGCGAATCCAAAATGTAACTGTAGGCTGCTGGATCGCCGCAAAAGGCCAACCCGAACAGAGGAACCACCACGCGCAGGTAGGCAAAATAGAGCGTCCGCAGGACCGGGTTCGGTGGCTTGCCAAACTCCAGGATCAACAACCGGCCGCCCGGAGCGAGAACTCTCAGCAGTTCTTTCACCCCGATATGAAGGTCGGCGAGGTTTCTCAAGCCATAACCGATGGTCACCGCATGGAAAGCTTCGTTGGCAAACGGCAACGCGAGTGCATCCCCCTGCACCCAGGTGACGTTTGAGGCGGAACGCAACCGGCCAGCGGCCAGCATTTCCGGTGTAAAATCACAGGCGGCCACCTCTCCGGCGCTCTCTGCCAGGCGCAACGCGATATCCCCGGTCCCGCAGCAAACGTCCAAAGCCCTCTCCTCCCGGCCCAAGCCCGCGGCACGGACCATGCGGCGTTTCCAAAGACGGTGCAGGCCAGCGCTCTGGATGTCATTAATCAGGTCGTAGCGGCTGGCGATGCGGCTGAACAACAGCCGGACGCGCTCGCTCCGTTTCGGACCCGCCTGGTAATAGCCGCTGTTCATTTGCCACAGCCGCTGGTTGCGCGGGCCCGAACCCGGTGGAAAAACTTATTGTGAAATCGTTCGGACAGAGGAACAGTAGAACTGGTTTCCGACAGACTTTCAATGCTCCTTTGGTCGCGTCTGAACAGCATTGCCGCAGCTCTGTTCCTGCTCTGCTGCTCCCTGCAGCTTTCCCTCGGGCAAGCTCTCTCCACTCGGGCTCCCGCCTCCAAAAAGCTGATCTTAAAATTCAAGGCAGACGCGTCTCCGAGCGATCGCGAACGAGCCCTGCGGAATAGCGCCAGCTCCCGGGAAATCGGCCGCGTCCTGGCCCGGCAGAACGTCCGGGCTGAGTCCGATGAAAGCACCCACGTTCTGACCCTGCGCCCGGAAGTGCCCCTTAGTTCAGAGATCGCGCGCCTCTCCGAGAACCCCGCAGTTGAATTCGTCGAGCCCAATTACCGGCTGAAGATCCTGACAAACGCAGATCCAGTGATCCCGAACGATTTCGATTTCTCCAAAATGTACGCGCTCCTGAACCCGGGAGGCGCGGACTCAAAGACCAATGCGGACATCCACGCAACGGAGGCCTGGCGCTACGCCACGGGCGACAAACGGATCATTGTGGCAGTGATCGACACCGGCATTGATTACCTTCACGAAGATTTGAAGGACAACATCTGGGTGAACGCCGGAGAGATACCGTTCAACGGCATTGATGACGACGGCAACGGCCTGGTGGACGACTACTTCGGTTACGATTTCGTCTCAGACGACAGCGACCCGTACGACGACAACGAACACGGGACGCATGTGGCCGGCATCATCGGCGCCAGAGGCAATAACGAGAAAGGCATCGCTGGCGTTTGCTGGGATGTCTCCCTGATGGCGATCAAGGCCTTCGACGAACAGGGCAACGGCACAGTCGAGGCCGCGATCGCCGGCATCGAATACGCGGTGGCGAACGGCGCCCGCATTATCAACGCCAGCTGGGGGCTCGACGAAAAGAGCCGGGCGCTCGAAGACGCCGTGCAAAAGGCCTCGGATGCCGGAGTCCTGTTCGTCGCCGCCGCTGGGAACAACCGCTCGGATGCTCCCTCCTATCCAGCCTCCTTCGACAGCGTTCTCTCCGTGGGCGCCACTGACAGGAACGATGCCCGCGCGATCTTCTCCAATTACGGCCCGACGGTGGACATGGCCGCCCCCGGCGACGGGATTTATTCGACTTTGCCCGAGAACAGCTATGGGTACCTGAGCGGCACGTCCATGGCGGCTCCCCATGTGTCGGGCACGGCCGCTCTGGTTCTGTCCCGATTCCCACATTATTCCCGCCAGGAGCTGTTTGACATCCTGATCAACAGCGTCGATCGAGTGGTTTTCGATCAACCGATGGGAAACGGCCGGCTCGACGCCAGCCGGGCGGTGCAGATGGATCAGCCATTGCCGACGGCCCGCCTCTCCGCGCCCGCCACGCTCTCCGGCCAGATCGCCCTCACCGGGACCGCCACGGGAAGTTTTGTCGCCGGCTATGGCGTGTTCGTCGGCGCTGGAAAATCACCCACGAACTGGATTCAAATCGGAGGCTCGACACAGCATGTCACCAATGACGTGCTGGCCACCGTGGACAGCTCGGTCGTCCCGGACGGGCCGGCGGTGGTTCAATTGGTGGTGACCAATCAGAATGGAACTACTGCGGTTGTGAGCAACCCGGTAAAGGTTTTGAATTCGATGATCAGCCATCCTCTGTCCGCGGACATTCTGGCCCCGAGAATTTATGAGATCACTGGGACGCTCTACGGGCCAAACAAACAGTTTGAGCTTTTCTACGGGAGTGGCCTAAGCCCGGCCAGTTGGACCCAGATTCCGAGCGTTCCGGCGGGCTCCATCCTCGAAAGCAAACTCGGGGAATGGGACACCACTCAGCTGCCGAACGGATTCTATTCACTGCGCATGGTCACGCAAAATGGGACCAATCAGACCGAGTTTCTGGCCCCGGCCATCTACGTGGACGGGCATCTCCGGGATCATTGGCCGGTGAACCTGGACATCGATGCCGATTTTCCCGCCGCGGAATGGCGAAACATCCGCATGGCGGACCTGGATGGAGATGGGCAGGCCGAACTGGTGGTGGTCGATCCCGGAACTCGCAACCGCCAGCAGATCCTCAAGGTATTCGCCCTGGATGGAACCCTGCGCTGGTCCAAAGAGCTCGGTTTCGACATTCCGCCGGACGTGCCGGCGATCGGGGACATTGACGGCGACGGAAAGCCTGAAATCTTCGTCGATGTTCCGGATGGGATTGCCGCCTTCCATTACGACGGTTCACCGGTGAACGGGTGGCCGATCCCGAAAAGCACCAGAAACCACGCCAAAGTCCTGGCCGATCTTAACCAAGATGGCGCGGTTGAACTCATTACCTACTCGCAGGAATATTCGGCCACCCAAGTGCCAGACCTGCGGGAACTGGCAGTCTACACTGCGAAGGGCCAACTGGTTCGCAAGTGGGATCTGCCCTGGTGCGGTTCGACCAATGACGTCCAAAAAATCTTCCCGGCGGTGGCGAACATCGATGACGATCCGGAGCTTGAGATTGTCGCCGTGTCGGGTTGCTCGGAGATCTCGGCGTTCAGCGCCCGCCTTCCTGATCCGAAATGGCGGGCTACGGGCGACGGAAACTTTCTCAGTTCACCCGTGATCGGGGATGTGGACGGGGATGGCCATCCGGATATTGTCGTGGCCGCCGCCGCCGATAACGACAGCACCACGGGTGGCGTTTATATCTTTCAAGGAGACGGCCAGCGGTGGCGGGGTTGGCCGGTGCTCGAAGAATATTCCTTCTTCTCAACCCCCGCGCTGGGGGACTTGGATCACGATGGGCGGCTGGAAATTGTGCTGGCCAGCGGCGCGCCATCGGGACTGCATGTCCTGCAGTTTGACGGGTTCGAAGCCGATGGCTGGCCGATCGACGCCTTCCACAACGGGAGTTCCCGCGTGGGAGTCACGCTGGCCGACCTGGACGGCGACGGGACCTCCGAAATCCTGACCGGAGTTCCGGGGTTTACCTCGCTGGCCGTGTCGCTGAATGACACCACGCTCATTGGAGGCGTGTTTGCCTGGGATTTCCATGGAAATATTGTTCCATTCAACGGCTCCAACGCGGTTCAGTGCCTGCCGATCGAAAGCTACAGCCCGTTCCGAACTCATAAGGCGAGCCCTCCGCTGGTGGGCGATTTCGACGGCGACGGCCATCTCGATCTGGCAATTTCTTCGCTGCAAGAGCGGACGTTTGGCACCAATCTGAAATTGAAAAACCAAAGCAGCATCTACTCCTGGAAGCTGGGCGGAACGAACGGCCCGCGAACTTTGGAGTGGCCGATGTTCGCGCACGACCTGCAGAACCGGGGCGCGTACACCCTGCCCGCCCAGCCTTCTCCACAGCCCACCAACGTCGCCGTCGCCATTCGCGATCGCCTGCTCATCGCCGAAGATCACGAGTTGCAGATTCAGCCCCTCAAAAATGACTATGGCCTGCCTCCGCTGCAATTGATCGGCTTCACCCTGCCCAGCCATGGAACTCTCACGCAGACCAACGCTGACACTTTGAGCTACCTTCCCGACAAGAATTTCTCCGGGCCGGACGCTTTTACCTATCAGATGCGGGATGCCACGGGCAAAGAAAGCACGGGCAACGTCCTGATTCGGGTGAAAGCGGTGAACGATCCGCCCGTGGCCAAGGACATGAAGCTCTCGATGAAGAAGAACTCGTCCCTGTCCATCTTTTACAGTGCCAGCGACCCGGAGAATGATCCTTTGACCTTTCGAGTTCTTGATTCGCCGGGCAACGGCGAACTGTGGAGCTATCCGGGCCTGGGGGTGTATTATCCCAAGCGCGGCTTCTCCGGATTCGACTCGTTTCATTACGTGGCCAACGACGGCAAGCTCGACAGCGATCCAGCCCTGGTCACAATCGAAATCATCAACAGCAACAACCCGCCCACCGCGGTTTCCCAGACTTTCCTGACCAAAACCAATCGGACGGTTCACGTCCAACCCTCCGGCGACGATCTGGATGGAGACCCGATCACCTTCGAACAGGTCACGGGGCCAACTCACGGCACGGTGCTCGAAGAATCGAGCGATTTCCTTTACACTCCAAACACCAATTATCTCGGGAGCGATTCATTCTCCGTTCGGCCCTTCGACGGAACGGCCTACGGTGATCCCGCGATCATGACGATCAACGTCATCGCCACCAACGCGACGCCGAAAGCGCCCGATGGATCGATCGTGGTGCTGCCCAACACCGCAACTTCCCTGCGGCTTCCGGGCTTCGATCCGGACGGAGACAAGATCTCGTTCACCATCGTGAATCCCCCCTTGCATGGAACTTTGACGGGCGATCCTCCCAACGTGACGTATCTGCCCGCGACCAACTATGTCGGGCCGGATAAATTCACCTACACCGTGAGTGACGGGTTTGCCAAAACCGATCCAGCCACCTACTCCATTCAAGTGGTGCGGCACAATCAACCCCCAAAGGCGCAAGACCAGACCGTGGCAACCACGACAGGAGTCCCGGTGTTGATTGGCTTGAATATGACGGACCCGGACGGCGATCCGATTCGCACCGTCCTGTTAAAAGGGCCGGGCAAAGGCCTCATTTACGGACAGGGGACCAATTTCACCTACGTGCCCAAGCCCGGCGCTCTGGGGTCGGACGCTTTCACCTACAAAGGCTGGGACGGCCAGAAGTTCGGGAATATCGCCCATGTCACGGTGCTGATCTCGCTGCCGCAAAACGAGCTGCCCCCCACGTTCAATTCCATTGTCCTGAACGACCACCTGCTGGAAATCGTTCTGGGCACTCCAAACACCCAACCGTTCTTTATCGAAGCCTCCACAAATCTCGTGGATTGGTCGACCGCCAGCGGCCCGATCGTCTCGACAGGCAGCCAGTTTAATTACAGGGAAACCAACTCCGCCCCGGCGGCCCGCTTTTACCGGGCCCGGCGCCAGTAACTACTCTGCGTCCGGAGCAGACCCTGCCCGGGCCATCTCCCGCAGATTGGTTTTCAGGATCTTGCCAGTGGCGTTTCTGGGAAGAGCGGGCAACACCACAATCTGCCGCGGCACCTTGTAATCCGCGAGTTTGCCGCGAAGGAATTGCACCAAGGCGCGACTTTCGATATGGGCGTTTTCATTCAAGGCCACAAACGCCACCGGTTGCTCCCCTTTGCGCTGATCAGGACGGCTGACCACCGCGGCCTCTTTCACGCCCGGAAACTGGTAAATGATTTCCTCCACCTCCCGCGGATAAACATTGATCCCGTTGACCAGAAGCATGTCTTTCTTGCGATCGGTGATATAGATGTAGCCGTCTTCATCCTTGTAGCCCACGTCCCCGGTCAGCAGCCAGTCGCCCCGGAAAGCCTTCGCCGTCTCCTCCGGCTGGTTCAAATACCCCTGCATCACGTTGCCCCCGCGTACGCAAAGTTCGCCCACCCCCCGCGCGGGCAGGATGTTCCCGAGATCATCCTGAATTGTCACTTCGACATCCGGGATGGGGACACCGATTGAGCCCGCTTTCCAAGGCCCTTCCACGGGATTCAAGGACACCACCGGGCTCGCCTCGCTCAACCCGTACCCTTCAATGAGCGGGACCGGAACGTGCGCGTTAAACTCGCGCAGGACCTCGCCAGGCAAAGGCGCCGCCCCGCTGATGCAGAGGCGCAGAGGCAGGTTTGGCGGCAACTGCGCATGCGCCAGCGTGCGAAAAAGCTGCGGGATGGCCGGCAAAATCGTGGCCTGATTTCGAATGATCTCCAGAAGAATGTTCTTCGGCGGGTGCAAACTTTTCACCACCACCAGCGAACCACCCACGCAGACCGGAAGGAAGATGCCCACCGTCAGCATGAAGCTGTGAAACATCGGCAGCAACACTGCAAAGCGGTCAAAGCTCACGGCCCGCAGGACCTGGCGGCAACTCTCCACATTGTGCAGGAGATTGCCATGGGAAAGCATCGCGCCTTTGGGCCGGCCGGTCGTGCCGGAGGTGTAGATCACCACTGCGAGATCGTCCTTCCGCTGAGCTCCCAGGATCGGCTGGCCATCCAGAGGTTCTTTCTCGAACGACTCCACCTCGATCACTTGCAGTCCGGGAAAGGCCTCCTGCAATCTGCCCGTCCCGTCAGCCATTTCCCGATCACTGATCAGAACCGTGGCGCCGCAATCGCGCAAAATGTAGGCCACTTCATCCGGCTTGAGAAAGTTGTTGATTGGCACGACCGCGCCGCCCGCAAGGAAGATGCCGAACAGGGACGAAACAAACTCCGGGCAATTCTTCAGCCAGATCGCCACGCGATCTCCCGGCCGCAGGCCGGTCACTTGTTGCAGGCGCCGCGCCAGCCCTTGGGACTCCCGCCAGATCTGGTTGTAGGTAATAGTGGCGTCTCCCCAGAAGATCGCAGGTTTGTCCGCGCACGAACGTGCCGATTCAGAAAATGCGAGTCCCAGGTTCATGCTTTTCTCGAAGTCCTTCGGCGAGCTTCCTGGCAATCCGGAGTTTTCACGGCGCGATTATATGAGACGGCGCCGGTTAAACAAGGCCGAGTGCGTCCGCGCGCGGGAAACGCCCGGAATTGCCTGCGGGCGGCCCGTCAGCGGGAGCTCGCTTCGCTTTGCCGGGCGAGGCGCTCATACTCTGCGGCCTCGTCATCACGATGCAAACGCCCCGCGGACTTCTGCAGGCGCTCGTAGATATCCTTTTTGTCCGCGTAGTTCGGAAAACTGCGCAGAACCTCCTTGAGAAGCTCCAACGCCTCGGCGTTGCGGGACAGCAACGAAAAGAGAGAAGCCGCCGTTAAATTCAATCGCAGCTTCTGCAAAGGCGTGGCGGGAAGGGTCAATGCATGCTCGTAAGCTTCCGCCGCGTCGAAAAGTTTCCCTCGCAAACGGTAGATGTCGCCCAGCTTTTCCTGCAGCAGCGCGCTCTTCCGGCATTCCGGGTTTTGCTCGTAAAACTGCGCGATCTCGTCAATGGAGGCGTTCTGCGCCAGCCGATAGTTGATCCACATCAGCATGGACCATTCGAGGTTCCTGTCCTTTTTCGCTTCCAGCTCGGCGTGGCGGTCCTTCTGGGACTTGGCGAAGGGACGATAAAGAGGATCGCCCACAATGGTGTTCTGCCAGGAAAGAGCCGGCTGCGAAGCATAAGCCGCTTCACCGAAGGAAAACCCCAGCAAGAGAAAACGCGAAAGAAAAATGTTGGGCTGCGGCGTGGTTTGCAGATAGGGCTCCTCGGTGCAGCCCATCGTCGCAGTCGCTCCCAGGCCAATCAACGGCCCGGCCCACCAGACGTCGTTGACCCGCAGGGTGCGGGCGCTAAAAGAATGCAGGTGGTAGGCGACCGCCCCTGGCCGAAACTGGGCAAAGCCATTGGTGAAGGGACCGGACACGCTTTGATCGTACCACCCAAAATACAGGGCGATGTCGTTCATGGGCGTTTGCGGAGGGAAAGTGCCGCTCGCCTTGTCGACCACCGTTTCAAACCCAAAAACGCGAGCCGATTCATAGGCCCCTTGCATCCATTCATCCCCCGCTTTGTAGGGGCCATCGGTCAAGCCGCGCAGGTCGAAATAGGCCCTTCCCCAAAGACCCTCCTCCTCCGCCTGCATTGCTTTATCCACCAGCCCCATCGCCAATTGGGGCGACGGGCCATCCAGACGGGCCACCATCAGCACGCCGTTGGTGGGATGAAGCCAGGCGGCATTCGTCGTCGAATAGGCCGGATTCCCAAGAAGGCCGGTGATCGGCAGCTTGCGATCGAGCAGCGGCAGGAGGGCGAGTTCACTGTCTACCGCCGCTTCGTTGCGCCGCAACTCCTGGCGCAGCCCCTCCGGCATCTCTTCCTTGCGATTCGGATCGGGATTGATCTTCACCGGCACGCCATAGCAAAGGACGGCGTAGCGGACCTTGGCCTCGACCACATTGCATTGCTGGGTTGCCTGGAGAGAATCACGGCTGCGATAGGCGAGCAATTTCCGAGCCCGCATTTCGTTCCAAAGCGGCTGCTGCAGGGCCGTCTCGAATTCATCTCGCGAGATGGTTTCACTCTCTGGCAGGGACAAGGCGATGATTTGATCCGCTGGCACTTTTCGCCGGGCGGCGTAATGGTCGGCCACTTGCTTGGACGCGGCCGACTTGGAATTGTAAACGAGGACAACCGCATCCCCGCTTTCCGCGGCCAAAGAATGGGCCAAAAACAGAGTTAAGCAGGTGACAAGCACCCATTCCATCCGACCAGCCATGCTAGGGAATATTTACCCTCAACCCATCGTAGGCAAACTCGATTCCCGGCGGCATCTCCGCCTGATCCACATCATGATCATAATCGTGCGTCAGGTGAGTGAAATAGGTCCGGCCGGCGCCAATCCGGCGCGCCGCGGTTAAAGCCTCATCCAGGCACATGTGCGTGTGGTGCGGGGCGCGGCGGAGCGCATCCAGCACCACCACCTCCACTCCTTTGATCGCCGAGATGACTTCGTCCGGAACCAGTTTGCAATCGCTCAAATAGGCCAGTTTCTTCCGACCTTCCTGCTCGAACACGTAACCGGTGGAGGTGATTGAGCCATGCGGCAATTGGTAGGAGGTGATGCGCAGGTCCCCCACCGTGAACGGTCCGTCAATCACCCGGGGGTCCGGCTGAAAATAGCCGAGGGGCACGGTCCGCGCGTCGAATGCATAGTTAAAAACCCGGCGAAGGTGAGCGTGGGTTTCGGCCGTCGCGTAAATGGGCATCGGCGATTTGCGAACGTCGCAAAACCGGCGGAGATCGTCCATGCCCATGATATGGTCCGCGTGCGCGTGCGTCACCATCACCGCATCGAGCCAGCGCAGCTTTTCGCGCAGCGCCTGCATCCGAAATTCCGGGGTGGTGTCCACCACGATTTTCACTGCGGAAGTCTCGACCAGGATCGAAGGACGCGTGCGATGATTTTTGGGATTGGCCAGGAATTTCTCAGGATAATCCCAAGCCATCATCGGAACGCCTTGCGATGTCCCTGATCCGAGAAAGGTAAATTGAAATCCCGTGCTCACTGCTTCAACCCAGGCTCAGGTCCATCCGTAAAAAGGCGCGTCATGCGGCAAAACTTTCTGTGATTTCCCGGTAGGCGTCAACCAAGGCGCGGGATCTGGCGGGGGGCGACAAAGTGTTCAAAGGTAGGGCGAGAGCAGGCGTGCCAGCCCATCCCGCAGGCGAATCGGAATGGACCGCCGGTCCATCTCGGCCAGAGTTACTTTCCGGGCGTTGCGCAGTTTTTGCTCGATCACTTCGGCCACCTGGCCGGCGAATAATTCCCCGTAGCACTCCAGGTTCAATTCAAAGTTCAACCGCAGGCTGCGGGTATCCCAATTCATGGAACCGATCATCGCCCAGGCTCCGTCCATCAACAGGAGCTTCGAATGATCGAACGGCGGCGGCGTCAGCCAGATGCGGCAGCCACGCTCCAGCACCTGCCACCACATCGCCCGGGATGCCCATTCGACGTACGGAAGATTGTTTTCGGACGGCAGAATGATGTCGACCGTCACGCCGCGCATCGCCGCCACGTTCAGGGCCGAGATGATCACCTGGTCGGGAATAAAGTAAGGCGTCACAATTCGCACCTCGCGCTCCGCGCAGGCCAGCGCCCCGAGGATGGCCCAGCGTAGTTTCTCGAAATTCTTGTCCGGCCCCGCCACCAGCGCCCGCGCCGTCACAGCTCCGGCCGGTTCGATCCGTGGAAACCAATGCTCGCCATGCAACCGCTCGCCCGTGCAAAAGTGCCAGTCATCCGCAAACGCCTCCTGCAACTGATGGATGACCGGCCCCTCGACCCGGAAATGCACATCCTTCACCGCGCGTCGAGGGTTGCCCTGAATGACATGCCCTTCGCGGATGTTCATTCCGCCCGTGAAACCAATCCGGCCATCCACCACCAAAACCTTGCGGTGGTTGCGCAGGTTCATGGTCATGAGCCGCCAGGGAGCCAGCGTCGGCAGAAAGCGCGCCGTCGGGACATTCAGTTGGCGCAAACGGTTGACGATCGGCACCCAGGAATAGCGCGCGCCCGCATCGTCCACCAGCACCCGCGTCTTCACCCCGCGGGCTTGGGCCTGGCCCAGAGCATCCGCGAAACGGCGACCCCAAGCATCATTGTCGAAGATATAGGTGCACAAAGTGACCGATGTCCCGGCGCCCTCGATGGCAGCGAGCATTTCGGGATAAGCCTGGTCGCCGTTCACCAGAATCTTTAGATCATTGCCCGGCAACAATGGTTTCTCCACCACCTTGCCAATGAAATCCCCAAGAGCCCGAAGTTTCGGAGACGCCTCCGCCAGAACCGCCCCGCTGTTCTCGGGCGCGCAATCGATCGTGGGGGGAACGGGTTGGTACCAGGCCGATTTTCCCCGGAGCGCCCGAGCGCGCAGGCGGATCCGGTTCACGCCAAAGGCGAGGTAGGCGATCGCTCCCAGAACAGGAACCATCCAGATGACCGTGACCCAGAGGACCGCCGACCGGGAGTCCCGTTTGTAGAGAATCACGTAGCCCGAGGTGACGATGGAAATGAAGATCGTCAGCGTGACCGCCACATGTGGCCAGATATGCCGAAATAGATCGATCAGATCCATGCGTGGACTTTATCAAACCGCCGTTCCGGCGCGATCCCAACCTCTACTTTCCCATGCTTCGCCCCATCCGGTCTCCCACCCGGGCGTACAGTTCCCGTCCCTGCCGGGAGTTCTCCAGGAGGTCTTCCGCCAATTGAATTCGGTTCGGTTCAAAAAGGGTGATCGTTTCCGATCCGCCAAACTTGAAATAGCCCTTTTCGTCTCCCCGGCGGACCGGCCGCCCCGGTGAAAACGTGTATTCAAAACTCCCCACGCAAGTGGCGCCGACCTCAAACATCAGGACTTCGCCAAATTCCGGACTTTCGATCCGGGTCCAGGCCCGCTTGTTCTCCGCCAGATACTGAATGTTTTGCCTCAGCGCGATCGGGTTGACTGAATAAAGCGGCCCAGGAATCAAATGTGGCGCGCCGGGCACGCCGTCGACCGGAAAGTGAAAGCGGTGATAGTCCACCGGACAAAGCCGGGATAGAACGATGGCTCCCTTCGCGTAGCGGGACGCCAGCGCCCGATCCGCACAGAATTTCTCCAGCGAGAACTTCGCCCCTTTGACAAAGATTCCTTCCGCTTGCTCCAGGTTTTGAAAACCGAGATGACGCCCATCCGCTGTGAATACTGCGGCGCCCGCATCCGGCACAATCGGCCGCGCCTCCGGTTTCAGCGAGCGGTAAAAGAACTCGTTGAAGTTCTGGAAGCTCCCGACCGGCGCGGCGAATTCGTCCGGGTTGAGCCCGTAGGTTTGGATGAAAGGGAGCACTTTTTGGCGGCTGGCCGGTCGATTCATCCGCCAGCCGTACCATTTCGAGAAAATGGCCCGCTTGGCCAGCGCTTCGAGCGACAGTTTCCCGAGAGGATGGCCGTACGTCCAGCGCAGGAAGCCCTCGCCATAAACCTGCTCGATCTCAACCCGGCCCGTGTAACGATTAAAATACTCGATGGTGCTGTTCGACATCCGTAAAACCCGGGCCGCGCCACTGCCGCGCCTCCGCAAAAAACCAACTGCGCATAGAGGGTAGCATAGAGAGCCGGCCGAGGCGAGCTTCCCACGATTTCGTTTTCCCGTGAGCAATTGGGGCGGTCGCTGGTCAAATCCCTTGAACTTCCGGGTTGCTTGTCCACCCGCGGGAAACTAGAAGTGTGCATCAGCTTACAATTCAAATGAGAAGGCCGAGGGCAGTCTGGCTTCTGCTGCTAGCCATGGTGGTGGTGTCGCTCACCCGCGCGCGGGCGGCCGTTCAATTTGACGTTCTGCCAGGCTACGAAGGAATTATTCACGAGGCCTCATGGTTTCCCATCACCTGCGAGATCTTCAACGACGGCCCCTCCTTCAACGCGATCGTCGAAGTTTCCGGCGGCGATTTCGGCACGGAGCAGATCCGCCAGGTTCCGGTTGAACTGCCCACGAACACCCGCAAACGGATTGTGATC
Organism: uncultured Verrucomicrobiota bacterium; assembly: GCA_964566945.1. GTDB lineage: Bacteria > Verrucomicrobiota > Verrucomicrobiia > Limisphaerales > SXQI01 > DASVNK01. Next base: position 165,581 of record CAZMKE010000003.1, on the reverse strand, counting down.
CCGATGTTCGCCAGCGACTCCGCGCGCTTCGGCAACGGGAGCAGGCCCTGGAACGGCAAACTCCTGGACGCGGGCGGCAAGCCGATTCGCGGACTGGACACCCGAACCAGCCAGACGAAATCGGTCTCGACGGAAACGCCGATCCTTGGTGCCTTGCCCCGCAATTTCGGGGGCAGCCCCGTCTTTCCGGAAATGAAAAATAACCGGCAGGATATCAAGCCCGAAGTGGCCCGCCTGACCCTCGAACAATTCCCGGACAACCCGATCACGCTCGAAGGATTAAACGCTCTTTACCTCAGTTCAGAGAAGGCAGCCGAGTTAAAAGTGAATCAGGTCATGGCGCTGCTCGGCTGGGTCCGCTCGGGCGGACATTTGATCGTCGGCGTCGAACAAGCCACGGACATCAATGGCACGCCCTGGCTCAAACAATTCCTGCCGATGGACCTTTCGGACACGCGAACGGTAAAGGTCGATCAGGATATCGTGAGCTGGGTCACCGGTCAGACCTTCGAAGAACCGGGGGCCAATCGGCGCAAGCCACGCGCTGGCAACCCGCCGCCCGCCAATGCTTTTTCCACCGTCTCGACCGACTCAGCCTTTAGCGGCGCGGAAATGCCGGTGGCCGTTGGACAGTTAAAGGACGGCAAAGCCCTCTTTGGGCAGACCGCCGCCCCTCTCTGCGTGCAGGCGCCGCGCGGCCGGGGAATGGTCACCTTGCTGACGTTCAGCCCCGAACGGGAACCGTTCCGGAGCTGGAAGGCGCGCGGGCAATTCTGGGCAAAAATGTGCGGACTATCCCCTGATTATTTTTCCAATACGGACAACAATTACGGCTGGAACAATGCCAGCCTGGACGGGGTTTTCGGAGCGCTGATTGACAGCCGGCAAATCAAGAAACTGCCGGTGACCTGGCTGCTGTTGTTGCTCGTGGTTTATCTGGTGGTCATCGGCCCCTTCGACCAATGGTGGCTGAAGAAGATCGGCAAACAGATGCTGACCTGGATCACGTTTCCCACCTATGTCGTCCTGTTTTCCCTCCTCATTTACTTTATCGGCTACAAGCTCCGAGCCGGTGAAACCGAATGGAACGAGTTGAATATTGTCGACGTGTTGCCCCGAGGCGAAAAAGTCGATCTGCGAGGCCGCACCTTTATCTCCATTTACTCCTCGGGCAATGCCACTTATCCCATTACCGGCCAGCAGGGGCACGCGGCCATCCGGCCGGAACTGACCGACTTCCGGGGAGGGCCGAAGAACGACCGGTTGAAAGTGGTCCAACAGGGCAATTCCTTCAAAGCCGAGGTCTTCGTGCCGGTCTGGACGAGCCTTCTCTACGCCAACGAATGGTTCAAGACCAACGACACGCCGTTCATGGCGAACGTCACCATGGTTGGCGCGGAATACCAGCTCGACATCGAAAACCAGCTGAGCCGGCCGCTGAAGGAATTAAAGCTGGTGGCCGGTCAGACGATTTTTGACATCGAAGAGATCCAGCCCAATGCTCATAAGATCATTCGTTTGAACCCCTCCAGCGGCGTCAACATCCGCCAGTTCGTCCGGGAAAACGGCGCTTACTTTCAGCGAGCCGCGGAGGTCCGCCGCAACCCGCTCGGCGACACCTCCGGCGGCCGCCTCGAAAACCGGCCGGTCACCGCGGTAACGGCCTCGTTCATTTCCTACATGGACGACCAGCCCGGCCGTTCTTTTCTCGCACCGCCCGGATTGGACCTCGCCGCCCAGGTGGATCGCGGCGACGCGGCCATCTTCGCCTGGGTCCCTAACTTCAGCTTCACGGAAAAGATCAATAGCTTTCAACCTCCGCGTTTCCGGCAGGATACGCTGATCCGCCTGACCGTTCCCGTGCACTAAAGCCGCCCCACCCAAACTCGTTTAAACCCATGGCTACCGCGACCCCAACAGATAATTCTGTGCCCGCTGTCCAAACGACGAACCTCACGCGCGTCTACGGCAGCATGATCGCGTTGAACTCGCTCACGCTGACAGTGAATCGCGGGGACCTCTTCGGTTTTATCGGTTCCAACGGCGCCGGCAAGACCACCACCCTCCGCATCCTGGCCACCTTTCTCGCGCCCTCCAGCGGCAAGGCCGAAATCCTCGGGCATGACGTAGTGCAGGATGCCGATCGCGTGCGCCACATCATCGGCTACATGCCCGATTTCTTCGGCGTCTACAAGGACATGGAGGTGACCGAGTATCTGGACTTTTTCGGCGCCTGCTACAAAATCCCTTCCGCTCAACGGGAGAAAACCGTCAACGACGTCCTGGAACTGGTCGGGCTTAGTGAAAAGAAAGGGGCGCTGATTGGCGCCCTCAGCCGCGGCATGCAACAGCGCCTCGGCCTGGCCCGCGTGCTCATTCACGACCCCCAACTCCTTCTCTTGGACGAACCCGCCAGCGGCCTCGACCCCCGCGCCCGCATCGAAATGATGGCCATCCTTCAGGAACTGCAGCGCATGGGAAAAACCATTATCATCTCGTCTCACATCCTGAGCGAGCTCCAGACGCTGTGTAACCGGGTGGCAATCATCGAAAAGGGCAAGCTCATCTACAGCGGCCCCGTCCAGGGCGTGCGCGATCAAATGGCCGCGGGACAGATTTACTGGGTGAAAGTCGCGAGCGACACCGAGGAGGCGATTCAGATCCTGAAGGCCCGGCCCGAAGTCACCGAAATCTCGCGCGTGGACGGGCAGATGAAGGTTACCCTGGCCAGCCACGACACGGACCCGAGCTTCCTGGCGGACACCCTGGTGCGCGGCGGAGCCAAAGTCACCGGCCTGTGGGAGGATGAACTCGGGCTGGAAGAAGTCTTCATGCGCGTCACGCGCGGCGAGACCCAATAGCCAGCACGGGCCTCCCGTTCCAGCCGTCTCACTCCTCCAAAAAGTTGTGGTTATGCCGCAACGGTATAACCATCATAGCAGAGCGCTATTTCCATTTTTACCGCCCATCCGGCAAGTTTCGGTTACAAGGTGGACATGCTCTCTGTAAAAAAAGTTGTGCCAGGACTGGTCGCGAGCGGCTCGTGGTTGGGAATGCTTCTCCTGGCCGGCCTGCTCGCGGGATGCGGCCAAAAGCCAGCCGGCACGGACGGGCCCTCCAACAAATTGCGCGTCGGCTACATCGGCCTGACCTGCGAGGCGCCGATCTTCACCGCCGTCGAGAAAGGCTTCTTCAAAGAGGAAGGGCTCGACGTGGAATTGGTGAAGTGCGATTGGAAGAACTACAAAGATGTCCTTGCCCTGGGCGGCTACGACATGACTCACCACCTGGTCATGTATTTCCTCAAGCCCATCGAGCAGGGCTTGGATGTAAAATTCACCGGCGGAATCCACCGCGGCTGCTTGCGCGTGCAAGCGGGCGTGAACAGCTCCATCAAGACCGTGAAAGATCTGCGCGGCAAACGGATCGGCGTTCCCGGCATGGGCACCCCCCCATTCATCTTCGCGAATCGGGTGCTCGGAGCGAATGGCATCGACGCCAGCAAAGACGTGACCTGGCTGGTCTTTCCCAGCGGCGAATTGGGATTAGCGCTCGACAAGGGTGAAGTGGATGCCATTGCAGATTCGGAACCAATCGGCAGCATGCTGCTCACCCAAGGCAAGGTCCGAAATGTCGCGGACCAGGCGGCTGACGCGCCCTACAACCTGGAATACTGCTGCGCCGTTCTGGCGAATGGAAAATTCCTCGCTCGCAATCCAAAAGCCTGCGCTGCCGGAACCCGTGCCTTGCTCAAAGCGGCGAAGTGGGTGGAAGCCAACCCGGCCGCCGCCGCAAAACTGTCGGTGGAATCGAAATACCTGGCGTCGACCACCGATCAAAATGCGTTCGCCATCTCCCACCTCCGCTACGTGCCGAGCGTGACAGGAGCGCAAACCGCCGTTCGCCTCGCAGCCGCCGAGATGAAAACCGCGGGCATGCTCAGTCCCTCGACCGATGTAGAGGCCCTCGCCCAGCGAGCCTTTGTCTCTCTGGACGGGGTAACGGATCAGTGGATCGACAGTTTGCCAGTCGAAAAGGTCGCTGGCGGACAGGTGACCCCGGAATGGATGGCCCGGCAGTATGCCAAATACAGCAACTCAAAGGACGTCTTTTGCGGCTTATGCCTCCTCCCGGGAATTTGATCACCGGCCCCGCCAGGGCAACGGATTCCCCCCCCTTTCAGCAACCAACCCCAATCTCGGGGAGTGCGCCGGAAGCGGAGCCATTTCCTTGGGGACAAAAGGTCCGGCCGCTCCTCATAGCCCTGGCTGCGGGCTGCGCTTTTTTGATTCACGAGAGTGTCGCCGCCAAAGAGCCTTCAGTAGACCCGCGGTCGTATTCCGTTCTTCTGGGGCTGATCTTTATCGGGTCACTGGTCCTGGCTGGCATTCACTTTTTCTGGGCTGGCGGCCGCGAACGGATTAACGAGTTGGCCCCGATCTTCGCGGCCGCCGTCGTACTCCTGGCAGCCTGGGAGATGATCACCTCCGGCTTGCGGCTCCTGCCGATGCCGTATTTTCCGAGTCCGGCGGGCGTGCTCCAGAGTCTCCTGAACGACAAAGCCTTGCTCTTCAACAGCACCTGGCATTCGCTGTTCCTCCTGATTTCCGGCTATATCCTCGGCGTGGCGATCGCCCTCGTCTCGGGGGTATGCATCGGATGGTTCCGCCTGGCGCGTTACTGGGGCATGCCCATTCTGAAAGTCATTGGCCCGATCCCGGCCACGGCCTGGGTTCCGCTCGCCATGGTCGTCTCGCCCTCCGGCTCCGCGGCGGCGGTCGGTTTGATCGCGCTCGCGGTCTGGTTTCCGGTGACCATGCTTACGGTCACCGGCATTGCCAACGTCCGCGCCTCGTATCTCGACGTGGCCCGCACGCTCGGCGCGACGCAAAAGTTCCTCATCTTTCGCGTGGCCATTCCGGCGGCGATGCCAAGCATCTTTATCGGTCTGTTTATGGGACTCGGGGCTTCATTCCTGACGCTCATCGTTGCCGAAACCGTGGGGGTAAAGTCCGGCCTGGGTTGGTATGTCGGCTGGGCTCAGGGCTGGGCGGAATATGGCAAGGTCTACGCCGCGCTGGTCATCATGTCGGCCTTCTTCTCCACCATCATGACCCTTCTGTTTAAAGTTCGGGATCGCGTTCTCGTCTGGCAGAAAGGAGTGATCAAATGGTAGCCCCGCACCTCCTGCAGGAAGGCTCATCCCTCCGCGTGGTGGAGGTGAACAAGCTCTTCAGCGCGGTCGACGATCCGTCGCGGCAAACTCAGGCGCTGACCGACGTCTCCCTTTCCGTCGCTCCCGGGGAACTGGTATCCCTGATCGGACCCAGCGGGTGCGGCAAGTCGACCTTGCTGCGGCTGATTGCCGGGCTCGCCGCGCCGGATGCGGGCGAACTCTGGGTCGGCTCCCAGCCCATCACTGGCCCCAGCGCGGAACGCGGCCTGGTTTTTCAAGATCCAAACCTTTTTCCGTGGCTGACCGTGCGGCGCAACATCGAATCCGGCCTCATCGCTCGCGGGGTGCTGGGCGAGAAAAAGGGGGAAGTGGATGAGTTCATGCGCCTGGTGGGCCTGGACGGCTTCGCCGACGCCTACCCGCATCACCTTTCCGGGGGCATGGCCCAGAGAGCCGCTCTGGCTCGAGCGCTCATCAACCACCCGAAGATCCTCCTCCTGGACGAACCACTCGGCGCTCTCGATGCTTTCACCCGCATGCGCATGCAGGACGAAGTGCTCCGGCTTTGGGATGCCCGGGGCACGACCATGGTTCTCGTCACGCACGATATTGACGAAGCCATCTACATGAGCGACCGGATCGTGGTGATGACACCCCGCCCCGGACGGGTCGAGCGTGTGATCGAAATACCCCTCGATCGGCCGCGAGACCGCAACAGCGCGGAGTTTCTGCGCATCCGTGGGGACATCCTCGAATTCCTGCACTTCGCCGGCAACGCTGTCGGCCATTGATGCGAAAACGCATTGCCGTCCCGCTTTCCAAAAACTGCTGAAACCAAGCCAAATCCCGGGAAGGCGGAAACTTCTCAAAACCATTCCATTATTTCCAAGAATCGGGCAGTCGCTACACTCTCCCCCATTCATGACAAATGATGGTTTGAAATTGATAGCTCCGCGGATCACCCCCGTGCTCGATCCGCAATTTCGGCCAGCCTCTCTGGCCAACCGGGCGTTTCGCCGCGATGCGGAAGCGACCGGCAAAGCGGAAACGGTGCGCCTGGCCCTGGAACAAGCGGACGGCTCGGTTTTTCATTTCAAAACCCAGATCTTCCCCGCGGATCATCCGGCCGCTGGAGGCAATATCCGCTATCTGGAAAGATTCATTAAGTTCCTGCTCTGGTCGCGGGGCGGGTACAAGGTGCATTTCGATGGCCCGGCCGAAGTCCAAGGACAGCTGGCGGCCCACTACGAAAAGAGCGCCACCGGACGCTTTGACGCGGAAATCATGGGCGGCCGAATTTACGAAAAGCCGTTTGCCGTGGTCCACACCCGCGACCTGCCGCCTGCCCGCGAATCTTCGGCGCCCCTCGGCCGGCACCTGGACGGGTGCCGGATTGGCTTCGATCTGGGCGGAAGCGACCGAAAAATCGCCGCGGTGGTGGATGGCAAAGCGGTGTTCAGCGAAGAGATTGTCTGGAGTCCGATTCCGGAAAAAGATCCGCAGTGGCATTTCGACCAGATCAATGATTCTTTGAAACGCGCGGCGGCGCATCTGCCTCGGGTCGATGCGATCGGCGGCAGTTCAGCCGGAGTTTACGTCAATAACCGGGTCAAAGTCGCCTCGCTCTTTCGGGGCGTCTCCCCTGAACTGTTCCAAAGCCGCGTCAAAAACATCTTCCTCGAACTGGCCCGTGCCTGGGGAAATATTCCGTTCGAAGTCGCCAACGATGGAGAAGTGACCGCGCTCGCGGGTTCCATGGCGCTTGGCCAGAACGCCGTTTTTGGGCTGGCCTTCGGCACCAGCACCGCCGCCGGATACGTCACGCCCGACGGCAACATCACCACCTGGCTCAACGAATTGGCGTTCGCGCCCATCGACTATCATCCGCAAGCTCCGGTGGATGAATGGAGCGGCGACTATGGCTGCGGCGTGCAGTACTTTTCCCAGCAATGCGTCGGCCGCCTCCTCCCGGTGGCCGGCATCGAAACGGATCCCGCGCTGCCCCTGCCGGAAAAACTGAAGCTCGTGCAAAAGCTAATGGAGCAGAACGATTATCGCGCGCGGAAGATCTACGAAACGATCGGCACGTACTTAGGCTATGCCATGGCCCATTACACCGACTTTTATGATATCCGCCATGTGCTGATCCTCGGCCGGGTCACCACCGGCCAGGGAGCCGACATCATCCTCAACGGCGCGCGAGCCGTCCTGGCCGCCGAATTCCCGGACATCGCCCCCCGCATTCAATTCCACGTGCCGGACGAAAAAGAAAAACGGCACGGGCAGGCCATCGCCGCCGCCAGTTTGCCCAATCTGAAGAAGTAACAATATGCATCCCTACCAAGACCTGGTTCAACGGTACGAACAACTCTATCGGGATGGTCGCCGCACTCCCATGGGAGGATTCCCCAGGACGGCCCGCCCTGAAATCCCCGCCGACGCCCCGACCGTCCTGATTTTCTCTCCTCATCCGGATGACGAATGCATCATCGGCGGCCTGCCCCTCCGGCTGTTGCGCGAATCGAAAATGCGCGTGATCAACGTGGCCGTGACTCAAGGCAGCAAAAAGGAACGCCAGGGCGAACGCTGGACGGAATTGCAACAAGCGTGCGATTTCACGGGGTACGAACTGATGCAAACACAGCCGAACGGCCTGGAAAAAGTGAGCGCCAAGACTCGCCAGCAAGATCCGGCCTTTTGGCAGCAATCAGTGAACATCATTGCCGATATCCTGCGGCGGACCGCTCCCAAGATTATCTTTTTTCCACACGAACAGGATTGGAACAGCTCGCACATCGGCACGCATTTCCTGGTCGTGGACGCTCTGCGCGCGCTGGGCTCCGGTTTTAGCTGCTACACCGTGGAAACAGAGTATTGGGGCCAGAACAACCAGCCTAACCTGATGGTGCAATCGACGCCGACGGACGTGGCCGACATGGTGGCCGGGATCTCTTTCCACGTGGGGGAGGTGACGCGAAATCCTTTCCATCTGTTCCTGCCCGCGTGGATGCAGGAAAGCGTCCGGCGCGGCAGCGAAATCGTGGGCGGGCAAGGCGAGGCCGCACCCGACTGGACTTTTGCCACGCTTTATCGGTTGCGACGCTGGCAGCAGGGCGGCTTCAGCGAAGTCCTCGCGAAAGGCAAGCTTGTGTCGGCGACGGAGAATCCGGCGCAGCTCTTCGCCTGACGCCCGGCGAGCAGCGCGCGCCGGTCAAAGCTGAGACGCGTGCTGCAGCATCCATTCGACGGCCGCTGAGAGGTCATCCACCACCACGGCCTGGCCGAGTTTTGCAGCCTCCCGCCGCTCCACCTCTTTTCCATAGCCGGTGCGCACAAGGAAAGACCGGCGCACTCCCGCGTTCCAACCGCATTCGAGATCGATCCGTTTATCCCCGACCATGTAGCTTCGCCCAAGGTCAATCCCCAACTCATCCCGGGCGTCGAAAAGAAATTGCGGCGAAGGCTTCCGTCCCCGGCTGGGCTGCTCAGGAGACTCGGGCGCCACATAAATCCGGGCGAACCCGACGCCCGAAGCCGCCATCACCGCGCTGATGTGCGCATGGACGCGCTCGACATCTTCCAGCGTGAAATAACCGCGCCCCACTCCGGATTGATTTGTCACCATGACAATCGGAAATCCCGCATCGGCCGCCCGCTTCAAGGAAGCGACGGCGCCCGGAAAAAACTCCACCTCCTCCGGTTTGTGCAAATAATCCTTGTCGACGATCAGAGTGCCGTCGCGGTCAATAAAGAGAGCCGGCTTCACCTTTTAAAGCTTCCGATCAATTCCTCCTGGGTCAGAGTGGCGGTGCCGAGCTTGCCCACCACCACGCCAGCAGCATGATTTGAAATCACGGCGGCTTCCAGAGGCGAAGCGCCCGCGGCTATGGCCATCGTGAAAGTGGCAATCACCGTGTCGCCCGCTCCGGAAACATCGAAGACCTCCTGCGCAACCGTCGGAATGTGGAAGGGCTTTTCCCCGCGGCGGCAGAGCAACATCCCTTGATCTCCGAGCGTGATCAACAGAACGGCAGGCTGCAGGCGGGCCAGAAGATCCTGCGCCACTCCGATCAGATTCTGATCCTCCAGGGGATTCGCTCCGCGTGAACCGTCATGCCGCCCCGCCAGCTCAAACGCCTCCTTGCGATTGGGCGTGATCAAGGAAAGTCCGGCCAGATCGAGCCGATTCACCGGTTTCGGATCGAGGCTGAGCCAAACCCCGCGTTCGCGGCAGATTCGTTTTAGCGCATCCAACAATTCCTGGGTGACCACGCCTTTTCCGTAGTCCCCGACGATCACCGCGTCCGCCTGATAAATCTTTGCCTCAATCGCAGAGAGCAAACGTTCGAGCGATTTGCGATCGAGCTCCTTGGTCGATTCCCGATCCACCCGCACGAGCTGCTGCTGGTGCGCAATAATCCGGGTTTTGACGCTCGTTGGACGAGTCGAATCCCGCAGGACGCCTTCGCAAACCACTTGTTGATCCATCAGCAATTGCCGCAGGCAGCGGGCATGTTCGTCCTGGCCCACAATGCCAAATAATTCGGTCGGGACGTTGAGGGCGGTGAGGTTGCGCGCCACATTCGCCGCGCCGCCCGGCATAAAGCTCTCCCGGTCAAACTCGACCACCGGAACGGGCGCTTCCGGCGAAATCCGGCGGACGCTGCCCCAGACGAATTGATCAAGCATCAGGTCGCCAATCACCAGTAGGCGCGCATTGAGCGTGGCCTCCAAGAGGGTCCTTAATCGCTTCACCGGGAGAAAGTTGACGGACCTCTGGCCGGTTGTCTTCGAACGTACGGTTTTGCTCATGACAACGAATCGAGAAATCCAGTTAACGGGCTGGTCGCACTCGCCGTCCACTGGGGCGAGCCAAGCCCGATTTCAAACGCAGTGCGGCCGGCTTCAACCGCCTGCCGGAACGCCACCGCCATGCGATTAGGATCGCTGGCCACCGCAATCGCGGTATTCACCAGCACCGCATCAGCGCCCAGTTCCATGGCTTCCGCCGCGTGGCTCGGAACTCCCAAACCCGCATCGACCACCACCGGCACGGTTGCCTGCTCAATGATAATGCGGATCTGGCCGCGCGTTTCGACGCCGCGATTGGAGCCAATGGGCGAGCCCAGCGGCATGACCGTCGCGCTGCCGGCCTCCTGCAAGCGCTTGGCCAGAACGGGATCGGCATTGATATAGGGAAGGACGGTAAAGCCCTCGCGCACCAGAATCTCGGTGGCTTTGAGCGTCTCGATCGGATCCGGGAGCAGGTAACGCGGATCTGGATGGATTTCCAGCTTCACCCATTTCGGGAGGCCGGCAGCCACCGCCAAACGGGCGAGGCGCACCGCTTCCTCGGCGTTCATCGCTCCGCTGGTGTTCGGCAACAACAGATATCGCTTGGGATCAATGAATTCCAGGATGTTGGCGAATGGATCTTTCTTGCCGGACAGATCAGCCCGGCGCAATGCCACCGTGACCATCTCCGTGCCACTCGCCTCCAGCCCGCCCTGCATCGCCTGCGGCGAGGAAAACTTGCCCGTGCCGAGAATTAGGCGAGAGCGAAATTCACGGCCGGCGATTACCAAAGGACCCGAACGTCCATACATGCGGGGGAGAACATACGGACGGGTACCCGGCCTGTGCAAGGGAAGTATCATCCGGCCGACAGCCGCCTGTTCGAACCACTGGCGGCGCGCCTTGACAAATCCGATAAACTCCCGGCATCGGAAAAATGAGAGCGAGTGAGTTCGACAGGCGTTCTTTCCTGAAGGCTGCGGTGGCCGTGGTCGCATCCGCGGCTGGCGCGCCCTCTGTCCAGGCCCATGCCCGCATGGTCCGATCAGAACCCGTCAACGGAGCGAAATTGCCGTCCGCCCCGAAAAGCCTGGAACTCTGGTTTAATGAACTGCTGGACGAAGATTTCAACAAGGTGGAGATCTATCCGGCGAGACAAGCGGCGGAGAAATCCCACACCAACCTGGTCAAGGATCGGCCTCGCGTTGACCCCAGAGACCGCACTCATCTCACTCTGAATCTGCCCCCCTTGGAGCCCGGTGCCTACGTGGCCGACTACCGGGTCCTTTCGCGGGATGGCCATACCGCCCCCGGACGGCTAACGTTTACCGTTCTCGCCAAGTCCTAGCCGTTCAATGGAACATTCTCTCCTGCACGGTCTCCAACTCTGCGGACTGATCCTCGCTTTGGGCGGCGTGCTGTTCCGCTGGCTCGTTCTCACTCCCGCCTCCCGGAACCTGAGCTCGGACGTCCGTCCGGCAGTTGCGGCGCTGCACAATCAGATTGGCGGCTGGATCGTGCGCGCTGCCCTGGCTGCCGCTCTGGGCGCCGGCATCGATTTCTTCGTCCAGGTGGCGGAGATCGATGGTCAAACGATTTATGGCGGCGTGCAGCTTTCCCAAGTTGTCCGCTATCTGCTTGGCACCACCGTAGGCAATCTCGCCCTCGCCAAGGGGTTTCTGCTCGTCGTCACTGCGCTGCTGGCGCGTCTCCGGCTGCCGGACTTGGTCCTGTTTGTCCTCCTGGTGGCTGCGTCGGTTTTATCCACTCTGGTCAGCCACTCCGCCGCCCTGCCGGTGAATCGCGGGCCGGCTATCATTTCCCAGTCCATCCACATCATCGGCGCGGCTTTCTGGCTGGGCATGCTCGCTTTCGTGCTCTTGAGCGCTGCTTGCCTCCAGAGCAGCGGAACTTCGGGATTGCAATTGCTCTCCCGAATCGTCGATCGCTACTCTCCGTTCGCGCTCGTCAGTGCGATATTGATCGGACTATCCGGCCTCTACAGCTCTGCCCGGTTCATTTTCTCACTCCGGGCCATCCCGATTTCCGCGTATGGGCTGACGCTCGCGCTGAAACTGGTTTTGGCTGGCGCTGTAACTTACGCAGGTTTTCTGAATTGGCGCCAGATCGGCCCTCGCCTTACGGACTCCCGGGAAAGCCAGCGCGCTGTCTCCGATTTTCTGCGTGTCCTCGAGTTTGAACTGACCACGGGAATTCTGCTTCTGTTGGTTGCAGGCATTCTCGGCGCAATCTCGCCTCCCGCCGAAATCGGGACAGCGCAACTATCGTCCGCCCAGGTCCAAGCGCTCCTTGATCCACGTTTGCCGCAGGGGCATTTCGCTGACCCGCAAACCTTCGTTGGTGCTGCCAGCCGCACGGACGATGATCTGCGCTACGCCGAGTTTACCCATCAATGGGCTGGGGTCTTTGTCCTCGTTCTTGGCCTCTGCTGGCTGGGCCAGGCCACATCGCGACGTTTTGGACCGGCCTTTGCGAGAACTTGGCCGCTCGTCCTCATCCCGTTTGGCGGTCTGATTTCCGCGATCGCCGATCCGGAAGTTTGGATCCTCAGGACCATTTCAATCCGCGAGGTTTTTTCCAATCCGCAGATTCTTGAGCACCAAATCGGAGCCGCTCTCGTGTTCGTCTTCGCGTTTCTCGGATTGCGGGATCGGAAGCGCTGGGCCGAGTTGCGGCCTCTCGGTTACGCCTTTCCCATCCTAGTGATTGCCGGCAGCCTGATGCTGCTGGGGCATGCCCACTCAAACCTCGGCGTTTCCGAAGAACTGAGCAGCTTGATCAATATGGAACACGCGGTCATCGGTGGGTTGGGGCTTTTGGCTGGAACGGCTCGCTGGCTCCAAATCCGCGGGCTCGCAGGAAAAGCGGCCTTCCGCTGGCTCTGGCCGGGTTTGATCGTGGCCCTCGGCGTTTTTATGGCGTTTTTTTATCGAGAGCTGACACCTCTGAGCCAGTCCGCGCTGGCGTTTCAATAATCAGACGCTTCCGCGCGTAGTCAAAAATCACCTTTTGCTTGCCCAGCAAGGCCATGCCCACATGCCCGGCCAGAGGCTCATCGACCGGCGAACCAGCCAGGAAAAAGTCCGTTTCCACATTTTTCACTTCCGCCTGCCCCAGGCGAAAGACTGGGACGCGTCCAATCCGCGTGGCGACGCTCCCCCCCACGCCAAACTTCTCGCTGGAATGGCCTTCGAACTTTCCGAGCAGATCATGCTCCTTCACGAAATGTTCGCCCAGGCACAGCCCGCTGTCACAACCCGTATCTACTTCAAACTCCGATTCCACCGGCTGGCCATCCGGCAAGACGATCGCCGCGCGGATGACAGGAATTTCCTCTTTAAAACGGAAGGGCACGCTCTCCCCCGGTCCGTTGTAGGAAAAATTTGTGGCCGCATACAGCCGCAAGGAATTGCTGTCCGGCGTCAGTTCGATGACAAAACGCCGGAAGAAACCGGCGTCCAGAACGCCATCCCGCCGGCGGCGCTCGTTGCGCTCGGAGGGAATCGAGGCCACTCGCCGCGGAGCGTAGCTCGTTCCTCCCAGGTCAAAGACTACGCCCTGATACGTTGGGGCCCGTTCCTCACCCGCGATCCCGTTGATGCGCACCCGTCCGGACGGGCTGAGCTTCAACTCATCCACCAGCTCGGGATGCAACGTGGAAATGGTGCAGGCCGAATCGAGCAGGAATGTCAGAGGCCCGGATTCACTGATGCGCCCCGAGAGAATCATGCGGCCATGGCTGAGCTTGAGCGGCACCGAAATAGGTTCGTTCTCGCCGCCAAAGCAGGCGAGCAGCGTCATCACCAAAATGGCAGCTGCTCTCCTCATCATCGCGAATATACGCGAGTTCGAAAATTTCCCAATCCCTTAAAAGAACGGGTTGTTCTCCTTCTCGAGTTGCACCGTGGTCAACGGGCCATGCCCCGGACAGAGCAACGTGTCCGGAGGAAGGGAAAAGATCTGCTCGCGGATCTTTTGCTTGAGCAAATCGGTCGAAACAAATCCCCGGCCGATCGAACCGGCAAAAATACAATCGCCAACAATCGCAATATTGGGCGCGTCGTCCGGAAAATTGCCAATGATATAGGTGACGCCATCTTCCGCGTGGCCGGGCGTTTCGCGATTGGTGATCCGCAGGCTCCCCAAGTGAATGAAGTCGTTCTGCCGGTTTCGCTGGTCCGGCGGAGCTCCCTTCATGTTCGAGTGGATCCGAATCTTCGGATATTTCTCCCGCACCTGGGCCAGCGCCGCGATGTGATCTTCGTGGCTGTGCGTGATGAAAAGGTGCTTTAGTTGCAGTTGGTTCTCATCCACCAGAGCGGCAACCGGGCCAGCATCCCAGCCCGTGTCAAAAAGCGCCGCCTCGCGCGTGACCTCATCCCAAACCAAGTAGCAATTCACGCTGAGCCTTTGGGTCGTGGTAATTTGACGCAACTCCCGCCACCCGGCGATATCGATGCCGGCTGGAGCCCACCCTTGGGCGATTCGGTCCAGCTTGGCCGCGTTCAGGCCGATCGTTGGCGAGAGTTTTCCAAAATTGAGCGTCCGGGGGCTCCGGCCATTCTCCTCCAACTGCTCCAGCTCAGCCGCATTCAGGCCCAGCGCCGCTGCCGCCGCTTCCGCGGCAACACCAGCCGCCGTGCGTGCCTTGCGGATAATATCTCCAATATGGTCCTCCAAACTCATGAGCCCCTTTTCTACCGGCTGTCCCCGTTCACAGCACGCCAAAAAGCCAAAAAGCGTCACCGCCCGCATTGGACGCGTTGGAATTTGCTTCTTGGACCGCTCCTGTTTTACTAAACAGCAATGAAAGAGGATCTTCCGCCGCTCCTGCCAGGCACGCTTTACCTGGTCGCGACGCCTATTGGAAACCTCGAAGACATCAGCCTCCGCGCCCTCCGCGTCTTGCGGGAATGCGATGTCGTGGCGGCTGAAGACACGCGCCACACCGGCCAGTTGCTCAATCACTTTGATTTGAAGCGCCCGCTCTTGAGCTATTTCAAGTTCAACGAAGCCCGCCGCAGCGAAGAGATCATCGAACGACTCAAGCAGGGCCAGAAAGTGGCTCTCGTCACCGACGCCGGCACCCCCGGCATCAGCGATCCCGGCGAACGGGTGGTCCGGGCGGCGATTGAAGCCGGCTGCCGCGTGGAGTCGGTGCCGGGAGCTTGCGCCTTTGTTTCAGCCCTCACCGCCAGCGGTCTGGATGCCAGCGAATTTCACTTCGCCGGTTTCCTGCCCCAAAAATCCAGCCAGCGCCTGCGCCGCCTCGAATCGATGCGCCATCTCCCCGGCACGCTGGTCTTTTACGAGTCGCCTTACCGGATCGAAAAATTGCTGGGAGAACTGGCAGAAGTTGTCCCGCAACGCCGGGTGGTGCTCGCGCGCGAACTGACCAAGAAGTTTGAAGAGTATCTGCGAGGCTTGCCGAGGGAACTGCTGGAGATCTACAAAAAGCGCAGCCCGAAGGGCGAATTCGTCGTCATGGTCGCACCGGCTGAAAGCGAACCGGACGCCGTGCCTGCCGCCGTTCCGCCGATTGTGACCGTAGGCGCGCTGATTTTCAATGCGGCGGGCGAGGTGCTCATGATTCGCACGCATAAATGGTCGGATCTTTGGGGCATTCCCGGTGGGAAGATCAAATCGCGCGAAACGGCCGAAAATGCCTTGCTCCGGGAAATCAAAGAGGAAACCAACCTGAACGTGCGCGACATTCGCTTCGTGCTCGTGCAAGATTGCATCGATTCTCGCGAATTCTACCGCCCGGCCCATTTCGTCCTGCTGAACTACACCTGCCTGGCGGAAGAAGGCACAGTGCAGCTGAATGACGAAGCTGAGGAATTCCGCTGGCTGAGCCTGGAAGATGCCTTCGGCCTTCCGCTCAATAACCCGACTCGGATCCTCCTGGAGGCGGTTCGCCAAAGGGGGTAAGCAGCATGCCGCTCCTTCAAGTCACCGGATTATGCAAGGCCTTCACGGGCACCCAGGCGCTTAAGGAGGTTGGCTTGAGCGTCGAAGCAGGCCAGGTGACCGGCTTGATAGGTGAAAATGGCGCGGGCAAATCCACCTTGATCAAGATCCTTTCCGGCGTCTACCAACCGGATGCAGGCGCAATTCTCTGGAATGGACAACCCGCGCGTTTTTCAGATCCGCACGCCGCAATCCTCGCCGGAATCACCACCATCCATCAGGAACTGGCCTATTTCGAGAAACTCACAGTCGCGGAGAATCTGCTGATGGGGGAGGCTTGGCCTCGCCGGGCCTGGGGCGGCATCCACTGGGACCGTCTTTACCAGATCGCGGCCGAAAAACTCGCGGCGTGCGACCTCGATCTTGATCCTCGAAAAATGTTCCAGGAACTGAGCCCGGCTCAGCGTCAGGAAATCGCCATTGCCCGCGCGCTTTCCCGCAGCGCCCGATTGGTCATTCTCGACGAACCGACCGCCAGTCTGACGGAACCCGAAGTTCAGAGGTTGATTCAACATCTTGAGCGCCTCAAACAGAACGGTGTTGCCATTCTTTACGTGTCTCATCGCCTGGATGAAATCTTGAAGCTGACGGAACGAGTTGTGGTCTTGCGTGACGGCTCGCTCGCGGCGGAATATCCGACCCGGGAAGCCAGCGTCCAACGCATGGTCCGGGATATGGTCGGCCGCGAACTGGCCGCCGCCGCGCCCCGCGCCCGCCAGCCCCACGGACCGGTGGTCTTCAGCGCGAGAAACCTGACCCGATCTCCGCTTTTTCACGACATCAGCCTCGAAGTCCGGGCCGGCGAGATTCTTGGCCTCGGCGGACTGGTCGGCGCTGGCCGTTCCGAATTCGCCCGCGCAGTCTATGGCCTTTATGGCGCCGAGTCCGGCGACATGCAGCTGAACCAGCAGCCCTATGCTCCGCCGCATTCCAGCCGCGCCCTTCAGCGGAAGGTCGTTTACATTCCCGAAGAACGAAAACGGCAGGGCTTCGTGCTCAGCCATTCACTGAACTCATCCATGAGCTTGCCCTGGCTCCGCTCGTTCAGCCGCTGCGGCTGGATTAACGCGGGGGCCGAGGGTTCGCGCGTTGACCACGCGATCCACAAATTCCGGGTCAAAACCCGGCGGGCCAGTCAGCCGGTGGGCACTCTCAGTGGTGGCAATCAGCAGAAAGTCCTGCTTGCGCGCTGGCTCGAGACAGACCCTGATTTCATCATTCTTGATGAGCCAACTCGCGGCGTAGACGTGGGCGCCAAAGCGGAAATTCACCGGCTGATCGCGGAACTGGCCGCCAAGGGCAAAGCCATTCTGCTGATTTCCAGCGACCTGCCCGAACTGCTCGCCCTGAGCGATCGCATCCTCGTGCTTCACCAAGGGAGAATCAGCGCGGAATTCACCGCGGAAACCGCCTCCCAGGAGCAAATTCTTCTGAGCGCTTCCGGTGTTCATTCTCCGGCAGTTTAAGATTGAATACCTCCCCTCCCCCACGGTCAAATGTATGGAATGAAATCCCTCTGGTTAGCGGTCCTTTGGGCCACCCTGAGCTTGGGCGCGCATGCCATGCCCGCGCAAGTGATCGTCATTCGCCACGGGGAAAAACCGAGGGACAAGAACGCCAAGCACCTGGCTGAAGCCGGCGTGGAGCGAGCAGCTCGACTCGTGGATTATTTGAAGCAGAATCCCGAACTGTCCAAGTTAGGTCCGCCGGCCGCTCTCATCGCCGCCCGCCAAACCAAAGAAGGCGGCGGCCAGCGCACCAGCGAAACGCTGGAACCACTGGCGCGTAACCTCAAAATCGCGATCCAAACCCCCTACCAATCCGACCGCTCGGACAAACTCGCCGCCTTGGTCCGCACCTCCAAGCGTTATGACGGCAAAGTGGTTCTCATCTGTTGGACGCATGAGCGCATGCCCGAGCTGATTGAAGCGCTCGGGATCCATCCCGCACCGGCCAAAGTCCCGGACGACGCTTACGATCTCGTTTATCTCATCCGCTATGACGGCCCGCAACCAACCCTCCAGATGTTGAAGCAGGACATGCCTTCAGCATCGGAAGGCAAGGACCCGAAGAAAGAGGACAAGCCGGAAAAAAGTCCCCACCTCGGCAAGAAGAAGTTTCGTTGGTGATCTGCCTTGCTATCCCATTCGCTTCCGAAAGGCCCAATCCGCCGCCGACAGCGTCGCCACTGCGATGACCTGAAGCGGCCAAAGATGACGCAACAGGGCGCTTATCCCGATATCTTTCAGGAACACTCCCTTCACGATGACGATGAAATGGGTCAGCGGATTGGCAAGATCGATGATTTGCAGCCAGCGCGGCATGTTTTCCACCGGGGCGACGAACCCGGACAACAGAATCGCGGGCATGACAAAGCTGAAGACTCCAAGAAAAGCCTGCTGTTGCGTGGCGCAGACTGCCGAGATGAGCAATCCAAATCCGGCCAGGGCCAGAATGTAGAAAACCATGCTGCCGTAGAGAAACAGCAACGATCCCTGAAAAGGAATGCGATAGACCAGCACGCCGGCCGAAAGAATAATCGTCGCCTGCGTCGCTGCCACAAGAATGGCCGGAATAGTTTTGCCCACCATGATCATGCCCGGAGTCAGCGGTGATACCAGCAACTGGTCGAAGGTCCCCTGCTCCCGCTCGCGCGCCACGGACAACGACGTGACAATCAGCGAACTGATCGTGGTGATGATCGCGACCAAACCGGGGACAATATGACGAACGGCATCGAGATTTGGATTGAACCAATTTCGTTCAAGCAGTGTGGATAACTGCACCCGGTTCGATCTTGCCAGGCGTTCATCCGAGTAGGTTCGCAGGATCTCCTGAATGTAGCCGAGCGCGATTTGGCCGCTGTTGGAACGCCTTCCGTCCAGGAGCGCCTGCAAGCCCGCGGAACGCCCGGCCGCGAGATCACGCGAGAATGTTTCCGGAAACCGCACAACCACGAGCGCTGACTGCTCGTCCAAAACCTGCTGCATCTCCGCTTCCGAATGAAGCTGCAGGAGATGGCTGAACGCTTGCGCCCGGGAGAACCGCTGCAGCAATTCGGCACTGGCTTGCCCCGAATCCTCATTGAACACCGCCAGGGTGTTGTTCTTCACTTCCAGCGTCGCGGCGAACGGGAAAAGGGCCAACTGCAAGATCACCGGCATGATCAGCAAAATGCGCCCCTGACGGTCGCGCAGCAGCGTCTGCAGCTCCTTGACGATGAGACTCCCAATGCGTGAGAACATGAGCCTCTACTCCAATCGACGCCGCGTTCGCACCGCAGTTAAGGTGAGAAAAAAAGCTGCAGACAGCGCGAGAAACGTGGCGCTTCTGGCCAGCACCGGCCAGACATTCCCCGCCTGAAACAGCGTCTGCATCGCAGTCACAAAGTAGCGGGCCGGAATGGCATAGGTTACAGCCTGGATCACCGCAGGCATGCTCCGAATTTCGTAAATGAACCCCGACAACATCAGGGCCGGCAAAAACGCGGCGTTCAGCGCGGCCTGCGCCGAATTGAATTGGTTCCGCTGCACCGTGGAAATAAGCAACCCCAACCCGAGGCTGCTGGCTAGAAACAAACTGCCGATCGCCCAGAGAGCGAAGATCGACCCTCGAAAAGGCACTCCCAAAAAGAGCACGCTCACCGCCACGCAGAGCATGAGCGAAACAATGCCCAGCGCGTAATACGGCAGGATCTTGCTCAAGAGAAACTCCGCGCGCGTCACCGGAGAGGCCAGCAGAGCTTCCATCGTCCCTCGCTCCCATTCCCGCGCGACCACAAGCGATGTCAGCAACGAACCGATCACCGTCATGATGACCGTGATCGAGCCCGGAATGAGGTAATTGCGGCTCTCCGCCGAAGGGTTATACCAAAACCGTGCATCCAATTGAATCTCGGGGGGCAAGGGCGCACCCCGTTCCAGAGCCCGTTGTTGCAGCCAGTTCTGCCACGCCCCTCGCACGTAGTTTTGCAAGAAACTCGCCGTGTTCGGCTCCGCCCCGTCTGACACCACCAAGAGGGGGGCTGAACTCGAAGGACGCTTCACCTTTTCCGAAAAATCGACCGGCACGGCCACAAAGCCCCGGATCCTGCCCTCCACCAGCGCCTGCCCGGCTTCCTCTTGCGATTGCATGCCCAGCACGCGCAGGTAGGACGACCCATACAAACTCTGGGCGAACAGGGTTGCTTCTGCCCCTCGATCCTCAAGCACCAATCCCATCCGGACTGCGGTCGAATCGAGATTAATTCCGTAGCCGAAGATCAGCAGCATGACCACGGGCAGGATGAACGCGATGATGTTGCTGCTCGGGTCTCGCAGGATCTGCCAGGTTTCCTTCCGGCAAAGCGCCCACAGCCGCCTCCAGGAAAAAGATCGATTCATTTAGCCGCCTCGCTTCCGTTTCGCTGGACCAGCGCGATAAACGCGTCTTCCATGGACGGATCGGGATTCGCGGGGCCTGCCGCCTGATCCTTCAAAGCGTCGGGTGTCCCGTGGGCAATGATCTGCCCTCGCAAAACCAGCGCCACCCGGTCGCAATATTCCGCCTCGTCCATGAAATGCGTGGTCACCACCACGGTCACCCCCTTTTCCACGAGTCCATTGATGTGCGTCCAAAACTCCCGGCGCGTCACCGGGTCAACGCCCGAAGTCGGCTCGTCGAGAAAGAGTATGGCGGGCCGATGCATCACGGCACAAGCCAGGGCCAGACGCTGCTTGAATCCGAGCGGCAGCGTGTCCGGCGTGACGTGGAGAAAGGGCTGCAATTTAAAAACCTCAACCATCTCCCCCACAATCTGCTTCTGGGCCCGGCCCTTGGCTCCGTAAACGCCGGAGAAAAAGAGCAGGTTCTGCAGCACGGATAAATTGCTGTAGAGCGAGAATTTTTGCGCCATATACCCAAGATTCTGGCGCGCGGCGCTCGCCCGGGTCTGCAAGTCCAGCCCCATGATCCGCGCGGCCCCCGACGTCGGTTTAATCAAGCCGCATAACATGCGAAACGTGGTCGACTTGCCGGCGCCATTCGGGCCGAGCAGGCCAAAGATCTCTCCGCGCTTCACGGAAAAGGTGACCCGATCGGCCGCCAAAAATGTCCCGAACTGTTTGCTCAACTCGAGCGCTTCCACCACGGTTTCATCCGGATTGCCCGGCACGACCGGCATGTGGTCCGCCAGAACCGAACTGCCGCCCGGCCCTCCGCCCAACGCTTCGATGAAAGCGTCCTCAAACCGCGGAGCCACCCGGACAACTTGAGCCTCGTTCCCGGCCCGCAATTCGGGAAGATCCGGCAATTCTTCATCCGGACGCATTACCAAACGCACACTATGTCCCTGAATGACGCCATCCATCACCTCCCGCTGCCGCAGGGCTCGCGCCAGCAACTCCCGCCGATTGCCCGCGATGCCCCGGATTTGCACGCTCCGCCCGTCGATGCGGGAGGTCAGATCCCTCGGCGGGCCGGCGAACAGCAGTTTGCCCTCGTTCAGCAGCAATACCTCCGCGCAGAGCTCGGCTTCATCCAAATAAGCCGTGCTCCAAATCACCGCCATTCCATCGGCCACCAGTTCGTGCACCATTTTCCACAGTTCACGCCGGGACACCGGATCCACTCCGACGCTCGGTTCGTCCAGAAGGAGGATGCTCGGATGCCCTAACAACGCGCACGCCAGCCCTAGCTTCTGCTTCATGCCCCCGGAAAGCCGACCGGCCAGCCGATCCGTAAAACGCGCCAGATCGGTGAAATTCAACAAACGTTCGAACGCGGCCGCCCTTTGCGGGCCTATGACTTCCCGCAAATCAGCATGCAGTTCCAGATTCTCGCGCACCGAAAGATCCTCATAGAGGCCGAACTTTTGCGGCATGTACCCGACGATCTCGCGCAACTGCGCCGTCTCCCGCGTGGAATCAAAGCCGAGCACGCGAATCCCGCCCGAACTCGGAACCAGCAAGCCGGCCATGAGCCGGATCAAGGTGGTCTTGCCCGCCCCATCCGGACCGACCAGTCCGGTTATTTGCCCGGGCTTGATCCTGGCAGTTACTTTCTCGAGCGCGAGAACCTTGGCGCCGTTAAAGCCCTTGCTCACGCTGTCGATCGCAATCGCGACAGCATCCTCGGATCGAACCGGCAAGGCAGACGCTTCCATTTTAGTTTCCGGCCAGACGAATGGTCACAGGCATCCCCTGGCGCAACGCCGCATCTGGATTCTCGACCACAATGCGCAGCCGATACACCAGGGAGGTCCGCAGATCTTTCGTTTCCACGGATTTGGGAGTGAACTCGGCCCGCGGCGAAATGAAACCAATCTGCCCCCGATAGCTCTTGCCCGGGGAGCTGTCGGTGGACAAAAGCACGCGCGTGCCCGAATGGATTTTGCCCAAATTCGATTCACCAATGTAGGCCCGCGCCCAGACAGGATTCTCCAGAGAAACCGTAAAGACCGTCGTGCCCGCTGCCAAAATCGTCCCCGCCTCGTTCGCGCGCGTAAGAATTACGCCCGCGGAAGGCGCAACCAGCACCGTATCTTTCAGGTCCAGCTCGGCCACGGCGACACTCGCTTCGGCCTGCTGAAGATCCGCCCTGGCCTGAGCCACGTCCTCTTCCCGAAAACCGGCCTCAAGCAAAGCCAGGCTTTCGCGAGCCGATTGAAGCCGGGCAGCCGCTTCATCCGCCGCGGCCTGCGCGTTATCCCGATCCTGCACGGACACGCCTTTGGAAGACAGCAACTCATCCATTCTCTTGCGCAATCGCTCTGCATTTTCGTGCGTCACTTCCCGCTCGTGAACCAAAGCCCGGGCTTGAGCAATTTCCTGGGGCCGGTTTCCCGTCTCACGCAACCGCAGGCGCGCCCGGCTTGATTCCGCCAGCGCCCGCGCGTTCGCCAGTCGATTCTTGTAGGGCTCATCATCCAGCCGCGCGATCACGTCTCCCGGTTTCACCGCGTCTCCCTCGTCGAACAGGAGCTTGTCCAGCCGGCCCGAGACGCGGAACCCCAGATTGACCTCCCGGATGTCGATATTTCCGTAAAGGACGAGCTCCGACTCTTCCTCCCGATGCTTCTTGAAATAGAACCAGGCGCCAGCGCCAACCAGTCCCAGCAGAACCAAAACAAATATCCGTTTCATGGGGCTTTTTGTTCGATGAGGTGGGTCAAAAGCAGCCGCAACCCTGCCAGATCCGCTTCGGAGGGCTGCAGCACGCCAAAAATTCGCCAAAACTTCAACCCATCCAGCGCTGCCAGCACCAGCCAGCTGCGGTCAGACGGCAAACCATCCTTTAGCATCCCTTCGTGAACCGACTTAAAAAACTGGCGCATCGGGTCTAAAAGCTTGGGATTGCTCGCCATCGCAGCCAGGAGGGGAGCGGCTACGCGCTGCAGGCGGGGGAAAAGGGAATCCTTTGGATCTGTCATTAAGCGCAGAAGCGTGCGGGCGTGGCGGCCGCGCCCTTCCGGTTCGCGCGCCAGTTCGGTCCCAAACCGGTGCTGGACAATCGAAGCGATGCGCAGGACCATCCCTTCCACCATCGCGTCTTTCGAGGGGAAATGATAAAGCAACCCGCCTTTGCTGACCTTAGCCTTCAAAGCCACCGCATCCAGCGTCATGTCCGTTACCCCTCGCTCAATGACCACCACTTCGGCAGCGTCGAGAATTCGCTCGCGGGAATTGGTCGCGTTGGCTTCCATGCCGAAAAACTATACCGTCTGGACGGTTTAGTCCAGCCACCCTTTGTCAGCCTCCCAACAATCGACGGCCCACGCCTCCGAACTCTTCGCGCCTCAACACAATATCTGCTTGCTTCGTGAAGAACGCAGGTGTTGCATTCGTCTACCTAAAACACCATCGCCTCTGCATCGAGCGCAACCGAACTGCAAAGTCATTGCCCCAGGCGATCGGTGGCAAAAAACGAATGACATATGGAAACTAAGCAGCCTAAAAATGTTCTGAACCGCCGCACCTTTCTCGGCAGAACCGCCGTCGTCGCCGGCGCGGCCTCCCTCTCCTTCCCTTTCGTCGGGCGAGTGCTCGGCGCCAATGACCGGATCAGCGTGGCCTGCATCGGCGTGGGCGGCAAGGGCGACAGCGATTCGTCTCACGCTTTCACCGCGGGCGGAGACATTGTCGCCATCTGTGATATCGATTCCAACACACTCAACGGCAAGGACAAGTCCTTCCGGGGCATGGCTGAGAAAGCAGGGCGCACTTACGACGCGAAGATGTATCGCGACTGGCGCAAGATGTTTGATGAGCTCGGGAAGTCCATTGACGCCGTCACGGTTTCCACTCCCGACCATGTGCATGGCTCCGCGGCGATCACTGCGATGCGCCTTGGGAAACACGTTTATTGCCAGAAACCGCTGACCCAAACCGTTTGGGAAGCGCGGGAAATGCGCCGCCTGGCGAAAGAAAAAAATCTGGCCACCCAGATGGGCAACCAGGGGAGCGCCGGCGACGGCCTCCGGCGCGCGGTGGAGGTGATCCAGGCAGGCGTGATCGGCAACCCGATCGAACTCCACGTCTGGTCGAACCGTCCGATTTGGCCTCAAGGCCTCGAACGCCCCGCCGGTGAAGATCCAGTTCCGCAGAACGTAGACTGGGATCTCTGGCTCGGGCCAGCCGCGTACCGCCCCTTCAAGAGCGGCGTCTACCATTCGTTCGCATGGCGTGGCTGGTATGACTTCGGCACAGGCGCGCTGGGCGACATGGCTTGCCACACCGTGAACATGCCTTTCCGCGCGCTCAAGCTTGGCTACCCGACCGTGGTCGAACTCGAATTGGCTTCGCGCATTTATCCCGAAACTTTCCCGCTGACTTCCCGCATTCGCTTCGAATTCCCCGAACGCGAGGGCCTGCCCCCTTGCAAGTTCTGGTGGTACGACGGCAACCCGGTGGCCAGCCACGGCATGTTCAAGGGCGGCAACTTCGTTTCGCCTCTCCGCCCAAGCGGCGACATTACCAAGGAAATCATCGCCCAGCGCGGAGAACTGCCTCACAGCGGCTGCCTCGTGATTGGGGACAAGGGCAAGCTGTTCGCGGGCGACGATTACGGTTCCCGCTTCCAGATTCTCATGAACGATGAGAAGGAATATGTGGATGGCGACAAGCACGCCGCCAGTGTCGCGGTGCCTCAGACCATTGCCCGGGCGCCGCGCGAACCCGGCAAGGGAGTCGACACCGACCTGGCCATGAAAAAGGAATGGTTCGCCATGATGAAGGGCGGGCCTCCAGCCTATTCCAACTTCGATGTCGCCGCCTACCTGACCGAAATCATCCTGCTCGGTTGCGTGGCCTTGCGTTCCGGCGTCGGCCATAAACTGCAGTGGGACGGCCCGAACATGCGGGCGACCAACGCGCCGGAAGCCGCGCGCTTTGTGAAACGGCAATATCGGCAAGGCTGGGAAATCTAATTGCTAACAGAGGCGGGCGGGCTCACTTCTCCCGGGTGAGCCTGCCTCCTCCTCCACCCGCCGGATCTCGTTCCAATCCGTTCCCGTGGCGATCCATCAAAATCGCGGGTGGCTGTCTTCAAAATAAGTTATTTGTCTCCCGTCCCATTCTGTTCAAGATTGCAAAGCTATGAACTATTCCGTTCGAACACTTTTTTTAGCAGCAGCGCTGGCGGTTTCCGCCGCCGCACCCCGGCAGCTCCGTGCCGCCGATGATGGCGGAACCGTCCCCCTGAAGCTCAAGCTCCCGACGCACACCGTCAAAGGAACGCCCGAGGACCTGCCCACCGGCCCGAACATCGAGCCTCCGCCCAAGAGCGCGCCCGCGCCCATCCAAGTGCCGGCTGGCGTGAGCAATGTGGCCCTCGGCAAAAAGGTCACGAGCAGCGTGGCCCCCTACTCCGGCGAACTGTCGCAGATCACCGACGGCAAACGGGAACCGTTTGACGAGGACGCTGTGGAATTCAAAAAGGGCAGCCAATGGGTTCAGGTGGACCTGGGCGAATCCTTTGCGATTCACGCCATTGTGGTCTGGCATGATCACCGGCTCCTCCAGGCGATGCATGATGTGATCGTCCAGGTATCCGACGATCCCGAGTTCAAAACGGGCGTGACCACCCTTTTCAACAATGACACGGACAATTCGTCCAAACAGGGCGTGGGAACAGACCGTGAGTATTTCGAGTTGGAGTACGGCCGCGTGATTCCCGCCAAGGGCGTGAAGGCCCGTTACGTGCGCGGTTATACCAAAGGGAGCAGCCTCACCGCCATTAACTGCTGGCAGGAGATCGAGGTTTACGGCCTCCCGGCCAAGTAATGAATCGTTGGAGCGCGCTCGCTGTTCTCCTAGCCCTGGCGGGCGCGCTCGCTTTTCGTCTTCCCCACTTAGACACGCGTCCGCTTCACAACGACGAAGCCGTCAACGCGTTCAAAGTCACCGATCTCTGGCTGCAAGGGCGGTACCTTTATGACCCGGACGAATATCACGGGCCAACCCTGCACTACGCCTCCCTGCCCTTCCTCGCGCTCAAAGGCGTTCACAATGTGGCAGAAGTGGACGATGCCACCCTGCGGCTGGCTCCGCTGGCCTTTGGCGTCGCGCTGATTCTCCTGATTCCGCTGCTCATCGGCGGGTTGAGCCCTCCTGCCATCGCTTGGGCCGCTCTTTTCGTGGCACTGTCACCGGCGATGGTGTTTTACAGCCGCTATTTTATCCACGAGATCCTGCTGGTTTTCTTCACGGCCCTGCTGCTGGCCGCCGGTTGGCGCTATTCCCAAAAGCGTTCCCTGGCCTGGGCGGTGGTGGGCGGGGGCGCTGTTGGCTTAATGTTTGCCACCAAAGAAACCTTCGTTCTCAGCCTGGCCGCGATGGCGGCCGCGGGAGCGGGCACTCTCTATTCCCTCCAAAGGCAGGACTCGGCGAGAGCAGTGCGTGCGTGGCTGGGAAGCTTTCAGCGCGGCCATGCGCTGGCGTTTGCGTTCAGCCTTTTCCTGGTGTGGTTGCTCTTCTTCAGCTCTTTTTTTACCCATCTGCACGGCCTGCCTGATTCCATTCGCACTTATTTTCCGTGGCTGAAACGGGCAGCCGGCCACTCTCCCCATCTTCATCCCTGGTATTTTTACCTGCAGCGGATTGGCTGGTTTCACTCTCTGAAAGGACCCGTCTGGAGTGAAGGGCTGATCCTGATTCTGGCTCTCGTAGGCGGCGTCCGCGCCTTCATCGGAAAGCCCGCCCCCTTCATCCGGTTTCTCGCGCTTTATACTCTGTTTCTCACCGCGGCGTATTCCGCCATTTCCTACAAAACGCCCTGGTGCCTGCTCAATTTCCTGTTCGGAATGATTCTCCTCGCGGGAGTGGGAGCGGCTGGCCTGCTGGAATGCTGCCGGACGCCCCTGGCGCGGTTCGCCCTGCTCGGCGGCTTGATCGCCGCCACGGCCCAACTGGGAGTGCAATCATGGCGCGCGAGCTTTGTTTATGCCAGCGACCGACGAAACCCTTATGTCTACGCCCAAACCGTGCCCGACGTGTTGAACCTAGTGCGTCGAGCGGAAGGCCTGGCGAAGGTGAGCGCGGCCGGCCTCGATACGGTGGTGAAAACGATGGCGCCCAACAGCGATTACTGGCCGCTGCCGTGGTATCTCCGCAATTTCAAAAATACCGGGTGGTACGAGAGCCTTCCGGAGGACCCCTACGCGCCAATTGTCATCGCCGCCTCGCAACTCGAAGCGCGCCTCGACGAAAAATCCAACCGAAAATGGATCATGGCCGGGATGACCGAACTTCGCCCTGGCCGTTTTCTGGAGCTCTACGTGGATCTGGAACTCTGGAAGAAATACGTTGAGACACTTCCGCCCCAGCCGGACTAACCCGCCGAAAGCGGCCCACCGTCACTTAACCTCGCCGCTGGGCAACCTCCGGACGCTGATCTCCTTGAACCAGACGATGTCTTTGGGGTCGTGCGTTTGCAGGCCGATGTAACCTTTCTCAGGCCGTTTCAGCTCGCGCTTGGGCTCCCACCAAATCTTCCGCGGCGGCAGGTCTGTGGTGGTTGAATCGAAACGGGTGATCCGCTGCCCTTCGTAATCCACGTAAATCCGCGGGCCGTCCAGGGTGATGACCATGGTCTTCCACCCGCCGGTAGCATCCTTCACTCCTCCCGCTGCCGGGGCGAGGGAATAGATTGATCCCGTGCCATGGCTTGGATCTCCGCCGGCGGCAATCTGCACCTCGTAGCCGTGATGCACGCCGTACCAGATCCCGTCCTCGCGTTCGGACGAAGCTTTCATGAGTTCGCTGGAAGCGGGCGACGGTTTGCCGCTGGCGTCGCGGTCATACTTTGCTCCGGGATTCTTGAGCTGTTTGAGAATGCCGTCGTCCAGGCGGACATAAACGCCCGAATTCGAGGGGAGTTCCTTCGTCTTGAAAACCACTCGAATCTGGCAGTTCCCAAGCCGCTCCTTGCGGTAGACCAACAAGCCCAAACCTTCCGGGGCCGGGTCGGTCCGAATCGCGTCGCCATCGACGATGAATCCGCCGTAGCCGACGTGAACCCACTTTGAATCGACTTTCCCGTGGGAAATCAGCGGGATGTTTTTCCAAGTGGGTTCGGCGGCGCCAACGGAAAGCTGAACGGCAAATAAAACAGAGAGCAGGACCGGGGTCAGTTTTGGCATGCGCGCATCCTAAGAGCCGTTCCGCTTCGAGCAAGGCAGATCTGGCGCCCCGCCCTGCTGGCTTACAGGCCTGGCAGATGGAGCATCTGGGGATTCCGATTCAGATGGAAGAATGCCTCGGCGCCTTTGACGCCTGATTCGCGACCGCGCCAATTTGCGATGACTTCATGATGTTCGCGCCAGATGCCTTCGCCGTCCTGGCTGGCGTGAGCCCGCAAAGCCGCCTTCTTCTTTTCCAAAACCGAAGTGATATCCACGTAGGTGTCCGGACGAAAACCTTCGGTCTGGCTGCCCGTATTCACCTCGAAGAAATAGAGCTGGGGACGATCGCGGAGTGACATCCAGCCGCGTATCGTCAGGAAGCTCGCCACCTGATGATCCATATGGGTGTCCACCGGCCAATGGGTAAAGATGACATCCGGCGCGATGCCACCAAGCATTTTGGCCATGGCATCCACCTGGGCGCGGGTCAATTCGGTGGCGCCGTCGATCTGTCCAAAAAAGACGGGCTTGGCGCCCATGACCTGGCAGGCTGCTTCGCATTCGCGCGAGCGGATGGCGGAGGCCTCATCCAGAGATTTGCCGGAAATTCCACGCTCACCGCGCGTCAGATAGATCACCGTGACGTTGTGCCCGGCCTGCGAGTAACGCGCCAGCGTGCCGGCGGCGCCGCTTTCGGGATCGTCCGGATGCCCGCCGACACAGACCACCTTGAGCGGCCGATCTCTCTTGTCCTGAGCCGCCAACTCCGCGAGCGAGGTTGCTGCAGCGACCACGGTGGCCACCCCGCCAAGAAAAGATCGCCGTGAGATTTCGTGTTGTTGCATGCCGCCGAGAATAGCCAGAACGGAAAAGGGCGCAATCCGCCGCAAGAAGCGGGAAGACACTTTGCGAGCGGGCGGGGCCTTGGTAAGTTCCATCCGCGAGAGCGACCGCTCTCCCCTGGATGAACCCGGAAGCAAGCCCAACAGCGCCAGAGCCCCCGCCCTCGCCCCACAAACGGAGGCCGCGCTACCGCGGGACTCACCCGCGGCGGTTCGCGGAAAAGTACAAGGAACTCAATCCCGAAAAGTATCCCGAGACGGTGCAGAAAGTCGTGGCGGCGGGCAAAACCCCGGCGGGCATGCACCGGCCGATCATGGTCGAAGAGATTCTCCAAGCGCTTTCGCCGAAGCCCGGGGAGTGGGCGATCGACTGCACGCTCGGCTACGGCGGCCACGCGGCGGAACTACTCAAAGCCATCCAGCCGGGCGGCAGGCTGATCGGGCTCGACCGTGATCCGGTCGAGTTGGGGAAGACCAGCGAGAGGCTGGGCGCCTCGTGGAATGAGACCCAATTCATCGGCAGGCGCAGCAACTTCGCCGGAATCGCGCGGGTTCTGGCCGAACTGGAAATCCCGGGCGTGGACCTGATCCTGGCCGACCTTGGCGTTTCGTCGATGCAACTGGACGATCCCCAGCGCGGATTCAGCTTCAAACTGGAAGGGCCGCTCGACTTGCGGCTCGATCCCACGCGAGGCCGGACGGCGGCAGAGATCCTCTCGACGATTTCCGCAGTGGATCTGGCGAACGCTCTGCGAGATTTCGCCGACGAACCGCGGGCGGAAGATATCGCAAGTGTGCTGGTGGCGCGGCGGCCGTTCCAAACCACGGGAGATCTGACGCGCGCTTTAAAGGCGCTGCCCCGGGCGGCAGACGAGCAAATGCCGCGGCGCGTCTTTCAAGCGTTGCGCATTCTGGTAAACGACGAATTCGGAGCGCTGGACAACTTGCTGCGCGTGCTCCCGGATTGCCTCAAGCCGGGCGGGCGGGCGGCCTTTCTCACGTTTCATTCCGGGGAGGATCGCCGGGTGAAACGGCATTTCCAGGAGGGGCAGCGAAACGGCCTTTACTCGCAAACGACCGATGAACCGATCCGCCCGAGCCCGGGCGAGCGATACGCCAATCCTCGCGCTTCGAGCGCCAAACTCCGGTGGGCAAAGCGCGCCTGAAGCCGTTCCGGCCTGATCAAAGCCGCTTGACGAGGCGGGAGAGGGTCGCGAAAGTTTGGCTCAACAGGCAATGGATTCTGCCTGCCCTTCCAGGGAAACCGCCACAGCTCGGGCTGGGCTGATGACTCCTACTTAATCGTAGGTGGATTATGCCCAAAAACCGGAATCGAACAGAGCCCACAAACCCGTCCAAGCATGGCGACGGCCCGCTTGGGCCGCAATCACAGCTCCTTGTCTTCGGCCGGACTCTGAATCAGTGGCGCTCCCAGAGCGTGCTGGCTTTGAAATGGATCGCGCTCCTCATCCCGATGGCGATGGCGGTTGGGAGCGCTTGCGCGCTGTTTCTCTGGAGTCTCGACCTGGTGACGCAAACACGCTTTCGCCATCCCGGGCTGCTCTTCCTGCTGCCGATCGCCGGATTTTGCGTGGGGTGGGTGTACCACGCCTGGGGCAAACCGGCGGAGGGAGGGAACAACCTGATCATCGACCAGATCCATGAACCCGGAGGCGGGGTGCCCCGGAGAATGGCCCCGCTCATCCTGTTCGGCACGGTGGTGACCCACCTCTTCGGCGGATCAGCTGGCCGCGAGGGGACGGCGGTGCAGATGGGAGGGAGCATTGCAGGAGCGTTCGTCCGCCACCTGCCCCTCGATCGCGCCACGGGCAAAATCCTCTTAATGGCGGGGGTGGCGGCCGGCTTCGGAGCGGTGTTCGGGACGCCGTTGGCCGGGGCGGTGTTCGCCCTCGAGGTGCTGACGATCGGCAAAGTTCAGTATGAAGCACTCCTACCGTGCTTTCTGGCCGGCCTGCTGGCCGACTGGACCTGCCACGCGTGGGGCATCGGCCATACGGTTTATCAGATTCAGTTTCCGGCCGGGGAATTCAAAGTCGCCCCGCTCCTGCTCGGCAAGGTGCTGATCGCAGCGGTAGGCTTTGGGTTGGTGAGCGCCCTTTTTGCGGACCTGTCCCACTCACTGCAGGCCACGTTCAAGAAAGCCATCCGGTTCGCACCCGCCCGGCCGATCGTTGGGGGAATTGCAGTTATCCTTTTAACCTATCTTGTTGGAACACAGGATTATTTGGGACTTGGGGTCACCGCGCCCGAGGCCGGAGGGGTCAGCATCGTCTCATTTCTCAATTCGCCGGTGATCCATCCCTGGAGCTGGCTTTGGAAGATCGTCTTCACGGCGGTGACCCTGGCCAGCGGCTTCAAGGGGGGCGAGGTCACTCCGCTCTTCTTCATCGGGGCCGGACTGGGCAACGCCCTGGCAGGCGTACTGGGCGCTCCCACCGATCTATTTGCCGCACTGGGATTTGTCGCGGTGTTCGCGGGAGCGGCCAACACGCCGCTGGCTTGCACCCTGATGGGGATCGAGCTGTTCGGGTCGACTCACGCGGTCTACATCGCCGGAGCGTGCCTGACAGCCTACTTCTTCAGCGGCCACTCGGGGATTTATCTCTCACAACGCCTCGGAGTGCCGAAGGCAGCCCATCCGCTGCTCCCGCCCGAAATCAGCCTGCGAAAGATCCGGGAGCTGTCAGCGAGGATCAAGTAGCCCCCTCCAGCGCCATTTTACACCGCCAAAGCGCATGTGCGGGGAAAAGCGTCATTGCTTGTTTCGGACGCTCGGATAGGCTGCGGACAATCCCGTGAACGCCGAGAAATCCCGAATAGCCAGCATCGATGTCGTTCGGATGCGGGACCACTCCTGACCAACAGGGCGGACTCGGCCTGAATAACCCAAATCGAACCCAAACCATGCACCAACTCCAACGGCCTGCGAAATCCGCAGGCTTTACCCTGATCGAACTGCTCGTTGTGATCGCGATCATTGCGATCCTCGCCGGGATGCTTCTGCCGGCGCTGAGCAAGGCGAAACTGAAAGCGACCGGCGCGGTCTGCACCAACAACCATAAGCAGATGGCGCTGGCGTTCAACATGTACGCCACGGACAACAACGATACGATGATGGGGAGCCTGGCGAGTGTGAAAGGGCCGGGGCAGATGCCGGGCCTCGACTCGGACTACTACTACGGGGGCTTTTGGAAAGGTCCGGTGCCGGCAGTGACAGCAGGCATCTCGGAGGACGTAGCGATGCAGCGGGTGGCCGCCGGCATGAGCAACGCCCCGATCAACCGCTACATCGGTTCGATCAATTCATACCATTGTCCCGGGGATCTCCGGACGCGAAACCTGAAACGGAGCGGCGGATGGGCCTACGTGAGCTATTCGAAAGCGGACGGATTGAACGGAGGAATGTGGGCGTCAGCCGGCCAGCACCCGTTCATCAAAATCGCAAATATCGATGTGCCCTCCAATGCATCGGCGTTTATCGAAGAGAGCGATCCGCGGAATGAGAACCTTGGCACCTGGGTAATGCAGAAGGACACCTGGGTCGATGGCTTCGCGATCTTCCACGGCAATTGGAGCACTTTTTCCTTCGCTGACGGCCACGCGGAAGGCCATACCTGGCACGATGCGGCGACGATCAAGGCGGCGAAGGACAACGGCCGCGGCGTGGCCAGCTTCAACTGGCCGGGCGGGACGATCAAGAATCCGGACTTCGTCTGGATGTGGGATCACTACCGCTTTATCGAGTGGCAACCGTTGAAGTAATCCGAGACAGCGCAGGCCGGCGACGAGCCACTCGAACGCCGGCTCCTTTTCTCAATTCTCATTCTCAGCCGGGCGCACAGGCGAAGATAATTCCAGGCGCCCAAGGCTGAGAAACTCCCGCCAGCGAACGGATCGGCGGCGACCGAACGACCCCCTGGAAAGAAAAAGGGCGCTCAACAAACCATTGAGCGCCCGGACGAAAAGTTCAGTTCAGCAGTTACTCGACCAGCTTCACCTGCTCCAACTCGGCCGAAGTCCAAGGAGTGCTTCGATTGGCGGTTGCCTTGCGGATGGCCGCGACCTGCTCCGTTTTGACAGGAGCAGCGTCATTACCCCAACTCTTGCGAACGAAGGTAAGGACCTGAGCAATTTCCTCGTCGTTCAGAGTCGGACGCCACGGAGGCATCATGTTGGTAAATTGAGCGCCTTTGACGGACACCGGACCGGTCATGCCGTCCAGAACAATGCGAATGATCCGACTCGGGTCCTTAGCCAGCACCCATTCGGAACCAGAAAGGGGCGGGAAGAGACCCGGAGTTCCCTGGCCATTGCCTTGGTGACAGGCGACGCAGGTGGGCCGGTTATAAACGGCGATGCCTTTGTTCACCAAGTCGCGTTCGGGATCGAAAGGGATCAATCTCACCAGCTCGTTGCTGGAAGCAAAGCGTTGGTAGACCTTGGGACTGAAACCACCGGCGTGGCTGTCCAAGTATTTCATTCCCAAGTAAAGGGCGACGGCCAGAATCACGAACAACCAGACAGACAGACTGCCGGAGCCGACCGTGGGCTCGGCGTCTTCGGTTCGTGAGCGCACCGGCGAATGCGCTTCGCGACCAGCTTTGGATTGTCCTTTTTTGCGGTCCGGCTTCATTTTACTTGGCAGGGGCTGCGATGGCTTTAGGGCTGGCTCCCGCTGGAGGCGGCGGCGGAGGCAACTGCGGAGCTTCGAAGATAAAGGTGCTCGAGTGGAGGCTCAGCAAATACTCGACGAGCGCCTTGGCTTCGGCAGTGGGAACGATCTCGTAACCTTCCTGCTGAAATTTCGCGGGCAACGGGAGCGCCTCCGACGAGCGCTGACCAACCGCCTTCCGCTTGGTGAACAGATAAGGGAATTGGGGCATCATGGAGTCCGCGACCGTGATGCGCGGATTGTAGAGGTGCAAAAGCTGGGTGGTGCGGTCCGGTGAGCGAGTGCCGACATCCGCCAAATCAGGACCGACCCGGACCTGGCCGAGAAACACATGCCGGTCATAGACGAAATCTTGAAGGACGGAATTCCGAGCACCCCAACCCCGCTCGATATCGCGGCCATAGCCTTTCATGCGAACCTGCATGGTGTGGCAGGAAGCGCACCCGTTGGCGCGGTAAACCTCCTGGCCGGCCTGAGCAAGGCCCGGACGACCGCCGGGGAAGGGCTCGCCGGTGTCCAGTTTGATCGGGTCCTGACGGCCGATCTCTTCAAAATTCTTGCCAATGATCCCGTAGAAGGACCAGGCCATGATGAAGAGCACTCCAAAGAATATGACGGGGCCTTTTTTCATCGAGCGACCTCCTTCTGACAATTGCCCCCACAGCAGGCCATCACAGCGGATTTTACCATCAGAAGAATGTTAAGAAGCAGAGCGAGCTGAGCGACAAGGAGAATGAGCAAGCCGCCGGTGTTCATCCCGACGTAGGGAATGACCTGGCGAACGACGCCACCGGCTCCGTTGAAAGGAACCGCCGGATTATTGATGGCATTCCCCTGCACGTAACCGCCGAGGAGCAACGCCGCGACACAGAGCAGAATGCCGACAACGGTCAGGCCGTAATGGACGCCCGAGAGGAGCGAACTGGGCCATTCCACTTCGCTCAAACGCGGGAGCACATAGTGAATCACGGCAAACAACGCCATGCCGACGAAGCCGTAGAGGAACCAAGCGGTCGAGCCGGTGGTGAAGAGGGTGAGACCGACCGCCTCGTCAATGTCGGGGCAGGAAAGCGCCAAACGGAGCAGGATGGATCCGAAAAACGCGAGCGCGGCAAAAACCACGTATTTCGAAGTGCGGTCCTTGGCTTTAGCCGCCTTATTATGCCCGGCCCAAGTGTTGTACCAGTTCAGCGCGGTCACGGCGACCGGGAGCAACATCAGAGTGTTGGAAACGACGCTCAGATTCGAAAGCCAATTCGGCAGCCCGGCGATGTTCTGGAAGCCGGAGGCCGTAGCCGCGAGCAAAAACGCCCAAAAACCAAAAACAGCCATTCCAGAGCTGTAAAGCGGCTGCTGGCTGAGCTTCGCAATGAAGTAGAAGAGAATGCCGAGGGCCACTGGAGCAAGCCAAAGCATCAGGAAATTATTCGCGACCCAAGTAGCGATCACGGGCTCCATGACCCCGCGGACGGCGTAACGGCCGAGCAACACATAGGCCACGGAGAGGATCCACGGAAGAGCGAAAAAGCCGCCAAACAAATACCAGTTGGAAGGATAAAGATCCTCTTCGTGGCGGGCGACAAAAGTGAGGATGCCCGAGAGGCCAAGGATGACGAAAGAGACGATGAAGATCCAGGAAGTCCAAGGCGGCATCTCGTAAGCGGGATAATGCGTAAGACCGCCGCCGAGGATGCCGAGAGTTCCAAGAAAAACGCCCAAGTTCCAGATCAACGCGGCAACAAAAGCACCGCGGGGAAGAATTAAAAAGGCGCGCCCGAGGCGGGCGAACAGCCAAAGAGCCGAAGCGATGGCGGCCTGCGAAGCGAAGCCATAAAGGAAAGTGCTGGAAGCCACCGCCGCGACCCGGCCGTAAGTGAGGAACGAGACGCCGGCCAACATGCCGGGCGCGTGCATTTTGATGGAGGCGAGAATGCCGAAGGCCAGGCTAACAACCAGCCAGACCACGCTGGCCAGGAGCATGTAGCCGACCGGCAAGCGACAGGAAGAATCGATCTCCTGCGGGAGCGGGAATGCGCTCTCTCTGGCCACGGGCCTCGCGGGAACAGTTTCTGGAGCGTGGGCGGTCATTTATTCAAAACTTTGCACCGGCGCGGGAGCGGCGGCTTTCTGCGAACGAGCCACAAGATTGGAGTGAGCAGCCTCGGGGTTTTGGTAAGCTTCGACGGTCATGCGCATCGCCTGGGCGATGGGCAAGCGCACGATGCCTTTGGGTTGATCGACCCAACCCGCAGAGGTCAAATTGGTCTGAGCTTTGCCGGTCAGTTCCAGGCGAACCTTGGCGCGTTCCAGAGCGCGCGCATGATTCACCGGCTGGGGATTGTAGTCCCGATAGGCGCTCCGAACCATGTAGAACATGGCAAAGAAGGAGAGGCCGATGACCGCACCGTAAACGGTGAGTTTAAAAGCTCCGGGAGATTGATAAGTGCCGTATGTCGCCATGGTTTCTCCTTTAAGCAGCGCGAGCGGCGCGTGAACCAGCCACGACCTCCTGAGGCGGGACATAGACCTGCAGCGTTTCCGCGATACGAGGATCCTTCTGCGGGAAGGGGGGATAACGGAAATACCAGCTGGACCAGACCTTGAAAAGGAGGCCGGCGAAGAACGCCATGCAGGAAATATCGATCCAGTGCAACACAAAGCCCTCGGGATGAAGGACGGGCATGATGTTGAACTGCATATCGCAGAAGTGCATCAGCCAGGCCCAGGCCGTCAGAGCGCCCATGATGGGAAACATCATCTTGACGTCGATGCGGAGGAGCAGCAGGAACGGAACGAAAAAGTGGCCAAAGATGATGACCTGGCTGATTTGGAACCAAGTGCCCTTCTCGCGCAGAACGTACCAGAAGGTTTCTTCGGGAATGTTGGCGTTCCAGATGATGAAGTACTGGGCAAACGTCACATACGCGTAGAAGACCGTGAACGCGAAAAGGAGCGATCCGAGAAAATAGAACTGAGTCTGACCGGCGATCTCGCGCAGAGGCCCCATCCGTTTCAGGCACATCGTAATGAAATAGACGGTGGCGATGGTCAACCAGACGCTGCCCGCGAAATACCAGACGCCGAACATGGTGGAAAACCAGTGATGCTGGAGCGCTTTGATCCACATGATGGCGGCCATGGTCAAGGTGAGAGCGAAGAGCACCACGCCGATGGAGGCGAGCACGCGCATCTTTTTCGTGTGAATGGCGGCTCCGGTTTTATCCTGAGCCAAGGACTGAGCACGCAATCCCCAGGAAATCACGGTCCAAGCCACGAAACAAATAATGGCGACGATGTAAAAACCGGGCATCGTCAGGAGCGGATGCTTGGAGTAAAGGGCGTGATCGGTGGTGGGATCAGCGATATTCATCCAGTGGTAAAGGCGCTTCGCGAGAAAGGCGATCGGCAGGAAGAGCACCGCCATGACCGGAGCGAGGCAAGCCAAGTTCTCGGTGATGCGGCGGATCGGCACCGACCAGCTGGCATCGAACAAATGATGAACGAGGACCAGGAACAAGCCGCCGAGCACGATGCTCAGGAAGAACATGTAAGACGCCAGCCAAGAGAAGGCGAATTGCTGACGGGAGAAAATAAAGCCCAGCAGCGCGCCCAGACCGCCAACCCCCATCAGAATGGTGGGGAGTGAACGCCACTTCGAAAGATCGAGTGGTTTCACGGTTTCAGATGTGGAATGCGACGCCATACTATTTTCCAGGATTGGTCAGGGCAATTTTCTGATCGGCCGGGAGGTCCGAGGCCTGGCCGAGCTGGGCCAACTGCAGGGCGCGCACATAAGCGACAATCGCCCAACGATCCTCGACCGGGATCTGCGATCCATAAGCGCCCATGGTGTTACGACCGTTCGAAATCACCGAAAAGATTTCACCATCGCCCATCTGGACGATGCGGGGCTCGTGAAGACTGCGGGTGGTGGCGAGCCCGAAATTCTTGACCACGCCATTTCCATCCGCCTGGAGGCCATGGCAGGGCGAGCAATAAATCTGGAAGCGTTGCTGACCGCGAGCCATGAGCTGATCAGTGACCTTGAGCTGATTGATCGCGACGAAATTGGTGGTGCCGGTGATCAACCCGGTGTTCAGAGGTTCATCGAGGAAGTGAGAGCCACGCGAGACGGTTCCCTCGACCGGCGGACGGGAAGCCCGGCCGTCGCTGAAGAAAGCGCTCGGGGTTTGAGGGCGGATCTTGGGCTGGCGAACCATGTCCGAAAAGATCTCGATGGGAGGCTTGCGGGAGGCTTTGCCGCGAGGGCCAAAAACGCCAACCGCGATCCCGACCGCCAGTAGAAATGCCAGAAGAAAGTAACGCATCAGTCCTCCACCATTTCGATGAGCTTGCTGCCGACGCCTTCGAGCAGCTTGCGGGTTTCGGTTTCGGAGTATTTCGGATCGCTGGTTTCGATCACGACAAAGTAGCGATCGTGGGTGGCCAGAGCGAACCGGCGATGCTTGAGCAAGGGATGATGGAGCCGGGGCAGCTTATTGAGGAAGAGCATGCCCAAAAGAGCGCCAAAAGAACCAAAAAGAATGGTCAACTCGTAAGAAGGCGGGAACGCGCCGAAGGGGCTGAACATCGGTTTGCCACCGATGATGATCGGGTAGTTCACGGCGTTCATCCACCAGATCATGACCATGCCGGTGGTGTAACCGAGCACGCCGCCGGTGAAGGAGATGTAGCCGACCTTGGAATTCTTCAAGCCCATCGCGTCGTCCATGCCGTGAATCGGATACGGAGTGAAGACCTCCCAGCGACGGAAGCCGGCATCGCGGATCGTCTCGGCGGCGTGCATGATAGCCGCCGGCGTCTCAAACTCCGCCAAGATCGCGTAAGCAGGCTTGGCCGGAGCGGCGCTGGCCGGGTGATTGACAGCGGAAGCAGCCATTAGTGATGCCCCCCAATCTTGGCGCCACCGAGAGGGTGGTGCGGGTCCGCCTGCGGAGTGATCGCCTTCACTTCAGCGATTGCGATGATGGGCAGGAAGCGCATGAACAAAAGGAACATCGTGAAAAACAAGCCGAACGTCCCGATGTAAGTCCAGATATCCACCCAGGTAGGAGCGTAGAAACCCCAGTTGGCCGGGAGGAAGTCGCGGTGCAGCGTCATGACGATGACGAAGCGTTCGAACCACATTCCGATATTCACGAAAATCGAAAGGATCCAGACGATCGCCAGGTTACGGCGGACCCAACGGAACCAGAAAAATTGCGGAGTGATGACGTTGCAGGAGATCATCCACCAGTATCCCCAGCCGTAGGGGCCGAAGGCGCGGTTAACGAAGGTGAACCGCTCGTAGGGGTTGCCACTGTACCAGGCGATGAAGAACTCCATGGCGTAGGCGTAACCGACAATCGTGCCGGTGGCCAAAGTGACTTTGCACATCAGCTCGACGTGCCGAACGGTGATCAAGTCCTGCAGGTTGCAGACAGTGCGAAGCGGGATGAGCAGGGTCAACACCATGCCGAAGCCGGAGAAGACGGCACCCGCAACGAAGTAGGGCGGAAAGATCGTCGTATGCCAACCGGGCAACTGGGAGACCGCGAAATCGAGGGAGACGATCGAGTGCACGGAGAGCACGAGAGGCGTAGAGAGACCCGCGAGGATCAAGTAAGCCTTTTCGTAGTTGCTCCAATGCCGATTCGCACCGGTCCAGCCCAAGGCAAAGAGACCATAAGCGAACTTGCGGATTTTGGTCTTAGCCCGATCGCGCATGACGGCGAGGTCAGGAATCAGCCCCATGTACCAGAACAAGAGGGAGACGGTAAAATAGGTCGAGACGGCGAACACGTCCCACATCAAAGGCGAGCGGAACTGCGGCCAGATTCCCTGAGAAAGAGGGATGGGGAACAACCACCAACCGAACCAGACGCGTCCAACGTGAATGAGCGGATAGATACCCGCGCACATAACGGCGAAAATGGTCATTGCTTCCGCGGCGCGGTTCACGCCCGTGCGCCACTTTTGCCGGAGGAGGAAGAGAATCGCGGAAATCAGAGTTCCGGCGTGACCGATACCGATCCACCAGACGAAGTTGATGATCGCCCAGCCCCACATGATGGGATGAGCCAAACCCCAAACGCCTGTGCCGGCGGAAACGAGGTAAGCGATCAACGAGAAGCAAGTAACCAAGAGGCAGATGCTCGGGACAAAGGCCGCCCACCACCACCAAGGAGTCTTACCTTCGGCGACGGAAGCGATGCGATCGGAAATCCAGCCGATCGGGCGGCTATTGGCCACCAAGGGCTCGCGGGAGAGTTCGGCGGGAGCGGCGGCAACGGGAATGGAGGGAGCGGCGTGAGCCATTAGTGCTCTCCTTTCTTCTCGCCGTGCGCGGCGGCCGCGCCATGAGCGCCTTCAGCGTGGGCGGAAGAGCTGGCGTGCGCTTCCTCTTCCCCCGCGTAAGGGTTGCCATGGACGTCCATAGCTTTCTGGTATTCCTGAGTGCTCAACGGATATTCCTGATAATCCGGCATCTTCGGATTCGGATTGCGAACCCGCGCCAGGTAAGTCGTTCGAGGACGGGTGAAGAGATAATCCAAGACCTGGTAATCGCGATCCAGCGCCTTGAGCTTGGACACGCGGGAATTCGGGTCTTTGATGTTGCCGAAGACGATGGCGTCTGCCGGGCAAGCCTGCTGGCAGGCGCTCTTGATCGTTCCGTCTGGAACCTCGACATCGTCCGAAGCGCCGGCTTTGACCTTCTGGGCGATCTTCGCGGACTCAATACGCTGGATGCAGAAGGTGCACTTCTCCATGACACCGCGCATGCGCACGGTGACTTCCGGATTCTTGACCAGCTTGAGCAGTTCCCACTCTTCCTCGTCGCGCCAATGGCGGTCGCGATCCTTGAACCACTTGGCGACATCCCACTCCCCGTCGGTCTTTTTGAAGATCGGGGTGGTGTAGAAGGGCCCGGTGGTTTCCTTGAAGGTGCGCTTGTTGTAATCGAAGAAGTTGAAGCGACGGACCTTATACGGACAGTTATTTGAGCAGTAACGGGTGCCGACGCACCGGTTGTAAACCATCAGGTTCAACCCCTCTTCGTCGTGAACTGTCGCATTGACGGGGCATACGTTTTCGCAAGGAGCCGCTTCGCAGTGCTGGCAGAGCATGGGCTGGTAAGCCACCTGCGGATCGGAAAGAGAGCCGGAATAATAGCGGTCGAGGCGGAGCCAGTGCATCTCGCGCTGGCGGTAGACCTGCTGTTTGCCGACGATGGGGACGTTATTTTCGCTCTGGCAGGCGATGACGCAAGCCTGGCAGTTCACGCAGCTGCTCAGGTCGATCGACATGCCCCATTGATGGTGCAGCTTGGCGTTGGTCTTATCCTTCTCGAGCGGGTTCGGATAGAGAGAGTCGATGACCGGGGGCGCTTCGAGGTTCAGCGCCTTGGCGAAATTCGGATGCTCCTGGTACTGCTTGTAATTGGCTTCGCGAACGATGGGGCGTCCTTCCATCGCCCAGTGATGCTGGACGCAGGAGATCGGAGCGTATCCGCCTGCGGCGGCAACTTTGCCGCCGGTGGCAAAATAGGGGGCGGCCGAGGTGCGGAGCGGGTAAGCGTTAAAGCCAATGTCGTTGGCAATGCGGCCCAATTGCTTGCGACCATAGCCCAAGCCCAAGGCGACCACGTTGTCCGCCAAGCCCGGTTGAATCCAGAGCGGCCCGACAATTTCCTTGCCGTTCACGGTGACCCGGCCGGTGGGCACGCCGCGAGGATGATCGCGCTGCAACAGGGCGTCCGAGCCGAACATGAAATCTTCCAGCTTAAAGCCGAGCTGCTGGGCGGTGGTGTGGCTGACGAGGATGAGATTCTCCCAAGTCACCTTGGTGATCGGGTCCGGCATCTCCTGCAGCCAGCCGTTGTTGCTGTAACGGCCGTCGTCGACGCTGTAATCGCGGTAAAAGACGACTTCGACGCTGCCAGCAGGCAAGGCCGGAGCTTTGGCGGCAGCTTGCAGCGCTTCGTTCCGGGCCTGCTCCTTGACGGAGACGGTGACCGGCTGGGCCGCGGTCCCTTTAAGGAACCCGTCATGCAAAAAGGACTTCCAGGCGTTTTCCGAGGAATCGGAGGAGAGCCCGTTGTAAGTCTCACGAACGATATCGTGGGGGGAGCTGACAGGCAGGCCGCCGATGCGGGACAGAACTTCCAATTCGGTCAAGCCGCCGAAGAGCGGTTCGATCAGAGGCTGGACAGGAACGTAGGTGCCGTCCGTGGTCCGGGCATCGCCCCAAGACTCAAGGTAATGAGCTTCCGCCAGATGCAGATCGCAGACCAGCGAGGTCTCGTCTTCGTGATAGCCGAGGCGGATAATTTCACGAGCTTTGCGCTGCGTCGCGGCCCAGTTGAAGTCGGCGGGAGCGGTGTAAACGGGGTTGCCGCCGGTGATAACCAAAGTGTCGACCTGGCCGGCGTTGAGGGCGTCCGCGAGCTGGGCCAAGGTGCCCTCTTTGCGCTCCGGAGCTTCGTGAAAGAGAATCGTTTTGCCGAACCCGCCCAAGGCCTCGGTAATCGCGTAAGCGAGCGTGTGGACGGCGAGCGGCTGGCGATGACCGGCGATAACCAAAACCCGGCCACGATTCGCTGCATCCTTCAGGTCATTCGCGCATTCCGCGATCCATTTGTCGGACGGCTGCTGATTATTGATGATGGCGTTGGCCAATTGCGCGGCCTTTTCGGCGACCCCGCTGCCCGCGACGCGAAGACGATGATCCGCGTTGGACCCGGTGACGGTCATCATCGGCTCGACGACATAGAGCCGATTCATCTTGTCGGTGGGCTTGCTGAGCCGGCGGCCTTTGGCAAAACCGGCGATGAAGCGGCGATTGTCCTCCTCGGTTCCGACGAAATCGCAGTCGAGAGAAACGATGATCGAAGCCTCGTCGAACTTGAAATAAGGGCGGACGGACCGACCGACGGCGGCGGTGGCGGCGCGCTCGTGGATATCCGCGTCAACCGGATCGTAGAGATACCACTTGGCTTGGGGAAACTTACCGGCAACGAGGTTTTGGATTCGTTGTTTGGAAGGAGAATTGCCCGGCTCCATGAGGAACGCGAGGCCCGCGCCGCCATTTCCGGAGAAACGCTGGGAGGCCTGGCCGAGCAAGGTGAGCGCGGACTGCCGGGGAATCTGGCCGCCCCCACGAGTAAACCGCTTGGCGCGATCGACATCGTAGAGGTTGAGGATCGAGGCTTGAGCCCAGACGTTGGTGCTGCCGTTGCTATCCGGATGATCCGCATTGCCCTCGATTTTCACCGGGCGGCCGTCGTGAGATTTGACGACCAGCGGAATGGCGCCAACCCGGCTGGGCATGGCGGTGGCATAGTAACGAGCGACGCCGTGGGTGTAATCCTGCGGCATCCGGGTGAAAGGAACGATGTTCTCGACAGGACGACGGCAACCGGTCAGACCGACGCCCGCGAGCGCGAAGCTCGAGGCCATGATCTTGACGAAGTTGCGGCGGGAAACGCCATCATCAAACTCGCTGGCGCCAGCCGGAAACTCGCGTTCCAACCATAGCTGAAACTCCGGCGTTT
This sequence comes from uncultured Verrucomicrobiota bacterium, assembly GCA_964566945.1. Lineage (GTDB taxonomy): Bacteria > Verrucomicrobiota > Verrucomicrobiia > Limisphaerales > SXQI01 > DASVNK01. The sequence continues at coordinate 121,934 of CAZMKE010000003.1, read as the reverse complement.
CAGCCACTTCATCCAGGCTGCGCCAGTATTTCGGGCCCGTCTCAGGATGCGGGCAAGGTGGAGGAATCGTTTTCATCGATGACACGCGGAGCACGACTGCGGCGGATGCACATTCCAGTGCTGCACCAACGCGTTTCCGTCAAAATCCTTGGGACGCTGCCAGTCCAGATTGGTGATTTGCTCGGGAGGCCGGATGTTTTTACCCGGATCCCGATGGCAATCGAGGCAGAAAGACATGCTCAGAGGCTTCAGCTGCTGGACCTCGTCAAGCTTGTTCACCTGGCCATGGCAGTGAACGCAGCTGATGCCGCGATTCACATGGACCGAGTGATTGAAATAGACGTAATCCGGCATTTTGTGGATCTGCACCCAAGGGATCGGGGTGTTGTTGGTGGCGCTGGCGCGCACCGGGGCCAAACGGGGATCGTTGGCCAACACCTGGCCGTGGCAATTCATGCACACGCCAGAGCCGGGAATATTGGAATACCAGGATTTTTCGACGTCGTTGTGGCAGTAACGGCAATCGATTCCCAACTGATCGGCATGGACCGAGTGAGGGAAATAAACCGGCTGGATGGGCTGGTAGCCGACATCGGTGTATTTGGGGGTGAAGTAGTAGGTAACCCCAATGGTTGCAGCCGCACCGAGAAGCGCCACGCCGAGGATCACCCGGCTGGGCAGCTTGTTCGTCCACTTTGGAAAGATATCTGACATTCAACTGGCGATGCCGGGCCGCAGAGGGGTGGGCAAGCCAAACTTAAGATTAGTTAATCTGCTTCTCCTCTACTGTCTTTGGATTAGCAAATCTTGTTATATCTTCGGGGTTATGTCTACCGAACGCCTGCCCACTCGGCAAGCATCTGTCACAGTTTTTCGTTAGTTTCAGATTTTAAAATTCTGTCAATTAGGCGTTTTTCGAACCCCCTTTTCCCCAAAAGCGAAAATTGGTTCCAGCTTTTCAACCGAAACCAATACGGTTCTGGGGAAACGGTTTCGGATGCCGCCCCCGGCAAAGTGGCGTTGTATTTACGAAAGGCGCGGTTCAGCGTCAATGCTAAGTTTGAATTGATTTGGGGGCGAAGCGCCGCCCAACGACCGGAGCGGGCGAAGAACCGCCGACGCCGGGAGGAGCCGATCAAGCCGCCAGAGGGGAGCCCGGGTCGTGCAACTCGTTGAGCAAGCAGGATCTAGCGCCGCAGCAGCGCCGGTATTTTTTCCCACTGCCGCACGGGCAAGGGGTATTCCGGGCGGGCCGGTCCTGGGCATGAGCGGAGGGACGCGGAGGGAGCGGCTGGGCCGGAGCCGAAGCGACGTTTTCCTCGAAAGCGGCGGGCGCAACAGGTTTGGCGGAAGGATTCGGAGCCGGGGCAGCCGATCGGCGGGACGGTCCCGCAGGGGGCTGCGGAACCGGGGCCGGGGAGGAAGTGGAATTAGGTGGGATATGTGGAATTACAGGGGAATCCGGCTCAAAACCGCCTCCGGAGTCTTCCCCGATCTCCTCCTCAAAGGGAAGGCCGTAGGTTTCGGCCAGGGATTTCAGGCGCGCCCGGTCCGCCTCTTCCTTCCTTTGGTCCTGGCGAGCCCGGCGAAGATCGGCGTCGAAGCCCGAAAGATCAGAGCGCAGGGCCTTTTCCGCGGCGGCCCTTTCCCGGGAGCCTTCCGGGCATTCGTCGGCGAGAACAAAATCGATCTCGGGCTGGCGGGCGCAACCGGCGACGTAGGAGTCGTAGGAGGCGCGGGCCTCTTTGGGCTGGGCAGCGCGCCATTTGGCATCGGCGAGGTAAAGGCGCTGGGCGGTCCGGAGGAGCTTGAAGTCGCGTTCGAGGTCGGCGAGGGCTTTGCCGTTCATGACGTTTTCAAGAACGCGGGCTTGAATCGCGGCGCAGAGAGCGCCGAAAAAGGCGGAGGAATCACGCTGATGCCAGACCTGGGCAGCGGCCGCGTATTGGGAGAGGGCGACCTGGGAGTCCGAAAGGTGTCGCGAGGTGTAAAAGCGGCAGAGAGCGCTGCGGGAGGTGATCAGACCGAGCCCGCCCTGCCCCCTCGGCTGGCGGAGAATCCCGACAAGATCCTCGTAGGAATGGTTGGCGCAAAGCTTGAGGATGAAAGACTGATCCTCGCGCGGGAGGGAGTCGAAACGATTGCGAGATTTGCTCATAACGGGGGAAGAATAGCCGAGGGGGTATGCCATCGGTGGGGGGAGGCCCGGCCTTCGCCTGGAAGAATGGCGGGCGTTGGACATTGGTCGTGGAAGGTCGATCTGGAAAAGGGGCTTTTTCTCGCGCAGAGAGCGCAGAGGGGCGCAGAGAGGAAGGGGGACGGGGAGGAGCAACGGGACCCGTGAGGGATGCGGTCGTAATTCGAGTCAATCCTTTCAGGATAGAAGAATTGTTGGTCGTGATTTCCCGGGGTAGCTCGTTCCTCGCAACCCCGGGCTCCTGTGAGGACATCCCTTTGGGATGGTCTGCAGAGCGGGAGATACCAGACGGCAGCTCGATCGATTCTCGGGCTGGCGGGGTATCGGATTCCGACTTTGGATCGGGCCGTTGGCCCAGGCTGGTATCAGATCGGGCCTTTGGCTCTGCGGTATTTCAGCGGGCCGCAACCTCGGCGAGGACGGAGAACAGGGCGCTCTGACTAGACGCCGCTACATTGGTGGAGGCCGCGCGCCCTCATCCGGCGCGGGTTTCGGGCGCAATGGTGGGCTGGGCTTTGAACCTCGCCGCGGTTCGGGGGCAGCGGGCGATGGGCGTTGGTGCTACTTCATAGCGTCCAACCGGCGGAGCAATTCGGCGCGGGGGACGCGTCCACCGTGTTCTCTGCTGATCTTGGCGAACAGCACTTTGCCTCCCGGCCCGATGATGAAGGTCGACGGATAAGCGGTTTCGCTTTTCTCGTTCCACCTGACACCGTAGGCGTTCACCATTGTGTAGTCAGGGTCGACCAGGAAGAGAAAGTCCTTGGGCCAATCTTTGTTTTGGAGAAAGTCGGCCGCATGCTGCCGAAGGGCATCGGCCGGCCCGGGGTAGACAAAGACCATTTTCACATTGCGTTTGCGCAACTCCGAAGCGCCGCCAAGCAAATCCTGCACTTGCCGGGTGCAAAGGGGGCATTGGTAGCCCGGCCAACCGCGCAGAACCACCAGCACGATTCGATCTTTCGCCGCGAGGGCGCTCAACTGTGCGGATGATCCGTCCAGGGCGGCCAGCCGGAAATCCGGGGCGGCATCTCCCACCCTGGGTGGTTCGGCCTGGATGCTCGCTGGGGCGCAACAAAGGATGGAGATGGTGAGAAGTTGAACGGCTCGCTGGAATCCGGATAGTAATTTCATAAGTCCGTTCATAGGATGCGGGGAGAACGAATCTATTCCACCGGGCTTCCAACGCTGACGCACGCCGGGCAATCGGCTACATGAAGGCGTGTTGAAGTTCTTCGGCGCGGCCTCGCAGCGCGACGACGTAGGCGTTGAGATCGTCCGTCCAAACGGCGGTGGCGATCCCCCCCGGGCCGTCAGCAACCCGGACGCGTTGGCGGGCCGGGGCATTGCGGAGCCCTGAACGCTCGACGACAAACATGTGCGCGACCTGATCCGGGCCAAGGGCGAAACAGATCAAAGAGACGCGTTTGCCCTGCCAATCGAATACCCGACAACCCACGCGCGTTGTTTCCGCGAAGGCCGAAGGCAGGGCGAATTCGCTGGGGGCCTGGCCTTTCCTCAGCCAAGCGCGAATTTCAGGCAAGTTCCGGGTGTGAAGATCGAGATGGTCCAGGGTGCTGGCCGCACGGGCGACATAGCCTGCGAAATCCTCGATCGCAAGCGCCGGGGGAGCGATCGAGCGGGAAGCGGCCAGGGTGAAGGCCAGGATGACGACAGCTGCCGCGGCCGCAAACAGGGCAACCCGCCGGCGCCAACGGGAGATCGGGATGACCTTTTGCGCCGCAAGGAGCTCCCAGCGCAGATTGGGCGAAGGGCGAAGAGTCTGGAGTTTTCTGGCAATGACGGCGTCGAGAGCGCGCTCACGCTCGAACCATTCGCCGAGTTCATGATCCTGCTGCGCCCAGCGCAGAGCCTCGGCCAATTGATGATCATCCCCATCAGCCCCCGCAATCGGCCAAGCGCCCAAAACGAATTTCGCTTCTTCTCGATTCATACCGTCTTCAGGTGGGGGCCACGATCGGAATCCGCGTGAGCGGGGCCCGAGCGGGCCTCGGCCGAAAGCCTTTCACGCAACAACTCTTTGCCCCGGGACAGCCGCGACATCACGGTGCCCACTGGAATCGAGAGAATCGCGGCAATTTCGCGATAGGACAGGCATTGCACATAGTAGAGCGTTAACGGAGCGCGAAAATGTTCATCAAGTTCCGACAGGCTCAGCATAACGGTTTCGCCGTCCATCTGCTCCAGAACGGTGGGAGTGAGCGGAGGCAATTCATGTTCGGCTTGCAAGACTTCAACATGCGGGAACCGGATCTGGCGGCGTCTCCAACCCAAAAAGACTCGATAGAGGGTCGTAAACATCCACGATTTGACCCGGCCGTTGTCGCGCAGCTGCCAGCTTTTGCTTAGGAGCCTGACGTACGTTTCCTGCGTCAGCTCGGCCGCATCATCGGGCGTGCCCGACAAGCTGAGGGCAAATCGATAAAGGCTGTCATGATACAGCGCAACGATCTGTTGATAATCCGATTCGTCCACGATAGTGGGAGGCGGCAGTTGGACTTTTATTCCAGCGTGGAGTTCTCCACCGGTGAGATCCGGGCCACGCCGCCGAGCGGCTCGGACGTTTCCGTTCAGGGCGGTTGGTCGCAGCGGAACGGCATTCCTTACATTTGTGTTGGTTGGGGCTGCGCCAGCGGGCCGGCCGACCGCGCCATTTCGCGGCCAAGGCTTGGCTTGCAGGCCGGAGGAAGGTCGCCTGTAAGGATGGGCAATCCCGCACGACAGATTGCCATGTGCAGGACAGCGTGGATTCTGTTTCCCTCTGATGCGGAGAGGAGCGGTGGGCGAGGATTCTCCGCCGCGCCCTAATCGAAAATCGAACAACCGATGCCGCCCTCGCCTCCGTTTATTATTCGCCCCGCGCGGGCAAGCGACGCGCAAGCGATCGGCATTCTCGCGCGCCAGTTCGCGGATTACCTTCGCGAACTGGGGGACACTACCGAGTTCAAACTCACGGCGCAGGCGTATTTGCGGGATGGATTTGGCTTGAGGCCGGCGTTCCAGGGCCTGGTGGCGGAGGAAAGGAGCCTTGTCGGATACTTGCTCTATCATTTCGGGTATGATTCCGACGCGGCGACCCGAAATCTCCACATTGTCGACTTGTATGTGGAGGCGAGCGCCCGGCGACGCGGCGTGGGCAAAGCATTAATGGAGCGCGCAGCAACGATCGCCCGTGATGGAGGCGCGGAAGAGATGATCTGGTCGGTTTACCGTGGGAACGCTGATGCCGCCGCATTCTATGAGAAATTGGGCGCACAGCGCGTGACCGAGGTGTTCTTTCTGACGATGAAAGCGCGCGCCTGATGATGGCCCGGAAGATTTTCAGGGTGCGACAGGCAACAGCACCTCACTGAACTGAATGACCGGCGTGATATCGGTGTATTCGGCCATATCCCGCTGGAGAGCCTCGGAATGCGGGACAAAGGCGGCCAGAAAGTCGTCCGCCGACAGAAAATCGAAGAAGCCCATCGCGACGAAGGGAGGCGGTTCATTCGGACTGGCGCTTGATACGCCGCGCACGACGGTCACGCCGCGATAACCGGGATGCGCGCTCAAGAGACGGACCGACATGGCCATGTGCGTCTCAAGGTAGTAGCCGAAATCAAATCGGGCTCCGGCTTTGTTTGGGTAAAGAATGCAGATGCGCACCATAGGAGGCAGTTATTGACGGCTGGCGACCACGGACCGTTCCAGGAAATTCTCAAGGAATTCCGCGATCGCAGCGAGATCTTCTTCCAGGGCAAAGTGTCCGGTATCAAGCAAGTGAACTTCGGCGTTCGGAACGTCCCGGAGAAATGCCTCGGCTCCTTTCGGCCCGAAGATCGGATCGTTTTTACCCCAGACCACCAGCGTGGGGGGATGGCGTCGACGCAAGTATTCCTGCCATTCCGGATATTTCTTCAGATTATGGCCGTAGTCCGCCTGCAATTCGAGTTGAATGGCCTTATTGCCGGGCCTTTCCAGGAGAGCCAGATCCATGGTCCACGCGTCCGGGCTCATCGCCTCTGGATGGCGGGCTCCATGGACGTATTGAAATTTGACGGAATCGAATTCCATGTTGCGCAATACCGGCGCTTCCGTCGCGCCGGTGCGCCTTTCCCAGAGGGGCCTCTTCAGAAAGAAACGCTCCAGGAGGCCCTCCTCGTAGACATTCGCATTCTGAAAAACCAAACCGGCGATCCACTCCGGATGATCGACCGCGACGCGCATTCCGACAGGGCCGCCATAGTCTTGCATGTAGATGACGCAGTTGGTCGCACCCTTGGCCTGCAAAAGCTTCTCCATCACGCCCGCCAGATGATCGAAGGTGTAGGCGTATTTATCGACGGGAGGAGCGTCGCTGAAGCCAAACCCGGGATAATCCGGAGCGATCACGTGATAATTCCGCCCGAGCAACGGCAAAAGATTGCGAAAATAGAACGACGAGGAAGGAAAACCGTGCAAGAGCAACAAGACGGTCGAACCCGGCGCCCCGGCTTCCCGATAAAAAACATTGATCCCTTCGACTTGCTGCAAATGACACGTGACTTCGGCCACCGGCGGAGCAGCTGAAGCTCGAAGGACCGCCAGGCATAAAACCGATGCCAGAACGGATCGTTTGGCCATGATTGATAACAAGCTCCGGATCTTGAATGTCGGGTTCATGTTTGAATTTCTGTGATTTGCAGCCACGAGAATGAAAGGAGAAAGGAGATTATCGCGCCCCGGTCACGAGGGCGATCCGGAAGCCTATATCCGTATCATTGCCGGCTGCGGGGAAGAAGAAACGCCGCGCTGACCGGCAGTCCGGTGAATCAAAATCGTAGGCGCCGCCCCGGACCGTCTTCCAGCCCATGGCGTTGGAAGGCGGCCCGAGCGGATCACTCGCCGCGCCGCCCGGCAGATCTCCCAGCCAATCCTGGGTCCACTCCCACACGTTGCCTTCCATGTCGTAGAGCCCCCAATTATTGGGGGGCTTCTGGCCCACCAAGTGAGGGGTCAGGAGCGAAGGAAATCCACTATTCAGAATGAACCAGGCGTAATTCGACAGATTTGTATAGTTCAGATCATCTCCGTAACTGAACCGAGTGGTCGTTCCGGCGCGGGCAGCGCATTCCCATTCCGCTTCGGTCGGCAGCCGATACTCGCTGCCGGGCGGAATGTGGCCAGCCGCGAGCTCCCGCTGGGTGAGCTTCCAGCAGTAATTGGTCGCGTCGAACCAGCTGAGACTCGACACGGGCCGGCTGAGGTCGCCCGGAAAAGCGCTTGGATTCGTATGCATGAGCGACAGATATTCACCCTGTGTCACTTCGAACTTCCCGATCCAAAAGCCGCGCGTGAGCGTCACCGTGGTTTGCGGGCCCTCGTTCTCCTGACGGTGCAATTCATCGATCGGACTGCCCATTCTGAAGGTATTGGAAGGGATAAACACCATTTCCGATGCCGGGAGGAACTGCAACGCCCGGTAGAACCTTTGCGAGGAGAACCGAGCTGTGGCGTCTTCAAACCCGGCGGCGCCGAACGCATTGCTGACAACGCCGATCTCGCGCCACACCGCGAGATCAGAGGAGCCGAGAATCGAGTAGAAGCCGGGCGGACCGACAAGCGGAAACGAGAATGAGCCGGCAAGCGGCCCGGGGCGGAGCAACTGGAGCGCTGCCGGATAGGTGGAAACAATCGTTCCGTGGCTCCGCAACGGATCGACGGCCGCGGATAGATTCGTCGCCTCCGGCTCTGATAGCGCCAAGGCGGTGAGTGGATTGCCCGCAACAAAGAACGCGTTCAGCGCCGGCAGATCAGGCGGAAGGCGAAGGTCACCCAGCTGATTGGCGGACAGGTCAAGCTGAGCCAAGGCCGTCAAGCCGGCGGGCAGGTCAAAGTTCGTCAGCACGTTGCCCTCGAGAAAAAGGGTGTTCAACTCCGTCAAGCCCGCCGGCAATGAGCACCGCGTCAACGCATTGAAGGAGATGTCGAGTATCCGGAGATGCGCCAGAGAATTGAAGAGAACAAAGGCGCCAAGCCGGTTGTGAGACAGATCAAGAATCGTCAGATTGGTCAGTGCATCGGCAACTTGGAAATTGGTGAGGGAATTCGAATCTAAATCGAGGATCCTCAGGTTTCGAGCTGCTTGCAGTCCCTCGACATTCTCGATCTGAAAGCCGCCCGCCGACAAATTGGTCAGGCTCAACAGGTCCGATTCCGTCAACGGGCCGGCAGGCTTCTGCAGGGCCTGACGAATCGCAGAGTTCAAACCCGGATCAGGGATGGAAACTTCCTGAGCCTCCGCGGATGGTAAAGGGCCGGCGAAGATGGCGGCTGTCCACAGGACCGCGATGAAATTCAAGGTCGTCACATCTGTTGGAGAGGCGAACAGCGCTTTTGTTCCATAGGGTAGATGGGACGAAAGACCCAGCCAGATTGTTGGTGAATTGTATCAAGGAACGGAGGGGTTCCTTGGCAGCCTCACCTTCCCGGGGAGGGGTTGACCGCTTGCTGAAGCGCGCGGGGCTCTGTCAGCGGCTGGGCTTCCGTGGATTTGGGTGGCGATCGGTCAGGCCGGGTTTGGCGCGAGGGACGGGTTACGCCGCAGGAAGGATGGAAGCGAGGGGTTTGAGTGCGGTGAAGAAGGTCAGGGTTCGGCTGGAGCCTCACCCTCCCAGGGAGCTGACGCGCGCCGTTGGCTCTGCGGCGTTTCAGCGGGGCATGAGCGCACACTCAGAATCGCTGTTGATCTGAGGTGGGAGGAACTCCAAAGTGTGCTCGCGTGCCGGAGCCAGAGGGTGCGTTGAGCAAACTCTGGAAGCGGGCAACGCAGAGATTATCCATGCATCTGACGTACATCGAAGGGGGCAATGCCCTCTCTGACTTTCGCGCGCAAGCGCTGCTGGCCCGCCTGCAGGGGGCGCATCCCGGGATTCGATCGGTCCATGCCCGCCATGTGCATTGCGTGGCGGCCGCGGGGGCGCTGGAGGGGGAAACGCTGGGGAAGGTGCGGTCGCTGCTGGATTACGGTGATCCGTACCGGGGTCCGACGAGCGGGACGGTGATTCTGGTGAGCCCGCGGGTGGGGACGGTATCGCCGTGGGCCTCGAAAGCGACGGATATTGCGCATAACTGCGGGCTGGCGGGGTTGCGGCGGGTGGAGCGGGCGACGGAGTACCGAGTGGGGACGGCGGACGGCGCCGAGCTGGACGGGGAAGCGTGGGGGCGCTGCGCGGCGCTGCTGCATGACCGGATGACGGAGAGCGCTCTGCGGGAGCGAGGCGAGCTGGCGCGGCTCTTCGAGGAGCAGCCGGGGGTGCCGATGGAGCATGTGGATGTGCTGGGCCGGGGACAAAGCGCGCTGGAGGAGGCGAACCGCACTTTCGGCCTGGCGCTGAGCGAGGATGAGATCGAGTACCTGGCGCGCGCTTTCCAAGGGCTGAAGCGCAACCCGACCGACGTGGAGTTGATGATGTTCGCGCAGGCCAACAGCGAGCATTGCCGGCACAAGATTTTCAACGCGCAATTCGTGATTGATGGGGCGGAGCAGGCGAAATCGCTGTTCCAGATGATCCGCAACACGCACGAACTGGCTCCGCAGCACACGATCGTGGCTTACAAGGACAATGCGTCGGTGATGGAAGGCGGGATGATCGAGCGGTGGGCACCGGAAGTTCCCGCGAGAGCGCCGCGCTACAGCGCGAAAGCCGAGCTGTCGCATGTTTTGATGAAGGTGGAGACGCACAACCACCCAACGGCGATCAGCCCTTTTCCGGGCGCGGCGACCGGGGCGGGAGGGGAGATCCGGGATGAAGGAGCGACCGGCCGCGGGGCGCGCCCCAAAGCGGGTCTGACCGGTTTCACGGTTTCGAACCTGGGCCTGCCGGGAACGAGCGAGCCGTGGGAGGCCAGCCCTTACGGCAAGCCGGATCATATCGCGAGCCCGCTGCAGATCATGATCGACGGGCCTTTGGGAGGAGCGGCGTTCAACAACGAGTTTGGGCGGCCGAATCTGGGAGGCTATTTCCGGGTGTACGAGCAGACGGTGGATGGGGTGCGCCGGGGTTATCACAAGCCGATCATGATCGCGGGAGGGGTGGGAGCAATTCCGGCCGCGCAATCGCACAAAGTGACTTTCCCGACCGGGACACTGTTGATTCAACTAGGCGGGCCGGGCATGCGGATCGGGATGGGAGGCGGCGCGGCGAGTTCGATGGCGGCGGGAGCGAACGCAGCGGAGCTGGATTTTGATTCGGTCCAGCGCGGGAACCCGGAAATCCAGCGGCGCGCGCAGGAAGTGATCAGCCAATGCGCCGGGTTGGGCGAGCGGAATCCGATCCTGGCAATCCATGACGTGGGGGCGGGCGGGATTTCGAACGCGTTCCCGGAACTGATCGACGGAGCCGGGCTGGGCGGGCGATTTGACCTGCGGAAAGTGCCGCTGGAAGAGAGCGGCCTGGCGCCGAAGGAGATTTGGTGCAACGAAAGCCAGGAGCGGTACGTGCTGGCGATCGCGCCGGAATCGCTGCCGTTGTTCGAATCGCTCTGCGCACGCGAGCGCTGCCCCTTTGCGGTGGTGGGGAAAGCCGCGGCGGACAAGGTGCTGGTGCTGGAGGATGGGCCGGGAGGAGAAGAGGCGATCCATATCCCGATGGAGGTGCTGCTCGGCAAACCGCCGCGGATGAAGCGCAACGTGCGGCGAGTGGCGCGAAAAGTGCCGGCGCTCGACCTGGCGAAGATCGATCCGGCACGGGCGGCGCTGGAGGTGCTGCGGCATCCGACCGTGGCGAGCAAACGCTTTTTAATCACGATCGGGGATCGAACGGTGGGCGGGCTGAGCCATCGGGACCAGATGACCGGGCCGTGGCAAACGCCGGTGGCGGATTGCGCGGTGACGATGGCGGATTACAGCGGGTTCCGCGGCGAAGCGATGAGCATGGGCGAACGGACGCCGCTGGCAGCGCTGGACGCCCCGGCATCCGGTCGGATGGCGGTGGGCGAGGCGATCACCAACCTGCTGGCGGCGCCGATCGAACTGGAGCGGGTGAAGCTGAGCTGCAACTGGATGGCAGCGTGCGGCGAACCGGGCGAGGATGCGGCGCTCTACGACACGGTGAAGGCGGTGGGAATGGAGCTGTGCCCGGCGCTCGGGATCAGTGTGCCAGTGGGGAAAGACAGTTTATCCATGCGGACGCGCTGGACGGAAGCGGGGGCGACGCGGCAAGTGACGGCGCCGGTGAGCCTGATCGTTTCGGCGTTCGCCACGCTGGCCGACGTGCGCGGAACATTAACGCCGCAGTTGCAGGCGGGGGAGACGGTGCTGGTGTTGGTCGACCTGGGGAGAGGCCGGAACCGGCTGGGAGGTTCGATCCTGGCGCAGGTCGCGGGGCAATTCGGCGATCGCGTGCCGGACCTGGATGCGCCGAAAGATCTGAGCGCGCTGGTGGCGGCGGTGAACGAACTGCGCAGCGCCGGGCTGATCCTGGCGTATCACGATCGCGGGGATGGCGGGCTCTGGGCGGCGGCGTGCGAGATGGCTTTTGCCGGTCGGCGGGGGCTGACGCTCGACCTGGGCGGGGAAGGTTCGATTTTGCCCGAACTATTCAATGAAGAGCTGGGCGTGCTGCTGCAGATTCCGGCGGGGGCGCAGGGGAAGGTGCTGGAAGTCTTCTCGAAGGCGGGCCTGGGAAGCGCCGCCCGGGTGATCGGCGCGCCGAATGATCGAAAGAGGATGGAGGTGGGAGCGGGCGGAGGCAGCGCGTTCGCGCATGGGCTGCGGGATTTGCAACAGGCCTGGGACGAGGTGAGCTGGCGGATCGCCCGCTTGCGGGATAATCCAGCGTGCGCCGACAGCGAGCATGAGGCCGCCGGGCGGGAGGATGATCCGGGCCTGCAGGTGCACCTTACTTTTGATCCGGCCCAGGACGTGGCCGCGCCGTACATCGCGCGGGGGGCGGCTCCGCGGCTGGCGATCCTGCGGGAGCAGGGAGTGAACAGCCAGGTGGAGATGAGCTATGCGATGGCGAAGGCGGGATTCGAGACGTACGACATTCACATGACGGACCTGCAGTCCGGGCGGGCGACGCTGGAGGGTTTTCGCGGGTTCATCGCGTGCGGAGGATTCACCTACGGGGACACGCTGGGCGCGGGGGAAGGATGGGCGCGATCGATCCTATTCAACCCGGTGCTGGCGGATCAGTTCCACGCGTTCTTTGCCCGGCCGGACACGTTTGCGCTCGGGGTTTGCAATGGGTGCCAGATGCTGGCGGCGCTCTCGCCGATCATCCCGGGGGCGCAGGATTGGCCGAAGTTCACGCGGAACCGGAGCGAGCAGTTCGAAGCGCGCCTGAGCCTGGTGGAAATCATGGAGAGTCCGTCGATCTTTTTCCAAGGGATGACGGGAAGCCGCATCCCGATCGCGGTGTCGCACGGGGAAGGCTTCGCCGATTTCTCGCAGCGGGGCAATCCGGCGCGGGTGCAGCGGGCGGCGCGGTTTGTGGACAATTCCGGGCGGCCCACGGAAGTCTACCCGTACAACCCCAATGGCAGTCCCGAAGGGCTGACCTCGGTGACCACGGCGGATGGGCGCTTCACGGCGATCATGCCGCACCCGGAACGGGTCTTCCGCAACATCCTGATGAGCTGGACGAGTGGCGATCGGAGCGAGCTGAGCCCGTGGATGCGGATGTTCCGGAATGCGCGGTGCTGGGTGGGGTGAGTGGGGGCGGCGCCAGGTTAACCGGTCCGGGCGGGGCGGGAGTCCGATTCGCGTCAACGGCGTTGGGAGGATCCAAAGATTGAGCGCCTCACCGGTGACCCTGTCACCGGCGAGGCGTTGAAACGTTGGAGCGGGCCGTATTCTCGGCGCGCCGATTATTGGCTCAGACCGGCCAGCTTCCAAGCGCCGCCGAGGTTCTGCATTCGGGCCTGCCAGGGGTTATCCCGGCCAGCAACGCGGAGGTAGAGAATGACCTCCCGCTCGGAAAGCGCCTCCTTCTTCACCAACTGACCGGCGGCCAGTTCAGATCCCATTTGCATGACGTGGGAAGCGAGGTTGCCGCCATGCTGGTCGAGTATCTGCTGGACGCCCGGCGTGATGGCGCCGCGCAGGGCCTCCAGATCGCCGCGAGCGGCGGCTGATTCGACCGATTCAAGGGCTTCCTCCGGGCTTCCCAAGCGCAGGCTGGCCTCACCCGCAGAAAAGTGGAGCGGCGGCGAGAACCGGGCGTTGCGCGCGTGAGCGAGGTGGACGGAGGCGCCAAGTCCAACGGCCCCTGCGACGGTGATAATGACAATCATTTTACGATTCATGTTTCCTTTGGTTTTGAATTTGCCTGGGCCGAGCCACCCGTCCTGGTTTTACCGCAGCAGCAACTGGTGGAGATGCAGCAGAAACCCTGGGTGAGACCAGGCAAAATAGATGGAACCGAGCAGGCCGCCGCCCGCGCCGACGAGAAGCAGGCGGCTGGCGCGAAACGCCCCGGCAGGACGGAGTGAGGCGGCAACTGCCCCACCGGCGGCGGCAGCGGTGATTTTCGCGGCGAGCGCGGGCGGCGCGGCGATGGAGCCACCGGCCAGGAGCGCAACCGCCAGAACGGCGGCAGCCGACCGGATGCCGCGACGAGCCAGGAGCGGCTCCAGCCGCGCGAGCGCGCGCTCAACACGCATGCGCGCGCCGTTCTCGGTAATGCCCAACTGGGCGCCGATGTCTTTGAGCGGCCGATCCTCAAAATACCGCAGGACGATGGCGGTGCGATCCGACTCATTGAGCTCGTGCAGGACATCATCAATAACGGGACGAATCTGTTCCCAGTCAGGATCAGCCTGAGCGGAGTGGAGTTGGGACATGGAGTGGTATTCCAGTTGCCGGTGGCTGCGCCGCGCCTCAGCCCGCCGGAGGTTGGCCGCGATGCGCCGGACGGAGGTATAAAGCCAGCCAGCCAACGCGGGATGGTCCGCGAGGCCGCGGGCCTGGCGGGCGAGCTCGACAAAGACCTCCTGAGCCACCTCTTCCGCCAGTTGAGTGCGGCCGGCCATTTCACGAATCGCGGCGGAATAGACCATGTTCAAGTGCTTGCGCACCAACTCGGCAAAGGCGCTTTCGGAGCCAGAGCGGGCAAAATCCCGCAAAAGTTCGTTGTCAGTTGTCATGCTCGGGGGCATCTCAGTCCTGACCGATAATGTGCGCCGAGGGCAAAAACCGCACAAACTTCCTGCGGACAAGCGCGGATCTCTGAAAAATAAGGACCGCGGTGACGTGATTCCTGCCGGTCGGGACGAGCTTTCGGTTTGCCCCAGGCCTCCGAACTCTTCAACATTCGACGCATGCTCTCCCGATTGATGGTAGGTGTTTGTTTGCTGGCTGCGTTGTCCGCGGGCCGCGGGTCGTGGGCGGCGGAGGCCGCCGGGCCGCGCGCTAAAGCCGGGCCGAAGCCGGGAGATGCGGATTATCCGACGGCGGCTCCGAGCGGGCGGCATGACGAGAAGGTCGCGGCGGTGCGGTCCGGCAAGTACGACCTGGTGCTGATCGGGGATTCGATCATGCACACGGTGGGCGAGCTGGGCGGGAAGTACGAGCCGCTGCGGGCGGTGTGGGAGCGGCATTTTGCGCCGCGAAATGCGATCAACCTGGCGCACAACGGATATCGGACGGAACAGATTCTGTGGAATCTGCAGAATGGGGAGCTTGATTTCGCGCAATCGCCGAAAGTGGCGGTGGTGCTGATCGGAACGAACAACAGTGATGACCGGCATTTCCCGCGAGCGCATAGCGCCGAGGAGATTTTTGCGGGGACGAAAGCGATTGTGGAGCTGATCCGGCAGCGGCATCCGACGACGCGGATTTTGCTGCTGCGGATTTTCCCGCGCGGCGGGGACCAGGAGCAGGGAACGAGCGAACCGATCTTCCATTCGTCGGCACAGTGCATCGAGACGTGCCGCCGGGCGGGAGAAATGACCGCACAACTGGCGGATGGCGAGCATGTGTTCTGGCTGGATATCAACCACGTTTTCCTGAGGACGGATGGGACGATCAATCCGGAGCGGATGTGGGACCTGCTGCATCCGAGCCCAAGCGGGGCGGAAGCGTGGGCGCAGGCGATCGAGCCGACGCTGGCGGGACTGATGGGGGATCAACCGCGGGCGGTGGATTCACCGGCGAACAGCGCGCTGATCCCGGCAACGAAGCTGGAGAATGACAGTTACAACTGGGATGAGCGCCACGCGACCGTGCTGCGAATGAGGAAGGCGATCGATCCCGAGGTGGTGTTGATCGGGGATTCGATCACGCATTTCTGGGGCGGGGAACCGAAAGCGCCACACGTGAACGGGCCGCAAACGTGGCAGGCAACGTTTGGGGCGTATCGGACGCTGAACCTCGGATTTGGCTGGGACCGGATCCAAAATGTGCTCTGGCGGCTGGATCATGGGGAGCTGGATGGGATTCACCCGCGGGTGGTGGTGCTGCATATCGGCACGAACAACACGAGCGACACGGAGCATGCGCGAAAGAACACGCCCACGGAGATCGTGGAAGGGATTCACGCGATTATTCAGCGAGTGCGGGCCAAAGCACCCGAGGCGAGGATCGTGCTGATGAAAGTTTTCCCGCGAGAAGAGAAGCCGGATCATCCGCGCCGGAAGCAGATCGGGGAGATCAACCGGTTGATGGACGCCTTCGCGAATGTTCCGGGCATCACGCTGCTCGATATCGGACCGAAGCTGTTGCAGGCCGACGGAACGCTCCCGCGCGAGGTGATGCCGGACTTCTGCCATCCGAATGACCGGGGGTATCAGGCGTGGGCGGACGCGCTCAGCCCGGTGCTCACGTCGATCCTGGGACGCAGAAGCCCGCCACCGGCGCCGGAAACGCTGGCGCTCTGGCCGGAGCAGGCGCCCCAGGGAGACGGCTCGACGGAGAAGAGCGAGGCGCGCATCACGGTTTACCGACCAGCGCAACCGAACGGGACCGCGGTGGTGACCTGCCCGGGGGGCGGGTACGGAGGCCTGGTGACGGGCCCGGAAGGGACCTGGATCGCGCAGTGGTTGAACGCGCACGGCGCGGCGGGAGTGGTGCTGGAGTATCGGCTGCCGCGCGGGCGCGCGTTTGTGCCGGTGCTGGATGCGCACCGGGCGCTGCGGCTGACGCGAGCGCACGCGAAGGAGTGGGGTTGTGATGCGCAGAAGATCGGGATCATGGGCTTCTCGGCCGGGGGGCATCTCGCTGCGACGGCGGACACGATGTTCGACTCCGGGAATCCGGGAGCGTCCGATCCGGTGGAGCGGTTCAGTTGCCGGCCGGACTTTGCGATCCTGGTGTATCCGGTGATCTCGATGGGAGACTATGCGCATGGAGGATCGAAGCAGAATCTCCTGGGAACAGCGCCCTCCCCTGCCCTCGCGGACCTTTTCTCAACGCAGAAACAGGTGACGAGCAGCACGCCGCCAACTTACCTGGCGCACGCGGTGAACGATCGGGCGGTGCCGATCGAGAACAGCCGCCTTTTCTACCAGGCGCTGGAACGGCAACACGTGCCGGCGAGGTATCTCGAACTGCCGTCCGGAGATCACGGGCTGAACGGCTACCAAGGGCCGATGTGGGACGCATGGCAGACGGGGAGCCTGGAGTGGCTGCGGGAATTGGGGTTTTTGCCTCGATGAAAGTGGCTTGTTGATCGCTTTTGCATTGAGGAGGCGGATGGAGCCGTCAGGACATTGATAACTCTACCAGCCCGGCAAAGACCAAAGGATACCAGCCGGCCAACAGTGGAAAGCGATTGCTATCCCACGTTCAAAAGCCTCGCTAACGTGCGCCAGCAACTCCTGACGTGTTTCCTCGTCCGCTTCTAGATCTTCGCGATAGCATCTCCTGCAAAGAACCTCCCAGTGGTCGAGACGAACGCTGTCACCGGCCAGATTAATGTGCGGCACATTTCGGCTCGCCCCAATCCCGCCCAAGCGGATACTTCCCCACAGTGACGCCGATCTATCACATCACGCACATCGAGAACCTGCCGGTGATTCTGGCGCAGGCTGGATTGTGGTGTGATCGGGAATCGGCGCAGCGAGGCCTGGCCAAGATCGGCATCGCTCACGATCACATCAAGGAGCGTCGGGCAAAGCGGGTCGTGCCCGTTGGGCCTGGCGGCACGCTGGCGGATTACGTGCCGTTCTATTTTGCGCCCCGCTCTCCGATGTTGTTTGCCATTCACCGCAATCAGGTCGCCGGATACCAAGGCGGGCAGGCGGACGTCGTTCACCTGGTTTCCAGTGCGGAGAGCGTTCAAGCCAGCGGCCAGGCGTTCGTCTTCAGCGATGGCCACGCCGACATGGCGATCAGTTCGTTCTTCACCGACCTGACGGAATTGAAGCAGGTGGACTGGAAGATGATGAACGAGATTTACTGGAATGACACGGAGTCTGATGGCGACCGCAAGCGCCGTCGCCAGGCAGAGTTTCTGGCGCACAGGTTCTTTCCATGGAGCCTGGTGAGCGAAGTGGGCGTGATCAACGAGGCGATGGCCGGAAAGATGCACTCGCTGCTGGCCGGAGCGGCGCATGTTGCGGTTGTCAGTGTCCGGCGCAATTGGTATTACTAAGGCGGAATCAATGATCGAGCACATCAGCGGAAACCTGTTGGAAGCGGATGCCGAAGCGCTGGTGAACACGGTGAACACGGTGGGGATCATGGGCAAGGGCATCGCTCTGCAATTCCGACAGGCGTATCCAGAGAACTACGAGGCTTACCGGAGGGCGTGTGAGCGGAAGGAAGTTCAGCCAGGGAGAATGTTCGTTTTCCACACGGGGCAACTCGGCAATCCCAGGCACATCGTCAATTTCCCCACGAAGCGCCATTGGAAGGGCAAGTCGAAGATGGCGGACATCGAGGCGGGTCTGACTGCCCTGGTGAAATGGGTTCGGGCCGAGCGCATCCGTTCCATCGCCCTGCCGCCGCTGGGTTGCGGCAACGGCGGTTTGAACTGGGAGGACGTGCGGCCCCGGATCGAGGCAGCGTTTGCAGCGGCGCCGGAGACACGAGTGTTGCTCTACGCTCCCGAAGGCGCACCCGCTGCCGAGGCGATGCCCGTAGCCACGAAAACGCCGAACATGACGGCGGGCCGGGCGGCGTTGATTGGCCTGCTGTCGGACTATGCGGTGCCGGGTTACCGGCTCACGTTGCTGGAAGTTCAAAAGCTCGCCTATTTCCTCCAGGCTGCCGGTGAGCCTTTGCGGTTGGCGTTTGTGAAGGAGCGTTACGGCCCTTACGCCGAAACTCTGCACCACGTTTTGCAGCGGTTGGATGGACATTTCATCCGGGGCTACGGCGACCGCAGCCGGGATGCTTCGATTCGCCTGCTGCCGGATGCCCGTGAGCAGGCCGATCAATTCCTGGATCAACATCCTGAAACCCGGCAGCGGCTTCAACGGGTGTCGGAGTTGATTGATGGCTTTGAGTCGCCATACGGGATGGAATTGCTGGCAACGGTTCATTGGGTTGCCCAGGAGAGTGACAGCGCCCGCCGAGATTCGTCCGCTGCGGTGCTGGGCGTCCACGCCTGGAGCGACCACAAGAAGCGGACTTTTCGACCTGAGCACATCGACGTTGCCTGGCAGCGCCTCCACGAACAGGAGTGGCTCTAGTCCATGACCACGCATGGACAAAAGGAACTTTGAAGCCAGCCTCGAGGCAAGCCTGCTGCTTGAGCCCAGCAGGGCGTGCTGGCAAGGTATCCTGAACTACCTCATCTCGGCCGTCAAATAGGTGATGCCGGGCGTGAAATCAGAAAACAACAGCACGTCCGCCGAGCCGCCCAACTGGAATGGAATCAGTGAGTGGAGAACCGTGTCGGCCGGTTTCCCGATGATTGGCGTGAGAGCAGCAATCCGAGCATTCCAGATTGTTTGCCATTCCTCGCTGTGCGGTTGTGTTTCGTTGGGCATGACTGATCGAGTGATGTGGCCTGATGCGCCTCAATTTCGCAAAGCAGCCTGAAAACGCGAGGAAACCGTGGGTCACGGGGGCGCACCCGGCTTCCGCTTACCGGGCGGCGACTTTATGCCCTATAGTCGCATGAAGCGCGTACGGAAGCCACGCGATCGAGGGACTGTCTGGGGAGAAATTCTCGCGCAGAGAACGCGGAGAGCGCAGAGTTTTTATCGGACGATTGGAATCAGTTCGGGCGACAAGATGACGAGTCGGAGCGTTTGCGGAAAAGCGGCACTTTCGCAGGCTCCATTGCCGCAGTCCATAGAGGCCGTAGAGGCGGGCTGAAGAGTTTACTTTTTTCGGGCGGGGGCATAGCGTCGGGCGGCGTGCGGGCTGGCTTCCATGAGTTTTATCGGCGGAGACCGTTTGTAGCGCTCGTGGCCTGTTTAGCGGCGGGGATTGTGGCTGGCCGGGTGGGGGTGCTGGATTTGCGGGCGGCGTTGATTTTGTTGGGGTGCAGCGCGGTTGGATTTCTGGCGGCGCGAGGGCGGGTGGCGGCCCTGCTGGCAGGGATTTTCAGCCTGGGAGCGGGGCTATACGCGGCCCGCTATGAGATTCTAAGGGAAGATGATTTGCGGCTGATCGTGGAGGAGAAGCCGGCGATTGTGACGGTCCGGGGACGGCTGACGGAGACGCCGTCGATGCGGGAGTTTCCGGGGCGGACGAATAACGCAGTGTCGTCCTACGCACGGATTGAGGTGGAGGAGATTTTCTTCGAGAAGGGGTGGCGGGCGGCGGCGGGAACGGTGGCGAGCACGACGCGGGGCGGGTTGCGAGAGGATTTCTTTAAAGGCCGGCGGGTGGAGGCAACAGGGGTGATGGAGCGGCCGAGAAAGGCGCAGGCGCCGGGGTTATTCGACTTTCGACAGTATCTCCAGAACAGCCGGGTGTTTTACCAGATCCGGTGCGAAGGGCCGGGGGATTGGACATTGCTGTCGGCAGAGAAGCTGCCGATCACGGAACGGTTCCGGCGCTGGGCTCACGAGCAGTTGGGCCGGGGGTTGCCGGAGAAGGATGAGCCCCTGGAAATGGTGCGGGCGATGGCGCTGGGGACCAACCAGTCGCTGAACGGGGAGATGGCGGATGTGTTCATGCGGACGGGGACGATGCACATTTTCGCGATCTCGGGGCTGCATGTGGCGTGCATCGCGGCTTGCATTCTGGGAGCACTGCGGGTGGGCGGGCTGCCCCGGGACCGGGCGGCGCTGGTGTTGATCCCGCTGGTGTGGTTTTACACGATCGCGACAGGCGGGCAAAGCTCCGCGGTGCGATCGGCGCTGATGTCGACCTTTGTGTTTGCGGGGTGGGCGATCCGGCGGCCGACGGAGCTGCTGAACTCGACGGCGGGGGCGGCCTTCCTGATTTTGCTTTTCCAGCCGGAGCAACTCTTCCAAGCGAGCTTTCAGCTTTCGTTTGCGGTGGTGGCGGCGATTGCGATCATTCTCGGGCTGGAACGGGATGGGGAGCCGTGGACTCGCACGGTGCAAGACCGGTTGCTGGGGTACGATCCGTTGCTGCCGGCGGAACTGCGCCCGGCGTGGAAACGGCGGCTGGAAATGCCGCTCGGTTTTGTGCTGGGCAGCGTGGCGATTTCGGGGGCGTCGTGGATCGGATCGAACCCGCTGACGGCCTACTATTTCAACATGGTGACGCCGGTGAGCCTGCTGGCCAACCTGGTGGCGGTGCCGTTGAGCAGCTTATCGCTGGCCGGCACGCTGGGGAGCCTGTTACTGCCGCCGCTGGGCCCGGCTTTCAATTATCTGAGCTGGGCGACGATGTGGGAAACGATCGTGGCGACGCGCTGGTTCTCGCATCTTTCCTGGGGTTATTTCTTTGTGCCGAAACCGAACGCCTGGTTTTTCCCGGCCTACTTCGGCGTGTGCGCGGTTTGCTTTATTCCGGCGCTGCGGCGCGGGGCGTGGGCGCGACGGGCGCGCACGGCCGCCGGGGTGTTGGTCCTCGGCTGGCTGTGCTCGGTGCTCCCGGCGGGGCGGTCGACGACTCTGACGATGTTGCCAATTCCGGGCACGCCGGTGGTGGTTGATGAACCGGGGCGCGGCGGCGATTTGCTGGTGGATTGCTCGAACCCGCGGAACGCGGAGCAGCTGTTGAAGCGCTTTCTGCACGGCCAGGGGTTCGGGACGATGCGGAACGTGTTGCTGACGCAGGCGGATGCGGCGCATGCGGGGGGAGCGGGCATAGTGATCGGGGATTTTGCGCCCCGGACCGTGTTCACGAGCGGGGTGCGGGGGCGATCGCGGGTATTTCGGGGGATGCTGGCGGAGCAGAAGCCGGAGTTGCTGCAGGAAGCGAAGGCCGGAAAAAAGATCGGCAGCTGGGAGGTGCTGCATCCGCCGGAGGGGCGGGCCTTCCCGAAAGCGGCGGATAACGCGGTGGTTTTGCGGGGCGCCCTGCACGGCTGGAGGGTGTTGGCGCTGTCCGGGCTGGGGAGCCTGGGGCAGAAGTCGCTGCTGGAACGGGCCGGGGAACTGGGGGCGGACATTCTGCTGTGCGGAACGGCGGAAGAGGTCGAACCGGAGCTGCTGGCGGCGGTGGCGCCCCGGGTGATCCTGCTGGGCCAGGTGGCAACTCCTTTCCGCCACGGGAAAATGCGGGAGCGGCTGAAGGCCTTCCAATCGTCGGGGGCCCGGGTGGTGGCGATGGAGGACGAAACGGCGCTGGCGTTGAGGCTTTCGAGGGAGGAGTGCGCGATTGAGAGTTCCCGGGAGCGATTCGCCCTGGAAAAATGAGCGGAGAAGCGAATAAGGACGATTGACGTTTGAGCGACGGTTCGAATAATTGCCTTTTGCGAACCCTCTAAGCGTTAATGCCGATGCTATGAAAAAGTGCCTGGTTTTGCCATTGCTGCTCGCTTCGTTCACCGCTTTTGCGGCTGATGAACAACCCAAAGAACTTTTGCCGGACAAAGGGCTGGAAAAAGCCGTGCGCAAAGCGGTGTATGAAAAGCGGGACAACGACAAGCCGCTGGTGGAGTCGGACCTGATCAACATCGCGATCATCCAGGCGAACAACATGGGGATCAGCAGCCTGGCAGGCCTGGAGAAGTGCGAGAGCCTGGCCTCGCTCGAAGCCGGGCGGAATGACATCAGCGACCTCTCGGCGCTCAAAGCGATGGACCGGCTGCAGTTCCTGAATGTGGGCCGAAACGAAATCGACGACGTGACCCCGCTCGGCTCGGTGAAAGCGCTGCAGTATCTCGAGCTTTCAGCGAACCGGGTGCGCGACCTGAAGCCGCTGGCCGGACTGACGAACATGTCGGCGCTTTACCTCTCGACGAATTACATTTCCGACATCTCGCCGCTGACCGGGCTGAAGAAGCTGTCGTCGCTCTACCTGGAGAAGAACCAGATCCGGTCGATCGAAGGGATCGGGCAGATCCGGGGATTGAACAGCCTGCACTTGAGCAATAACGAGATCTCGGATTTGAGCCCGCTGGCGGGCTGCAACAGCCTGTACTACCTGTTCCTGGAGAATAACAAGATCGAAGACCTGGCTCCGTTGGTGAAGATGGCCGAGGAGGACAAAGAACGCCGCTTCGCGCCGTTCTTGAATGTTTACCTCAAGGGAAATCCGCTGAGCGAAAAGGCGAAGACGGAACAGATCTCCCGGTTGAAAGAACTCGGGGTGCGGATCAAGAGCAGCTGATCAAGGGGCTTTGCGGGGTGGAGTAAAGTAGATCACGGTCTCCCCGGGCTTGGCGTAGCCGAGTTTCTCGCGGGCGAGCCGCTCGACGGTCTTGGGATCCTCGCGGAGGTTGCGAATGGTGGCTTGGAGGAGCTTTTGCTTCTGCTCTTCGACCCTGACCTGGCTTTCGAGGACGAGAATCTGCTCGCGCATGCGGGCGTTCTGCTGAAAGACGGGCAGGTACCAGAAAAAGACGCCCAAAAGGCAGGCAAGGACAATCAGGCCGATCACCAAATAGGTTAGGCGCTGCCAGATTCCAAGATCAACCTGCTGACTCAATTGAAGCTGACTGTAGCTCCGCGCTCGGCGTTCCGTCAACGGGCTTGAAGGCGCTCCATCAGCCGCCCGAGCTGGATTCGGGCGGATCAGGGGCGGTTGCCACCGGTCACGCCGATCGACTTGGCGGTGACTCCAGCGGCCGTGGCCACGCGGGTTTTTTCCTCCCGGCTGGTGACGCAGTATTTGAAGCCCTGCCCGGAACCGGCCGCGCCGAAGCGTCCGTGCTTGTCGAGGGCGATGAAGTTGATTTGGGGGTCTTTCTTATCCGGCTGATCGGCGATGATCCGCTCGATCACCGCCCGGCAGGCGTCTTCGGGGCTCAGGCCCTGGCGCATGAATTCCACCACCAGGAACGAGCCGCAGTGGCGCATGATATTCTCGCCCCGGCCGGTGGCTCCGGCGGCGCCGATGGCGTTGTCCACATACAGTCCGCTGCCGATGATCGGCGAGTCCCCCACGCGCCCGGGGAGCTTATTCGCCAGGCCGCTGGTCGAGCAGCCTCCGGCAATGGTCCCATCCGGCGCCAGCACGAGGAGCGCGATCGTGTCGTGTCCTTTTGGCGGTTTGGCTTCGGCGGGCGCGGCCTTTTGTTTCGCGAACCAGGCGGCATGCTTTTCCGGCCCGTCGTGGGATTCGCTGGGAAAACCTTGTTGCAGGGCGAAAAGGCGAGCGCCTTCGCCGGCCAGCATCACGTGAGGGGTCTGCTCCATCACCCGGCGCGCGACCGAGATGGGATGCGCGAATCCTTCCAGAGCCGCCACGCTGCCGGCGCGATGGTCGGGGCCCATGATGCAGGCGTCCAATTGGACGACGCCGGCCGCGTTCGGCAGGCCCTTCAGGCCGACCGATCCGCTGTTTTCGCCGGTTTCCACCACACGGATCCCCTCCTCCACCGCATCAAGAGCGGGGCGGCCCGCGAGAAGAACCTGCAGAGCGCGATCGTTCCCCGGCGCGGCGAACGGCCAGGTGGCCACGATCAACGGTCCGCCGGGGCCAGCCGGACCGCCTCCGGCCTCGGCTCCGAAAGCGGCGCTGAAAGCAGGGGCGAGGGCGGAGCTGGCGAGGAAATAACGGCGCGAAATGTTCACGGGGTGAGTCCTACTGCATTTCCGGGAAGCCGGGAAGGGGAAACGGGCGGCAACGGGACGCCGCGGGCGGGGGATCAGTAGCGGCCCATTTTCTGGAGATTAGAGCGGGCGGCGGGATCGTCCGGATTCAACTCCAGCGCGCGCCGGAAATGAGCTTCCGCCTCGGCCGGCCGGTTGAGCCGCAGGGCGATCAACCCGAGGCCATCGTGCGCTTTGACATAACCCGGATCACGAGCCAGCGCCGCCTCGAACTCGCCGTGCGCCCCGGCGAAATCCTGAGCGGTGAGGAGAGAAAGCCCGAGGTAATAATGCGCCTCCACCAACTCCGGCGAAATCGCCAGAGCGGCGCGGAAATGCAGGATCGCATCGTCGAGGCGGCCCATCGGGCCGAGCACCTTGCCCAACGCGGTGTGAACCGCGGCGTTGTTCGGGTTTTCCCGAAGCTGGCTTTCGTAGAAGGCCGCGGTTTCCAATTCGTTCAGGTTCTTCAACGTTTTCTGGAGCTTCGCCTGATCCCCGGCATTGTTCACCAGCACCTGGACCCAGAGTTCCGCCATTTCGTCCGTGGATTGCGGGCCGTAGACGACGCGCCGGGGCGGGTGATTCGGGTTGGCGCTGTTCTCCAGAGAATTATCAAACCGATAGCGCATAGTGACGGTCGCACCGGCCGGCAGGGGCCGCGGCTCGCGATAGCGGTATTCCCCCTGCCAGTTGAAATCCCAATCGGGAATCCGGAGCAACCACTCCTTTTTGCCATCCGGCAACAGCGCGAAGGCCTCGATCTCTTTTCCGAGGTAATGAACGTGCGGGAGAATGGTGAGCGCGAGGACATCAACGGGGAGCTGGACTTTGCGCTCCACCCAGTAGTTGGTCTCGCCCGGCGGAATATCGATCAGCTCCGACGAGAGCCCGAGCAGCAGCGCGTTCCGGGTGGGCGGCGCATTGGTAAAGTAGAAGCCGATTTGCGGCTGGATTTTCTCCGCTTTGCCCGTGCGCTGCAGATGGACCTCCAGAACGATGTCCGCCTCTTTTTCGAAAGGCCATTGCAGGCCGTCGGCGACCGGAGCGGGGGTTTGTCCCGGCACCCAGGTGGTCATGTGGCCGGGGGGGAATTTGCCCGGCGTTTTCATGCCGGGAAATCCAGGTTCGGCGTCCTGCGCGTCGAGCCGCCGCGATTGCCGGGTGGCATCGAACTTGATCCGCACATGGTGCACCGCACGATTGCGCGGGTGAAATTCGAAGGCCCGCACAAAGCGCGGGTCGCGCAACGGCGCGGGAATGACAAAGTTCCGATACAAATCGCGGCCTTCCGCCGCGAGATGGTAGGCTTCGGGCATCTCGACGATCAGATCGGGCGGTCCCAGCAACCACCCTTCCGGGAACGCGGGGAGAGGCGGAAGATCTTCTTTTCGCCCTTCCGGCGCGTTCTGGCTGGCCCAGGCCTGGAAAAGGGCGATTTCCGCACTGGACAGGCGGCGTTCCCCAGCGAAATCACCGAAGCCCGGCGCGGGCAGCCAGGGCGGCATCGTCCCTTTGGCCGTCACTTTGGCGATGGTCTGAGCGTGGCTTTGCGCGTCCTGGCAGGTGAGCAAGGAGAAAGGGGCGGACTGGCCCGGGCGATGGCAGGGAGCGCAATTCCGGATGACGATGGGCGCGAGATCGTGGTTGAAAGTGACCGGTGAATCGCCACGGCTGGAAAGGCCGGTCGCCGCCAGGGCAAAGATAAGCTGGAGCACTGACCGCGCTCGGAAGATCACACTCGCAGAGTGCCCCACGGCCCGGCGCCCGACAACCCTTTTCCGGAATCGGACCGGGCAAGGAATCGAGGCTGCGCCCAGCGGTGGAATTCAGTGAAATTCTGAGAACGGCCAATTTGATTTGACGCTCGGATTGTCCGGCGAATAGCGTGGAATGGTCGGAGTTTGAAAGGTTGCGGCGCAATGAAGAGATTTTTGAAACTGGCTGGCCTGATGTCGATGCTGGCGCTCTCCGGTTGGGCGCAGAGTGACAGCCCGGACGGCCACACCTACAAGACCGGGCCCTCCAGCATCATGAAGCTGGGGAAGGACATTCACAATTCGCTGAAGCCGCAGTACAAGGAACAGATCAGCCCGCAGCCGATCTCGATCGAAACGGATCCGACGCCCGCGCTGAAGGTGCTCTTTGTTCCGGATGAGCCGAAGCCGTTTCGCGGGGTTGGGATTTCCGCCGGGTTCATTGACCTGGTCAACAATGTGGCCCATGCCAAAGCGATCGACCGCAAGGAAAAAGGCTACTTCAATCGATACATCGACCTGCTCGCCCAGGAGAAAGGGGCGAGCATGCTCCGGCCTCTGCCCAACGATGCCAATCCGAAATATTGGACGGACGCGATGCTCAACGAGCAGCAGAGCAACTTCAACTCGATCGTGGGGATCGAAGTGGCCGTCGAACTCGCCCACCATTACCTGGGTCACTACGACAAATATAAAGGCCGGATGATGGACAAGGAGGGAAAGGCGACCCCGATCAACGAATTGCTCACGCCGGAGGAATGGGATCAGGCCTTTCGGATCGGCTTGCGCAACGCGCTGGAGGCGGGCTGCATGATCGAAGGGGTCGTCCCCTTCTTTGAGGCGTTCGACAAAATGAAAGAACGCCCGCCCTGGGCGGTCTACTTCCTGCCGGAGAATATAAAGTTCGCCAAACTGAAAAAGGAGATGGAACGACAGCAGCGCCGTTTCCTGCAGGGAGAAGAGTAATCCTCTCCCCTGCCCTGCCGGCCGTCGAAATTTCCGGGGCCACCGATCGCGAACCCGGGAGGATCAGCGGAAGAAATCCTTGGCCTTTTCGAAGAAACCGCGCGTGAGCGGGTTGGTGCTGGCGTCGCAAAGGTCGGCAAATTCCTGCAGCTTCGCTTTCTGGTTGCCGTTCAGATTCCGCGGGACTTCCACCACCACGCGCACATGCAGGTCGCCGTGGCCGTAACCTTGCAGGCTTTTCACCCCTTTACCTTTCAGGCGGAAAACGGTGTGCGTCTGCGTGCCCGGAGGGATGCGAATGCCCGCCTTGCCGCCGAGGGTCGGCACTTCAATTTCCGCGCCAAGGGCGGCCTGGACAAATTGGACCGGCACATCGCAGAGCAGATCGTCCCCGTCGCGCTGGAAGATTTCGTGCGCTTTGACATGGAGCACCACGTAGAGGTCGCCATGAGCGCCGCCGCGCATGCCCGCTTCGCCGTTGCCGGTGCTGCGCAGGCGGGCGCCGCTATCCACGCCGGGGGGGATCTTGAGCTTGATTTTGGAACTCTTCTCGCGCCGTCCGGCGCCGCCGCAGACTTTGCAGGGCCGTTCGATAATCTGGCCGGCTCCTTCGCACCGTCCGCAGGTCTGGGCGATGCTGAAAATGCCGCGGGACATCACCACCTGGCCGCGGCCTCCGCAGGTCGGACAGACCTTGCGGCCTGATCCGCTCTCGCCGCCGCTCCCGTGGCAATGCTCGCACTGCTCCAGCTTGGTGAGGGAAACTTCCTTCTCCGTGCCCATCACGGCTTCTTCGAAGGTGATCTCCATGTCATAGCGCAGGTCCGCGCCCCGATGCGGGCCGCTGGGATCGGAACGGCCGCCTCCGCCGAACAAATCCTCGAAAATGCTGCCGCCGGTATTCGCGCCGAACACTTCCCGGAAGATTTCGAACGGGTCATGGAACCCGCCCGCGCCGCCGCCCGGGCGGAAGCCGCGGGAGCGGGGATCAAAGGCGGCGTGGCCATGCTGATCGTAGGCCGCGCGCTTTTGTTGATCGCTCAGGACTTCGTAGGCTTCGCCGATCTCCTTGAATTTCTCCTCGGCGGTCTTGTCCCCGGGATTTTTGTCCGGGTGATATTTGACGGCAAGCTTGCGGTAGGCCTTTTTGATCTCTTCGATGCTGGCGGTACGCTCGGCCCCGAGCACCTCGTAATAGTCACGCTTGGCCATGGTCTTCAGGGCTTCCTGGCAACGACAACCATTGCCGGCCGAATCAAGCGGTCACGAAAACGATAGCCCTTACGCATTTGCTGCAAAACCTGGCCCTCCGGCACGTCGGCGCTCGGGGTTTGGGAAACCGCCTCGTGGAGGTTTGGATCGAACGGCTTGCCGGCCGCGTCGATCTCTTCCACGCCCGCGTCCGAAAGGAAGCCCTTGAGCTGGGTGTGGATCATGTTGATCCCCGTCCGCAGCGAATCGACATTCCCGCCGCTTTGCGGGGAATTGGCAGCCGCCAAAGCGGCTTCGAAATTGTCGACGATCGGCAGGAGCTTCTCGATATAAGATTCGTTGGCGTAGCGGATGGCGTCCTGCCGCTCCCGCAAAGCGCGCTTTTTATAATTGTCCAGATCCGCCGTCGCGCGGACGAACTTTTCCCAGTTTTCATCGGACCGGGCGGCTTTCGCCTTCAGCTCCGCCAGTTCCGGGCTGGCCTGAGCCGAACTCTGGTCGTCCGCGCCTTGCGGCCAGGATGATTCGTTCACTCCGCCCCCTCCAGCCATTCCCGAATTATTCTCGTCATTACTCATTTGCGAGGGCGGCAAGATACACAAATTGCCCCCGGACTGCAAAAGGTCGATATGAACGGGAGTGATTGCCCCGGTTTGGCAGCGTTTGGCAGCAAATTCTCTAATAGGAACAAGCGGCGGCTACTCCCGGAATTGCATGGCGGCGAGACGCCGGTAGACGCCTCCCTCCAACGCGCACAATTCATCGTGCGTTCCCGATTCCACGACCCGCCCGCCGTCGATCACGATGATGCGGTCCACATGACGGACGGTGGCGAGCCGGTGCGCGATGATGAACGAGGTCCGCCCCTGCATCAGCGTTTCCAGCGCTTCCTGGATGAGCCGTTCGCTCTCGGAATCCAGGGAGCTGGTCGCTTCGTCCAGGATGAGAATGGCCGGGTTTTTCAGGATCGCCCGGGCGATGGCGATGCGCTGCCGCTGCCCGCCGGAAAGCTTGATGCCGCGATCCCCCACCAAGGTTTGGTACTGTTCTGGAAACGCCTGGATGAAGCCGTGGGCATTCGCCTGCCGGGCCGCCTGTTCGATCTCAGTGGCGGTGGCGTCCGGCTTGCCGTAGGCGATATTCTCCGCGATCGTCCCGCCGAAGAGCAACACTTCCTGCGGCACCATCGACATCTGGCCGCGGAGTTCGTGCAGCCGGTAGTCGCGCGCGTCCCGCCCGTCGATGCGCAAGCACCCGTGGGAAGGGTCATACAACCGCAGCAGAAGCGAGATGAGGGTCGACTTGCCCGCGCCGCTCGGCCCCACCAGAGCCACGCGCTGCCCCGAAGTGACGGAGAAACTGACCGCGTGCAGCACCTCCACGCCCTGCCGCGAAGGATAAGTGAAGTGGACCTGGTCGAACTCCACCTCGCCCCGCAGCCGCCCCAAACTGGACGCGGGGACCGGTCCCAAGGCCGCCTGCACCTCCCCCGTTTCGCGCAACAGTTCCCGCACCCGCTGGGTCGCGCCGATCGCCTTTTGCAACTGGCTGTAGAGCTCCGCGAACTGGCCCATGGCCCCGGCCACAAACGTGGTATAAAGAATAAACCGGGTCAGATCGCCAAAGGTGATTTCACCGGCCTGGAGCAGCCGGGCGCCGGACCAGAGCACGAGCACGATCGAGCCGAACAGCGAGAAGAGGATGAACGCGATGAAGGCCGCCCGGAGCCGCGCGCCGCGGAGGGTGGCCTCCAGGAACCGGCCGAGGCCGGCATCGTAGCGCCGCAGCTCATAGCTCTCGTTGGAGAACGCTTTAACGTTCACGATCCCCTGCAGCGTTTCCTCCACGATCGTCGCAGTGTCCGCCAGCCGGTCCTGCGCCTCCCGCGAGAACTTGCGGGTCCGGCGGCCGAACACCACCGCCACGACCGTGAGCACGGGCAGGCTCACCAGCATGATGCCGGTCAACTTGAGCGACGTCACCGCGATCAGGGCAATCCCGCCGAGCAGAAGCGTGGTTTGGCGGAGGAACTGC
The DNA here is from genome assembly GCA_964566945.1 of uncultured Verrucomicrobiota bacterium. Lineage (GTDB taxonomy): Bacteria > Verrucomicrobiota > Verrucomicrobiia > Limisphaerales > SXQI01 > DASVNK01. The sequence continues at coordinate 91,712 of CAZMKE010000003.1, read as the reverse complement.
GGCAGAATCGTAATGAGCGTGTCTTCAATCTGGATCAGGTCCGCCGAGAGCCGGCTGGCCAATTCGCCGACGCGGCGCTGCGCGAAAAAAGACATCGGCAGCGTGATCAACCGCCCGTAGGTGTCCCGCCGGAGGTCAACGAGGCTCTTCTGTCCGACCGTGGCGAACGAGAGGGCGTGGAAGAAAGCGAGGCTCGACTGCACCGCCAGCACTCCGATCAGGAGCAAGGCCGTTCGATTGACGCTGCTGAGCGCCCCGGTCTGCGCCGCGTGGGCAGCGGCATCCACGATATTCCCGGCGAGATAAGGAAACGCCAGGGTGAGCAGGCTGCCGGTGAAGAGGGAAGCCATCGCCGCGCCAAAGCGGCCGGAGTACGGGCGGAGATACTTGAACAGGTCGAGCGCCTGCCGGATCGATTCCCGGTCCAGCTTTGCTTTGGGGAGGTCCACCCCCGCCTGATCGTTGCGTGAATAGCGCGCCACGGCGGGGAATGTAGAGGAGGGGCTGGAGTTTTGCCGGTGTTTTGTTCAGGGGCGTTCGCACTGGCGGCGGGGGCAGGGAGAGGTTACAAGCTCCCCGGCGTGGATCCGGAACAAAAGAGCAAACATTTCGTCGCCGTGCGCTGGCTGGCGGCCACGACGGTTTTTTGGTCGCTGAGCTTTCCCCTCGTCAAGGCGATCACCATTGTCCAAGGCGGGCTGATTCCGGGGAGCAGCAGCTGGTTCCACGCGGGCTTGACCGGACTCGTCCGCTTTTCCGCGGCCGGGCTGGTGGTGGCGGCGCTCAGCGTCCGCACGCTGCCGCGATTTACCCGGTCCGAACTCTGGCAGGGGCTGGGCCTCGGATTTTTCGCGGCGGGCGGCATTCTGTTGCAGATGGATGGGCTGAGCCACACTTCCGCATCCACTTCCGCCTTTCTGACCCAGGGTTTCTGCGTGGTGGTCCCGATCCTGGTCGCATTTCGCGACCGGACGCTGCCCGGGCTCCGACTGGTCGCCGCGTTAGCGCTGCTCATGACGGGAGTGGCGATTCTGTCGAACTTCGATCTGCAAGCGCTCCGGCTGGGGCGGGGCGAAACCGAAACGTTGATCGCCGCCCTCTTTTTCGGCGGGCAGATCATCTGGCTGGAACGGCCAGTTTTCGCCAGGAACGACGTGAATCACTTTTCCATCGCGATGTTCGGTTCCATGGCGCTCATCTCCGCGCCGATGACCTTTCTCAGCTGGCGCTCCCCGGCCGATGTGGCTCTTTGCTACTCGACGCCCAGCATCCTGGCGCTGTCCGGCTGCATCACCGTTTTTTGCACGGTGCTCGCCTTTGTCTGCATGAACAAGTGGCAGCGTTTTTTGCCGGCGACGGAAGCCGCCATCATTTATGGAGCAGAACCGGTGTTTGCCAGCATCCTCGCCCTTTTCCTGCCCGCCCTGATTTCGCGCTGGGCTGGCATTGATTACCCGAACGAACGCCTGACCTGGCAGCTGCTGGTTGGGGGCGGATTGGTCGTCGCCGCGAATCTGCTCCTCCAGATTCGCTGGGAAGGCCGCGGCAATGCCTGATCACGCCGCCAGCCGGCCCAACCCGCGCCGGGTCAATCCGCATTTCAGGTGCGTTTTTCCCGACGACCGGCATAATAGCCGCCATGAATCATGTAGGAATCGGGTATGATGTTCATCAACTGGTGGCCGGGCGCCGATTGATCCTGGGCGGCGTCGAGATCCCCCACAGCAAGGGACTGGATGGACATTCGGATGCGGACGTGCTGATGCACGCCATTTGCGATGCGGTGCTCGGAGCGATTGGCCTGCGGGACATCGGCGCTTTCTTTCCGAATACCGATCCCCGGTGGAAGGACGCACCGAGCAAGCGCTTTTTGCACGAAGCGGCGCAGCAGGTTAATTTCAAGGGCGGGAGGATCGTGAATGTGGACGCGACGCTGATCGCGCAGCAGCCCAAAATCGGACCGCATGTGGACAAGATGAAGGAGAATATCGCCCAGGCGCTCGGAATTAATATCAACCACGTCGGCATCAAAGCCACGACGAACGAGCACCTCGGATTTATTGGCCGCGAAGAAGGCATCGCCGCCATGGCGGTGGCCAGCATTGATCTCCCCGAATAAAGGCGCGTTCATGGGCAAAGCCGAGATCAGCTGGAAATCCAAGAACGAAGAGGGCCTCAAGCGCGAGGTCTATGTGCGCTGCATTGGCGCCGACTGGAAGTTTTTCGTGCGGGAAAAGCGCTATGACAATTGGGAGCCGATGGACTCCCCGCCGCTGGACGACTACCTGGAACTGCTCGATGCCGTCCGGCGCCGGATCGCCCGCCGCCTTTTGCGGCCGGAGGAAGAGCACCGGGTCCGGCAGATGATTCGCGCCGCTTTTCCCGAAGCCCAGATTTAACCGCATGCAGACCGCCCCGTTAATCCTCGTCAGCCCCAGCACCGAAGAGAAAGGCGCTGAGTTTTACGATTATTCGATCTCCCTCTCGCAAACGTACCTGGAGGCGATCCTGCGGGCCGGCGGCGTCCCGCTGATTCTCCCGGCGGCGCCTTCGCCCGAGTTGGTGGCCGAGTATGTCCGCCTCGCCGATGGCATCATGATTTCGGGCGGGGACGACATCCAGCCTGAGCTCTACTGGGAATCGGTGCCACCTGAGCTGCGCAAGACGGTCGGCTGGACCGATCCCATCCGCGACATGCTGGAGACGCTGCTCGTCAAGGAAGCCTTCGCCCAGCGCAAGCCGCTGCTGGCGATTTGCCGCGGGCACCAGATTTTAAACATCGCCCTGGGCGGAACCCTTTTCGTGGATATTCCGTCCCAGGCGAAGAGCGAGATCAACCACGCGAAGCTGACGCACAAAGACCGCCTGGTCCATGCCGTGGATCTCGAGCCGGATTCGATGATGGCCCGCATTTTCGGCAAGACCCGGATTGAGGTGAACAGCTCGCATCACCAGGCGGTCGACAAGCTCGCCAAACCGTTGCGCATCACCGGCCGGGCCCCGGATGGGATTGTCGAGTGCATCGAGTTGCGCCACGAGGACGCGGAGCTCATGCCTTACCTCCTGGCGGTGCAGTTTCATCCCGAGCGCCTTTTCCGCGCGCACCCGGAGTTCGTAGGGCTCTTCCGCAGCTTTACCGAAGCCGCGTTCCTCAATCGCGACTCGTCCGGCAAAACGGTCCGCTAGCCGGTTCCGGGGCGGTTTAAGGCGGCGGAGGGTGGCGCCGTGGCGCCGCGAGCCGTCCGAAAGCCCTTGCGCGATTATTCGACCGAGGGAAAGCTATGAGGCCATGGCGGTTGGGATTTATCTGAGCTTCATCACCCTGGGTGTCCAATGTCTTTTGGGCGCGGGACCCGAGATTATCCTGCAGAACGGCCAGCCGCCCCAGGTGTCGGCCACGGGCGAAATCGGCGACCTGCTGCAATTTGAGGCGTCCTCGGGATTGGACAGTTCGTGGGACATTCTCAGTTCCTTTGTCCTGACCAACAAGCAGGCGCTACTCAAGGATGTCTGGTGTGGCGCCGCGCCAAAACGCTTTTACCGCGTCTCTCGTTCGGCGGCGAATCAATCGGCGGCCCCCCAGAACTTTCGCCTGATCGATCAAGCGGGGAAGGCGCGCGAATTGTACTATTACGCGTCCGCTCCCGAGACCAAGGCGATCGTCCTGATCTTCACCGCGAATGGGTGCGCGCAGATCGCCCAGCAACTGCCCCAGATCAACGCCCTCCGCGCGCAGTTTGAGAAGCAGGGGGTGGTGTTCTGGATGATTAATTCCAATCCGTCCGACACCCGCTCGGCGATCGCCGCCGAAGCCAAACGCCTGGGCATCACTTTTCCCGTGCTGCATGACCGCGCCCAAACGGTGGCCCGGCTGTACCAGGCTCGGACCGCGGCCGAAGTTGTCTGCATCAACTCCGGCACTTTGGAACTGGTTTATCAGGGGGCACTGACCGACCCGACCGCGGACGACGCCGCGACGGCCCGGAACCTGGCGAGCGAGGCGATCTCGGCTATCCTGGCCGGTTCCAGCTATGGCATCCGCCAGACAAAGCCGCCGGGTTGTGACGTGACCGTGGCGGACGCGGGCGCCCTCAGCTACAGCCAGGATATTGCCCCCATCCTCCAGGCCAAGTGCGTCAACTGCCATTCCCCGGGCAATATCGGTCCGTGGGCGATGACCAATCACGCGATGGTGCAGGCGGAAGCGGCCCAGATGATCCAGCAGATCAGCGCCCGAAACATGCCCCCCTGGCACGCGGACCCTGAATACGGTCAGTTTAAAGGGGACATTTCGCTGACGGTCGCCGAGGAACGCAAGCTGGTGCAATGGCTCAAAGCGGGCGCGCCCCGAGGAGAGGGCCCTGACCCTCTGGAAACGCCCGTCCCGCCCGCGCCGAAATGGCCGGTCGAGCTGGGGGCTCCGGACCTGGTGATCCGCGCGCCGGAACAGCATGTCATCGCAAACGGAGTGGAGCCTTACCGCTACATCTTTGTCGATACCGGCCTGACGAATGATGTCTGGCTGAAAGCGGCGATTGTGCTCCCGAGCAACCCGGGCGTGGTGCACCACTATCTGGTCTGGGAAGGCGCTTCGATGCTGCAGATGGCCGTCGGCCTCGCGGGGTATGTGCCCGGCAGCCAGCGCGGCGAATTCCCGGAAGGGACTGGCGTGCTGCTGCACGGCAACACCCAACTCACCTTTAACCTGCATTACACCCCGGACGGGACGGCGGGAGTGGATCAACCAGAACTAGCCCTCTGGTTTCACAAAACGCCTCCAGCGAAATCCCTGATCACCGTGCCGCTGTTGAACACGAGCTTTACGATCCCGCCTGGGGCCCGGGATTACGAAGTTTCGGCCGGCCTGCCTTTCACCAAAGCCCTGCCCTATGCCGGGACGCTCTACGCGCTCAGCCCGCACATGCATTTCCGCGGCAGCCGAATGCGCTTTGACGTCATTTACCCGGACAACACGCGCGAAACACTTCTTTCCGTGCCGAACTATCAGTTTCACTGGCAAACTCGCTACCAACTGGCTCAGCCGAAGAAAATTCCGGCCGGCAGCAAGCTGTCGGTCGTGGGCGCGTTCGACAATTCGATCCTGAATCCCGAGAACCCCGATCCGGATGTCGCCGTGAGCTGGGGCGAGCAATCCTTCGAGGAAATGTTCATCGGTTACCTCGAGTTCACTCAGGATTGACCCGGCCGCCCTGCGCCAAACTGCCGGTCACTTGCGCAGGGCAGCGATGATCTTATCCGGATCGTAAACGCAGCCGCCCCACGTTCCCCCTCCGACCTGCTGCAGGGCCGCCCAGAGACGGGTATCATCCGGGAGGGCCGGGTGGGGCGCGAGAAGAGGGTTGGGCTCACGGCTCGCCAGAACTTCGGTCCCGCGTTCCGCTCCGAACACCGTTCCCAGCTCGCCGACCAGGTTGACCCGGGCGTCGAGGGTTTGGCGATTCACTTCGATCTCCAAAACATCCCCATCCCGCACCTTGCCGATCGGTCCGCCGGCCAGCGCTTCCGGTCCGGCGTGGCCGATGCAGGCCCCGGTGGAGACTCCGGAAAAGCGCGCGTCGGTGATCAACGCGACGTGTTTGCCGAACGGCAGATGCTTGAGCGCCGACGTCAATTGATAGGTCTCCTCCATGCCGGTCCCGAGCGGGCCGCACCCCATCAGCACCATGATATCGCCGGCTTTGATGCCGCCCGCTTTAATGGCGGCGATCGCCTGCTTTTCACTCACGAAGACTCGGGCCGGCCCGCGCTTGCGGTAAACGCCGTCCGGATCAACCACGCTCGGGTCGATCGCGGTGCTCTTAATCACGCTGCCTTCCGGGGCCACGTTGCCCCGCGGAAAACTGACCGTGCTGGTGAGCCCCCGTTCGCGCGCTTTCGCAGGCGCCATGATGACATCGTCCGGGTCGACCCCGTCCGCCTCCTGCAAAATCTGGCGGAAACGACGACGCCGTTCGGACGCCTCCCACTCATCCAGATTCTCGCCCAGCGTCTGGCCTGTGACGGTGAGCGCGGAAAGGTCAATCAGCCCCAGGTCGCGCAGGTGCAGCATCACTTCCGGCACGCCGCCCGCCAGAAAGACCCGGATGGTCGGGTGATGGACCGGCCCGTTGGGCAAAACATCCACCAACCGCGGGACCCGGCGATTGATCGCGATCCAATCTTCGACCGTCGGCCGGGGCAGCCGGGCGGCATGCGCGATGGCGGGGATGTGCAGGAGCAGGTTGGTCGATCCCCCGAAAGCGGCGTGCACCGCCATCGCATTCCGGATGCTGCTCTCGGTCAAAATATCCCGCATCCGCAATTTGCGCCGCTCCAGTTCAACCACGGCCCGCGCGGATTGGACGGCCAGATCGGTCCAGACGGGCTGTCCGGACGGCGCGAGCGCCGAGTGGGGCAGCGACATGCCGAGCGCTTCGCCCACCACCTGGGAGGTGGCGGCCGTGCCGAGAAACTGGCAGCCCCCGCCCGGAGACGCGCAGGCCCGGCAGCCAGCCTCCGCGGCCTGTTCCAGGGTGATCTGCCCATGGGCAAAACGGGCGCCCAGAGTCTGCACCTTGGCGGTGTCCTCCCCTTCCACCGGCGGGAGCGTCACGCCGCCCGGCACCAGCACGCAGGGCAAATCGTGCATGGCCGCCAGGGCCATCATCATCGCCGGGAGCCCTTTGTCACAGGTGGCCACGCCGATGATTCCGGCGCGGGTCGGGAGGGATCGCGCCAGCCGGCGAAAGATCATGGCCGCGTCATTGCGGTAGGGGAGGCTGTCGAACATCCCGGTGGTCCCCTGCGTCCGGCCGTCGCACGGATCCGAACAGTAGGCAGCAAACGGAATTCCGCTCTGATTGCGCAGTTCCCGCGCCGCGGCTTGCACCAGCAAGCCGATTTCCCAATGGCCGGTGTGATAGCCCAGGGCGATCGGCTCGCCGTTCGGGGCGCGCAGCCCGCCCTGCGTGCTCAGGATCAGGAATTGTTTCCGGCCCAGCTCGGAGGGCTTCCAGCCCATCCCGGCATTTTGGGTCCACCCGAAAATATCGCCGCTCGGGGCCTCCGCGAGCATCTGCGCCGTGAGCGGGAGCTGGCCGCTGGGGCCGGCTGCTTTCGTCTGGACCTGATAAATATCGGCTGAGCCGGAGAACGAATCGTTGGACATGTGACGCCGCCCAATCTAACGAACTTTTTCGGGGCGTCGCGCTTTTTTCGGCAGCCGAACGCGCTCGTTCCCGGCGTAAATATTGAACGAACTCCCCCGGACAAATCCGATCAAGGTTTGCGCGCTCTCCGCCGCGAACTCCACCGCCAGGCTCGAGGGGGCGGACACCCCGGCCACGATCGGCAAACCCGCGGCCAGCGCCTTCTGCATGATCTCGAACGACGTCCGGCCGCTCACGAACAACAGGTGATCCTTGAGCGGCAGCCGGTTCTCGAGAAACGCCCAACCGATCACCTTGTCCACCGCGTTGTGCCGGCCCACATCTTCCCGCGCCGCGATCAGCCGGCCGGCCAGATCGAAAATCCCAGCGGCGTGCAGGCCGCCCGTTTTGGCAAAACTCGCCTGGGCCGCCCGGAGCTGCTCCGGCATCCGCTCAATCGCTTCCGGATCCACCTTGCCCCGGCTGGCCACCGGCGCGAAATGCTGATGGACCGATTCGATCGAAGCCTTCCCGCACAACCCGCAACTGGAGCTGGCAAACGTGTGGCGCGCCAGCCTCTCAAAATCGATCTCCACCCCCGGAGCGACAAACACATTCAGAATATTGCCGGCCGCGCCCGCCTCGCTATTGCGGCACGGCGCGACTTCGATCACATCCGCCCGCCGTTTCAGCAATGCTTCCGTGAGCAGAAAACCGCAGGCCAGCTCCGTATCATGGCCCGGCGTCCGCATCGTCACCGCCACGCTCCGCCCGCGGACCCGGATCTCCAACGGCTCCTCCCGCGAAAGCCAGTCCAGCTCCGTCTGCGCCTGCCCGTCGCGATAGCGGATAATCTCCGCCTGCACCGCTCCGATCCCATGCTCCGTCCCAGTGGTCACGCCTGCTGGTTTTCAAGGCGCGATGGAAAATGATCAACGAGAAAAGTCCTGGCTCCGAAAAAACCTGCGATGCGCTGCGTTGAGTCGCCCCTGAATCCTCGGGATATAGGGGCTAAAAAACGTCCGATCTCGATCGATTTCACAGTCTCGAGGCTGAAAGCGGAGCGAGAGGGGGAGGAAGCGAGGGAAGAAAGCGGTGCAAGCGCCTGAAAACGAGGCAATTTCGAGGGGAGCCAAAAAATCCCAAAAAAGTCTTGCGACCACAATGGGTAGTAGTAGGATTGACCCACTCCACCACTAAATGGGGTGACAACCTCCCGGAGAGGCCGTCAACAACCCGTTTGGTCAGGTGCTGATTAAATTGTTCATTTTACCGGATAGGTCGAGAAAAAAGCTCACTAGCCCCGGAACCCAACCAACCCTATGATAGATACTCGTGAAGAAGTGGTGTCTGCTCCCTCCGCCTCATCGCGTCGTCGAGGTTCCCCCATGCCCAGCAGCCGGAAAGCTCCGCGCGTGAATATCGCGGGTAAAACCTTGAAAGTGCAGCGCGTTTTCAGCAATGCCAAGGTCAAGCCGTTCGACCAACTCGAATGGGACAAACGGACCGCTGAAATCACGGATGACAGCGGGAAAGTGATTTTCAAGCAGGAGAACGTCGAAGTTCCGAAATCCTGGTCGGTGCTGGCGACCAAAGTGGTGGTTTCAAAATATTTTTACGGCGAGCAGAACACTTCGGAGCGGGAAACCTCGGTCAAACAACTCATTCACCGGGTCTGCCGCACGATCGCGGACTGGGGAGTGAAGGATGGCTATTTCAGCCGGGAGGATGGGGAAGTTTTCTACGAGGAGCTGTCGTGGCTGTGCGTGAACCAATACGGCGCTTTCAACTCGCCGGTCTGGTTCAATGTCGGCCTGTACCACCAATATGGCGTGGGGAAGAACTCGGCCAAAGGCAACTGGTTTTACAATCGGAAGACGCGCCAGGCAGAACGCGCGCCAACTCAGTATGAGTATCCCCAAGGGAGCGCCTGTTTCATTCAGTCGGTGGAAGACAACATGGAAGACATCATGCGCCTCGCCTACAGCGAAGCGATGCTCTTCAAGTATGGCTCGGGCACGGGCACGGACCTTTCCCCCATCCGCTCGAGCAAGGAAAAGCTGAGCGGCGGCGGGCGCCCGAGCGGTCCGCTCTCGTTCCTGAAGGTCTATGATCAAGTGGCGAACGTGGTGAAGTCGGGCGGGAAGACCCGGCGCGCCGCGAAGATGAACACGCTGAAGGACTGGCACGGCGACATTGAAGAGTTCATCGAATGCAAGCCGAAGGAAGAGAAGAAAGCCTGGGCGCTGATCGAGCAGGGCTATAACGGCTCGTACAATGGCGACGCCTACGGGAGCGTCATGTATCAGAACGAAAACCTCTCGGTGCGCATTTCCGATCAATTCATGGAAGCGGCGCTGGCCGGCAAGGAATGGTGGACGCGGTCGGTGACGACCGGCAAGCCCCTGGAAAAGAAGGATGCGGCGAAGCTGCTCTACAAGATCGCGGAAGGAACGTGGATTTGCGGCGACCCCGGGCTGCAGTATGACGGGGCCATTCAAAAGTGGCACACCTGCAAAGGAACCGAACCGATCCACTCGACGAATCCCTGCTCCGAGTATGTGTTCCTGAATAACACCGCTTGCAATCTCGCCTCGCTGAACCTGATGAAGTTCAAGAAGAGCGACGGGACGTTCGACGTTGATCGGTTCAAGGCGGCGGTTCGCGTTTACATCACGGCGCAGGAGATTCTGGTGGACAACGCCAGCTACCCGACCAAGGACATTGCGGAAAACTCCCACATTTTCCGCACGCTGGGCCTGGGCTTCGCCAATCTGGGCTCGTTGATCATGAGCTACGGGCTCCCTTACGATTCCGATGAAGGCCGGGCGCTCGCCGGCGCCCTGACCTCGATCATGACGGGCGAGGCTTACGAGCAATCCGCAGATCTGGCCCAGGCGGTGGGACCGTTCCAAGGCTACGAAGACGCGCGTTGCGCGGGCGTGGAGAAGCCGATTTCCAAGGACAACATCGAATCGATGCTGGGCGTCATCAAGCAGCATCGCGCGGCAGTGGAGGAGATCCAACCGAGCCGTGAATTCGCCTATCTGAAGGATGCGGCCCGGGTTTGCTGGGAGAAAGCTCTCGATAAAGGCGCGAAACATGGCTACCGCAATGCGCAGGTGACCGTGCTGGCTCCGACGGGGACGATCGCCTTTCTGATGGATTGCGACACGACCGGAGTGGAGCCCGACATCGCCCTGGTGAAGTACAAACTGCTGGCTGGCGGCGGAATGCTGAAGATCGTGAACCGGACGGTGACCGAAGCTCTCCAGCGCCTCGGGTACAATGCCGAAGCGATCCAGAATATCATCAGCCACATCGACAAATTCGACACGATCGAAGATGTGGAGGACGGCGGCCAAACCATCCGGAGCGGGCTGAAGCCTGAACATCTGGACGTGTTCGACTGCGCTTTTCGCGCGCATCGGGGCAAGCGGAGCATCCATTACATGGCGCACCTCAAGATGATGGGAGCAGCCCAGCCGTTTATCAGCGGGGCGATTTCCAAAACGGTGAACCTGCCGAATGAATGCACCGTGCAGGATATCATGGACGCTTACGTGCAGGCTTGGAAGATGGGGCTGAAATGCGTGGCGATCTATCGCGACGGATCGAAGCGCTCCCAACCGCTCAATACGAAGAAGACGAACGAAGGGGGCGAGACCAAGAGCGAAAGCGAGATTCTCCAGAAGCGGATTGTGGAATTGGAAGAGCTGGTGGAGAAGCTGCGCCTGGAAGCGGGACAACCGCTCCGCCGCCGCCTGCCGGAAACGCGCACGGCGATCACGCACAAGTTCGACATCGCCGGACACGAAGGGTATCTGACGGTCGGCCTGTTTGATAATGGCCAGCCCGGCGAACTGTTCATCACGATGGCGAAGGAAGGCTCGACGATCGGCGGCCTGATGGACGGCATCGGGACCCTGACCAGCCTCGCGCTCCAGTACGGCGTGCCGCTGGAGGCGCTGGTCAAGAAATTCGCGCATCAGCGCTTCGAACCCTCCGGCTTTACCAAAAACCCGGAAATCCGGAATGCGTCATCCATCATCGATTACGTGTTCCGCTGGATGGCGATTCAGTTCATCCCCGGCTATCGGGAATCCAATTCGCCGAACCGGAACCAGCCCGAGCTGGCGATTCCCGGGCTGCTGGAAGAGCTGAAAAAAAAAGTGAATCGACCGGTCACTGACCTGCCGCTGGCCGAAGAGACGCAGGTGATCGCGCGGCAGAATGGCGGGGCGCACGGGCACGCTTCCGGGCTCGCCCCGGCGATCACGAGCTTCAGCGCGACCATCGCACACTTTCAGTTGGATGCACCGACTTGCCCAAGCTGCGGACATGTAGCGGTCCGCAATGGCGCTTGTTACAAGTGCCTGAACTGCGGGGAGAGCTTGGGCTGTTCGTAAGCCCCGCAGGGTCGGGAGGAACCGAGATAGCCGGGGCACTTGTGCCCCGGTTATTTCTTTTTTGGGGCTGAAATCACACGAGCTCCCCCATCCCGAGGCTGGGCGCCCAGCGGGCGAAGCGGAAAGGCCCTTCGACGAATCCGCGGGACCTGTGTAACCTTTCCCGGCCGACGCCTCAGGAAATGGGTATGGACCAAAATGCTGCACGATGTCCGAAATGCGGGGCGCCGATATCCGATCAGGCCCATGAGGGGCTTTGCCCGGTCTGCCTGTTCTCGGAGGCAGCCAAACCGACCCAGCCCGGCCAAGCCAGCCGACAAAAATGCGAACCGCCTTCGCTGGAGGAATTGCGGGCCGCCTTCCCCCAATTGGAAATCCTCAGCCTGATCGGGCGCGGGGGGATGGGCTTTGTGTTCAAGGCGCGCCAGCCGCGACTGGACCGCTTCGTGGCGCTGAAAATTCTCCCCGAATCGCTGGCAACCGATCCGGCGTTCGCGGAACGATTTTCGCAGGAAGGGCGCGTTCTCGCCCGGCTGAATCATCCCAACATCGTCACGATTTACGATTTCGGGCAGTCAAACGGCCTGTTCTATCTGCTGATGGAATTTGTCGACGGAGTCAATCTCCGGCAGGCGCTGCAGGCGGGACGGTTCACCCCGGAACAAGCGCTGGCGGTGGCGCCGAAGATTTGCGATGCGCTCGAATTCGCCCACGAGGAAGGCATCCTCCATCGGGACATCAAGCCGGAGAACATTCTGCTTGATGCGCGCGGGCGGGTGAAGATCGCCGACTTCGGAATCGCGAAAATCGTCGGGGCGGACGCTGGGACGGCCCATGCGGGGCCGAACGCGGCGGCTTCCACCCAGGCTACGGGAGTGCTGGGCACGCCCAACTACATGGCGCCGGAACAGGTGAAAAACCCACGCCTGGTCGATCGCCGGGCGGATGTTTACGCGCTGGGAGTGGTTTTTTACGAAATGCTGACAGGCGAACTGCCGTTGGGCCGATTCGCGCCTCCTTCGACCCGGGTGGCGGTTGACCCGCGGGTCGACGAAGTGGTGATGCGCACTCTCGAGCAAGAACCGCAACGCCGCACGGCCAGCGCCGGAGAGGTGAGAACCCAACTGGCAACGATCGCGGCCGAGCCCCCTTCCGCGCCACCTGAGGCCAACCCGCCTCCGCCAGTCTTAACGGGCCCGAACTACGGACTCCACCTCTGGCGCGCGGGAAAGGCGGCCTTCATCACGTTCATCGCGTGCGGGCTCGCGCTGGGATTTCTCCTGGTGACCCTGCCGGACACCTATATGTCCATGGCCCGGGTGCAGTTGGAGGCATTTTCCAACTTTGACCCGTATCGAGTTCAAACCGATCTGGAGAAAATCAGATCAGACCCGGCGCTGACGAAAGTAGCCGCGGCGCTGAGCCTGCCCGAACGCTGGGGCAAAAAGTACGGAGTGAACCAGCCGATGGCGATCAGCGAGGTCTGCGCCTTGCTTCGGCGTTCGATCGAGCTGGTCCCGATCCGAAACACTGCGCTCGTGGAGATCCAAGCCTTTAGCGACGATCCAATCGAGGCGGCAGCGCTCGCAAATGCGGTGGCGGAAACCTGCGTCAAAGCCCCCTCACCCGTTCGAGCCCAACTGGTCGATCGGGCCAGCCCGGCGCCTCGTCCGATCCGGCCAAATCGGCCCCAATTGATCGGGTTCGGCGCCTTTTTGACAGTGCTGGCGTGCGGTTTCACTTTCACAGCGGTGGGGCTGGGGTCGCTCTGGCTCGCTGTCACGCGGAGCGCCCGTTCGGTCAAAACGGGCGCCGACCCGCATCTCCGCCGCCTCACCTGGGCCTGCGGTGCGGCCGCCGCTTGCATCCTGCTGGGATTGGGATTTCGGTGGACACGCGCGCATTCCCGCCTGCCCAGCCAAAAAGCCGCGGAGAGTTTGAGCCGCGGCTTTGAGGCGCCGCCGAAGCCGGCCAGCGCCACTGTCGAGGCCCCTCCGGAGGCCCCGGACGAACCAGCCCGCGCGGCAGGAGCGACCAAAGTTCTGCTCTTCGACCGAGTGGAAATCGACGGGGCTCAAAACCGCCTCTCGCTTTGGACCAGCAGTCCGATCCCCACCGAAGGCGTTCTGAAGGCGGTGTTGAGTTACCCGGACGGAAGGGAGGAATCGGCTCTACACCAGACCATCACCATTCGAGGCCGGACGGGCGCCCGCACCACCACGGTTTTTTCCTGGCAATTGCCGCCGGAAGTTTCCGCAGAGGCGGTTCAATCCACGAAAGACGATTTGCCAGCGGGCCGGCCGCTCGCACTGCAGCCCAACGCCAGCGTGCCGCTGTTCAGCGTGACGAATCGCGCCGGGGGGATCCTGCAGGCCTACCTGCGTTTGGAGAGAGCCAGCCCGGCAGAAACGAGCTCCGCCGCACGCGAGGCGATCATCCAATTCACTTCGGTGACCAACATTTCCCATATGGTCCTCGGCTATTTCACCTCCACAGCCGTTCCCGGTTTTGCGCTCCAGGCAGGCGGAACCGGGCCGGACGGGCAGGAGACCGAGGCGCACACCTCGATCGCCCGCAGCGCCACTTACAGCGGTGATGATTGCCGCTGGGATCTGCCCGCCGATTTCGACCGAGAGATTACAGAAGCGGCGCGCGGCCAGCTCCTCCAACTCACCCGCCAGCCCCTTGTTGTCGCGCCCGGCCAGCCGACCACGGTGTTTGCTCTGACCAATCGCGACGGCCGGGTTTACCGGGCCTTTTTCACCCTCGCGGGCTCGCGGAACGACTCGCCTTAAACTGGTGTGCGATGACGAAGGATCCTTCCCATCCGCAAGCGAGGCCGGTTTTCGCCACCACGGTCTGGACAAAAGTCCTCGAGGCTCGTGGCGCCTCCGAACCGGCCCGGGAGGCTTTGGGGCGCCTCTGCGCATCCTATTACGCGCCGGTCCATGCCTTCATCCGCTACAACGTGCGGGACCCGAACCAGGCGCGCGACGTGACGCACGAATTCTTTGCCCGCCTGCTCGCCGGCGCCGGGATCGATTCGATCGACCCCGAGCGCGGCCGCTTCCGGTCGTTTCTCCTGGGAGCGGTGAAGCATTTTCTCGCGGACCAGCGTGACCACGATGGACGGATCAAGCGAGGGGCCGGACTCCAATTCGAGAGCCTCGACGCTCCGTCGGAAGGCGAACCGCCCCCGGAATACCCGGATCCCAAATCGCCCGACCCGGAGCGGGAATTCGACCGCAAATGGGCTCTGACCGTCCTCGACCGGGCGTTAGCCAGCCTGTCGCGGGAGCACGAGGGGACGGGACGGCGTGAACAGTTCGCCTTGCTCAAGCCAGCACTGACGAACGAAAGCCGGCTTTCCCATGCCGCGGTCGCGAGCCAACTGGGAATGAATGAAGGCGCGGTCAAAGTCGCCGTCCATCGTCTGCGCCGCCGCTTTCGCGATTTGATGAAAGCCGAAATTGCCGAAACGTTGAGGGACCCTGCCCAGGTGGAGGAAGAGCTGGCCTGCCTGCTGGAAGCGCTCCGATAGCGGGGGGCACAAACGCAGGATTCCAATTCCCATTCGGCCGGCCGGATGATAAACCACCTGCTCATCAAGGAATATGTTCACATCCGTTTTGGCAACCGCAGGGCGAGACCGGCCAAGCACGCCTTCCGTCATCCGCTTTGGAGTTATTTTGACCCTGTTGTCGGCATGGCTGACTTGCGGCCAAGCCCTGGGAGCGGACCCGGCCGGGGGATATCAACTCACGAAAGACATCCCCTACCGTGATGCCCGCTCGCTCGATGAATCCGGCCGCGAACGGTGCCGGATTGATCTTTATCGCCCAACGGACGCCAAGAACTTTGCCACGGTGGTGTGGTTCCACGGCGGCGGGCTGACGGGCGGCAGCCGTTCGGTACCGGCGGGGCTGAAGGAGAAGGGAATGGCGGTGGCGGCGGCGGGCTACCGGCTGAGCCCGGGCGTCAAGGCGCCGGTGTATATCGAGGACGCGGCGGCGGCGGTCGCCTGGACATTCCGGCATATCGCGGAGTACGGCGGCGCCACGAATCGCATCTTTGTGAGCGGCCATTCGGCGGGCGGTTATCTGACGAGCATGGTCGGGCTGGACAAGCGCTGGCTGGCGGCGGAGAAGATCGATGCGAACGCGATCGCCGGCCTGATTCCGTTCAGCGGCCAATGCATGACCCACTTCACCGTGCGGGCCGAGCGGGGCATTCCCGAGACGCGGCCGATCATTGACGATCTGGCGCCGCTGTTCCACGTGAGGGCGGACGCGCCGCCGCTCTTGCTGATCACGGGGGACCGGAATCGGGAGTTGCTTGGGCGCTATGAGGAGAACGCGTATCTCTGGCGCATGATGAAAGAGGTGAAGCACCCAGCAACGGAACTCTTCGAGCTCCAAGGGTTCACCCATGGCGGCATGGCGGACCCCGCGATGCCTCTTCTCGTCCAATTCGTTCAGCATCATCCTTAAAAGGAGCGGCGCCGCATTATCCGCGGCGGGCTGAATTCGGCCGATTTTCTCTGCTAAAGCGCTGCGGCTACAGGCTGTTATGCGCCCGGCGAGCGGTCACAGGCAAAAGATTTCCTGTTTCCCTCAGGGCAGAGCGCTGGTAAAGAATCGCCCGACGCGCCTCGTGCGCAAGCTATGTATTCGCCGACTCTCGAAGAGTTTTTGGAACTCGCCAAGCAGGGCAACCTCGTCCCTGTCACGCGGAAATTGCTGGCCGACCTGGAAACGCCGGTGTCCGCTTACTTCAAAATTCGCGGGCAGGGCGAATCGTTTTTGTTCGAATCGGTGGAAGGGGGCGAGCATCTGGGCCGGTACTCGTTCGTGGGGTGCAACCCGCGGGCGATCATTCGCCAGACTGGGTCCAAAGTGGATTACATCCAGGACGGAAAAGTTCAGGCCACCCACACCGTCTCGCGCACCGGCGAAGGAACCAACCCCGTGCAGGACGGCCTCGCGGTGATCGAGCAGATCCTGCAGAAATACCGGCCGGTGATCCTCCCCGATCTGCCGCGGTTTACCGGCGGGGCCGTGGGCTTTATCGGTTACGAATACATCCACGATGTCGAACCGGTCGTGCCGCGGCCGCCTGTGGATGACCTCGGAACCCCCACCCTCTATTTTCTCGTCGCTGACGAATTGTTGATCTTCGACCGCGTCAATCAGACGCTGACCGTCCTGGTCAACGCATTCATCGATGATTTCCCATCACCCGCCGAAGCGTACGAGAACGCCGTGGCAGAAATTGAACGGCTCGTCTCGCTGCTGGAGCAGCCGATCGAGTACTCCCCAGTCACCGTTCCGCGGCAAGTGCCGCCAGTGCCTTTCCAGTCGAACGTGCCGAAGGAGCGGTTCGTGGCGAATGTGCTGAAAGCCAAGGAATACATCGTGAGCGGCGATATCATCCAGGTGGTGGGCTCGCAACGTTTCTCGACGCCGGTCAAAGCCTCCCCCCTCGATATTTACCGGGCTGCGCGATCGATCAATCCCTCGCCCTACATGTTCCTGCTGGAGTTGGAAGGCTTCTCGCTGGTGGGCGCTTCGCCGGAGATTCATGTCCGGTGCGAAGATCACGAGGTGGAAATCCGGCCGATCGCGGGCACGCGCCCCCGCGGCAAGACGGCGGAGCAGGATCTGCAAAACGAGAAGGATCTGCTGGCCGACCCGAAGGAACGGGCGGAGCACGTGATGCTGGTGGACCTGGCCCGGAATGACATCGGCCGAGTGTGCGATTTCGGTTCGGTGCAGGTGAAAGACCTGATGATCATCGAGCGCTACAGCCATGTCATGCACATCGTCTCCCAGGTGGAGGGCCACTTGCGCAAGGATCGCACGCCGTATGATCTGATGCGGGCCACATTCCCGGCGGGAACGCTGAGTGGCGCTCCGAAAATCCGGGCCATGCAGATTATCTCCGAATTGGAGCAAACCGCCCGAGGGCCCTACGGCGGGTGTGTAGGCTACTTTTCGTTCACCGGCAATCTTGACTGCTGCATCACCATCCGCACGGCGTTGCTGAAAGATGGGAAAGCCTTCGTGCAGGCAGGCGGCGGCTGGGTGAATGATTCCGATCCGGAGATGGAATTTCAGGAAACGGTGAACAAATCGAAAGCGATGATCGCAGCCGTGGCGCTGGCGGAGACGTTCCGCAAGGACGCTTAGCCGGGCGGAGGCTCAAACGCCGCGAAGGCCGGCGTCAGGCGGCCAAGCGGCTGAAGGCGCTGGCGCCAAATCGGGGAAACGCCTCGCCGTCGTGGTCGAGGAACCGCTCACAGACCTCGAAAAAGGCCGGCTCCGCAGACACCCGGCGGATCTGGTGCAGGAATTGAGCGTCCGGATCGATCCCGACCGCGATGTAATTCATGTACTTCTTCATCTTCTGGACGTGCGCATCGATCCGCAGGTTCGGCGGCTTCACCGCTTCATAAAGCTCCCGTACATAGCGGAGCAAATCGCGTCCGGACGGAACGAACACCGGCTGGCCCCGGCGCGCCTGCCGAATCTGATCGAAAATCCACGGGTTCCGAATCGCGCCGCGGCCAATCATCAATCCTTTCGCCCGGGTGCGCACGAGCACATCCGCGGCCGTCTCGGGCGAGTCGACGTTCCCATTCGCCAGAACCGGACAGGGCACGGCCGCCACGGCCTGGGCGATCAAGTCATAATGCACCGTCGGCCCGTACATCTCCCGCACCGTCCGGCCATGGACGGTCAGCAGGTCGGGCTTGTTTCGATGGAAGATTGCGAGGAAGCGCTCGAAAAGCTCCGGGCTCTCGAAGCCCAGGCGGGTTTTGACGGTGAATTTCACGTCCACCGCCGCGCGCAACGCGTCGAGGATCGCGTCCACCCGGTCCGGGTCCCTGAGAAGCCCGCCGCCCGCGCACTTGCGGTAAACCACGGGCGCCGGGCAGCCGAGATTCAGGTCAACGCCAGCGATCCGATAGCGCTGGAGCTGCCGGGCCGTCCGGACAAGCGCCTCTATGTCGTTCCCGATCATCTGGGCAATCACCGGCCGACCGGTCGGATTCTCGACCACGGAACGGAGGATCTCGCGTTGCAGGCGGGAATCCGTATGGACGCGGAAGTACTCAGTGTAATAGACGTCCGGCCCGCCATATTTGGAAAGGAGCGTCCAAAACGGCAGGTCGGTAATGTCCTGCATCGGGGCCAAAGCCAGCAAAGGCTCATCGCGCCCCAGCAGGCAATCCAACTGTTCAACCGGCGTCACCGCCTGAGCCTTCCGCGCTCACTGAGAGAAGTCAACCGCGCGACCCACTACCGCCCTTTGCAGCTTTGACCGGTTTGGGCGGGACCGGCCCGTTGAGGCTTTCCAGGGCTTCAATCATCTCCGGAGCAAGACGAGTGAGTTGCTCTTTGTGAGCCCGCGTGAGGCCGCTCAGGAGCTTCCGGCCGCGGCTGGTGACCGCCACCCAGACCTTGCGCTTGTCCCCGGCGCCGGGAGACCGGCGCGCCAAGCCCTCCCGCTCCAACCGGTCGATCAAGCCGACGACGGCGTGGTGGGTTAATTGCAGGCGCTCGGCCAGCTCGGAAATGGAGACCGGATGGCCCCCGGGGAACCCCTCGATGGCCAGCAAGGCCTGGTGCTGCTGCGGGGTGAGGCCGACGCTGGCGGCGGCGCGTTCGCTGAAACGCAGGAATCGCCGCAGCGCGTAGCGGAAGGCGGCCAGTTTTTCGTAGTCAGAGCGGGAGCCAGGCACGGCGACACCTTACCGGCTGGGGCGGCACAAGTGAAGAGCGCTTGCAGAGTCGTTAAAATATCGTATTACGATATATTTGCATGGATCAAACAAACCTTGGTGATTTCCGCGCGGACAAGCGCCTGCTGCTCCTGGCATTTTTTGCCGTCGTCATCGGCGGCCTCAGTTCCGTGGTCGCGTCCGCCCTCCTGCGCTTGATCGCGCTGATCACAAATCTCTCGTTCTTTCAACAGGCCGCGACGACCCCGGTGCGAATCGAGGATCATCATCTGGGGCCCCTCGTGATCCTGGTCCCGGTGATCGGTTCCCTGGTGATCGGCCTGATGGCCCGTTACGGCTCGGAAAAGATCCGGGGCCACGGAATTCCGGAAGCGCTGGAAGCCATCCTGCTCGGGCAGAGCCGGCTCAGCGCGAAAGTGGCCATTTTGAAACCCATTTCCTCCGCGATCTCCATCGGGACCGGCGGACCGTTCGGCGCGGAAGGCCCCATTATCATGACGGGAGGGGCCTTTGGCTCTCTCTTCGCCCAGTTGTTCCACCTGACGCCGGCCGAGCGCAAGGTCCTCCTGGTGGCGGGCGCGGCAGCCGGCATGTCCGCGGTCTTTGCGGCACCCGTGGCCGCGGTTCTATTCGCGGTGGAACTGCTGCTCTTTGAGTGGAAGCCGCGCAGCTTCATCCCGGTGGCGATCGCTTCGATCACGGCTTCCATGCTGCGCGTGCCGCTGCTCGGGTCCGGGCCGATCTTCCCCGGGCCCGCGCACGACACCGGAGGCGGTTTGGTTCTCATCCTCGCGGTGGTGGTCGGGGTCATCGCGGGATTCGGTTCCGCGGCTCTGACCAAGCTGGTTTACACGGCGGAAGATTGCTTCGCGAAACTCCCATGCCACTGGATGTGGTGGCCGGCAATAGGGGCAATTTTCGTCGGGATCGGCGGCTATCTGAACCCGGGCGTGCTCGGAGTGGGCTACGATCGCATCGCAGAGGCCCTCCACGGTGAGGTCAGTTCCGGCGCGGCTTGGCGGCTGCTCCTGGCCAAAGGGATTGTCTGGGCGATTGCCCTGGGGTCCGGCACATCGGGCGGGGTGCTCGCGCCGTTGCTCATAATGGGCAGCAGCCTCGGAATCGTGGTGAGCAGCAGTTTTCCCGCAGGCGACGCGGGGCTTTGGGCGGCGGCGGGAATGGCGGCCATGATGGGCGGCACGATGCGCGCCCCGCTCACTGCCACCCTCTTCGCCGTCGAACTGACCCGCGATTATCAGCTTCTCCCTGTCCTTCTGCTGGCGTCCGTCGCCGCCATGGCGGTAACGGTGCTGCTGATGAAACGTTCGATTCTGACGGAAAAGCTCGCGCGCCGCGGGCAGCATATCACGCGCGAGTACGCCATTGATTACTTCGAACTGTTGCGCGTTTCCGAAGTCATGGACCAAAACCCTCCGAAAGTGCCTGCGCATTCGACGGTGCGGGAGTTGGCGGCCCGGATCGCGGCGGGCGACCCTGAGGTTTGCCGTCGGCAGGGCACGCTGCTGGAAGATGCCGAAGGCCGCCTCGCCGGCGTGGTGACCCGGGGCGACCTTGTGAAAGCCCTGCAACAGGGATGCCCGGACAATTTTCTGAGCGATCTGGCCAAGCCTGAAACCGTCGTCGCCTTTCCGGATGAATCCCTGCAAATCGCCCTGGAACGGATGCTCGCCCATGGCATCGGCCGCCTGCCTGTGGTCCAACGCGCGGACCCAACGCGCATCGCCGGTTACCTGGGCCGCGCGGCGATCCTGTCGGCGCGCATGAAGGTCTATCAAGAGGAGCAAGTGCGCGAACCGGGCCTCCTCCAGCACCTTTTCAAGCCCCGGAGCGCGGCCGGCGCCAATGGCACCCCCTGAGCCGCTTCACTTGGGCGGAGGGTTGCCGCGCTTCCGCATCACCTCAAGCAATTCTTCGAGAGAATCCCGAACAATCTCATCGTCGGGATTGATGGCCAGAGCGGCGCGAAAGCAGCGCTCTGCTTGTCCAGCGTCCCCCAGTTCGGCCTGGACAAACCCGAGATGGCCCCAGGCCCGGGCATCTTGCGGATTCAGGCGCAAAGCGGCCTCCAATTCCTGCTTCGCTTTCGGGAATTGCGCGCTAGCCCGATAGGTCACGCCCAATTGGTAGTGAGCCGGCTCATAATTGGCGTCCAATTCGATGGCCTTTTGAAACTCAGGGATGGCGCGGCCGGGATCATCGGAAAACAGCGTCCCCAGCTCGACGTGCGCCTCCGGGGAGGAGGGAAAGAGGCGAACGCGGTGCCTCGCGCCCTCGAGAAACACCTCCCGCAGGCGCTGCCCGGAATCACGCCGCAGCACTTTTGCGTCGGCCGGCTTGACCTGGACCTGCAGCCAGAACTCGCACATCTCATCGGTGGACTGCGGTCCGTAGAGAACGCGCCGGGGCGGGTGAAACGGATTGGCCAGGTTATTGGTGGAATTGTCGTAGGTGAACCGAAGCCGGACAGCGCTGCCCTTGGGCAGCGGCACCGGAGCGGAATAACGGTAGCTCCCCTGCCACCGAAAATCCCAGTTCCTGATGCGCAGCAACCAGACGCGGCTGCCATCCGGCCTCTCCGCAAAGCACTCCATCTCCCTGGCCAGATAGTGGGCGTGGGGCAAGACGCTGAGAACCTCCGCATCCACCGGCAACCGCAGGGAATTGGTAACCACCACGTTGGAAGCGCCGGGAGGAAACTCGAGCGCCATCGAGGTGAGCACCAACTTGGTCAAATAGTTTGTGGGCGCCTGGTCGGTAAAGTAGAGGCCGATCGCAGGCTGCACCTCCTCCGGTTTGCCCGTCCGGCTCAGGTGCAATTGCAGAACCAGATCGGATCCGCCGGGCAGCCGCCAGGCGCCACCGGACGGGCTCTCCGCCGGCATCTCGCCCGGATGCCAGGTCAGGAACTGGCCTTCCGGCATTTCCGCGGCCACTCTCATCCCATCAAACCCAGGCTGGCCATCCCGGCCGTCCAGCTTCCGCGCGGATCTTTTGGCGTCCAGTTTGATAAACGCGTGATGCACCACCCGCCCGTTGCCGGGCTGAAATTCCACCGCGCGGACAAAACGGTCGACACCTGAAGGAACCGGCACTACGAAGTTGCGGTAAACATCCGAGCCGTCCGCGCCGAGCGCATACGGCCGGGGCATCGTGAGCACCATGTCGGGTTGCCCGAGCGTCCAGCCATCCTTGTATTGGGGCAGCGGCGGCAGATCCTCCGGAGCCCCCTCGGCCATGCCGGAATCGATCCAGGCACATAACACCTGCTTTTCCCCGGCGCTCAAGCGCCGCCCGCCGGCGAAATCACCGCAACCGGCCTCCGGCGGCCAGGGGGGCATCACGCCGCGTTCGATGACGTCGCGCGCCTCTTTGACCCGCCGCCGGACATCGTCATAGCTCATGAAAGGAAATGGCACTGGCTGTCCTGTGCGGTGGCACGGCGTGCACTGGCTGAAAACGATGGGAGCAACGTCACGGTTAAAAGTCAGCCCCCGTCCGAGCGGCGCGTCCTGCGCCAGCGCTGCCAGCGGACCGGCCGCCAGCAAAGCCTGCAAAAGCCAGCCCCCGCCCCAACTCGCCCAGCCGAGGAAAAAGCCTCTGCACCGACTCCGGAAAATCACCTCCATGGAAACACCGACTGTAGTAAGCCAGCTTATCGTCGTCGGCAAGCCTCAATTCGGAAAACTCCCGCCCATGCAGTCCCCCTGCCGCCGCAAAGCCCGAACCGGCAAGGCGCCAAACCGATTTGCTCCGCCCAAGGCCGCCGGCCAGCGCCAAAAAAGCCCAAACCGCCCATGTGCCCGGAAACGCACATGTCGGACGGCAGCCGTGAAGCTCGACAGGCGGGGGTGAAAACAGTTTCATGAATGAAACCAAGCCAATACCTTTATGCGCCCGATCGCGAGCACTGGATGCCCGAACACTCACCGCGCCGGTTTTACGCTCATTGAACTGCTGGTGGTGATCGCGATCATTGCCATTCTCGCGAGCCTGCTGCTGCCGGCCCTGGGAAAAGCAATGGAGTCGGGCCGCAGCGCGAGTTGCATCAACAACCTGCGGCAGATCGCGGTCGCGAGCATGAATTACTCGCTGGATGAGCGGGGCCGTTTCCCGAATTTCCGGACCTGGCTGAGCACCAAGCCGGGCGATCTGACCACGGGAAAGCTGTACACCTACGTCAGCGCGAAGCCGACTTACCTCTGCCCGACCGACGCCCGCGAACTTCTTTCCAAGAAAAAGCCGGCGTGGGCGGCGACCGCGGCTCCGGCCGGCCCGGGCAATGCCGCCACCGGCAAACGTGATTACAGCTACTCGATGAGCTGCGGGATGTGCCACGCGGTCGACACCGCCCAATTCAAGTCCCCGGGCCGGACCCTCCTTTTCATGGAGCCGTACCTGGGCGCAAACGATTACAGCGGCGAGGTCGGCCCGACCTTCGCATCCCACTCGCTAGCCCTGCGCCACGGCAAGCATGGAAACTTGATCATGGCTGACCTTCACCTGGAAAAGCCCACCCAAAAAGAGGCGGATGCCCTGGAAAAGACGAAACTGTTCTGGTTTCCCACCGATGACACCACCGGCCCCGGCGGCATGAACATGGGCAACGGGCTGCAATAACCCGAGGTGAGGGTGAGGCTCAGACGGCCGACCCTCATGAATTCTATTCATCCCTTCACACTCCTCTCTTCATACGCCAACACCCACTGGGCGATCGGGCGTCAGGATTTGCCGCACGGACGGAGTGGGAGCAATTCCCGAATTAATAAAGCCGCGATTCCCTCCGATCTTGCCATAGCCGCGCTCGGGAAAAGCGCGCACTGGGATGTTGCGATTGTTTCACCGATTAAAGGTCTCACAGAAACTGATGTTAATCAGTGTTCTGTTCATGATCCCTGACACCGTTCTGCTTTCCCTCTTTCTCTTCAGCATCAATGCCAACATTCGGTTCGCCACGTGGGAAAAGTACGGAAACGAGTATCAAGCGCCCCTCGAGGAACTGCTGGAGCTCATTCCCGAACATGCCATCCGCGGGTCCGGCAGGTCCGATCCAGAGACACGGACTCTCGAAGGCCGGATCGACCACGCCCTCGAGAAGTTGAGCGAGGTCAACGATCGGCTCGGGCCGAATCTGCAGTTCACGCCGGAAGGGCTCTCGAAACGGCACCGGGAGCACTGCACCGCCGCAAACCTTGCGGCGGAATGGAAGCAACTGAAACAACACGGGGCGGCCGGCGGCAACGCATACTCCCACCTGGTGGAGCATATCCGAACGATGATCACCCACGCCGGGGACAACTCAAACCTGATTCTGGATCCCGATCTCGACAGCTACTACCTGATGGACGCCACCTTGCTGGCTCTGCCGGAAATGCAAGAACGGCTGTGGAATGTGGCGACTTACGGCCAGGCGGTTCTGAGCGATGGCAAACTCACCAAGCCGGAATGCAATCAACTGGCAGTCCATGCCGCTCTCCTGAAGGTGGCCGACCTGGAACGAGTGATCAGCAGCACTCAGACCGCCCTGAACGAAGATCCAAATTTCTACGGAACCAGCCAGAGCCTGCAGCACCGGGTGCGACCCGCGCTGGAGGAATTCCGAGTGAAAGCGCAGGAATTCATCGACCTGACCCAAGGATTGAGTGAAAGCGAAACCACCGGGATCAATCCGGCCCGCTACGCAGCGGTCGGCATGCAGGCCCAGGCCGAGAGCTTCCGCCTCTGGCATGTAGCACGAGAAGAACTGGACAAGCTCCTCGACTACCGGATGCAGTATTACCGAATGCGGCGGGCCCGCAGCCTGGTGCTCACCGGGCTGGCCTTGCTGGCCGCCATTTCGTTCGTCACCTTCATTACCGGCAGCATCAGCCGGCCGCTCCAAAAACAGGCGGCGGAAATGCGGCGCTCCAATCAGGCTCTGCTCGAAGAAATTGCCGAACGCCAGCGGGCGGAAGCCGCGCTGAAAAGCGCGGAACAGCGCTACCGCGGAATCTTCGAGAATTCGGTCGAAGGAATTTTTCAAACCACCCCCGATGGCAAGTACCTCGTGGCCAATCCCAAGCTCGCCCGCATTTACGGCTACGCTGATCCAGCCGAACTGCAGGGATCGCTCACCGACATCGGCCGGAGCCTCTACGTTGATTCCGGCCGGCGCGAAGAATTCAAACGCCAGATCGCTGCGCGGGGACAGATTCTGAACTTTGAATCCGAAATTTTTCACAAGGACGGTTCCCGCCTCTGGATCTCCGAGAACGCCCGGGCGGTCTGCGACGAAACGGGGCGCGTCCTCTACTATGAAGGAACGGTCGAAGACATCACCGCCCGCAAGCGGAACGAGGCCGCCCTGCAAAAAGCCCAATCAGACCTGCTGGCCGCAACCCGGCTCGCGGGGATGGCCGAAGTGGCCACCGGCATTCTCCACAACGTGGGGAACGTGCTGAACAGCGTGAACGTGTCGGTGAATCACATTGCGGACAGCCTCCGCAAATCACGAATCAACCAATTGAACAAAGTCTCCAGCTTGATCACAGCGCACTCGGATCAGCTCGGCGATTATCTAACCGCCGATCCCAAGGGAAAGCTGCTCCCCGGATATATCGTCGATCTGGCGAGCCACCTCTCGACCGAGCAGGCCGGCCTGCTCGAGAGGATGGATCAGCTCAAGACCCATCTCGAACATGTGAAAGAAATCGTCGCGATGCAGCAAAACTACGCGAAGGTCGGCGGGGTCAAAGAACAGATCGACCTCCGCGACATCGTGGAAGACGCGCTGCGCCTCAACGCGGCCGGACTGGCACGCCACAAGATTGAAATCGTGCGGGATTTCGATCCGGACGCATCCGCCATCCTCGACAAACACAAGCTCCTGCAAATCCTGGTCAATCTGCTGCGCAACGCGGAACATGCCTGCGCCGCCTCCGAAGCGAAACACAAGGAACTGCGCGTGCAGGTGCGCTGCCAGAGCGAACGGATCAAAATCTCCGTTTTGGACAATGGGATCGGCATTCCGCGCGAAAATCTCGTCCGGATTTTCAAACATGGCTTCACCACCAAAAAGGACGGCCACGGTTTCGGCCTGCACAGCTCAGCGCTGGCCGCCAAGGAACTGGGCGGAAGCCTGAAAGCCCAGAGTGACGGCGCCGGAAAGGGCGCCGCGTTTCTTCTCGATCTGCCCGCCTGCCCCGCACCTCACTATGCACCCGCTTGATTACAAAAACCGCCGGATCCTGGTGATCGACGATAACGAAGCGATTCATCACGATTTCCGCACCGTGCTCTGCACGAGCCCGGAATCGGCGGACACAGCCGCGTTAGGCAGTCTGGAAAGCCGCCTTTTCGGAGATTCCCCCCCACCCTCCTCGGCGCCGCAATTCGAAGTGGATTCGGCGTTCCAGGGAGAGCAGGGCCTCGAACTGATCCGCGACTCGCTGCAGCGGAACCAGCCGTATGCAATGGCGTTCGTCGATGTCCGCATGCCGCCCGGCTGGGATGGGGTTGAGACCATCGCGCGAATCTGGGAAAGCTATCCGGACTTGCAGGTGGTGGTTTGCACCGCGTATTCGGATTATTCGTGGGAGGAAATGGTCGAACGGCTGGGGCAATCCGACCGTTTGCTGATCCTCAAAAAGCCCTTCGACAATGTCGAAGCGCTCCAGCTTGCCAGCGCCCTGACTGAAAAGTGGAGCCTGTACCAGCAGGCGAAATCGCGCCTGACAGACCTGGAACGGATGGTGGCCGACCGGACCACGGAACTGCGCGAGAGCAATTCGGAGCTGTCGCGAGCGAACGAGACGCTGGCCCGGGAAATGCGGCGCGCCCACGAACTGGCGGAAACGGCCCTAATCGCCAACAAGGCCAAAAGCGAGTTCCTGGCCATGATGAGCCACGAATTGCGCACGCCGATGAACGGGATCATCGGCATGACCGATTTGCTCCTCGACACCCCCATGGACGACGAGCAGCGGGACCTGGCCAGCACCCTGAAATCCAGCGCCGATCTCCTGCTGGGAATCATCAATGACATTCTCGATTTCTCGAAAGTCGAGGCGGGAAAGCTGCGGATCGAACAGATCCCCTTCAACCCTCGGGCCTTGATCAACGACAGCCTCGCCTTGATCCGCCCTCGAACCGACGCCAAGGGCCTGGAACTGCGTTCCATTGTTCAAGGCTCGCTCCCCCAAACCCTGGTCGGAGATCCGCAACGCCTGAAACAAGTGCTCCTGAACCTGCTGGGCAACGCCGCCAAGTTTACCTCCAAAGGAGCGATTTCACTCACCACCATTTGCGGGCCAGCCACGGACAAACGCTTCACGATGCGCTTCGAGGTCAAAGACACCGGGATTGGCATTTCTCCCGAAACACAGGCCAGGCTTTTCCAACCGTTCGTCCAGGCGGACAGCTCCACCACGCGCAAATACGGCGGAACGGGGCTTGGGCTGGCGATCTCGCGCAAACTCCTTCACCTGATGGGCGGAACGATCACGCTCGACAGCGCCCCTGGAGCCGGAACCACTTTCGCCGTGCAATTGGAACTCTCGTCGGTTGATTAGCTTCGCGTTCACCGCGAGTCTGTTTTTGACAACAGCCCAGCGCCGTGCAATTTCGGTGCGCGTGAACAAACAAAAGCTCGTCAGCGCCATCATCGAGAAACTGCGCGAGGATCTCGCCCTTTATCATAAAGCGGCGGACGCAGCCCGATTTGAGGCGACGCACGAGCAGAGCAAGGCCGAGAATAAATATGATACGCGCGGCCTGGAGGCATCCTACCTGGCCCGCGGGCAATCCCGGCAGGCGGCCGAAATCACCCAGGCGCTGGAGAAATTCGAGAAGCTGGCGGTCCGGGCTTTTACCGCGGCCGACCCGATCGATACGGGGGCGGTGGTGGAATTGCAGAAAGGGAAAGAGTCGAACACTTACTTCATCGGCCCCCGCGCGGGCGGCACCGAGGTGATCTGCGAGAAACGCGAAGTGCTGGTCATCACTCCGGAATCGCCGCTGGGATCGCAACTGCTTGGGAAGAAACTCGGGGAAAAGTGCGCGCTCGAGATTGGCGGCCGCAAAGAACAATATAAGATCGCGGGGCTCTGGTAAGCTTTTGCGGCGGTTAATGCAGTGAGCGGGTCCAAATACATCGTCGGGATTGATCTCGGCACATCGAATTGTGCCGCAGCTTTCGCGCCGATCCACGGCTCGCGGGTGTTCGATTTCCCGATCCCTCAATTTGAACGGGCGGGAGAAGTGCAGGCGCACGCGCTGCTCCCCTCGGCTCTCTACGCCCCGCTGGCCGAGGAAAAGGCGGCCCTGCAATTTAATGGGACCCAACCCGGCGATTGGATTATCGGACGGTACGCCCGCTCTCGTGGCGCGAAGGTTCCCGGGCGCCTGATCACTTCCGCCAAAAGCTGGCTCTGCCATCCAGGGGTGGACCGCACGGCGGCCATTCTCCCCTGGGGCGCGGCCGCTGACGTGCCGAAAATTTCACCCGTTCGGGCATCGGCCCTGCTCCTCGCGCAAATTCGAGATGCCTGGAACCAGGCCCACCCGGCCGACCCGCTCGCGGAACAGGAAGTCGTGATCACGGTGCCGGCGTCCTTCGATGAGATCGCGCGATCCCTGACGGTCGGCGCCGCGCGCGAGGCCGACCTGGAGCAGTTCACGCTGGTGGAAGAACCTCAAGCGGCCTTTTACGACTACAGCCAGCACCATACGCGCGACCTGGCCCAGGCGCTGGCAGAAATCCGCCTGGTGCTGGTGGTCGATGTCGGCGGAGGAACCACCGACTTTACATTGGTTCAGGCCGCTCCCAGCCCCGAGGGGCCTCTCCTGAAGCGGATCGCGGTGGGCGATCACCTGATTCTCGGGGGGGACAACATGGATAACGCGCTGGCCCGGCGGGTGGAAGAAAAGCTGGCCGGCCGCAAATTATCGAGCGCGCAATGGATCCAGGTGGTTCAGGCCGCGCGCGAGGCCAAGGAGGCGCTGCTGGCCGAAGACGCTCCGGAGGAAACAAGACTGACCATCGCCGGAGAAGGCAGCCGTCTGCTCGGTTCGACCCTCTCCTGCAATTTGACCAAAGCCGAAATCCAGGAGCTGGTGGTGAGCGGTTTCTTCCCCAAAACCTCCGCCCGGGATCTCCCAAAGAAAACGGCGCGCGCCGGAATCCAGGAACTCGGGCTGCCTTATGTCACGGACGCCGCCATCCCCCGGCACCTGGCCGCGTTCCTGCAGAAGCACGCCAGCGCGGGGTTCGAAGCGCTGGGGCAGGCAAGCCCTAGCGATCGACTCCCGCGGCCCGATGCCATTCTCCTGAACGGCGGAGTGTTCAATTCCGAGTTGCTCGCCCGAACGCTGGTGGAGGCGGTATCGGATTGGTGGCCGGACCGCTCGCCGATCCGGCTGTTGGAACACTCGTCGCTCGATCTGGCGGTGGCGCGAGGGGCAGTTCGCTACGGCCTGGCGCGGCATGGGCGGGGCCGAAAGATCTCCGGAGGCGCCGCGCACTCCTTTTACGTCGGAGTGGCTCCGGATAAGGATCAGACAGAGGCGTCCGCCATCTGCCTGCTCCCGCGCGGAGTGGATGAGGGAGATGTGGTGGAGCTGAAGGACCGCATTTTCAAGCTGCATATCGGGCGGCCGGTCCAATTCCCCATTTTCACCAGCACCGCGGATCGAGTGGACCGCCCGGGAGATCTGGTGCGGGTCACCCATGATCTGAGCCCCTTGCCGCCGATCCAGACGGTGCTGAAGAGCGCCCGGCAGCGCGTCGAGCGGATCCCCGTTTTCATTCGGGCGCGGCTGACGGAAATCGGGACGGTGGAATTGTGGTGCGTTTCCGCGGATTCCAATGAGCAATGGCGGCTGGAATTCGAAATTCGCGGGGCGGCCTCAGACCAGACGACCGTCACTGAGGCGCTCCCAGCCCGTTTTGGGGAGGCGAGAGAGTATGTGGGCCGCATCTTCGGCAACCGCCCGAGCACCGGAGAGAAAGGCCCCAAGGACGTCAGGCAACTGTGGAGTTCCCTGGAGAAGCTGCTCGGCCCGAGGGAAGCCTGGAGCGTAGCGGTGCTGCGGCAACTCTGGGGGGAACTCTTCGCCGGGGCTCCGAAACGGCGCCGCTCAGCCGAACACGAACGCATTTACTTTCAACTGCTCGGCTATGCGCTTCGCCCCGGCTTCGGCTATTCGCTCGATGAATGGCGCTGCGAACAGAGCTTCAAGCTTTTCGCGGAACGCATCGAATTCCACAGGGAAAAGCCAAACTGGAACGAATTCTGGATTTTATGGCGGCGCGTCAGCGGCGGGCTGTCCCCCGCCCAGCAAGGGCAATTCTGGGAGTTCGCCAAGCCGAATCTCGCGGCCCGGATCACTTCCAAGCCGCCGAAAAATGCTCCCGCGGCGAAAGGCCCCAAACCCGAAGGGCTCGAGGAACTGGTGCGCGCCGCGGCGTGCCTGGAGCATCTGCCGGTTGAGGAAAAGAACTGGTTCGGCGCGCTGCTCTGCGAGCGGGTGCTGGAGACCAAAGTGGCGGGCGGGCCCTGGGCCTGGTCGCTGGGGCGGCTGGGGAGCCGGGCGCCGCTCTACGGGAGCGCGCATGCGGTCGTTCCTCCGTCCACCGCGGCTCGCTGGATTGAGGCCCTGCTGCAGCTTGGACTGAAGACAGACGACGGCAGCGCTTTCGCCGCCGCGCAGATCGCGCGCAAAACCGGCGATCGCCTGAGAGACATCGACGACGCCACCCGAGCCAGAGTGGTCGAGGCGTTGCACTCGATTCGGGCGCAGGAAAGCTGGATTCAGATGGTGCTCGAGGTGACTGAACTGAAAATGGCGGATGAAGCCCGGGCGCTCGGGGACACGCTGCCCATCGGCCTGCAATTGGCGCCGTCGGCCCGGTAACGAAAACGGCCGGCCCGAACATCGGACCGGCCGGCAGAGCAAAATGTCGCGTCAGCTTACTTTCCGAAAAACTTGCGCAGGTTCTTCAAGCCCTTGACCGCGATCTCATCGCGCGTCGGTTCGATACGCCGCCAGATCGCGGCCGCGCGGGCGATGACCTTGACATCGGTGGTGAACGATTCGATGACCACATCCCCTTTGTAGCCGATCGCCTTCAACGATTTGACGATCGGCTCCCAATTGAGGCTGTCGTTCCCCGGAGTGCCGCGGTCGGTCCCGCACGCGTGAAAATGGCCGAGCAGCTTGCCGACTTTGCGGATCGACTGGCCTTGATCCTTTTCCTCGATGTTCATGTGGAAAGTGTCGAGGTGGATCTTGAGAGCCGGGCTGCCGACATCCTTGACCATTTGCAGGGCCTGGTCGGCGGTGTTGATGAAGTCGGTCTCAAAGCGGTTCAAGGGTTCCAGGCAGACCAATCGGCCACGCTTCTCGGCGTATTTGCAGAGCTGCTTCAGGTTTTTCACCACGGTCTTCCATTGCTGTTTGTATTCCTTCTCGGGGACGGCGTCCGCGCGGCCGACCGCCGAATAGACCGGGCCGATCAGGCTGGGGCAATCCAGCACGACCATCTGGTCCAGCAACTTCATCATGTATTCCAGGCCGGTCTTCTGCTGGGTGGCATCGCCGCGCAGGTCCCGGTCGGGCCCCATGCACGCGCAGATGGATCCGCAAACGAGCCCATGCTTGTCCAGCTCCGCCTTGACGTGGGCCGGATCAATGTGGGAGGGATCTTCCACCGGGATCTCCACGGACTGGAATCCCCATTTCTTAAACTGGGGGAAGAGCTTGGTGCTGTCGTTGGTGAAGGGCGAGGTGAAAAGAAACGTGTTAATCCCAAATCTCATAGCTGGTTTTTTCCCAAGCTAGGCAAATGCGGTTTTCAGTGTCAAAGAGTTTCGACTCCGCGCCCGGCCCGGCCGCCGCCCCGCCAGCGACGCCCGCACAATTTCTGCATCTCGACTATGCCGTCAGAGCGCCTTCGGTTAAATTATCAACGGTTTGATGAGGAAGGTATTTGTACCGGGACAACGCTGGCTGAGTGAAACGGAGCCGGAATTAGGATTGGGCATGGTTCTGAGCACGACGCAGAACCAGGTGACCGTCGTCTTTCGCGCGACGGGCACCACCCGGCAGTATTCCATCGAGAGCGCCCCGCTGAAACGGGTGCTTTTCCGGGTGGGAGAGAACATTCGATCGGGCGAGGACGAAAAGGAATATGCCGTTCTGGAAGTGAGCGAGGAAAAGGGGCTGGCCACCTACCAGGTCCAGGGAGCGAGAATTCCGGAGACGCTCCTTTCCGACCAGATGCTCCTGAATGCGCCGCGGGAGCGCCTGCTGACCGGCCATGTCAGCCCGAGCCCGGTGTTCGACCTTCGTTACCGGGCGCTGCAGCTGCATCATGAAATCCGGAGATCGGCGGTGCGCGGGTTCGTGGGCGGACGGATCGGCCTGATTCCCCACCAGCTGTACATCGCGAGCGAAGTGGCTTCGCGCCAGAATCCGCGCGTGCTGCTTTCGGACGAAGTCGGGCTGGGCAAAACCATCGAGAGCTGCCTTATCCTGCACCGCCTGCTGCTGACGGGCCGGATTCAGCGGGTTTTGATTCTGGTGCCGGAATCACTCGTTCATCAATGGTTCGTCGAACTGCTGCGCCGGTTCAATCTCTGGTTTTCCATTTTTGACGAGGAACGCTGCGCCGCGATCGAGCTGCATGACCCCGAGAACAATCCTTTCCAGGAGAATCAACTGATTCTCGCCAGCCTCGACCTGCTCGCGCAGAAGGAATCCCGGGCGGCCCAGGCGATCCGGGCGGGCTGGGATCTCTTGATCGTGGACGAGGCGCATCATCTGCACTGGAGTCCCGACGCTCCGAGCACCGAATACAAAATCGTGGAGGCGCTGGCCCGAGCGACCGCGCGGGTGCTCCTGGTCACGGCCACGCCCGAGCAACTCGGTGAGGCGAGCCACTTCGCCCGGTTGCGCCTCCTGGATCCCGAGCGGTTTCACAGCCTCAAGGCCTACCTGGAAGAACACGATCGCTACGAACAAACCGCCGCGATCGCCGGAAAACTGCTGAACCAGGAGAAGCTGGCCAAAAAGGAAACCAGCCAGCTCGCCGCCGTCCTCCAAATGACGCCGGAAGATCTCGCCGGACGGCTCGACACTCCCGCCGCCCGGCAGGCGGTCATCGATCGGCTTCTGGACCAGCACGGCACCGGGCGGGTAATGTTCCGCAACACGCGGGCGGCCATGACCGGCTTTCCGCGACGCCAGGCCAATCTCGTGCCTCTCCCGCCGGTGGACAAAAGCCGTTTGGAGGAGCTGCAGGAAGAATTCGAGGCCGACTCCGACCCGCATCTGCCCAAGCCTCACTATGATTTCGACGACGACGCACGGATCCTCTGGCTGGCGGACTTTCTGCGGGCCAATCCGTCGGCCAAGGTCCTCCTGCTCTGCCGATATCTGGAAAAGGTCGAAATGATCGAAGGGGCGCTGCGCGGCCAGATCAATGTGAAGAGCGCGGTCTTCCACGAGAAACTTCCCTTGATCCAACGGGATCGAAACGCCGCCTGGTTCGCCGAGGAAGATGGAGCGCAAATCCTGATCTGCTCGGAAATTGGGAGTGAGGGACGAAATTTCCAATTCTCCCACCACCTGGTGCTCTTTGACCTGCCGCTGGATCCGGAATTACTCGAGCAGCGCATTGGCCGGCTCGATCGCATTGGGCAGAAGGAGGACATCACCATTCACGTGCCCTATATCCAGGGAGCCCCCCAGGAATGGCTGGCGCGCTGGTATCATGAAGGAGTGAACGCCTTCGAAAAGCATTTCTCCGGCGGCGCGGAAATGGGTGAGCGCTTTCGAGAAGAAGTACTGCAGTTGGCCCTGGAAGATGCGCCGGAATTCAAAGCTTTGCTCGCCCGGACGATCGATTTCCGGCACGAACTGGAGGCCAAGCTCCATTCAGGGCGGGACCGGCTGCTGGAATTGCACTCCTTCAACGCGGCTCGAGCCCAAGCGGTGATCGAGCAGATCGCCACGGTGGACGCCAGTTCGCGCCTGGACCGCTTTGTTATCGACGCTTTCGACCACTTCGGCCTGCACGTGGACGAAGTGGGCAATCGCACGTTCAATCTCGGGGGCGGCGACCTTTTCCACGATAAAATCCCGGCCCTGCCGGAAGAAGGGCTCACCGCCACCGCGGAGAGAACCCGCGCACTGTCCCGGGACAGCATTGGATTCCTGACCTGGGATCATCCGATCGTGACCAGTCTGCTCGACATGCTGCTGGGCTCCGAGCAAGGGAATGCCGCGTTCGCCTTGTGGCCCGGCGCGCCCGAGGGGGGCGTGCTGGTTGAATCGATCTACGTGGTCGAAGCCCAGGCGCCCGCCCGGCTGCAGCTCGATCGTTTCCTGCCCCCCACCCCTTTGCGCATCGTGCTGAATCACAAACGGAAGGAACTCGGAACCGAAGCCGCGCCGGAAGTGCTGGCCACCGGGTTGAAAAATGGCGACCCCGCCGTTCTGGCAGAACAAATGGAGGAGTTCGGCACGCTGCTGCCCGGAATGCTGCGGGTCACCGACATTATCGCCGGCAAGCATAGCAAACCGCTCATCGAGAGCGCCATTGCCAAAGCCCGGGAGACTTTGACCGCCGATATTGTCCGGCTCGAGCAACTCCGGACGATCAACCCCTCCATCCGGCCCGACGAAATTGCAGCCGCCAAAGCGGAACTGACCGAGGTGGAACAGCATCTGACCAAGGCGAGCCCGCGCCTGGATGCCGTCCGACTGATCCTCGCCAGCGGCGCGCATCCAGCAAAATAACTTTATGTTCATCCAGGCCATCGGCACTGCCGTCCCGCCCAATCGCTACACGCAAAGGGAATGCTGGGAAGCCTATTGCCTTTCGCCCTACCTCGACCGTCTGAACAACCGATCCCGGGCCATCCTGCGCAAAGTTCTCAGCAGCGACAACGGCATCGAGACGCGCCATTTTGTCATGCGCGACTTGCGCGAAGCCTTCTCCTACGATCCAAATACTTTGCACCAGCGGTTTGCGCAAAACGCGCCCGCCCTGGCCAGCGAAGCGGCCCGGCGCGCCTTGGAAATTGCCGGCGCCACGCCCGAGAGCGTGGATGCGGTTGTCGTCAGCACCTGCACCGGCTATCTCTGCCCCGGCCTGACCAGCTATGTCAGCGAAAGGCTGGGCCTGAATCGCCACGCCTTTCTCGCGGACCTTGTCGGACAAGGATGCGCCGCCGCCCTCCCCAACCTGCAACTGGCCGGGACCCTGTTGCGCTCCGGCCAGGCCCGGCGGGTTCTGACGATCTGCGTCGAAATCTGCAGCGCCGCACTTTATGTCGATGATGATCCCGGCGTCCTGATCAGCACCTGCCTGTTCGGAGATGGCGCCGCGGCGGTCCTTCTGGGAAACGAACCTCCGAAACAGGGACGGCGAGCGCGATTCACGAAATTTGCCACCACGCTAAGCCCGAAGGATCGCGAGCTGCTGAGGTTCGAAAGTCGCGACGGAATGTTGCGCAATGTCCTCGACAAGAGGATCCCGCTGCTGGTGGTGGACCACGTGCGCGATGTGCTCGCCCAACTGGCGCCACCCTCCATTCACGAATGGGTGCTGCACGCCGGCGGCCGGGACGTGCTCCTCGCTTTGAAATCCGCGATCGGCATCCCGCCGGAAAAGCTGCGCTGGAGCCACGAAGTGCTCCGGCAGTTTGGGAATATGAGCAGCCCGTCCGTTCTTTTCGCCCTGGAAAAAGCCCTGGCCGGCCCGAGCGACCCTGGAACCTGGGTTCTCTCCTCTTTTGGCGCCGGCATCAGCTGCCACGGAGCGCTCCTGGAAGTGGCATGATTCCGCGCTTGGTTGAACCAGAGCTTCTCGACTCCCTGCCCTCCTCGGATCCCGCGGCCATTCATTCCAGACGCGACCTGCGCATCATCAACCGCTTCATGCGCAACGCCGCGCACCTCGGCCGCTGCATCACCGCTCTCGACCCTCGGCCGCGGACAATTCTGGAGTTGGGCAGCGGCGACGGAACGTTGCTGCTGGATATCGCGGCCCGCCTGCCCGGGCCGATCGACCTCTTCCTGCTGGATATGCAGCCGGTGGTTTCCAACGAGACGGTGGAGCGGTATCGAGCGTGCGGATGGAACGTTCACTTGATCCAAACCCGTCTCGAAGATTGGCTGCAAAATCCGCAACCACCAGCCTGTGACCTGACCGTCGCCAACCTCTTCCTGCACCATTTCTCGTGGCAAGATTTGCAGCAGCTGTTCGCCACCGCCGCCAAGACGACCGAGACATTTGTCAGCTGTGATCCCAGGCGCTGGAGGCCGGCGCTCTGGTCCACCCGGCTGCTCTGGGTGCTGGGATGCAACCGGGTGACGCTCAACGACGCGCGGATCAGCGTCCAGGCAGGTTTTCGGGATGAGGAACTTTCAGCTCTCTGGCCTGCCAGAGGCGGCTTCCGGCTGCGGGAAACGCCGGCGGGGCTCTCGTCCCACCTCTTTTTGGCCACGAAATGCGCCTTGAAAGACAAAAAACCCGCGTAAATCGGGCCTGATAAACCTTGACGCACCCACGCGTTTTGCTTGCATAGCGGCACATGAGAAAAACAGTTTTACTGCTTTTAGCCGGGATAATGACCGCCGGGATTCTTTCCGGTTGTTACAGCACGCCCGAGGGCAGGATGCGGCCGGGCGTTCCATTCGTGAAGGACAAGTTCGAAGGCCGGTATC
Source organism: uncultured Verrucomicrobiota bacterium (assembly GCA_964566945.1). Classification (GTDB taxonomy): domain Bacteria; phylum Verrucomicrobiota; class Verrucomicrobiia; order Limisphaerales; family SXQI01; genus DASVNK01. The sequence goes on along the minus strand of CAZMKE010000003.1, from coordinate 54,681 downwards.
AACGCCCTGTCGCCACCATCTTCGCCGCCGCCCGCCAGGTTCTTGAACTGAACGGCACGCTCACCGGCGAAAACCGCATTTCCAACACGCTCGAAGCCAAAGTCGACAATCGCACGGTCATCGTGCGCGTGGATGAAGTCGAGCCCGGCGTGAGCCGCGTGGTCGTCGCCGCCCGCAAGAAGGGCGGAACTCCGGACCTGGACCTCGCCTCCGAAATTGAGAAACAAATCGCGCTCAAGCTGGCCAACGCTCCCGCCCGCTAAGTTCGCCTAGCTTTCCCCGCTGCTTTCCGAAGAGCCAAGCTTCAGGGCCTGGCTCTTTTTGTTTTTCAGCATTTCCGTCCCGAGATAAGCGATGCGGTTCTCCGCCTGGGCGGCGACCGCCGTTTTCGGGAAAAGAGCCATCACCCGCCTGAGCGCGGCTTCCGCGGCTTTCTGGTCTTGATCGACGCGGACATGAAAATCGGCCAGCATGTTCAGCCAGCGGGTGATTTCCTTCTGCCCGGCCCCGCTCGCGGCGATCAACTCTTCCACCTGCCCAGCCGCCAGATCGATCCGCCGGTAGTGATCCGCATAAAGCTTGGCCAGTTCTTCGCGCGCCTCCACATCCTGGGGATAATCGACCAACCGGCGAGCCAGGCGCGAAGCCGCCGCTTCAGGATCTTCCTCCGGAGGACGCGGGTCGGCCACCTGGCCCATCAGCCCGATGTTTTCTTCGTGATGGGTCACGATCAGCCGCGGGCGCTCCTTCTGCTCGGCCAGCATCTGATCGGTCGTCAAGTGGGCCAGCCGCTGCTCCGCCGAATGCGCAAATTCGGTGTCCGGGAACCGCGCGATAATCTCCTGGAGGCGCTGCTGCGCCGCTGCGCGGTCCGCAGCCATGCTTAAGTGCCAGTCAGCCGCGCGATTCAAGGCGAACACCACGTTTCGCGCCGCGTGGTCCGTGTGCCGGAGGATTTCCTCAACGCACTCTTGAGCGGCTTCGCGATCTTTCAGATCGTTCGCATAAATCTCCGCCAAAAACATCCAACCCTCGTAATCCTCGGGAAAGCGATTCAGCTGTTTCCGAACCTCCGCAATGGCGTCTGTGTAGCGCCCCCGCTTCTGTTTGGCCCGGGCGATCGCGTAGAACGGCCGCTCCTCAACCTCCTGCTCGCCGCCGTCATAAAAAGAAGTCAGCGGCTTCGCGATCAGCGCTCCCAGATGCGGCGCCCAAAGGATTCCGAGGAACACCCCAATCGCCGCCCCGGCAATCGGCACAGCGAACGCGCCGCCAAAGCCGCCCCCCTTGTGGAGGCTCATTGCCAGGACGATCAGCACCACGAAAAAGACAGCGGTCACCACCCATTTGAACAGAACCCGGCCGGCATCCTCCGCCTTCTTGACTGTGGTCCAGACAAACCAGATCGTGAGGAACCCGCCCACGAGCAGGCCAGCCAGGCCGAGCAAAAATCTGCCAGCGTTCTCCATGCTGCTATTTTTTGGCCATGCGTTCGGGATTGCGAGCCCGGCTCAAGGCGGTGTCGTAAGTGATCAAAGCGCGGCAATACAAATCATAGATGCAGGCATCCATCAGCACCATGCCGTCCTTTCCGCCGGTCTGAATCAGGGTCTCCAGCATATGCTTGTTGTTCTCCCGGATGACGTTTCGCACCGCGCTATTCGCCACCAGCAATTCGTAGGCGAGCACCCGCGAATTCCGGTCGACGGCCGGCAGCAATTCCTGGGCGATGATTCCCTGGAGGGACGTGGCCAGCTGCATGATGATCTGCTTCTGCGCGCTGCCTTCAAACACGCCCACAATGCGCTCAAAAGCATGCGCCACGTTCGGTGAATGCATCGTGGCCAGCACCAGGTGGCCGGTTTCGGCAGCGGTCAGAGCCGCGGAGATGGTATCGTGATCGCGCATCTCCCCCACCACAATCACATCCGGATCCTGGCGCAGGATATGGATCAAGGCCCGGTTGAACGAATGCGTGTCCGTGAGAACTTCCTGCTGCACAACAATCGCGTTTTTATTGCGATGCACATACTCGATCGGATCTTCGACCGTCACGATCTTGCAGCGGCGCTCCGTATTGATCAGGTCGATCATGTAATTGAGCGTCGTCGTCTTGCCGGCGCCGGTCGGCCCGGTCACCAACACCAGGCCGTTCGGCTTGCGGGCGAGATCGTCAATCTTGGACGGAAGGCCGAGTTGATCCCGGGAGGGAATCTTCTCACCGCAGAAACGCAGGCTCAGTTCCGGATGGCTGTTTCGCCGGTAAACCGTGGCCCGGATCCGCCCGGCGACCGGATGCGGAACGGAAATGCACAACTCCCACTCCCGCTCGAATTCAATTCGTTGTTCCGGGGTGAGAAGGGAAAATGACATCTCGCGCGCCTGTTCCGCGGTGAGAGCGTCGTGATCGGCGAAAAGGATTTCACCGTTGACGCGGAACGAGGGAGGAACCCCGGCGATGATGTGCAAATCGGAGGCGCCGAGATCGAGGGCCGCGGCCACGAAAACTTCCAACTCCACGCTGTTCATTTCCGGAACCATTGGCGCCAGCGTCCCGCCATTTTATCCAAAAACCCCTGGCGGGCTGTTTCGTTAAGAAAATTCTGCGCCGGGCAGTCCGGGTCCAACTCCCGCGCCTGCTCGAACGAGTTTTGGGCCTGGGCCAGCAAGCCGAGCTGCATCTGGCAGCGGCCCGTTTCGAGCCAGAGCACCGCCCGCCCGGGTTCCAGGCTCAAGGCCTGCTGGGCGAGCTTCAGGCCTTTGGCAAAGTGGCGATAAAACGCCTGAATGCGCGACGTCAGCCAGAGCACGAGCCAATTCCCTCCGCCCAACGCCAGCGCTTTCTCAAAGCAATACTCAGCCCTCTTTTCCCGGCGCGCCAGCAGGACGTCGCCGCGCGCCAGCCAGACGTAAGGCGTGCTGATTTCAGCCTCCACCGCAGCATCGGAGAAGGAAAGCGCGCCATCCAAATCACCCAACCGGCCCAAAGCGACCGCTTTCGCGGCCAAAAGCTCGGGATCATCGGGAAACAGAGCGAGCGCTTTGTCCCCCCAAACTCGGGCTTCACTCAACTCGCCGAGCTCGATCAGGCAGCGCACCTGACCGCACCAGGCCGGGGTGGAACGCGGTTCGAATTCCAAGACTTTGGCGAACGCCCGGAGGGCTTCCTCGAAACGGCCATTTTCAAACGCTTCCTGCCCCTGCTTGAGGAAACGATCGTCGCTTCGGGCCGCGGTCTGCTGCGCGCTGGCGGCGGGCTGTTGCCGAGAGTCAAACTCCAGATTCCCAAAACGACTCATTTTGTGATGCTACCCGGCGCTGCGTCTGGTTCCAATTCAAAAGCATGGGTTGGAAATTGGACAAAGCCCCGCGAGCCCGCTCACGCGAAAAAAGAACTCCCGCCGGAGCGCCGAGCCGGATGAAAGAAAAAAGCCGCGGCAATTACGGGTGAACGTGAAAGCCGCGGCTCGGAGTAGCAGCGTTATTGATCCCATTTGAAACGCTGCTAATGATCATTTACCACAAGAGCCCGGGCAGGGAAAGCACTATCGTGCTAACGCGGCGCATCGAATCGGTCGGTGGCCATCTCACGGAACCGCCCGGTCAGATTTCCCGACGCATTCAGAAAGAGCGCCAAATCCGTTAAAAGACTGATGACAAAGTAAATGCCAATGACAAAATTCAGGGAATTGAGCGTAGGCAAGGAAGCCACTCCCATAAAAGCGATCACCGCGAAGAACACAAGCCAGGGCAGCACCAGGACGAAAAACAGGTTCTTCGCCATGGCCCGGCTGAATCGCCTCGCCTTCAACCCCAGCCACATTCCCATCGCCGCCAAAGTTGCCACGTCTGCCAGAAAAATCACAATGGTCGCCACCCAGCTCAGCAACAGCTCGCTGTCAGACCCGAAACGAACCCGGCCCGCGACGGCCATCCCAAGAAGATCGAAACAGAGCACCACCGCCATCGCCGGGCCGAATTGGCGGAGCAACGCCAGCAATTGCCCTTCCAGAAACTCCCGCACTGGCAGCGGGGTTGAAAGCGTTAATTCGAGCGCACTGCTGCGCCGGTCATCAAACACCTGCCGCCCCGCCTCGCTCGCGAGCCAGACTTTCAGGGCGGTGCGAAGCAAAAGCGCGGTCGCGAAAAATGCCTCCTGCTCCAGCATATCGCGCCGGTTGTAAAACCAGAGAAAGACCCAAAACGCCCCGCAGCCCGCCAAAAACCAGAGCACGTAGTAAGGCTTCAGACGATCCCGGGCCGCCAGCCAGAAGTAGGGATTGGCCTGCAGCAGCGCGGCCCGATGTCGCGCTCGCACCTGCGCCGTGCCTCTCCGCCACGCGCGAAATTTCTCCAGCCAGCCGATCTTCGCCCTGATCCCGGTTTCGTCCTGCCAAACCCGCCGGATCAGGATGGCTGAGAGGATCAAGGCCAGCCAGGCCAGCCCATGCACCGCGGTCAGTGACATCCAAAAGGCCTCGGGGCGTGTCGCGAAGTTCCGCTCAAACGCATGAATGTACGTATAGCCAGGACTGGCGAAGTAAAACCCGTCGGGGACCTGAAGGTGGAATTTCTGGTCCAGAAAGGCCAGCAGCGCCGGCCAGCCGCCCAAAACCAGAACAATCAAGGCAAATGCCCCCGCCTGAGCCCGGCGATCGTGCTGGCTCCAGGTCGATACCAGCAGCCCAACCGTCAGCGAAAAGATCAGCGTATTCAGCAAAACGAGCGCCACTCGCACCACTTCCAAGCCGGCCAGCCCGCCCAGAAGGAGCGGAATGGTCAGGACCGGGAAAATCGCGAAAAGATTGTAAACGGCTTGCAGGGAATTGGCGGCCAGCTTCCCGAAAGCCACGTCATACCCTTTCAAGTCAGTGAGGAACAAAAGACCCAGCGTGCCATCCCGTTTTTCTTCGCTGACGCAATCCGCCGTGAGGAACACACCCGCAAAAAGGCAGTAGACGATTGTGGTCGTGGCCAGGGCTCCGAAAATCTGCGTGGCCGCGCTGCTGGCCGCCGCGCGCGCGAAGGTGAACCAGGACCACGCCACGATCGCCAAGGCCACCTGGGCCGCAGCGAAACGGCCCCAGTACAGCCTGCGGTTGCGGGATAACACCCGCAATTCCCGTTCGACCACCGGAAGAAAACTCATCGCTGCACTTTCACTCAGCCCTGCCCGTCCGGATTCAGCCTGGATCTCTGCCACCGGCCCTCCGATGCGGGCTCACGTTACCCGAACCGGACCGGGTCTTGCCACATCTTTGATCAAAACCAGGGAAAGGTGTTCAACCTCCGCCCTGGCAAGACGGCACTCGGCAGCGGAGGTTTTCCGGCACGGACCTTCTTTGACACCCGCGGCTCAACTCGGTAGATAAGCCGCTCATGGAGCTGCTCATTGCCACTCGCAACCGGCACAAAGTCGAGGAGATCAAAGCCATTCTTGGCGCCCAACATCGCTATCTTACGCTGGCGGACCTCCCGGCCGCGCCGGAGATCGTCGAAGATGCTCCCACGTTCGAAGGCAACGCCACCAAGAAAGCGGTTACGATCGCTCAGTGGTTGCAGCCCCGCCGGTGCTCGATTGATTATGTGCTGGCGGACGACTCCGGCCTCGAAGTTGACGCGCTCCAGGGCGCTCCCGGCGTGCATTCAGCCCGTTTCGCGGCCTTAGACGCGGGCAGCCCCGGAAACAGCCCGGATGCGGCCAACAACGCCAAATTGCTGCGGCTGCTGGCCACCGTCCCCGCGGAAAGCCGAACCGCGCGGTTTCGCTGCGTGATTGCCTTCAGCCCGGTGCCCGCCCTGGGTCCAGAAAGCGCTTCCCCCGTTTGCAGCCTGACCGAAGCAGAAGTGCAAACGGAACTCTTTAACGGCGTTTGTGAAGGGCGGATTCTCGAGGCAGCCCGGGGCGCCCATGGATTTGGCTACGACCCACTCTTCGTTCCCCGCGGCTTTACACTTTCGTTTGCGGAACTCGGCGAGCCGCAAAAGAACCAGATTAGTCACCGCTCGCAGGCTCTGGCAAAGCTGCAGGCCCGGCTGGCCAGCCGCGACTCAAGGATCGAGGGCTCCTAGGCTTGCTCCGACGGGCAGCGGACGATATGCGCGCTCTCGCCCGGGACAGTCACTTCTCCATTCGCGGCAAGCGCCAGCGCACCCTGAGTGGAGTAGCGGGGCGCGAAGACCGAGTGTCCAGCCGCCGCGCCGCTCACCAAACCAAGCTGTCCCCGGATCGGTTCTGGATTCAAGTTCACCAGGCCCAGATCAACTTCCCCGTTCCGTGCCACCCAGCGCACGGCGATCAGGCCTGGTGCAATTTTGACCAGTTCCGGACGCCCCCGGCGGATGTGGCTGTCACGCACCGCGGCCATCAGGTCTTGGTAAAACCGCTGCACAGCCGGGTCTGGCGCTTCCGGCGGAAGGTGATTCATCTGGATCGGCACGTGCACCTTCCGTCCCTCCAATTGCCCGGCGTGGATCAGCGCCATCCCCGGCAGGAAGAGCATCAACCCCGCCGCGGCCTGATGCTTCGCCAGAGAGAGCACGGAGGCTGCCCGGGCCTCGTCGTGGTTCTCCAAAAAATGCACGCTTCGGCGAAGAAACCCCAGATCCCGGGAATAGAGAAACTCCGCCAGTTCCGCGGTCTGACCGCGCATGATGAAATCGGTCACCCGTTTGTTGTAGGTGTAATCAAAACCGGCATCCTGAAGTTCCTGCTCTTTGTCCCAATAAGCCTCCGCAATCATTTCCACGTGCGGCTGCAACTGCCGAATCCGGGGAATGACCGACCGCCAGAAATTCGCGCGGGTCTGGTGCTGCCCAACGGACGGAAAAGCCTTCCAGGTCTCAGCGAAGACCTCCGGCAAAACCAGCATGGCCATGTCGCAGCGCAGCCCATCGCCAAACATGCTGATCGTTTGAGCGATCGATGACATCGCCTCCTGAGCCTCCGCCACCCGATAGTCCACCTGCACTGTGTCGATCCATGGCGGAAAATAGGGATCTCTGCCGTGGGCAAGATACCGCCTGCCCACCTTCGTTTCCTCGGCGAAAACCCCTGCAACCGCCCCCGGCGCCTGCACAAAGCGGGCAGGATAGCGGCGCGGCTCGCTGCTATCGATTCCGAAATGGTTCGGCACGAAATCCAGGATCAAGCGAAGCCCCTGACGGGCGAAGCGCTCCTTGAGCAGGAGCAGATCGATCGGATGGCCCAATCGCGAATCGACCGAGTATTCGGCAATCGCGTAAGGGGAGCCTTGGACATTCTCTTCCGTCGATGCCGGGAATTGCGTCCGCCACTTTTCACGCCACTCTCTCAGGGCCAATGCCCGCGCCCGCTCCCCGACCTGCCAAACGCCCATCAGCCAGACATGCGTAAAGCCCTGGTCCCGCCAGCGGACGAGTTCACTGTCGGGGACATCCGAAAGCTCCACTCTTTGCCCCGCCTGCTCCGACAGCTGGCGAAGCCAGACGCGCGCATTAACCTCCAGCAGAACGGGCGAAAAACTCTCCATAACTCGATCCACGACCAACCAATAAGCAACGTTATTAAATCAAGCCTTTCCCGTCAGATCCCAGACCGGAATTTGCAGCCTCGCCCCTCGAGGACCGCACGACGGGACTCGGCCAAAAAACGAAAAAGCGCGGACTTAAAGTCCGCGCTGTCGAAAAACGGGTGACTGGTAAATTAGGAGTTACGACGGCGAATCAAGCCCATCGTCAACAATCCGCCAACCATCAAAGCGATCGTCGTCGGTTCGGGAACGGCAGTGAAGCGGATGTTGAGATTGTCAACGATGCCCGGATTATCGAGCACCTGCCAACCGCTCACATTGTGGCGGAGGATGAAATCGTGCTGCGTGCCATCGCCCGGATCAAAGGTGGGGCTGGAGCCAACAGAAGGAGGATTGTAGAACAACAAGCCAGCCTGTTCATTGCCTTCGATTCCGTTGATCGCCACTGTCCAAGCAATACGATCCGGAACCGTCACAGACAGACCGCTAATCGTCGCGGTGCCGTAGCCATTCGCTGATCCAGGGACAAGATTGAAGGTCGGGCTGCTGTAGATCGCTGAACCGGTCGGGAGACCATTCGCGCCCAAGGCATACATGAAAAACTGAGCTGTCTCGTTGCCAAACACCGCGGCCGTCCCTTGAGTGGTGTCAGGAGCGACGAAATACTCGAAAGAAACCGCAGCAATATTGCGAGCGGTCCCCGCGAACTGAACTACATCACCGACTTCAGCGTTGCCCTCGCTGGTTCGTTGACCCAAGTAGTTGGAGGTATTGTCATAAACGATCTGAGCGGACGCAGTCCCACCCAAAATCGCAGAAACCGCCAGGCAAGCAGCTGCTTTGAATCCAGTATTCGTTTTTCGCATAAATTCGTCGCGTGGGTATTTTTAACCGTTTTTTTCTGAGATTTTTCCCAATTTCCCTGTGCTTAAATCCAAATGTGCGTCTGTTTTATTGAAAATCACCGAAAGCGTCAAGAGTTTTCTTTTCACATTTTGACTCCTATTTCGGTGGCGCTCACGTTGTTATCGCTACCCCGTGCCTAATCGTCAAGTTCCGAAAAACCTTAAAGAAAGACTTGAATCCGGAAAGCGGCCAAAACCTGCTTTTCCCGGGGATTTAAGCTCCTTCAGGCTGCGCGGCCTCCGCTCCGAGCTCTTCAGGATCGAACTTTTTTGCCCTCCCAGTGCATATCCTGCAACGCCGGAAAATCCCGACGCCAAGCCCGGACAATTTCCGGGTCAACCTCCGCCGAGACGATCCCCTCCCGCCCGCCGGCATCCACCACGATCCGCCCTTGAGGGTCTGCCACGAGAGAGCTCCCCGGATATGGATAATAAGGATCTGTCCCCGAACGATTTACACCAACCACATACGCAAGATTCTCAATCGCCCGCGCCTGGAGCAACGTCACCCAGTGCTGTTCCCGGCGGCTCGGCCAGTCCGCAATCACGACAAACATCTCCGCGCCCGCCCGAACCGCGCTGCGGAAAATCTCCGGAAAACGCAGGTCGTAGCAGATAAAAGGACATACTTTCAGCCCGTGCCACTCGAAAATCCGGATTTCCGTGCCTCGGTCATAGTTGGCTGACTCCCCGCCCAGGGTGAAAGGGTGGATTTTATTGTAGCGAGCCAACTCGCGGCCCTCCGGAGAAAGAATCAACGCTTGGTTGAGGCCACGGCCGTTGGCGCCCCGCGTCACCAGCCCAGCCTGGATGTAAACGCCACAATCCTGAGCCAATTGCCGCAAAAACGCGTCAGTCCCCGGCGTGGCTTCTTCCGCAACGGCCTGGACATTCATGCTGAAACCGGTCGAAAACATCTCCGGCAAGACCAGGAGGCTGCCCGATTCCGGCCGAGCCGCCGTCACAAGCGACCGAACCTTCTCGTAATTGGCGCGTTTATCTTCCCAGACGATGTCCAACTGACAGCAGTAAACTTTCATCCTTGCCGATCCGTTTTTTCGCCCCGCACCATATCATGAAAATGTCACCTGCAAGAGTTTTAGCCTTCGCGCTCCTCGCTTTCGCAACCTGGCCCCTGGGTCGCGCCGCGGTGTTTTTCCCCGAAAAACTCGCTGAAATCGACCAAACAATCGGGCAGTGCATCGCCAGCAACAACCTGCCCGGCGGCGTCCTCTGGATGGAGCGGCACGGAGAGTCCTACCACAGGGCCTATGGCCAGCGGGCGGTCACGCCCAAAACCGAGGCTATGACCGAAGACACCCTCTTCGACGCGGCCTCGCTCACCAAGGTCGTGGCCACCACCCCCGCGCTCCTGATCCTGCTCGAACGCGGCCGTCTCGATCTGGATGCCCCAGTCGCCAAGTACTTGCCCGCCTTCGGTCAAAACGGCAAAGGCAGCATCACCATCAAGCAACTCATGACGCACACGTCCGGCCTTCGCTCCGGAATTGGGGGAGCCGGAGGATGGAATGGGTACAATCAGGCCATTCAGACGGCTTGCGCGGAGACTCCCACGACCGCGCCCGGGACCGCATTCCGTTATAGCGACGTCAACTTCATCGTCCTCGGGGAGATCGTGCGCCTTCTCTCCGGCAAGCCGGTCAACGAATTCTGCGCCTCGGAAATCTTCGGGCCCTTGAAGATGACCGACACCGGTTACCTGCCGCCTCGATCCAAGCTTGCCCGGATTGCCCCCACCGAAGGCCAGCTGCGCGGCGAGGTGCATGATCCGACCGCCCGCCGCATGGGCGGAGTGGCGGGGCACGCGGGCGTTTTCACGACAGCCGCAGACCTGGCCCGGTACGCCCGTTTTCTCCTGAACAACGGCGAACTGGACGGCGTGCGGCTGCTTCGCCCGCAGACCGTGGCGTTGATGCGCAGCGTGCAAACCCCGCCCGAAGTGCCCGCGCGGCGCGCCCTCGGGTGGGATATCGACTCGCCCTACGCCGGCCCGCGGGGAGCCTACTTCCCGGTCGGCTCGTACGGACACACCGGCTGGACGGGCGGCTCCCTCTGGATCGATCCCTATTCCGGGACGTTCATCATCCTGCTGTCCAACCGGAATCATCCGTCCGAAAACGGCAATGTTGTCCCCCTGCGCCGCCGCTTGGGCACCCTGGCCGCCGAAGCCGTCCGCGATTTCAATTTTGCCTTTGTGCCGGGCGCGCTGGAGCGCCGCGAAATCCAGGAACACGCCAGCGAACTGGTCACGGCGGAAGTGCTCAACGGCGTTGATGTTCTGAAGCGCGACCGCTTCGCGCCCCTGAAAGGGCTGCGGGTCGGGTTGATCACCAACCACACCGGAACAGATCGCGAGAGAAACCCGACCATCGATCTGCTGCACGCGGCCGAAGGCGTTCGGCTCGTCGCCCTTTTCAGCCCGGAACATGGCATCCGGGGGGCCCTGGACGAAAAGGTCGCCGACTCCAAGGACACGAAGACAGGCCTGCCAGTCTTCAGCCTCTACGGCGAAAGGCGCGCTCCCTCGGCCGAGCAATTGGCCATGGTGGACGCCCTGGTCTTTGACATCCAGGATGTCGGCTGCCGCTTTTACACTTATATCTCCACCATGGGAAACTGCCTCCAGGCGGCGGGCAAAGGTGGCAAAGCGTTTTTCGTTCTCGATCGCCCCAATCCGATCAACGGAATTCAAGTGGAAGGCCCGCTCCTGCTGGGCGAAGAAAGCTTCACCGGCTGGCACAAAATCCCGGTCCGCCACGGGCTGACCGTCGGAGAACTGGCTCGGATGTTCAACGAAGAACGAAGCCTCGGCGCCAAACTGACGGTCATCCCGATTGAACATTGGCAGCGCAGCTTTTACTTCGACCAGACCGCGCAACCCTGGATCAATCCCTCGCCCAACATGCGCAGCCTCACCGAAGCCCTGCTCTACCCGGGCATCGGCCTGCTCGAGACCACGTCGCTCTCCGTGGGACGAGGCACCGACACCCCCTTTGAACTCGTCGGCGCCCCTTACATCAATGAGCTGCGCCTCGCCGCCGATCTGAACGCCGCCGGATTGGCCGGCGTCCGCTTTGTCCCGGTCCAATTCACCCCCACCGCCAGCGTGTTCAAGGGGCAGCTCTGCAAAGGGGTGAACCTCCTCATCACCGACCGGACTCAACTCGCCAGCGTCGACGTCGGCCTCGCGCTCGCTTCCACCCTGCAACGGCTTTATCCGAAGGATTTCGGACTGGAGAAGTTCAATAAACTCCTTGTCCACCCGCCAACCGTGGAGGCGATCCGCGAGCAAAAGCCGCTGGCGACCATCAAAGCCCTCTGGGCTCAGGATCTGGCGGAGTTCCGCGCGCGGCGCGAGAAATATCTGCTTTACCGTTGAGACGCCGTTAAAAGATCAGACGGAGTTCAGCGCTCATGGGCGCGCTTGACCTGCGTCAAGGCCCGACGCCGTGGTTCCCGTATGCTGGAGGCTGCCCGGCGCCAGACCTCCATGAAAACCAAGCAATCAGCAGTCAGTCGGCGGCAGTTTCTCCAGTATGCCACCGGCGCGGGCCTTACCGCGCTGGCTTTCCCCGCCATCATTCCGTCATCCGCGCTGGGCACCGACGGAGCGACAGCCCCGAGCAACCGCATCACGGTAGCGTGCATCGGCGCCGGCCCGCAAGGAACGGCGGTGATGGGCGGCTTCCTGGCCCAAAAGAACGCCCGGGTGCTGGCCATCTGCGACGTGAAGAAAGAGCAGCGTGAGCAGGCGGTGGCGCGCGTCAACGCGCAGTACCAAAACCAGGATTGCCAGGCTTTCCTCGACTTCCGCGAGGTGCTGGCCCGCCCGGACATTGACGCCTGCCTCATCGCCACTCCAGACCACTGGCATGTGCCAGCCGCGGTGGCGGCGGCCCGCGCAGGCAAGGATATTTACCTCGAAAAACCGATCGGCTGCTCGCTGGGCGAGGCGCAGCTTTTGCGGAAAGCGGTGCAGGATGCGCGGCGGATCTTCCAGTTCGGAACGCAGCAGCGGTCCGACCGAAAATTCCGCCTCGCGTGCGAACTGGCCCGCAACGGCCGGCTGGGCAAATTGAACACCATTTACGTCTGGGCGCCCGGGAGCACCCCCGGAGGATCCACGCAGCTCGCGCCCGTCCCGCCCACGCTTGATTATGACCGCTGGCTGGGCCCGGCGCCGTTCCGCCCCTATGCCGAACACCGCTGCGACGCGGATGGCGCCACGAAGACCTGGTGGTTCGATTCCGACTATGCGCTGGGCTTCATCGCCGGGTGGGGCATCCACCCGATCGACATCGCTCTCTGGGGCGCGGGTGATCGGATGCGCGGGCGGGTGGAAATCGAAGGAACCGGAAGCTACCCGCGCGAGGGCGCCTGCAACACCGCCACCACCTGGGACGTGCGGCTTCAGTTTGGCAGCGGCCTGAAATTGGTGTTCTCTGGCACACCGAACGGAAGCAATTCCGGAAAGCCCACCGGCGAAGCGTGGCCGCACGCCGACGAGATGCGTGCGAGATTTGGCGCGATCACCACCCATGGAACGGTGTTTGAGGGATCGGACGGCTGGGCTCGGGTGCAACGCGGTGATCTGGCCACCAACCCGGCGAGCCTGGCGGAGGCCGAGGCGAATTCATTCCCCATCCAACTGAAAAACAGCACGGACCATGTCCGCAACTTTCTCGAGTCCGTGGCCAGCCGGCAACCGGCGATCAGCCCGATTGAGGACGCGGTTTGGGGAGACACCCTCTGCCAGATCTCGGACATAGCCGCCCGGCTCGGCCGAAAGCTGACCTTCGACTTTGCCACGGAGCGTTTCCTGAACGACGCCGATGCTAATCGGCGTCTCGAAGTGCGCGAGATGCGAGCTCCCTGGAAGCTCGCTTAGCCGCGCCAGCCTAACTCCCGCACAACCGTCGGCACTCGGTCTCGCACGCAGCTGCCGCAGTCCACAGTCCTTCACCAAGGGCAGAAAAAAGCGGAGATCACAGCCGTTCGTAATGAAGGACTTCTGATTTGTCCGTTCTAGATACTTTAGGCTCTACTATAAACACTCTAAAATAGGTACCAGGCAATTCGTAAACCCTCTTTACAAACGAAAGTAAACTGTCCGCAGGCAGCGCAACTCGCTGACTTTTAGCGCATTCATTCAAACAACCCGGCCAGTAACCCTTTATAGAACCACCCAAAGCCAAGAAAAATCATCAGATCCAGATGGCATTATCTATGCTGAAAACTATTTGTCTCTAACGAAACGAAACGTATGTCAAAAGTCCTCAAAGCGGGTCTGCTGGCGCTGGCCTTGATCCCGGTGGTGAACCAAAACGCCTGGTCGATCTCTATTGCTCCGACGATCACGATCGACGATGTCAACGACGCCAAGCCCTCCGCCGCGGGTCTTTCCTCGTTTACCAGCGCAGTCGCGCCGGGCAGCGGCGCACTGATCAATACTGAAATCTATTCTTTCACGGGCGGTTTCTTTGGGCCTGGGAATGGCGGAGCCAAGCTTTTGGTTCTGACGGAACCCGGAACCGGCACCTCCGCCAATGCCAAAATCAGCGACATCCTCCTTTACGGGGTCACCCCGAACATTCCCGGGATTGTCCCCATCGTCCGTGCCGTCACCGGGGTCATGGTCTCGTTTGATGGCAATGAACCCGCGCTGGGCGGCCTATCCGGGCTGGTGCTGGCTCTCAGCCAGCTCCGCGCAGCTCTCCCTGCGGGTCTTGGCCTTCCCACCACTCCCTTCGTTCTCGAGGAAACTGGCCAGTACCAGGACGCCTCGATCGCCAACAGCGGCTTGACGGTGCAGATTCGGTCGGGCGTGCCCGATACGGGGAATACCCTGGCGCTGTTCGGCCTCTCGGCTGCAGCCGTCGCCTTAATCAAGCGCCGGGTTTAAAAATACCCGCCTTTCCTGTCGTCAAAGCCCGCCAACAGAGTTGGCGGGCTGTTTTTTTTGTCCGCATCCCGGAAGGAACCCCCGGCAACCCTTCGAAGCGGGACTTGACGCCTCTAGATAAATTCGCTGAATTACAGCATCCAAACCACGTTTATGAACAGATCGCGTTCAAAACTACTATCCTGTTTCCTTGCGACCGTCACAATCTCAGCCGGCCTGGCGGGTCAGCCGCCCCAGCTCATGGAGGCCGCGCGCCAGGGGAACGCGCGGGAGTTCAAACGCGCGCTGAAGGCGCCGGACGCTCATGTGAATGCGGTCGATGAACACGGATTCACCCCGTTGATGTATGCCGCGCGTTATCTGTCCAAAGCGGAGATGCAGCTGTTGCTCGGGCGCGGGGCGGACCCGAATTTCCACAATGTGGATGACGTGAGCGCCTTCAACTTTTGCGTCGCAGATCCCGATAAGGCGCGCCTGCTCCTGGATCACGGCTTTGACCAAAAGAAGAACCGCCCGGGCGCCGCCACTCCGCTGTTCGTGGCGGCACGGCATCCCCACGGGTTCGAAGTCACAAAGCTGCTGCTGGAACGCGGCGCTGACGTCAACGCCCGCGGCCCTCTGGATGGAACGCCCCTGTTTTTTGCGATTTACTCGGGCAACGCTCAGACCGTGGAGCTGTTGCTCAAGCATGGAGCGAACATAAACACCGTCCGGAAGTTCGACGATTCAACCATCGGCCTGCCGATCACGGAAGCGACCTTGGCGGTGAACAGTGCGGTCGTGAAAACACTGCTCGATTATCATCCTGATTTGAATGCCTCCGACGGCTTCGCCGGTCACAGCCTGAGCGCCGCCCTGGTGACCGGGCAGGATGAGATCGCCCGCACCCTGATCGAGCGGGGCGCCGACGTGCGCGCGGCAAAGAATATTGGGGAAGTCCCGCCGATCGTGATGGCCGCGCACAATGAACACGGCGATCCCGAAATGTTGAAGCTCCTTCTGGCCAAAGGCGCGGACATCAATGCGAAGACGGACCGGGATGAAACCGCATTCACCTGGGCGCAAAAACGGGGCGAGACCGAGCTCACCCGGTTTCTGGAGGCCAAAGGCGCAAACCCCGGAACCGCGGCCCCGAAAGTCATTTTGCCCGACAACCCGGTCTCGCTCACTCCGGAAAATCGCGACAGCCTGGTGCGCGCCGCCGCGACGCGGAGCATCTCCATCCTGCAAGTTGGATCCAACGGTTTTCTCGACCGCGAGACGAGGCCCGAGAAATGCATTTCCTGCCATCATCAGACCCTGCCCGGCGTCGCGTTCGGGTGGGCGTCGCGCCTCGGCCTGGCGATCGACCAAAAGCAGCTGGCCCGCCAGACGGCCGACCAGCGCCGATTTTGGAATGAGCGGAAAAGCCGGGCCTGGTTCCTCGATGATCCCCTCGGCGGTGTCATGGAGAATCTCGGATACGGCCTGCTCAACTTCTCCCAGAACAAGCAGGCGGCAGACGAGATCACCGATGCGATGACCTATTATTTGACCACCCAGGAACTGCCCACCGGCGGATGGATGTCCTTTACAGCCCGCCCTCCCGCCGAATCGACCCCGATCACATCCACAGCCCTGGTGATTCACGCTCTCGACCTTTATCCGCCGGTCGAAAGCGCCCAAGCGGCGGCCGCGCGCAAAAACCGGGTCAAAAAATTCCTCCTCAGCCGGAAAGCCTTCACCACCGAAGAACGCACCTACCAGTTGCTCGGCCTGGCCTGGGTGAACGCCTCTCGCGCCGCGAAGCCGCTCGCCAGCGAATTGATCCGGCAGCAGCATGCCGATGGCGGCTGGTCCCAAATTCCCACGCTCGCCAGCGACGCCTACGCCACGGGGCAGGTCCTGGTCGCGCTGCTGACCTCCGGCGCGATCACCATCGACTCTCCCGTTTACCTCCGGGGAGCGCAGTACCTGCTGCGCACCCAGTTCGCCGACGGTTCGTGGTACGTGAAGAGCCGAACCTGGCCGTTTCAAACACATTTCGCGACCGGGTTCCCCCACGGCCGCGACCAATGGATCTCCGCCCCTGCCACGGCCTGGGCGACTTTGGCCTTGCTGTGGTCTCTCGACCCCGCAGGACCGGAAGCTTTCCGGACCGGCCGAAGGCCCACCTCCTCCTAAAACGCGCTCGCCACCTCGCCCATGCCGCCGACCTCGCCGATCAGTTGGCCATCGGCGATTCGCCACCCCCAAACCTACAAGTGAGGGGACGGACTCCAGCATTGCCCATAAAGCGAGCCGGACTGTTGCTGCCGCCTGCCAATTCGCTAAGACACCCAACGGGCCGTTCGATACCGGAGCAGCATGGCCCATGCAGTAATTTGTGGCGGTGCTCAATTATGCCCCCCTCAGGACGACCGAAGCCGTCGGTGAATCCGGCTCTTTTTAAGGCGCTGGAACGTAATTCCAGGTCAACCGGGCGCCCACGGTGCCAGCGGTGAATGCGCCGGAGGTTCTAAAGACGTTAAACTCGAGCGTCACATAGGGAACATCGCCGAATGTGACGTCTTTGGTCAGATCGCGCTGCACCAGGTTGTAAATATTCTGGCTGAAGTTTGGTTTCACGAATTGATACCCCGCAAATGCGGGGTTCTGGGTGAGGTCAACGGAGTCGTTGATCTGCCCGGCGAGATAAGGCGCCCCGCCAAAGACCGACACCTGGGCGGGGTTGGCGCCGGCGTCCGCGTGGAGTTGGAGGGTTACCGTGCTGTTCGCTGTCACGGTTTGCGGCGGAGCATCCCAGGTCATCCGCAGGCGCGGGCCGCCATTGTAACCGGAGGTGAAGACCTCCGTGGCTGTCGCCTGGATGTTTGTTTTCTCGAGGTTGCCGTTCACGGAGAAAGTTTCGATGAGAGGCGGGTCTTGGCGCACGAAACGCGTCGTCGCCTTATTCACTGTAACCGTCAGGAAGGCTCTCTCTTTTCCGACGCCGGATTGAGTGGCATCAACGACAAATGCGAATTTAAAGTCCTTGCCGCCATCTGCGGCAATCGGCGTGAAGGTGAAAAGTCCGAATATCTCGCTGAATTTGGCTCGTCCGGCGGCCAGCGCGTCTCGCCCCTCCTGATTGCAGGCGTCCAGATCGAGCAAGCGGGTATAGCGCGAATCCTCGGTCCGATAATCGCTCGTGAGCGTTCCAATATTGACGACGCCACGCACGGTAGTGTCCACGGTTTCTCCGGCGTCGATGACGACCGAACTGACCGGCCGCGTGAGCAGAAATTGACGGAGAGGGCTCAGCGCGATGCGAGCGATCGTAGACGGGACGATGCGTTTGTGAGCGCCGTTTTGGTAGGCCAGTTCGATCAATCCGACGCAGGAGAAGCCGTCATAAAAAATGTCCCCGAAATTGAGAAAGGGGCCGCCAGACAGCGCGTACCCTTTGCCAAGCTGGCCGATCGCCCAATCCGCAACGTCGGTCCGCTCGTTGGCCGTGGTTTCGAACGTGGCCGGCTGGCGGGCGCCGAGATATATGTGGGCGCCACCGAAAAGTTTGAAGCCCTCTTGTGAGTTGAAGCTCGCGAAACGCACGGATCCTTGGAAAACGCTGTTCGTGCTGGTCGCTTCGATGATCGTGTCGCCGTCATTCCCATCGGCCAAGGCATCTCGCGCGCCCAAGTACATCCCCGCATGCCCGGGAAACCAGGTGCCGCCCTGGCCCCCCTCTGCATCCGTGAGCACATAAAGGAGATCATCTTTACGCAGGAATCTTCCGGGAATGTCGAGTACCGCGTAGAGGTTTTTGGCCCACCAGCTCCAATTCAACACGGAGAAATGATCGAGAGGCATCGCGAGCACGCCATCCGCGGTCAGCGTGTAGTTGGTGACGGCCGTGAAGTAGCTGCCTTCCCCGCCTGCATCGTGCGGCGTGTTGGAGATGCTGAGAAGTTGTACATTCAAATGCGCGTCCGCGGGCGGGTTCGCCGGGGTGCGGATGGTGAGGCGTGCTGGTTTCGCGAATCTCAGGCCCTCGGGCGCGAGAACCACATCACCTCCCGGCCCATTCTGCGCGGCTTCCGCCGCCGGAACAGCAGTCACCGTTATTTGGGCATCCGCGGCCAGAGCACCCGCGGGCACCTGGAGAATGACGGAAGAGTCCGCGGTCGTCACTGTCCCGCCGCTCGCGGCGGTCACCAGGGCCGTTCCTGAAGAAGCGAGCGACGGTTCCGCCGGAGAGTTCGACGTGGCGCCCAAAGCGAAGAAACGCGTCCGGATTTCGGCCGCGACCGACAAAGTAAACTGATCCGCCTGGATCGCAGGCAGATTTGTCACCGGCGCCCAGACGACGGGCGGCGTGAGGGACTCCGTAGCTTGCAGCGTGGCCGCCGAGTTCGTGGGCCACGCGAGGACGACCCCGGCCGGTCCCCTGGATGCGCGCAGAACAGGGTTCGGAACCGCGGCGCTCGCGATGACGTCAAAGGCGAGGGCTGCCGTTTGATTAGTGCCGGCCCTGACGGCGGCGTGGATGCGGCCGGGAGGCAGGCTGGGAGGGACAATCACGCCCAGTTCGAAGCGAGTGGCACTGATCACGGTCGCCGGTGTTCCGTCGAAATCCACGCGGTTGCTCGCTGCGGCGGTGCTGAAACCGCTCCCACTCAACACGATCAGGGAACCCGCCGGAGCGCTGGCAGGATCCAGATTCGTCAGCACGATTATGGACGGCATCGTGCCTCCCGCCTGTCCAGTGGCCAGTTGCGTCACTTCCGCCGCCGAGAGCGCGCGGCCGTAGATTTGCACTTCATCGATCAGCCCCGGGAACCGCCTCGGCCGAAAAGAATCCTCGCCGCCAATCAAGACGTTTTTTTCCGAAGTGCAGACGGGCGTGGGCGCGAAGTTGATCGACTTTACGGGCGCGCCATTCACATAGATCGCAAAGGCGCCTGCCGTTGCGTCGTAGGTCATGGCCACGTGCGAAAAAGCATTGGTCGGGATCGAGCCGCCGGTGATGTTCGGCTCGCTCAAGTCCGCCAGATGAATCGCGCCGAAAAGCTCGATGCCGGTTCCCTGCTTTTGGAGAAAGAGCCCGTACGAATCCGCGGCGGAACCGGGGCCACACGTCGTGTAAACCTGCCCCCACTTCGTGACAATCGCCTTCAAATCGGTGGTGGGCGCCTCCCGGGGATTGATCCACGCCGCCACGCTCAGCGAGCCGGTGATTTTGAGCGCGGCCGGATTCCCCAGTGAAATGTGGCCGTCCACCCCGTCGAAGCTGAACGCTTGTCCAAACTCGCCGGGTGCGTAATTAACTCCACCCAAAACCGTTCCATTGAGAACGCCGGCCGTGTCGTTCGCGTTCCCATCGGCGGAGTAAGCCGCAATCAGGCCATCCAGCCCAGTCGCCGCTCGCACAACCGGGGATAAAGCCCCCAACAGAACAAAGGCCACGAGAAGGGGCTGGAGGTTTCGATAAGAGGCGTTCATGAGAATGATCGCTCGTTTGATCAAAACACAACCGCCCGCGAGCGCATAGGAAAATCGCGGGAGTGGAAAGCGAATCGCGCTCGCCGGACCTGGGTCATCGATCGCGGCATTCCGACGGAAGAGAGTTCCCGCAAGAAATGCGCGCCTCCGATCTGCCCGTGCAGTATCTGGTGGGCACCCAGTTAGCGGACGGTTCATGTTACGTGAAGAGCCGGATCAGGCCGTTTCAAACTCATTTCACCACCGGGTTCCCCCACGGCTGGGATCAATGGATCTCCGCCCCTGCCACGGCCTGGGCGACTTTGGCTTTGCTGTGGTCTCTTGACCCCGCGGGACCGCAAGCCTTCCGGCCCGGCCGAACGCCGGCGTAGCGCCGACTGGCAGTCGGCCGTAACGCAGATTGGCAATCTGCACACCGATTGGCTCCGCAGCCCGCTCCCGCCTCGCCGATTAGCAATCGGCGATACAGCCGACTGCCAGTCTGCGCTACCAGAGTCGCGGTCATCAGCTGTTCAAACTTCCTTTTTCCCTTTTCCCCTCGATCACCAACCGCCAAAAACGACCAAAAGCGGCCCGTAAATCCACATAATCCACCAAAATCCACCCGGCCTGTAGCGCGACACAAACCGTTTGTGACAAAACCTCGGCTCGGTTGTCTATTGGAGGAGTAACCGTGATGAACCGAGGGCGACATTTCTGGATTGGCGTGGCGCTGGCCTTGTGGGGCATCGGCCGCGCACGGGCCGCCGCGGAGGGCGAGCGATTTTTCACGGAGAAGATTCAGCCGATTCTGGAGCAGCATTGTTACAAGTGCCACAGCGCCAAGGCGGAGAAGATCAAGGGGGGGCTGCTCCTGGATTCGCACGAGGGCCTGATGAAGGGAGGCGATACCGGCCCCACGCTCTCTCCGGGAGACCCGGACAATAGCCGGATGGTCATCGCGGTCCGACATTCCGATCCGGACTTGCGGATGCCTCCCAAGGAAAAGCTGCCCGATGACCAGATCGCCCTGATCGAACAATGGGTGAAGCTGGGCGCGCCCGATCCGCGCCAACCGCAGAACACCGGGGGAGCTTCCGCGCGCGGGCTTTGGTCCACCCGGCCGATTCAACGCGCTGAGCCTCCCGCGGTGAAAAACCAAGCCTGGGTGCGCGATCCGGTGGATGCATTCATCCTGGCGGAATTGGAAAAGCGCCAATTGCCGCCGGCCCCGTTCGCGGACAAACGGACCTTGATCCGGCGCGTCACTTTCGACCTGACCGGCCTGCCCCCCTCCCCCGAGGAGGTGGAGGAATTCGTCCGGGACGCTTCCGACAAGGCTTTTGAACGGGTGGCCAGCCGGCTTTTGGAATCGCCCCATTTTGGGGAACGCTGGGGTCGTCATTGGCTGGATGTGGCCCGGTTTGCGGATTCGAACGGGCTCGATCAAAACACTCTTTTCGCCAGCGCGTGGCGCTACCGTGACTACGTGGTGCAGGCGTTCAACCAGGACAAGCCTTACAACGAGTTCATCCGGGAGCAAATCGCGGGGGACCTGCTCCCGTTTCAGTCAAACGAGGAGCGGCACGAGAAGTGGATCGCCACGGGCTTTCTGGTCATTGGCCCGAAGAATTTTGCCGAACCCAACCGCGAGAAACTCCTCCTGGACGTGGCGGACGAACAGATCGACGTGACGTGCCGCGCCTTTCTTGGCCTGACGGCGAGCTGCGCCCGCTGCCACGACCACAAGTTCGATCCCATTCCCACGCGGGATTACTACTCGCTGGCCGGCATTTTCCGCAGCACCCAGACCGTTTCGGTCGAGGCGCGGCGCGGACCGAATGACAGCCCGTTGAGCGAACGCCCCCTGGGAACGCCCGAACAAGCCGCGAGGGTCGAGGCGTATCAGGCCAAACTCGCCGAGCTCGAGCGGAAGCGGGACCGGGCCCGGCAGATGGCCCGGGAACTCCCGGGCGGGATCGATTCGAAGGAACTGGACGGGATTGTGGTGGACAATCTCGACGCGGAGCTGATGGGCGAATGGAAGCTCTCCAACTACTCGACCAATTTCGTGGATAAGAATTACCTGCACGACGGCAACGAGAAGAGCGGCAAAGGGAAAAAGAGCGTCCGCTTTCGGCCGGATGTGCCCGAGCCCGGTTTCTACGAAATCCGCCTTGCTTATACCGCCCGAGCCAACCGGTCCACCAACGTTCCGGTGCGCGTGGAGGGAGCAGGCCTCTCCAAAACGGTCTACCTGAATCAAACGGTGGAGCCGAAGTACGACAAGGCTTTCGAAAGCCTGGGCTTTTTCAAACTGGAGAAGGGCACCAACAACGTCGTTGAAGTGCTCACCGAGGGCACCCGGGGCTTTGTCGTCGTCGATGCGATTCAGTGCCTGCCCCAGGATGTGCAACTCGCGGCCAGGCTGACCCGCAAGCGATCCCTCCCGCCGGAGGAATCCATGATGATGGGCGACGTCTCGGCGGCGCGACGCGAAGAATATGAAAATGCGGTCAGCGAGTTGATGGCCGACGCCCCGCCCCCGATGCCGATGGCACTCGCGGTGCGGGATGGTGAACCGCGAAACCTCCGCGTCCTCACGCGCGGCGATCTCGAGCGCCCGGGCGAGGAGGCCCCGCGAGGTTTTCTTTCGCTCGTCGGTTCCATTGGCCAGGCCCGGCCGGGAGCGGACTCAAGCGGACGGCTGGCGCTGGCAGACTGGATTGCCAGCGACAAGAACCCGCTCACGGCTCGGGTGATGGCCAACCGGATCTGGCTGCACCTGTTTGGCCGAGGCCTGGTGAACACGCCGGACAACTTTGGGACGATGGGGGAAGCGCCAGCGAACGCGGAGCTGCTCGATTATCTGGCGTCCGAGTTCATGGCAGGCGGATGGTCCACCCGCAAAATGATCCGGCGGCTTGTCCTCAGCTCCACGTATCAGCTCAGCAGCGCCTACAACCCGGCGACCTTCGCCGCCGACCCGGACAACCGCCTCTGCTGGCGGATGAACCGGAAGCGGCTGGACGCGGAGGAACTGCGGGACGCGATCCTGGCCGCGAATCGGAGCCTCGATTTGACCCTGGGCGGCGAATCGCTCGGCCAGAACCAGAATCCCGGGCCAGCCGCGGGCGCTGATCCCAATGTGCTGGCTTCGCGGCGCCGCAGCCTTTATCTGCCGGTCTTGCGCGGCAGCCTGAACGAGCTTTACCAGGCTTTCGATTTTCCTGACCCTCACGCCCTGGCCGGAAAACGCTACGTCACGACCGCGGCCACGCAGGCGTTGTTCCTGATGAACAGTCCTTTTGCCACGCAGGAAAGCAAACGCTGGGCGGAAAAGCTCCTAAGCCAGTCGGACAAAAACGAGAACGAACTGGCGGGCGCCGCTTATGCGGCGGCCTTCGCCCGCCCCTGCACCACCGCTGAACAAATCCGCGCCGCGAATTTCATCCGCGATTTCTCCAACGCTCTGATTCCGTCGGAACCGGACGCAACCCGCCGAAAGAAGAAAGCCGTCGAGGCCTTTTGCCAGGCCTTGATCGAAAGCACGGAATTCCGCTTTTTGAACTGAACCTTATGAGATATTCCCGTCGTGATCTCTTGAAGCGGTGCGGATGCGGCTTCGGTTACCTCGCGTTCAGCTCCCTGCTCGCGGAGGTCGCCCGGGCTCACGCCGCCGCTCCAAAAAATCCGCTCGCCTCGAAGGACCCCCACTTCACGCCCCGGGCCAAACGGGTGATCTTCCTGTTCATGCACGGGGGGCCGTCGCATATCGACACCTTCGACTACAAGCCGCTGCTGGAGCGGGACGCGGGAAAGACGCTGCCCAAGGACTTCGTCAAAGGCAGTTTTGTGGATCCCAACGGGAAATTGATGGCGTCGCCCTTCGCCTTTCACCCGGCGGGGCAGAGCGGCCTGCAGATCAGCGAGATCTTCCCGGAAGTCGCGAAGTGCGCGGACGACCTCTGCCTTATTCGCGGAATGCACACGAACGGGCAGGATCACGCCCAGGCGGTCCTGAAGCTGCACACCGGCTCCGAAAACCAAGTGCGGCCCAGCATGGGCTCATGGGTCCTCTACGGGCTGGGCACGGAGAATCAGAACCTGCCCGGATTCGTCACGATCAGCCCGAGCCCGATTACGGGAGGCGCCGTGAATTACGGTTCGGCTTTCCTGCCCGCGGTCTACCAGGGAACGGCGATTGGCCAGGCGAACATGCCGCTCTCGCAAGCCCAGATCAGGCATATCCGCAACACCGATCTCTCGCTCGATCTGCAGCGGCAGCAGCTCGACTTTGTGCAGGCTCTCAATCGCGAGCATCTGCGGCAGGCGGAAATGGACGATCAACTCGAAGGAGTGATCGAATCGTATGAACTCGCCTTTCGGATGCAGACGGAGGCCCCCGAATTGACCGACCTTTCCAAGGAATCCAAAGAGACCCTGTCCCTGTACGGAGTCGATCAAACGCCGACGGATGATTTCGCCCGCCAGTGTTTGCTGGCCCGGCGCTTTGCGGAGAAAGGAGTCCGGTTCATTCAAGTCAGCCACAGCTTCAAATGGGATTCGCACCAGAATCTAAAAACGGAACATGAAAGGAACGCCCGGGAGGTCGATCAACCGATCGCCGCTCTGCTCCGCGACCTGAAACTGCGCGGCCTGCTAAAAGACACCCTCGTCATTTGGGGCGGGGAGTTCGGCCGAACCCCCACCGCCCAGAATATCGGAGACCAAAAGCAATCCGGAGGGCGGGACCATAACCCGCGCGGGTTCACGATGTGGCTGGCTGGCGGCGGAGTGAAAGGCGGGTTCAGTTACGGAGAAACGGACGACTACGGGTATGCGGCGGTGAACGACAAGATGCACATGCACGACCTCCACGCCACCCTGCTCCACCTGCTCGGGCTCAACCATGAGAAGCTCACATTCCGCTACGCCGGCCGGGACTTCCGGCTGACCGACGTCCACGGAAACGTCGCCAAGGCGATCCTGGCCTGAAAATTTCGAACTTTTCCCGCGAGTGGCGCGTGTAACTTTTTGTGATTACGTTGCGTCACTGTTCAAAGAGAAAGATATGAAAGGTTTATTAATTACGGTTTACAGCCTCTGCCTCGCCGGCAGCCTCATCGCCGCCCGGGCCGATGACGGAAGCGCCTCAACAAATAAGTCATCGTCGGCCACATCCGGGGAGCGCAAGCGCCCCGTCCTGACCGAAGAGCAAAAGACCGCTCGCAAGGAGTTGCTGGCCAAGTACGACGCCAACAAAGACGGCAAGCTGGACAAGGAAGAACGCCAGAAAATCACCAGCGAAGAAGACAAGGCCAAGCTGAAGAAGGCCGGCTGGACAGCGGGCAAACGCAAAGCGAAGAAAGACTGATTTTCGTAGTGTGGGTTTAGGTAAGGTGGGCTGGCTTCGGCCAGCCCGCTTTTTTTATCCCGTCAGCCCGAAGGACCCGACCGGCTTAAAAGTGGATCGCCCGTCCACTGACCGCCAGCGCAGCTTCCTTAACAGCCTCGGGCAAAGTCGGATGCGCATGACAGGTGCGCGCCAGATCCTCACTGCTGGCCCCGAACGCCATCGCCGCCACGGCTTCGGCAATCAACTCGCCCGCGCGCGGACCGAGAATGTGCACTCCGAGAATCCGATCGGTCTGTTCGTGAGCCAGAATCTTGACCCGGCCATCCACCTGCCCGAGCGATTGAGCCCGCCCGTTCGCCCGAAACGGAAATGATCCTTTCTTGTAGGGGATCTTTTGCTCCTTGAGCTGGTCCTCCGTCAATCCCACCGTGGCAATCTCTGGATGGGTGTAGCAGACCCCGGGAATTGTGTTGTAGTCCACGTGACCGTAACCGGTGGCGAGGCGCTCGACGCACGCGATGCCTTCCTCCTCCGCTTTGTGCGCCAGCATCGGCCCGGGAATGACATCGCCGACCGCGTAGATGCCAGGCACGGAAGTCACGAAGTGTTCGTTCACTTCAATCCGCCCGCGCTTGTCCAGCTTGATCCCCAACTCCTCCACGCCGAGGCCTTCAGTATTCGGAACGCGCCCGACCGACATCAGGACTCGATCGCACTCGATCGGCGCCTCCCCGGCACACTCTACCACCGCGCCCGCGCCGTTGCTCCGGGCCCCGGTCACTTTCCGACCCAAACGAAACTCGAAACCCTGGCGTTCAAACAGCTTCTGGGCCTCCGCCGCCAATTCTGAATCCATCCCGGGAAGAATCCGATCGAGATATTCCACCACCGTCACCCTGGCGCCCAAGCGCAGCCAGACCGAACCCAATTCAAGTCCAATGTAGCCAGCGCCGATCACCACCAGATGCTTGGGAACCTCCGGATAAGACAGGGCTTCCGTGCTGGTGCCAACGCGGTCGCGGTCGATTTCCACGCCGGGCAAAGTCGCGGGCTTGCTGCCGGTTGCAATAATGATGTGCTTCCCCTCCAGGATCGTCTTTCCCTCTTTGCTGTCGACCTCGACCTTGCCGGGAGCGATCACGCGGGCCTGCCCCAAAACCCGGGCCACGTTGTTCTTCTTTAACAAGCCCTCCACTCCTTTAGTGAGGTTCAGAACGATCTGGTACTTCCGCTTGAGCATCGCCGCCAGGTCCAGTTCGACCGTGGGCAGTTTGATGCCGTGGCCCGCGAACTTTGTCCTGGCTTCGTGATACAGCTCCGTCGATTCGAGGAGAGCCTTGCTCGGGATGCAGCCGACCCGGAGGCAGGTTCCACCGAGCACCACCTCCTTCTCGATGCAGGCGGTCTTCAGGCCCAGTTGCGCCGCCCGTATAGCGGCGACATATCCGCCCGGCCCGGCCCCGATCACAATCACGTCAAATTCCGCCATTAAACCTCCAGCAGCATGCGGGCCGGGTTCTCAATCACATCCTTGATCCGCTTGAGAAAGGTGACCGCCTCCCGTCCGTCGACGATCCGATGATCGTAAGTGAGCGCGAGGTACATCATGGGCCGGATCACGACCTGCCCGGCGAGCGCAATGGGCCGCTCCTGAATGGCGTGCATCCCGAGAATGCCGCTTTGCGGAGGGTTGACAATCGGAGTCGAAAGCAACGATCCATAAACTCCCCCATTGCTGATGGTGAACGTTCCCCCCTGAAGTTCCTCGATCTTGAGTTTGTTCTCCTTGGCGCGCTTGCCGAAATCGCCAATAGCGGTCTCGATCTGGGCGAAGCTCAACCGCTCCGCGTTGCGCAGCACCGGCACCACCAGTCCGCGTCCTCCGCCGACCGCGACGCCGATGTCATAGTAATTCCGGTAGACGATGTCGGAGCCGCGAATCTCGGCGTTGACCTGCGGAATCAAGCGCAGGGCGTCCACCACCGCTTTGACGAAGAACGACATGAAGCCGAGCTTCAAGCCATACTTCTGGGTGAACTGCTCCTGATACTGTTTGCGGAGGTTCATCACTTCTTGCATGTCCACTTCATTAAACGTGGTCAACAAGGCGGCGCTGTGTTGCGCCTGCACCAATCGCTCCGCGAGCGTTTTTCGCAACCGGGTCATCGGGACCACTTGCTCCTCGCGGGCGCTGCCCGCGGGGAGAGGGGCCACCGGAGGGGCGGGAGGCGCGGCGGCTGGGGGCGCCGAAACCGAAGCTGGCGCGGCAGGAGCGGGAGCGGGCTCGATCCGCGGCTGAGGTTCCGCCACCACCGGCTTCACCGGCTGTTTCAAGACATCTTCCTTCAGGATGCGTCCGCCCGGGCCGCTTCCCTGGACCTGCTCCGCTTTAATGCCCTGCTCCGCCATCAAGCGGGCGGCCGCAGGCATCACGCGCGCCTCTTCCTTCGAAGCCTGGGGCTCAGGCACGGGGGCCGCGGGAGCGACCGGAACGGCCGGAGCCTCCCCGGTCGCGGCCGGCTCACCGCTCACCGCCAGCATCAAGCCGATCACCTCGCCCACTTTGGCCGTCTCGCCTTTGCGTTTAAGGATGGTCACGATCTTGCCCGAGGCTGGTGAGGGCAGTTCCAGAGTGCTCTTCTCCGATTCCAACACGACGACGCTCTGATCCTTCGCCACGATGTCGCCCTCGTTTTTGAGCCACTGGCCGATCTCAACTTCCGTGATGGATTCCCCCACCGACGGCACCTTCAATTCGATTTGCATGCAGAAAACCCTTTAAACAGCAGCGGCGGATTTCTCCCCGGACACCGGCGCAGCCGGAGCTGCCTCCTGATCGAAAGCCTCCACAAGCAGGGCTTCCTGTTCCTTTTTATGGCGCATCGCCGATCCGGTGGCCGGACTGGCGGAAGATTCCCGGTAAACGCCCGAAAACGGGAAGCGGCCAAAAAGCGATTCGCCAAAATTCACTCTCGTGTAGCGCCACGGACCCATGTTCTCCGGCTCCTCCTGCACCCAGAACGCGGGCGTGCCCGCCGGATAAGAGGAGAGGGCCTGTTCCAAGGCCTCCCGGCGCAGCGGATAAAGCTGCTCAATCCGGACGATGGCGACATCTTCGCGATTCAACTCGAGGCGGCGCTTGTGCAAATCGTAATAGATCTTGCCGGTGCAGAGGAGGATTCGCTTAACCCGGTCGGCCGGCCGTTTCCATTCATCGGGCAGCACGCGCCTGAACTGCCCCTTCGACAGTTCATCAAGGCTGGAGACCACTTCCGGGTGCCGCAGCATGCTTTTCGGGCTCATCACCACGAGCGGCTTGCGCCAGTTCCGCAGGTGCTGGCGTCGCAACAGATGAAAGTACTGGGCCGGGGTGCTGGGATAAACCACCTGGATATTGTCCTCCGCAGCCATCGCCAGAAATCGCTCAGGACGGGCGCTGGAATGCTCCGGCCCCTGCCCTTCGTAACCGTGCGGCAGAAGCATGACCAGGGCGCTCAGGCGGCCCCATTTATCTTCGGAACTGGCGATAAACTGATCCACGATCACCTGGGCCACATTGCAGAAATCGCCAAACTGCGCCTCCCACAAGACCAGCGCTCGCGGACGGTCGAGCGCATAGCCGTACTCGAAGCCCAGAACGCCGACCTCGGAGAGGGGGCTGTTGAAAAACTCGACCGGGGCCTGATCCGGGGAGAGGTGCTGGAGCGGCACGTAGGTATGCCCGTCCTCGTAATCATGCAACACCGCGTGCCGATGGCTGAAAGTTCCACGCCCCACATCCTGGCCGCTCAGCCGGATGCGCGCCCCTTCCACCGCAAGGCTGCCGAAGGCCAGCGATTCCGCGGCGCTCCAATCCAGTAACATTTCTCCATCGGCCATTTTGCGCCGGTTGGCCAGAAAGCGCTCGATCTTGGGATGGGGATGAAAATCCGGAGGCAGATCGGTCTGCGCGCGCAGGAGCTGGATCAACCGCTCGCGGGAGTAACCGGTGGGCACTTCCTTCGCCTCGCTCTCCGGACCGCCGTAGTAGCCCTTCCAGGTGCTGCGCGGGATGGGCGTGGGCGGGACGTAGTCGGCCGCTTTGGATTCGGCGAACTCCTTTTCAAAGTGGTCATGCCGGCTTTGCCAGATTCGATTGGCATCCTTCTGAGTCAATTCTCCCAGCCGCAGGAGGTGCTCGAGGTAGCCTTCGCGCACCGGCTTGCGCTTCTCGATCGCCTTGTAGAGAAGGGGCTGGGTAAACGAGGGCTCATCCGCTTCGTTGTGGCCCAACCGGCGATAGCCATACATGTCGATGAGCACATCGCGCTTGAAAGTCGCGCGATAGTCCAGCGCCAACCGGACGCACTGAGCCACCGCTTCCGGGTCTTCCCCGTTCACGTGGAAAATCGGGATTGGGAGCATCTTCGCCGGATCGCTGGCGTACATCGTCGAACGGGCGTCGGAGGGGCTGGTGGTAAAACCGATCTGATTGTTGACGATGATGTGCAGCGTGCCGCCGACCGAATAGCCCTTCAGTTGCGAGAGGTTCAGGGTCTCCTGCACCACTCCCTGCCCGGCAAACGCGGCGTCCCCATGGATGAGGATGGTCAGCCCCTTGGTCCGCTCGGTGTCTCCCACCCGATCCTGCTTGGCGCGCAGGCGGCCGAGCGCGACCGGGTTCACAAACTCGAGGTGGCTCGGGTTGAAGCAGAGGGAAATGTGGACGGTCTTTTTCGACAGCGTGCGCCAGTCATTGCTGTAGCCCTTGTGATACTTGACGTCGCCAGACCCGCTGTAGGCCTGGGCGTCCGGTTCGGCAAACTCCCGGAAGATTTCGCCCGGACTTTTGCCCATGATGTTGCACAGGACGTTCAGGCGGCCGCGATGAGCCATGCCCAGAACAATTTCCTGTACGCCGTCATTTCCCGCCTTCTCGATGGCGAGGTCAAGGAGCGGAATCAGGCTCTCGGACCCCTCGAGAGAAAAACTTTTCGCTCCGACGAACTTTTTCCGGATGAATTCCTCGAAAGTCACGGCATCCGTCAGGCGGGTTAGAATGCGGAGCTGTTCCTTGCGCGTGATCTCAACCCGGTTTTCGGTTGGTTCCATCCGTTCCTGGAGCCACCCTCGGATGCGCAGATCGTCGATATGCATGTATTCGACACCAATGCTCCGGCAATAGGTGTTCCGGAGCCGCTCGATAATCTGGCGCAGG
The DNA here is from genome assembly GCA_964566945.1 of uncultured Verrucomicrobiota bacterium. Lineage (GTDB taxonomy): Bacteria > Verrucomicrobiota > Verrucomicrobiia > Limisphaerales > SXQI01 > DASVNK01. The sequence continues at coordinate 24,344 of CAZMKE010000003.1, read as the reverse complement.
GTCAGGAATCCCTTGCAATGCATCGTCTCACAGGAGAACCGCCGCTCCATGTCCGCCTCCTTGAAACCGTAGCGCGCCGGGTCCAACTCGGGGGGCACGGGCCGCGGCAAACCGAGGGGATCAATCTGGGCGATCATGTGACCGCAAATGCGATAAGCCCGGATGAGCTGATCCACCCGGTCTTGAAGATGCGTCGTCTCCTCTTCAACCTCCACGCGATTGACCCGCTCGCCGGGCGGCAGAGGAGCAGGATTGAAAATAGTGCTTTCGCCGAAGTCGGGCCCGAATCCCTTGGGGCCAACCTGGTCGCCGTTGCGAATGCTGCCGAAATACTCCTGCCAATCCGCGGAAACGGAGGCAGGATCACGCAGATACTCGGCGTATAAATCTTCCAGAAAAGCCAGGTTCAGGGTGCCCAGCTGCGAAACGTTCTCGCTCACGATCTCTTCACTCCTTATGACCGATCATCACCACACACACCGCAGGGAGGATAGCCCGACCGACCCGGGTGTCAAAGGGGATGGTCCAACCCGCTCGCAACCGCCAGCGCCTCAAGCACTACCAAAACCCAAAACCTGTTCCGACCGCGGCGGGCGGAAATCCAATCTTCTTGTGCTGCGGGCGGGAGGCCGGTAGAAGATCGCCTCCCTTCCGCGGACCTGCCTCCGGCTCGGTGCGTGTCGTTGGAAGCAGGACTTGATGTTGATGAAAACCGGATTGCCAAAGGATCCCAAGATGCCTCCATCGTCATGAAGAAGGAGCACAGCGTGGGCAGAGCATGGGCTTCCAATTTGGTTGCCGGCATCACTTCCGGCCTGGTGGCGGTCGTCTACAGCGTGTCTTTCGCCGCCCTGATCTTTTCGGAACGGCTCACTCCCTTTTTTCCGCAAGGGGTTGGGGCGGCCCTGATCGGGGCGACCCTCGCCGCCATCATGGTCGCCTGGCGCAGCCCATTCCCTTTTGCCATTGCCGGGCCGGAGGCGAACTCCGCGATCATTCTGGCCCTGGCCGCCCGCTCGATCGCCACCGCACTGCCGCTGCAAGACGCGGCTGTTTATCCCACCGTCTGGGCGGCCATCATTCTCGGAACGATCACCAGCGGCTTATTTCTCTACCTCCTCGGCCGTTTTCGGCTCGGCCAGCTCGCCCGCTATGTGCCTTACCCGGTGATTGGGGGCTTCCTCGCCGGCACGGGATGCCTCATCGCCAAAAGCTCGTTCAAAGTCATGACGGGCATTCCCCTCAATTGGGCGGAATTGCCCCGGCTTTGGGACAAAAGCGTGGCTCCGGAATGGATCGCGGGCCTCGGAGTTGCGGCCCTGCTGGTCGCGGTGCTGGCCCGATTCAAGCACTTCCTCGTTTTGCCTGGTTTCCTTCTGGGAGGCATCGTCGTGTCAAACGGCGTGCGGTTGTTGCTGGCGCAGCGCCAGATTGATGCAAGCCACTGGTTTTTCGAACCCTTTTCAGCGGCCGGGGTCTGGCAGGCGTGGACCTTTTCCACGATCACTGAAATCCATTGGAACGTCCTCTGGCATCAGAGTGGATTGTTGCTTGCCATGGTGGCGATCGTGACCCTGTCCATTCTCCTCAACGCCACCGGACTGGAATTAGCCTCGGGACGGAACGTGGACCTGAACGACGAACTGCGAGCGGACGGTCTCGCGAACCTGATCAACGGGCTCTGCGGCGGAATGGTCGGTTACCTTTCGATAAACCGCTGCCTGCTCAACCAGCGGGCCGGGGCCAGCTCGCCGGTCGCAGGCATCATCGCGGGCCTCTTCTGCGGATCCGTCCTGATCGTGGGATCCTCCGTTCTGGCGAGCGTGCCGAAACCGCTGCTGGGGGGCCTGCTGCTTTCCATTGGCTGGAACCTGATTGTCCGCTGGGTCTGGCGCTCCTTCCGGCAGCTCCCGCCGTTTGATTATCTGCTGGTCGTGGCCATCCTCCTGGTCATCGTGTGGGCGGGATTCATCCCGGGGATCGCGTCCGGCATTCTGATTGCCTGCATTCTCTTCATTGTCAGCTACGGGAGAACGTCCAGCATCAAATATAAACTCTCGGGCCGGGCTTTCCGCAGCAATGTTTATCGCTCGGGCGCTCAGCAGAGCCTCCTGGAATCCGAAGGCGATTCCATCTCGATCTTCGTTCTGCACGGTTTTGTGTTTTTCGGCACGGCAAATGACCTGCTGGATCGCGTGCGCGAACGCCTGGCAAATCCCGAAGAGAAAAAGCTGACGGTGGCCCTGTTCGATTTTCGCCTGGTGACCGGGCTGGATTCCTCCGCCGTTCTGAGCTTCCAGAAACTGGGGCAAATCGCGGAAAAAGCTCATCTCCAAATGATCTTCACCCAGATCAGCCCCCGCATCGAAGCGCAATTGGTTCAAGGCGGGCTAGGCCGCAATGTCCGATCCGGCTTCGTCTCCTTTCCCGACCTGGATCGGGGAATGGAATGCTGCGAGAACACGTTGCTGGATCACGCATGCCTTCTCAATCTGCCGCCCGTTCCGCTCGCCGCCCAGCTGGCAGCCTTGATGAACAGCGCGGAGCTCGCTTCCGTGCTCCTGGCTTATGTCGAAAAGATTGACCTGCAAGAGGGCGACTATCTTTTCCGCCAGGGGGATTCCGCCGGCAGTCTTTACTTTTTGGAGGCGGGCCGCGTATCCATCGTTCTGGAACTGGCGAACGGAACCACTTTGCGCCGCCGGACCTACACTCACGGCACCATCGTGGGGGAGATGGGGTTCTTCTCCGGGGCGCCCCGCTCCGCCTCGGTGATTGCAGATCAGCCGAGCCACCTTCATGGCCTCTCGCACGAGGCGTTCCGACAAATTGAACGCGACCTGCCGCTCCTGGCCGCGCGCTTCAACCAAGGCATCGTGAACCTGATCGCCGACCGTCTTCGCCGCTCGGAAGAAGAGGTAAAAAACCTCCTCCAATAGCTCTGGAGATCAAGGATCCTCTCCCACTTTTTTCGGGAGCGCATAGTGCCTCGGGCCAAACAGGGCCGTTCCAATCCGGACGATCGTCGCGCCCTCCTCGATGCCGATTTCGAAATCCCCGCTCATCCCCATGCTCAGTTCAGTGAGCGGGGCGCCGAGCTTTTCACTGCAGCGGTCTCTCAACTCGCGCAGCTTCGCAAAATACGGGCGGACCCTTTCGGGCGTCGGCGTAAACGGAGCAACGGTCATCAACCCATGCAGTTCCAACCGGCTGAGTCCATTGATCTGCTCGGCGGCCTGGGCGACAGCGTCGGGGCTAAAGCCGTATTTGCTCGCCTCCCCCGCGCAGTTTACCTCGAGCAGGATGGGCAGGTGCTTGCCCAGCTTCTCCGCCCATTTGTTCACTTCCACCGCAAGCTCCAGGCTGTCGATGCTCTCGATCATGGAAAAGAACTGCACGGCGTCCCGGGCTTTGTTCGACTGCAGATGGCCGATCATGTGCCATTGCAGCCGCGAAGGGCACTGAGAGATTTTAACCTTCGCCTCCTGAACTTTATTCTCGCCGAAGGCCCGCAAGCCGAGGGCGGAGGCCTCCGTCACCGCCTCCGCTGACTGGCCTTTGCTCACTGGCAAGAGCAACACCGTGGAGGGATCGCGTCTGGCTCTCTGGCAGGCCGCGGCAATCCGTTCCTGGATCAGGCGATAATTCTCGGCAATCGACATGCCGGAATCGTAGGGAGGCGCGCCCCAACCTTCAAGAAATGACCCAACGACCGGGCGCCAAATTGCTTATTCGCTTTTGCGGGCCGGGGCCGCGTCTTTTTTGTCCGGGACCGGCAGGAGAATTTCCTTCCCGGCGAGCAGGTTGTTCGGGTTCAGGCCCGGATTCGCCGCCAAAACCTGCTCGAAAGTCACGCGGGGACGGCCGTCTTCCTTCAGCTGCTGATTGAAAGTTCTGAGCACCTTTTCGAGCATGTCACCGGATTGCACCCTGTATTTCAGGACATTGCCCTCGAACGGCTTGGCCGGGGCGGCGCTGGCGCTCTTCGATTCGCCTTTTTTGCCGGACCTGGAGACTTCCGTGGAGAGATTCAACCCCAGCGAGAGCTTTTCCAACTGATCCAAAATCAGTTTGCGGTCGGCCTCGCGCTTCTGATCAAGGTCACGCATCATCTCCCCCATCTTCGTCAAATCTTCCCGCGTTGCCACCGTGCCAAAATTGGCCACCGCACGCTCGTTCGCCTCCCGCAGCGCGTTTTCAAGCGCTTCCGTCTTGGATTCGAGCTGGGCCATGCGGCGTTGCAGCGCCACGTTCGCTTCGCGGAGATCGGCCACCTCGCCAGCCAGGCGTTTAAATTCCTCGCCATCCGCCTGCGCCCAACAGCGCCCGCCGCCCAGCACCAACAAAACTCCTGCCGCCACCAGACGGCCCCAGATTACCCATCTCATCCTTCCACGTTAAAAGGCCGCCTCCACATCGCAAGGAAGAATCAAACCTCAGCGGCCATGAAAACCACGAAAAGCCGGGCCGCAGCCCGACGGCAAGGGCCTTTACGGCCTTTTGACGGACGCGGGCTCCAGGTAGACGCCCAGTTCCGACAAGGCCGGGCAGGCTGCCGCCCCGAGAATGCGCAAACGCAACCGCTGAGTCGTGATATTCGAGACGCGGGCGAGGCGTTGATTGCCGATGCTGGAACCTCGGAAAAATTCCTTCCACTCCGCGCTGTCCCCGTCCCAACGGTCGAGGGCAAAGGAGTCGATCCGCTGCCCGAGTTGAATGTACTCGCGCAGGCGCACGACGTTAAAAGTCGTCGGCGCCGGAAACGTGACGGTCACTTCCGGCGTCAACACCGGGTCATCGACGGACCAATACGTGTCGCGCCGCCCGTCCACCAAGTTGCGAACGTCATAGGCGGCATCGTGGCCCCGCGTGGAACTGGCCGACAAGGCCGCGCCGCGGGCCAGATCATTCTTGAAGGTCTCGTCGAGCACCGCCCGGAACGCCTTCAGGGCGGCAGCATCATTCTCGTGAATGCGGCCCCGGCGATCCGGGGGAATGTTCAAGTTCAGGCAACAGCCCCGCCCGACCGAGCCGTAGTAAATCCGCAGCAACTGATCCAGCGATTTCACCCGGGCATCCTCGGCCGGGTGATAAAACCACCCGGGCCGGATCGAGACATCGCATTCGCCCGGGATCCAGGCATCTCCCGGCCGCTCGCCGGTGTTCAGCCCTTTGGAGGGTCCGCCCGGCCAGCGGCCTTCACGATTGATGGTTGCCCAGCAAGGTTCACCCGCCAGGCCGTTTTCATTGCCGATCCAGCGGGTGTCCGGCCCCCCATCGCTAAACATCACCGCCATTGGCTGCAATTCGCGGACGATGCTCCAGGTGTTGGGCCAGTCGTAATAGGAACGATTATCGATTTCGCGCTTTTCCCGGGCGCCCCCATAAAAACCATCCCCGCCGTTCGCGCCGTCAAACCAGACCGCAAACAAAGGACCGTAGTTGGTGAGCAGCTCGCGCAATTGATTGCGATAGTAGGCCACATAAGCCGCACTGCCATAATCCCGCTGATTCCGGTCCCAAGGGGAAAGATAAACCCCAAAACGGATCCCTTCCTTGCGGCACGCTTCGGACAGGTCCCGCACGACATCCCCTTTCCCGCTGCGCCAGGCGCTGTTCTTCACAGAGTGCTGGGTATAAGCGCTGGGCCAGAGACAAAAGCCGTCGTGGTGCTTCGCCGTCAGAATCAAGCCGGCCATGCCCGCCGCTTTCGCCGTGGCAGCGATCTGGCCCGCATCGAACTCCAGCGGGTTGAAGACATCATTCGCTTCATCCCCGTAGCCCCACTCCTTGTCCGTAAAGGTGTTCACCGTGAAATGGACGAATCCGTAGAATTCCATGGCGTGCCATTCCAACTGGCGGGCGCTGGGAACCGGCCCGTAAGCGGCGGGCGGAGGAACCGCTGCCGCGGCCGAAGCCAGCGCCCAGCCGGCAAATGCCAGGCGAACAAGAAAAGTCCTCATATTGGCCCAAGGCTCGCAACGAGGTCCCGCCGGTCAAGCCGGAAAAGCAACGCGCCCGCCCAGAGTCAGGGGGGGCGCGCTCCGAGCGTTGCGAGGCTGTCAGATTGTGGAACCGGCCGCGGCGACCAGGATGGTCGAGTTCTGAAGGAAGTATTGGTGAATCGCCGCAACCGCCTCGTTCATTTGAATGGGCGCGGCCTGGAGAAACGGCCGAGCCAGATTGCGCACCGCGTCACGATGCCGCCAGTACTCGGTAAATGCCCGAGGATTGGCATTAGGATAGTTGCGGTTGTACTCCTGCCGGTACTCGTCATCGGTCATCCCGAAGTGGGTCAACACATCCAGCAAGGCAAACGGGAACATGCTCGAGGTCCGCACCGCTCCCGGCCCGGACGGCGCGGTCGATTCCATCTGCAAAGCGAGGCGGTTGACCGCGTAAGTCAGATAGCGTTTGGTGCGGTCGAAAGCCATCGCCCGGGAACTGTTGAGGATCATTTCAAAAGCCTGATCCCGATTATGGTAAACATTCTGCCAGAAGTAGAGGTGGAAGGCGGTCGAGGTGCTTTCGCCGAACTGGACGAAAAACCCGGGCACGTCCTGCCAAGCATAATACCGCCAGGCGTAGCGTCCTGTCGCCGGCAGAGTACCGGGAATCGGACGATCCTCCTCCGTATGCGGCGCGTTCCAGACTTGCGGTTCGCCGGCCAGCACCGAACGGCTCTCCACAATGTAGCGGCGATTGGCCCGCTGAAAAAGCCCGAGAGCGTTGGTCACCCCGTGCGGTTGATTCAAGGTCGCCCCGTAAAAAGTTCCGAGCCCTTCCTCGAAGGGCAGCTCCTGCTCACCCAGCAATTCTTCCACGTAGTGCGCATTGTCTCCGCCATAGACAATGTTCACCGAGCCCCACTTGGTCTTTTCGCCGACGAATTGCGTATGCAGGTGTTCGTGGAGGATCGCCTCTTCCCAGGCCGCCCAGCCGCCAGGCCGCTGTTGGAGCACCTGCGCTGCGACCGCGCCGAGCCCGAGAAAGCCCGAGTATCGATTCGTATTGCCGGTGGTATTTTGCAGCACCAAGGCCGCAGGCCAGATATAGCGCTGCCCGCCCGACAATTGGGCCGTCGCAAAGATCGCGCTCACCGCGCCAATGCCGGATCGGTCGTCAATCAGCAGAATCCGCACATCAGTCAATCCGCGATTGATCTGCAGGACCTGGTTCAGCCGGGCGCGGAGGGCGGTCCCGGCTTGCGCGTCATTATAGGTGCGCACGAGATCTGGCGGGGCCGAGTTCGTAAAGACCCCGAGAGTGGCGGGGGTGATGAGAAAGCCCGAATACCCGGCGGGCATCGCGTTCGTAAACGAGCCACCCGGCGCCAGATTGGTGACGGTCGCGGTCGGGCCGACGAAATAATAACTGGTTGTCTGGGCGAAGGCCGGGCCCAGCAATAGTCGGGCTCCAGCCCAGAGCAGGCCCAGCCGAAGAGTGAAAAGCGATTTTGGAATTTTCATATCTGTGGTTCGTTCAAGCTTCTGTTGTTATGGGTTTGGCAGTTCATCCACGAGCAGCGTAGTGACCGTGCCGGTTTTCCGGCCCGAAGAAGCGAGGCGGTTGCCGCGCAACTGCCAGTTGATCTCGTAATCGTATTCCGTCTGCCCGCGCGGCAGGATCAGATCGATCCGGTCCGCCGTTTTGCTGGCCGGGTTCAAGGTTACCTGGCGCGCTTGCGTGGGCCCGTTGACCCGGTCAAACAAACGCACCTGCACAAGCCGGACCTGGGCCGCGTTCAGCGCGGCCGCATCGCCCTGGATGTCGATGCTCTGCTTGACGTAGGGTGGAGTGAGGGCGATGGCGGGATCGGTGCTGGTCTGCCAGTCATTGGTGACTTTGATTCCGCCGAAGAAACTCCAGGCCACCCGGTAATCATATTGTTGCCAGCGGCTCCGGTCCTGATCGCCTTTCCAGCCGTAAACCAGCTTAAACGCGTTGCCCGTCGCGTTGAAATTATTGCGATCAATCCGCACTTCCTCGTCGGTCAGGTCGCCCTGGGCATGACGTTTGTGCAGCTGCACGGTGACGAAGTTCACGAACTGGTTGAAGTCCTGTCCGTTGATCCCGTCCAGCGAGACGGCAATCTCCCGCTGCCGGTAAAAGGGATCATCGAGATTCACGCTGCGGAAAAAACCATCCTCCCGCATGAGAGAGCGGAGATCTCCGATGTTTTCGTCGAAACGCAGCGTCAGGCTGTCCGGAGTGAACTTATTGAGATCGATGCGAAATGTGCCCCGCTGGCGCACCCGCTTCATCTCGTAAACGGCCACCACGGCAAACTGCGGCACCGAGGTTTCGCTTTGAGGCGCGTTTCGAGCCGCGGGGGCAGTGGGAAGGCTCTGAGCATTTCCCACATCGGTCTGCGAGGGGCCGGCCGCTCCTTCCGCCCGGGAGGTCGCGGCGATGTTCGGACCGTCGGCCGGGGCATTCGTTCCTCCGCCCCGGGCGGGACGGGCTTGCTCCCGGTTGCGCCGGTTCTGCTCATCCTGGGCTTGAGTGGCCGCAAGTTGCTGATTCTCGCGCCGGATCCGCTCGTTCTCCTGACGCGCTTCCTGGCGTCCCTGGCTGAGCAAAGCCGTTGCACGGTCCAGAACGCTGGGCGTGCCCGCCGCCGTCCCGGACAAGGAATCGAGGGAAGGAGTTCCGGTGCCGTTCAGCGGGCTGAACATCATTTCAGAGATTTTGTTGTAGGCGGTCGAGATCAGCGCCTCGAGCTTCTCGTCACTGCCCACCTGGGTGAGCCGGATCGCTCCCGTGCGTTGCAGATCATCAAACGCACCCCGGATCTCCGCCGCGAGATAGGTCGACGCCAGCCCGGCGGCGAAGCCATTGTGCTCGTAGATCTGGTCGAAGTCCGCCTCGAGCAAGGCGCGCTTCGGCGACAGATACCCTTCCAACTGCATCTCAAAAGAGAAGGTGATGTCCGGAGTGGGCGTCTGGAACGACTCCCAGAGCAGTTTGGCTCCTTGTTTCGTCAACTGGATGGAGACGGCGGCCTTCTCCCCGTCCAGGATCGGCGCATTCCCAAGGCCCACCACCTGCCGGGTGAGATTCCCGTTTGGCTCCTTGAAGGAAGAGACCAGGCCGAAGCGTCCCGATTTAAAGATGACCGGGCCGACAATTTTTGCGGTGGGATTCAGCCGTTGCAACTCCCGTTGGGCCGCGTCGAGTTGCTCCCGCGTGACGCTCAAGGCCACCACGGCGTGCACAATCCCGCCGCCGTCCCCTTCCTTCGCGTCCGGTTGATCGGCCGCGGCGGGCTTGTTATCAACGTAACGGAGGAAGGAGAATTGCGGCCGTCCATTGTTGTCCGTGGCCAGATGAGGCTTGTCCGAAACGTAATAGTAGGTCTGGGAATCGCTCACACCCGGGAAAACGATCAGCTCGCCCGCCCGAACCGGCTTGTCCAAAACCACCTGTTGTTGCGCTCGCAGCCCGCCCGCCAATGCGAGGAAGGCCGCGACCACAGCGAAACGAAGAATAGGGAATGATTTCATAGTCGAAACTTTCTCAAAAACTGCGGTTACTGTTCACCCGCCACGCCTTTGAAACGGGCGAGCACTTTCTCGGTGGCGCTCAAAGCAACGTCCGCGGCGGCTTCCTTCGCCTTGGTCATGACCTCCGCCTGAGTGAGGAGCTGCGGCGGCAAGGTTGCATAAACGTAGTAGGCGTTGTCGAACTGCCACGGCAGCGCCAGGCGGCCCTCCGTTTTGTGATAGAAAATCAAGCGATAGGCGTAGCCCTTGATATCCGCATCCGTGTAAAGAGTGGACGTGGTGATCGGCTGGTTCTGCGCCGCGCTGAGCGCGATATTGTCCTCCCGCTCCTCCCCGAATTGCGGGTAGTGCACCTGCAGCTGAATCCGGACGATCCCATTGGCTTTCATGGCGTCCAAGTCCGCCTCCACCTGCAGGTCATGCGGCTTGATCGGGGGCGAAAGAGTGACGCTCTCCAGAGATCCGGCGGTCCACACCGGGTTGGGCGGAAAGACCCGTCCGCCCTTGAAACTCCACTGCGTCTGATACTCGTAATTCGACGGCGCGGGATCGTCGCCGCGCGAGTAGGACATCGAAGCGCGAACGCCGCTGGCCTTGATGAACTTGCCGTCGATCGTGACCCGGTCTTCAAACGGCGTCTTCTGCGCGCCACGGTCCTTGCGCACGTTCACCGTCACGTAGTTCACAATCGAATCGAACATCGGCACCGACTCGTTGCTTAAGATGAAATTGAGATCGAGATGCTGATAAAACGGATCGTTGAGAACCACGGTCCCGACACACTTCGGGTTCGAGCGAGCCGCGTCGTACCAAGTGGCCAGATTGCCGACCAGTTGAAAGGGCCGGCGCACGGCCAGGCGGTAATTGAGATTGATCACCTTGGTTTTCTGCGCGAAAGCCTGCTTGAAGGAATCTCGACGGTAGTGATAGCCCGCGCCCTGACGAATATCGGGCGCGTTCCCTTTGTCTTTATCCTTGTCCGAATCAGCCGGAGGGGGCGGGGTTTGCGATTGCGCCGGCTGGGCCATGGTATTGATGAAATACTGGGTGAAAGCCTCCCGGATTTTCGCCACCCTTTCGTCAGCCATTTGCTCGTCAAAGTCGAACTTCACGATTTCCTTTTCCCTCAGGAAATCGAACTGCTTGCGCACTTCGTCGTAAGAATAGGCGTACTCGGGCTGGTCATCGCTGGCGCAAAACACCAGGAAACAACTTTCCGTCTTTTTTCGACCGACCTCCCGCCGCTGGTACTCCGCCCGCAGAGTATCAGAATGTTGCTCGAGCTTCTGCCAGTCGAAGGTGATGCGTCCTTTCGCGGCAGGGGTCAGGACCTCGTAGGCCATGTTCAGATTCAGCGAAACATCCGCGATGGACCGAGTCTTCTCCAGGCTCGCCGCGAGCAACTGCGTCCCCTCCTCGCTCATGCGGGCCGCGACCGCCGCCAACCCGCCCGGCACCAGAGGAGCTTTGCCCGACGTCACGAGGGCTCGCGTCATCCCCTTCTCCTTGTCACCGCTGTCCGACAGCGTGGCCGAAACCACCTGGAAGGTGGCCGCGTCCCCTTCCGGAATCATCGGCACGGCTCCCTTCAGCTCGGCATTGCGATTCAGCGCGCGCAGTTTGTCCCGCAGTTCCGCTTCCTGCGCCGCAGTCAGCCCCCAACCCATCAGGAAATGGATCAGCCCGCCGGTGACGCCCCCTTTGTCCGCCCCTTTCTCGGTCGTGTACTTGAGGAATAGGAATTCCGGAGTCCCGTCCGGGCGGCTGGCGATCCGCAGATTAGCCGGGAGATAGTAATACTTGCTGGTTTTGGCCTCCGAGAGCGTGCTCGCCTCGCCGAGGAGAGAGACCTGGGTCCCATCCTTCAGCGCCACCGTCAGCCGGTTCTCATCGTCGAGCGTCACCGCGCCCGCCTGATGCACCACGGCGAAAAGCGCGAAGGCCAGGGATGCCCACCCTCGGCGCCTCGAAATGGACTGTTTGATTGCGTTTTTCATATCATTGTACTCCTGTCGCACTGGTTTTGGTTGTGTCGGAGGCTGCCGGATCGGCCGCGCCGCCGAAGTCATCGAGAAAAATCACGCCGCTGGAATCGCGGGATCGCTTCACGAGCCGGCGATCGTTCTCCAGCAGCCAGGTGACGGTGTAGTCGTAATCAAAAACGCCCGACGGCTGGGTCAGCTCGATATTCTTGTCCGCCAGATTTTCCGAAGGCCGCCAAACCACTCGCGACACCTTGGGCTGGCCGAAAAAGCGGTAGGCCACCTCCACGGTGGCCGCTTTCACGGCGCGCGCCGCCAGTGCAGGCAGATCGGCGGAAAGCTGCACCGTTCTCCGCTCGTAGGGCGCAAAGAGGTTGAGCACGGAATCGGAAGTATGGGCCAGCGGGGTGGAATAGCTCCCGCCCCCGCGGAAGCTCCAGGTGGCCTTGTAATCGTATCCCAGCCAGGCCACCCGGTCCTGGTCCCCGCTCCATCCATAAACCAGGACGGGTGCGGCGTTCGTCAGCGCCGCCTTGCTCATCACGAGGTCCCGGACCGTTTCAGAGCCGTCCTCATGGCGCTTCTTCAACATCACCGAGACGTAGTTCACAAACCGGTCGAACTCGCCCAGCAACGATCCGTCCAAGACGACCTTGACCTCGCGCTGCAAAAACGCCGGATCTTCGAGGTTCGCCGTCCGAAAGAACCGGGCGTCGCTGCCCCAGCGTTGGTAGACATTGCCGATATTGAAGGTCACAAACGAATGGCGGCTGACATTCTGCCGGTGGTTGAACGTCAGATAGCTCGTCCCCTCCGAGCGCATTTCCTTGAGCTGAAAACCGGCGTGCAAACCGAACCCCATCGTCTTGCCGCTCCCCAAAATGCCCGTGCTGGGATCCAGCAGCGCGTCCATGGCCCGGGCCACACCGCCGCTCGCGCCTGGCGGGAGCTTGTCTGGCTCGACCGGCCGGAACAGCAAATCGAGCAGACGCGCATAAACGGTGTTGAGCAGCGCTTCGCTGGCCGCATCCGCTCCGCTCGTCTGGAGATGGATCGCGTTGTTCCGGAGCAGATCATCGAAGGCGGCCTGCACTTCCGCGCTGACAAAGTAGACGCTGCCGCCCGCCCGGAACGCCTTGCTCTTCCGAACTTCCGACCAGTCGACCGTCAGCCTCGCATCGTAGGCATCGCTCAACCCGGCGAATTCCAGGTCGAACACGAGCGAAACGTCCGGCGTGCTCGACTGGAGGCTTTGCGACAGCAAGGACGCCTCTTGAGGACTGAGATTAAAGGATAAGGCGAGGCGGTTCCCTTCGAGGACCGGAGCCCGCCCGGTGAGAAGAAGCTTGCGCTCAGGCTTGTCGCCGCCGCTCAGAATGGACGAGACCAAGGCGTAGGTCCCGCTGGCAAAGACGATGGGCCCACGCACCTGGACGGCGTCATCACGGCGGATTTCCCGGAGAGCCTTTTCCGCGGCGGAAATCAGTTCGGGAGGAGTATCATAGTAAAGCTGCAGCGTCAGAATGCCTCCGCCTGAGGCGGCGGTAATGGAATTGGCGCTGTCGGCCCGGTTGGTGTTCACGACATATTTCAGCAGCGAAAACTGAGGCAATCCCTTCTCGTCCTCACCCAACCGCCCGCGCGCGGGCAGATAAACATACTCGCGCGGGTTGTTCACCAGCGGGAAGCACCAGAGCCCGGCGGCGCGAACGCCCTGGTCCATCGATATGGATTGGGCCGTGGCCCGGCCGGCCGCCAGGAGCAGGGCCAAGCCAGCCCACAAGCAAGCGAACCTTGAGACAGCGAGCGGGCTCATGGCGCGGACGGGGGGATAAGGTTCAAATGATCCGAGGAAAGCAATTGCAGCTTCTCCCGCTGCGTCCCGGTGTTGGAATACCAGGACATGCGATAGGCGACGGGCGTGCCGGGATCATGGTAGAAGACCGGGGAGGCGATCGACTCGCCATCGGACGCCCGCAGCGTTGCCAATTTAAGGAGGCGCTCCTGTCCCGCCAGAACTACCGCCATTTCCAAAACTCCGGAGGAGACTTTTCGGGCGGCATAAAGCTGGCGGTCCGATTCGACCGCGAGAACATGACGCTGCACCGGCGGCGTGAGGGAAACAGCGGGATCTTGTGATCTTATCCAGTTCGTGCCATCGGCAGGCAGCATCAAGGTCGGGCCGCCCCGCAAGCTCCACCGCACCTGGTACTCGTAGCTCCGCGCGGCATCATCACTCAGGCCGAGCGATGGAAACGCAATTTCCTCGACCGTCCGGCCATCCTTCACTGACTTGTAGTCAAAGGTGATCGATTTGGAGACGGGGGCTTCGCCGTTTTCGTAGCGCTTGCGGAAATTGACCGTGACGAAGTTAAAGATCTTGTCGAATCCATCGATGAATTCGCCATCGACGTAGAACAGAATCTTGCGAATCTCAAAAGCGGGGTCCGCAAGATTGACCACCCGAAAATAGAGATTGTTCGTGTTTGAGCCGCGGGTCAGGACCTTATAGAGACCGCTCAAGTTGCCGGCCGTATCCACGGGCACTTTCACCGTCGAGCTTTTGGAAAGCACGAGCGAAAAAGTGTTATGCTGAATGTCCTTCCGGTTTTTCAGCACCCACTGATCGTCCGTGTAGTACTTCGTGTCTTCCGCTCGGCCAAAGGTCTCGGAGAACCAGCCGCGCTCCTGGCGGCCGAGCAACTGGCGCGGTTCCACCGCCGCCTCCCGTTCCGGGTCCTTGGACCAGCCCGTCTTGTGATCGAACATCAACTCGGTCAGCTTGCCCGTGACCAGGTTGAGCAGGGCATCCATCTCCTTGGCCTGGAGGCCGGTGCCCGCGGTCCGGTCCAGCACTTCGACTTTGAGCACCTGCTGGCGTTCCAGGTCATCGACCACGTCACGCATCTGGCGGCGGGTGTAATCCTTCTGCTGGTTCATCACCTGGCTGAAATGGGTGTAGACCGTGCTCACGTCCGCCGTCACTCGCGCCGAGTAAGCCTGCACCGCCGCCTCGTAATAGGCGTGAATCGCGATCGAAACGTCCGACTCGTTGCCCTGAAACGAACTCCAAAGCAGCGTGGCGCCCTCCGGACTCAACGCGGCGGCCACCGCCGCTTTCGAACCGGGAGTCAGCGGCGCTTTGCCGGACGTGACGATCGACCGGGTGAACCCGCCCTTCTCGCGGTCCGAGAGGACCGCCGAGACCACCTGGAACGAACCGCTGCCATCCGTCGTATCGTTGCTCTGCAATAACTGCACCGGGCCGGCAATGCGCGCGCCCGGGACTTGTTTCGCCAGATCCTTCTGCACGTCCTCGAGCAAATCAGGAGGGAGAGTGAATTCGATCAAGGCATGGAACAGGCCGCCACTGGCCTTCCCGGTGGAATCGGTATATTTCATGCACAGGAACTCGAACGTGCCGTCTTCCTTCGTCGCCAACCGGGGATACTGCGGCAGATAGTAGAAGACGGACTTGTCATTCAGATCGGGCAACAACTGCACTCCGCGAACAGTTCGATGCCCTTCATCATAAGAAACCAGCGCGCGGGCTGGTCCGCTCGCCCCGTGCCAAACGAGGATGACCGCGAGGAATCGGATTAAATGGAGAGTTTTCATGGTTGGGTGGCTGGAGTGGCCGATGGGGAAACCATTGGCCCGTTCGTCTCAGAAATGTCGATAAGCTGGCTCCAAAGATGGTTGGTGGCCCAGGGCGTGGCTGCGGCAGTGCCATCCTCCAGCACCGATTCCACCCGATAGCGGTAGGGCCGGTCGAGCTTCACGCCGACGCGGAAACGAACCCATTGCGCGGTCGCCTCCTGCCGTCCCCGTTCAAACCGCAGGGCCGCCGCCGCCCGGGAGCCGGCCACGGAATCGGCCTCAATGAAAAGTTGCTTCTCGTAAAGCGGAGTCGGCGCATCCCCGCTGAAATCATAGCAACGCACTTCCAGGAGCGGATATCCCGGCGGCGTGCCTTCATTCAGATCGTAGCGCTTCCAGGTCTCCGGCCACCGCGCGGCATCCACGGAAACGCCGATCGCCCCGGCCCTGACCAGAACGGGCGCATCGTTCGTGGCCCTTTCCACGGGCGCGAGGCGCTTCAGCTCGGCCAACATTTCCGGATTGCCCTCCCATTGCGCCAGAGGCGCGTCCGGAGCGATGCCGGAGCCGTAAAGGGTGTAACCGACGCTCAAGAGCAGCCGTCCGTGCTTCCACGAATCGGCGAGAAGCTGAGCCGAATTTGCATCCAGCCGGACCGTTTCGTGATGCTCCGACCAGACCTCCGCGGCTGCATTGCCGCGCCCGTCCCGAGGCGGCTCCGCCGGCTCGCTCGCCCCGGCGGGCAACACGCGCGCTTTTGCGCCTTCGCCCTCTCCGCCCACGGGCAGATGCAGGACTACCAGGCGAATCCGATCCAACGGCAGGGGCCGAAGTTCCATGCGCGGGCCGAGCCGCCTCCGCACCTCGCTCAACGCGGGCGCGGGCGGGGGCGGGATCCGCAGGGTCAAACGCAGGAAGGAAAAGAACAGTTCCTTTCCGGAGTCTCCGCTCACTCCCGTTCCCCGATAGCGTGTTTCCAACACGTCAATTGCGGGACGGCCCTCCGGCGACGCGGCCAACCGTGGGTCTGGCGGGAAATAGTAGCGAACCAGCGCCGACTGATCGTCCCGCACCAGCTGCAAACCCGCGACAGAGTCCACCGTGCGGAAGTCGGGCATCGCCCAAGCCGACGCCGTGCAAACGAGGGCCAGCAGGGGAAAAGAAATGGGAGCAGGACTTTTCATGGCAGACAGCCTCGGGCTAGCGGGCGGCGGCGAACTCGTGGCCGGTCGTTTGCTGCAACTGGACGCGACCAACAAAGATCGGGCTGGTATTAGTGACCGCTATCCAGCGCGTGCCTGGAAAGACGGTTCCGTCCGGCAACACCACTGACAAAGTATATTCCGCCAGAGGCTCGTCCGGACCGCGTCCGGACACGTAGATTGAGCCGGCGGGGAATTCCTTGTCGTCCTTGTCCAGAATGAGGTCTGATTTCTCAGTGACCTCCTGGCTCCGTGCCTGGAAAAAGCGGGAGCGGACGCGCGCGCTGATCTGATAAGCCGCGGAGTCCGAGATAGGCTTCAACGTCCGAAATACCAGCTGTGTGACCGTGGGAGCGGTGGCTCCTCCGGTGATCTCCTCCACCACTTCCTTCTGGGCGTCGCCGTCGGAGCCGCGAACGCTGTACTGCAGCCAGTATTTCTTGACGCGCCCATCCAGCCAGAGCGGCACCGCGCCATCCCGGAAGGCGGCCCGCGCCTTAGCCGGAATCTCGGCGTCGTTCAGCGACCAGGTGTAGACCACCGGCGTGTTCGTCTCGATCGCCAGCGCGTGCAAATACTTCAGCCGGATCGGAAACAGAGTGGGATTGCGCCACATCTCCCCGCGCTTCCAAGGGATGAAACCGAACGTCTCCGGCCGCGCGATGCTGATCTGCAGCGGCATTTCCTGCGCAGGCAACCCGCCCCCGGACGGAGTCAGAGCGATTTTCCCGTTGATCCCGATCTCTTCCTTCAAGGCGGCTTTGATATTCTCCAGGGTGGTGACGTCGTTCACCCACTGGATCTGAATTTCCGCAAGAGCGTCCGCCAGCGATGTGAGCGCGATGCGGTCCGCGGGCACGTCGAATAAGCGCTGCAAACCGGAGGAGAGCGACACCTTCGGCTCCTCATCGACCGGCAGCGGGCGGAGTTCGGTGAAGGCGAAATCCGCATGGCGGGCGCGGTAGGCCGCGATCAAATCCTTCACCAATTGGACTTCACCGGAATCCACCCCGGAATCGAGGCGGGCGGCGACCAGAACATTCCCCGCTTGCCCGTCCGTGGACGCCGCCTTGTAAAGCATTCTCATCCCGTACCCCTGCTCGGCATCCCAGGCCAGGTTGTAGCCGTTGGGACGGAAGTAGCAGATGCCCGACTTCGGATTCTTATCGAGGTAGATATTCAGCGAGACCGGGCTGATATCCGCCGCCAGCAAGCTCACATCCGGATTGAAGACCTCGAGCAGGTTGATCTGGCGGCTGCTCGGGCCTTGCGCCCCACGCTGCACATCTTCCTGCGCCAAACCACGCGGCATGCCTCCATAGAGCAGCAGCTTGCGGCTTTGCGGGAGCATCTGCGCCACAGGGGTGGTCGCCGTCACGATATGCTGCTTGACCACCGGCGCCGCCAGAACCGGCGAGACTCGCACAACCGCCGGAGCTCCCGCAGCGAGCGGCGCTCGCGGGCTTGCGGGCTTGGCGGCCTCCACGCGCAACGCAGGGTGCAGTGGCGCAATCACAGGGCGAGGCGGAACCGGTTGAGCAGGAGGCTGAGCCACAGGCGGCCGTTCAGGAACCGTGACCGGTCCGGCGGGCGGAAGCGCGGCCGCGGTTTTGAGAGCCTTGAGAGTGACCGGGATGAGCAGATCCTCCACCGGGATTTGCGTGCGCCAGCGCTTCGGCAAGGCGTATTCCTTCACCAATTGACCCGCCCCTTTGGCCCGCACCACCCGCACCTCGAGAAAAGAACAAGCGATTTCCCGGCTGCGATTATAGGCGGGGTCCAGCGTCACTTCATAATTCGCCGTTCCCGCTGACCCCAGGCCATCCGCATCCTTCAAAGCCGCCCCGTGAAAATCGTCCATGCCTGAGCGGTTGCCATCCAGCACAGCGCATTCGAACTCGCAATCCGCGTAACCGGTGTACTCGATCCGCACGCGCAGGCGCGTCTCGGCATCGTCGGTCACCGCGATGCGCGTGATCTCCCCAGCCAGCTTGTTTTTGCCGAAGCGGAAGAACTCGCCGATCGTTTCACGCTCCCGGACAAACGTCAGATCCTTCCCCGCCAGCCCGCTGAATCCGTCCGCCCGCAGGCGTCGGGAGGCCGTTCCAGACCACAACCCGAGTAATAAAAGAAAGCCAAGCGCAGCTCTCGCAATCTGTCTGTTCATGGGATTTGTCTCCTCTTTAACAAGAGACAGATCCGCGTCTTTTTCTTACAACGAGCCCCGGACTGGCTGGAAATCAGGATCTTCCAGCGTGAGCGCGCCCCAGGAACAGGGAGCGCCGAAGGCAGGAAGGAGGGCAGAAATGAGAAAGCAGCGCCCCAGCCTGACTAGGCCGCAGGCGCCGGCTCAGCCGTCGCCGACGCGCCCTTCATTCGCCTCGAAATCCGGGTCGTGTTCTCTGAAGCAGCCGCAATGTTCCGGCTGATTTCGTTCGTGGCTTGAAACTGTTCCCGGGATGACGCCGCTATGCCGCTGGCAGAGTCACTCACGCGCTGGATCGAGTCATTGACGTTGCCAATGCAGGCCACCGTCTGGGCGGCGATCGTCCGCATGGATTCGACCTGCTGGGCGATGTGATCCGCGGTTTTGGCACTGCTTCGGGAAAGTTCCTTCACTTCATCCGCGACCACGGCGAAACCCCTCCCGTGTTCGCCCACCCGCGCGGCCTCGATGGCGGCGTTCAGCGCGAGAAGATTCGTCTGGGCGGCAATCTTGTTGATGAGGGAAAGCATCCCATCAATCTTGTTCATGGCAGCATGCAAAGCCTGCACCGAGGAATGCGCCTGGCTGCCCTGGCGAACCGCTGCCTCGCTCAACTGGACAGACTCCGCGGCCTGACGCGACACCTCCGCGTTGGAGGAACCCAACTCCTCGCAGGCAGTGGCAATTTCCTGAACGTGCCGGGCCGTATCCATCGCCAGGCGGGCCGTGGAATCGAGCTGATTATGACTCTCCTGCATCTTTACGCCGGCTCGATTAATCGTGGTGGAACTCTGACGGTAGGCGCCCTGAAGCCCTCGCAGCAAGATCGGCCGATGAAAGCGATCCTGACTGCACTCGCGCATGGCGGCGGCAGCCTCGCGAACGAATGAATCGGCCATGTCGAGCATCCCGTTGACCGCGGAACATAATCGGCTGAAATCGCCCGATTCCCCTCCGCAGTTGATTCGCGCTTCCAAATCTCCGCGCGCGGCCCGCTCGCAGACATCCGTCAGGCGGCGGATCTGAACGGGATCAATTCCGCCATTCGTGGCATCGGGCAAGACCTGCGAATCGACGGCTTGGTCCAGTCGAATTTCCGAAACAACATTCATAAATCATCGGATCCCGGCGGAAAGTTGAGTTTGGGCGGAAAGGCTGAAAACAAATTCGCTGTAATCCATCCCTCGTTCCTCGAGCACCTGCCGCAGCAAACGCCCGGCATTCGCGGCGCCCTGGCGTGGATCTGCGCACCGCGCTTCCTCGGCGAGAAGTTTTTGATAAAGGGGTTTGACCTTCAGGAGCGCGTCCGGATACGGAACGCGGCGGCTCGAGTGATAGCCGACATGCCGGCCAGCCTCGTCATAACTGGGGGTGACATGAGCAAACACCCAGTAATGGCTGCCATCTTTTGCGAGATTGAGAACGTAGGCAAAGATCTCCTGTCCCGCCTTAATGGTGTCCCAGAGTAATTTGAAGACGCAGCGCGGCATTTCGGGATGCCGGACGATATTGTGGGGAGCGCCAATCAGTTCGGACGGGCGATAACGCGAGACGCGGGCAAAGACGTCATTGGCGTAGGTGATGATACCGCGCAAATCGGTCTTGCTGACGATGATTTCATCCTCGTCGAAGGTCGTTTCCCGCCCTGTGGGAGTGATCTTTGGCTTCATGAGGAGGGAACTGCCGCCCCCAACGAGGGAACGTGCGGTCCCGTGGGCGGAAGAATCTTCCCCAGACTGGGCGCAGACTTCGTTGAACCCGTCAAAATTAACCCGGTCAGCAGGCCAGGCTTCGCTCGGCAAAAGCATCCCACGGTTCAAAGCGGATTCCATGCCAATCCAAACCGTTCCAGGACAAGCCTTTGCTTGCCAGAAGCGTGGCAATAAAGTCCTAAGATGAAAGGAAATCCGCCCGTGGAGAATACGCTGGCATTCCAAATACTAATTCCTAAACTGCGCTCCCGTGATCACCCCTTTAGTGCTGAGCCGGAAGGCTTTCATCAAGACCTTTAGTGTCTTTGTCGCTCACTCGACCCTGGCAGGCCGGGCCTGGAGCCAGACCGTGGCCTCCCAGGTCCACGCGTTCGCCGTTCCGACCGGGGTGATCAGGATCCGGCTGTCGGACTTTCCGGCGCTGCAAGCGGAGTCCGGCTCCGTGCGTATCGCGCTCAATCCGGTCAATGGCAATCAAGGCCCCGACGGGACGTTCTACCCGTTTATCATCAATCGCGGCCCCAACAACGCTTTCTACGCGTTAAATTCCCGGTGCGCCCACCAGGGCTGCATCGTCGAAGCGCTTGACCCCTCGTCCAACCGCATGAACTGCTTTTGCCACAACTCGGTTTACGCCATCGACGGCAAGCGCGTTTCAGGACCGACCCCAGGGAATCTGAGCAAATACACCGCCACCTACGACGGGCAAGACGTGCTGGAGGTCAAGGTCACCAATCTCGCCTACTCCCTCAGCGCGGCCAGCGTTCAACCGGTGCAGCCCGGGGCCAACCGCCTCGAACTCGCCTTTCGCGCCTACAGAAACGTCGACTACGAGGTGCAATACCGGAAGAGCCTCGACGCCGCCCCGGTCGCAGTCCAATTTGGGCTGACCGCCACCGGAGATATCGATCAAGACGTCTACACTTCACCCAGCAATCAAACCCTGAAGTTCTACATCGAGAACACGGCTGCCAGTGGTTTTTACACGGTTGCCATGCGACTCGGTCAGATCTAGCCGGCCTCCAGCCGAACGGCAACGCCATCTCCTTGGTTGCCGGGTCCGCCCTTCATAAGCGAGGACCGGCTCGACACCTCGGCGACGGCAGCGTCAAAAACGCTCTTTTTCAAAGGCAGCTACATGCCTCTTCATCAAAGGCGTGAGGCGATGCTTGGCCAGGTATACACGCGCCACGCTGACCTGCAGTGATTTCGCGACATCTCCGGCAGGCCATTGCCGCAGAACGTAAAGTTCGAAAATCTGGCAATCCTTGAGATTGGCCTCCTTTTTAACCCGCTGGAGGGCGGCGGCCAGAACCGCGTTGCGCCAGTCCGCCTCCCAGTGGAGTTGCCATTGCTCGGCTGCATTATCGGACAGGCGTTCGACACCGTTGTTCAAGTCGTCGAGAGGGAGCTTCTGAGGTTGGGTCCGGCGCTTGCGAAATTGTGATTTGATGCGCCAAACCGTCTGATTCAGCATCCAGGTCTTGAAGGAGCAGACCGCAGGATCATACCGATATTCCGGCAGGTTGCGCGCAAGCGCCACCGCCGTATCCTGAACCACTTCTTCAGCCTCGAACTCACCAAGACCCGATTTGAGGGCAAAGCGGAATATCAGGTCATGGTACGTGTCGTAAAAGCGCTGCCAACTCGCGTGATCCTCGCAGTCCTTAAGGCGATGGAGGAGGGTTTCGCGGGTGGCAATGGAATCGCGCGGAGCGGTTGTCATGCTCAAACACATTTAGACCATTTAACGCGCGAACAGGAGAATTTATTTCAATGGCGGCGAAATTCCGAATTCGAAAAAAAATTCGCAAATTTGAAAGAAAGATCGCGAACGAGGCGTTTAACGGCGCAATATGAAGAAGGATTGGAGTCGTTCGGCCGGGCTTGTTGGGCTCGGATTTGCCCTTGGGCTAACAGGTGTAACCGAGTTGCTTGCGCAAAATGTGCCAAGGGTGACGACCTCAGCGGGAAGCGTGCGCGCGCTGCCAGATTTCACAAGAGTATCGCTTCCTGGTGGGAACTTTGTCGGGGGCGCAGCGTGGACTGACCTGGACGGAGATGGGTATCCGGACCTGATCATCGCGAACGGAGTCGATACCCCGAACGGCGCTCGCAATGCCGTGTATCACAACAATCGGAACGGAACCTTTTCGCAGAGCGCCTCGGCTCCTTTGACGACGGATGTTGGATACAGCCTGAACGTCGCCCTGGGGGATTATGACAACGACGGGTTTCCAGACGTGTTTTTCGGCGGGGTGTTTGGTCCGACGCCGACGGTCAAAAGCCTCGTTTACCGCAATAACGGACAGGGAGGGTTTGAGCGGATCAACACCGGAAATTTGGCGGCGACTATGGGGAACTTCATGGGATTTTGGGCGGACTACGATAATGATGGATTTCTCGATATTCTGCTCGTTAATACGGGTGGACCGAATTCGCTCTTTCATAACAGTGGCGATGGGACCTTTACATTGGTGGACAGCGCGCTTTCTCCAGCGCATCCATCAGGAGGGAAGGTAGGTAACGGATTTGCCTGGGCAGACTACGATAATGATGGGTATCCGGATGTGTTTATTTATGGCGGAGCCGGTCACAATTCGCTTTTTCACAATAACCGTGACGGGACATTTACCGAGGTAAAGCAAGAGCCGTTTACGACGGATGCCGGCCACAGTCCCGGGGCGGTCTGGGGGGACTATGATAACGATGGTTTCCTTGATCTCTTTGTCACGAACGGCAACTTCGATCTCACCAAGCGAGCCAACTACCTCTACCACAATAACGGAGACGGGACCTTTACCAAGGTCACCGCAGGCGCGATCGCAACAGATGCGGGTTCGTACATCTCTGCGGGCTGGGAAGACGTGGACAACGATGGGAACCTCGATCTTTTTGTTTCGCAGCATACCGGGAGCGGTCCGGCCACGCAGAATGCCTTTTATCACGGTAACGGAGATGGTACGTTTAGCCGGATGACCAACAGCACGCTCGTGGCGGATAGCGGTTATTCCGCGGCGGTCGTGTGGGGCGATGATAACAATGACGGCTTTCCCGATTTGCTGCTGACCGCCGAACCGAGTTACATTTACCATAATGAGGGGAATAGCAATCACTGGTTCAATGTCCGCCTCGTTGGAACGGTTTCGAATCGATCAGCGATCGGGGCCAAGGTGAGAGTCAAGGCAACGATTCACGGGAAGAGTTATTGGCAAATGCGCGAAATCAGCGGTGCGACCGGAAATTTGATCGCGCATTTCGGCCTGGGCGATGCCGCAAGCGTGGAGGTGGTCCGGGTCGAGTGGCCATCTGGAATCGCGCAAGAGCTGCAAAAGATCCCGGGAAATCAGGTCACTACCATCGCCGAACCCGCTCGGCTGACTTTATTTAGCAACGGAGAATTCTCAGGGGTATCGCTCCAGGGGGGCCGGAACCTTGCGTATGATATTCAAAGTTCGACAAATCTTGCGAACTGGTCGCCGGACGGAGCCACCACGATCACGAATGCCAACGGGCGCTTGAATTTCGGCTTCGGTGCACCAGCGCAGAGGCGCTTTTTTCGTACGGTTCTGCATTGAGGGGATAGCGAAGGAGGAATATGCGTAAGCGCGCTTTTACACTGATCGAACTTCTCGTAGTCATTGCGATAATTGCGATTCTCGCGGGGATGCTCCTGCCCGCCTTGAGCCGCGCCAAGCTCAAAGGGCAGACGATCAGTTGCGTCTCTAACCTGGGCCAACTTCAACTCGCGTGGCTGCAGTATGTCCTCGAAAATAACGACTCTGTGCCGCCGAGCATGACGTCGGGCGGGGCGGACATCCGCGGCATGCCTGGCTCGTGGGTCTTGGGGAACGCGCGGCAGGATACAAACACCACGAACCTAACAGGTGGCGTTCTCTACAAAAATGTGGGCGGGAACGGTGTTTATCACTGCCCCGCTGACCGATCGGGGATCGATCGCAATGCCGCCGTCCCGCGGTTGCGGAGCTACTCGATGAACTGGTGGCTGAACGGGGATGGGCACGGCGCGAATCCATCAAATACACCGGAAGACAAAACAAAGGCCGGTCAGCTCGCTAGCCCCAATGCCGTTAAGAAATTAGCTGTATAAGACTTCTGTAAGTGACTGGTAGGCA
>CAZMKE010000002.1:153192-421537 GCA_964566945.1 uncultured Verrucomicrobiota bacterium | reverse complement strand
CATCCTGCCCAAGCTCGCTGACTGGCCGATCCACCGCGTCGCGGAGTTAACTCCAGCCGCCTGGAAAGCCGCGCGTCCCGCCCAAGCCCTCTAAATCCTCACCGAAACTCCTCCCGCAGCCCACCCGCGGATCACACGTTGTTCCTAAGACGGATACATTTGATCGCGACGCGGAACAAGCGGGTGGCGATCTGAAAGTTGCGCGGAATGTAGGTTTTAAGCTGCCGCGGTTTTCGCCCCCTGACAGGCTCAGGCCCATGATGAAGTGTTGAAGGGCTCTCTACTTTTCTCTTTCCGCAACTCCCGTTCTCGCGCAAGAATGAGCTGTCAGCAATCACTTCAAAACTAACCACCGAGGAAGTTCAAGGGACCTGAGAGTCGGACGCCGGCTTGATTCGATAATATGCTGAAAAGGAAGAGGCCGCATCAACCAGCTGAATATTGCCATCTACGCCCACGGTGAAGGTGTCAAGCGTGGTCCAGTTCGACAAATTATCGGATCGTTCAAAAGTGTAAGTGGCGGCTGGCAACCTACTAAAATTAATCACCACTCCAGACTCGTCATAGCTTATGTGGGTCGGCGACACTTTATCTCTGGGTATAACCTGAACGGATACCGACAACGTCGCCGCGCCGACAAGATCTTTAACCTTCACATCAAACGAATCCACACCAGTAAAATCGGGGCGCGATGTATATACTAATGTTCTCGAAGGGTCTTTGAAGTTTACTGTTCCACCAACAGTCCTCTGAGATTGCATCCCATCAACGAAAGAGAAGGACTCCCCATCTGGATCAGACACTTGGTCCAAAATGCGGTCGTATGTTACCATTGTAGGAGTGCCAGAGTAGGTGACGAAGGAAATGGGTTCCTCGATTAATTCAGTGGAATTCGGCGGAGTAGATTCAGTAAAATGTTGGGCGTGTCACCTGAAGAAACGTTTCATCAACTTTTAGGCCTGGGAGAATCGTGGAGAGTGGTTCGAACGGAATTCGAAGTAAAGGAGAAGACCTTCGTCATAGCGGTGGAGGAGACGGCCAAGCTTTGGGACCAAGAGAGCCGACAAGCTAAGCAGGTGGTGACTTGTTACGATCATGTCGCCCCCATGCAGTGGAGACACCTAAACGTTTTTAACAACGATTGTGTCATCGTCTGCGCGCTCCCGCGTGGCCGACGCTCCGAGGATGGCAAAGTTTATCGCGTCACTCCGCCTTGGGAAGGCCGCAGTAAGCATTTTACCCGAGAGTTCGAAGCCTTCGCTCTGACGCTGATGAAGGAGATGCCGGTCAAGAAAGCCGGAGAGATTCTCGGCGAAACCGATCAACGCCTGTGGCGCATGGTGTTTGCCCACGTTGAGGAGGCACACCGCAAGTCGAGTTGGGCGGATCTGGTATGGGTCGGAGCCGACGAAATGAATCGAAAGAAGGGGCACAATTACATCACCGTGTTCGCCGACCTGCAGGAAAAGCGGGTGGTCTTCGCGACGCCCGGCAAAGATGCGTCGGTCTGGGAGGATTTTGCGCTGGAAATGGGCCGTCATGACGGACACCACAAAGCCATTACCCAGGTCGCGATCGACATGAGTCGAGCCTACATCTGCGGGGTCGAAGAGAACCTGCCGAACGCGGAGATCACTTTCGACAAGTTTCACGTGCTGGCCCAGGCCGGGGAGGCGTTGGACAAGGTGCGGTGTTTGGAGGCGCAAGCCAGCGAGGAGAAGCGCTCTTGCTTGGCAAAGAGCTTGTGGCTTTGGCGGAAGAACCCGGAGAATCTCAGTGACCGCCAGACCGAGCGAATGGAGGCTATGGATTGGAAACATCTGCTCACCGCAAAAGCCTATCAGATGCGCCTGGCTTTACGGGACATTTACACCGCGCGGACGGAGAGCAAAGCCCGCAGGGAATTTTGGATATGGGGACAATGGGCTCGGAGGGAAGCCGCCAAACCAGGGCAAGAATTGCTGCAACCGATGGTGAAGGTAGCCGAGATGATCGACAGCCCTGGAGGGAATCCTGGCTCACTGGAAAAACGGCTTAACGACAGCTTTTATGGAGGGACTAAACAGTTTGTTCTCTGCGACCAAACGAAAAGCTCGCGGTTACCGGTCGACGCGTTACCTGATTACAATGCTCTACTTTGTAGCTGGGAATCTGGCAATTCCCTTACCCTAATTCCACTGAAATCGTCGAAGAAGCAGGAAATGCCGTCCGACCTAGGCAACTTGTTTGGTATTTGTGTGAGCACGCTCAATTGCGACAAATCCGCATGAAGTCCATTAAAAGAGTCCCAATCAATATGATTCAAGTCAGTCGAACCCTTCTCCGGATCGGGCGAGCGATACTGCTTAAACAGCCAGCGAAATTTTAGTTCTGCCGTAATTTTAGGATCTTTAGGATAACTCCGAGGTACGTATTCAGGTCGCTTGTCCCACGCAACAATCCAAAATCGATATGTCTTACGAATGTCCTCCGACAGAAGACTATACTTGGCTTCATTTATATAAATGATAGGTTGCACATGAGTAGCCTTCCAAACATAACGCAACCAATTAGCGACCCATTCAGAAGGATCGGCCCGGTCGTTGGTGAAAGTGCTATATTCCAAATCCAGGGCAGGAGGCAGAAACTTTGTACCGATGAAAGAAGTCGCATGCTCTAAAAAGAAAGCCGCCTCATCGTATGCGCTTTCCGGATTTGAATAATCGACTTTGACGTTGTCACAGCAGCCCAAGCCCGCGAGGTGGTAAACTCCAACTATCAAACCCTTACCCAGAGCGCCCTTGATATTTGTCTGCAAGGCGAAATCAGCAATGAGGCTGGCTTGCGTCGCCCTAACATACGCGAACGAGTTACCGTTATCGAGGACCTCCTTCCAGTCCACTTCTTTCGTAATATTCTTCAAAGTATCCGACTCGGGGTTCGCGTAACTGACATCGACGCCCCTGACCTTATTCCATTTAAATGTCTTTCCCTCAGAGGTAAGCATCGGGTTATAAGGATCAGCGAGTTGGGCGATGATGAACTGATGAACAGGTGGCGGTAATACAATTGCTGGATATGCAAGACAATTCAAGCAACCAAAGGTGAATTCCAAGTCCGTGAAGACAACGGCTGAGTAATTCACGTCCTTGGATAAGGGACCTCCTGCCCCTGTCGTACCTGGCGCAAGACACGCACCCCAAATCTGAGGTTGGCAAACAGAAGTTACAATTGCAGGTATTGGGTTTTTTCCGTCATCAGACCAGTTTAGGTACAAAGTCGGTGGATCGCAACTGTCTTGGCGCAACGAAAACGTCACCTGACCATCAAAAACAAAATCCTCGGTCTGGAATGGACCTGGAGGAAAGACGTAAGTCAATTGGGGTTCGGACAAAGTAAGGTCTATTAGTTCAGGAGGAAAGCTCTCCGCCCAACATGAAACGGTCGCTAAAAGCAACGCGAAGAACGAACTTATCGAGGCTCTTATTGGTACAAGGTTGATTAACGAAGAGCGCCACATCGAATCAAAGCGTCAATCAACTCGTTTTAATTAAACGAGCCTCCAGCGGGCTCCACTTGATTTACGTTTGCCCGCTGCATTTCTCCTTCTCCGCAAACGAGTAACAACTGCTCATTTGTATCCTCTCCTATGTAAGTCGTGTTTGCTTGCGCGTAGGCCAAAATAAATGCGCGCCTCCTATGGGGCGTGGCATTTTTGGGGCTGCCATGCACCAGCAAGCTATGGAGGAGTATGCAGTGTCCAGAACGAACGGGCAAGGTCACAGCATTTTTCTCATCATGACTCGTTTCCCAAAACCCTGTGCCGGCTTCGGTTTGATGCTCAACCAGGCCGCGCTTATGAGAGCCAGGAATGACAGCTAGGGCTCCATTTTCAGGAGTGGCGTCGTCGATTGCGATCCAGCAGGTCACCATGTTGCAAGGACGGAAAGCCCAGTAGGCCGAATCTTGATGCCAGCAGTGCGCCCCGCCGTGAAAGGCCGGCTTCATCATTACGTTATCTTCGATTAGCCTCAAATTTGGTCCCAACAATTGCGCAACACATTCTAGCACACGCGGATGGTGAACCATGCGCATGAATAACGGATCGTAATCCCGCACGTTCAACATCTGCCACACCTTGTCTCGGCGGGACGCATGTTGGAGTTCCCCCACCTTGGCCTTTTCTTCGATGCGAAGGCAGTGCTCAGGAATGCCCGGACGCTCGCCTGCTGCGATGGCATCCAGACGAGCGCCCAGCACCTGAAGCTCGCCAGGGGTCAATAGAGGGCCATGACAGATATAGCCATTCGAATGAAAGTGCGCGACGTGAGCTGGTGACATTTGCATAACGTAGAAGTAGTTACTCGGTCAGTTCTTTTTCGAAAGTTGCGAGCAGTGTCAACGCCGCCTGCGAAAAAACGAGGTGCAAGCCAATTGCGCCCGCCGTGAAACCCTGCCAGTAAAACCCTGCGACAGTAGGGTGAATAAGTAGGCCGATCACAAAAATCAATGCCATTCCAATCAAACCCGGCGCATCCACGGCAAACACATAAAACTGCACCATTTTTTGAAATCGAATGTGACGCTTTTTCCACTCCTCATTCTTGACTTCGGAAAGCTCTCCACAGCTTGATAAGGCATGTCGACACAAGCGTAGCAGCCCAATGTCTGCCAGCAGGAAAAATAGAAAAAGCACCACCCCAAAAAATTCATTCGCTACTAGAATAGTAGTCCAATAATAGTTGAAATAAGTCTCAAAGACGACAAAAAACGTAGCCATTACTGAAAGCGCCAAAGCCACGGAAAGCCCGATCGAAATCTTGACGTAATTTTCTGCTCGATCAAGCCGAGTCTCAGCGAAACGCTGATCCGACTCTGCCAACTTAGATATTTCTGGAGTATGAATCCAACCAAGCTGATGATTGCATTCTTTGCTAAATACGTAGGTGTTCCAAGTAATCAATAAGTACACACTAATTAGTAAAAAGGCTGTCTGAGCATGATCCATCCCGCGTTTGAATAGTATTTGAGTTATCCATGGAAATATTTTTGTAGATTGCGCCCACCTCACAAACCTAGCTAACAGACCATCATTACGATATATTTCATTTGGGTAAGCGTCTTCGAGGAGCAAACGATTAAGACGAGCCAAGGAAAAAGAGATTAGTTCCGGGTTTTGGGATAAAATTTGCCTCGTGATCGGACGCAGCTTGACACCGCTGAAACGTTGTTCCTCAAAAATAGACCGTTTGCCAATAATCTTCGACAAGTCTTGGGCCAGTTCAGCTTCGACTACCTGGGGGTTAGGGTTGATAATGGGATAATTTGAGAGCGCTTGCTTTGTCGTTGGAGAAAACTGACTGTTTAGGTAAACTGCAAGCGGGTCATTCGTCCGCTTCATTTTACTGACAAAAGAGGCCAACAGGCTGATGTCGCCCATGGAAATCTCGTTTGCTATGCGGTGGTAATGAATCAATGCCAGGAGGAGGAAACTTACTTGGAGAAAAGCAAACATGAAAAAGGCCTTTCCCGACCGAGTCTTTAAGACGCGTGCGATAAATGTGCGCACTTTCATTTGGATACTCTTTCAAAATAGCCTTGCCTGTAAAAGCCCTCACTATGTTTAAAAGTGCTGATTGAATTTCCGTTGACAAGGTAGGCTGCCGGAGAAAGCAGAAAGCGCACTATAGGAAAAATATCTTTTGGTGGGGTGAAATGACTGAAATCTCCATGCGGTTTTGAACGGCGAACAGGTTCAGTCTTAAGCGACGAAAGGCGTATCGAATTAAGTCGGATATTCTCTCCGGAATACTCGTTGGCAAGTGAAGTCACCATGCTGTCCACGGCGCTCTTTGATGCTGTGAACGCGGTCATCCATGGATAATGGTAAAGAGTGGAATTACAGGAAAACGCTACGACACTTCCTCCGTGTCGTCGCTTCATGACGGGAATCAGGAATTGCAGCGCATTATAAAAAGTAGTGACGTGGCTCGCGAACATTGTTTGAGCCTCTTTGGGTCCGAAATCTAAAAAGGGATCATGATGCCAAAAATCGCCCACGCAGTGGACTAGCCCAAACCGCCCACGGAACCGCTGCTCCGCCATTTTTGCAAGTTTAGAGCAAGATTGCGGGTCTGTGAGATCGCAACCTTGCAGTATGCAGATGCTTTTCGGGAACTTGTCTGCCGTTACTCGCTTTCGGCGCATAGTGCCAATAATTTGCACGCCCCTTTCTTTGGAGAACTCTCTTGCCAAGATGCCGCCTAGTTCGCTCGAGATTCCAGTGATAATAATTTGTTTGGATTCGTTCATTATTGTTTATAGCATTCGGCTACGGAAAGTGATTTGTGCTGCCATCTCCTGGCGGATTGCGACTCCATCTTCGCCATAAAAAACGCACCGTACGTTAGGGCGACCCCCAGAGCCCTTTTTTAGAGTTGCTCGAAGCCACTCGCCGCCCATTCCTGAAACCCCTAGTTGGCCCAATAAACTCGCGTCCAGAGAGTCATCCTCTCGCTCCGATGGCTCACCTTCAAAGAAACCAAGCAGGGCGGCGGCCTGTGGAATACGATTAGTCAGATGATTGTCCATGCCCGCGATTCTCAACCGATCGACAACTGCGCAGTCAGGCCAGTGGATGCCAAAGAGAGCATCGATAGTTGGCGGATTGTTCATCGCTTGCGTGACCGATGTGTGATGTAGCTGGACTGAGTCGCCCTGCGCCTGATGGAAGAAAAGAACCTCATCGGCAACCAGCCGCGCTTCATCCCAGACGTGTGTGACCATGAGGGCCAGCAATCGAGATTCATCCACGGTGGAGCGCATTGCGGTGAGAAAAGAGTCTTTCACCCGGTTGTCCAGGAACGAGCACGGCTCATCGAGAATCAGCACATCGCAGTTGATGGTCTGAATCCGGGCGAGCATGACTCGCTGGGCCTCGCCACCGCTTATCGCGCTGGCGTGAGTGCCAGTTTCGAGAACATGCGACAAACCAAGTGACTCGACTGCATGTTGGACTTTAGCCTCGCGAAAACTTCCACCCATGTTTTTCGAGTATTTCAGGCACTCGATGTTCTCCCTCACGCTCAATTCGTCAAAGATCACGCCTTTCTGGGGAATGACCGCGATGTTGGCGTTCTCGGGCGCGAACTTTATGGAGCCTTTCTGTGGCTGGCGGATTCCCAAGGCGAGATCGCAAAAGGTGGTCTTGCCCACACCGCTTGGCCCCATGAGGGCGATGACCTTGCCAGTAGCAGAATCGTTCGCGAGAGAGCAGGAGAGATTTTCGAACAGTGGCTTGCGCTTGCCAAAGCCAAACGTAACGTGCGAAAAATGAAGCGCAGGTTCAGACATAGCGCGGGCGGCTTTTGAGTTCCCGGACGTAGGCAGAAGCCAGAACCGCGCACACCGCAACGGCCACGATCCCGACCGACCATGCGATGACTTCGGCCTCGGCAGCACTGGAGAGACGCCCAAAAACGGCCGCGTAAAGCGCTTCTTCTGGGGCCTTGACCAGATGCGAGAACCAGCGAGCGATGGAGCCATCCGTAACGACCTGCACAGTGCCCAAACCAATCAATGAGACGATGACAGCCGCGTGCCGCTTGAAGCCGTCCGTCAGGAGAGAAAACGAATAGCTCAATTTCATGGAGCGCTGCCATGCCACACGGCGTTCGGGGATCGCTGCAATCAAGGCCATGCAAATAAACTGGAATACGGAATAGTGAAGAGCCGCATGGCTGAGAAACAAAGAGAGGTAACCAGGCACGCCTGCCATCTGACCGTTGGAAATCTTACTCAGCACAGCCACGACCGACAAAACGGGAGCAAAAGCCGGAAGGAGCAGAAGGCCGGCGGCAATTGGCTTGCTTTCCAGCCAAGCCAATAAATCCCTCCGAGAATAGCGAAGCCTGACCGCAATCGCGATTCCAATGGCCGTGACTACTCCCCCGACCAGACCACCCAAGCCCACAATTTCCCGGTAATTGAAAACCGTATCAATGGGGTTGATGTGAGACAGTCCGGCACGGTGAGCCGGGATAAACAGGCCAATCAGCGCGAGAATACCGGGAGCGAGCGAGAGAATCATCGCCGTGCGTGACAGGAGCGAGAACATGTCAAAACTAGCACCAGAAAGCACCGCGGAACAACCCAGAGAGGAGCGGATGGAAGAAAGCACGCCTCTACCCGCCCAAGTGCCGAAAAGTGCCGCCAGCAGCAGTAGCAACGAAACAACCACACCCAGGGTCGCAACCTGTGAGAGGCTTTCAGGGCCGGCAGTGGCATAAATTTCGCGAAACAAACGGGCGAGCAGGATGTTGGCTGTTTCCGGCTCTGTGCCAGGATTTGCGCGGTAAAGAAAAGTGGGGAGCGATGCTTCGGAACCCATCATGGCGCCCCCAAACAGGCCGAGGAGCATGAGAATGGATTTGGGGATTCGATTCAGTCCACACAGCAGGAAGAAGGAAGGTCGCAATTGGTGAGTTTGAAAATATGGGCGGATTTCCGAGGTGTAACGTTGAAGGGTTGTCGCGCAGAAAAAGGCTCCAAGCGGCAAGGTCCGAGCGAGGCAAAAAAGCAACAAGGCGGTCGCGCGGCCAAATGTCCCGGAGAAAACCAGCTCGCTTTGCAACCCGCACCAAGAGGCCCAGCGAGTAACCGAATACGCCCAAACACTACCTCCGATGGCGAATGGAATAAACAGGATAGCCAATGCCACGCCGTACCGAACGGTAAAGCGTGCGTGATAAGCGAGCGTGGCACCGCAAATCACAGAGAGAACGACCGTGAACAAAGCGGCCAGCAGCGTGAGCAATGCACACACCATCAGCGTCTCGATGTT
The DNA here is from genome assembly GCA_964566945.1 of uncultured Verrucomicrobiota bacterium. Lineage (GTDB taxonomy): Bacteria > Verrucomicrobiota > Verrucomicrobiia > Limisphaerales > SXQI01 > DASVNK01. Next base: position 412,716 of record CAZMKE010000002.1, on the reverse strand, counting down.
TCCGCTCGCTAGATGCATGCCGCGCCTTTCATCGGGCCTTGGCTCCCTTGGCTGCCACTTCGGCTTGCGCCTGTTTGAGAGCTTCGGCCTCTGAAACTTCACCACGAATGAACTTCTGCACCCAAGTCGTGAGAGCGCTGTTGATGATTTCAGCATCGCTGCCGGCCTCGAACATGAAGACGCCCCGTTCGAGGGAATCGCGCAAGGCGCGAGCGTAAGGAACGCGTGCCATGACATCCTCCGTGTAGGCGGTTTTCAAAGCGGAACAAAGTCCCTTCTCAATCAGCTTCGTTTGGTTTTCAGGAGCGAGTGCGTAGAGAACGAATTGCGAGGCAGGCTGTATGTGACGGGATTTGCGGTTGATGTAGAAGGCTCCTCCGGCCAGGGGGGAGATTTTGCCAGGAACGGGGGTGAAGCCAAAGTGCGGAGATTTGCTTGCAGCCAGCGGCTGAACGTAATCGCTCCACACCAACGCCATCGCGGTTTTCCCTTGTAGCAGGATTTCCTGCTGCTGTGATGCTCCGACCGTGAAGAAATCTCCCGATGAGGCAGCGCGAAGGCGTTTGCAGTATCGAAGCACCTCCCTATTCTCTGGGCTGTCGATGGTAACGGGGGCGCCTTCCTCCCATCCGTAACGCTTGGTTGAAGTCCCCGTGCCCATGCCAAAAAGATAGTTGCACAACTCGTAGTAGAGCCATCCGTCGCCGGCTCCATGCATGCAGACGCCTTTCAGGTCTGCCTGTGCTTTCGCGAAGAACTCCGCGACTGTCAAATAATCCTGCCAGTCAGCGGGTAGAACAAGGTCCTTGCCGTTTTCAGTCTTGTACTTCTGTTTCAAAGCAAGGTTCTCAAACAGGTCTTTGTTATAGACCAGCAGCATCGTGTTCGCAGCGAAGGGAAATCCGAACTGTTTGGGAGCGGATTTCGTGTCTTGCGGATTGCTGTAGTAGAAACATGTCTCGCGTAAAGCATTCTCAAACATACCCTCGTTGACCCGTGCGTTGCTCAGGACGCTGGGCGAAAACACGTCGGCAATCTCGGCGACATATTTGTTTTTTACGTAAGGGGCGAGGCTGAAGTTGTATTGGAGAACGATGTCGAAGTCGCCCTTGCCGTTCCGAAAATCGGCGTCGGCCTTCTGGACCGCTTGCTCGAAGGTTGCACCTTCAAACTTTAGCTGTATGCCGGTTTTCGCCGTGAATTCGTCTTTCAAGGAACCGTAAGCCTTGAGGTTCGACGAGTCTTCGCCGAACACCACCACGGCTTCCTTGGAACTCCCAGGACTTTTTTTTATCATGTAGGCGATTAGGCCGACGCCAGCGATGATTACGAGTAGCAGAAGCAGTTTGCGTTTCATGGGTTTGTTCAGCGTTTCATGTTGTTAGTCAGTTCGGCATGGCGGTAGTCTTTGCTGCTAGAACGTCGCTTGTCACTGCATAAAATGCGCGGTTTTCGAATCGCCCGATCCAGGCGAGGGTTGTGAGTTTCGATGCGTCGGGCATCCAGGGTGCCGGTCCCGTCCCTGAGCCACGGTGGGGCCGGTGATGAGGTTTACCCCACAATCGCATTGTGGTGCTCGCGGCTCTCAGCGCTCACTCAAAAACGCGCCAGCCGTCGAACTGAAGTTTGAAACGTCCCATCGTGAGAACGGCAGCTTGTCCACGTCCTGCCAAGACGCGATAGTTTTGAAATCCACCCCCAACTCAATGGCCCGTGTGATGAAGCATCGGCGCAACGCTCGCGGAGAGAAGTTTGCCAAGCCCAAACGTACACACGCCGAAGCGAGAGCCTTCTTTGGACTGCGCACATGAAAAACACGCTGGCCCGTTTCAAGTCGGCCTTTGTGTTGTAGTCTTTCCAAAAGCGGAAGCACTTGAGGGAAAATTGGGACGCAGAAGCCTGTGTCGGTCTTGCTCCGATAGAATCGAATTTTCTTTTCCGCCAAACTGATATGTTCGCCTCGAAGGTTTGCTGCTTCAGCAGTTCCAGCGCCCGCCTGCCCCATAAACTCGACCAAGTCAGCCGTTTCGTCCGGCTCGGCGCTGAACTTTTGCGAGCGTATGCTTTGAACAATCGACTGAAATTGGTCCCAAGTCGGCGTCTCGCGGATTGGCTTCTCTCGTTTGAGCTCCTTCAGATGAGCCGCAGGAGACTCCGCCACCACCCGACTCTTCACGGCGATCTCGAACAACTGGCGGAGGAATCGGAGATATTCATTGTAGCTGGACTTCTTCAGACGCTTCCTGTGTTGGCCAACCCAGATTTCAAGATGGGACGACGTGATGTCCCTGACTTCCAATTGAAGTCCATACGTCCAAGTCCCCCGAAATACCTTGAGGATCGAACGCCTGGTCTGAATTGTTTTCCCATCCAGCTGTTCCAGGCTGGCGTCGTATTGCTTGAGCAGAGCATCCAGACTCATTTTGCTCGCTTTGGGGTCGATCCTCGTCTGCTTCTCGATCTCCTCTTTGAGCCGCCGTTTCGCCAACGCCCGGTCGTCGGTCTTCAAGCTTTTCCAAATCAACTTGCCCTTGGACCGGAACACGGCATAATAAATGCCGTTCGATGTGTAGCGGTACAAGTTCTCGCCACTCTTGCTGAACTTCCCTGCGCGTGAATGCGATTTTGACATGCATTTCACGCTACAGTATAGAAGTTTGGTATAGAAGCAGAAAAGAAGCTTCACTGAGAACTCAGTAGAATATGCTGATTACCAACAGGTTGGGGTCGTAGCTCAGTTGGTAGAGCGTCTCGTTCGCAATGAGAAGGTCAGGGGTTCGACTCCCCTCGGCTCCACCACCCTCCACCACGCTGGGTTGCGCAAACACCTCCCTGCTTTGGCCGAATAACTTGGTTCTCCGTCACCCGCCTCGTGGCTGAACAGTGCGATTTGGTTAACCCGCTGCCTGGCTCGGAACGAGCCAACTCAAGGATTGCTGCGGCATGCCGGAAACCCTTCGGCGCCAGTCACCGAACGGTACAATTGAAAGCCGCCCTGCTCTTCTCGGGCGGCTTCACGCATGACAGGAGCGGAAAACCAGCTCCTGAGTTTGACGTCGGTTTGCGCAGGCGGGCTATTTCTTGCAACAGGGTGCGGTGCAGCATTTGGAGGCAAGGGCCGCGACCTGGAATTCGGCGCTGCCGCTCTGGGCCTGCGCACGAGGCGAGAGTTTCGAATTTCGAATGGCGGCGAGCGTATCGGAGTTTTCCGATCCGGACACGACGCGAATCTGGCTGGCGTCCCCGCGCGGCGAACCGGCGGCGGCAGGGCGGGTGATGTCACCGGTCGAGCCGGAGGCCACGCGCGTGGCGTTTGCGTCGCCGCGAGGGGAAGCGTGGGCCAGCGAGATCGAGACGGCGGTGAGAGTGAGGGCGATAAGGATGGATTTCAGGGAGTTCATATTCTTTTCCAGTTTTTCGACGGTTACTTTTACCAGTAATCTTTAATACGCCGCGCCCAGAAAAATCCCTCATCATTTGGCTGAAATTCGAAAATGTGTCCCTAAAGCATTCAGATCGAGGGAGGCCCGTTCCTGCCGAAAACAGCGGAGAGCCGCTCTTACTTAACTAAGAGCGGTTTTCAAGGGGCCGCCGGCTCAGCTGCAGCTGTCCGCGGTCGAGATCCAAGGTTACGAGGAAGTTGGAGAGCACCGCGTTGCCGAGCAATCCAGACTCGCCTGGAAAGATCGGTCTGGCGTGCAGGCCAGTGGGCACGCCGCTCATTTGAATTTCACCGAAGCGCAATTCCGTCTTTGTGAGGGGTGTGGAGATTTGCGCCAATCCTACTGAAATTCGGCTGCTGGTGGGCTCGGTCCTTTGGCTGGTGACCCAATCGACCGCGCTGGCGAAACCAGTGTCCACCCTCACCCACCCTGAAGTTCCGCCGACTTTAACCTGAGTGAGCAGCGCGCCTTTTGGCCCCCTTTTCAGAGGGAGAACGGCGTCCGCGGAGACCGGGTGGGCGTCCCGCCCCGTTCGAGCAATCTGGCATTGAAAATCGAGCTGAACCATCCTACCGGCGAAGAAATCCGCCCCGATCAAGCCATCGACGTGACGTCCGCACGCGCCAGAGAGGTCGCCGAGGCTGAGCACCAAATACTTGGAAGGCAGATCAAGGCCGCCTGCGCTGGCCTGGCAGGTTGTGGGCCAAAATCCCTGGGCGGACGCACCGACACCCGCCACCTGGACTGCAGTGCCTCTCCGCAGACTGAGTTCCTTGCACGTCGCCAAATCAAGAACGCTCACGGTGGCGCCGGTATCGAGGAGGAAATGAAGGGTGCGCTCGCTTTTCGCGGTTCGAACGTCCACCCAAATGAGATTCCCCTCGAATCGAAAGGGGAACTCGCCAGCCTGCAGACGGACGAAGATGAGCAGGAGGCAAATGAACTGACAGGCTCGGCGCACCCCTCATAAGCATTGGGAGTGCCGAACCCGCTTCAGCCGCATTTTCCCCGTGATCCGTTCAGTTCATTGCCAAATCGCTGGCTAATTTTACACAAGCGGGACAATCCGATACCCGACCGGAGAGGGATCAGGCATCCACCAAGAGATGCTTCAACTTCTCACGGAGTTGCTGCCGGGCTCGATAGATCCGCGTTTCCACTGCCTTCGCGGTGCATTTGAGAATCTGCGCGATCTCGAGGTGGGACAAGTTCTCGTATTCCGCCAGAATTAATGGAGTTCGAAGATCCTCAGGGATTTGAGCGAGAGCGGTCCGGATTTCCGTCAGGCGTTCTTCCGTCTGCAACTGCTCATGCGGTTGGGGTTTGGCTTCAGCAAGGCTGTCCACCAAAGGCCGTTCGTCTTCCGCCGTCGCCGCATCCAGCGAAACGTTGCGGTGCCGGCTGAACCAGCGCAGGCGGTCCCGGGCCAGATTGGTGGCGATGGCATAGAGCCAGGTGCTGAACCGAAGCTTGGAATTGAACTTCTCGCGATTGAGGAAAACGCGCACGAAAGCCTCTTCCGCGAGATCCAGCGCTTCGGACTCGTTCTGCACCAAGCGGATAAGATAGTGAAAGAGCTTTTCGCGATGCCGCGCCATGATCCGGTTCAGGGCCAGCTCATCACCGGCCCGCAGCGCCTTCATATCCAGCAAATCGTCCTCAGCAGGATCAGTGGGCATGCTCGGAGTGTGCGGCCGGGTGCTGCTCGTTTTCCATCACGGCGGAATGAGCGGAAAGGGAGTGATCGCGCATGTTGGAGAGCGATGTGAGCTTTTGCATCCGCTCCAGATAGCGACGACCCTGGTCTGCGGGCATGGTCGCCGCCACCGTATAGAAATGATTGAGCATCATCGTCTGGCATTGAAGGCGAAGGCTGCCGATCTCGGCCAGTTTAGCGGAAATCGCCGGGGTCACGGTGTTCGTGGCGAGGATCAAGCGCTGGAGTTCCGCGTTCACCGCCGCGATTCTTGCACACATCTCCGCGCAGCGCGGAAGGTAGCCTTCATGCAGTTTCCGGACGCGATCATACTCGCCGTCACCCAGGCAATACTCCTCTCGCAGCCACGCCAACTCGGGCATTTCGGTGGCCCGCAAAGTCCTCACTTTTGCCGTCTTGGAGTAATACAATCCGCAATAGCCGCCCGCACCGAGCAAAACTCCGAACACCAGGATCAGGGCGGCGCGTCTCATTGCGGCAACGGTTTGGCGTACGGGTCAATCGAGTGAATATAGCGAAACTGCAGCTCGGCCTGCACGGCTCGGGCGTCGCGCGTCGCGTGCAGTTGCGCAAAAGTCAGACCGACCGTGAGCGCCACAGCCGAATAGCCGACCGCCACGATGGGCCGCGAGAAGAATTGCTCGATCCACCGCGCAAGAACCTGTGAGACGGGAGCGGAGCGGGACATCTCGATCTTCCGCCAGACCCGGCCGTTGAAATCCCGCGGCGGCGCGGTCGTGATCTGCCACTCGTTCAGGACTTGTTTGATCTCGTTGTCGTTCATGCGTTCGTGCGGGTTTCCGCTTGGGCACTCCGTGCCGAACCCGTCGTTTATTTATACGCCACCGCCGCAAAAATCCCCCGGACTTTTTGCATTGAGTTGCGGACCGCCAGCCTTTGCGCGACCACGGGATTGTAAGGAGTCGCGAGCCGAGGCGACTGATGAGCAAACAAATTGATTTTGCTTATATGAAAACCATTCCAATTATTTGCGCTATCGTTGCGTCTTCCGTCCAGTCCGCCATTCTGGCGGGCGCGTTTGTTGCGAACCGTCATGAACTCGACAATCGCGGTCTGGCGTCGACTCCCCGCGCCCGGGAGGAGTTTGCCGCCGACCTGAATCGGGCGGCCGACCTGGCCCCGCGCAGGCGGGTGAAAGCTTCAAGTGCCACCGTGGCAGCGGCTTTGGGCGGCCCACGAATCCGGGAGGAGCGCCCCGCGATCGAAGAGATCGCAAATCCACTAGCGCGCAGCAACCAATTCTACATCGGCCTGACCAATCGCGGTTTGGCCGCCAACCCGCGGGCCGCCGAGGAAAATCCTCAGATACTTCGTGCCGCTCGCCCGGGAAGCGGCTTCCAGATTGCGCCGTTAAAGTAAACCCTCGACCTTTTCTGCTTGATCGCCAGTGCGAGCCCTCCAGGCTTCGTCAATGGCGATTTTCACCTGATTCCTCTTCCGTGGGGAGATGGCCCTCAAATCGCGGTGAGAGGACCAGAAGAGGACAAGTTTTGATTTGTTTTTCTCATTGACCAGTCTCGGGCGACTATGGCGTGATGAAATACTGCTTATCGCGTCGGGCGAAGGGCAGAAATCAAGATGCCGAAAAGTCGTCGTAGTAATGGATCGTCTTCGCGAGGTGGCCAGACCGCGAAGTACGATGCACATCATACAGTTCTGGATAAAGCTTACGGAGCGTTCGCCGATCTTCGCCGTCAACTGGCGGACTCGAAAGCTGCGGTGGCTGAGCGCGCAGACCTGTTGAACATTTTTTCCACCTGCTCCGATTCCCAGCGCGCTTTCCTCCTGCTCGAGGATTACTTCGACAAGCTGGCCCTGGCTCGAAAAGATTTTCCCGGCGCCACCTGGTGGCCGCGCATGCTGGCGGTGAAGGGCAAGGAGAGGCTGGAAGAAACCGCCCTGCTCTTCCTCAAGAACAACCGGCCGCTCCCCACCGAACTGGTTCCCCATGCGAACCTTTCCCGGTTTGCCGAGATCGAAGCGGCCGAGCAGGAGCAACGTTTCGTCGAGCAGCTCGAGCAATGGATGCTACCCCCGCGCCCGGTTCATCTCGACGCGCCCAAAGCTTCGCTCCGGGTGATTTGCACCCCGGAACCGGTGGCTGATGGATCCCCGCTGCATCATCTCAAAATGGAGTTCGTCATCTCCCGTCCGCGGGCGGGCGAGAAGCGGCGGACGATCGCCGAACTGCTGGACCTGAGAACGCGCGCCGCGCACGAGCAGGAACTCTTTCCGACCAGCGACTGGGAGTGCATCCAGTGGATCACCGATCTTTACGGGAAATCCGCGGAGGAAGGCGAGTTCATCCGCGTTTCCGGCACGGCGCTGCTGGAGTGGCTTTCCCGCTGGGGCGATACCGGCCGATTGGAGCTGAGCGCGCCGCCCGGCGCCCTGGTTTTCCGCGGCCAGATGGCCGATCTCGCGCCGGATCTGGCGCCTTACGAGACGGAGCTGGCTTTTACTCATTTGCTGAAACTTCCCGACGGCTCCTCGGTTCCCCTCAGCCAGGCAAAGTTCTTTGCCGCCAATCCGCGCCTGACGCTGATCGGGAATTCCGCCTATCTCGTGCGCAACAGCCCGTCGGATGAATTGCTCCAGAACTGGCTGCCGAAGCCGTTCCTGCCCGTGCGCAAGCTGAGCCATCGGCTGCTCACTCACCTCCGCCGGTCCAACGGCAAGAATGGCACGGATTGGGAACAGCTCTGCGTGGCTCACAGCGCGCGGCCGCAGTTCATTTTTGAATTGAGCGACGAGACTGTCCGCCTGCGCCTGATGGCGGCCAGCGATCGCGACCAAAGCTCCTGGCAATGGAACGGGCACGAATGGCAACGGAGCACGTCACAAGCGAAGAATGGCAAGCCGGAGATTCTGGATGACCGCCGTCTCGAGGCGGCGACCGACTGGCTGCGCCAGCTGGACTGGTTCACCCCGGAACCGGGACTTTGGGTGGGCGATGCCAACGAAGCTTTCCTCGATTCACTCGCCCGCGCGTGGGGCGACAAGCCCCGCGAAGCCGAATACCTCGGGAATCCGGCGTTTCAGAGGCTGTTCCTCAGCCCGAAAAAGCTCAAACCGAAGTTAATGGTGCAGGGCAGCGGCATTGACTGGTTCGCGGTTTGCGCGGCCTGGGAAGCCGAAGGAATGAAACTTTCCCCGGCTGACCTGGAACGGCTGCAAAGCGCCACCGGACGCTTCGTCAAGCTGCCCGATAGCGGCTGGACAGAACTGGATGTGGACGCGGTGCAGAGCGCCCACGAAACCTTCGCCGAATTGGGCCTTGATGGCCTTTCACCGGTCGCGCAGAAAGTGGACCTCGTCCACGCGACGCATCTCGATGAAAAGGCGCTCGCCAAGTTTGGCGACCAGCCTTTCGCCAAGGCCCTGCGCGAACGCGTGGCCGAATTCCAGGGCGTTCCGCCCACCGAGCTGCCCCAAAATCTCCAGGCGGAGATGCGCCCTTACCAAAAGCAGGGCTTCGATTTTCTCTGTCATCTCTCCCAACTGAAATTGGGCGGGGTTCTGGCGGACGACATGGGGCTCGGCAAAACGTTGCAGACGCTTTCGTGGCTGGCGTTCATGCGCCAGAAAAGCGGATCCAAGAGCAAGCCCGCCCTCGTCATCTGTCCGGCGTCGGTGCTGCACAACTGGCGGCGCGAGGCGAACAAATTCACGCCGGACCTGAAGGTTCTTGTGCTCGAGAGCGGCTCCGAACGGCACAACCTCCGCAAACAGATTCCGGAACACGATATCATCGTCACGAATTACGCGCTGCTCCGGCGGGACTTGACCGCGCTCCAAAAATTCGACTTTCAAGCGATCGTGCTCGACGAGGCGCAGTACATCAAAAATCCGTCCGCCCAGGTCACCGTTTCCGTGAAGCAACTGAAGGCGGCTCATCGGCTCGCCCTCACCGGCACCCCTCTGGAAAATCGGTTGCTGGATCTGTGGAGCATCACCGATTTCGTTCAGCCCGGTTATCTCGGATCCCAAGCGGACTTCACCGAGACGTACGAGCCCAAGGGCGAAAATCCCGAGCTGGGCCAGAAAGTCTCCCGCAAGCGGCTCTCGGCCAAACTGCGGCCGATCATGCTGCGCCGCCTCAAAAAACAGGTGGCCAAAGATCTGCCGGATCGCATCGAGGAACGGCGGGATTGCCCGCTCGGCGAAGACCAGCGCAAGCTCTACCTGGCCGAACTCCGACGCAGCCGCGAGCAGATCATGCAGACGGTCAGCCAGCATGGCCTCGCGAAAAGCAAAATGCACGTGCTGGCCGCGCTCACCCGCCTGCGCCAGATTTGCTGCCACCCCACCCTGGTCGGCAACGACACCACTTCCGGCAAAACGGACACCTTGTTCGAATTGCTGGAACCTTTGCTCGCCGAAGGCCAAAAGGTGCTCGTCTTCAGCCAGTTCGTGCAGATGCTCAAGATCCTGGAGGCGGAATGCGCTCAGCGTTCCATGCCCACCTACATCCTCACCGGTGAGACCAAGCAGCGGCAGGAGGTGGTGAATGCGTTCCAGGTTGATCCGAATCCCTCGGTCTTCCTGCTCAGCCTGCGAGCGGCGGGCACCGGATTGAATCTGACCACGGCCAGCTATGTGGTGCTTTACGATCCGTGGTGGAATCCGGCGGTCGAAGCGCAGGCCATTGATCGCTCCCATCGCATCGGACAGACCCGAACGGTGAACGCCTACAAGCTGATCACGCCCGGCACGGTGGAAGAGAAGATCTTTGATCTTCAGCAGCGCAAAGCCCAGACGATTGCCGACGTCCTTGGCGAGGAGGGTTTTGCCCGCAACCTGACCAAAGCGGATCTCGAGTATCTGTTCTCCGAAGAGTGATCACGCCTGCCGCCCCCTTTCGGGGCGACAGGCCGGGCGCGGCGGTGTCGGACAATCATTAACAAATGGTTTTCCCATCCGCCAAATGGGATTAAACTGTGTCCTTAGCCTATGCGCCGCGTTGCTCGATGGTTGTGTGCCCTGTCCTCCCTAGTCGCTCTGCCGTTTCGGCCGGCCGGAGCGGCGCCGGTTGATTTTCAACGGGAGATTCGCCCCATTTTGAGCCAGAATTGCCTCCTCTGCCACGGACCGGACGAGAAGGAGCGCAAGGGCGGCTTGCGGCTCGACGTGCGGGCCGATGCCCTGAAGCCAGCGAAATCGGGCGAGACCGCGATCGTCCCTGGCCAGCCGGAGAAAAGCGCGCTCATGGCCCGCATTGTCCATTCGGACGCGGACGAACGGATGCCCCCGGCCAAGTCAGGCAAGAAGCTGAACAGCCACGAGGTGGAGCTGCTGCGCCGCTGGATCTCCGAGGGGGCTCCTTACGCGAACCACTGGGCTTACGTGAAGCCGGAACGCCCGCCTTTGCCGAAGGTGAAACAAGCCGGCTGGCCGCGGAGCGGGATGGATTATTTCATTTTGGATCGCCTGGAACGCGAAGGGCTCGAGCCTTCACCCGAGGCGGATCGCCGAACGCTGATTCGCCGGGCTGCCCTCGATCTCACCGGCCTTCCGCCCACACCCTCCGAGGTTCAGGCTTTTCTTTCCGATCCGCGCCCCGATGCCTACGAGTCCTTGGTCGACCGGTTGCTCGATCGGCAGGCTTTTGGCGAGCATTGGGCCCGGATGTGGCTCGATCTGGCGCGATATGCCGACTCAGCCGGTTACGCGGATGATCCGTTGCGCACCATCTGGGGCTACCGGGATTACGTGATCGATGCCTTCAATAAGAATAAGCCTTTCGACCAGTTCACCGTCGAGCAGCTCGCGGGGGATCTTTTACCCGATCCCACCGAAGAACAACTCGTGGCCACCGCCTTTCATCGCAATACGATGACGAACAATGAAGGCGGCACCAACGACGAGGAGTTCCGGAGCGCGGCGATTGTCGACCGGGTCAACACCACGATGGCCGTCTGGATGGGAACGTCGTTCGGCTGCGCGCAGTGCCACACCCACAAGTACGATCCGATCACGCAGGAGGAATATTTTCGCTTCTACGCCATCCTGAACAATACCGAGGATGCGGATCGCTCGGACGAAGCCCCCACGCTCAAGCTTTTCACCCGGGAACAGAAAAAGCAGCGCGCAACCTGGCAGAAGGAGATTTCCGGACTCGATAAAAAGATCTCCACGCCGACGCCCGAGCTTTTGAAAGGCTATGAAGCCTGGCAGGCAGATTTTCCACGCTCGCTGGACTGGCAGGTCCTGAAGGCGGCCAAAGGCTCTTTCCGGCGGGATATGGCTGCCGAAATCAAGGATGACGCGATCAGCGTGGGCGAAGGATCGGCTGCTGAAAGCTACGCGCTGGAGTTTCCGCTCGAGGCCAAGCCGTTCACCGGCGTGCGGTTGAGCCTGGCTCGGGATCGAAAGGATGATTCACTCGTCACGCGCGTATCCGCGATGATCGTGCCTCCGAAGTCCACCGTGGGCGGCCGCTACCTCCGGATCCAGATTCCCGGCAAGGAGAAGATTCTTTCGCTGGCCGAGGTCCAGGTGTTCAGCGGCCGGGAAAACATCGCTCCGAGCGGCGAAGCCTCGCAAAGCAGCACGGATCTGGATTCGCCCGCCAACCTGGCGATCGACGGGAATACCGAGGGCGATTTCAAGGGGAAATCAGTCACTCACACCCAAACATCGGAGGATCCATGGTGGGAGCTCGACCTGAAGGCGACCCAGGAAATCGGACGCATCGTAATTTGGAATCGGACGGACAACAGCCTGCAGAAGCGCCTGAGCGATTTTCGGATCACGCTGTTGAACGACCGGCGCGAAACGGTGTGGGAACGCTCCGTTTCCGAAGCTCCGAACCCCAACGCGGCCTTCACGGTCGATGGCACGAAAATCGTTAAGTTCTCCGGCGCATTTGCGGAGACAACTGCCGCCGGCGGCGACGCGGACAATGTGCTCGGCGAGAAGGCCGATCCGAAAAAGGGATGGGCTCCGGAAGCCGCCGAGGGCGGATCGCTGATCCTTCTTTCGGACAAGGCCGTGCTCCCGGATTCCGGCTCGAAGCTGGTGCTGACGGTCGAACGCGTTTCCCAGCCGCACGACAAAGCGACCTTTCGCCTGGCGTTAACCGGTGAGCCTCGCCTGCCGAAGTTTTCGCGCGTGCCCGCGTCGTTGCTGGCCCTGCTGGCCGCTGATCCTGCCCGCCGCGAGGAAACGCAATCGAAATCCCTCACGGCCTATTACCTGCGGACGGTGGCGCCCGAACTCCAACCCGAGCGCGACCGCCTGAGCGAGCTGCGCAAACAGATGGATGCGATGCCTCCTTATGTGGTGCCGGTGATGCATGAGCTGGCGGGCGAGAGCCGGCGCAAGACGCATTTGCAGTACCGCGGCAACTTTGCGGATTGGGGCAAGGAAGTGGAGGAGGGAGTGCCGGGCGCATTCCATCCGCTCCGGAAGGATCTCCCGCCGAATCGCCTGGCTTTGGCGCGCTGGCTGGTCGATCCGGATAATCCACTCACCTCCCGGGTGATAGCGAACCGCTTCTGGGAGCAGGTTTTCGGCGTCGGAATTGTCCGCACCGCGGAGGAGTTCGGCTCGCAGGGCGAGCCGCCTTCGCATCCGGAGTTGCTGGATTATCTGGCGACGGAAATGATCGCGGGAAAATGGGATGTGAAACGCTTTCTGAGAATGCTGGTGACCTCCGCGGCCTACCGCCAATCCTCCCGGGTGACCCCGGAGCTGGCGGAGCGGGACCCGGATAATCGACTGCTGGCCCGCGGCCCGCGTTTTCGCCTGCCTGCGGAATCGGTCCGCGATCAAGCTCTCTTCTTCGCCGGCTTGCTTAGTCCCAAAATCAAAGGCCCGTCGGTTCGCCCGATGCGCCCCTCGAGCGGGCTGAGCGCGGCGTTCGGCAGTTCGGTGGACTGGAAAACGAGCGAAGGAGAAGATCGTTTCCGCCGGGCGCTCTACACCGAATGGCGGCGAACCAGCCCGTACCCTTCCATGACTACTTTCGACGCGCCCAACCGCGAGGTCTGCACCATTCGGCGCAACCGGACCAACACCCCGTTGCAGGCCCTCGTGACCTTGAACGATCCCGTTTACATCGAAGCGGCGCAGGGAGTGGCCCGTCGCGTGATGGAAAATGGACGTTCGGTGTCTGATCGCATCCGCTGGGGTTTCGAATTGTGCCTTTCCCGGGAGCCAAGCGAAAGGGAGCTGAACCGGCTGGCGGTTCTTTTCGGTGACGCGCTGTCCGAATACGCGAAATCCTCCGAGAAATCGAAGCAACTCTCCTCCCTCGACGCGAAATCCGACGCGCCCGATTCCGCCGAGCTGGCCGCCTGGACCACCGTGGCGAATGTCCTGTTGAACCTAGACGAAACCTTGATGAAACGATGAACCCCGCACTGCAAAGCCTTCAAAACGTCACCCGCCGTCAGTTTCTCCGGACCACAGGGCAGCTCAGCCTGGGCGCCATCGCCCTGCAGTCGCTGGTCGGCAACGCCGAAGCGGCCGCTCCGGTGAATCCCCTCGCCCCCAGAAATCCGCACTACCGTCCCAAGGCGAAGAACATCATCTACCTGCACATGAGCGGCGCGCCGCCGCACCTCGACATCTTTGATTACAAGCCGGAATTGGTGAAACGGACGGGCCAGCTTTGCCCGGACGAGTTCACCAAAGGCAAACGTTTTGCCTTCACCTCGGGCACTCCCCGCCTTTTGGGCACTCCCCGCACGTTCGCCCAATATGGGCCAGGCGGCATCTGGATGTCCGATGCCGTGCCGAATTTTCACACGGTCGCGGATGAAATGTGCGTCATCCGATCGATGACCACCGACCAGTTCAATCACGCTCCGGCGGAGCTGCTGCTCTTCACCGGTTCAGCGCGGCAGGGGCGTCCTTCGTTCGGCTCCTGGGTCACCTACGGCCTCGGATCCGAAAACGAGAATCTGCCCGGCTTTGTCGTTCTGATTTCCAGCGGCGTGCAACCGAGCGCGGGCCAGAGCGGATGGGGCAGTGGATTCCTTCCTTCCGTTTTTCAAGGGGTTCAGTGCCGGTCCAAGGGCGAGCCGGTGCTTTATGTCACCGACCCTCCCGGCATGGACCGCAGCATGCGCCGGCGCACTCTCGACGCTCTGCGCGACCTGAACGAAATCCAGGAGGCCGAACTGGGCCATCCCGAAACCGTCACCCGCATCGCCCAGTACGAACTCGCCTATCGCATGCAGGTGTCGGTGCCGGAAGTGATGGATATCTCGCGGGAACCGCAGAGCCTGTTGGAGGCCTACGGCGCCAAGCCGGGTGAGGCGAGTTTCGCCAACAATTGCCTGCTCGCACGCCGCCTGGTGGAGCAGGGCGTGCGCTACGTCCAGCTTTTCGACTGGGGCTGGGATTTCCACGGAACCAGCGAAACGGAAGATATTCGGACCGGCTTGACCCGTAAGTTTACCCGCACGGACCGGCCCGTAGCGGCACTCATTCGCGATCTCCGCGAGCGTGGCCTGCTGGAGGAAACGCTGATTGTTTGGGGGGGTGAATTCGGACGCACCCCCTTCCGCGAAGGCCGCACCGCCGAAGGAAAGATTCTCGGCCGCGATCATTATCCGGATTGTTTCTCGCTCTTCCTCGCGGGAGGGGGAATCAAGCGCGGCTTCCAATACGGGGAAACAGACGAACTCGGCTTCAGCGTGGTGGAGAACAAGGTGCACGTCCACGATCTACAGGCAACCATTCTCCACTTGCTTGGCTTGAATCATGAACGGCTCACGTTCCGGTTCCAGGGCCGCGATTATCGCCTCACCGATGTCCATGGCCAGGTCGTAAAAGACATTCTGGCGTAAATGACCCGCTCAAAACGGTCTTGATAGGCGATTGACGAACCTGATCACTTTGTAATACAAAGTGATCATGAAATCTGGCTGGTTCAAACGATTTGGCTGGTTCTACCTCCCCTCCTCTGTTCCGGGGGGCATCGTCACGCTCACAGCGCTTTTCTTTTGCGCCCAGGTTTTCCTCGTGATCGATCGACGGTCGCATTCCGCGGCGGATACTCTTTATAACGTCTTCCCGTTCTTTGCCTGCACCTTCCTGCTCTGGGATTGGGTGGCTCGGCAATCGAGCCCCGCGCGCGGGAACTCAAGCCGCGCCGCCTAACTGGAGGATGGCTCTGGCCGCCCGATGACAGGCGCCGGGCTCGCCAAGCGAAGCAATCACCTGCTGCAATTCTCTTTGGATCTGACCCCGCCGTTCCGGGCTGCGCAGCAATTCTCCTGCGCTCCGGGCCAAACTACTTGCGGAGGCCTCGTCCTGGATGAACTCCGGGTAAATAGGACGGTCTGCCAGCAGGTTAGGCATGGCGAGATACTTCACCCGGATGAAGCGCCGCCCGAGCCTGTAGGTGCTCCACGATGTTTTGTAGAGAACCACAGTCGGCACGCCAAAACAGGCGCATTCCATCGTCACCGTGCCGGATGAGGCGATGGCCACGGTCGCCCGCTGTAATGCTTCCGCCAGGCCGCCAATGCGAATCTCGGCCGGGTCCGCGCCAAGGTGGACGGCCAGCGTCTGCAGGCTCTCGTTGGGCACGACCATTTCCACGCGAATCCCCAATTCCGCCTTCAACCGGGCGGCGGCGGGTACCATCACGGGCAAGTGTTTCCGCAATTCCCGGACGCGACTGCCGGGTAAAAGCAGCAGAGTCCGGCCTTGCTCAAGCCGCACCGGTCGTCCCGGGAAACGGTCGACGAGCGGGTGGCCCACAAACTCGACTTTGAACCCGGGCTTGCGCTGCGCATACCACGCCTTTTCGAACGGGAAAATCGTGAGCATCAGATCCACGTCGTGGGCGATCTGATGCACCCGTGATTCGTGCCACGCCCAGATTTGCGGCGAGACGTAGTAAACGATCTTCGTTGGGAAACCTCTGTTTCGCAGTGCTTTGGCGAAGCGCAGATTGAACCCCGGATAATCAATCAGAATGACATAGTCGGGGCGGCGGGAAGCCGCGAGTTCGAGCAGGTGATAAAAGAAGCGGCGGAATTTGCCGTAATTCTTCAGCACCTCCCAGATGCCGACCACCGCGTGAGCCGAGAGATCGAACTCCAGATTCACGCCCGCCTCGGCCATTTTCGGGCCGCCCGCGCCGAAGAATTCAAACTGCTCTCCGCCCGTCGACGCGCGCAGCGCCTTGACCAACTCCGCGCCCAGCGTGTCCCCGCTCGGCTCTCCGGCGACCAGCATGAAAGACCTGCCTGCCATCGCTCCCTTAAATCTTCGGGCTGGAAGATTGAATCTGGCGGGTGATTTCCATGGCGAGGTCCAGCGCCCGTTTCGCGCTTTCGCCGCTCACCACCGGAGTCTGCTGCTGCCGCACGCACCGGACAAAGCTCTGCAGTTCCAGCTTGAGCGGCTCGTCCTTCTCGATGGGGACGGGCTCGCGCACGATGCGCTTGCCGCCAAATTCACTCACGATCGTGGAATCCTTGGCCGCCAGCAGTTTCTTGAGAAGCGAGCTTTCCTCCTCCCCTTCGCGCGCCACCCGGTAGATAAACCCTTCCTGCGCCCGGTAGTCGAGCGAGACGTAACTGGTATTCGCGCCGCCGCTGAACACCCGGATTTTGCGCAACCGCTCGGCGCTGACCCGGCTCGCGGTCAGGTTCGCCACGCAACCATTCTCGAATTTCAACCGCGCGTTGGCGATGTCTTCACTCTGGCTCAGCACAGGAATGCCCACCGCGTCCACGCTCGCCACCGGTGACTTCACGAAAGCCAGCACCACATCGAGGTCGTGGATCATCAGGTCCAGCACCACGCCGATATCGGTGCTGCGGGCGGGATAAGGCGAGAGGCGATGCGCCTCGATGAACCGCGGATCTGTGGCCACCGATTCCATATACTTGAAAGCCGGGTTGAAGCGCTCCACATGCCCCACTTGCAGCATCACGCGCCGGGCTCGCGCCAATTCCACCAGTTCCGCGGCTTGGGCCGAGCTCTCCGTCATCGGCTTCTCGACCAGCACATGCTTGCCAGCGGCCAGCAGGCGGCGGGCGATTTCGAAATGGGTGCTGGTCGGGGTGACGATGCTGAATGCGTCGGCTGCTTGCGCGGCCTCCTCCACCGAGTCAAGAACCCGGGTGCGGCATTTTTCGGCGACTCTCTCCGCCTGGGCTCGATTGACGTCGTACACGCCAGCGAGCGCCAGATCGTTGCCCGCCAGATCCGCGTACAACCGGGCATGCTCTTTGCCGAGCGATCCCGCGCCGATGACGGCGACTTTCAAAGCCTGCGACATTTTGCCCACTCTAAAGCTCACTCCAGGTTTTCCAAAAGCCCAAAGCGCCCATCTGGCCCGATATCAGTACAGAAAAAAACCTCCGAGCAAGGCTGCCCGGAGGTTGAAATCTGGCGTTCGGGATTAAGCCCGTTCCATGTACTTGCCGGTGCGGGTATCAATCTTGATCTTCTCGCCGGTCTTGATGAACAGCGGCACTTGAACCGTAATTCCGGTTTCCAGGGTCGCCGGCTTTTGCACGTTATTCGCTGAATCACCACGAATCCCTTCGGGGGCGTCAGTCACAGTCAAAACCACGCTCGAGGGCACTTCGATCTGCGCCACTTTCTCTTCCACGAAGGTTACGGTGACCGAAGCGTTTTCGGTGAGGTAGTTCTTGGCGTCACCCACCAGTTCGGGCGGGAGGTTGACGGTCTCGTAAGTTTCCGGATCGGAAAACACGTAATCGTCACCGTCCTTGTAGCTGTATTCCATCTTGCGCGTGACCATCGGGATCACATCGACGCGCTCGGTCGAGCTGAAGCGGACGTCCGAGGTTTTGCCAGTGCGAATGCTGCGGAGCGTCATTTGCACAAACGCGCGGAGGTTACCGGGAGTGCGATGCTGGGTGTCGAGAACCACTGCGACATCACCATTGTGATTGATCGCCATTCCTCGCCGAATATCGTTCGCTGTCGCCATAAATCGTGTTTAGCCCGTGGTCATCTCAATTACGGGAGCCGGGAAAATACACAGATTCCCCGGTATTGCAAGCGGATCGAGCGGTTTCAGCCGGTTTCTCACGGAGCTTTTGGCGGGTGGGAAAGCCGGAAGACCTGAGCCGGCTGGAAAGCTAACTTCCCTTCTGGCACAGGCTTACTCCCTCCTCGCCAGCCCGGAGGATTCCTTAGAGATTGGCTCCGTAGGCGATGAACTTTCGATATTCCGCAAGGATCGTCAGTAGAAGCGCCTCCACCGCGGGCTCCACCCGATCCCTTGGGATCAGGCGGGGCAGAGTGACTACGATCTCGAACGGCCGAGGTTTGAGTCCTGGCGCGGCCCGGATCAATTCATTCGGCTGATCGAGCAGAACGCTGCGCCACGCCGGCAGTGCATCCGGGTGGCAATTGACCACTTGGGGAAGCAGATCCTGACTGGCAGGCAACGCCTCGTTAATCAAGTGGCGGAAAAACTCCGGCCCACCGACCGCCACGGTCAGCTCCCGGGCGGCTGGATCGGTCCGGAGGGACACGAGCCCCTGGAAGCCGCGCATCCAGAGTTCGCTTTGCAGCAGGTGGACTTCTGGGCTCAGTGAGTTTTTCCAGATTTGGGCGGGGATATTGACCCCAGCGCGGGTCTGGCGGGTGTTTGCCTCAAAGCCTGTGGGATTCAGGATCGGGTAAAGGAAAAGGCAGAAATCCCGGGCCAATTCCGGCTGTCGCTCCAAACTATGGGCGAAATGGATGAGCGCAAAAGCCCCTTCCGGTTCGTCGCCATAGGCCGTAGAGAAGAATCCGACGCGGATCGGGTCCGCGCCTCCTTTTGGGCCGAGAAAGAGATACCGGGGCACGAAGACCGGCCTGTTGTCCACCTCGAAAACCGGCAGTGGCCTCTTTACGAGGCTGACGGAGGTTGCGGATATCCGGTCCAGGGGAGCAATCGTCTCATGGACCGAGCGTTGGGGCTTTGTCGAAAGGCTTTTGAGAGAAGGAGGCGTTTGCAGAGCAGTCATAGGCACCCACGGCAATGGCGTCCAGTGGACTGGTCCGCTTAGAATTGTTTAGTTGGCGTTTTCGAGGCGAAATTTCTCGGTCTTTTCGATCTGCACCACTTTGGCGTTGTGCACCACGATCTGGATGACTCCGAAGTTCACGGAATCCACGGATTTTTGGACGAACTTAACCCAACCCGGTAATTCAGGCTTCGGTGCAGTATCCAGCGTTTTAATGGCGCGCACGGTAGACAGGATATCCACATAAATCAGTATGTCTAGTTACATAATAGAGATTATGGATCTGCTCCGCGAAATTGAAGCTTTTGGATTAGCTCCAGAGCGTCAGGTTACTAAGGTCCCGGCGTTCTCCAGGAAGCAGCCGGGCGGTGGCATAACCGATTCCGAACGTGAGCAGGTTGCCGATCACTCCGGTGTAGTAGGAATCACACGACGACTCGATCGTGCGAGACCAACCGGCCGGAAGAAAATCGAGCGCAACCAACGACATGATCGTGGAGAAGACAACCGCGCAGGCGACGCCGACCCCGACCGCGCGGCCATCCACGCGCGTGGTGAGAAAGCCCAGGAGAAACAGGCCGAGCAATCCGCCCGCGAGGATCGACTGAAATTCCGTCCAGAGGTGCTGCAGCGTGATGGTTTCGGTGCGAAAGAGCCCCCAGGCGCCCCCGACCATCACGAACGAGCTGGCGAGCGTAATCGCCTTGGCCGCGGTGATGTAGTGGGTGTCCGGCCGATTCGGCGCCAGATGCCGTTTGTAGAGGTCGGTGATGGCGACCGACGAGATTGAGTTCATGGCCGAGGACATGCTCGACATGGCTGCGGCCAGGACTGCGGCTACCACCAACCCGGTAAACCCGGCGCCGAGCCGCGTGGTGACAAAGAGCGGAACAATCCCTTCCGGCTTGCGAACTCCGGCCAGCATTTCGGCCGCGGCAGGATCGGGAAAGGCTTTGTAAAACACGTAAAGGCCCGTCCCGAGCAGCATGAAGTAGCCCCAGGTGGGCAAGCAGGTCCAGCAGCAGATCCACATGGCGCGGCTGGCATCTTCGCTCGATCGGGCCGCACAGTAGCGTTGCACGACTTCCTGATTGGTCACGTAGTCGGTCAGCCATTGGATCGCTCCGACGAAGAGGAGCATGACAAATGTTTTTTGAGTCAGGGAAAAGCCCCAGGGGATGGAATGGATGCGGCCGTCGCTCCCGGGCTCGCCGAAAAGGAATTTGCCGTCAGCGGATGCGGTCGAGAGCAATTCCCCCAGCCCTCCGGGCAGTTTCCAAATGATGGTCGCCAGGATCAGCAGGCCCCCGACAGTGAGGATTACGGACTGCACCACATCAGTCCAGATCACGGCTTCCAGCCCGCCCACGAGCGTGTAATACGCCGTGACCGCACCGCCCAGAAGCAGGCAGACCGGAACGCTCCATCCGGTGAGCGTGTGCATCAGCAGCGCGACCAGGTATTGAATCATGCTGATGCGAATGCACTGGGAGAGAATGAAAACGCTGGCCCCGTAGACCCGGGTTTTGGGCCCGAAACGGAGTTCCAGATATTCAAACAACGACGTGACCTGCGTCCGCCGAAAGAACGGGAGGAGATACCGCGCCGCCACGAACACGCTCACCGGCAACGTCAGGCAGATCAGGAAACGCAACCAGGCCGTGCGAAAGGAATCCGCCGGATAGGCAACAAAAGTGATCGAGCTGATTTGCGCGCCGAAAAGTGAGACGCCCGCGACCCAGCCCGGATAGGAGCGGTTCCCGACGAAATAGCCCTCGGTCGTTTGCACCCGCCGCGAAAACAGCCATCCCACCACCACCATGCTGGCGAAGTAGAGCCCGATCACCCACAGATCGAACGAGTGCAGCACGTTCATGGGCCCGCTTTCCCTTCGACCGCGCTCAAGGCCGCCAGGATGCGCTCCCGGTCTACCGGGCGCACGCTCTCTACGATTTCCTCTCGCATTACCTTGCCGGGTTCGCTCTGTTGCGGATAGGAAAGAAAGCGCAGATTCACTCCCAGCGCTGCCGCGCATTTCCAGGCCAGCAACGGCCAGACCCCCCCGAGATCCCCGATCAACGGCAGGCTGCCTTCGTTCCGGGCGAAGCCGGACATTTCCATGCGGAACGGCACTTTGAACATCTTGGTTTTTGGGAGCCCTTCCGCGATCGCCTGCGTGACGGCCGAACCGCCCTGCTCGATCTGCCACACTTGCTCCAGCGCCGGATCAAGGTCGATCCGGATGAGCGTTTTCCCTTCGAGGCTGAAATGAAATTGTTTCTGCCACGCCGACCACAGCCCGTGCCCGGTGTAGGTTTCAAATGGGCCATCATGGATTTCCTGCGTTAGCGCCACTCCCGATTCAATAATCACGTCCGCCGAGGCGAGCAATTGCCCCAGGCGGCGTGAGCGTTCGCTCAGCGGCAGGCTGTCTCCGATGCACAAGCCAATCGCGCCCCCGCCCACCAGTTGCGGGATGGTTACCAGGACCGGCAAGCCTTTGCGCGCGCCAATGCCCAGCATGGTGCGTTCATCTGCACCCAGCCCGGCAATTTCTTCGAACGAACGGTCGTGCTGCCGGGCGAGCGCGAGGATTTCGTGAGCCAGATGCTCCAGCCACAAGCCCATGGGATAACCGAGGTTGCCGGCCGCTTTGATGATGGTCTTGCCCGGAGCCTGTTTCAGCTTCTGGATCAACGTCCAATCGATCGGCACGTGCCGGCTGATCGCCTGGATGGCCGCCTCTTCCATCAGCGTCAGCTCAAATTCCCGGCCTCGCGGCAGAATCGAGGCAGGCAGGCCAAGCGGTTCGCCCGCGCAACGTTTGACACGGTCCAACGTCCCGCCCATCTCGTGCGAGATTACGGCGGCGCTTGTGGTCACTCCGTCGACGATCCCTGCCCGCATCAATTCGGCGATCAGAGTCGTCACGCCTTCGTGCAGATTCGGCCCGCTGCCGGTGATCACCACCACTTTGCCGCCGCGCCGCTTCGCCGCCACAATCCGCCGCACCGCTTCCGGCAGCCGGCTTTGGGTGGCCTCAGGCAGTCCGTGAAAGAGCGAATCCAACAACGTTTGGTCCACGATCATAGGTCAAGTCAGGGGAGTCCGCGTTCACACAGCAGTTGCTCTGCCCGGATCAGGTCTTCCGCGGTATCAACGCTGAAGCCGGTGAATTCGTGATCCGCTGTTCGTGTCTCCACGACGCGCAGTTTGTACCCGTGCTCCAGCACGCGGAGTTGTTCAAGAGACTCGATCTGCTCCAGCGGGGTTGGAGCCAGTTGGGCGAGCTTCAGCAGAAAATCCCGCCGGTAAACATACAAGCCGACATGCTCAAACACGGCGTGGGGCAAAGTCTGTCGCGGATATGGAATGAGCGAGCGCGAGAAGTACAGGGCGTTGCCCGCGCGGTCAGTTACCACCTTCACCACGGCCGGGTTCGCCAGATCTTCAGGCCGATGCACCGGATGCATGAGCGTCGCCATCGGCAGCGCGGGATCGTCCAGGAGCGGTTGCACCGCTTCCGAGATCATTTCGGCGCTCAGGAACGGCTGGTCCCCCTGCAGATTGGCCACGATCTCGGCGCCGATCTGGGTGATCGCTTCCGCCAGCCGGTCCGTGCCGCTCGGGTGGTTGGGCGAAGTCATCACGGCTTGGCCGCCGAGCGATTCCACCGTGCGCGCGATTCGCTCGTCATCGGTCGCAACCCATACCGAATCAAGGCACGCCGCCGCGAGAGCGCGTTCCAGCACGCGTTGAATCATTGGCTTCCCCAGGATCGGCCGCAGCGCCTTCCCGGGCAGACGGGTTGACGCGTAGCGGGCTGGAATAATTCCGACAACTTTAGGTTTTCCCGAGATGGCTTCCATGAACGTCAGGCGGTTTCCTTCGTGTGGCGCGTGATGGTGAGAACTTCGAATTCGGCTTGAAAACCGATCCCCTTCGGGCTGCAGGCGTAAACCCCGCACGCCACCGCCGCCGCGGGCGCGATATCCAGATGCGTGACGCGCAGCAGCGACCAACTCCCCGAATCACCGGAATTGAATTCGACGATGAAATCGGCCCCTTCCCGGCAAATCCGGAACGCGATCTCGCCAATACTTGCCGGAAAATCCTGCACCGACCAATCGGAGAAGCCCTGGTTTGTCACAACAACGCCGAGGCGGGGCGAACGGACAGATTCGTACTCCACGGAAGTTTTGACCCAGCAGTGCGGCCCCACCCGCACCATCAAGCCGGCCTGATCATACTGATGCCGCGGGTGGAACCGGACTCGGGTGGCCATCGAAAAATCCCCCTCCACCTCCAGGCCGAGGAAATGGCCGTTATCCTCGCGGAACCCATAGTGCGTCCCTTGCCAGAAATCGGTGGGCGCTCCGGGCTGGACGACCAGGGCGGGCGGCGCGGATCGGAGTTGCCACGCGGGCGGCGGATTCATCCAGCGCAGCCGCGGATCGATATCTGGCCCGGCAAAGCATTCGTGAAGAATGCGGGCAGACGTCTCAGCCGGGGGCGGGTCGGATCGTGGTGTCACGGAGCGTGGCGTTAACTCTTCGGCCGGAGATTGGGCCACTCTCCTTTGACGATCGGGTGCGTTTCCAATTCAGACGGATCGATCACCACGTGCTTGATCCGCTTCCGATTCCACGTGTAGGTGACGTGCACCAGGCCGTCCGCCGACTGGATGACCGCCGGGTAGGAGAATTCCCCTTTTTCATTCTCCAGTTCCAGCGCAGCGTCCCATTGTTTGCCATCTTTCGAGACAGCCACATTTAAGCGGTACCGGTGCTGTTCGGTGTGGTTGTAGACGAGCAGAAATCGCCCATCGCGGAGCGTTACGGCGTCGATCCCGGCATCCGGATTGGGCAGGTCGGTGGGTGTGAGCGGAGTCCAATTTTGGAGCGAATCCCCGGACCACGACTGATAAATCTTTCCAGCCTGGCTGCGCAGCAGGAGCTGCAGTTGGCCGGCCGGGTGAACCAGAATCGTCGGCTGGATCGTGTTCGCCCCGAGCGGGTCGGGCAGGGGGCCGATCTTTGACCAGGTCGCTCCGTTGTCCTTCGAGAGTTCCAGATGCGACACCCAGAGGTCGGCGACCTGTTTCGGAGTGATGCGCCGATACTCCTCGATGCTCGACGGGCTCAGAATGCTTCCATCCGGCAATTGCACCGGCTTGTTCTTGATCGGACCCAGCAAGCCGTCCGGCAACCGGCGCGGCCCCTGCCAGGACCGCCCTTCGTCGGTCGATGCCATCACTTCGCCCCACCAGAGCGGCTCATCTACCCCGACTTTGTAAAAGAGGAGGAGCGGCCCGCTTTTAGGCCGGAACAGCACCGGGTTCCAACAGGCGCACGGAGAGCCATCCGGCAGTTTGCCACTGGCCACGCGCTGCGCCGGGCTCCACCCGCCGTTTTCCCAACGGCTCAGCCAGATCCCCACATCGTTCGCGCTCTCCTCCGTGCCCCCAAACCAGGCCGCGGCGAACCCAGAGGAAGTCTGCACGATGGTCGACGCATGACACGATGGAGTCGGACCCTGGATAAAAATGAATTCCGAACTCAGCAGGCCCGGCTTTGCGGAGGCGATTCCTCCCTCCGACGATTTCAGACAGGCGCAGCCCACAGCGGCGAGGAGCAGAAGCGCGCCGGCCGCCAGATTCAGCGCTGCACGGGCTGATGATTTGGCGTCCGGCCTCCCTGTCGGGGCCGAGCGCAACTTTGAGCGAAAAGTTTGGAGCCTTTGATGAAAAGATCCCCTCCGGTTTTCGGCGTTTGATTTCAGCATTCGGTCTTGTCAGGCCGCGACGCGAGCGACGGTCCGTTTTGGTTTTTCCGGGATTCTCGGCGGGCCTCAGCCAACGGCAAGCCCTTTTCACTGCCGGCGCCATTTTTCGCGCCGCGAAACTCAATGCTTTCAGCCTTCCGGCCACAGGGTCAAAGGATGGGCGCGGGCTGTCGCCCTGCTTGAGGAAGGCCGGGCCAGCGCCGCGCTTCCCGCAGCAGCAAGGTCACCTCGGCATCGATCGTTTCGCCGAAATCATCGTAAAACTGCGCGACCGCGTAAAACTCCTCCGGCGCCATCAGCGCGATGATTTCGTCGACCGCGCCTTCGAACTGGGAGACCGAGGCTGCGGACGCCACCGGCACGGCCACAACGATGCGCGCGGGATGTTCCCGCCGGATCGCCGCGATCGCCGCCCGCATGGTCGACCCGGTGGCGATGCCATCATCGACCAGGATGACCACCCGGCCAGCCAGGTGCGGCGCGTCGGAATGACCACGGTAAACCGTCTCCCGGCGTTCCAACTCCTGCTTTTCCTCGACCGCGACCCGGTCAATGACCGCCTGGGGAATGCCCAGTTCCTCCACCACCCGCTCGTTGATGATTCGGATGCCGCCCGTCGCGATTGCCCCCATGGCCAGCTCCCGGTGGCCCGGCACGCCCAGCTTACGCACCACATAGACATCCAGCGGCGCGTTCAATTCGCGCGCCACTTCAAAGGCCACCGGAACCCCGCCGCGCGGGAGAGCGAGCACAATCACGTCCGGCCGGTTCGCGTATTTGTGCAGGCGAACGGCCAGAAGCTTGCCGGCCTCGATCCTGTTTTGAAAACGCCGGCTCATAACTCCTCCTCGGTTTTGGCGGGCAGCAGATGGCGGCGGAACCAGTCCGCAGCGAGGCGCGCGACTTCCTCCAGCGCGCCCGGTTCTTCGAACAGGTGCGTGGCCCGCGGGATTATCCTCAATTCCTTCTCGCACTGAAGCCGGGCGAAAGCAGCCTCGTTCAAGGCCAGCACCTCGCGATCGAAACCGCCCACGATCAACAGGGTGGGCGATTGCACTATTGGCAGAGCGGCTCCTGCCAGGTCGGGGCGCCCTCCGCGCGACACCACCGCGTTGATCTGACGAGGCAGCCGGGCCGCCGCGACCAACGCCGCCGCGCCTCCCGTGCTCGAACCGAAATAACCCAACCGCTGGCCCTCGACCGCGGGCTGCCCTTTCAACCACTCCGTGGCCGCGATCAGCCGGTCGGCCAGAAAGCCGATGTCAAACCGCAACGCCGCTGTTACATCATCCTCCGCCTCCTCATTGCGAGTCAGCAGGTCGAACAGGAGCGTGCCAAGGCCCGCTTCCCGAATCACGCGGGCCACATGCTGGTTCCGCGGACTATGCCGGCTGCTCCCGCTCCCGTGAGCGAAGAGAACCACTCCGGCTCCGTTCGCGGGGATCCTGAGTTCCCCCTGCAAACGCCCGTTCGTACTATTCGGAATCGGGATGATTACATTCCGGTTCACCGGAGATCGGTGCTGATCAAGCTTCACTGTGATGCTCATAACCTTCCTTTCCGCCGAAGCCGCCTGGGATTCGGCTGAGCCTCCAGTAAAATGATGAAGCCGGATGGCGAGAAGCGACTGCCCTCAATTTGCTCAAATCCGGACGCCGCTTGCCATAAAGACGAGGTTTTAGCACTGAAACCGTTGGGAAACCCTTTACGCGCGGGCTGGCATTTTTCCAGGGGCCTTCTGGCACTTTCGAGCCGCCTCCGCGAAAACCGCACTTGAGCCTCGCTTTCTCCGCTGTCAGCCGTTCAAAAACTCATTCAACTCCGGAGTGGTAAGCGCATCGTCCAGATACGCAAAGGCCCCCGCATCCTGGATCTCCCGGGCGGCTCGCAGCAGGCCCTTCATGGCCATGCGATAGAGCGAGCTGGCGAAGCTGATTCGTTTCACCCCGGCGGCGGCCAGTTCCGCCACGCTGAATGATTTGCCTTTGATTCCCACCATGAAATTCACCGGCTTGCCCACCGCGGCGCACACTTCGCGCACGGACGCGAGGTCGGGCAGGGCCGGCGCGAAAAGCACGTCCGCCCCCGCCTTTTCGTAGGCCTGGAGCCGTCGGATCGTATCGTCCAGGCTCGGGTTTCCCCGGAAGAAATTCTCGGCGCGAGCCGTGAGCATGAACGGGAAGGGCAAAGCCCGGGCGGCAGCGACCGCAGCGAAGATCCGTTCGGCGGCGTGCTGCAAATCGTATTGCGGCTTATCTTTGTTCCCGGTCGAGTCTTCGATCGAGCAGCCAGCCAGCCCGGCCTCGCCGGCCAGCCGGATCGTTTCGGCGGCCTCTTCCGGCGCGTGGCCAAAGCCGTTCTCCAAGTCGGCTGACACCGGCAGATCCACAGCCGCCACGACTTGGCGGCAGTGCGCCAGCGCCTCCACGCGCGTGATCCGGCCATCGCGCCGGCCCAGCGTGGCGGCGGCCGCGCCGCTGGACGTCGCGAGGGCCTGGAACCCGAGCCGCTCCAGAATGCGCGCCGATGCGCCGTCCCAGGGATTCGGAATGAGCAGGACCGCCGGGCCTTTGTGGAGCGCGCGGAATCGTTCAGCTTTTTCTTTCAGGGCGTTCATGGCGTGTTGGCGTTCTGTGGTGGAGTGGCGTTTCCGCAGCCGGCGAGGCCAGCCAAATGCCGGAGCTTGGCCGGATTGCGGACAATGTAAATATTTCGCACCTGATCGCGCTCTGTTTCCAGGACGAT
Source organism: uncultured Verrucomicrobiota bacterium (assembly GCA_964566945.1). Taxonomy (GTDB): domain Bacteria; phylum Verrucomicrobiota; class Verrucomicrobiia; order Limisphaerales; family SXQI01; genus DASVNK01. The sequence continues at coordinate 385,045 of CAZMKE010000002.1, read as the reverse complement.
CGCATTGAAAATCTGCCCCTGCGCGGCCTCCTGCCTTTGCCAGCGGAGCCAGGTCTCTTGCACCATGTCCTCCGCTTCCGCCACGCTGCCCAGCATCCGATACGCCATACTAAACGACTGACTGCGATGTTGGTCGAATACTTCGAGCATGGTCTCGCAGATTAAACCCGGGCGGGACGCGGAAGCCCACACTAAAGCGATTCCAGCTGTTAATCGCGGTAATCGCCAGCGTGAGATTCTCCAGTTCCGCTTCCGAAAACTGTCCTCGCGCCTCTGCATACGCCAAGTCGCTCCCTCCAAGCCCCGTTAGCCAGAAAGGAACGGTTTTGTGGTCATCGCCGGGCTTTCGTCGCCGGAGCTGGGGAACTTGCAAGCAGGAAGGGAGGAACCCATCCCGGTCGAGAGCCCGTTCCAGAGCTGATCGCACTGTCCTTTCAGGACGCGGCAGGCAAGCTGACGCGGGAAAGAGCCCGATTAGTCGGTGGCGCTCAGCCAGAACTCGGTGTTCTTGCGGGAAATGAACCGGGCGGGGACGGCGTTTTTCAGCCGGATCTGAATGGTGATGCCAGAGTCTCTTGGCCGGGCGGAAGCGGCATCAGAACGGGCAATGGAGAAGAGTTTCGCGGAGACTTGAGGCGAAACAGCGGGCTTGGCTCTGATCTTCTCTTCCACTTTGTTACAATCGGATGCTCTGGTTACATCTTAACTCCCGAACTTGTCGCAAAAGGGACGGGAAAAGTCCAGCTCCGCATTTTTTCCGCTCCCGGAACGACGGTTCAGGCTGAGGATTTTAGACACGATTTCGGTAGTGGTCCAGGACCACGGCAGACACGATGACGCAGCCAGTCACGAGGCGTTTGGCGGGCTCCTGAGCACCCATCTGGGCCAGACCGCTTTCCAGCACGGCCATGATGAGCACTCCGAGCAGGCTGTTCACCACGGAACCGCGGCCGCCCATCAGGCTGGTCCCGCCGATGACCACCGCGGCAATGGCGCTTAACTCCATGCCGATGCCGGCATTCGGATCGGCCGCGCCGAGGCGGGCGACATTGCTGATCGCAGCCAGGGAAGCGAGAAACGAACTGAGAGAATAGACCGCCAGCTTCACCCGGTTCACGCGAATTCCGGAGAGGCGCACCGCTTCTTCGTTCGTGCCGATGGCCACAACGTACCGGCCGAAAATGGTGCGGGTGAGAACGAACTGGCCGAACGCCACCAAAGCCATGGCGGCGAGAAACGGAAGGGAGAGGCCCGCGAGGGTGATCTCGGCAATGCGTTCGATGCGCGCGCCGATGTAGGCGGTTTTGGATTCGGACAGGACGTAGGCAGCACCCCGCGCGGCTTCGAGCATGCCTAGAGTGACGATAAAAGCCGGGAGCGACCAGCGGACGATGATCGCGCCGTTGAGCCAGCCGCAGAGCAGGCCGGCGCCCAGGCAAGCCGCGAGAGCGATCGGCAGCGCGAGGCCTCCCTTCACCAGGCAAACACCGAGCACCGCCCCGCTCAGGCCGAGCACTGATCCCACGGAAAGATCAATCCCGGCGATGATAAGAACAAAGGTCATCGCCACGGCCACCAGGATCGCTTCCGGGATCTGGTTGGCGATGGTGCGGAACGTGACCCACGCGAAGAAATGGCGGGTGCTGAAGGTGAAAAAAAGTATGAGAAAGAGAAGAACGGCGAGCAGGCCCGCCCAGTCCGCGATCCGGGGGAATTTTCTGCGGGGCGAGTCCACGATAAAAACCGGAACGGAGTTGGCCCGGCCTGATCGCTCAGGCGGGCCGCGTCACGATCATTTTTCCATCGGCCAGCCGGCGGCGACGAGGCCCTTGTAACCGCCGATGATCGAGTAACAGTTGGCGTAGCCCATCTTCTGGGCCGCGTCCGCGGTGAGGATCGAGCGATAGCCTCCGCCGCAATACATCAGGATCTCCGTTGAGGGATCGGGAATGGCCTTTTCCAGATCGCGCTCAAGAACGCCCTTGCCCAAGTGCCGGGCGCCGCGAGCATGGCCGTTCTGCCATTCCGAATCCTCGCGCACGTCCACCAGGACGGCTTGGGGATTCTGGCGCAGGCGTTCGCGCAATTGGTCGATGGTGATTTCGCGCACGCCAGGCTTGGCCTCGTTGACGACTTTCAGAAAACCGGGTGAATGGTCCACCGCTCCATCCTAGCAAAACGGACCCGTTAAAATGAAGGCGGAATATTTTGAGCTGTTCTCCGGCCTCGGTTCCGTGAGGAACCCCGGACACGATGCCGAGGTCCCTCTCGAACGGGACTTAATTCCTCAGCTGGCGAAGTTCACCTCACCGCAGAAATGAACCTTGATGCCCAATTCGGCCAGGGCGGCCGCCTTGATGCGGCAGGCGCGGTGGGCCTGTTTCTCGCTCGGGGCGTAGACGACCTGGATGTGATTGGCTTTGTGGCGGGCCATCATTTGATCGCGGGAAATGCCTTTCAGCACGGTGTGCATAATCGGCCATTGCGGAGTGGTTTCCTTCCAGCGCCGCTCCGTTTCTTCCGGCGGAAGCTCAACCACTTCAGCCACGCCGAGATCGCAATGCAATTCAGCGTTCGTCACGAAAATACGGCTCCAAACGATGTGGCCCGGCTTGGAAATGCCTTTGACCGTGCCGCCGCCGAGGCGGAAGTACATGGCCGGCTGCCGTTCGCTGCTCGTGCCTTTGTACCCGCCGATAAAGTGGGCGGGCGGCGCGGCGCCGGAGATCAGGAAGACCCAGACGTAGGCGTCCAGTTCGTCGTTGCGATACTGCTGGCCCCAGCGGAGATCGTGCAGGGTGTTCTCGGGCGCGAACCCGAGTTCCCGCCACAACCGGTAAGTGACCAAGCCATCGAGCCCGGCGCATTCATCCACCTCGTTGAAGTGCGGGAGCGCCTCGCCTTCAAACAGAATTCGGCCGTCCTTCTTCACGGGCGGACGATCAACGTTATTGAGCAAGCCTTCCACCAGATCGCTGGCGGGCGCGAGGTCCTTGAGCCCCTGCTGATATTGGATGCCGACGGTGGCGCAGCCAAAGTCATCGGCGATGCGCAGGGCGGCGATGTACATTTTGCACTGCTGCAGAACCTGATTCTCGGTCAGGTCGGTTTCCTCGTTCGAACCGAGCTGGAAGCGCATCCCCTTGCGGACCAGCCAGCGATAGGCCTCCAGAGCCTCGTCATCGCTAACCCGTTGCATCTCGGCAAAAAGGGAGGATTGACTGAGGCGCTCTTTGAAAACGCCGGCGCTGTGCAGAAGGTCGTCCGGGATGATGGCGTTGAACATGCCCATGCAGCCCTCGTCGAAAACGCCCATGATCGCCTTGGTTTCCTTGAAACGGCGGGCAAAACCGCGCCCCAGCTTCTCGTCATCCGCGGGCAGTTTGACGAGGTCCAGGCTGCGGACGTGCTGTTGATCATGGCGGATGACCCCGGTGTTCAGCCATTCGCGAACCGCGTTTTCAAAAAAGCGATCGTTGAATTTCTCGCTCCAGATCGTGCTGTAGGGTACGCCGGCTTTGGTGAGAGAGCCGTTGAGATTGAGCATCCCAACCAGCCCCGGCCAGGTGCCGCTCCAATTGGCCGCTGTAAGAATCGGGCCGCGATGCGTCCAAAGGCCGGGCAGGAGATGGTGCGAGTATTGCCAGACGCTCTCGGCCACGATCAGGGGAGCGTCTTGGGGAATGGAGCGGAACACCTCGAGGCCCATTTTTTGGGAATCAATAAAACCGTGGCCTTTGGCCTTGTCGAAGGCATGCGCTCGAATCACTTCGGCGCCCTCGGCCTCGAACGCTTTCGTCAGGGTTGCCTCCATCCGCGCTTGTTCCGGCCAGCACTTCTGGTTCGCGCTGAGCCGCAAATCTCCGTTGGCTACAAGGTAAATCTGGCGCTTCTCGCCTCTGCCATTTTTCATCGCCACGAGCCTACCGGAGGCTGGGAACGCTGATAAGCAATTTTGTAACGAGCGAGCGCACGCCGCATTGCCCCCCGCGCGATCCTTGCCTATGGTGAAGGCGTGCGCGATACGCGGTTGCCTGAATGAAACCACGGGACCCATTCCCGCGGGCGGGCGTCTCTGCGGGAGGCCGTCCGCCCTCGAAGCTCGGGTTCCTCTGCCGGGCCTGGAAAGCGCGCTGGCTCGGCCAATCCCTGGAGATCGCCGTCGGCCGCGCTTTGGTAAGGCCCGGCGACCTGGTGGTGGATGCCGGCTCCAAGTCCGGCATTTACCTCTATTGGCTGCGTCGATTTGCCGGCCCCAGCGGCACGGTGGTGGCGTACGAACCGCGCGGGGACCGTTCCCGCCAACTCCGCGCGGTCTGCCGCTCCTTCGCATGGGACAACGTGCAGATCCACCGGACGGCTCTCTCCCGCCGGACGGGGCGCAATATTCTCGACGTGCGCTACAGCGGAGATTTCACCCCGGCGGGATTGGCAGACTCAGAACCGGAAGAGGAGGCGAGCATCCCTTGCGAAGTTCTTGTGGACAGCCTCGACCATCAACTGGAATGGGGGCGCGGGTTGCGCTTCCTCAGGGTGGATGTGGAAGGAAACGAACTGGTTCTCCTCAAAGGCTCGGTCCAAACTCTCCGCCGGGATCATCCCGTCCTGCTCTTGCGCTGTGGAGAGGGCCGCATAAAGGAACCGGGCCATGCCCGACGGGATTTGTTTCTTTTCCTGCAGCAGTTCGGCTATCGCGGGTATCGCCTCGGGCGCGGAAATCTCCGGCTGATGCCGCCGGTGGATGCGGAAGCAGGAATAGGCAATGACCCGAGTGCGATGGCGAAGCAAAGCAGTGCCTATCTCTTTCTGACCGATGGGTTTCCGCAGGGCCTAACTCGCTACTTATCCCACCAGCCCCGCTAAAAAAAAACAAAGGCGGATTTCGGCAACACACGGTTACTTCGTGCCAAAACCCGCCCTCCTTCCCTGCGGAAGGAAATCACTCAACTACATGGGAGCGTACACAGCCCGCCTCGTTCAGTTGGTTTGGATTGGTCGCTTTTTAGAACGGGTTCGAAAAGATGTCTAGCAAGAAATATTCACAAAAATTCGGCCCGCTTCGGCCGATCCCTGGGCTCGGACCATGCTCAGCCGGGCCAGCCTCAATGAAAGTCGTGCGAACTGCTCCCGGCCAGGTTCTCCGTTTCGAGGCGCTCGATTTTTTGCGCCTGAACCACAAAAACGTTTTCGCGCGTTTGCAGCCGGCCGGTGATTTTGAGGAAGGACTCCTGCGTGATGACCAGGCGGAGCTTCTCGAAAAGTTCGGGCGCGACAATGGCGTTGCTGATGCCGGTCTCGTCCTCCAGGCTGATAAACACCACCCCTTTGGCGGTGCCGGGCCGCTGCCGGCAAATGACGTTGCCCGCGATGCAGACGATCTGCCCTTCCCGCCCTTTCGAAATATCCGTGGCGCGCCAGGCTTGAGGAAGGCGGGGCCGCATCAGCGCCATCGGATGAGGCCCGATGGTTAAGCTCATTCCGTCGTAATCCGCGCGCAATCGTTCCACCGAGTTCATCGGCTGGAGCGGCAACGCATCGTCCGGCTCCGCGAATGAAAAGAGATCATTCTCCGGCAGATCCCGTTCCGCGTCCCAAAGGGCGTCGCGACGATGCGCGGCAAAACAATTCAAGGCTCCGATCTCGGCGAGGCGGCGCAACTCGGGCTTGGTCAGCGAAACGCGCCGCCGGAAATCGGCCAGCGAAGCGTAGGCGCGCTCGCGGCGTTGCGCCACGATGCTCTCCCCCGCCTCAACCCGCAGACCCTGGACCACGCAAAAGCCCAGGCGAATGGAATGATCCGTTTCGATCGTGCAGCGCGCATCGGATTGCGCGACGCAAACCGGGCGGAAACGCAGGCCGCGCCGGTTGCCATCCTTGATGATGGTGGCGGACGAGTAGAAACCCATCGGCTGGTTATTGAGCAGACTCGCGTAGAATTCGGGCGCGCGATGAACTTTCAGCCAGGCGCTGGCGTAGGCCAAAAGAGCAAAGCTGATGGCGTGTGACTCAGGAAAACCGTAAAGGGCGAACGAGCTGATGGCTTTGATGATCTCCTCGATCTTTTTTGGGTCCACCTGCTTCCGCTCGAGGGCCGCGCGCAGCTTTACCTCGACCTTCTGCATCTTTTCCTGTGAACGATGAAAGCTCAGCGCCCGCCGGAGCTCTTCCGCTTCCGAGCCGGAGAAATCGGCCATGACCATGGCAATCTTGAGCATCTGCTCCTGAAAAAGTGGCACCCCGAGCGTCCGTTCCAGAACCGGGACAAGATCCGGGTGATAATAGGATACTTCTTCCTTGCCGGACCGGCGCGCCAGGTACGGATGCATCAGGCGGCCCTGAATGGGCCCCGGGCGGATGATGGCGACTTCAATGACCACATCGTAGAAGGTGGCCGGCTTCATCCGCGGCAGCGTCGCCATCTGAGCGCGGCTCTCGATCTGGAAAACTCCGATGGTATCGGCGGCCTGCATCAGCCGGTAAGTTTCGGGATCATCGTGGGGCAGCTGGGCCAGATCGACGGGATGGCCCCGTTGCTGAGTCAGCTCGATGCAATCCTGCAGGACGGACATCATGCCCAGGCCGAGCAGATCCACTTTGATGATTCCCATTTCCTCGCAATCATCCTTGTCCCACTGCGCGACCACGCGGCCGGGCATCGACGCATTTTCGAGCGGAACGATCGAACTGAGAGTTCCCTGGCTGACGATCATGCCTCCGGAATGCTGGCCGAGATGCCTCGGCAGCCCGTAAATGGCGGTGTAAAGAGAAACAAAGGCCGGAAGGCGCGGGTGCTCTCGGGGCAGGCCGGCCTGCTCAATCTGCGCGGGCAGATCCATCGTGTGAGGAAAGTCGCCGTTCGCGAACAGGTTGGAAAAGCGGTCGAGTATGTCGTTCTGCAGGTTCAGCGCCTTCCCGATCTCCCGAGCCGCGCTGCGGCCACGGTACGTGATCACGTTCGCAGTCATGGCAGCCCCGTGCTTGCCGTAACGGCGATACACCTCCTGGATCACGCTCTCACGCCGGTCCCCGCTGGGGAGGTCGATATCGATGTCCGGCCAGCTTTTCCGGCCTTCGCTCAAGAACCGTTCAAAGAGCAATTTTCCGCCAACCGGATCGACCGCGGTGATGCCGAGGCTGTAACAGACCGCGCTGTTCGCAGCGCTGCCGCGGCCTTGGGCCATGATGTTGTTCGACCGGCAAAACTTCACGATGTCGGCCACGATGAGGAAATAACCGCAGAACCCAAGCTTCTCGATGAGGGCAAGTTCGCGTTCGAGCTGCTGCTTGACCGCCGAACTGAGGTTATTCCCGTAGCGTTCGCGAGCGCCGGCCCAAGTCTGCGCTCGCAGCACCGCTTCCGGAGTTTCGCCGGAGTTGAGCGGGTAACGCGGAAATTCGTAGCCGAGCTTTTCCAGGGAAAACTCCAGCCGGTCCGCCAGGCGGAAGGTATTCTCAATCGCTTCCGGCAAGTCGCCGAACAGAGCCAGCATCTCGGGCGCGCTCTTCACAAACCGCTCGTTGTTTTGCGAGAGGAGTTTCCCGGCGGCATCGAGGTGGGTGTGATGGCGGAGACAGGCAAAGACGTCCAGCACCGCTCGGCCGTTGCGTCGCGCGTACAATACACCTCCGGTTGCCACCACCGAAAGATTGTAGCGAGCGGCTAATTGCACCTGGGCTTTAACCAGGCGCTCCTCCCCGCGTGCGCGATGGCGCTGAAGTTCCACGTAAAGTCGATCCCGTCCAAAAATAGCGCGCAACCGGGCCAGCGTCTGTTCCGGGGATAAGAGCGGGCTGGAAGGGACATCCGCCGCCAGGATGGACCGGGCCAGGGGGCCTTCCTGATCGCCGGTCAACGCCACCAGGCCCTCGGCGAATTCAGGCAGTTCACTCCAACTCACCGCGCTTTCCCCTTTCGGGGAGCGCAGGTGGGAAATGGTCAACAAGCGGCAAAGGTTCGCATACCCGGTGCGAGACTGGACCAGCACGGGGAGGACCGATCCATCCTGCATCGTGATTTCCGCGCCGACGATCGGGCGCAGGCCAGCTTCGCGAGCTTTGACGAAAAAACGCGGCGCCCCGTAAACACCATCCCGATCGCAGAGGGCCATGGCGGGCAAGTCCAGTTCAGCCGCGCGCTCGGCGAGATGTTCAGGCAGGGAACCGCCCCGCAGGAAACTGAAGGCGCTCCGCGCGTGCAATTCAATGTAGAGGGTGCTGGACACCGGTTTGCTCGTCGCCTCCACAGTACAAGGCCCGAGCGCTTGCTTCAAACAGAAGCCAGCTGGCCCGCCCGCGGGAAGAGTTCCTGCAAGCGTTTTTGCCGATAGGCGAAGATGCGCTCGACGTCCCGGCGGACAAACAGCCATTGAATCAACGCTCCGCCGACCGGACGATAGCGAACGAAATCGCCACACAGAGTTCCGCCGTCCCGGTCCTCAAACGTGTGCGTGTGCTCCCAAAGCGTGTACGGGCCGCGCCGCTGGACATCGGTGAAGCGGAACGGCGGCGTCCATTCGGTAATTTCCGTCCGCCAGCGAATCGGAAAACCGCGGAGATAAATCCGGTAATCAATCAACGCCCCCCGCCGCATTTCCAGATTGCCAGGAGTGAGAACCTCAAACTGCAACCAAGGAGGGGTGATCGCTTCGAGGTTACGCGCCTCGGCGAAAAAGGGAAAAATTTCGGATCTCGGCCGCGGCAGCCAGAGCTCGGTCTGAAGGGTAAAAGTTCTCATGGCAGCGCAAAACGAATACGTTCGACAATATTTATACGATAGTTAGACAGCTTTGCAAGCGACACCTCTTTGCGCGGTGCTTACTCTGTCCGGGTGAATATTGCCGGTTCCCTCATTGCCCTGACGCTCCTTTTGAGCTTGGCCAGGGCACAGGAAATTCGAAGCTGGACGACCACGGCCGATCTAAATCGGACGTTGCGGGAGGAACGGCTCACCTGGGCCGGGAGTGAAGCCACAGATGTGACGGCGATCACGATCGATCCGAAGCGCACTTTTCAACCGATTCTGGGGCTGGGCGCTTCGTTCGAACACACCACGTGTTCCAACCTCGCGCGGATGCCAGCCGCGGAACGGGATCGGGCGATTGCGGAACTGGTGGCGAGCAACGGGGCGGGCATGAACCTGATGCGCGTCTGCATCGGCACGTCCGACTTCTGCGGTGAGGACTGGTATTCCTATGACGATCTTCCACCCGCAGAAACTGATCCCGATCTTCTGCACTTTTCCATCGGGCGGGATCGGGACTACATCCTGCCGGTCCTGAGACGGGCGCGCGAATTGAATCCTTACCTGCTCTACTTCGCTTCGCCCTGGAGCCCGCCCGGGTGGATGAAGACGAGTGGGAACATGATCGGGGGCGAGCTTCTGCCCAAATACTATGGGGTTTACGCGCAGTATTTCGTGCGATTCATCCAGGCCTACGCGGATGAAGGAATTCCGATCTACGCGGTGACAGTGCAAAACGAACCGGGCGTCGATCGCTCGAAAGACAAGCCGAGCGGGCAGTACCCCTCCTGCCACTGGACGGGAGAGCAGGAGCGGGACTTCATCCGGGATCATCTCGGCCCGGCGCTGCGGAAGGCCGGCTTGAAAACAAGAATCTGGTGTTACGACCACAACTACAACGCGGCCCCAGCCGGAGACTCTGCGGGCCTCGGTCATGCCCGAACGATTCTGCGGGATCGAAACGCGGCGGCCTTTGTGGACGGGACCGCGTTTCATCATTACGAAGGCCAGCCATCGGGCATGTCCATTTTTCACGACGAATTCCCGGACAAGCCGATCCATTTTAGCGAAGGCTCGGTGTTCTCGATTTACGGCGGCCACGACTTGATCGAGCGCCTCCGCAACTGGGCGGAGAGTTACAATGCGTGGGTGTCGATCCTGGATGAAGCGGGCAAACCTAATCGCGGGCCGTTCCCCGCCACCATTGCCATTCTTCGATTCAATTCAAAAACGGGAAAGTGCGAGAAGCTTCTGGAGTTTTACAACTACGCCCATTTCAGCAAATTCATTCAACGCGGCGCACGCCGCATCGAAAGCACAACGGGCAGCGTGGAGCTGAACAACATCGCCTTTCTGAATCCGGATGGGTCCATCGTGGTGATTCTGGTTAACACCACCGGCTCGGCCCGTCCGGTCACTCTGCGTTCCGGAGGGCAGGCAGTTCGACTGGAGATGGCAGCGCAATCGATTCGAACGCTGCAATGGACGCCCAGTCAGTAAAAAGAAACTGCGCCAGAGAACTGGCGCAGTTCCGAGGGTCAAAAAACGAAGGGCGCTTCAGGCCTTGCCGCCGAAGCTGACGTAGTCATCCACGTCCAGAAGGTCGGCCCAGGTTTTGATGTCTTCGCGGGTTTTTGAGAGCTTGGCCACTGCTCCGGCGAAATACTCCAAAGTTTCCACGTCGCTGTCCGGCCCGCGGCGATCCTGGTGATCGCTCCACTGTTGGATTTCGAAGCCGTGCCGGGGATGCTTCGCGTGCTTCGTGATCCACTCCAGGATTTCGCCATCGCCTTTGCCGGTTTTCAACTCGGCCAGCAGCTTTTTCGGATCGATCCCGACGAAGTTTATGATATGTTGGTCAAGCGGGCAATTGTACTTGTACTCACCCACCTTGCCCGCTAAGAACGCCCGCCCTTTGTCCAGCATGCGTGGCAGGAGGGAATAGCCGCCCAGCCGCGCCCGAGGGCTTCGAGGCGGCCGCTGCGTGAGGTCTAAATAGGGAATTTTCACATGACTCATGTTTGCTCCTTGTTTTCGTTTTTGAAAATGGGCGAGGACCGATCAAGCGCCCGCCGAAGCGAGGGCGCGATCGATGATCCGCTGGCGCTCGACCGGATCCAGCCAGCGCTTCTGCTGCTCGGCGTCGAGCGTGCGGAGCGGATCGAAATAGAGGAAGAACGCTCCCGGCTTCACGCTCGGGCTGGTGAAAACCGCAACGCCGGTTTCCCGATTGTAGTGTTCGAAAGAATGCGCGTCGCGCTTTCCGCCCCCCCCCATGGTATCGACCACGAACGACGGGGTGTTGAAGCCTGCGGTGTGCCCGCGCACATGCTTCTCGATTTCCAGGCCGGCGCTGAGCGAAGTGCGCAAATCCTCCACGCCCGGCACCATGTCATGGAAGTAGACGTAGTACGGATGAACGTTGATGAAGCTCAGGCGGCGGACGAGCAGTTGCATGACGGCCGGGGAATCGTTCACCCGGTTCTGCAGCACGGTCTGGCAGCGCACCGTGATCCCGCGCTCAGTGAGGCGATCCAGCGCATCCTTGGTCACGCCGGTGATTTCGTTGGGATGATTGAAATGGGTGTGGACCACCACATCTTTGTGCAAACGGCGGCCCAGCTCCACCACCTGCGTCAGCGCGTTCACCCACGCGTAATCGGTGAGGATCTTCTGGGGCAACACCGCCAGGCCTTTGGTCGCATAACGAATCCGCCGGATGTTTGGCAGGCGCAGAAGCCGCTCGCCGATCAACTGAATATGTTCAGCCTTCAGGTTGTAGGTGTCGCCGCCGCTGATGACGATATCCTCCAGCTCCGGCCGGGAAGCGATATATTCAAAGGCATCCTCCCAGCGCTGGATGCGGGCCAGTTGCTTGACCTTCTCCACTGTTTCAGTGTCGCCGCCCACCGCGTAACTCCGCGTGCAAAAACGGCAGTAAACCGGACATGAATCGACCGTGAGAAAGAGCGCCTTGTCTGGGTAGCGATGGGTCAGCCCGGGCACAGGCGAGTCCTTGCGTTCGTGCAGGGAATCGAGGCGCAGCTCGGGATGATTCGGGAGCTGCTCCGAAGCCACCGGCAGAAACTGCGTGCGGATCGGGTCATGGTAGGGATCGGCCCAATCGATCAGGCTCAGCAGATAGGGCGAGATGCGGAGGGCCATCGGCGCCCGTTTCAAGCCGGCGAGAACGTCATCGCAAAAAGTATCGCTGGCCAGGTGGCCGAGAGTGTCCCGCAATTGCCGGACGTTGGTGACCGTTCGGCGGCTTTGAAAAAGATAGGTGTGGAACTCTTCGCTTCCCACTTGCGCGTAGCCGGGAATTCCGCGCCAGAATTCATCACGGCGCAATTCGCGATGCTCAAGGGACCGCGGCGTCAAGCATTCCGCCGGCGGCGTTTGACGCGCGGATGGCTGCGGCTGCAAAACTCCCAGTTCTGTCATAAGGCAGTTAGTTCCTCCCGTGGTGTAACTCTCCGTTTACCCGTAAAGCTTTCACCGGTTGCAGCGTTCCTCCGAAGTGGAGCACATGGCTTTCACCGAGTGAAGAATATCAGCCAGCGTGGTTTTCGAAAGCTCCCTTTCCAGGGCGCGCTCGGCTGAAACAAAAACATTTTCGAGGGCGGTTTGAATGCATTGCCCCACCGGGCACTCCCGGTTCGGCTTCCGGGACGGAAAAACGAACGAGTCTTCGGTCTCAACCGCGCGATACACATCGCCGAGATTGATCCGCTCCGGCGGACGGCGGAGCCTTGATCCCAGGCCCGCTCCTTTGCGCGTCTCGACCAAGGCGGCCTCTTGCAGCCGAAGGAGCAGCCGTCGAATCACGACCGGATTGGTATTCACGCTGGATGCGAGCAAACCGGAAGTGACCGGCTCGCCTTCTTTGTAAGCGAGAACAGCCAGCACGTGAACAGCCACGGCAAATCGGCAACTCGTCCGCACGCCCGATGTGTAACGTTCGGCATTACATTTGTCAAACCGGTCGCGGATCGGGCTTTTCCTGAAAACCGCTACGCGGCGGCCGCCTCCTGATTGTAAGTCTTTCCGCGGTAAAAGGGAGCGATCAGCGCGAAAAGCACCGCGGTGACCAGCAGCACTTTGATGAAGAAATAAAAATAGGCCGCCCCCGCGAGCCGCACCGAGCCGTCGGGATTCTGAATGGCATGGTCCACCACCGCGGTAAATACATTTCCGAGAGAAACAGCCCAAAGATAGGTGCACATGGCGAGTGATTTAAACTTGGGCGGCGACTGGGTGTAGGCAAATTCGAGGTGAGTGACCGAAACCATGATTTCGCCGGCGGTCAGCAGGACGAACGCGAGAATCTGCCAGCTGATATTGGGGGTCCCGCCCGCGTCGATTCGCTCCTGGATGAGAGCGACGATCAGGAAAGCCGCGGTGGTAATAAACAGGCCCGCACCCATCTTCCGCAACGGCGTGAGTTTGATGAGCCGATTGACACCCGGATAAAGCCAGTAAGAAAATACCGGCAGCAGAAGCAGGACAAAGACCGGGTTCACCGTCTGGATTTGGGCGGGCAGCCACTCGCGCCCCAGCAAATGCCGATCCATCTTCTCGGCCTGCACGACCCAGGAGGAGAAATTCTGCTGCCAGAGCGCCCAGAACATGGCGACGAACGGAACAGGCAGCAAGAGATTGCCCAGGGAGGAGAGCGTTTCGCGGCTGAAGAAAGCGGCAAAATAATGGGAACCCGCCGGCCGAACGTTGACATATCTTCCCCGCCCCACCCAGATGATGAGGGTCGCAATGGCCATGAGCACTCCAGGAATTCCGAAGGCAATCCCCGGCCCCCGAGTTTCCAGAAGCCACGGTATCAAGAGAGTGGAGACCGCCGAACCGGTATTGATGGCAAAGTAAAACCAACTGAAGACCCGGGTCAGCAGATGTTGATTGCGGGCATCGAACTGATCTCCCACATAAGCCGACACGCACGGCTTGATCCCCCCTGCTCCCAGCGCGATCAAGAAAAGGCCCACGGCCAGACCAGCCCGCACATGGTTCACTGCAAGAACGAAGTGACCCAGGCAATAAACCAGCGAAAGCGAGAAAATCGTCCAGAATTTTCCGATTAGCGCGTCCGCGAGCAGAGCGCCAACGATCGGCAGAAAATAAGCCGCCGAAACGAAGGTATGGTACCACGCCCCCGCTTGTTCCGGGGTCATGTGATCCGCTTGGCCGCCCGCGTTGAGCAGGTAATGCGTCATGAACGGCACCAGGATCGAGTTCATGCCGTAATAGCTGAAGCGCTCCGCCGCCTCGCTCGCAATGATGTAGGGCACTCCCGGCGGCATTCCACCGCCCCGCTCGCTCGCCGCCCGATCCGCCTTCTTCATAATCCGGGAGGCTTAACGGCGGCGTTGCATGCGCTCCTCGATCTCGTCGGCCTCGATCGGAATATCCGCCATCAGATCGACATTGCCGCCCTCCCGGATGAGGACATCGTTCTCGAGGCGCACTCCGATGTTTTCCTCGGGAATGTAAATGGCCGGTTCTACCGTCATCACCCAGCCGTTCTGCATTGGTTCAGTGACCAGGCCGACATCATGAACATCCAGGCCGAGCGGATGGCCGACGCCATGCATGAAATACCGCTTCACCGCCGGGTTGTCCGGGCTCTGCTTTTTGACCTCCCGCATGGAGATCAGGCCGAGATCGACACATTCTTTCTCGATCAACTGTTCCGCTTCTTTTTGCCATTCCTTCCAGCGCTTGCCCGAGCACAAGCCCGCGGACGAGGCGCGGAGCACGCGCAAGACCGCGTTGTATATCTGCTTTTGCCGCCGGGTGAACTTCCCGTTCACCGGAATGGTCCGGGTCATGTCTGAATTGTAGTTTGCGTAGTTGGCCGCAACATCCAGCAGGAGCAGATCGCCGTTCCGGCACGGCTGGTCGTTGGCGATGTAGTGCAGAACGCAGGCGTTTTTGCCGCTGGCGATGATCGGCCAATAGGCAAAGCGCGCCCGCTGGCGGGTGAATTCATGCGAGAACTCGGCCTCGATCTCATATTCCGCCACTCCGGGCCGCGTCCGACGGAGCACCCGTTCGAACGCGTCGCGGGTGATTCCGGATGCCCGGCGGATAAGATCCACTTCGAGATCGGACTTCAAAACGCGCAGGCGATGCATCAAACGCGCCAGGCGCTGGTAATCGTGCAAGGGATAGCGGCGAAGGGTGTCGGCCACGAAACGGGCGTCCCGTGTTTCCACCTCGATCACCGCCCGCTTGTGTTCGTTCGTGTTCAGGTAGACATGCTCGCATTCGCACATCAGCCGGTGGAACAAGCGGGGGAAATCCGCCAGCCAATGCACCTGCTGAATCCCGCTGATCTTCCGGGCTTCTTCCTTGGTCAATTTGTGGCCTTCCCAACGTTCCAGATCGGGATTGGCTTCACGCAGGAAAAGAATCTCCCGATGCTTTTCATCATCGGCTTCAGGATAGATCAACAGGATGCTCTGTTCCTGTTCAAGGCCCGAGAGGTGAAACAGGTCCGAGTTCGGCACGAGAGCCAGGGAGCCATCGGCGTTCGTGGGGAGGATATCGTTCGCGTTGATGACAGCCAGCGAGTTAGGCTGCATCAGTTCTCCCAGTCGCTTGCGGTTCTGGACGAAGAGTTGCGGATCAATCGGTTCGTGACGCATCGTTCCGGCGAGGCTCTCATATCAGCAACGCCGATTCAACCCCGGGAACAGCGGTCTGCAACCGAGCAACCGACCCAGGCCATGCGACAAGTCCCTCGCGCCTTTTTGCTTTCATTTCCTTCCATTGGCTCTCCACAATTTGCGCCATGCTCCCGAGAGTGCTTGTCGCGTTGTTATCCGCCCTTCTTTTAGGCGTCCGTGCTGACGAACTGCGCGTGGGGGCCGCCTCGGCCGATTTCCAGTCCGATGACTCAATGGTGATCGCCGGCGGAATTACCGCAGGGAAAGCGGCCGGGCAGGAAGGCCGGCTGCGAGCCGTTGCCACCGTGCTGGAGAAAGACCGCGTCCGCCTCGCGATTGTGGCGTGCGACGTGCTGATGATGTCCCGCGCCTCCCTCGATCCGGTGGCGGCGGACATCGAGAGGACCACGGGGATTCCGGCCGCAAATGTCCTGATCAATTGCACGCACACTCATCACGCCCCAAGTACCGTTCGCATCCACGGTTACGGAGCGGACGAGAAATTCACGCGGGAGGTGCAGCAAGGAATCGTGGCCGTGGTGCAGAAGGCCGCGGCGAAGCTGACGCCAGCCACGTTGTCTTTTGGCCTGGGACGGCAAGCTGATGTGGGCCAGAACAGCCGGTTGCTTCTGGACGACGGCCAGATCTACTGGATTGGACCGCGAACCAACCTGGTGCGGGCCACCGGTCCGTTTGACCCGGAACTGCCCGTGCTGGCGTTTCGCGACAGCCAGGAAAAGCTGCTCGCCCTGATTTTCAACCACAGCACCCATAGCATCGGCGCGCGCACGCCAGGCAAACGTTCAGCCAGCATTTACGGGCTGGCGGCCCAGGATCTGGAGGCGGAGCTCGGCGGGACAATCACATTTCTGGAAGGGGCCTCGGGTTCCACGCACAACCTCGATCTCACCGGCGCGGAATGCACCCGCCGCATCGCGGACGCAGTGCGCGACACTCTCCGAACCGCGCAGGCCCGGCCGGTCCCCAGGCTGGCTGCCTTGAAGCAATCGCTCTCCTTCCGCGTGCGAACCTTCGACGAAGCGGCCGAAGCGGCGGCGGTCGAGCGTTACTGCCGGAAGTACGCGCCGCAAAATGCCGACACGATTGCCGGAGTATTTCGTGAAATGCGCCGCGACCTGGCGGCTCACCAAGGCGAAGAACGCCAGACCTGGGTCCAAGCCCTGGCCATTGGCGACGTGGCAATCGTGGGCGTGCCGGCGGAATACTTTACCCAGCTCGGGCTCGACATAAAAAACCGATCCCCTTTCCGCCACACCTACATCGCCGAACTGGCGAATGACTGGATCGGGTATCTCCCGAATCTCGAGGGGCACAAGCTCGGCGGGTACCAGGTCTGGACGGGGTTCCACAGCTATGCCGAGCCGGGAACCGGCGAGCGGATAGCCGATGCCGCCGTCCATCTCCTCCGGCAATTGAAGGCGACCGAAGCGAAATGAAGGCTGATGAAAGCTGGTCACAGCCCCGAATTTTGACTAAAATAAGGGTATGGGTTTTCAGGAGGAGTTCCAGCGCCTCGCCATTGCGCTTGGGCTCGGTCTGATCGTTGGCTTGCAGCGGGAACGGACCGGAAGTCCTCTCGGCGGTTTCCGCACGTTTCCGCTGGTCACCATGTTCGGGACGCTGGCGGGATTTCTCAGCCTGCGCCAGGGCGGGCTGATCATCGCGGCGGGATTTCTCTGCATCGGCATCCTGATCATCGTCGGGAATCTGGCCCAGCGCGAAGACAAGCCGGGCATTACGACCGAAGCCGCCATGCTGGTGATGTACGCGACCGGCGCGCTGGCCGCCCTCGAGCAAATCGGCATCGCCGCGATTGTCGGCGGAACCGTGGCGGTTCTCCTCCATCTGAAGCCCCAACTGCATTCGGTCGCGCGGCGCCTGGATGACCCGGATTTCAAGGCGATCATGCAGTTCGTCCTGATCACGCTGGTCGTGCTGCCGATCCTGCCCGATCGGTATTACGGTCCGTTCGAGGTCCTGAACCCGCAAAAGATCTGGCTGATGGTTGTTCTGATCGTCGGCATCAGCATCAGCGGCTATATTATTTACAAGTTCTTCGGGCAGCGCTCCGGTTCGCTCGCAGGCGCCTTCCTGGGTGGACTCATCTCAAGCACCGCCACCACGGTGAGCTACGCGCGCAGGGCGGCTGAGATTCCGCAGGCCACGGGAGTAGCCGCCCTCATCATTCTGGTCGCCTCCACCGTCCAGTTTGTCCGCCTCATGATCATCATGCGGGCGGTCACGCCCACCCTCCTTTCGGCGGCCGCCGGCCCCATGGTGTTGATGCTCCTGCTCATGGGCGTGCTCTCTCTGATCTTTTGGAAGATTTCCGAACGCGAGCCCGCGGAGTTGCCCCCACACGGCAACCCGAGCGAGCTGAAGGCCGCCCTGGCCTTCGCCACGCTCTACGCAGTGATCCTCCTGGCCGTGGCTTACGCCAAGACCCGTTTCGGAGATCAGGGCCTTTATCTGGTCTCGACGCTCTCTGGATTGGCGGACATGGATGCGATCACCCTCTCCGTCGGTGAGATGGTGAAACGGGAACAAGTCGCCGCCTCCACCGGCTGGCGGCTCATCATGACTGCGGCCATGTCCAACCTGGTTTTCAAGACGATGCTGGTCGCGGTTCTGGGCAACCGCAGGCTGCTGGCGCGCATCGGTCTGGCCTTCGGCATCAGCCTGGCCGCCGGACTGGCCCTGATCGCATTCTGGCCGGCGAAATGAAACCGGCGAACCTGCGCGGACTTTGGCGCGAGTCAGACCCAGCGCGCCAAAGCAGAAGGGCCGCCTGAGGCGGCCCTTCCTGACTCTGGGTTGGTGATGATTCAGTTAACTCGCGTGACCAGCCGCAGCTATTTTCGGCCGGCCCACCACCACTTTGCTCTCCTTCTCGGCGTCTTCCTGCGGGATCCGCATGCCGTAGAAGGAGCGGTAAACGAACGTGAGGGCTACGAGGAAGAAGAAAGCTCCGATCCAGAGCCGCGCGCCGCTGTTCTGCATCTTCACCGCGATTTCCACGGCGAGCAGCCCGAACAGAGTCGTGAATTTGATCACCGGATTGAGCGAAACGCTCGACGTGTCTTTGAACGGATCGCCCACCGTGTCGCCCACCACCGTGGCGGCATGCAACGGCGTATTTTTCGCCCGCATATCGACTTCCACGATTTTCTTGGCGTTGTCCCAGGCGCCGCCGGCATTCGCCATGAAGATCGCCTGGAAAAGTCCGAAGAAGGCCATCGCGACAAGATATCCGATGAAGAAGAACGGATTGAAGAACGGCAGGGCGAGAGCGAAGCAGAAGATGACGATAAAGATGTTAATCATCCCCTTTTGCGCGTAAATGGTGCAAATCTTCACCACCTCTTTGCTGTCCTCGATCGAGGCTTTGCCTGAATCGAGCTTGATGTTGTTCTTGATGAACACCACGGCCCGGTAAGCGCCGGTGACCACCGCTTGAGTGGAAGCGCCGGTAAACCAGTAGATCACAGATCCACCCATCAGCAGCCCGAGAATGACGCTGGGTTGCACGAGGCTCAGGTTCGCCACCACGTTGCCGTAGCCCGGCGCGTGCTGGAGCAGCATGATAATGCCGAAGATCATCGTCGTGGCGCCCACCACCGCAGTCCCGATCAAGACCGGCTTGGCCGTCGCTTTGAAGGTGTTGCCCGCGCCGTCGGCTTTCTCCAGCTGGAGCTTGGCATTTTCAAAGTCGGGCTCGAAGCCGAAGTCGCGCCGGATTTCCGCGCTCACATTCGGTTGCGCCTCGATCTGGCTCAATTCATAGACCGATTGCGCGTTGTCGGTCACCGGCCCAAAACTGTCGACCGCGATGGTCACCGGCCCCATGCCGAGGAAGCCGAACGCCACCAGGCCGAACGCGAAGATCGGGGCCGCGAAACTGAACTCCGAGGGCATCAAGCCCAGCAGCGATTGATTCTGCGAGAACATGTAGCTGACCATCATCAGGAACAGGATGACCAGCCCCTTCCAGAAGGCGGAAAAGTTGCCGCAGACGAATCCGGACAGAATGTTGAGCGAAGCGCCGCCATGTTGCGAAGCGTTCACCACTTCCTTCACGTGCCGCGAATGTGTGCTGGTAAAGATCTTGGTGAATTCCGGAATGATCGCGCCCGCCAGCGTGCCGCAACTGATAATCGCCGAAAGCACCCACCAGAGGTCGGGATAATCCTTCATTCCGCCCAGGAGGAAGTAGCTCGCCACAAACGTGACCACGATCGAGACAATCGAGGTGATCCAGACCAGCCAGGTGAGAGGCGCTTCCAGATCGAAATCCTTGAGCGATCCGTAACGCGCGGCGCTGATCCGGTCGTTCACGAAATATGAAAAGACCGACGTGAGCACCATCAAGGTGCGCATGGTGAACAGCCAGACGATCATTTGCCCGCAGGTGGCCTGCAGATTCGGCGCGGCCAGGGCGAGCGCGAGGAAAACGATCAGCGCCACGCCGGTCACGCCATATGTTTCGAATCCGTCCGCCGTCGGGCCGACGCTGTCACCGGCATTGTCCCCGGTGCAGTCCGCAATCACGCCGGGATTCTTGGGGTCATCTTCGGGCAGTTGGAAGACGATCTTCATCAAGTCCGCGCCGATATCCGCGATCTTGGTAAAGATGCCGCCGCAGATGCGCAGCGCGCTCGCGCCGAGCGATTCACCAATGGCGAACCCCATGAAACAGGCGCCCACCAGTTCTTGCGGGAGGAACACCAAAATACAGATCATGAAGAACAGTTCCACGCTCACCAGGAGAAGCCCGACGCTCATTCCGGATTTCAACGGAATGTTCAGCGTCCGCAGCGGGTTGCCCTGCAGCGACGAGAAGGCCGCGCGGGAATTGGCCACCGTGTTCAGCCGGATGCCGAACCAGGCCACGCCGTAAGAACCGAGAATGCCGAGGATCGAAGCGATCAGAATCAACACGACCGAACTGCCGGGCATCTCCTGCAGCACCTTGAAGTAATAGGTCATGCAGGCCGCAATCAGGATCCAAAGAAAGGCGAGGAACTTTCCTTGCTGGAAGAGGTAGGTCTTGCACGTTTCCCAGATGAGGTTGGAAACCTCGCTCATGGAGGAATGAACCTTGAGCGCTCGCGTTTGCACGTATTGGAACACGCCAAAAAGCACCGCCAGAATACAGACGACCAAGCCCACGTAGAGCAGGCCCAGGCCGGAGACATTGCTCCCCTGGATGTTAAACTGCACCTGCTTCAACTCCGGGATCTTCAGGTCGGCTTCGCTGCCCAGCGCCCCCAATTGAGTCAAAAGAGCGCCAAAGACAAAAAGAATACTAGCCCAGTATCGAGAAACCCGTGGTAGCATGTTCGAATCATATCGATCTACGCGCGGGTTGTCTATATGCCCCAGATCAGTCCTTAATTCGTATCTCATAGCTGTTCGGCTTTCGTTCACCGTAACGCTCTTTAACTAAATGAAGACCGGCTTGATCTACTGCCCCGATTTTGTCCAACAAACCACCGAATTTGAGAAACCCTGCTCCCGACGGTTTCCGGGCCTGAAAAGAGGCTTTTGGCGGCGGACTGCTCCCAGGAATATCCTCATAAGCCCCTAATAGTCGTAGGTTTATAAACACCACAGTTTTCTTGTTCGAACACGCCTCCAAACAATATTGTGCGCTCGGAGCCTCGCGCCTATCCTCGGCGCCAACAAACGGAGCGACGATGAGTGAAGTAAAAATCCTGGGAATTGCCGGAAGCCTGCGTCAAAAGTCATTCAACCGCGGGCTGTTGAAAACCGCCCAACAGTTGCTGCCAGCGGGCGTCAGCCTGGAGATTTTTGAACTCAATGGCCTGCCCGTGTTTAGCGAGGATGATGAAAAGACCCCTCCGGCCCGCGTGACCGTTTTCAAGCAGCGAATTCGGGCTTCGGACGCGATTCTATTTGCCACGCCTGAATACAATTACTCCATTCCCGGCGGGTTGAAGAACGCCATCGACTGGGCCTCGCGTCCTTACGGGGACAGCGCGTGGCGGGGCAAAGCGGCCGCGATCATCGGTGCCTCAGCCGGGCGCTTCGGCTCCGCCCGGGCTCAATATCATCTGCGGCAGGTTTGTGTGGGCCTGCAGTTGGAGGTGCTGAACGGCCCGGAGGTGATGGTCTCAAACGCGCACGAAGCCTTCGACGCCGACAGCCAGCTTACGCACGAAAGCTCGCGCCGCGCCCTTGCCGAATTGCTCACCGCTCTCGTCGCCCGGGTTAACTTGCTGCGCGGCAAGCAACTCTAATCATCATCGCCGCCGCCATTGCGCTTCTCCCACTTCCGCTTCTGCGGTTCGGGCAGGGAGACATCGACTTTGGCGTAGTAGGTTTCCTCTCCGAAAATCTCATCGGCCCGCTGTTGGAACTGACGGGTTGGCGCCACCCAGTACTTTTCGTGCGTTTCGATAAACACCGCCTCGCCGGTCGGATAGCGGAAACAGAGGAAAAGGGGGATTTTGCCCGGATGGGCCGCCGCGAGCCCTTTGGCCTCTTCCAGCTTTTCCGCGGTGAGATGCGAGGTGTGGAGGCGGAGATGCACCTGCTTGGTGTAACGGCGGGGAGCATCCTCCAAAAGCATGACCTCCTGAGGGAAGATCTTCGGTTTGTCCTCCCCGTTATTGACCTCCCCGACCACCAGGATGGCATTCCCGCTTTTGAGCAACTCCCGGAACTTGTCGTAGTTCTCATTCATGCAGAGCATCTGCATCGAGCCTTCCAAGTCTTCGAGCGTGACCATGGCATAGGGTTTGCCACTCTTCTTTGAGATTCCCTGCTGGATGGCGGTGATCATCCCGCCGATGCGCGTGACCTGGCGGGGCTGGACCTGGGCGGCGCTCACACTGTTGTGCAGCGCGTAGCTCTGCAGCAGCGGCACAAACGGCGTCAGCGGATGGCCCGTGACGTAGAAGCCGAGCAATTCCTTCTCCGCCGCGAGCAGTTCGCTTTGATGCCACTCCGGCAGGCGACCCACCTTCTCGGATGATTCCTCGGCCTTCTCCTCAAACGCCCCGAACAGCGACGCCTGCCCCCGTTGCCGGTCCTGAATGATGCTGGTCGCCCGGGCCAGCGTCCGATCGATCTGCGAAAAGAGAGTCGCCCGGGTTTCGCCGAACGCGTCGCACGCTCCGGACCGGATCAACGCTTCCAGCACTTTCCGGTTCACCGTCCGGGTATCGACCCGCTCACATAATTCGGCCAGAGTTTTGAACTTTCCGTCCTTCTGCCGGGCATCGAGCATGCTTTGGACCGCCACTTCGCCAATCCCCTTGATCGCGGCCAGGCCGAACCGGATGACAGTGCCGCCCCGGGCCGGAGCGAACGCGACGAGGCTTTCGTTGACGTCCGGCGGCAGCACCTCCACGCCGAACGTGCGGGCTTCGTTGATCAGGATGCTCAACTTCCCGGTATCGCTCATGTCGTTCGTCATCATGGCGCTGAGGAATTCCACCGGGTAATTCGCCTTCAGATAGGCCGTTTGATACGCCACGATCGCGTAGGCCGCCGCGTGCGATTTGTTAAAGCCGTAACCCGCGAACTTTTCCAGCAGGTCGAAAACCTGGTTCGCTTTCGCCGCCGGGATTTTGTTGATCTCAGAGCAGCCTTTCAGGAATTTCTCCCGCTGCTTCTGCATTTCTTCGACCTTTTTCTTGCCCATGGCGCGCCGGAGAATATCCGCCGCCCCGAGGGTGTAGCCGGCCAGAGCCTGTGCCGCCTGCATGACCTGCTCCTGGTAGACGAGAATTCCGTAGGTCTCCTTGCTGATCGGCTCCAGCAACGGATGTTCGTATTCGATCTTCACCTCGCCATGGCGGCGCTTGATGAATTCCGGGATCAGGTCCATCGGGCCGGGGCGGTACAGGGAGATCAACGCTGTAATGTGTTCCACTGAACTGATTTGGAACTTCCGGCAAAGGTCACGCATTCCCCCGGATTCCAGTTGGAACACGCCGATCGTGTTGGCCTTGTTCAACAGGTCGTAGGTCTTCGGGTCGTCCAGCGGCAACCGGTCGATCGGCACGTCGATCCCCTTGGTCAGCTTGACCAGTTCGCAGGTGTTCCGGATGACCGTCAGGGTCTTCAAGCCCAGAAAGTCCATCTTGAGCAGCCCGAGGTCGCCCACCGGCCCCATCGCGTATTGGGTTACGATCGTGCCATCCTCATCCTGCTTTAGCGGAAGCAAGTCATGGAGCGGGCGGTCCCCAATCACCACGCCAGCCGCGTGCACGGAGGAATTCCGGGTGATGTCCTCCAGCACGAAAGCGGTATCCACCAGTTCCCGGGTCACCTCCTCCGACTCGTAAGCGGCTTTGAAATCCGGCGACTGCTTCAAAGCCTTCGCCAGATCCATTTTCAGCTCGTTGGGGATCATCTTGGCCAGGCGATCGCATTCCCCGTAGCTCAACCCCATCACTCGGCCGACGTCCCGCACCACCGACTTCGCCCCCATCGTGCCAAAAGTGATGATCTGCGCCACCGACTCATTCCCATACTTCTTCCGGACATACTCGATCACGTCCGCCCGGCGATCGTCCGCAAAGTCGATATCGATATCCGGCGGGTTCACACGCTCTGGATTCAGAAACCGCTCGAAAAGCAGCCCGTAGCGGATCGGGTCCACGTTTGAGATTTCCAGCAAATAGGTGACGATCGAACCGGCCGCAGAACCGCGCGCCACGCACGAGACGCCGATGCTCCGCCCGTAACGGACAAAATCGCCGACGATCAGGAAGTAACTGACGAAGCCGGTCTTTTCGATGACCTTCAGCTCCATTTTCAAACGGTCGATCACCGTTTTGAGAGCCGCCGCTGTTTGAGGTTCTTCCTTGTGGCCGAATTCCGTCTGACCCTCCGCGGCCTGAAAGGTGGGCAACCGCCGAGCATCTTCCACCCCCTCGACAATGAATTCCTCCCCCTCCACCCGCACCAGCATCCCGTAGCGGGTCTTCAACCCTTCTGCGAGCAGCAGCCGCAGGTACCCTTCCCGGGTGTAATGCTCGGGCGGCGCAAAAACCGGGTAGTAGAGCTTGCCGAACTGGATCTCCACGTTGCACTTTTCGGCCACCTCGAGCGTGTTCTGCACCGCGTCCGGCACTTCGTGGAAAAGGGCTTTCATCTCCTCGGCGCTGCGGAGGAAGAACTGCTCCTGCACGTAGCGCATCCGCTTGGTGTCACTCAGCATCGATTGCGTGCCGATGCAGATCAGGCAGTCGTGGGCGTGCGAATGGCCCTTTTCGATGTAGTGGACGTCGTTTGTCGCCACGCATTTGAGCCCAAACTCCTTCGCCCACGGAATGAGGTGCCGGTTCACTTTGGCCTGCTCCGGGATCCCATGGTTCTGCAGTTCCAGATAGAAATTCTCCGGCCCGAGCACTTGCTTGAACCAGTCGATCGCCTCCCGGGCATGCTTCAAATCGTCCTTGGTGATCGCCTCCGGGATCTCGCTGGCCAGACAACCCGACAGGGCCAGCAGCCCTTCCTTATGCTGGACGAGGATTTCTTTGTCGATCCGGGGCTTGTAGTAATATCCCTTGAGGTGAGCATCACTCACCAGCTTGACCAGGTTTCCATAGCCCACTTCGTCCTTGGCCAGCAGCACCAGGTGATTGTAGACGTCCTTGCCGCCGGAACTGCTCTTCTTTTCCAGCCGGCTGCCGGGCGCGACGTAGACCTCGCAGCCGATGATGGGCTTCATCCCCTTGTTCCGGGCGGCCTGGTAAAAATCGATCGCGCCGTACATCACCCCGTGGTCTGTGATCGAGATGGCCGGGAATTTCAGATCGTGCGCCCGATCCATCAACTTATCCAGACGGCACGCCCCATCGAGCAGGGAGTACTCCGTGTGGAGGTGAAGATGGACGAATTCCGCATGCGACATGGCGTCAACGTAAAGCCCCGGCCCAAACCCGGGCAAGCGCAGGTTGTCCACGACTTGTTGGTTCAGCGCACTATTTTCGAATTTTATCCAGCCAGCCGCGTCGGGAACTGAAAAAAGCGCGAAACACTTTGCAATCTTGAACAGCCGTTGTAAAAGTCCCGGGCAGTTTTGATGCGATGAATTTCTCCGCCATGCTGATGGCAGCCGCCCTCGATCTCGCCACTGCGGGAAGCCCCGCGGGGCCGCAAAATGAGATCGAATTGCTTTATGTTTGGGATAAAGCAACCGTTGAAGCCAAGGCCATCATCGTTGTTCTTCTGATCTTCTCCATTTTCGCCTGGAGCGTGATGGCCGCCAAAGCCCTCCAAATGCGCCGCGCCAAGCGAATGAACACTTTTTTCGATACCGAATTCCGCGGTCAAAAGCATGTCTTCGCCATCTTTGACCGCCGGATCAACGTCGAAGGCTGCCCCAATTTTGCCGTGTATCAGGCCGGATGCCAGGAATTGGAAGGCCGCCTCAAGAGCACCGCCCGCGAAGGCCGCAAAGGATCCGTCTCCCTCAAATCGATGGAACACGTGAAGCGAACGCTCGAGCGGACCGTCGCCCAGGAATCCCTGAAACTCGAATCGGGCCTCATCCTTCTGGCCATCGCCGTCAGCGGCGCGCCGTTCCTCGGCCTGCTCGGCACGGTCTGGGGCGTCATGAGCACCTTTAGCAGCATCGCCATGAAAGGCCAGGCCGACCTCGCCACCATGGCCCCGGGCGTCGCCGCCGCGCTCGTCACCACGGTCGCAGGCTTGCTCGTGGCCATCCCGTCCATGTTCGGCTACAACTACCTGGTCCACACCCTCCGGGTTCTCACCGTCGAGCTCGATAATTTTGCCCAGGAACTGACCTCCCGCATGGAGATCGAATATTTGCAGGACGACGAACTCTAACCGCTCTCTGGCATGCGCCGCTTTTCCCAAAAGAACCATCTGGTGACGTTGAACGAGATCAACATCACCCCCCTTCTGGACCTGGCGTTCGTCCTCCTGATCATCTTCGTGATCACCACCCCTCTCTTGGAGCAGAGCCTCAAATTGAACCTCCCCACGGGCGGGGCGGAGAAATCGACGGTTCGGAAGGATCAGGTCCGCACCATCGAGGTGAACCCGGTCGGTGGCTACGTCATGAAAGGGCGCACCTATTCACTCGCGGAACTGGAGCAATTCCTGGCCGCGGAGTTCCAGCGCGACCCCCAGCTCGCCGTCTACATCCGGGCGGATGACACCCAGCCGTTCGGGCGGGTCGCCGAGGCCGTCGACATCTGCCGCAAGCTCGGCATCAAGCGGCTCGACTTCGCCATGAAGCCGCCAAAGAAATGAAAGGCCTCCAGCGGAAATGCCTTTTCGGTTCAGCCGTCTTTCACGGGCTGCTCCTGCTGCTTGTCGTTATTGGCTCCGCCTTTATTTCCCATAAGCCGCCCCAGGAAACCCCGGCCTTCGAGCTGTTCGACATGCGCGCGACCCTGGTCGATCAGCCGAATGTCTTGAGCGGCGGCAACCCCAACGTCACCGCCCCCCCTCAGCCCTCGCCCCAACCGCCCGCTCAGGCCCCTGCGGCTCAGCCGCCGGTTCCTGATTCCAAGCCCGAACCGGCCCCGGAGCCGCCCAAGGCAGAAACCAAGCCTGCCCCGAAAGCGCCTCCCGAAGAGAAGACCTCGGAACCCGCAAAGGCGCTGGAAACGAAGCCGGAGCCCGTGAAGAACCGCCCTCCCGATCCGGACAGCTTCGACCTGAGCAAGGCGGTGAAAAAGAGCAGTTCCGTCAAAACTGACAAATCGGACAAACCCTCCACCACCTTTGATTTCGGAAAAGCCGAGAAACGGGTCATCAAACCCTCCAAAGACGGCAAAGACTCCTCCGATGGCGATGAAAAAGCCAGGGGAGACCGGGAACGGCAACTGGCACAAGCACGCGCCGGTGCTCTGGCCAACGCTTTCAGCAACCTGCAAGGCGGCCTCTCCAAAGGCGGCACTTCGTATGACATCCCCGGCCCGGGCGGCCCCGCCTACGCCAGTTATTATCTGGCTTTGCGCAAGTTTTATGAAATGGCCTGGATCCCGCCCAACGCCAGCCGCGGCGACGAACCGGTCGTCGAAGTGGAAGTCGTCATCGCCCGCGATGGAACCATCCTATCTCAACGCATTCTGAAGAAATCGGGACGGCGTGAGCTGGACAACAGCGTGCAAACCACCCTGAACCGCGTCTACAAAGCGAAGGCGCCACGATTTCCCGATGGCAGCACCGACGAAAAACGAACTTTTCGCATCAATTTCAATCTAACAGATAAACTAAACGCAGGATGAAGCTTCGAACTTTCCTCAGTATTTTGGCCCTCGGCTGCCTGACTGGCGCCCAAGTCACCTTGAGCGCCGCAGAAGAGCCGGTGGTAACCGTCACCAAAAGCACCGCGGCGAAGATCATTCCCATCTCCCTCTCCGGCTACACCGGCGAGGCCGCCAGCGTGCTCCGCTACGACCTGGAAGTGATGGGGTTTGAAATCAGCACCCCGGACAAAGCTCAATACTCCCTCTCCGGGAAGAACGACGCGGGCCAGGTCGAAGGCCGGCTCCAGGATCGGCTGAGCAAAGCCAGCCTCCTCGCCAAAGCCTACACGGGGGACAATACCCGCTCCGAAGCCCACGCCCTGGCGGACGATGTCGTGAACGCCATCCTCCATGTCCCGGGCATCGCCCGCACCAAGATCATTTTCAAGCAGCAATCCCAAGGCAGCGGCAGCGGTGAGATCTTCATTGCGGATTACGACGGCCAGAACGCCAAACAGGTCACCCAGGATGGAGCGATCGTCGCGGCCCCGGTATGGGTGCCCAAGCACTGGCACGTCTTTTATACCTCCTACAAGAGCGGTTACCCCTGGATCTACTCCCACAATCTTACCAGCGGCGAGCGCCGCCCCTTTGCCAAATTTCCCGGCCTCAACTCCAGCGCCGCCATTTCCCCGGACGGAAATAAAGTCGCCATGATCCTCAGCAAATCGGGCAGCCCCGACCTCTGGGTCTCGAATATGGATGGCTCCGGCCTGGTGCAGCTCACCAAAACGCCCGAAGACGAAAGCTCCCCTTGCTGGTCGCCGGATGGCACGCGCATCTGCTTCGCCGGACGCGACGGCGGACGCCGCGCCCTCTTCACCATGCCGAGCGCGGGCGGGTCCATGGTCCGCCTCAACACCTCAGGCCAGCCCAGCCCGAGCGAACCGGACTGGTCGCCGGACGGCAAGAGCATCGTCTTCACTTCCCAGGTGAGCTCCGGTTTCAACCTCTGCGCCGTACCCGTTCAGGGCGGCCAGGTGGAACTGCTTGTTGAAGGCGAAGACCCCTCCTGGGCGCCCAATTCCCGAACCGTGATCTTCACTCGCAGAGCTGGAAATAAGCGCGTCTTGTCTTTGCTTGACGTGCCTACCAGACGGGTAAAAGATACCGCTCAAATTTCGGGAAGCCGATCGCAGCCAAACTGGGCTAAATAAGAAAAAATCCCTTCCCAAACAAAAAATGAAACGCGTGAAGTTGTTCAATTTCCTCGTGGCAGTGCTCCTCCTGGCCACCGCCGCCACCGGCTGCAAAAAGAATCCCAAGAACATTACCCCCATCGGCAGCGGACGCACCGGAGCCATCGGCTCTGAAGGTCCCGGCGGGATCAATCCGGGCGGCCCTGGCAGCGGCGGCATCGGCACGGACCGCGTCGGAACCGGCCAGTTGGGCTCGACCACTCCTCCGGGTGAAATTGCTCCCGGCCTAGAGAACGCAATTGAAGATAAGGCCACCCTGAGCAGCCAATCCGTTTATTTTGATTTTGATCGCTCGGCCATCAAGACCAGCGAACAAGGCAAGCTCGATCAAGTCGCCACCTACCTCAAGAGTTCCGATCCTCAGGAGCAGCTGCGGATTGAAGGAAACTGCGACGAACGCGGCACCGAAGAATACAACCGCGCCCTGGGTGAACGCCGCGCCATCTCCGCCCGCGATTACCTGATCCAGAAGCACGGCATTCCTTCCAACCGCATCACCACCCTGAGCAACGGCGAAGACAAGCCCGTTGAGCTCGGCAAAACCGAGGAAGCCTACGCCAAAAACCGCCGCGACGACTTCATCATCCTGAAGCCCCGCAAGTAAGAGCGCCTGCCGATTTTCGCGCCCGCCTGTTCTCACCGATCAGGCGGGCTTTTGCTTTTAGGGGCGGTGCTGGATAAATTCCCTGATCTGCCTAACTAAAGGGCGCACCCAGGCCACAACCTCTCCGAGATTGGTGCCATTCTTGTTGGTGCCGACCCAACGTAGCCGCTCGGCGCGGCAACGTTGGGCTGTGGCTGGGAACTTCTCCGAACTTCCAACGGATGCAGCACGGCCGCACTCCCGAAATCCCCGAGAACCTCGGAGAAATTCAAGGCCGAAGCCCACCATTCCCTGGAAAAGCGCAGCGCCAGGCGCCATGGTGGGTCCACCCGCAAACCCATCATCAACCTCGGGAGAGGTAGTGACCGAGTTGTGACCAACACGGAACCCGGCTGCTCGGGACCAATCGACCGCAATTGTGTTATTGCCCGACCTAGTAAGCGCGAGCCGGCTCTTTCTCTTCCATGTCTATCACAAGGGGAAATCTCACTTCTCGTCCAGGCATCGCCGCAAAGTTTCGGATAAAATGTCAACCGCGTAGGGCTTCTGCATCCGGACAATCCGTTTTTCCGCGGCAACCTCGGGCGGGAGCGTCTCGGCGCTGTACCCGCTCGAGATGATGACCTTCAAGGCGGGCTTCTCTTCGCGGAGTCGTTCCGCCAGCTCGAGCCCGGTCAGGCTGCCCGGCATGATCATATCCGACAGGAGCAAATCGATGTTCTGGCGTTGCTCCCTCCAGATCTTGAGAGCATCCTGGCCGTCCGCCGCATCCAGCACCTTGTAGCCGAGCCGGCGCAAACTCCTGGACGTGACCAATCGCAAGCCGGCCTCGTCTTCCACCAGAAGAATGGTCTCACTCCCCGTCAGCAACTTCGGCTTCTCTTTCGGCCCCGCTTCGCGCGCCTGAACTTCGCTCGCCGGGAGAAAAACGCGGAACACGGAGCCTTTGCCCAGCTCGCTTTCCACCTCCACCCAGCCCTTGTGCAACCCCACAATGCCATGAACCGTCGCCAAACCCAGGCCCGTTCCTTTGCCTTGTTCTTTGGTCGTGAAGAATGGCTCGAAAATGTGCCGGCGCGTGGCTTCATCCATCCCGCAACCGGTGTCCGCCACGGAGAGGCAGACATACCAGCCCGGCCGCGCGTCCGGCCGCCCTGCGATTCGCTCCGGACCGGCTTCCAACAGCGAAAAACCGATCTCTATCTCCCCGCCTTGCGGCATGGCGTCCCGCGCGTTCACGCACAGGTTCATGAGCATTTGCTCCACCATGCCTGGATCCGCAATCACGGCGGGCAGATTCACCCTATAGTCAACTTTGAAGGCAATGCGCTCGCCGATCAGCCGCTTGAGCAGCTTGAGCAGATGGGTCACCGCCTCGTGCAAGTCCACCGGCTTCATTTCCGGCATGGAGCGACGGCTGAACAACAGCAATTGCCGGGTCAGGTCGGCCGCCCGCTGAGTGTCCCGCTGGATCTCCTGCAGGGCTTCCCGCGTTTCCTCGTCCAGATTTGTTTTCTGCTCCAGCAAGCCCAGGTGCAGCATCGTGGCCCCGAGAATATTGTTGAAATCATGCGCGACCCCGCCAGCCAACTGCCCGACCGCTTCCATTTTCTGGGATTGCAATAGCTGTTCTTGCAATTGTTTGCGTTCCGTCACGTCGTAGTTCACCCCCAGCATTCGGACTGGCTTTTGCTGCTCGTCCCGGACTACCAATCCGTTCGCCTTGATATGCCGGATATTCCCATCCGGATGACGGACTCGAAATTCGATGTCGTATCCGCTCTCCCCGCGCAACGCCGCGTCCCGGGCCGCCAGGGCTCGGTCTTTATCCTCGGGATGCAAACCCTGCTCCCAGAGTTGATCGGCGGAAGCCCCCGGCTTCGCGGCCAGCCCATATAACTGGAACATCCGCTCGTCCCAAGTTCTGCGATTGCTGGGCAGGTGCCAATCCCAAACCCCCATCTGAGTCGAGTTCAAGGCCAGATTCAGCCGGTGCTGGCTGTCGCGCAAGACCGTCTCGGCCCGCCGCTTTTCGGTCACGTCATGAAACACCATCACGACCCCCAGGATTCGGCCCAGGGCATCCTTGATCGGGGCCGCTCTGTCTTCGATGGCCGTTTCCCGTCCGGTGCGTGAGATCAGCGTGGTATGATTGGCCTGATCCACCACCTGGCCCTCATTCAACACCCGGCTGACCGGGTTGGACACTGGTTCGCGAGTGTCTTCATTGATGATCTGAAAAATCTCGGCCAGCGGGCGGTTGAGCCCCTCCGCCATTTTCCACCCGGTGAGCTCTTCGGCCGCCGGGTTCAGGGATGTCACCCGGCCTTCGGCATCTGTTGTGATCACCGCGTCGCCGATGCTGCGCAACGTCACTTTGAGCCACTCCCGGTGCCGTTCCGCCTCCCGCTCCGCCCGGTGCTTGCAGAGGGCCATTTCGATTTGCGTTTCCAGCTGCGCGGTCTCGAAAGGCTTCAGGAGATAGCCGAACGGTTCGGTCACCTTGGCCCGTTCCAGCGTTTTGACATCAGAATGCGCGGTCAGGTAAACCACCGGGAGGCCGCATTCCCGGCGGAGGGTTTGCGCGGCCTCCACGCCGTCCATCGGCCCCTGCAGCCGGATATCCATCAGCACGAGATCCGGGTGGCGGTTTCGCGCGCTGGCCAAGGACTCCTCGCCCTTCGCAGTGATGCCCACGGGCTCATAACCCAGGCGCTTGAGTTTTTGGGAGAGGTCTTCGGCCACGATCGCCTCATCCTCCACAATCAAGATTCTCGCTTTAGCCATAACTATGCTCTGCTCGCCGGTCTCTCCGGCTCAAAAGTAATTTGGAAATCTGTCCCGGCCTCCGTGCGGGCCTCGAGCGTGGCGTTCAACTGCCCGGAGAGCAACTGGACGAGCCGCAGCCCGAGCGATGAACGTGTCCGCCAGTCCTCGCCCGCCGGCAGGCCCACGCCACTGTCAGCTACCCGCACTCGCACCCGCCCGTCCGGGTCCAACGCCAGCGCCGCCCTGATCTCTCCCTCAGCCCGGCCGGGAAACGCGTGCTTGTAGGCATTGGACACCAGTTCATTGATGATCAGGCCGCACGGCACCGCCTTGTCCAGGGACAACTGCACCGGCTGCAGGTCGGTCTTGAGGGCGATCGAGCTTCCGGGCTTGTTATGCGCCCGGGCGAGATAGCCGAGCAAGCTCTGCATGTACTCCCCGAAGTCCACCCGGGCCAGGCTTTCGGACTGATAGAGCTTCTCGTGCACCAGGGCCATGGAACGCACCCGGCCTCGAATATCCGCAAAGATCCCGAGCACCGCCGGATCCTCCAGAGTATTGGTCTGGAGATCCACCAGGCTGGCGATCACCTGCAGGTTGTTTTTGACCCGGTGATGAATCTCTCTGAGCATCACTTCCTTTTCCTGCAAGGCCGTCCGGACCTGTTCTTCCGCCTGTTTTCGCTCGGTGATATCCTGGTTCGTGCCCAGCATCAGCGAGGGCCTCCCTTCGGCGTCACGCTCCGTCACCGCTCCCATCGCATGGATGACTCGCACCGAGCCATCCGGACGCACGATGCGATAATCCAGATCGGCGGGCGTGCCGTCGGCGATCGTCTGGGCGATGGCCGTTCGGACTTGTTCCAAGTCCTCCGGGTGCACCAGTTCGAGAAGCGCGTCCGGGTTCAGGCCGGGTTCATCCGGGTTTAACCCGCTCATGGCGTAGATCTCCGGCGACCAGCGCACCTGCCCGGTGCGGAGGTTCCACTCCCAGTTCCCCACCCGCGCGATGCGCTGGGCTTCGCCCCGGCGTCGCTCGCTTTCCCGCAAAGCCGCCTCGGCTTTTTTCCGCGCCGAAATATCGACGCAAAATTCCACGCAACTGTTCGGGCCCAGCGCGCTGCCGGCGAAGACAAGCCACTGGCGCGTCCCGTCCTTGCGCAAATATTCCTTCTCGTAAGGACCGACGCGGCCGGTCGCCTGGAATTTGCGGATCTCCGCCCGGCTGGCCTCCCTATATTCCGGCAGCGTGAGCTTTTCCCAAGTTAGCTCCCGCGCCTCCACGTCCTGGCGGGTATAACCCATCAGGTTCAAAAACGCATCGTTGGCGTCCACCAGGCAGCCCGTGGTCAAATCCCAGAACAGCACGCCCACCGCCTCAACCTCCAGGACCTTCTTGAACCTTTCATTGCTCTCACGAAGCTCCGTTTGCAGTCGCACCGCCTCCAACGCTTGCGCGCATTGCGTGCCCGCCCACTCGATCACCTGGAAGTCGTGCCGGGTCCACTGGCGCGGCCGCAGCGCGTAGAGTTCGAGCGCGCCGATCGGCGTGCCATTGACGCGCAAGGGCGTCGCCAGCAGAGAACGGAACTTCCCTTCGTGCGGTTCTGGCAAAACAATGTCCGGTCTCGCCGTCAGGTCTTCCACGAAGCCGGTTTTTCCCTCCGCCATCACCAGCGCAGCGAACGAGTTCTCTACGGGCCATTGCTCCCGCCACGGTTTCTCAAACCCGGCGGTCGCTCGCACCACCAGTTGCTCTCCCACCTGCTCGACCACGCCAGCGGCGGCCGCCGATTCGCCCGCCAGCTCCATCAGCGCCTGGCAGACACGGCTCAGTACCTGGCGCTCATCTTTCACGCCGTGGAGAGAGCTCAGAATGGTCTGCAACATCGCCTCCCGCCGGTCACTTTCCTGGTTCGCCGCCCGCAATTCCTCCGTCTGGGACTGCAACTCTTCCGCCTGGTGTTCCAATTCCTCCGCCTGGCCTTGCAGCTCTTCGTTCTGGCGCGCCAGTTCCGCCCCCTGCTGCTGCAGAGTCGCGCTTTGGTGCGAGATTTCCCGGGTCCGCTCTTCGACCCGCTTCTCCAAATGGTCCCGGTGCTGGCGCAGTTCCTTTTCGGCCTGCGTCCGGGCCTTGATCTCGCGCATGAGCAGGATAAACGCCGTCAGCAGGAGAGACCCGCTGAGAACAGCCCCAACCAGGGCAATCCAGAATGAGTGGACGAGGCTCGCCTCTTTGGCAATCCGGCGGTCCTGCAAAAGTCCCGCTTCGTCTCTCTTGGCCTCCGCCACGAGGCGGCGTATTTGGTCCATCAGCCCCTTGCCACGGCCGGCCATGACGATCGCTCTGGCCGGCTCAAATCCTTGCGCCGCCCGCGCCTCGATCGTTTGCTTGAGCTCGGCGAGCTTGGCACGGATGAGCGGCTCAAGAGCCTTCCAACGCTCCTGTTGGCGCGCATTGTCCCTCGTCAGCGCCCGCAGGGAGGCCAGTTCGCGCTCCACGCTCCCCAACGCCTCATTGTACGGTTCCAGATAAGCTGGATCGCCAGCGATTAGAAAGCCCCGCTGGCCCGTTTCCACATCCTTCAGCGCCGATAGCAGCTCTTCCAACCTTTGTATAACCTGATGCGAATGTTCCGCCCACCCGTCGGCTTCTTGAACCTTGTAGCGTTCGTAACCCCACAGGCCGACGATGCCCAAAAGGATCGCCAGGGCCGAAGCCATGGCCCAATTAATGGTCGTTCGCGCCTTCATCGGTTAGCTCGTTCTACTGCCACTGCCAACTCACCCACTTCGCCAGCGTGCCTCGCCCTCGACCCTCGACTTGGCTCAAACCTCTCAATCCTTGAGTTCTTTTGATTTTCATAGCCCTTTCGCTAGACCCGCTTATAGATGCAAGAGTAAATTCTTTTGAGCGGCAGCCCGGTCGGCGGCCGCTCCGCTTTGCCCGTTACGAGGACGCCGCCGACGGCCAATTGCTCGGTCAGGCGCTCCCATATCCCCCTCTGCTCCGGGCGAAGATAGATCGCGACATTGCGGAAGAGGATGACGTCCCAGCGGAGGATGGCGGGCTTTGACGCCAAAAGGTCTCCCTGTCTCCAGCAAGTCCTCCCCCGCAACAAGGATGAAATGCGGGCTCGTCCGCCGTCGATCTGGAAATAGCGCTCCACGACTTCTCGCGCCATGTTTTCAAGTTCCGTGGCCTGAAACCATCCTGCGGCGGCTCGTGCGATCGCCTCCGGCCGGCAATCCTCCCCGAAGAAGTCGCTCCCCTCCACCCCCCCGAGTTCCGCCAGCAGCATCGCCATCGAATACAGCTCTTGCCCATCCGAACACCCGGCGCTGTAGACCCGCAATCCGCGTCCACCCAGCAGCAATTCGGGCAAAACCGACCGATGAAGCTCCTCAAAAACGTCCGGATCACGAAAAAATTGGCTGACACCGATCAGCACTGCCTCCACCGCGCTGGAAATAGCCTCAGGCCTCTCCTCCAACAGCACCCTCGCCTCGTCCACAGACGACGCCCGGAGCGCCCGGAGGCAAGCGGGCACCCGGCGGAGCAAGGCTGCAGGCCTGTAAGCGGCGAACGTCAAGCCGGCCTTTTCTAGAAGCCAGCTCAGGAAGGCGCCAGATGGATCGATTCTGCCAGGGACAGGCCCGCCTTTTCCTTCCGGGTCAGCCTCCCGGCGCCACCAGCACTTCCCCTCGGAGTCCAGAGGGGCTCGTTGCTGGCGCAGATTCCGGGGCGGCGGCTCCACCCCAGCAAAGCAAACATGGCGAAGACGTTCCTCTTCCATAGGCCAAAACTTCGGCAATCGTTGGCCCTCTCTTGCCCCGGTGTGCTGACCGCTGCATTGCACTCCAAGTGCGCGGCTTCCACCCTGCGACGCCGCCTTTTCCAGGTTGGCATCCGTCAACCACAGGCTGCGCCGCTCTTGGGTCAGGGTCGCAGAACATTCTGCGGTTGCGGACCGGTGCCCACAGCACGCCCGCTCCTTCCACTGCCAATTCGACCGCAACCTAGGAAATCCGCACACCCGGTGCTATCCAATTTTTGCTCAGGCATTTGCAAGGATTGGCTTTGTGTTGCGGACCCGGACAACGCCTTTCCTGCGCAGACGATAGATAGGTGGTTTGCCGATTCAAATCCCCTGATTCCCTCTCAACCCAGCGATGAATCTTTCCCGAAGTGAATGCCATTCTGGTTGGCAGGGTCAGCTGCGCGATCACACTTGCCAGAAACACCGATCCCGGCTTGTTTATGCTGGCGTGGGAAGCTGGCCTCTGATTAATCGGGAATTGCGCGTTTTGTCGAGGCACGGACAGCTTTTCTGGATTCGGGTGATCGGGGGCGGGGCCGGATTTGCCACGCTGGCCTTTATCCTTTTGCGGCACGTGGCGTTTGGCGCAACTCTCGGTGGACGGTTGTTCGCGGCGCTCAATGTCATTTTGTTTCTCACGATTGTTTTCATCGGGCCGATCGTAACGGCCGATTGCGTTGCTCAGGAGAAAAGGGAAGGGACGCTCGGATTGCTCTTCCTGGCGCCGATCACAGGCCGGGGAATTGTCGTCGGCAAGGTGGCAGTGAATGCGGTGCGGGCCTTCACCTTGTTGCTCGCGGTGGTCCCGATGATGGCGCTGCCGGTGGTGTTCGGCGGGGTGTCGGGGCCGGGATTGGCCTGGGCACTGGCCCTGCAGTTAACGGCTCTCTCGATCGCCCTGGCGGCCGGGATTCTGGCTTCGACGTTGCACCGGAATTTCATTCACGCGGCGATCATGGGGGAGTTCTACGCGATGGGATTGACGCTGGTGTGCGGCTTTTTGCTGTGGGTTTCTCCCTTCATCGCCTGTTTTGTAGGGCTGATGGCGGCCTGGATCCTGGTGGACTATTGCGGCACTCACCTCAAGAAGATCTGGGAACGGGATTCCGCCGATTTCCAGGCGCCGCGCTGGAGCCGCAGTTTGGCCGCCTCGCCCGTCGCCCGGGCGGTTTTTCATTGGAATACGCGCCAGGCCCGCTCGGTCAACCCGATCGCCTGGCTCCAGGAGTATTCGTGGACCGCCCGCCTGGCGAAGTGGGGTTGGTTCGCTCTGGTCCTGGTCGTCGAGTTTTTCTTGATCGCCGTGACGCCGACCCAGTCCAGCGGAACCAAGGGGCAGGAAGCGCTGGCCCTGGTGCTGATGGTCGGGCTGGCGCTGACCGGCGCGAACAGTTTCCGCCAGGAGCGGCTCAACGGTGCGATGGAACTGCTGCTGGTTACGCCCCTCTCACCCGCCCGCATCGCTTTCGGACGATTATGGGGAATCTGGGTCCATTTCTTCCCGGCCTTTCTCGTGGTAGGCCTGCTCTGGGGAACCTCCGGGCTGCTCACGAACGTGAGCGCCAAAGAAACCTGGCTGATCGCATCGTCGTTTCTCTTCCTGCCAGCCGTCGGGCTCTACGTGTCTCTCCTGCCCTGGAACATCATCATGGCCTGGGCGGTCGTTTTTCTCAGTGGAGCGGCGCTGCCGATCTACGCCGGGGAGTTGCTCTTCGAATTACCGGACGCGCGGGGCATCGGCCTGACCGTCCTGCTGCAGGCGCTGGCCGGTGGCGCATCGTTGATCATTCTCCAACGCAAGCTTCGGAGGCGGGCGTTTCCGTTTGTTTAAGCCTGTTTAAGCCTTTTTCCGCCGGGGTCGCTCCCCGGCCGTCGCCAATCACTCTTTGGTTCCATTGCACAAGGTCTGGCCCGAGTTAGAAAAGGGACATGACGAATACCGCCACCCCATCAGCGAAACCGCCCCTCCTGGGAATTCTGGAAACCGCCCTCTACGTCCCAGACCTTGTCGCGGCGGAACAGTTCTACGGCGAGATTCTCGGGCTCGCCAAAATCTTTGAAGTTCCCGGAAGACAGTTGGTTTACGAGTGCCAGGACAGTGTTCTCCTGATCTTTCGGCCAGACCACACCGAGCGCGAACAAATCACGATCAATGGCGGGGCCATCCCCCTTCATGGAGCGCGCGGCCCCGGGCACATGGCGTTCCGCATTGAGAAGCATCTGCTCGCCCCATGGCGCGCCCGGCTGCAAGCCCACCGGGTGCCGATCGAATCGGAAATCTCCTGGCCCAACGGCGCCCACTCCATCTACTTTCGAGACCCTGCCGGCAATTCCCTCGAACTGGTCACTCCGGACATCTGGCGGGGCTTGCCGCCAGTGCCGCCCGCCAGCCGTTGAACGGTCGGAAACCATTCTGGAAGCCCTTCCCCAGCGCACCAAAGGACTGGTCTGGGCGCACTTTCGCTTGCGCGGGGGAACCGGCCGCCGTTCAATACGCGCATGCCTAAGGATTTTCAGATCTCTCGCCGTTCCTTTATTCGTTCCTGTGCCGCCAGCGCCGCCGCCACCGGCCTGCCGCTCTGGTTTGTGCAACAGGAGCTCGCTCGCGCTGCCGAGGTGACTGCCGGCGCGGCCGCTTCGCCCAACTCCCGGCCCGGCCTCGCCCTGATCGGCTGCGGCGGCCAGGGTGGCGGAGATCTCCGCGCCGCTTCGCAGTTCGGAAACGTCGTCGCCCTGTGCGACGTGAAAGAGGAGCCGATGCGCAAGCTGGCCCAAACCTACACGCGCGACGGGCAGGCTCCTTTCACCACCACCGATTTCCGGAAAATTCTCGAACGCAAGGACGTCGATATTATCGTGAACGGCACGCCCGACCACTGGCATTCCCTGGTCAATATCGGCGCCGCGCGCGCCCGCAAGGATATCTACGGGGAGAAGCCGCTCACCCTGACCATTGATGAAGGCAAGCATGTGATCAAGGCGGTGCGGGATAACAACGTAGTCTTCCAAACCGGCACGCAACAGCGGAGCGACCGCCGCTTCCGGCTCGCGTGTGAACTGGTTCGCAACGGGCGCATCGGCAAACTCCAGACGGTGGAAGTGTTCGTCCCGGCCGGCCTGAAGGAGGGCCCCTTTGACGCCCACCAGACCGTTCCTCCGGGCATCGATTGGGACAAGTGGCTGGGCCAGGCCCCGAAGGTGGATTACATGAAAGAGCGGTGCGGCAACACCTTCCGCTGGTGGTGGGATTACGCGGGCGGACCCGTTACCGACTGGGGCGCCCACCACAACGACATCGCGCGCTGGGCCATCGGCCAGAACGGACCGATCGGCGTCGAAGCCCACGCTACCGTGGGCCCGATCGAAGGCGGCTTCACCACCTGCAAAGAGTTTGAGGCCACATTGATGTGGGGCGGCGGAGTGAAGCAGATCGTCAAAACCACCACTGCGGACAGCCCATTCGGCGGGATCATCGACAAGAACGGACAGCGCAACGGCGTCCGTTTCACCGGCTCCGATGGCTGGATCTGGGTGAACCGGGGCGACCTGAGCGCCAACAAAGATGAGATCTATCAAACCCCGCTGCCCGATGACGCGCTCAAGCTAGAGGTAAGTGGCAATCACATGGGAAACTTCTTCGATTGCGTCAAATCCCGCAAAGATCCCATCGCCCGCGTGGAAGAAGGCCACCGTTCTGCGGTCATTGGCCATCTCATCATTATTGCCATGCGGCAGGGCCGGAAATTCCAGTGGGACCCCGCCCGCGAAGAATTTGTCGGGGACGGCGCGAAGGAGGGGAATGCCCATCTCGCCCGGGAAATGCGCAAGCCCTACGACTACACCTACGTAGTCTAAAGCGGCCGCGCGGGGGGTGGCACCATTTGAGCCGGAGCCAGGGATCGTCGCACTCCCAAGCCCTCAGCGCGATCACGCTGGCGGGTGCTTTGACGTCGATCTCACGCTTGACCCCGAGCATGCGGATGGCGCGCAAACTCGCCGATTCACGAAACCTTCGCGATCGGACACTTGTGTGCCGATCGCGAGCCCGGCCGTGCCGCTGCTGCCCGTTCGCCTTGTGTTTTCCTTGGATTTCGGCAGATTCCGGTTTCTTTGCATGCATCGTGAGTTGCTAAAGAATGTCACCCGGATGGTGGTGAAGCTGGGGACGGGCGTTTTGACCGACGCGCGGAAACAGCCGGATCTCGCCCAAATGGAACAATTGGTCAGCCAGGTCGCTCTGCAGCGGCAGCAGGGGCGGGACGTGGTGCTGGTGAGTTCGGGGGCGGTCGGGGCCGGGATGGGCGCGCTCGGACACGAGAAGCGGCCGACAGAACTGGCTGAACTCCAGGCCTGCGCCGCGGTCGGCCAGTCTCGGCTGATGTCGACTTACGAGAAGCTCTTTGCCAAACACGACCTGACGGTCGCCCAAGTGCTGCTCACGCATGATGATCTGCAACATCACGAGCGGCACTTGAACGCGCGCAACACGCTGGTGCGGCTGCTCAAGCATGGGGTGGTGCCGATCATCAACGAGAATGACACGGTCTCGTTTACCGAGATCAAGTTCGGGGATAACGACAAGCTTTCCGCCCTGGTGGCGTGCCTGCTTCCGGCGGATCTGCTGATCATCCTGACGACTGCGGACGGGGTGATGGAGAATTTCGGCCAGCCGAACGCGAAGCTCCTGACCACGATCGAGGCGATCACGCCCGAGGTGGAAGGAATGGCGGGCGGAACGACCAGCGCCACGGCGGTGGGCGGAATGATTTCGAAAATCCAGGCGGCAAAAATGACGGTCCGCTCCGGCATCCCGCTGGTGATTGCGCCGGGCAAGAAGGCCGGGGTGATCGGGCAGGTAGTCGCCGGGAAGGAAGAGGGGACGCTCTTTGTGCCGAATGCCCGCAAGCTGGCGAGCCGCAAGCGCTGGATCGCCTTTTTCCATCGGCCGCGCGGCACGATCTATGTGGACGACGGGGCGCGCAAAGCCTTGCGCGAACAAGGCAAGAGCCTGCTCTCCCCGGGCATCAGCCGGAGCGAAGGGGATTTTCACGAAGGCGACGTGGTCAGCATTTGCGACTTGAACGGGACCGAATTCGCCCGGGGGATGGCAGGGGTGGCG
The DNA here is from genome assembly GCA_964566945.1 of uncultured Verrucomicrobiota bacterium. GTDB lineage: Bacteria > Verrucomicrobiota > Verrucomicrobiia > Limisphaerales > SXQI01 > DASVNK01. The sequence goes on along the minus strand of CAZMKE010000002.1, from coordinate 343,827 downwards.
TCGGAATCGATCCAATCGAAAAAGAGCGGCCGGCGGGAAGTGATCCATCGGGATAATCTCGTGATACTCTGAGCGCATGATCCGATTCAAGAAGTCGAAGTCCGCGATCAAAGACCTCCTGGAGGTGATGGCGGCGCTGCGTTCGCCAGAGGGGTGTCCGTGGGACAAGGAACAGACCCATCTCACGCTCCGCTACCATGCCGTGGAGGAAGTCTACGAATTGATCGACGCGATTGAGGCCGGGGATGATCCCGAAATGGCAGAGGAACTGGGCGACCTGCTGCTTCAGGTGGTTTTCCATTGCCAGCTCGCGCGGGAACGAGGCGCGTATGATTTCGAAGCGGTGGCGCGGACCATGGTGGAAAAGCTCCTGCGGCGTCATCCGCACGTTTTCGGAGACGCGAATGCCAAAACGGTGGACGCGGTCTGGGCGCAGTGGGATCAGATCAAGAAGGCGGAAAAGGCGGGGACGCACCGGGAACGGACCTCCGCCTTCGACGGAGTGCCGAAGCAATTGCCGGCGTTAATGCGCGCGGAGAAGCTGATCAAGAAAGCGCGCAAAGCGAAGCTGCTCGGGGAACAGAAGGCAGCGAAACTGACCGAGAAGAAATTGGGGGAAGAACTGTATCGCCTGGCCGAATACGCGCAAAGCAAGGGCTGGTCTGCGGAAGATCTGTTGCGAACTGAACTGAAAAAGCGCGAAAGAAACTGGCGAAACCTGGAGAAGCGGGCGGCCGGGCAAAAGCCCTAGGGGCTAGTTGGGCGAGGCCGCAGGCCGGGGACGGCAGGCCCGCAATAATTCGTCGAAAACGGCCGGCGCCGAGAGACCGGAAAGATCGGCTCCACCCCGGAGGATTCTCACGCCAGGATTGAGCGGCTTCCAGATTTCCTCCTTGGAAGGGCCCCACAAAACCAGGGTCGGGCATCCCAAAGCGGCGGCAATATGCGTAATGCCGGAATCGTGCCCGACAAACCCTTCGGCGCCCGCGATCCCCTGCGCGAGTTCGAACAACGGGAGGTTTTGAGCGAGCCTAACGCGCCGGGCCGGCAGGGATCGGCTGATCCGTTCCACGCGTCCCTCTTCCGCCTCGCCCTCGATCAGCAGAAGATTGAAATCGGTCTCATCGATGAGGCGCTGGAACAAAGACCGCCAGCACTCCTCCGGCCAGTTCTTCTTGTCACCGCCGCTCCCGGGATGCGCCGCCAGCCAGCGTCCCGGAGCAGGCCGCACCGGAAGAACCGGGAGCGTGGGAACCGGATCCATGTCGAAAATGGCGAGATGCTCCAGGGGCGCGAGGAAGACGGAGGCCGCGTGGATCGACTCGTTCTCGTGCGGGCGGTGGAGGCCCTGGATAAACTGAGCTTTCGACGTCCGGCCGATGTTCGTCTTGAAGATTTCGTCCGGATCGTAGAGGTAGGAAACCATCAGGTTAAACGACTCGAAATACGCGCTCCACTCGTCATCCAACTTGGCCTGGCGGGCGAAAAACCGGGCGAGCGGCCGGGCTTCGATCGAACGAAATTCATCGATGATGCCGGCGGCCCGGGCCAGGGCGGCGACCTTCGGATAGCCGAGCAACTCCAGGTGCGTGTTGGGGAACGTGCTCCGCAAGGCGGCAATGGCCGGAAGCGTGAGAATAAAATCACCGATCGCGCCGCCACGAATCACGAGGATCTTGCCGCGCTTTTCCGGCATTCCAATCAGGGCTGGCGAAAGGCGGTGGCGCCCAGAAGGAGCACCACGATTCCCAGGGTCAGTTGAACGAGGCTGCCGAGGCGCAATCTCGACGGGGTGGCGGTCCACCAGTTGAGAAAGTCGCGCAGGCGCCAGGGCGAAACGGAAAACCACATTCCGCAGATGACCCAGACATAGGCCCAGACGACGAGCACCAAGCGGGCGGGGGAATCGGCCCAGCGGGTGTGATTGAGCGTGAACCAGGCCAGCAACAGCAGGCAGACGGACAGGCCGCGCACCGCCAGATAGTCCCGCACGTAAACGCAGGTAAGGAGCCCAATCGCGCCAAAACCGGCGAGCATCCAGGTCTTGTAGGCAGCGAAATCGGCAATCGCCTCGGTGTTCAGGTTGTAGAGAAACCAGCCGGTGCCAACGAGCATCAAGGCGACACCCCAGGTCTGGCAGCGGGGAAAAGAACGGGCGCGTTCGGCGAAATCTTTGGGGTTCACCAGCGCGTAGATCTGCGGAATGCAGTAAGCCGCGCCCAGAATCATCGCGAGGGTGGAAAGCGTCATCGGGAAAAGCCCATCAATCGAGGTTCACGATGGCCGGATCGCCATAGAGCGTGAACGAACCCACCCGTTGAATCTTCAAGTCCATGAGCTGGGCAATATGTCGGTCGCTCCCCTCGAAAACAACAATTTTGTTGCAACGAGTCCGGCCCTCCAGGCGCGCCGGGTTGCGGCGGCTGGGCCCTTCCACCAGGATCTGCACCTGCCGGTTTAGAAAGGCGTCGTAACGCATCTGGGCCAGCTCGTTGATCTGCGTCAGGAGGCGCGCGTGGCGCTCCTCGCGCACTTCCTGCGGGACTTGGTCCGGAAGCGAAGCGGCCGGAGTATCCTTGCGCGGGGAATATTTAAAAAGGTAGGCGTTGTCAAAATGTGCCTCGCGGACCAGGGACAAGGTCTCCTCAAAATCCTCCTCCGTTTCCCCGGGGAATCCCACGATGATATCCGAGGTGAGGCCGATCGAGGGGCGGACAGTCCGCAGCTTTTGGACGATTCCGAGGAACCGCTCCCGGGTATAGCCGCGGTGCATCAGCTTCAATACCCGGTCGCTCCCGCTTTGGACCGGGATATGGGCGCTCTCGCAAAGCTTGGGCAGCCGTTCGTAAGCTTCCACCAAATCATCCCCGTAACCTTTCGGATGGGGCGAGGTAAAACGGATGCGCTCCAGCCCTTCGATCTCATGGACCGCTTCCAGCAACTGCACGAAGGCCGATTTGCCCTCGCGGACGCCGATCTCGCGCTTGCCGTAGCTGGTGACAATCTGCCCGAGCAACGTGACTTCTCGGCACCCTTGCGCAACCAGCCCCCGGCATTCCGCCACGATGTCAGAAATCGAACGGCTCCGCTCCTCCCCGCGGGTGTACGGGACGATGCAGAAGGTGCAGTATTGATTGCACCCCTGCATGATGCTGACAAAACCGGTGACCGCTGAACGCCCGGCGCGGGGCAGATGATCCTTGATGGTCGCTTCGCTGCCGGCCTCCGCCTCCACATCGCAAACGCTATCGCGCCGCCCGGCGATGAGATCATCCACGTAATCAACCGTGCGGTGAAACTTCTGGGTGCCGATCACGAGGTCGGCATGGTGCTCCTTGACCAGCTCGGTCCCGCGGCTCTGCGCCATGCAGCCCAGAAAGCCCAGCACGGTGTCCGGGCGACGGCGCGCGGTCTCCGCCGCCAGATTCTGCATCTTGTTCAGCGCTTTCTGCTCGGCCTGGTCCCGCACGCTGCACGTGTTCAGCAGGACGACATCCGCGGCCTTCTCGGAAGGAGCGAGGGAATAGCCGCGGGCGACGAACTGCGCGGCAACCGCTTCGGAGTCGCGCTCGTTCATCTGACACCCGTACGTCTTGATGAAGACACTCGGCATCGCGAGAGGAGCCAAAAAGTAGGCGAAAACGGCGTAAATGCAACGAAGCGCCTCAAACCCCTCGCGCCTATGGCCACCTGGGCGGATAGGATGCGAGGGGTGCAGCGCGGCGGAGATGAGATCAGGTCGAGCGGAAGCTCGCGAATCAGGCTGCGATGCGGCGCACCGCTGAGGCGGGAGCGCCGAGCTTCTCTTTGACCAGTTCGATCGCGCGCTCCACGGTCAGGCCGTGCTTCTTCCGGAGATAATCCACGGAAGAGGCGTGCTCGATGAATTGATCGGGCCAGCCAATGCGCACGACGGACGTGCTGACACCGCGGTCCGCGAGTAATTCAATTACCGAACTGCCATAGCCGCCGGGCAGAACATGGTCTTCCATCGTCACCACCACATCCGCGGCGTTCGCGAAGAATTCGGTGGTGGCGGCGTCGATCGGCTTGGTAAACCGGGGGTTGATGACCGCGACGTCAAAGCCTTCGCCGCCGAGCCGTTTGGCGGCCTCGCGGGCGAGTTTCATCATGTTGCCGAGGCCGAAAATCGCGACTTTCTTCCCACCGGAGTGCGAGAAATTCTGCACCACTTCGGCCTTGCCGATTTCGAGCACGGCGGGCTGGTCCTTGACGGGCACGCCTTCGGCCGCGCCGCGCGGATAGCGGATGCAGACGGGATGTTTCTGCAGCGTGGCGGTGAACATCATGTCGGCGAGTTCATCCTCGTCCTTCGGCGCCATGCAGATCAGCCCGGGGATGCAGCGGAGGTAGGCGATATCGAACAAGCCGTGGTGAGTGGGACCGTCATTGGCCGACAAGCCCGCGCGATCCATGCAGAAGATCACCGGAAGGTCCTGAAGGGCAACGTCGTGCACGATGCAATCGTAGGCGCGCTGCAAGAACGTGGAGTAAATCGCGACCACAGGACGATAACCCATGGTGGCCATGCCGGCCGCGAAGAGAACGGCGTGCTCCTCGGCGATGCCCACATCGTAATACCGAGTCGGCATGGCTTTCTCGAGGAACTTGAGGCCCGTGCCGCTGGGCATCGCGGCGGTGATGCCGACGAGCGAAGTGTCCTTTTGGCAAAGGCGGACCATCGTCTGGCCGAAGACATCCTGGTAAGCCGGAGGAGTGCCGGGCTTGGCAGCCGGAGCGGCGCCGGTGGTGATGTCGTAAGGCCCGGTGCCATGGAACTTCTCGGGCTGCTGCAGCGCAACCTCGTACCCTTTGCCCTTTTGGGTGACCACATGGATGACGATCGGGAAATCGACGGTTTTGGCGTATTCCAACACGCTGATGAGGAGCGGGAGATCATGCCCATCGATCGGGCCGAGATAGCGCAGGCCCATTTCCTCAAAGATCAGGCTGCTGCCAAAACCACCCCGGCCATCCCCGGCGATCGGGCCGTGGCTCGGCTTGAGAGCGGCTTCCGTGACCGCGCCTTTGATCGCTTCCTCAGCCTTGTGACCCAGGCGCAAGGCAAGGTCGCCTTTAGGCATCCGCTTGATCCAGGCGGTGAAATCCTTCTGCAGCTGATTGTAGCGCGGGTTGGTAATCAGCTTGTTCAGATAGCTGGCGATGGCCCCGACGTTTTTGGCAATGCTCCACTCGTTGTCGTTGAGAATGCCGATGAAGCGCTTGGTCGTGTGCGCGATGTTGTTCAGGGCTTCAAACGAGATGCCGTTGGTCAGGGCGGCGTCGCCAAAAATCGCGACGACCTGCTCGTCACTGCCGCGCTGATCGCGGGCGGCGGCCATGCCCAAGGCGGCCGAAAGCGCGGTGCCGGCATGGCCGGCGCCGTAGCAATCGTGCTCGCTCTCGGTGCGCAAAGCGAAGCCGTTCAAGCCATCCGTGGTGCGGATGGTGTGGAAGCGGTTCTTGCGGCCGGTCAGGAGCTTATGAACGTAGATCTGGTGGCTGACGTCCCAGACGAACTTGTCGTGCGGGGTGGAAAAAACCCGATGGAGGGCCACGGTCAGTTCCACCACGCCGAGATTAGGCCCGAGGTGACCACCATTCACCGAGAGTTTTGTGATCAACTCATGGCGGATCTCCTCAGACAATTGGCTGAGTTGCGGCAGTGTGAGTTTCTTCACATGCGACGGATCGTCCACCATGTCCAGGTATCGGCTCATAATTAATAAGTCAGATTTAACCACCAAAAAGGGGCTGCAGAAACAGGAAAAAGCTCAGTCCTCGACAGCGTCCGCGCCGGAGGAGAGGGGTTTCAACGCAAATTGACCGTTCGCTTTGCGTTCAAGCTGCTGGATTTTGACCTCGGCTTCGGAGAGCCGGGCCTGGCAACTCTGGGCCAGCTTTGTGCCCTCTTCATACTTTGCAAGAAGCGTTTCCAGCGGCAATTCGTCGTTTTCCATGGATTCGACGATGCCTTCCAACCGCTTGAGCGCTTCTTCAAATGGCAAAACAACGCCCTCCTCCGCAGCCGGAGGGGCGTCCTTCACCGGTTTCGACATGGCCGCAAATTAGCGGAAACCCGGGGTATGTCTAGTTCTTTGCACGGAGGCTCCAGATGCCCCAAACCAACTTTCCGGTGGGAAAAGGCTCAGTCGGGCGGTGGCAGAAGGGGTTGAGAGGCCGGACAGGGCTCTTTTAGCCCCAATCTGCTGGCGCTCCGGAAGGCCCGTGGTGTAGCGTCCCCCGGTGACCTCCCGGTTAGACTCTTCGCGCCTCACATTGTTCGTCGTGCTCGGGGTGAGCATCTTGCTCGTCCTGTTGGTGGTCGCTCGCGAAGTTTATCGGGCCACGCACCCTCGCGCGAAGTCCGTCCGCAAGAGGAAACGGCGGACGTTCTGAGCCGGGAAAAAATCGAAACATTTCCGGCATCGTTGTGTCTTAACGATAGTTTCGCAATGACTCCGGCTTTGCCAGGATCTGGGACAATGAACCGGGCCGGGACCAGCCGCGTATAACCAATTATGCTCAAAAAACTGGTCGCGCTCTGCACGCTGAGCGTGGCGCTCCAAGGGCGCGCCGGACACGTGGTGATCAACGAGATCATGTACCACCCGCTCGACAGCCACGACAACCTGCAATACGTGGAACTGTTGAATCCCACCCGCGCGCCCGTCGACATCTCGAACTGGAAAATCTCGGGCGGGATTCGTTTTTCATTCCCACCGAAGACCGTGCTGAGTGCCGGAGCTTTTGTCGTGGTGGCTCAGGATGGCGCCGCACTCCAACGGACCCACTCCGGCATGCCGGCCCCGATCGGCAACTTCGCCGGGCGCCTCAGTCATAAGGGTGAGAAGCTGGAATTGACCGATGCCGCCGGAAATATCGTCGAGAAGTTCCATTTCCGCGATCACGCTCCATGGCCGCTGGGCGCCGACGGGTATGGAAACTCCCTGGAAAGAATCTGCGCGGACGCTCCTGCGGATGACCCTCTGAATTGGGAGGCCTCGCATACCCCGTCCGGCGCCGCCAGCGGCGGAACTCCTGGCGAGGCCAACACTGTGGCGGCTTCGCAGCCTTTGCCGAAAGTGCAAAACGTTCAATGGGAGCGCTTTCCAAAACCTAATCAACCGCTCGAGGTTTCGGCCGAGGCTGCCGCGGGCGCCGGTCTGGATCGCGTGACGCTGCAAGCACGAACCCTCCGGGCCGGCAAGCAGACCCCTCCGGTGGATATCGAGATGAAGCCGGTCGCAGGCTCCAACGGACGGTATAGCGCGCAGATTCCCGGGCAGGCGGCCGGAACCGTGGTTCGGTTCACCGTTTCGGCTCTCGATAAAAAAGGGTTAACGCGTGGGTTGCCAGGGGCGGCGGAACCACGCCCGGCGTTCTCCTCGTTCGTCACCGACCCGGTCGAGCGGGGCAAAATCGCCCAATTGACGGTCATTGATCCGGAGCCGCTGCGCGGAGGCGGCAATAAATTCGGAGCGCCAAAGAAGGAAACAAAAGGCCCGGGGCGAAGCGCCGTTTTCGTTGTGCCGCCCGAAGGCGAGATGCAATTGCTGGACTTCGTGCAGGTGCGGCGCCGGGCCGGCGGGCTCAAAATCCATTTTTTCCACGATCAACCGCTGGCAGAAATGACCGGCATCAACGTAATCTTTGAAGGCCCTCCGCGCTGGGTGCTTTCGGAACATCTTTCCTACGAGCTCTATCGCAAAGCCGGAATGAAGATTGAAAACAGCGGGCATGTGCGCCTGACGGTGGATGGCCGCCCGCTGGGCTACTACCTGGTGGTCGAGCAGCCCAACAAACATTTCCTGGCGCGCAGCGGCCGGGATGACACCGGGAATCTCTACAAGGTGCTCTATTTCGGGAATGGAATCGTCGGCCAGCACGAGAAGAAGACGAATCCGGAAACCGGCCATGGAGATATCGTCAGCCTCATCCAGACGTTGCAGAAGAAAGCCGGCGCGGATCAATGGGCCTACATCAATCAGCAATTTGATGTGGAGGCGTTTGCCACGTACTACGCGGTCAATATGTGCATTGAGAACTGGGACGGGTTCTTCAACAACCATTTCGTCTACCACGACCTGAAGCCGAATGGAAAATGGGACATCATCCCGTGGGACGAGGATAAAACCTGGGGTGAATATGACGGCGGCCCGCAGGATTATTCGTGGTATGACATGCCGCTCACCATGGGAATGAATGGAGACCGGTCGCACCGGGGCGGCAGCGGGTGGTTTGGCGGCGGGGGCGGTTTCGATGGCTGGTGGCGTCCGGCGGGATTCCTGTCGGGCCCGTTGCTGGCCAACCCGCAGTTCCGCGAGAAATTCGAGGCGCGTTTGCGGGAGATTTGCCAGACCGTGTTCACCCCCGAGAAATTTGGGCCGATCGTCGACGAGCTGAAATTGCGCTTGCGTTCGGAAGTGGAACTAAAAGCGCGCTTGATGGGTCACGACCCGGAGGCCGCGCTGCGGAAATTCGATGCGGACATGGCCTCGTTCCACCGGCAATTGATCAATCGACGAAAGTTCATTCTGGCCAATCTGAAGTAGCCGAACCGAAGTCGAATGGCGCAGGGAGGGAAGGTTTAGGATGCTCCGGATAAGGAAATAGGACTTCCATCGTCCGCTTGCTGGAAGCGGTCTTCTTGAAGCCACTGCTGCGCTTTTCTATTCTTCCGCGATTTCCCACTCTTCTCCGGAACGCTTCAATAAGAAGGGCAGGAATTCGCCCATATCGAAGTCGGAGAGGTAAGTCGCGAACGCCACCCGAGCTTCCTCCTCGGAGCCGTGCTCAGAGATGAGCCCATGGTCCGGGGAAAAGATAAGGAACTGCGTTTGAGACAGAATGTCAGCCGGCGTCAAGTGAAGTGCTTGAGGGGACATGCTCAAAGGTTATGCAGATTGTAAAAAAAAGGAAAGCACTTTTTCCGGATTTTCGCGAGATACTTGAACCTGTGATGGACGAAATTTGCTGACGGGATCGATCCAACTGCACAATGCTCATGCCGCGGTGAATGCAAGCGTACGAATTGGCACCGCCAGTTGGAGTGATCCCGGCTTTTTACAGGACTGGTATCCAGCTGGCCTGGCGAAGAATCAGTTGCTGTCGTGGTATGCCGACCACTTCGATTTCGTGGAAGTGAACAGCAGCTTCTACAGCATCCCAAATGCGCGCGTGGTGGAAGGTTGGGCGCAGCAAACGCCGGATGGCTTCCTTTTCGATGTAAAGCTTTTCAAGCTTCTTTCCCGCCATGCAACTGAAACCAAGTTCCTGCCTCCAGCCCTTCGCGCACGGGCGGGCGGCGGACCAAAAGCGGTTTTGACGCCGGATCTCGAAGAGGCAGTGGCGTGCGCCTTCCTGCGCGAGATTCAGCCGCTGCGGCGCGCCGGGAAGCTCGGAGCCCTTCTTTTGCAGCTCTCCCCGGGCTTCCGCCCGGGAACCAACGACCTGCCGGAACTGGAAAGACTTTTTGGGATTTTCGCCGGGGAGCGGCTGGCGGTCGAGTTGCGGAATCGGAACTGGATGACCGGTGAGCAGGAAGAGCGGACGGTGGAATTCTTCTCCCGGCACAACGTCACGCTAGTCACGGTGGACGCCCCGAAAAGCGAGCATTTCACCGTCATGCCTTTCAACGATGTGGTGACCAATCCGAAACTCGCTTATTGGCGCTTCCACGGACGCGACGAAAAAGCATTCGTGACCGGAAAAACTGTCGCTGACCGGTTTGCTTACGAATATTCCCTTGAGGAACTCGAAGAGATCGCGCGCCGGATGGAAACAACAGCGCCCAAGGCGGAGGAACTGCACATTGTCTTCAACAATAACCGCTCGAATTTCGCGCCCAAAGCGGCGGCGCGTTTGCTGGAAATAGTTCTTCAGAATCGGAAGCTGGGCATCCTGCCGCCCCGCCGCGCGCTCCGGCCCCGCCAGACAGCCTTGAAGCTCGATTAAGCAGGGCGAAGTTTTCCGTTGACCCGGCCGCGCGGGCGCACGCTAACTAAGCGCTCCGCTCCATTGATTTCTGGGTTGGCGGAAAAGAGAATGGCCACCTTGATAGCGGTCGGGGCCGGCGCTGGCCGGCAGTTTGAAATCGATGCGGAGGAAACTCTGATCGGCCGCTCGACCGGCCTGCCTATTACGCTGGAAGGGGCCAACATCAGCCGCAAGCACGCACGCCTGAGCCGGGAAGGGAGCCAGTATTTCGTCGAAGATCTGGGCAGCAGCAACGGCACCTACGTCAACGACCGGCGCATCACGGCCCGCACCGCGTTGGCGGCGAATGATGTTTTGCGCATCGGGCCGTACGCGTTCCGGTTTCAGACGGCGGAGGCGCAGGCTCCGGACCTGACGATCCATCGGCAAACGGTGGCGCTGCCGGGCAACACCGAAATCTTCCGTGAGAACCCGGCGCAAAAGCTGCAGGCAGTCCTGCAACTCGCGTACGACCTGGGCAATACGCTCGAGGTGGACGCTTTGCTCAACCGATTTCTGGACCAGCTCTTAAAACTCTTCCCAAAAACGGACCGGGCGCTGGTGATCTTTCTGGACCATGGCGAACCGGCGGTGCGCCTGGTGCGGGACCGGCGAACAGCGCCGGGCGCGGAACAGCTTTTCAGCCGAAGCGTCCTCAAGCAAGTGACGGAGAAAGGAAACGCGATCCTGGCGGAGGATACACGCGCCTTTGAGGCCAACGTCACGTTAAACGCACTGGGCGTTCGCTCGCTGCTCTGCGTGCCGTTGCGCGCCCACGGCACGCCCGTCTTCGGAGCGGTGCAATTGGACCGTTTCCGCGCGGACAATCCCTTCACGAGCGAGGATCTGCATTTGCTCACGGCGGTGACGTTGCAGGTATCCCTCGCCCTGGACAAAGCCCGGCTGCACGAACAGCTCGTGGCGCAAGAACGGATCGGACGCGAACTCGCACTGGCGCGCGAGATCCAACTGGCCTTTCTGCCGCAGAAAGTGCCCGCGCTGTCTTCAGGCCCGCTGGATTTGGCCGCTGAACTGCACCCGGCCGAGGAAGTGTCCGGCGACTTTTATGACTTCATTCCGATCGATGACGACCGGATCGCGGTGCTGGTGGCGGACGTCTCGGGCAAAGGGATGCCCGCGGCGTTGTTCATGTCGATGGTGCGGGCGTTGTTGCGCCAGTTGACGCGCCCGGGGCTTCGGCCAGGCCAGATCCTTCGGCAATTGAACGACACTCTGGCTCGGGACAATCCGAAGTTCATGTTCGTCACGATCGCTCTGGGGATTTTCGATCCGCGCACGGGGGAATGCATCGTGGCGCGAGCCGGACACCCCGCACCGCTGGTGCGAAGGAAGGGCGGGCAGATCGAGGAAATCAACTGCGGTCCCGGCTGCTTGATCGGCGTGATGGAACCGTGTCCGGAGCTGGGCGAACACACGGTGTGGCTCGCGCCGGGCGAAATGCTGGTGTTCTACACGGATGGCGTGACCGAAGCGGCGCAAAACAGCGCCGGGCCGCTGTTCGGCTCAGAACGGTTGACGGAAGCGCTGGGAAAGGTCCCTTTGGAATCCGATTTGCGAGAGCATATGCGCCATTTACGCACCGAGGTGAATCGGTTCTGTGGCCCGGGCGGACCGCAGGATGACGTGACTTTGTTGCTTCTCCGCCGAATCTAAGGCTCCCACCGCCGCCTCGCGGTTCCGGCCGAGAAGCCAGACCGCCCCTCATGCATCTCACTTATAACAAGGGGGTTCCAAGCCGACTGTTCGGCTCATCCGGAAGATGAAAGGTTTTCAATTTGACGCTGCCGTCCGGTTGCAGAAATATCCCGCTCCGCGATTTTTCGCGGCACTGCTATGAATCTGGACGCTCTCTATTCGGAATTAACACTTAAGACGGACAAAAAGCTGGTATTGCTGGTGCTGGACGGGCTCGGCGATCTGGCCACGCGCGAGAGCGGCTATGTGACCCCCCTGGAAGCGGCGACAACACCGAATCTCGATCTTCTCACAAAAGACGCCGTGCAGGGTCGGATGATTCCAGTGGCGCCGGGCATTACACCGGGCAGCGGGCCAGGGCACCTGGCATTGTTCGGCTATGATCCCCTCGAGTACCAAGTGGGCCGCGGGGTTATCGAGGCGCTGGGCCTCGGGATTGACCTGAAAGCTGGCGATGTCGCCGCCCGGGCGAATTTCTGCACCCTGGACGACAAAGGCATTGTGACCGACCGCCGGGCGGGCCGCATCGATACGGCGGTTTGCGAGGAGCTTTGTGCGCTGCTCTCAAGCAAAATCAAGAAGCTGGGCACGACGGAAGTGATCATCAAGCCGGGCAAAGGCCACCGGTTCGTGGTGGTGTTCCGTGGAGAGGGTTTGGAAGGGCCGCTGACGGACGCCGATCCGCATCGCGAAGGGCTGGCCATTCCGACGGTCAAGCCGAGCAACGCCAAATCCCTCAAACAAAAGGCCGCAGCGAAGCTGGTGGCCGAGTTCTACAAGAAAGCCCTGCCTCTCCTCAAAGGGAAGCATCCGGCCAATGGGTTTCTGATGCGCGGCATTGCGCATCAACCGGAAATTCCCAGCTTCGAGGAGCGCTACCAATTGCGGCCTGGCTGCATCGCGGTCTACCCGATGTACAAAGGGCTGGCGCAGCTGGTGGGCATGAAGAAGCTGGAAGGCCCCCAGACGATCGCCGAGCAGTTCGAGCGTTACCTGGAAGAATACGACCATTACGACTTTTTCTTCATCCACTACAAGTACACCGACATGTACGGGGAAGATGGAAACTTCGAAGGGAAGCGCCGGGCGATCGAAGAGCTCGACAAGGCCCTGCCCATCCTGCTGAAGAAGCGGCCCGACGTGCTGGCGATTACCGGCGATCATTCCACGCCCGTGGCCTGCAAAGCGCACTCGTGGCATCCACAACCGGTGCTGCTGACTGCGGATTGCTCGGGATCGGACAAGCTGGACCGTTTCACCGAGACCGGAGCGAACCTCGGTTCCTTGGGAGTCTTCGAGGCGAAGTTCCTCATCCGGCAGATGCAGGCGAACGCGAAGATGTTCGATAAGTTCGGCGCCTAGAATGAAAGCCGTGATTTTGGCGGCGGGCCGGGGCACCCGGATGCGTGACCTTACGCAGGAGATGCCCAAGCCGATGCTCAACGTGCAGGGGAAGCCGATCCTGCAACACATCATCGAAGGACTGCTGGCCGCTGGCATCCGGGAGTTCTGCATCATCACCGGCTTCCGCGCCGAAGTGATCGAATCGTACTTCGGCGACGGCCAAAAGTTCGGGGCTAAAATCCACTATGCCCGGCAAGTGGTGCAGGATGGCACCGGCAAAGCGCCGGAGCTGGCCAAGGATTTCGCCGCCCATGATCCGTTTCTGCTGACCTACGGCGATATTCTCGTCCGGCCGGAAACCTACCGCGACATGGTGGCACGGTTTCAAAGCGGGCCGTTCGACGGTGTGATCACGGTGACGCGGGGCGAAGATGTGACGAAGGGCGGCCTGAACTTTTTCGACGCCGAGTTCTGCCTCAAGCAGGTGGTCGAAAAGCCGAGCCCGGCGGAAGTGGAGCGTTACACTCGCGAAGGCCTGATCAAGCCGGGCGAACCGGTGTGGTACAATGCCGGCATCTACATTTTCAAACCGCTTGTGTTCGAATTCACTCAGCGACTGCAAAAGTCGCCGCGAGGCGAGTACGAGCTGACGGACGCCGTTAATCACATTTGTAAGGCTGGCTCCAAACTTGCTGGTCTCGAAATTGCCGGACGGTGGGTCGATGTTCGTGATCCTGAAGTCCTTGCGAGCTTACAGGCTTAGAAACGCGTAACACGCGTTGTTTCAGCCTCTTGCGAGGCAGGTCACTTGACGCTCCTCCCGCTGCCGAGTACTTGTTGGCACTTTGTAACAGGTAAAGTATGCCGACATACGAATACATTTGTGAAAAATGCGACCAGCATTTCGACATTTTTCAGTCGATAAAGGACGAAGCCTTGAAGGTTTGCCCACAGGACAAATGCGGGATGAAAAAGTGGGGCAAGGGGAAAGTGCGGCGCGCGATTGGCGCTGGGGCGGGGTTGATCTTCAAAGGAAGCGGCTTCTACATCACCGACTATCGCAGCGAAAGCTACAAGCAAGCGGCGAAAAACGAGTCTGGAGCTGGTAGCAAGCCGAGCGAAGCCAAACCGGCGGCAGGCGCAAGCGCGCCGGCGAAAACCGAGAGCAAATCGCCCAAAAGCGATAAAACATAAGGAGCAACGAAAGCCGTGGGATTGCCGGCAAAAAAGAAATTCGCGGTCAGCGTGGTCCTGCTGTCCACGCTGCTGGCCACCGCTCTTTGCGTTCTCGGCTTCATCCTGCTCGGCGACATCGACATCAACATCCCGTCGAACGGCAATTCTTTCGAAGCGCAAGAGGCGAGCCGGAAGCTGAAACTTCTGGGCGAAGCACAAGCGTCAAAAAAGCAGGGATTCATCCGGTTGAGCGAAGCCGAGATCAACGGCTTCCTGCAAAGCCGCTACGGCAAACCAGAGAAAAATCGAACGAACGAGCTGGTCCGGCTTGTCAAAGCGGGTGTGCAGCTCCATCAAAGCGATCTAACCTTTATCACCTGGCACAAAGTGTCGTTGCTGGGCCTGGAGACAACCGTGGTCTGGCAGCGGCTGGTCTCGCCGCAGCGAACCGCAAACGGCTGGCGGCTTTCCCTCGATGAAATGCGCGTGGGCAAAGCGACGATCCCGGGGACCTTTTGGGGAGATGCGTTCCAAATCCTGGGGGGGAGCGACAAGACTTTCGAAGAAAGAAAGGTGTGGCTGGCGAGCATGCCTACTGTCATGCTCAGTCATAATGAAATTACCCGCGCCCCGGAATTGCGCCTCTACACCTACATCCCGGTTATCAAATCGGAGGAACCTTCCTCCGAACCTGAAGGCGTGAGCACCTCCTCGAAATCTTCGACGAATACGCTCGCGGCCACGCTCGCCCGCTAATTGGAGGCGGATCCATGCGTTTCCTCCTGGCGCTTCTTTGCGTTAGCCTGTCCTCTCTGGCCGACCAGCCGGTGGCATCGTATTCCCGGTTGTGCGCTTCCTGCGGCCTTTGGGGCATCGATACGATCGTCAGTGAAAGCGGGCAGTACATCGTTCATGGCATGGACCGCCGGAATCTCTTTCCTCCTCCGCGACGTGAGAACGAAGAGCCGCTCCTGGAATTGGAGCCGCAGCTGGTGGCCGTGACCGCGGAACGCCTGAAGCGCGCCTTTCTCGATGACCTGGGCACAACCGACAGCCACCATGACAAAGTCCATGTGGTGTTGCTGAACCGGGCCCGCCCGGAACAGCCGATCGGGCTGGTTTCCGCAGTTCACGTGGATGGCTTCCGTTACCAACTCAGCCTCCCGGTCTTTCTGGAAAGTTCGCGTTTGATCAAGGCGCTGGCGCAATCGCTTTTGCAGGAGTACGCCAACCGTGGCGCCCGCCGCAACGCCGAGCTGCCCACCTGGCTGGTGGAAGGCATGAGCCGGCATTTACTCTCGAGCATCCTTCCGGCGCCAGTCGCCAACGCGCCCGTGGGCGGATTGCAGCCCGGGGCCGGGTTCAACGTAAATCAACTCGGGATGCGGCCGATGACGATTGAGCGGCTGGGCTACGACCGGCTTGGCACCACCCGGCCCTTCTTCCAAACCAACCTGCCGCTGACAATCCAGGATCTGAGTTTCAATAATCTCGGACAGCTGAATGCTTTCGAACGCGTCCGCTATGAAAGCTCGGCGCACCTGCTCGTCTACCAACTGCTCCAACTACGCGGCGGCCCGGCGCTGATGAGCGAATTCATTCAGGCTCTGCCGAACGCGCTCAACTGGCAAACGGCGTTCTTCTCCGTTTACCGGCAGTACTTCCGCACCCCGCTCGACCTTGAAAAATGGTGGATGCTCGGCTCGGTCGAAATCAGGAGCCGGCAGGCCCGCGAGCATTGGAACACCCCGGTGAGCCTGGAACGACTGGAGTGGCTGCTGCGGACTCCCACAGAATTTCGGGTCAGCTCAAATGCCATTCCCCAAAAGCGGGAGATCACGCTTCAGGAAATCCTGAACAGCGTCGATTTCGGAACGCAAAAGAACCTGCTCAGCCAAAAGATTCAGCAGATCTTTTTTCTTTCGGTGAATCTTTCACCGGCGGTTGCGCCTCTCGCGGTTGCCTACGAACAGACCATCGAGAGCTACCTGCAAAGGCGCGCTTTAAACGACTATCAACCCGGATTGAAGAGCGACCCGGAACAGAGGTTGGAGGCGCTGATCAAAGGGACAGTCCAGGCGCTCGACAATCTGGATCGGGCTCGGGACGAGATTCGCGCGGGACGGACCCCCAAGCTGCCGCCCCCGGTGAAACGATCACCGGGACGGCAGATGCTGGTCAGTCACGGAAATTCTCAAAAGTAAGCGCGGCGGGAAAATCGTGCCCGCGGCAGGCGGCAATCGCGGCCTGCAGATCGTCGCGGCTTTTGCCGGTGACCCGCACCTGATCGCCCATAATCTGGGTAGTGACCTTCAATTTGAGATCCCGGATAAAGCCGGTGATTTGCTTGGCGACGGCCGCTTCGAGACCCTGCTTGATGAGAATGACCTGGCGGGCGTGGCCGAGCGGGGAAATATCCGGATCCTTGCGTTCCACGTTCTTGAGGCTGATCTGCCGCTTGGCCAGCTTGCCCATGATGATTTCGTTCAACGCCGTGAGCTTGAATTGATCCTCGGCGGTCAGCTTGATTTCGTTTTTCTCAAGCACGATCTCCGCTTTCGAGTCCTTAAAATCAAAGCGGGTGGAGAGCTCCTTTTTGGCCTGATTAATGGCATTTTCCAGCTCCATCGGATTCACTTTCGAAACGATATCGAATGACGGCATGGCCCGGAGGATACGAAGCCGCCCCTGAAATCCAACGAGAAACTTGATTCAGAGGCCGGCCCGATGGCTGTAAAAAATCCTTACAGCCGGCGGCATTAAATGCCCGGCAGGGAAACCTCGCGGCTGCCTCGTTCGCACGAAATGAGTTGCCCAAAAGCGACAGGGCGGTGAGCCGCCAGACCTGTTGCACCGGGAACAATCGGTTCACGCCGAACCGAGAGTGCATTGGCCCAAAAGTGTGGGCGTCTGCGCCAACTTGCTTGCCCGGCCGCCATGAAACCGCCGGTTTTCCTGAGGATTTGGCAGGTTCGCGATCCGGCGCAGGACGCACCGAAGACAGATTCCAGGGCTGCCTCCCCGAACCGCAGGTCCGAAGCCTCAAAAAACCACGCCGTAGACGCCGGAACGAGCCCGTAACGAAAACAAATCCGCGACTGGCGCAATTTCTGCTGAACAATCTCAAACTTAATCCGATGTAAATAACATGCACGCGCCGCAAAAATCCCGTGAGGAGAACCCGTTCCGAAAACTCTCCCAGTCTTCTCAGGAAAACCCCGGGATGTACCTGATCGCCCTGCGCGCACACTTGGGCCGCGGCAAAAGCATGATATCGGACATGATCGACTCCGTGGCTGAGGCCTTGCCGAAAGCGACGAAGCTGCGCGAAGCGGACGAAGCCTGACGCTTCACTCAGATCATCTCTCAGCCCCTGTCGGGGGAATCCCACCCTTTCTCAAGCTAGAGAAAGCTCAATACCGTTGCGAACCACGCAGAGTTCCGTCAACTTTGCGTGATGCTTTACCGTTTCGCGACACTCGGGTTCGCCATTTCCACGCTTCTGGCCGACGGGCCGACCGATAACCTCGCGGACAAAGTCCGGCCGGTGCCGCCCCCGGGCCTGCAGATCTCAGATGAGGCGCGCAATGAACTGAAGGGAGGGCTCGACCGACTCCACGCCCGGATGGTTGAACTCTCGACCAACTCGAGCAAAACCATCCGCAGCCTCATCCCGGACGTGCAGGTCTATTACAACGCGATCGACTACGCGCTCCGCTACAATGAATTTCTCAATGGGACGAACGACATCCCGAACGCGCGGAGAATTCTCCAGCAGGGAGTCGAGCGGGCGGAAGAGCTGGCAAGCGGCCGCCCCTCCTGGACAAACGCATCCGGCCTGATCGTTCGCGGGTATGTCTCCAAGATCGACGGCTCGGTCCAGCCATACGGGCTGGTCGTTCCCCCGAACCTGCCGGCTGCGAACGAACGGCCGAGACGCCTGGATGCCTGGTTTCATGGCCGGGACGAAAAACTGACCGAACTGAAATTCATCGTGGACCGGCAGCGCGACGCGGGACAATTCGTGCCGCCCGACGCCTTTGTGCTGCACCTCTACGGGCGTTACTGCAACGCCAACAAGTTCGCGGGCGAGATCGACCTGCTGGAGGCGCTGGCCGAAGTGAAACAACGCTACCGGATCGACGAGGATCGCATCGTGATTCGGGGCTTCTCGATGGGTGGCGCTGCGTGCTGGCAGTTTGCGGTGCATTATCCCGGCGAATGGGCGGCCGCGGCGCCGGGCGCAGGCTTTGCCGAAACCAAGGAATTCCTGCGCGTGTTCCAAAACGAACCGGTCACCCCGCCGCCCTGGGAACAAAAACTTTGGCACTGGTACGATTGCACCGATTACGCCTTAAATCTCTACAACCTGCCGACCGTGGCCTACAGCGGCGAAGTCGACTCGCAAAAGCAGGCGGCTGACATGATGGCTCGGGCTCTCCGTGAAGAAGGGATGGAATTAACCCATATCATCGGACCAGGCGCGGGACACACTTACATTACCAAACAGCACGATTCACGGCCGGAAATCAACGCCCGCATCGACGCGATCGCCGCCCGCGGCCGCGATCCCCTGCCGCCTTCCGTCAAGTTCACGACCTGGACGCTGCGCTATAACAAGTCGCACTGGGTCACTCTGGAGGGCCTTGAGGAGCATTGGGAAAAAGCACGGATCGAAGCGGATCTGGGCCAGAACTCGATTACTGCAACCACAAAAAACATTTCCGCGGTCAGGTTCAATTTCCAACCCGGCCAAGCCCCTTTTAACAGCCGCCCGCAGGTCACCCTGGATGGACAAAAGCTGGAGGGCGCGGTTCTTCAGTCCGATCGGTCGTGGTCCAGCACCTTCCGCAAGGAGAATGGTCGCTGGAAACAGGCCTCCGCCCAGAGCCCTTCGACCGGCCTGGAAAAACGGCCCGGCCTGCAAGGGCCGATCGATGACGCTTTTATGGACAGCTTTATCATCGTCCTGCCGTCCGCCGCCGGGCTGAACAGCAAGATCGACGCTTGGACGCGCTCCGAGGCGGAACACACGATCGAGCATTGGCGCAAACAATTCCGGGGTGAGGCCCGGGTGAAAAAGGATTCAGAAGTAACCCCGGCGGATATTGCATCCGCCAGCCTGGTCTTGTTCGGAGATCCCGCCAGCAACCAACTGCTCAAGCGGATGGCGGGAGAGCTGCCATGCAAATGGACGGAGAAGGAGCTGACGGTGGGCGGTCAAACCTTCCCGGGAGGGCATCACGTGCCGGCTCTGATCTACCCGAACCCGTTAAACCCGGCGCGTTACGTGGTGCTGAACAGCGGAGTGACCTTTCGGGAATACGACTATCTGAACAACGCGCGCCAGATCGCCAAGCTGCCGGATTACGCCATCTTTGACATCAACACGCCGCGCAGCTCCCGCTACGCGGCGCAAGTCGAGACAGCCGGTTTCTTCGACGAGCACTGGGATCTGCCAAAGTAAACGTTACTCCTGGAGGCGCACGCGGTAGTAGAAGGAGTGCGCGCCGCCCGGATCGGGCAGTTCTACATCGTTCCCCGTCCCGGCCACATTGCTGAGGACAGGCAGCCAGGTGCCGGGCTGCAGATCAGAGCTGGCTTCAACTTTATACAGCTTGCCGCTGGCGGTGTGGAAACGGAGCTTCACGCCCCGGCCATTCTGCACGGCTTGGATCCGCAGACTGTCGTTCGGATCAAGCGGATTGGTGCCGAGCTTGTATTCTTCGTAATTCGAGAGGCCATCGCCGTCGGCATCCACGTCCGCGGCGCTGCGCAAATCGTTGAGCGTGCCGAAATACTTCAGGCGCCAGGCATCCGGAATCCCGTCGTTCCAAACCGGGGTCGGCCGGTTCGCCATGGCGACGAGGCCGTTGCCGCTCCGGACTGGGAAGAGGCTGACGCCGTTCGGCGAACCCGAGACGCGGTCGAGTTTCACATTGTAAATGGTGGTCGGCGTCGCATCGGCCGGGATGGTGAACAAGACCCGAGCCACCACCTGGTCGCCAAGGACGCCCGCCACCGAGGTGTCGAGCCAGACGGCCCCCGAGAGAGCCGGATCATCGTTCAGCAGCACCGTGGGCGCGCCGAGCGCGTCGGCGGCTGTGGCTTCAAGGCTAAAGGCGCTGACCAACATGCCGTCCGCAGTCTCCACATGAGCATTGAACATCAGAGTGCGGAGCGGGAAGCCGCCCTGAACCCGGGCGTGGATTGGAACCGCCACGGTCTTGCCCGGCAGGCCGCTCGCTGTCCCGGCGTAAACCGTGAGCGCAGGCGCCTGGTCCGAAGCGATTGATGGGCCGGACGGGACCGAGGTGGAAGAAGCGGTGCTCTGCCGTTGCAGTTGCAACGACTGGGCGCGGAAGGTGTTGGCCACGATGCGCGCCTGGCGCGTGCCGTTGCTCCAATAGCGCTGATACCAGGCCAGGCTCGGATCCAGCGACCGGCGGAACGCGAGGAAAAGATCGTTCACCTCCAGCTTCGAGTAAGGCCGGGTGCCGAGCGGCGCGTAGCGCGACCCTTCACCGAACGCGATGTCATTCAAATTAACGGTCGGATCGGACGCGTAGGACATGTTCGAGAGGTCGCGGCCGTCCACTGTATAGCAGCAGGTATCCATAGCGTCGCGATAATCGCTGTCGAGCGGCGGCAGATTCAGGCCGTAGACGATGGCCTGTTGGAGATCGGTCAAGTCGTTGTTGAGGATGTTGCCATCGCCGAACTCGCCGGCGTTGAACCAGCGGAAATCAGAAACGTCACCCACGATGTAACCGACCAGATTGGTGACTGTGAGCGTGCGCACCGCTTTCACCGGGCTCTTGGGATCGTCCTCCTCCGGCGCCTGAATGAACATATCCTGGCTCACGCCGTCCGCCGTGGCCGACGGGCGCGAGACACGCATAGTGTACTGATTGCCAGTGGCTGCGTTGGTCGGCACGATGAACGAGAAGGCGCCTGCGACCGCTTCCCCATCCACGCTGCGGAAGAGAGTGTTATGCGGCTGCGAGAAGCTGATCAGCGTTTGCACGTGCGTATTGTAGAGGTTGGTCTGGCCAAAGCGTTCGATCCAGCCCACTGCCAGCCAGTTCTCGGTATTGTTTGTCACGACGAGATCGGCAAAGACGCTCGGCACATTCGTGCGCGAGACCTGAACGGTGTTGGTCAGAAAGCTCGTGCCGACCAGCCGGAAGGTATTGGTCGTATAATTGGTGGCAAAGACCGGGAAAGTCTCCGTCAAATTCGTGACGAACCCGATCACCGTGATGATGGGGACCACATCCTGCAAAGAGTGGTCGATCGTCACGAAATTGGTGCTGATCGAAACGGGCGCGTTGGAACCGGAGCCGGGGGAGATTACTGCATAGAGGTAGCTCGGGCTGACATCGACGATCAGATTGGTGTTCAAGTTCGTTGAGATCAGATCAAAGACATTCGCGGTGATATTCGTCGTGCGCACCGGGAAGAGCTGACCGAGGTTCGTGACGAAGTTCGTGGTGATGACCTGGACCGAGTCCGGCAGCTTCAAATCCAGCGTAAAGAAGTTGGTGACAGCCGCCGAGTGGAACTCGTACCAGATATTGTTCGCCACGGTCGCGACCGTATTGGAGTAGTAATTCGTGTAAAGGAACTGGAACCGGTTCGCCACGATGTTCGTCGAAAGAACCGGGAATAATTGTCCCAGGTTGGTGATAAAGTTCGTTGAAATCACCGAAACGAAATCCGGCAGCTTGACCGGCCAAATGACCACGTTGGTGAAGCTCGGAACCTTGAGGGCATAAAGCACGTTGGTGGAGACAGTCCAGGTAACGTTGGTGGAGACATTCGTGGAGAGAAGCTCGAACGTGTTCTGCGCGATATTGGTGGCCAGAACCGGGTAGAGCTGTCCCAGGTTGCTAATGAAGTTGGTCGTGACGATGGCCAATGAATCCGGGAGGAGCTGCGACAGATTCAAATAGTTGGTCACGCCCGGCACAACAAACGCGTAGGTCGCATTCGTCACCACCGTGGGCGTGTCATTCGTGGTGATCGACACATCAACCAACCGGAAGGTGTTGGTGAGATAATTGGTGACGGCGACCGGGAACAGCCGACCCAGGTTGCTGATAAAGTTTGTCGTCACGACCGGCACCTGGTCCGGAAGCAGTTCATCGGAGACCACCAAGTTGGTGCTGCCGCCCGTCCGGATCTCGTAAACCACATTGGTCTGGACGGTCGTAACCAGATTTGCGGTAAAGTTGCTGGACACCAGCAGGAAGCTGTTGGTCACATAATTGGTCTGAATGACCGGGAACTGCCGGCCGAGGTTCACCACCAGGTTGGTCGTGAGCACCGCGGCGGTGGGCGGGAGGAGTTCCGAGAGCGAAAGGAAGTTGGTCGTCCCCTGTTCCACGAAAAGGTAGGAGACATTTGTCACCACCGTCTGTTGATTGTTCGTGACCGTTCTCTGCCCGAGGTAATCGAACGTGTTGAAAACGTAATTCGTCGAAGTGATCGGGAAGAGTTGACCGAGGTTCGTCAGGAACGTCGTGGTGATGACCGGCGCAGAATCGGGCAGTTTGCTGGGCAGGGACAAGTAGTTGGTGACGTTCGGAGTGCTGAAGCCATACGTGACATTCGTGACCACGGAGTCGTCCTGATGCGCTGTCACCAGAGTCTGGAGCAATTGGAAGGTGTTCTGGACGTAGTTGGTGACCACGACCGGGAATTGGCGGCCGAGGTTGCTGATGAAATTTGTCGTCAGCACCGGCGCCGAATCCGGGAGCAGTTCCGGCCAGAGAACCAGGCTGGTCGTGCCCGGAACACGAAACTCGTAGACCACGTTCGTGACGACGGTCTGGATTGTATTGGTGACGAAGCCGCTGGACACGAGACGGAAAGCATTCGTGACATAGTTCGTCTGAATCACCGGGAACTGGCGGCCCAGATTACTAATCAGGTTCGTTGTGAGGACAGGCGCGACATCGGGCAGCAGTTCCGGCCAAAGAACGTAGTTCGTGACTGGCGGATCCGTGAAGACATAGGTGATGTTCGTCCGAACCGTGGTCTGGGTATTCGTGGCGTAACTCTCCCCAAGGAAATCAAACGTGTTCGCCACATAGTTCGTGATCGCAATCGGGAACAGCTGGCCCAGATTGGTCACGAACGTGGTCGTGACCACGGGTGCGAAATCCGGCAGCTTGTTCGTAAGATTGAGCAGGTAGGTGATAGACGGGTTCCGGAAGGCGTAAACCGCGTTCGTGTTAATCACCGTTTGTACGTTGGTGGCAAAAGTGGTGGAAACCAGTTCAAAGACGTTGGTGGCGTAATTCGTGACCGAGAAGGTGAAGTTCTGGCCCTGATTGGTCAGGATGACTGTCGATACCACCGGAGCGACATCCGGGAGGTTGGTCGAAAGGGCGATGTAGTTGGTGATGGCCGGCGCCACGATCCGATACAAGGCGTTGGTGGTGATATTCACGAAGCCAACCACGTTGGTGTTGGTGCTCAGGATCGGATTCCCCACGATGTAGAAGAAGTCCTGCGCAAAGGCGCCGGCATCCGAGCTGGTGCCGGAAGCCTGGAGGGCGACCGCGGGCGGGAACGAGATTGGAGTGGAGGAGATGAACGTCCCGGGCGGAATATCCGAAGGCACCGAGTAGAGATAGCGCACGTCCGAACCATCCAAAATCAGGGTCACCAGATCCGAGGGATCAACGGAATGCGTGGTGACGACGTTAAACTTCGACACCGCCCCTCCTGGAATGTCGTTCGTGACGATGAACGTGTTGGTGGTGGTAATGGAGGATCCGTCCGAAAGCGGCGCGGGCAGGAGCACCATGTTCGTCCAAAGGAACTCCGCGTAGGAATATTCGTAGGAGGCGCGATTAACGGTGTTGGTGGTGAAATCGGCAGAGACCAGCTCGAACACGTTGGTCGCAATATTGGTCGACGACATGGTGTAGAAATTGCCCAGGTTCGTCTTGGTGGTGAGAGTGACCACCGGGCCGGTATCGGGGAAGAAATGGTCGAGGGTCAGGTAGTTGCTCACGCCCGGAGTGATCGAGCGGTAGAGGAAACTCGTGCTGACGTTCGAAACGACATTGGTGGAGAAGTCGGCCGAGACCAGGTCAAACGCATTGGTGATGTAGTTGGTCGCGGTGACCGGGAACTGCTGGCCCAGGTTGTTGAGGAAGTTCGTCACGATCACCGGGATGCTGTCGGGCAGGAGCGTGTTCAGCGAGATCAGGTTGGTGGTGCCCGGGATCGTGCTCATGTAAGCGTAATTGGTCAGCACGGTGACCGACCGGTTCGACGCGACGTCCACAGAGAGGAGATTGAAGGTGTTGCTGACCACGTTGGTCGTGACCACGGGGAACAGCTCGCCGACGTTCGAAACAAAGTTCGTGGTCAGAATAGCCGCCGTGTCAGGCACATAGTGATCCACCACGACGGTGTTGGTATGGCCCGGGGTGGTGACCGCGTAGAGATAGTTGCTGGACGGCTGAACGACAACGTTGGTGACAATCGACGCGGATATGAAATTGAAGGCGTTCGAGATGGCATTCGTGGAGAGAACCGGGAAGTTCTCCCCCATGTTCTGCACAAAATTGGTCGTAATGATAACGGTATGATCGGCCAGGAGGTGATCGAGGACCACAGTGTTCGTCTGCGCCGGGGTTGCCGCCTGATACAGGTAATTGGTCTCAAGCGTTCGAGTGGAGTTCGTTTTCACCACCGCAGACACCAGATTGAAGGCGTTGGAAATGTAGTTGGTCGTCGCGATCGGGAAGAGCTGGCCGAGGTTCGTGACGAAGTTGGTCGATATCACCGGCGTGCTGTCCGGGAGAAACTGAGTCAGGTAGAAGAAATTCGTCTGACCCGGGGTGATGGCCCGGTAATCGTAAACGGTGGCAACGGTGGCCTGCGTGTTCGTCAGGACGTCGTATCCAAACAGGTTAAAGCTGTTGCTGATGTAGTTCGTGGTGAGCACGGGGAACTGCTGGCCCAGGTTCGAAACAAAGTTCGTGGTGACGATCGCCACCTGATCGTTGAGCAGATGGTCCAACTCAACCAGATTGGTCCGGGTCGGCGTGGTGACCGCATACAGGAAGTTGCTCGTGATCTGGAGATCCAGATTTGTCCGGTAAGAGGCGGAGACGAGATTGAAGGAGTTGGTAATCCGGTTCGTGCTTAGTACGGGGAAGAGATCTCCCAGATTCGGCACGAAGTTGGTGGTGATCACTTCGGTGGACTCCGCGAGGACATGATCCAGCACCAGGGTGTTGGTCTGGCCTCCGGCGCCGGCTTCGTAAAGATAATTGGTGAGGGTCGCCCGGGTGTTATTCGTGGTGACCGTGACCGTCTGCAGATTAAAGGCATTGGAGATGTAGTTCGTGGTCACTACCGGGAAGAGCTGGCCCAGGTTGGTCAGGAAGTTTGTGACCACCACGGGCGTCCGATCCGGCAAAAGATCGTTCAAGGTCAGGAGCGTCGTCGTGCCCGGCGAAATGGAGCGGTAAGCATAGTTCGTCTGAACGGTGGTGGTGAAGTTGGTCACGGGCAAAGCCGACACAAGATCGAAACCATTCGTCAGGCGATTGGTGGTGGTGACCGGAAAGAGCTGACCCAGATTCGTGACGAAGTTGGTTACAATCACCTCTGCGTCCGCGGGAACGTAGCCATTCAGACTGACAAAATTGGTAACTGCGGGCGAAACGGCTTGATAGGCGTAATTGGTATCCACGCTGACGGTCACGTTGGTGACGGTCCCGGACGAAACCAGATTGAAGGAGTTCGTGATGTAGTTGGTGGTGTTGAAGGAAAAGAGCTGGCCAAGGTTCGACACGAAATTGGTCACTACGACCGGCGCGGAGTCGGGCAGTTGAGCATCCACATGGACCAGATTGGTCACGCTCGGCGAGACGTAGCGGTAGAGGTAGTTCGTATCAATCTCGGTGGTGGTATTGGTCGTGGAGTTGTCACGAACAAACTGGAACGAATTCGTCGCGTAATTCGTGGTCGGGACCTGAAAAACCTGGCCGAGGTTGCTGACGGTCAGGGTGGTAATCACCGGAACGACGTCCGCGAGCTTGTTGGTAAAGGCCACGTAGTTCGTGGTCGGGAGCGCGGAGTAATTCGTGATCGCGACCTGGTAGGTGAAATTCGTCGCGATGGTTGTGACGAAATTGGTGACCAGGTTGGTTCCGGCCAAAACGAACATGGAAGGCGGGATGACCCGGTTGGTCTCGGGAAATCTCTCCACCAGGGTGGAATCAAACGACAATTGATAGTCGGCGCTCGCCGGCCCGCTTTTCGGAGTCAAACTCACATCAAACTGGAGGCCGTAGGCCTGGGCGTTCGGCATGAGGGAGAGCGTGACGGGAGCAAAATAGCGCTGGCCGGGAGCCGCTTTGAGCAAAGTTGAGGCCTCCCCGTCGGCGAAACCGAGCGAGATGCGATTCGGGACAAAATTGTCCGGTGAGAATTCAGCGCGAGCCACGTCGCTCTGAATGAAGCCGGTATCCATATAGGCCCGGGCTTTGACCACGACGGTATTGGTTGTCAAAATCAAGGGAATGGAATCGCCGCTGCGAAGATAGGCCGTGCTGCCGATGCCTTTGATCGGTTCGGAGCCGTCCATCGTGTAGTAAATCACCGCATTGGTCGTGCTGCAGCGCAGAACCAGACGACCGGGCGTCGACTGAGAATCCAATTGCGGAGTCCCGCATTTGAAACGGAAGATCGCATCCGTAGTGAGACTGGGTATCCGCTCATCCACTCCCTTGGGCGCGGTGAAAGCCCGCAGCCGAAAGTTGAACTTCGGCGGAAGGGTGGAGTTGAGCGAAAGGCTGGTCAAAATGTCATCGGACGGCGCCGGACTGAGCGGAGAGGCAAAATTAACGACGGTGGCGTCATTCGTAGTCGGCAGAGCGGGCAGGTTGGTCTCCAAGAGGGAACTCGTGGAGGTATAATGATGCTGAGCGGTGGCATCCCCGGAAATCGCGATTTTGACGAGATTATCAAACGTTTGATCGGTCACGGGAACGAGCCTGGCCTCGGGAATGCCCGTGGTCTGGTTGATCACCACAATGATGTAGCCAATCTGGGGCGGAGTGATGCGGGGAAAGCGAACCGTGATCACGCTCATCAGCGCGTTCCGGGTGGAATCGCAAACCAGAAACACACCGTAAAGGTCACGGGTGATCGCAATCGGTGTTTGAAAACCGGCGGAACCGGTATTGGCGAACGTGCTGACCACCGGGGCCGCTCCCGACGCCCCTTGAATGGTCCGGAGCAATCCGTTGCCGGAGTCGGCCACGATCAGCTCGTCGGTCACCTCCCGATAGAAAATGCCCGCCGGCGCTGAGAAAAGGGCGTTGGTCGCGATGGCGCTGTTGCGAAACCCCCGCGCGAGTGAGCTTCCGCCGCCTGCGATGAGGAAAGCTTTAGGAGCGCCCGGTTTCCAGCCTTTGATGCTGTGAGCCCCGGAATCGGCGATGAAAATCAAACCGTTCTGGCCAAGCGCGAGTCCCACCGGCGTGGTGAGGCCGGAGCGGACCACGGTGGTCACGGTGTTGTTGGCCAGATCCAGCATGCGGATCGCATGGTTTCCGGAGTCGGCGATATAGAGGTGGCCCTGATCGTCATAGGCCAGGCCGGAAGGCGCATTGAATTTCGCCGTCGCCGCGGGGCCATCGACAAAACCCCAGTTGGACGGCAACCCGCCGTAGTCGTCGACTTCGTGCGCCACCGAAATATCCCCGGCGACGGTTTTCACCACGCCGTTGGCATCAATCACGCGAATCGCGTGATTTCCGGAGTCCGCGACGTAGGTCAGGTTTCCAACGCACAAAATCCCTTGAGGATTGCGAAAGCGGGCATCCACGCCGGTTCCGTCCACGGCGCCCGGTTCAGGAGTCCCCTGGTCAGGGCCAGCCAGCACGTTGAACGCGCGATTGTCAGCCCGAAAATCAACGATGCGATGATTCGCGGTATCACTGATCAGGTAGTGATTATCCGGTGAAATGGCGATGCCAGTGGGCTGAAACAGGTTGGTGTTCAGCACCGTGTCGAACGTCTGGGCGCGCAGGCGCGGGGCAGACAGTCCAAAGGCGCAGGCGAGCAGCGTCAAGGCCGCGGCAGGTCGGAGATGGCGAACAAAGTTGCGCATGACGTTGGAATTATTGAATGTTGAGGCGATAGAACTGGGCCTTCGCAGGCGTCGTCAGTTCGTTGTATTCCAGGAACGAGTCCTGCCCAGACAGCGGGCCGGTCGCCGGATTCCAGGTTTTGAAGTCCTGGGTCTTTTCCACCTTGTAGGTTTTTCCAGTCTGGCCCACCCACCGGAACGAAACGTGGCTGTCTTGTGTGCGGACATGCCAGTCAGGGGCGGTGGGATCTGTGCCCACCAGAAACTCCTCGGCATTGGTAAACCCGTCGCCATCCGGGTCGGCGTTCGGCTCGGCGGCCGGATCAGTCAGGCTGCCGAAGAAGTAGGCCTTCCACTCATCGGAAAGCTGGGGACCCGCCGGGTGAGGCGCAAAAGGCCAGACTTCCCCGTGGATGCTTTGGAA
Source organism: uncultured Verrucomicrobiota bacterium (assembly GCA_964566945.1). Lineage (GTDB taxonomy): Bacteria > Verrucomicrobiota > Verrucomicrobiia > Limisphaerales > SXQI01 > DASVNK01. The sequence continues at coordinate 315,040 of CAZMKE010000002.1, read as the reverse complement.
GAGATACGCGGTCAATGAACCCGTGTCCGGACTGATGGAGGCTCCGCCGATATCGTGGAACATGATGTTGTAGTGTTCCCCGGCCAGAACGGTGCTCGGCGTCACGAACTGCACCCAGCCCAGCAGAACGGCGCCGGTCAGGCCGTTGTCGAGATTATCCCAGCGAGCGTAAACCGTGCTCGGCAGGCGTCCGCGCCCGGGAACATCGCTGCCGTAGGTCGTCGGCGCGGCCATGGAAGAAGACGGAAGGAAGGAAACGCCAGAAACCGCGGGCGCGCCATCCACCGGGACCACGTCCGCGACGAACTGCATGCCCGAGACGGAAGCGCCCGGAGCGACCTTCATATAGACCGGCACGCTGACGCCCTGCACCGCCGTGACCCGGTCGAGCACGCCGCCCACCAGGGTGACGTCGCGGCTCCAGACCGGAGCGCCTGCGGCCAGAGCCCGCAGAGAATTGCGCAGCAGCGGCGCAGCTGGCGTGACGCTGGAAACCCATTCACCCGACGCGTCACGCACCCGGAACACGTCCGCGGATTCAAATCCGAGGGAGCGCCTCAAGATCGTGGCCGCGTCGTTGTATTCGACGACATTCTCGAGGATGCCGATGCGGTAGACATCCATGGCTGCGAATGCGTCGCTCAAAGGATAAGGCCGGAGAAAGCCAAAGGCAGCGAAGATCGCGCTATTCACGTCGCCGCTTTCCAGCGCTCCGTTGCCGAAGTCGCCCGCGTTGTACCAGTAGGCTGGCGAAGTATCGCCCTCGCGAAATTGAATGTTTTGAAACTGGATCGTCCGATCCGGCATGGGCTTGAGAGGCAGGAGAGTCTGCCGGCCATCCGAGGTGCCCGTGACCTGGGTCACGCGGATCGTATAGCCATCCCCCTCCTCCGCTGTGGTCCCTAAAGCATCTTCGGCTCGAAACTGAATGCCCAGCATCGCCACGACCGCGTAACCAGCGGTGACATTGAAACCGGAGTTGGTGCCAAAATACGCCACGGCCAGACGATTGGTGCCGTTCCGCGCGACCGGGATTTTGCTATCCGGCGGCAGAGTGCTGGCGGGCAGGACCGAGATAAAGTCGTTCGTGGACATGGGCAGGATTTGGAGATCATCCCGCTCGAGGCGCGGGGAGCCCGGAAGCGGAGCGAGTTCGATGACGAACTGGAGCGATTGCAGCTGCTGCGCATCCCGAAGGTTCGCGACGATCGGCAGGATGTAAAACGAGCCGATGCCAGCCCGATACCCATTCCGCGCGGGAGGAATGCCAATTTCACCCTGGATCTCGGGCTCACCTGGAAAATTCACGGCTTTCCCACCGACAGCCGCTCCGAGGTTCGGCCCAAGGACCGCGCGGACTTTCAAGGAACGCAAATCGTGTTGGGCATCGTTCCAACCCAACACCGCGCGGGTTCCATCATGCTTGAGCGCGGGGCTGTTGGTGGTGGGAACTGATCCATCCAGCGTATAGTAAAGGATGGTGCCATCGGGAAACCCATTGGTGCTCGTAATGTTGATATCGATCCCCATCGGGTAATAGCCGGAATCGGGCGACAGGACCGGTGTCGGCACCTGCGTGGGCTGAGCCGAAGCAGTCACGCCTCCGGTGGTCCCGATGAACGCGCGGACGCGCAGTCCCGCCAGGTCCACCGGGCCAGGAAGGGTCAACTGCGCCCGGCCATCGGCCATGATCGGGATTTCGATATCGCTCGGGGTGGGTTCTGTCCCGCTCAAGTCATAAAAGAGATGCGTGTCACGGGAGAATCCGGAGACGGAATTGGACGCGGAAATCGTGATGGTCACGCCATTGGGGTAAAAGCCGGAATTTGGCTGAAGGACCAAAGACGGCGGCGTATTTGTTGACGCCGGCGCGGTGGTATTGCAGGCGAGGGGAAACTGCATGCCCGTTCCCGCGCGCACGAGATTGTAGTAAACCTCGCTGTCATAGACGTTACCCAGGCGATCGGCCGCCACGCCGACGGGCTCGCGCACTTCGGTGAAATCCGCGGTGCTGTCCCACCAGCCCGGATAAACGCCGGGGGCGTTGACCGTAAACCAGTCCGCCGGATCGATGCCGTAAAGGACGGTCACAGTCCCTTCGCAAGAGGCCACGCGGATCTGTTGATTTCCGCGATCGGCAATCACGACGCTGCCATTCGGGCCCACGGCAATCTGGTGCGGACGATTCAGACGTCCGAAACCCACTTCGCCCAGGGTCGAACCTTTTTGATTCAGCGTGCCCGCGAACAGTGAGCCCGCGCCGTTGACGAAACGCCAGATCACGTGGGCAGCGGCGTCACTCACATAAACGACGCCGTCATCAGTCACGGCCACGCCGCGAAACTCGTGAGGGCCAGCGCCGGGCGCCTGGAGAACGCTGTCGACCGCGCCAGACGGATTCATCCGAAGGACTGTGCCGTTCAACTCGGCCGCATAGAGGTTGTCATTGCGATCGATGCCCAACGCCGTCAGCGGACCAGCCGCCAGCGCCGGGCGCAGCGTCGCGCGAATATTGGCGAAGTAATCGTACTTGGTGATCGTCCCATCGCTTTGGCTGGCTACGAAAAGATTCGTTTTGCTGTCAAAGGCGAGGCCGACCGGCTGATTCGGCCGGACGAACGTCCGCACCTTGGTGTCGCTGAGGCGGAGGTAACGGACCGCATTGTTGGTTTGATCGGCAATGAACAGGTTCCCGTCGCCCCGCAAGGCGAGAGCGGCCGGGCCGTTGAATTGGGAGGCTCCCTTGACGCCGTCGATGTAACCGGGATCTCCAGTTCCGCCGAGCGTGTTCACGGTGCCCAGATCCTGGGCTCGAACCGTCAGGCAGACCGTTGCCGCCGCGGCGACAGCGCATGCCGTCCGCCATCGCTGCAACCGTCTGAGGCAGGTGCTACGCATACGATAGAGCATGGTGAGTTACGGGTTGGTGGTGTCGACCTCTTGTCCGTCTTCACGCTTCTCCTTCTTGATCTGCTGGTACGGCTTGCCCCGATCCCAGTAGCCCGGCAGTTCTTCGTTCGGCTCGGGCAGCTTGGTATTGAGAAACTCGGTGCGGTGCGGCTGGAAATCGTTTTCTTCGATGATGGTGGGAGTAAGGAAGATGATCAGGTTCGATTTTTCGCGATTCTTGGTTTCCTTGCGGAACGCCCAGCCGAGGCCCGGCAGATCACCCAAAAGCGGGACCTTGGTGTAGCCCTTTTGCGTGGTATCGCTGATCAAACCGCCCATGACGAGCGTGTTGCCGCTCGGCACGATCACATGCGTCTCGATCTTGCTGGTTGCGAAGATGTCCGCTTCGTTCACCTTGCCTTGAACCACCTTGCGGGATGGCTCCGGCAGCACTTTGGAAATCTCCGGCTTGATCTTCATGGCCACGTTGGTGCCGGTGACGCGCGGCGTGACGATCAGGATTGTGCCGACGTTGGTGTATTCTGGACGAGAGCTGGACACCTGAGTGCCGGCCTGGCCGATCGCGTCGCTGTTGTTGAAGATTGGAATCGCGGTGGTGACCTCGAGGCGGGTTTCCTGGTTGTCCAGAGTGACCGCGCGCGGAGTGGCGATAACCCGAGAGTCGGACTCCGTGTTCAAAAACGAGAGAACCGCGTTCACGCCCTGCGCATTCAGGAAAGCAGTATTTGGGGTGAAGCCGCCAGCCGTTGAGAGGCTGAGCTGGGTGCTGTCAAAGCTGGTGGTCTTGGTATCGGTGACCGAGCTGGCGGTGCTGGAGCCTGGGATAACCTGCTGAGTTGTTCCGTCGGGCCGGGTAACCGAGATCGGCGCCCCTGGAGTCTGGGTGGTAGTGGTGGTGGTGCGCCCGCCGGAGACGCTGCCGTTGCCCATGGTAAAGCGCTGTGCCTGGAGCGTGTCGGTCCAATCGATGCCTTTGACCGACTTCGGATTGGTCAGAGTTTCGAGGAAACGCGCTTCGATCAAAACCTGCTTCGTCGGCGTGTCGAGGGAGGCGACGAGATTGGTAATGGCTTCAAATTCCCGCTGGGTGGACAAGACGACTAATTGCGCCGTTCGCTGATCCGACTGCACTTTGGTAGTGGGAAAAGTGACTTGAACGAGATGCTGGATGTTCGTGGCGACGCTGTAATGAAGAGGGATGGTATAGGTATAAACCGGCTCCTTGGCGGTTGGATCGCGGAAGGTCACCTGGCTGAACCCAGTGCTGGGATCCTTGATGAGGGCCAGCCCGTAATTATTCAGGACGGCTTCCAGAGTCTGACGCGGGCTCACTCCGCCGTAGGTGCTGAGCGAGACGGTGTTGGTGGCAACCGGCGGCAGTTCGACAATGTTCGTTCCCACCTGCCGGATTCCTCCGGTTTTCACCCGGGGATCAATCAAAACGTTCACCTTGGCCAGGCGGGCCAACATCTGGATGGCGGTGAGCAAAGGGATTTCCTTGTTGGGGTCGAAAAGCATTTCGATCTCGGCCTTTTCCGGGGTGCTCGCGGCGAGATCGCCCGGCTCGGCTGGCAAGGGAGTCAATCGGGAATCGGTCGTGCCGAGAAAGACCATGGCCGCACCCGGCCGGGTGCCAAGGACAAGTCCCTTCTGGGCGAGGAGCGAGTCCAGAGCCTGGCGGGCGGTGAGATTTTCAAAACGGACGATGCCCACCGGCTGACGCAACTGAGCGACCGGAGCGTTATTCGTGGTCAGCTCGGGCGCCAGCACATAAGAAACACCGGCTTGTTGCGCAAGATTGGTGATGGCGTCGCTCAGCGGGTATTCCGCCGCAAAGGAGATCGAGGGGAGCACCTCCGCGGCTCCGCTGGAGCGTGGCTTTTCCGCGCCGCCGTGATCGAGATCCGCCGCCGGCGCAAGGGTGGCTCGGGCCGGGCCGCCGGCCGCTGCCAGTCTGGGCCCATCCAAGGCGGTCTCCGCGAGAGTGACATTCGGCTGCGCATAAAGCGACAGGGCCATGCCGAGGCAGGCAAAGGCCAGGGATAATACGTTCGTCCTCATTCCATTCCAGTGTTTAGGTCTTACCGACAGAGCCACCGATCTCTTACAAACCGGCCCTGAGAGATTGTTTATGTTTCACCACTACCGAGCCGTAGCCTTCGACATCCAAAACCACATGGTCCCGGGCGATCTCACGGCAACGCACCTGCAACGTCCGGGATTGAGCGCCTGCCCGCACCGGGATGGACGCCGCTTTTCCCTGCTCCAGAAGAACATTATTGATCATGGCGATGCGCTCCTCGGGCGATCCGCCCACTCCCTGGAAGCCGTCGCTTAAAACCGCCGCGATATCGACGGCGAGCGGCTGGGACGCCGCATTGGCCGAGGCTGCCGCGGTCCGCTTGTTTTGTGGATTGAATGGGTCGCGCGAGTTTTGATCGATGGTGAACACCGAGCGCGCGATCTTGGCTGGCGCGGATGGGTTCTCTTTCTTAGCGACTTTCGGAACGGCCGAGCCGGCCGCCGGAGTGTTAGCCGCTGCTCCTTTCCCTCCACCGCAACCCGAAGCGAGGAGAAGGACCGAGGCGGCGAAACCCGCGACGTTGAATAAATAGCGATGACCGTTCTTCATATCAGGTTGTTCCTCCCTTGATCAGAGTGACGACGCGAATCTCGACCACCAGGCTGTCAGTGGATTCCACCAGGGTGGCCGCCTTGCCAACCGCGGCCCCGCTCAGCCCCCCGCGTTGAGGCACCAGGCGGATGTTCTGGACTCGGAAATAGGGAAAGTTGTTTTCCAGATCGGCGATGAAGCGGCCGATGTCCTGATATTGGCCGTTCAAGCGAAGGCCGAAGCTGGCCGCTTTATAAGGAAAAGCCGGAACCAGGCCGGCCTCAATGAACTCGGGCTGGGTAATGTCCGTGATGAAGCTGGCGGGGAGCTTTTCCTCGTCGCGGAATTGGTCCATCAGCTTGAGGAACCAATAATAGTATTGGCCAGCCGGCGCCATGTTCACCTGGCGCTCGTCGATCACCTTCTGGTTGTTTTTGAGGCTCGCGTCGAAGATGGGCGCGCTCTTCAACAGCCGCTCCGCCTTGGCAAGCTTGTCGTGCGCCACGACAATCTGCTTGCTGAGAATAGAGAGCTGATCGCTCTGAGAGCCAAGCACGAACGTATAAAGCCCGCCCGCGATTCCCAAAAACAGGAGGCAGGTCAGGATTACCTTGTCGCGTTTATCCTTAGAGAGCTTGTTCATTGGTGAAAATCCTTTCGTCCAGCACCAGTTCGATCGTGAACGGAACAAACAAAGCGCCCGGATTCACCGTATCCTGGGGATCCGGCCGGGGCTGCGGCGGCCGTTCCGTAAAACGAAATCCGCGGGCCTTGTCGAGAATGCCCTTGAAGTAGGGAGATTCGGTGAGGCGGCGGGCGAATTCGTCGATCCCGGCGCCCGGAACCGTTCCGTAGTCACGCCCCCGAATTTGAATCGTGTTCCTCTCCGAGGCCCATGCCACATTGGAGAAATCCACCGTCACGCCGAGCTGGTTGAGCGTGGTATTGGTGGATGTCTCGGTGATCTTGACGGTGTAGGGGAGGATGTTGGTGGTGAAAAGAGTGGAGTTGGTCATCGTTGGGAACATGTTGCTGACCGTCGTACTGACAGGTGTTCCCGCTTTGCCGCTGGCCCAGAATTTCCACGCCGCGGGGGGCGGAGTGTAGTTCAGGAACATGTTTGTCGTATAAAACTTGGTGACGTCGGCCGTCGCGTATTTCTGCTCGGCGTGAACTTCGGTGAGGCGAACGTTGTCCACGGTGGTGCGCTGGAGGGCGTCCAGAAAATTGCCCCAAAAGAAGCGGTTGGCAGTGTAGCGATCCAGCGCCTTCAAGCGGCTTTCCGCCTCCTGCGAGGCTAGTTGGTTCGCTCGCGCCAGCTTGGACGATTCTTCGACCTTCTTCAGTCGGAGATTGCAACTCGCCAGCTCGCTGCGCGCGGCCCGAACCTGGAGCTGAGTGACTCCAATCCACCCGACAACCAGGACAACCAGCGCGCAACCGCCAAAGACGGTCCGTTTGATTGGGTCCCGCCGGCGGGATTCCTCCGCGGCCTGCTGGTCTGCTAAAAGATTGATACGTATTGGCATATTAGAACGCGGCTAGCGCCCCTCCCACAGCCACGGCCAGCTGCGGAGCGGCTTGTTCAATCTCGCCAAGCTTTTCCGGCGAAAGCCCCAGCTCGATGGACGAGAGGGGATTCCAAGACTTGGTCTGGACCATCAGCTCGCTCTGCAGGCTCTCGACGACGAATTGGGATCGAGCGGATCCCCCGGAGACGAAAACCCCCTGAACGACCTTGTCCTGTTGATGCTCAAAAAAGTCGATGGACGCGCGCAGTTCGCGGCCCAGCGGCATGATCAGGCCCTGCATGGCGCCCTGAACTTCCTCGGGCAGGCCGATCTTGATCCCTTCCGCCTCGGCGTAGCTCACCCCCATCGCTTCGGCCAGGCCGCTGGTCAGCTTGTCTGCCCCGAGTGAAACGACGCGGCTCAAGGCGATCTCACCGCCGGTGAGAATGCTGATGGTCGAGGACCGGAAACCGACGTCGACCAAGGCGACCACGTCCTTGCTGAATTGTTCGGGCATGGCGGACTCGAACGCGTTGCCGGGGCACACCAGAGAGGGAATCACATGATCCAAAGCGAGCCCGCCAATCTGGGCGGCCTGCTGGAGTTGATCGAGCGTGCTTTGTTTGGCGGCGCCGACGAGGACGCGGGCCTTAGCAGTCTGGCGCGCGCCGGCGGCTTCCGCGGCTCCGGGCGCCTGGCTGAGGCCGAGCGTCTGGCAATCAAAGGCGTAATCCGAGAAATCCTGCTGAAGATAGTTTTTCGCGTTGTACTTGAGCATCAGCCGCATGTCGCTCACAGGAACTGCGGGCAGCTCGGCGTTGCGCAAGAGGGCTTCAGCGACGCCCAAAGCGATGCTGACCCGGCGGCCGCGATAGTTCAGCGCGTTCGCGATGGCCTGCAGATGCTCACCCAAAGCCTGGGTGGAAGGCGCCTTGTCGCCGCCCGGGGCTTCGACCACCGTGTAGTCGACGAGCTCGAATTTCTCATTTTTGCGGCGAAGATGCACCGCTTTGGTCGTCTTCTGACCAAGATCGATACAAACGACATGAGTCCGCTTGGCGGGAGCGGCTCCGAGCAGCGGGGCTAACACGCTGAGCCAGTTGTTTATATTTGGGTTCACGTGATCAATGCATGTTTCAGCGGATGCCAATGAGCTGGAGACGTACCAGCTCGTTTCTTTAGCAAGCCTGAGAAGAGGAGCACAATGCAGGCGTACAACTGTCGACACCCGATTTGCACCGTCGCAGGCAGGCGAAGCGGCACCCAACTATCTACTCGGCAGGTTGGGCGCCGGACTTAAGAGGAAGAGATGAGGAGAGGGAGAGCTCGCGCCGCTTACCACTTCGTCGCTTGCAAAAATGCAAGAAGATCGGCGAGTTCCTGCTGGGTGAGCTGCTCGTTGAGCCCTTGGGGCATGACCGAGACTTTTCCGGGCCGGATTTCCGCAATATCGGCCCGCGCGATGCGGACGTCCGTGCCGGGACCGGTCCCGAGGATTACTTCATCGCTGCCATCTTTGCGCAGCACGCCGCTGAAATCATCCCCGCCCTTGGTGGTGACGATAAAAGGCTCAAAACTGCGAACAAAGCTGGCGCTCGGGTAGACGATCGCTTCCAGAAGGTCCCGTTGTGTCCGGACCTGCCCGATGCGTGTCAGGTCCGGGCCGAGGTTGCCGCCGAGATATCCGATGGCATGGCAGGAGGAGCAGGCCGCCCGAGTGCTATTGAAAATGGCCTGGCCCCGGCGAATATCGCCGTTCTGAAGTTTGGGCAGCAGATCATCGACAAAAGCCGCCTGCTTCCCGGCGTCTTCGTTCAAAAGGGCCAGAATCTCTTTGGCCTGGGCTTTGACCGATTCCGGATACTTGGCCAGGACCTGTTTGAGGCGGTCCGCCTGCACCCCGGAGAGGCTGCGGGCTCCGGTCAGATTTGCCACCAAGGCGGAACCGGCGGCTTCGTTGGAGCTTTTTTCGTAAAGGTCGACCAGCTTGGCGATTTCCAGCGGACCGCACCCTTTCAACTCCGGCGCCAGAGCGGCCAACTGTTCGTCACTGAGCTTGGTCCGGGCCAGAATGGCCGTGGCCCCCGCCCGCAGGTTCATGGCTTTTTCCGGAGCCAGGTTCGACCGGACGAAAGCAAAGAGATCCGGCGTCAACCCGCCACCGGCGACCGCAGACAGCGCCTCCAGACGAGCCGCCGGAGGCAGACCGGCATTGTTGGCGACTTGCGCGAGTTGTTCGCGGAGCGGGCGATTCGCCGCTTCCTGGAAGGTCACCGCGCCGGCCACCGCCGCGGCTTGCTGGACCAACTCAGGGTCCTGTCCGCGGAGCAAAGCGATCAGGAATGAGGCATCGGCGAGATCCTTGGCTCGAGAGCCTTTGAGAGCCTGCAACGCCAGGGAGCGGCCGGGCCGGGGAGCTGTCTCATCGGCCGCCACAGCAGAAAGCATAACTTGAATGGCGGGCGCTCCCGCGAGGGCCTGGAGCTGCTGTTCCAGATCCGCCTGGTCCCCGCTGCCGGCTTTGAGTCCGAGGAGGGAGGACCGAAGGTACGAGGCCACGCTGCCCCCCCATTCCTTCCGGTGGGCGATGATCCAATTCGCGGTTTGGTTCAGCAACGGTCCGCGGCCGGAATCCAGATAAGCGGTGACCTCCTCTGCCTTGAGATCACCATTCTCCATCTGATCAAGGGCGATCAAAGCGGCGCGCTGCTCGAAAACATTCTGGCTGCGCAACCCGGCGCGCGTAGCCGCGGGATCATTGATTTCGATCAGGGCAAAAATGACGGAATGCTCAAGCACGCGATCCGGCAGCAAATATCTGGCCCCGTGTTTTTCCAGGGAAGAGGCGAGGGCATGCGGCAATTCGGTCACTCGCGCCGCAGCCTCCAGAAGGCCGCGAACCGCCGAAGAGTCGCCCAGGCGGCCGAGCGCTTCCGCCGCGGCGCGGCGGACTTGGGGGTCTTCAGCCAGAAGCAGCGGAATCAGAGCGCCCGCGGCGCTTTTATCCCGGCGGACACTGATGGACTGAATCGCCGCGTGTTGCAAGGAGGGATTGCCCGTGTTCAGCGCGAGACGGACGGCCTTTGCGGCGCCGGCATCGGCGCTGCCCGTCATCGCCCAGATGGCATTCCGCTTGGCGGCCAGCGGTCCGGTTCCGTCCAAGACGGCCTTCAGTTCACTCACGGCATCCGAGCGTTTGCGGAGTTCTTGGATCGCGCGGCGCACAACCACGGGACGGGCATCCGCCAGCCGCTTCGCCAAGTCTGCCGTGCTCGGGCTCTTCCAGTCCAGCGCCAGCCCGCGGGGATCCTGGACCGGGCGCCCATCATTCCGGCGGATGCGATAAATCGCTCCGAGAAGGTCCGGCTTCCAAAGCTGGGACGTCGGGCAACAGATTTTATACCAGCCGCCGGTATCCACCACGAGCAGGGAGCCATCAGCGTCTTCGAGCACATCCGTCGGATGAAAATCGGTGCTGTCGCTGGTTAGAAAATCGCTGTCCTCCGTCTTAAAAGTGCCGCCCACCGGCTTTAAAACGTGGCGGGTTACTTTGTGCAGGTTAAACAAGCAGGCGAAGAGATTGTCCCGATACGGTTCCCCGAACACGGCGGATTCGTAGCGGGTCAAGCCGCACGGAGCGGCCGGCCCAAGATGAGTCAGCACGGGCATCAGGTCACCGGTCTTTTTGTGATCGTCGATCACGTCATGGACCTTGCCATAAACCCCGCCGTAAATGGCGTGAATCAAGCCATCCCGCTGGCCGCCGCCAGGATGCTGAAAGAACGTGGTCGTAAAAATGCGCTCCCCCTCGGGAGTGAAGGTCACACCCACCGGGTTATCCATGCCGCCGGTCATCACCGGCTCGATCAACCCGCCTTCGGGCCGACGACGAAAAATATGGGCCGCGCGCGTCTCGAATGTCTTCCCATCCAGCCGGGGATAACTCTGCCGGGCGAAAGCCCCTTTGCTCCAGTAGATCCACCCGTCCAGGCCCAGGTAAGGCCCGTGGAGGTCATTCGCGCAACCGGTGAGCGTCTTCGCGTCAAACCACTCCTCGCGCCGATCCGCCACGCCATCCCCATCCGTGTCCGTCAGTTTCCAAATCACGGGCGGAGCGGAGACATAGAGCGAGCCGTCCAGCCACATAGAGCCCTCGGGAAACATCATCTGATCCGCGAACACGACGGACTTGTCGAATACGCCGTCCCCATCCGTATCCTCGAGGCGCATGATCCGGTGTGGCTTCTTCTCGCGTTGTTTGGCGACCGGCTCGTTGGAACCGGAGGAATCGGTGACGTAGAGATGGCCCTGCTCGTCGAAATCGGCTTCGATCGGGCGATCCACCAGGCCCGGGCCGGCCACGCGTTCCAGCGTGAAGCCGTCCGGCAGAGTGAAAGTCTGGGCGCCGAACTTGAATTGAGCGGCCGGCACGATGACGGAAGAAAAAGCGATCGACGCGACAGCCAGCGAAATTCGTGGGTTCATCTTGGGGGCGATTGTAGCGAGAGGCCCCACAATCGCACGAAAACTTTTCGCCCCTCCAGGGGGCTGCTGACGGACTGCCGAAAGCGACACCGTCAGGCAGCGAACGGCTTCCCGCCTTCGTGCCAAGAGGTCCGCCAGCCAAGCCCGTTACCGTTGGCCAAGGGCGGCTCGCAATGCTAACGTTCGACGACACAAGATGGGTATGGACAAGGTTTTCGCACTGTTACTGCTCGCATTCTGCGCCGTGGCTGCTTCAGGGGCTGATTACGCCCAGGCTGGCGCACTGGCGAAAAATGGGGACTGGGAGATCAGCATCACCTACGACAACACGGTGAACCGATCCAGCGCGCTGGCCGATGCCAACTATCTCCTGCCCGCCAACGCGCAGATCACCGATCTTCGGGAACAGCCGTTGGACAACGGGGTGGTGCTTACCGTGTCAGGGCTCGCGACCAACGCTGCCTACACGCTCACGGTTACCAACGTCCAAACCGTCTCGGGGACCGTGTTGCCGCCGCTGCCACTCTCGTTCACGGCCAAATCGCTGACCTGGACAGCGATCGGCGCGCAGGAATTCGGCTTCGCCCCAGACGTGGTTGCGAACGGGGATGGCGGTTTTGACCTGGTCAGCGGAGGAAGTCAAATGTCCGGATTCTACGACGAGTCCACTTTTGTTTACGAGTCGATCACCGGCGATTTTGACAAGCGGGTGCGGGTGGCCTCGCAGGAGGATTCCAGCCAGGAAGCCCGCGCGGGCCTGATGGTGCGCGAGACTTTGGACGACGGGAAGGTGCGGCCGGTGGATCCAAGCAACCCGGATGAGGCTTTCAGCCGATATCTTCAGGTCCAGGTTGCCCCAGTGGGAACGGATTACACTGATTTCGATGGGTCGGCCGTGCCGGGCCTCAACCAGTACCAGGTGAATGTGCGATTTTTGACGGGGGGCTCGACCGATCAACCGTCGATCGCGACAAACACCCCGGCCTATCCAAACGCCTGGCTGCGCCTCAAGCGGGTGGGGCAGACTTTCCACGTGTTCAGCGGGACGGATGGGACCAACTGGACCCGGCTGGGGACTTACACATTCCCCACGACCGATTCCGATGGAAACCCTGTCCCGACGTTTTCCAAGGCGGCGTTCGTTGGACCCAATTACAGCCCAGAAGTCGCCAACATCCCAGACAGCACCGGAGTGCGGCGTGCTTTCCTGGCACGCTTCCGGGATTACAGCAATGCGTCCGGGGCTGTGCAACTCGATCCGCCCCAGTTGACAATCAGCCCGAATGGGAGCCAGCTCTCGGTGGCCTGGACCGGGGGCACATTGCAGGGCAGCACCAATCTTGCGAACAACGTCTGGACCGACCTCGGCACCTCGTCCCCCCTGCTGCTCACCCCTGACAAGCGCTACCAGTTTTTCCGCGCACGCAATCCCTGATGTGAGCGCGTTCGATTCGGAACTGTCGCGGCGCCTGCGCGAACTGGAAGATCAAACCCTCCTGCGGCGCCTGCGGCGCGTCTCTTCGCCGCAGCAACCGCACCTGGCTATCGAGGGGCAGGATTTCCTCAATTTCTCCTCGAACGATTACCTCGGGCTGGCCACTCACCCGCAAGTAAAGCAAGCGGCGCTCGCGGCCACGGAACAATACGGGACCGGGGCCGGCGCTTCCCGCCTGATCTCGGGGTCGATGCACGCCCACCATGCCTTGGAGGACGCCCTGGCGTCGTTCAAGAGAACAGACGGCGCCCTGGTGTTCTCAACCGGCTACGCGGCGGCTCTCGGGACGATCACCGCGCTCGCCGCCAAAGACGACATCTTGATCCTGGACAAACTGGTCCATGCGTCGATCGTGGATGCCGCCCGGCTTTCCGGGGCGACTCTCCGCATCTTTCACCATAACGACGCGAACGATCTGGAGCGCATCTTGCGCTGGGCAGATGAGCTGCGCGGCAAGAGTCCTGCGGCCAAGATCCTTGTCGTCACGGAAAGCCTGTTTTCCATGGATGGCGACATCGCTCCGTTGAGGGAGATCGTGGAGCTCAAAGAACGGTTTGGGGCGTGGCTGATGGTGGACGAAGCCCATGCCACCGCACTCTTCGGGCCGAACCGGCGCGGGCTGGCGGAAGAATTCGGAGTGAGCGAGCGGATCGAAGTGCAAATGGGCACATTGGGAAAGGCGCTCGGATCGGCAGGGGGGTTCATCGCCGGATCACGAACCCTGATCGATTACCTGGTGAACAAGGCCCGCTCGTTCATCTTCTCCACGGCCCCGCCCCCCGCGGTTTCGGCCGCAGCTCTGGCTGCGCTCGAATTGGTCCAATCGGCAGCCGGCGCTCAACTGCTGGAGCAACTGAGGGCTAATATTGACCGGCTGCGAACCGGAGGGTTCCGCGAAGGCGCTGCCGGCTCCCCCATCCTACCGTTGACGGTAGGGTCTGAAGAGAAGGCCCTGGAGCTGGCCGCGCGCCTCCGAGACCACCGGATTTTCGTTCCAGCCATCCGGTTTCCCACGGTTCCCCGGGGGAAAGCTCGCCTGCGCTTCACCGTCTCCAGTGCGCACACCGCCGGGGACATCGAGCGGGCGCTCGAAGTCCTAAAAGCGAGTGTTTAATCAGGTGATGTGGGCGCCCTGCGTTTCCACATAAACGGCGTAGAGAGATTGGCTGGAAGCCATGAACAGCCGGTTTCTCTTTTCCCCGCCGAAGCAGAGGTTCGCACAGATCTCCGGAAGCATGATCAGGCCAATCCGCTGGCCGTCCGGGGCAAAAATGTGGACGCCGTCATAGCCTTCGCCATCGGGCTCGTTCGTATCGCCGTTGGGCCGTGCACCCCATCCCGCTCCCGCCCAGATGTTCCCGTCCACATCCGCCCGGATGCCGTCGGCACCGCCAACCCGCTCGTCGTAATCCATGGTGCAAAACGTGCGGCGGTTCGCGAGCTTCTTGCCGTCGACGATATCCCACACCAGGATCGGCTTGGGATCCGAGCCTCCGGTGTCCGCGATGTAGAGTTTTTTGTAATCGGGCGAAAAGCAGATGCCGTTGGGCTTGCTGGCCTCATCCGTGACCAAACTCATCTTCCCATCCTTCGCGTCGATGCGATAGACCGCCTCCTTGATTTCCAATTCGCCCTTGTGCCCTTCGTAATTCCCCATGCTGCCGTAGCCGGGATCGGTAAACCAGACGTCGCCGTTCGGATGAACCACGATATCGTTCGGGGCGTTCAGACGCTTGCCATTCCATTTGTCAGCCAGGACGGTCACTGAGCCGTCGTGTTCGTAGCGCACCACGCGGCGAGTGCCGTGCTCACAGGCAAGCTGTCGGCCCTGAAAGTCAAAGGTGTTGCCATTGCTGTTGTTGGACGGCTTGCGAAAGGTGGTGACCCTCTGATCATCCTCGATCCAGCGGAGCTGCCGGTCGTTCGGAATGTCGCTCCAGAGGAGGTACTTGCCGACCGCGTTCCAAGCGCAGCCCTCGGCCCACAGCATGGTCGGATCGTAGTAGAGCCGCTGGATCACGGTATTCCCGAGCTTGTAATTGGCGAACCGCTTATCCAGCACCACGATGCGCGGATCAGGATAGCGGGTCGGTTGAAGGGCCACATAATCCTGCGCCTCGGCGCGGGCGCGGCCCAAAAGCGCGAGGCTGGTGGCGGTTGTGAGGCTGCTGGCAATGAAGTTGCGCCGGGAAAGATTCGGCCGGCTCGATGAAGCGTCGTCCATAGTCTTGTTCCTTGAGAATGGCTGACGCTACCCGGAACACCAGACGCTCGGCAAGATAGGAAAGACGCAAGTCAGGCGATTATCGCCGCCCGGTGTCCGCCGGGCGCCTTTCCAGCGAGGACCGTCGGCGAGATAAACCGTGGAAACGGTTCTCCGATGAAGGGGGGCGCGGACGCTCAGCTAGAGCAGCGTGTTAAGGAGAACGGGTTTTGGCTTCCGGGTGAGCGGAGTGCAGAAGGGCAAGCAGCCAGCGGTGTGTCGCTTGCGCAGCGCGATGCCATCGCCAATTTAATCCTCTCGCAAACCGCCTGTTTTCCGATAAATTCCTTATGGTGAAACCATACGAAGAACTGGTTCAATTCATCGCCTCACTCAGCCCGCTCGAGGTCGTGAACTTCAAACCCTCCGAGCCAGCCCGCCAGCGCGTATGGGAGTTGATCGAACGGCAGAAAGAAAGCCCGCTCCCAGCGGAAGACCAAGCCGAATTGGATCACTACATCGAGATCGAACACCTGATGCGGCTGGCCAAAGCCCGCGCCCGCCAGCTCCTCGCTCATGGCCAGTGACGTACCCGACGCGCTGCGCCGTCATGTCGCCGGCCGCGCCTATCACGTCTGCGAATACTGCCTCATTCACCAGGACGACACCTTTTGGGGCTGTCAGATCGATCATATTATCAGCCGTAAACACGGTGGAACCAACGAAGCGGCCAACCTCGCGTGGGCCTGCGCTGCCGGCAACAACAGCAAGGGCAGCAACCTCGGCACGCTGACCGGTCCCCGTTCGGAACTCACCCGGCTGTTCCATCCCCGAATGGATCGCTGGGCCGCGTGCTTCCAGCTTCAAGACATCCGGATCAATCCCGCGAGTCCCATCGGTGAATCGACCGTGAAGCTTCTGCAGATCAATGAAAGCAATCGCCTCCGGGAGCGGGAGATTCTTGCCGGAGCGGGGCGCTACCCGCCATCGAAGCTCTGGCGCGCATGAAGGAATAACCGTCCGGCAGCCGTCGCCTTTCCAGCCGAGGATGTCTGGCAAACCGTTGAAAACGGTTCTCCGATGAAGGGGGGCGCGGACACTCGGCTAAAGCAGGGTGTTAAGGGGAATCGGAGCTGGCGTCCGGGAGAATCGCCGGGCTTTGGAGGTCCGCCGAAACAGGGGCGGGTTCGGCCGAGGCCGGGCTGGCCGGAAGCTGACCCACAGACCGGCGAGGAACGACCTCGATCTCCAGGGTGGGAGACTGCGAGGCTCCCGGAACAGGGGCCACGATCTTGAGATCGACTTGATGGCGTTGAGGCGAATCCTCGCGCTCCCGCCGTCCCGGCCCGAGGCGGAGGCGGTGGGTTTTCAGTTCGAGTTCGCGGAGTTTGACGAAGTTGTCCGTGATCTCCTTGAGCTGGGCCGCGGAAGCCTGTTCCGAACGGGCGAGGTCGAAGGTTTTCTGCATGAGCAGATCGGCAACGACGGGGGCGAAATCAACCTGCTTCTGTTCCATCTCCTCGGCGAGAGCTTCGGCCGCGAAGGCCGAGTTTTCGAAACGTTCCGCGGCCAGCACGGTTTTGATGGTCGCGCGAATGCGGCTGAGGGTGGTGGGATTGACCCGCAGACCAAAGCCCGCAGGAGGCGGTTGAGCGACCAAGTTGACGGCCTCGCAGATGGAGTGACGGAGGACCCACTGAAAAACGCGTTCCCGCTCGGCCGGAGTGAGCCGGCGCAGAAATGAGCCCGCCCGGGCTTTGATTTCAAAGCGCCGCGCCTTCAACGAGCCTTGGGAGACGGCCCGAGCGGCATCCTTGTTCAGCTGCTCGACGAATTTTGGATCCGGATTATCGCCGTTGATCAAAGGGGTCGAGACGCGGGGTGAAGCGGGCGCTGGGTGGTCGGAGCCTTGAGGGGTAACGACCGGCTTGGGGGTTTGGGAGGCATTTGAATCCTGGGCGTTCTTTTTAGTCTTCATAACGGTTGAGGTTTTCTTAAGTTGTTTCCCGGCAGATGTTTACAAATTCAGGAAAAGCAAATTTATGGTGTTATCGTGGGAAAATAACGTGTCAATCGTGTCAAAATAACGTGTTATTGTGCGAATCATCGTGTGAGTTTCGTGTCGTATTGTGCGAGGAGAACCGCGCTGCGGAGACCGGAGGAGCCGACGGACAGAGGCGGCTCCCTTGGACGGCGTAAATTTCGCAATTCTCATGATCATCGCGGGAGAGAATACCGGTTGGGGTATGCCAAATATTGTCAGAGGGTGAAGAATCTTGTCAGGGCACTTGCCGAACAGTCGTCATTGACGAGTCACTCGTCCGGGGCCGGGGCCCGATGAAGCGATTTGTCCGACCACCCGAGCCGTGGTCCGGCCGGGCGGCGACGGCAGGCGGCAGAAGAGGAGCCCGGTGAGGGCGCCGGGCCTACTGGGGAGAAATACTTTCTCAAAAAACGGGCAGGAAACGCCAACTGGCGGCGAGCCCCCTCGGCAGGTTCAGCCAAGCGTGTGATTGGACAAGAAAGGCGGCTCAACGGGGCCGCCGGAATCTACGTGACAGGCTTATGAGATCAGCTCGGAGCATTGGCTCTGCCGGAAAATCGTCCCGAATCTCTGTTGAGAGCCAGGCGCGGCCCGCTTCGCCGTTCGGCGGCCAGAACGTGGTTTTCGCCACGGATCTTTCAGCTCCGGACATTTATCTGCCCTTCCTGCGTTGGGTGCAAAGCGCCGGCGGAGCTGTCACCTGGCTGCATGTGGTTCCCACGGTGGCTCCCGGGGATCTCACTCATCTGGCGTTGCTTCTACAACAAAGACGGTGGGTGGAGAACGCGCGGCTTGTGTTGCATCAGTTTTGTGCGCCGCATGCCGGCTCCCGGGACCGGGAAATAATTCTGGAAGGCGCTCCCGGCCCGCAGGTCGTGCAGTATGCGCGCGAGCAAAGCATCGATCTGATCGTGACCGGCACGCACGGCTACCTAGGTGTAAAGCACGCGGTCCTCGGCAGCACCGCCGAATATATCGTGCGCCACGCTCCGTGCCCGGTGTTTGTCATCCGCCCAACCGGGGCCGAATAGTCCGGACCGCACGCTGAGCCGAGGCCGATCGGCTTGACCGGATGCGCAGGGGGTTATTCATGACGGCGGAGCCAGTCGGTTCGGGGCGGGCCGCCACGCGCCGCCACTCCAGAGTGGCTGACTAATCGGGTCCAGTGGGGCAAGGCATCAGAGTGTGGCACGGATACCGACGGCAAATGACTTCCGAACATAGGCCCAGGGCTCCTGGGCCGGGGCAAAACGTTCCGCCACCGCCGCGATGTGAAGCAGCACGGGTTCGCAGCGTTCCTGAACGGCGAGCCGGCAGAGCTTGACCGCATCCACGCGCGGTGAACTGAGCAATTGGGCGGCGGCCCGAAGGTTATCAAGGTGGTACGGATGCTGATCCAAGCAAAGTGCAATCCCGATTTCTTCGTCGGCCAGACCCGGAGCGTCGGGCGGGAGCGCGGGGTCAAAGTCGCGGCGGTAATGTGTCGCTCCCCTTTCCACCGCCACCTTAAGGAGCCAGTCCGGAAGACGTTCACGGGCACCACTAGCGCGTTCGAGGCGGATCGCCAACCCTGACACGTGGGCTGGCCGTCCGAGCTTGCGGGCCAGGGTCATCGGAGGCGCTTTTTCGTTCAGTTCCACCGACAACATTCTATCGCAGTCCGCCGCTGTTTAGAACCTGAAATGTGCCGGCGAAGTTCCTGCTGGCGTGACCCGCACGCGTTCTGGCGAACGACGGGCACGCGGAAGAGCCGTAAAAGCGCTGCCAGTCTGGCCGGAGGCGATTCTGGCCGGCGGGGGGCCGTCAGCCCATCCGAGCGAAAACTCCCGCGCGCCGCAAAATGCCGCAATAAGATATCGCGCTTCGCCACTGGCAGCGTTAAAAAATGGGCATGCTCCCGGTTTGCCGCAGGCCTGGTCTATGGACGCTGATCTGGGTGGCCGCCGTTCTGGCGGGATGCGGTCCGCGGGTGGATTTCGACCGGTTGCAGTCCGCGCTGAGGAGCGCGGACCCGGGCGTTCAGCAATCGGCCTGCACGGAGGTGGCGGCGCTTGGCTCCAAGGGGCGGGTGTTCACGCCAGAGCTGGTGAAGCTGCTGGAGGGGAAAGATCCGGGCAGCCGGCGCCTGGCGGCTTATGCGGTGCAGGAGATCGGGCCGGAGGCGCGGGAGGCCATTCCGGCGCTCAAGCAGATGCTGACCGAGACCAACCGGGACCTGGCGGTTTCGGCGGCGAACACGCTGGCACAAATAGCTCCGGATGCCGCGCCGATCGAAGTGGGCGACGTTTACTGGAAGCGTTTCGAGGAGCCTGATCCGGCGCTCCCTTGCTACGCCCGCGCGGCCGCGCTCCATCCGGATGATCCCGTCCCCTACCAGAGAATGGCCGAAGTGCGGCGCTGGCTGGGCCAGGCGGAGGAGGCGAAGAAAAACCAGGAAATGGCAGAGCGGCTGGCGGCCGGGGCCGGGAAACCCGGGCCAAAGTAAAAGGTTTGAAAAATGGGGGA
Organism: uncultured Verrucomicrobiota bacterium; assembly: GCA_964566945.1. GTDB lineage: Bacteria > Verrucomicrobiota > Verrucomicrobiia > Limisphaerales > SXQI01 > DASVNK01. Next base: position 295,273 of record CAZMKE010000002.1, on the reverse strand, counting down.
GGCTCGATCAAAGTCTCGCCCATGAAGCCTTTGAGATTGTTCGCCCTAGCCGCGTTGTCTTGCGTGCTGACGACCAGTGGCCTGAAAGCGGCCACGCTGGATATTGCCGTGATCCCGAAGGGGACCAGCCACGAATTCTGGAAATCGATTCACGCGGGCGCGATCAAGGCGCAGCAGGAACTGGGCGCTCAGGGAACGAAGGTGAATGTCATCTGGAAAGGGCCGCTGCGGGAGGACGATCGGGATCAACAGATCCAGGTGGTGGAGAACTTTGTGGCACGCCGCGTAAACGGCATCGTGCTCGCGCCTTTGGATAGCACGGCTCTCGTGGCGCCGGTGGAAAACGCGATGCACGCCCGGGTCCCGGTGGTGATCATCGATTCGGGCCTGAAGACAGATCAGGTGGTGAGCTACATTTCCACCGACAATTTCAAAGGGGGCCAGCTCGGGGCGGCGCATCTGGCGAAAATCCTCAACGATCGGGGGAGCGTGATTCTGCTCCGCTACCAGGTGGGCTCCGCGAGCACGGAGGAGCGGGAGGCGGGCTTCATGGATGAGATCAAGAAGCACAAAGACATCAAAGTGATCTCGTCGGATCAATACGCGGGCGCGACGCGGGACTCGGCCTATCAGGCGGCGCAGAACCTCTTGAACCGCTATGGCAAAGAGGTGCAGGGCATTTTTGCTCCGTGCGAACCGGTGACGATTGGCGTGTTGATGGCTTTGAAGGACATCGGCAAAGCGGGCGGCACGGTGCAACTGGTGGGATTCGACTCGGGCACCCAGTCGGTGGACGGATTGAAGAGCGGGGATGTGCAAGGGCTGGTGGTGCAGAACCCGATGAAGATGGGTTACCTGGGCGTGATGACGATGGTGGAGCAGATCCAGAAGAAGAAGGTGGCGAAGCGGATCGACACGGGTGTGCGGGTGGCGACGCGAGAAAACATGAATGAGCAAGACATTCACGAGCTGATCTATCCTCCCTTTGCCAAGTATCTCGGGGAATCGAAATAGGGCTGGTTCCCGCCGGGCTGTCCGGATTTCGCATTGAGTTCCGCATGAGGCTTCGCGTCCAGGGCGTTCAGAAGAGTTTTGGCAGCACGCGCGCGTTGCGCGACGTGTCGCTGGAGGTCGGCCCGGGCGAGGTCCACGCGCTGATCGGGGAAAATGGAGCGGGGAAAAGCACGCTCATGAAAATCCTGAGCGGCGCGTATCAGGCCGATGCGGGTGAGATCTTCCTCAATGGCGAGCGCTACGCGCCGCGCAATCCGCTCGAGGCGCGGCGGGGCGGCGTGGAGATGATTTATCAGGAGCTCAACCTGGCTCCCCACCTGTCGGTGGAAGAGAATATCCTGCTGGGAGTTGAACCGGCGCGCCTCGGCTGGATCAACCGCCGGAAAAGGCGGGAAATGGCCGAGCGGGTGCTGGCGGATGTGCATCACGAAGGGATTCCCCTGGACGCGCCGGTGCATAGCTGCTCGATCGCCGAGCAGCAGATGGTGGAAATCGCCCGGGCCATGCTGGGCGCCCCGCAATTGCTGATCATGGACGAGCCGACGAGCAGCCTCACGCAGGTGGACACGGAGAACCTGGTGGCGGCCATTGAGCGGCTGCGGGCGCGTGGCGTCAGCATCATTTACATCAGCCATTTTCTTGAGGAATGCCAGCGAGTGGCGAGCCGTTACAGCGTGTTGCGGGATGGGCAGACGGTCGGCTCGGGGGCGATGGCCGGGGCGGACCTGAGCGAGATCATCCATTTAATGGTCGGCCGCGACCTCGATGAGATCTATCCGGAAATTCCTCATGCCCTGGGCGAGCCGGTGCTGGAGTTGAATCGGGTCGCGGGAAAGCGGCGGCCCGAGGAAGCAACGCTGCAGCTGCGCCGCGGGGAGATTCTGGGCATCGCCGGCCTGATCGGGGCGGGCCGCACCGAGACCTTGCGCGTGCTTTTCGGCCTGGACCGGCTGCAGGGCGGAGAAATTCTCCATCGGGGGAAGCGAGTTCACTACTCGCCCTCCGGCGCGTTGCGGGCCGGCCTCGGGATGTTAAGCGAAAACCGGAAGGAAGAGGGGTTGATGCTCAACCTGAGCATCGCGGAGAATCTGACGCTGCCGAAGCTGGGGCCGTTCTCCCGGGGCGGGATCCTGAATCTGGGCGAGCAGCGGGAGGCGGCCGCGCATTGGGTTTCGCGCGTTCACGTCAAATGCCGCGCACCGCAGCAAGCGATCTGCGAACTCTCGGGCGGCAATCAGCAGAAGGTGGCTTTGGCCCGGTTGCTGCACAGTGAGGCCGAGATTCTGCTCCTGGACGAGCCGACCCGCGGGATCGACGTGGCGAGCAAAGCGCAGATTTACGAGCTGATGGGCGAACTGGCGGCCGCCGGGAAATCGGTGGTTTTCGTGAGTTCGTACCTGCCCGAGTTATTAGGGGTGTGTGACACGATCGCGGTGATGTGCCGCGGGCGGGTGGTGCAGTCCCGGGCGACGTCCGACTGGACGGAGCACTCGATCATCGCCGCGGCGATTGGCCAACCGGCCTGAACGATGGCACTATGAGCCGCTTCCGCAGCGGGAGAACCGGGCGGTTGCAAAAGTTTTTGGGCTTTCCACTTGCGCGGAGGGGGTGAGCTGCCTATATTTCGCGCTCATTTTGACTGGAACTGTATGCGACGACCAAAAGGAATAAAGACTAAGAAGTCTGTGGCCAAACGTTTTAAGATCACCGCCACGGGCAAGGTCCTGCGGTCCCGCGCGGGCAAGCGCCACTTGCTTGCGAGCAAGGGCCCGAAACGCCGCCGCTCGCTCGGCACCGCGAAAGTAGTAGACTCGACCGATACGTATCGCATCAAGCAGAACCTGCCGTTCACTCGCTAAACCGTTCACTATCAATAGACTCTTTTTATGCGCGCTACCAACGCTCCCGCTTCCCGCAAACGCCGCATCCGGACGATTAAAGCCGCCAAAGGCTTCCGGATGCGCCGGTCGAAACTTTACCGTTACGCCGCCGACGCGCTCGATCACGGCCGCCAATATGCGTTCCGCGACCGCAAAGCCAAAAAGCGCAGCTTCCGCGGCCTCTGGCAGATCCGGATCAATGCGGCAGCCCGAGCGGCCGGCATGACCTACAGCCGGTTCATGGAAGGGATCAAAGCGGCGAACGTCGAGCTGGACCGCAAGGTTCTGGCGGAAATCGCCGCGACGGACAGCACCGCGTTTAGCGAGCTGGTCCGCGTCGCCCAAGGCGCGCTGAAGACCAAGCAGGCGAAGACGGCTGCGGCTTAAGCGCACATCGAAGTTTGATTTGCGGCGGGCGATCACCTAAAAGTGTCGCCCGCTTTGCTTTTGCGGAAATGATTTATGTCGCTCTTGCAGGAAATTGAACCGCTCACAGAGTCCGCGCTGGCCGAACTACGAGCCGCCGCGGACGCGGCCGCACTCGACCAGGCGCGGGTGAAGTTCCTCGGCTCAAATGGAGCGTTCACCGCGCTCATGAAACAACTGGGCACGCTGCCCAAGGAGGAGCGCCCGGCCGCCGGCAAGCAGATCAACGAGGCCAAAGCCCGGATTGAGCAATTGCTGGGAGAACGCCGGGCCGAGCTGGAACTCAAAGCGGCCCTGCCCAAAGAACCGACCGACTTTACGCTGCCGGGGAGGCGGCCCGTGATTGGCAAGCGGCATCCCCTGACCCAAGTCACCGATGACATTGTGCGCAGTTTTCGGAAAATCGGTTTTGCGGTCGCGGACGGCCCGGAGATCGAGGATGAGTATCATTGCTTCGACGCGTTGAACACGCCCGCGGACCATCCGGCGCGCGATTCCCAGGATACGTTTTACCTGCAAACCCAAGCGCGCTGGCTCCTGCGCACGCATACCTCCTCCGTCCAGATCCGGGTGATGGAAAAGCAGCAGCCGCCGGTGCGGATCATCGTGCCGGGCCGCGTGTATCGCCGGGATAACGCGGACGCCACGCATAACCCGACGTTTAACCAGATCGAAGGGCTCTACGTGGACAAAGGGGTGACCGTTGCCGACCTGAAAGGGACGGTGGAGTTTGTCTTCAAGGATCTCCTGGGGAGCGACGTGAAGCTGCGCTTCCGGCCGCACTACTTTTCCTACACGGAACCGAGCTTCGAGATCGATTTCACCAGTCCGCTCGTGAAGAAAATGGGCAAGGATTGGCTGGAAATTGCCGGTTGCGGCATGGTTCATCCGGCGGTCTTTGAAACCGTCGGATACGATCCTGAGGCCTGGTCCGGCTGGGCTTTCGGTTTCGGCATCGAGCGGATCGCAATGATCCGCTACGAGATCAACGATATCCGGCTTTTCTACGAGAACGACGCCCGTTTCCTCTCCCAGTTCTAATTGAGCGCCACGAACCGGTTGCGCGCCGGCGTTCCTTCGGTTTAGCTACGCGCATGGTTAAATATCAGAATTTCGTCGGGGGCGAGTGGGTGGGGTCGGCCAGCGGGAAGCAGTTCACCACGGTGAATCCGGCGGACACCCGCGAGACGGTGGCGGAATATCCGCTCAGCACCGCAGAGGAAACCCGGCAGGCCATCGCAGCGGCGGAGGCCGCGTTTCCCGGCTGGGCTCGGACCACTCCGGTGGCCCGGGGCCGAATCCTGAGCAAAACGTCGCAGATCCTCGAACAGCGCAAGGGCACCCTGGCGGAATTGCTCACGCGCGAAGAGGGCAAAACGCTCGCGGAAAGCCAAGGCGAAGTGCAGCGGGCCGTCGATATCTTCCGGTTTTTCGGGGGCTTGAGCTACACGCTCGGCGGCCAGACGATACCGCATGACCTGCCCGGGAACCTTCTCTATACGGTTCGCCAGCCGCTGGGCGTGGTGGGCTTGATCACTCCCTGGAATTTCCCCATCGCCATTCCGGCCTGGAAGCTGGCTCCAGCACTGCTGTCCGGCAACTCCGTGGTCATCAAACCGGCGTCCCAAGCGCCAGCCCTCACGCTGGAGCTGGCCAAAGTCCTGCAGGAAGCGGGTCTGCCGAAAGGGGTGCTGAACGTGGTGATCGGGGATGGCCGGACGGTGGGCGGCGAATTGGCCGGAAATCCCGCGGTCGTTGCCCTCTCTTTCACGGGCTCCAACAAAGTGGGCGCACAGATCTACCAGCAGCTCGCGCCGCGGATGGCTCGCGCCCAGATGGAAATGGGGGGCAAGAATCCGACCATCGTCCTGGCGGACGCGGATCTCGATCTGGCGGCCACGCTGGTGGTGCGCGCCGGCTTTGGCCTGACCGGCCAGGCTTGCACGGCGACCAGCCGCGTGATTGTGGAAAAGTCGGTGGCAGGGGCCCTCACGGAAAAGATCGCGGCGAAAGCCAAAGCTTTGAAAGTGGGGAACGGATTGACCGCGGGCGTGGAGATGGGCCCGGCGGTAAACCAGCAGGAACTGGACGGCAATTTCCAGTTTGTGGAAGGCGCTCTGAAGGAAGGAGCCGAACTGGTGTGTGGAGGGAAACGGCTCAACGAAGGGGATCTCGGCCACGGCTTTTTCATGCAGCCGACCCTGCTGACGAATGTCACCGCCGCGATGCGGATCGCGCGGGAGGAAGTTTTCGGCCCGGTCGTCGCGGTAATGCCCGTGAGCGATTTTGAGGAAGCGCTGTCCGTCGCCAACGGGGTCGAGGTCGGGCTGTCAGCATCGATCGTGACGCGGGACCTGAAGAAAGCGATGGTATACACCGAGCGGATCGAAGCGGGCGTGGTGAAGGTGAATCAGATTTCCACCGGCCTCGCTTTGCAGGCCCCGTTTGGCGGGATGAAGAAATCGAGCAACGACAACTTCAAGGAACAGGGCGCTGCCGCCGTGGATTTCTACACGAGGATCAAGACGGTTTACCTCGACTATTCGGCGTAAGCCGTCCGCTGGCCGGGCTTACCACCAAAAGCTGGGATCCGATCCGTCGGTGCGCACGACCATTTGATCGAACTTCTTCCATTGGGCGTGGCCGTCCAAGAAGAGGAGGTTGCCGCCGGCGGGAAGTTTGCCGGCGAGGTGGGCGCTTTGGTGCCCCTTCCAACCGCCGTCGATGTTGGTGTAGCGGTTTTTGGTCCGGTCCTTCTCGTTGTTGCCGGTGGAGAGGGTCGCATCCGCAGACACCACGCGCTCGCTCGGGCCGAGGCTGAGTTCGACTCCGTTCACTTTGATCCCAGCCGGGTTCATGGATTCGGTGATGTTCGTCGACTTCACCCGTCCCGCGCCTTTGAAAGCAACCGCATATCCGATCACGCGGTAACCGCTCGCGTTGTCAGTCGCCACATCGTTGGTCTGCCCGGTGGTGAACGACCAGAGGGTATCGTTGTTCTGTTTCCCGAAGCCGGGGCAATAAAGGATATTGCGCGTTCCACCGTTCTTAACGAAAGCGTTGGCGGCGCTGGCAGGAAGATCCCAGGGCCAGACGGCGCCGGTGCAGTCGGGGAAGCGATCGCGGTTATCATCGGCGTACATGCGAATGGCAATCCCGAGCTGGCGCATGTTGCTGTTGCATTTGACAGCGATCCCTTTGGCCTTCGCCTTCGAGAGCGCCGGCAATAACATGCCGGCCAGGATGGCGATGATGGCAATCACCACCAGCAATTCAATCAAGGTGAAAGCGGACCGGCGAAGCGATGACAAAGTCGGCATAAAAAGGCGTAGGGTTCTTCGGTCTTCTAACAAACCGTATTCCGCGCCGGAATGCAAGCCAGGCAACGATGCGGAAAACGGAAGAAACTTATCATGCCAGCCGGGCGGGCGCGGATCCGCGGCGGAAATCGTTTACTTCATGAGCGAAAACGTGTAGGCCGGTCCAAACGCGAGATACGAGTGACCTTCACGGATACCATCGAAACCCTGGTTCGGGCACGCTACCCAATCCTCTATGTGGTTTCCCCGGAAGAGGCTCGCGTGCATGAGCTTCTGGAGGGAATTGCGGAACGCCGGCAAAAGTCACTCTTTGAATGGAGTTGCACCGGGGGGCTGACGGCAAGCGGCGCCTCCATCCAGTTGCAGCGAAATCGAAATTCGCCCACGCGCGATCCCCTGGCGGCCTTGGACCAGGTGATTGAGCAGGTGGAGCCGGCGATTTTCGTCTTCAAAGATTTGCACCCGTTCCTGACGCGGAACAACCACGCGGTGGTGCGGAAGTTGAAGGAGATCGCGCTGCACTTGAAGAACAGCTTCAAGACGATTGTGATCGTTTCCCCAGTTCTCGAGGTTCCGGTCGAACTCGAAAAAGAAGTAACGGTCCTGAGTCTGCCCCTGCCCCGCCGGGAAGAGCTTTCATGCCTGCTCGAGCGCATCACGGAGGAGATTCGCCGTTTCCGCCAGGTGAAAATCGAGCTGAGCGCGGAGGATCAAGAGCGGATCATCCAGGCGGCGCTCGGATTGACACTGGGCGAAGCGGAGAACGCGTTCGCGCGGGTTCTGGTCCGGCACGAACGGCTGACGGCGGCGGAGATCCCGGAGATTCTGGAAGAGAAACGGCAGATCGTCCGGAAGAACGGTTTGCTCGAATACTGCGATGTTCAAGAGACCTTCGAAAATGTGGCCGGCCTCGATTATCTGAAGGATTGGCTGAACAAGCGCACCCTGGCGTTCAGCGAAGAGGCCCGGCGGTTTGGACTGACGGCTCCCCGCGGCGTGTTGCTGGTGGGAGTCCAGGGCTGCGGCAAGAGCCTTTGCGCGAAAGCGGTGGCGACGCACTGGCAGGCGCCTCTCCTGCGATTTGATGTCGGCAAAATGTTCGGCAGCTATGTCGGCTCGTCGGAGGAAAACATCCGCCGGGCCATTCACGTGGCCGAATCGGTGGCGCCGGCGGTTCTGTGGGTGGACGAAATTGACAAGGCGTTCGCCGGGGCCAGCCATGGATCATCCGCGGGCGACGGGGGCACCAGCGCGCGGGTTCTGGGCACTTTTCTGACCTGGCTCTCGGAGAAGACCGCGCCGGTGTTCGTCGTCGCCACGGCGAACGAGATCGCCAATCTGCCTCCCGAACTGCTGCGCAAGGGGCGTCTGGACGAGATTTTTTTCGTGGACCTGCCGACGTCCGGGGAGCGGGAAGAGGCTTTCGCCATTCATCTGCGGCGGCGGGGGCGCAATCCGGAATCGTTTGATCTGGAGCGGCTGGCCGAAGGTTCGGAAGGATTCAGCGGCGCCGAGATTGAGGAAGCCGTGAACAGCGCCCTGCACGACGCATTTTACGAAGGAAGCGAATTGCAGTCGGAGCATGTGCTGGCAGCGGTGGAGCAAAGCGTGCCGTTGTCGAAAACGATGTCAGAAGAACTGATGCGGCTGCGGCAATGGGCGGGTGGGCGGGCGCGACCGGCGAGCCGACGCGATTGAGGGAATTGGAAGCATTTTCGGCGCCAACATAAGGCATTTCCCTTTTATTGTGGACAAGGTGATTTCACTTCATTAGTTTCCGAACCGTAACCCAATTCCTTTTCTGGACACCTGTTGTGTCGGGAGAGGTAAGAGATGGTTATTTGAAGTCGGTGACATACCACCAAGAAAGGAACAATGAAGAGCATCAAACTGTTATCCCTCGTCGCAATTTTGGGCTTGTTCGCAGGCACCGTGAGTGTCAAGGCGAGCTGCTGCGATGACGCCAAGAAGGCGGGCAAAGAATGCACGCACAAGTGCTGCGTGGAAGCGGCCAAGAACAAGAAGGTTTGCGAGAAGTGCAATCCTAAGAAGGAAGACAAGAAGTAATTCCCTTCTTCCAGTTAGTTTCAAAAAAGCGGCGAGATTTCTCGCCGCTTTTTTCTTTCCCTCATCCCCAAAGTCGATGGGGCTAAGGCGAAAGAGTGATCGAAAGCCGATAGAAACGATTCCCGGCCGGGAAGGGGCCATTCTGCGTTTCGTAAGGGGCGCCGCCGCCATCGAACTGGGCAATGGCGCGCCAAACGCCGCCGAGCTGCTCCGCGTATTGCAGTTGATAGCGCCGGCCCGGCGAGGTTTCGAAGCTGAGAATATTCGCGCCATCCGTTCCAAGCCGCTGCTGGAGGCGGGGCAGGCTGCTGGAATCATGGGGATTGGTGCCGGCGATGTACTCCTGCAGGTTGGTGAAGCCATCCCCGTCCGCATCCAGGCCCGCGTCCGAAGGGTCGAACGGATTCAACTTCACCGAGAGCTCGTAAGCATCGGGCAGGCCGTCTCCATCCGAATCGCCCACGCGAGCAGGCACGGCACGGGAAAATTCGGAGGTGTTGCCGCTGGCATCAGTCGCAGTGGCGGTAATGAATTTCCCAGCGGCCGTGGCGCTGGGGAGAGCCAGGTTGAAGACGGCCCGACCCGAGTTGTCAGTCCGCACGCTGGCCGCGCCGATCCAGGCCGCGCCTTCGCCATAGCCGGAATCATCCGCAGAATCGCTCCGATAAAAATCGAGCGTGAAAACATCGTTGGTTCGCGAATTGAGAACTCCGCCGATAACGGTGGACGCGCCCGCGGTGACTCCGCCGATGTCCGGGAAGTTTTGCAGCCGGTTGGCGCCTTCGTCCAAATCACCGCTGTCATTCGGCGTGACACCGTCAACGCCGAGATCGATGCCAAGCCCGAGATTGGCGACGATCGAATTATAACGGATCCGGTTTCCGGCCCCCGCATGAAGGCGAACGCCTCCGGCGCCGTTAAATGCGATCTTATTTCCATTGGTGGAGGCCGGGCCGCCCAGCCGGTTGTTGCTGGCGCCATCGTCCAGCTCGATGCCATAAAGCCGGTTGCCCGCCGGTGAAACGCCGTCGAGTTGCGAGCCGATGAAGTTCCCCTGGACGACATTGTTCGAAGCGCTGGCGCCCGTGAGAAACAGACCCGAAAACCCATTAGCCGCGATGAAGTTTCCGGCGGCCGGATCGGGGCTGCCCACCAGATTTCCACTGGCGCCGTAGATCGAAACGCCGTCGCCCGCATTGGCGAGGCCGAGCTGGCCGCCTGCGTCGAGCCCAATCCGGTTCCCCTGGACGACGCTGTTCGAGCACCCACCGCCCGAGAGGTAAACGCCGCTCTCGCGATTGCCCGAGATCAAGTTTCCCGCGCCCGTTCCGGAACCGCCGATGGTTGTTCCGGGCGCATCCGAAATCAGAATTCCTCCGACGTTGGGCAGCGGAGCCTTCCCGGCGAGATCCGTCCCGATGAAGTTGCCCTGGATTCGATTGCTGACCGCAGTGGCGCTGAAAACATAGACGCCGACTTCCAAATTGCCTGCTATGACGTTCGGCCTGCCCCCCGTCCGGCCGATTTCGTTTTGCGGAGCGCTGATCTGAACTCCGTCCACGCCGTTGGCCAGGGCGGCCGAGCCGGCGGAGTTAACGCCGATGACATTCCCTTCAAGCCGGTTGGCCGAGGCCGTCGCGCCACTGATGAACACGCCGTTCTCCAGATTGCCGGAGATCACATTTGCGAGGGCGGCCGTCGCGCCGCCGATGAGATTCCCCGGCGAATCAATGATGGAAATGCCGTTGAATCGATTGGAAACCGCCAGAAGGCCGGTGGCATCCGTGCCGAGAAAATTGCCCTGCACGACATTGTTGCTCGCGCCCGCGCCGCTGATCGCGATTCCGCTCTGGCTGTTGCCGGAGACCACGTTGCGAGCGCCGGGGGCGGCGCCGCCAATGGTATTGCCAGTCACATCCACAATCCCCACCCCGCTGAAGCCGTTCCCGAGATGGAAGGCGCCCGCCGCATCCGTGCCGATGAAATTGCCCGCGACCACGTTGCTCGAAGCTCCAGATCCGTTAATGAGAATGCCGCGCTCGCCGTTGCCCGAGATGACGTTGCGCGCGGCGGTGTTCGTCCCGCCCACCTGGTTGAGGGATGCGGCGAAAATGGTGACCCCATCCACTTTATTGCTGAGCACTTTGCCGCCGGTGGCGTCGATCCCGATGTAATTGCCGGCGATCACGTTCAATTCCGCGTCGCTGCCAGTCACATAGACGCCGCTCTGCCCGTTGCCTGAGACGATGTTGCGCGCGCCCGCGGACGAGCCGCCGACGAGATTGCTCCCGGCATCAAAAATCAACACGCCGTTGCGTTGGTTTGGCAGGGCATTCGTCCCGGTCACGTCCACACCAATAAAATTCCCCTGCACCTGATTGCTCACGCTGCCCGAGCCGACCACGAAGATTCCGGTGAGGTTCCCGGAAATCAGGTTGGCTCCCGCCGGAGCGCTGCCCAGGCGATTGGCGGCGGAATCGCTGACGGCAATGCCCGCGCCACCGTTCGGATGGGCGACGGTTCCGGCGGGATTGGTTCCGATGAAATTTCCCTCCAGAAGGTTGTCTTCACCAAAGTCGATGAGGATGCCGTGGCTGGCAAAGCCGCCGAGGCAAAGGCCGCGCACCTGGCAATTGTTCGCCGCAATCTCAAGTCCGACCGAATCCTGGCCGGCGGCGTCTCCGTTCAATTCAATGGCACGGGCAGCCGGGAAAGGCTGGGGCTGGGCATCTATCGTCATGGTTTCATTGATGGCCGGCAGGGCGCTCTGGAGCTGGATGGAGTGCGGCGCCGCGCCGGGAATCCGGAAGAGGATGCGGTGGGGGCCTGGGGATGAATTAGCGTCCGAGATGGCCTGGCGGAGGGAGCCTGGGCCCGAATCCCCGGTGGTGGTGACCAGGAAATCTGTCGCGGGCGTTTCGCTGACCGCGGCGAAAGAGAACAGCGCAAGAACTGTGCGGAAAGAGCGTTGATCAAAACGGAATCCTCGAGCCATCCGAGCGACTTTAGCAAAGCCCCGAGGGGTCGCAATGCCGTTTGCCAGCCGGAGAAGCCCAACTAATGCGCGGCCATTTCGCTTGCGAGCTCCGGAGGAGGGAGTATAGCTAGTGCAGTTCTTTGAAAGCTGGGCTCAAGTTGCCCAATACTAACACAGCTAAATGCAGGGAACCTCGTGAGAATCGAGGACGGTTGCGCCACTGTGAGAGGATACAAGCTTCCAAAGGCCACTGCCGCCAAGGCGGGAAGGCGGAAGCAAGGTTCGAAGCCTCGAGTCAGGATAACGGTTTGGTTGTGCTCGTCGCGGCTCCCGGCTGACATGCCGGCGGCCGACTTCTCCGTCAAAGAGAAGGATGAGGCCAGAGTTCCGACCGTTTTTCGGAACTGCAGGAATGCCTTCATTCTCATTTTTCCGGGGGTGAAGGTTTTTTCATCTCTGGCACTGGTCTCTCGTTTCAAAGGTCTGCGGCTTATCCAAGCCGGAACAAAGAGAAAGATCAGATGCCAAAAAATCACGTTTGCGCGTGGGCCCTCGCCGCCGCGCTTGTCAGTCCGCTCGTTCAGACGCGCGGCGCCTCGTTCGCCGATTCCATCGTCAGTTACACGTCCGGGACCGGGTTCGCGCCCGGATTCACCGATCCCAATTCCGCTCTGGGCGAGCCCAGCCGGATTACCCCGGGCCAATTTGGCGGACCGGTCGATCCGTTTGACCCGCCATTCCTGGCGGGACAGCTCGTCTCCGTGGGCGCTGGCGGGTCGCTGACGCTCGGATTCAGCACGCCCATTGTGAACGATCCGACCCATCCTTACGGGCTCGATTTCGTCATCTTCGGGAACAGCGGATTTCAGATTGTGAATGGCGACTACAGCGGCGGGGGCATAACCGATGGGTCATTGTTCGGCGCCGCGGAGGGAGCCACCCGGGTATCGGTAAGCAGTGATGGAGTGGCCTTTTACACGCTCAGCCCTTCGCTTGCGCCGGTGGTGGACGGTCCGTTCCCGACGGACGGGAGCGGCAATTTTTCCACGCCGCTCAATCCCTCGCTGACCACCGGATCCTTTGCCGGAAAGGACATGGCGGGAATCCGCCAGCTCTATCAGGGATCGGCTGGCGGGACCGCTTATGACATCGCGTGGGCTCGAAACAGCGCAGGCCAGGCCGTGGATCTCAGTTCGATTCGCTTCGTCCGGGTGGATGTCTTGAGCGGAGTTTCCGAAATCGACGGAATTTCCGCGGTGGCGGCCGTCCCGGAACCGGAAGTGATCGTGCTGCTCGCCGGCGGGTTGGCGGTGATGTACGGCTGCCGGAGGCGGTCATGACGAGACTCCTGCAGGCATTGGCGCTGGTCGGGAGCCTGCTCATCTCCCCGGCGCAAATCGCGCCCAAGGTGGCAGGCGATTCGTTCGACAGCTGGCTGCCGGCAGGCGACCCGACTCTTTTCTCGAGAGAAGGCGGGGACGTCGTCGTAAATTGGGATTCCGCGCGGCCGAATTCATACTGCTACGTTCCACTCGGCTTTACAGTGACTCCGGCCGAGGATTTCAAGGTCACACTGGTATTCCACCTTGATTCGCTAGCGGTGGGGACAACGCCCGGCAAGCTGGACACGTTTGAAATCGCGGCTGGCTTGATCAACCTGACGAATGCGCTCGATCCAGGCCTTTTTCGCGGTGCCGGGATCGATCCGCTCCACGGGGCGCGCAACCTCGTGGAGTTTGACTACTTTCCGGCGGCCGGGTTTATCACGGCGACGGTCGCGTCCACGATTGCCACCGCCGGGAATCAGATTTTGTACAGCCACAACTATCCGATGCCACTCGATCTGGGCGTGGTTTATAAAATCGAGATGAGCTTCACGGCCCAAGATCGCACCTTGCGTTCGGTCCTGTGGCGACAGGATGGGTCCGGCCTCTTTGGGGATCCAGGCACGGAATTGAAGCCTTTGGTGTTTGGAACGAACTATCCGGATTTCGCTGTGGATGCACTGGCCTTGATCAACTACAGCGATGCCGGACAAAACCCGCCCCAGTTTTCAGGCTCGTTGCAGGGCCGAGGGGTGTTTCAGGCGGCGCGTCTGACCCTGTACGATCGGCCGGCCATGAGCATCGAGCGCCGCGGGAATGCGCTCGAGATCCGTTTTGAAACCAATACAGGGTGGACTTATCAATTGGAGTCGCGCGTCGGGAATGGCGCCTGGCAGCCCATAGGCCCGGCCGTCACCGGCACGGGCCAACCCGCAACCGTGGAACTCGCGATGAGCGAGCCGCCCAGTTCAAATGCCGCAACCCTTTTCCGAGTGAGTGCTCAACGCCTGTGAGCGAGAAAAAGTCACAACGCGCATTTTCGTTAATGGAACTGCTGGTGGTGGTGGCGGTGATCGGGGTGCTGGCCGGCCTTCTCCTGCCGGTCTTGAGCCGGACGCGGGAAAAGGCCCGGCAGGCGATCTGCCTGAACAACCTTCATCAACTCGGCCTGGCCGCTCAACTTTACTGGAGCGATCACGAAGGCCGGACGTTTCGTTATCGGGGCGCGGCGATAAACAATGGGGATCTCTACTGGTTTGGGTGGCTGGAGCGCGGGAGTGAAGGCGACCGGCAGTTCGATCCGAGCGCGGGGGTTCTCGCTCCTTACCTGGGCGGCCGGGGGGTGGAACTCTGCCCCTCGCTGAACTACGATCTCGCGGAATTCAAGCAGAAGGCGCTCGGAGCTTCCTATGGCTACGGCTATAACATCCGGCTCTCCGCCGACCCGGGCGTTCCCGCGTTCAATATGGACGGAATTCGTTTGCCTTCGCGCGTCACGGTCCTTGCCGATGCCGGACAAGTGAACACGTTTCAGGCGCCGGCCAGTCCAGACCATCCGATGCTGGAAGAGTTCTATTATATCAGTCCGGATGAGCCGACGACCCACTTTCGCCATGCGGCGAAAGCGGATGCAGTCTTTGCCGACGGGCATGGCGAGGCTCTGACGCCCGCGGCCGGATCTCTCGATCTCCGGCTGCCCCGGCAGGTCATCGGCCGACTGGACAGCATCTATCTCATGCCCTGACAGTTCCAGACCCTCTTAAAAACGCCGTAAAGATTGGTAATCTAACCTCTAAATCGGGGGGGAAGATTCGCCGATAGGTTATCCCAAGGGCCGCTTCTACGAAGTTCGCGGTCATTTTGCCATGTCAGGGGACGCCAAAATCTTAGTTTTTTCCGACTCGGCGACGGTAGCGGAAAATTTGGAGCAAACGTTGCGCTACGTGAGCGTGGGGCAAGACATCCGGGTGACCAGCAGTGAAGCGGCGGCCCGGACGCTGCTGGACGCGGCGCAGTTCGATCTGGTCTTTGCGCATTCCACGGCCGGGGCGTTGGCCGCGGCGGGCTTTCTCGATGACGTTTGGCGGAAAAGCCCGCAGACCTCCCGATTTATCGTCAGCGAGACCATGCTCAATTCGGACGCACTCGTCCGCTGCGTGCTGGGCGCCCATCAATTCATTGCCACTCCGGTGGAGCCAGCGCCGCTGCGCGAGGCCTTGGAACGGTCGGAGGCGATCAAACGATTTGTTCGGAACGAAAAGATCCAGCCGCTGGTTTCCCGGATGCGGACCCTGCCCAGCCGGCCTTCCCTTTATCTGGAGGTGATGCGCGAACTGCGCTCGCCCGCCGCCAGCGCCGCCGCCGTTGGCGAACTTGTCTCCCGGGATTTTGCGATTTCAACCAAGCTGATTCAGGTGGCGAATTCGGCGTTCTTCGGACGCGAACAGCAAGTCTCCGACCCGGCTGCGGCGGTTTTGCTGCTCGGCCTGGAAATGACCGGGGCGCTGGTCCTGAGCATCGAGGCGTTCGCCCGCTTTGATAAAGTCAAACCGCTCTATTTCTCCATCGACCGGGTCTGGAAGCACAGCCAGTCGATTGCGGACCTCTCCAAGAAGATTTGCGAGATCGTGGGGACGGACGCCGACACGAAAGCGCAAGCCTATACCGCCGGGTTGTTGCACGACATTGGCAAACTGGCCTTTGCGCAGAACTTCGAACAAGATTATCAACGCTCGCTCAAGGAAGCCGAGGAGACCCGCACCCCGGTGCATGAAATGGAGCACAAAGTGTTCGGGGCGAGCCATGCCGAGGCGGGAGCATATCTGCTGGCCCTTTGGGGCCTGCCTTTGCCGATTGTGGGAGCGGTCGCGGACCATCACGCCCACACCGGCGAACTGGAAGCCCCTTTTTCCGCCACCACCGCGCTGCATCTTGCCGAACAGATTGCGTGCGCTCCGGAGCGTTTCGATGAAATCGTTTCGGGCTATCCGTACGCCCTCGGCTTGTTTCCGTGCCTCGAGGAACTGCGGAGGCTGTTTAACGCTCCCGCCAGTGCGAAGGGCAAGGACGCTCCGGCTCCTCCGGCGCCCGAGCCTGAATCTGCTCTGGCTGAAGCGCCGGAACCGGCGCCGGTCAATCGTCTGGAGCCGGTGGAAGAACCGGTCCTGGCTGCCGAACCATCCTCCCGGCGTCCTCGCAAGAAACTCTATCTGGCTCTGGCCGCACTTTTTGCCTTCTTTGCGCTCTTCGACTACGCCTTCCTGCGGAAGGGGCGGCTCGAAAAAGCCGTTTCGCAGGCTCCGCCTGCTGCCGCCGCTGAGGCCTCGCAGGCCGCAGCGCTCAGTCCATCGGCATCCGCCCAGCCTCAAACACCCGCCGCGGTAGCCGAGACGCCCGAGCTGAAACTCCAGGCGATCATGTACAGCCATGAGCGATCCTCGCTCCTGATGAATGGCAAGATCCTGCATGTGGGTGACAGTGTGGCTGGCTGGCTGGTGGTCGGAATTGATCCCACCGAAGTGACGGTCCAGAGCGGCGGGCAACGCCGCGTGCTGGCGCTCAAGTAACGCCGTTTCCGTTCAACGCCCGCTCTTCGCCTTTTATCGAACTTCAATCGGAGTTGTTCTCTCCGTGACGACTCCGCGCCGTTCCGATAGTGTTCCAAGTCATGCTCGGAACGAACCATAGCCCTTTCGAAGCATTCAGCCTGATTGCCGCCCCGGCCCTTTTGACCAATGCCACCTGCGTTCTGGCGATGGGGACCGTCAATCGGATGCTCCGAACCCGCGATCGGATGCACGAGCTTTTTCTGGAGGCGACGAAAAATCCGACGGCGACGACGGACTATATGTTGCGCCAGACGAACCGGGTGGAACGGCAGGCTGTCCTGCTCCTGCAGGCGTTGGGAGCGATCTACGTTGCTCTCGGCTGTTTCGCCGGGGCGACGCTCATGACCTTGATTGGAGGGACGCCCCTCACCCCGCTCCTGGGAGATCACCTGCAGGCGGCGGTCGTCATCGTGGGCGTCGGCCTCATTTTCGTGGGAGTGGCGGCCCTGGGGTTTGGCAGTTTCCGCCTCTTTCAGGCGACGCAGAGCTCGCTGGTCAGCCTCCGGTCCGAAGCGGAGGTGATCCGTTCGAGGCAGCCGCTGAGTTAAGGGCAGCCGCTCAGTTGATAAACCGGATGGTCAGCGGGTAGCGATAGAACTCTCCGCGGCTGGCCTTCATGGACGCGATGACGATCAAAACCAAGTTCGTAATAATGACGGACGGCAGCAGCACCAAACCCACCACGATAAAAATGCTGAAGCCGGCGAGGATGGTGTAGATGCTCATCGAGATCTGAAAATTGATCGCCTCCTTGCCGTGCTGATCGACGCCGGGGCAGGTGTCCTTCTTCCAAAGCCAGAGGATCAAGGGGCCGAGAACGTTGGCAAACGGGATGGGAGTGAGGAGGGCCAGCCCCAGCAAGTGGCAGAGCGTCTCCATGGAGTGGTCTTTCGCGACGGGATAGGCCGGAGTCTGTTCACTCATGAGAATAGAATAACAGTTTGGCCGGGGGCGCCCACTATAAATCGGGGGCCGATTTGGAAAGGATGGATCGGCGACTGGCTTTGGGTTGGCGGCTCACCGCCAAAAACGGAGTTGCCTCAAGCCGGCCGGCGGGCGAGCACTTGATATTGGGCGCCGAGAGGGAGTCGGACAACAAGGCGCTCCAGCGGGCGGAGCAGCTTCAAGGCGCGCGGGAAAATAAATTGAAAATCGCTGCGCAGAATTTCGAATCCGCCGGCGCGCAGCAGGCGTTTGGCTTCAAGGAAGGAGAGGGTGATCGCATCCTGATCGAACGGGATGCGGCTCATGACGTACCGCGTGCCCGGGTTCCAAGGGTTGTTCTCCCACAAGGCAAACAACCCGCCGGGCTTGAGGCAATCGTGCACGTAGCGGATCGCCCCAACCCGTTCGGCGAGCGGAATATGATGAAAGACGCCGTTGCAGAAAGCCAGGTTCAGGGATTGGGCGGGCCGGTGTTCATTCACGAGCCGGAACTGGACGTTGGGCGCGCCGTGAAGTTTTTCGGCGACCTTCAAGGATTGCGGAGACACCTCAACCCCCGTCACGGACCGCGCCCCGGGCAGGCGCAGCAGGTACGGAGTGGCTGATCCGGTGCCGCATCCGAAATCGAGAATTTCGCCAGCCGGAACGTTCAAGGAGGTCAAACGGGAGGCGAGCCAAAGGGCGCGGCCTTCGGCAAAGAAATCCTTCGATTCGCCCGAAACGGAGAGCCCCTGAGCGAGCGCGGCATCATAATCCTCCGCGTACTGGTCGAACTCCGGGTTGCGGTAAGTGGGCGCCGTCGGGTTCATCGCCGGCGCATTCCGATGATGTTGACGAAGAAGGAGGAAAAGAAGGTTTGCAGCCCCAGCGTGGTGAGCGTGGCGCCGGGAATCACGTAGCGCATGGTATGGGCGTAATCGAGCCGGCCGAAATTTGCCACGCGCCAATCGTTCACCGCGATGGCGAGCAGAGTCACCCCGAAAAGCATGGTCAGAGCGGCCGCGACCAACCCCCGTTCGAGCGTCGCGACGCTGAAGAATCGGGTCAGCCTGGGATCCTCGGGCATCAACCCTTCGGACACGGCGTAGGTGCGGGTGAAGAGCGCGAAGACGATTGCTTGATATCCGCAAAGGGCGCTCATGCTGGCGAAGAGCAGCGTGTGCGCGTCGAAGGTGATTTTGCCGATCGTCACGCCGGGCAGCGCGACGGCATAGCCGAGAACTCCCAGAAAAGCCATGACCAGCCCCGGCATAAAAAAAAGCCAGCGCGGAGTGAACAGCATGAAGAAGCGGAGCGTGCGCCACCCGTCACGAAACGTCTTCAGATGCGGGGCGTGGGCTTTGCGCCCGTCCTTGTGCAGGGTGATGGGAATCTCCGCGATCTTCGCCCGGTAGATGCTCGCCTTGATGATCATTTCGGTGGCGAACTCCATGCCGGTGCACCGCTGCTGGAGGCGGTGATACAAATCCTTGGTGAACCCGCGAAAGCCCGAATAAATGTCGTGCACCGGCGAGCGAAACCACCAGCGGGAGAGAACGGTAAACATCGGGTTGCCCCACCAGCGGTGCAGAAAGGGCATCGCCCCGGGCAGGATGGTGCCTCCGCCCCACGGGAGGCGGCAGCCTTGCACCAGGTCAAATCCCTCGCGCAACTTCTCGACGAACCGGGGCACGTCGCGGAAATCGTAGCTGTCATCCGCGTCGCCCATGATGATGTACTTGCCGCGAGCCGCTTCGATCCCGCCCATGAGCGCGTTGCCGTAACCTTTCTTTTTCACCCGGATCACGCGGGCGCCCAGCGATTCGGCGATCTCGATGGAAGCGTCCGAGCTGCCGTTGTCGGCCACGATCACTTCCGCGTCGATGCCGGCTCGGCGAATGCTATCCATGGCCTTCTCCAAGCAGATCCTGATGGTATCCGCCTCATTCAGGCACGGGATGACGATCGACAACTCCAGCGCCGTTTCCTGCGCCGGCGTGCCTGATCCCTCAACCGCCTGGTCAAAAGCCGTCATTGTTTCATGTTATCTCTAACAGACCGGGCGCGGAGCGCGCAACCCTGCAAATCAATCCGAGGCTGGAAAGCGCGCGGGTGGACGTTGGTTAATGACGCGGCTGGTAAAACTCCACCGTGCGTTTCATCCCTTCCGCCAGCGGCGTGGTCTGCCAATCCGGGTAAAGGGCGGAGATGAAATGCGGGTTTGGCAGGACGTAGGCTGGAATGGGAGGCCCGGCGGCCGAGAGCTTGCGGGCCGCTTCCGGCCGGACCGCCGCGATGGCGGCGATCACGTCGTTCACATCCGCCACCGCGCCGCTTAAGTCGACCACGTGGGCGCCGGGGGGAGTTTCAAGGGCGGCGCGCACGAAAGCGCGGGCGACATCCTCCACGTAGTCGTAGCCAACGCGGCCGGTATAGCCGATGGAGAACGGTTCACCCCGGGCGGCGGCGCGGGCGGCGAGCGACGGCCCGGCGGTCAGGCCTGTTTCCCGTTCCGGGCCATAGGCCACCTGGGGACGGATGCCGACCGAAGGAATCTTGAACTGCCGCCAGTACTGGCCGGCGATCAATTCGAGTGATTTTTTGAAAATGCCGTAGAAGGTCACCGGATCGCTGACGGAGCGTTCGGCGGAGAGGCTCGCGTGATCGGGTTCCTCCCCGAAAACAGCAACCGAACTGGCATAGGCGAAGCCCTCAATCCGGCGGGCCGCCTTTCGCAAGCGTTCGAACAGAGCGATGCTCCCCAGGACATTAATTCGACACCCTTCCCAGGGGTCCGCCTGGCAGGCGGGCGTGAGCAGCGCCGCGAGATGGATCACGTTCGTCACGCCGTGGTCCTGAAAAGTGCGCGCCAGCAGGTCGGCGTCGAGCAGGCTCCCCCGGACGAGCGAAATCTTTTGGCGGGCCGGGCCGATGATTCGTTCCCAGCGAGCTGGAGCGGAGTCCATGTCCAGAACGACGACATGGAGGCCCCGGTTCAGAAGTTCGCGAATCACCCAGGTGCCGATAAACCCGCAACCTCCGGTGACCAGCACGCTCGTTCGGCTGCCTGGAAGCTGCGCGGCTGGCTGCGGCGAGGGCGAGCCGGCCCGGATGTCCCGTTCCCGAATGCGGCCTCCCCGTCCGGTCCCGGCCACGCCCTTCCAATCGATCCCGAGCTCGGCGGCCGCTCGCAGGGCGCGGGGGCTGATGGCGGGTCCCCGGGAGCTGCGGGCGGGAGCGGGCGGGGCGGGAGGTTGCGACCGCTCCGGCGCTGCGGGCGGCGCCGTTTTGGTCCGAGGGACTTCCGGAGGCGGCACGGCGGCTGGCTCGAGGGGGGTGGCCGCGGCCGACGCCGTGGCGAGCAGATGCCCCAGCACATCGCCAACGCGGACCACGCCGCCCGGTTTGGGACAATTGGGGGCGATGCGGAGAAGGCCGCTGTCGATTGATTCGATCTCTTGAATCGCTTTATCGCCTTCAATGCTGAAGAGCGGGTCGCCTGCCTGAACAAACTCCCCTTCCTTCTTCAACCATTTGACGAAGGCTCCCTCTTCCATCGACCAACCGAGCCGGGGGACAATGATTTCGATCGCCATAAACTTATTATTCCTCCGTCAGTTCCCGGATGGCTTGGACGATCTCCGCCACCTGAGGCGTGACCGCGCGCTCGAGCGGAGGGCTGTAAGGCGTGGGCGCGAACGCTCCATTGAGGCGCCGGATCGGAGCGTCCAGATCATCGAAGCCGGCCTCGGCGACCTGTGCGGCAATCTCCGCGCCGAGCCCGCAGGGCGCGAACGCTTCGTCCAGAATCAGGAGCCGCCCGGTTTTCGCCACTGAGCGCAGGATGGCGGGCGTGTCGAGCGGCGACACGGTTCTCGGATCGATGATTTCGACCGAAATTCCCTCCCGAGCGAGCTGCTCCGCGGCCGCGAGGGCGCGCTGGGTCATCAGGGCGATGGCCACCACGGTCACGTCGCTTCCTTCGCGCGTGATCCGCGCTTTGCCAAACTCAATCTCGTAGGGCTCCAAGGGCACCGGCGCTTTCATGGACATCAGTTCGCGCGGTTCGAGAAACAGCACCGGGTCGTTCGAGCGCAAAGCGTGGGCGAGGAGCCCTTTGGCATCGTAGGGATTCGAGGGGACGACGACGCGCAGGCCCGGAATGTGGGAGTAAATGGAATAGTAACTGCCGGAATGATGGGTGGCCGCACTGTGGCCGATCCCGATGCAGCCCCGGAGCAGAATGGGCATGCTGAGCCGGCCGCTGCTCATATACTGCATTTTGGCGATCTGGTTGATGATCTCGCCGAAGGCGTCGTTGACGAAATCAATGAACATGAAGTCGATGATGGGCCGCGCGCCAGTCATCGCCGCGCCGCAGCCAAGGCCGACAAATCCGCGCTCGCAGATCGGCGTATCGCATAATCGTTCCGCGCCATATTTGGCATAGAGGCCGGCCGTGGTCCCGAAATTTCCCCCCCGGCTGCCGATGCCCTCGCCCAACACGAAAATGCCGGGATGGCGAGCCATGGCGTGATCCAGAGCTTCGACCGTCGCGGCGACAAACGAAATCTCCCGTTGCCCCGGCTCCGGCTCGCCGCCCGCCGATCCCAGAGCAGCGGCCGCCGTGGGCGTGGCGTAGACATGCGTGGCGGCGGTGGCGGGCTCGGGCTGGGGCGCGCGTTCCGCGGCAAGGCTGGCGGCCGCGACCTGAGCTTTGATTTCCTCGTCGAGCGCGTTCAATTCCTTCTCGCTGGCGAGGCCTTGCGCGAGCATCTCCGCACGCAGCCGTTTGATCGGGCAACGGTCGCGCCAAGCCGCCACTTCCTCGCGCGTGCGATAGGTGTAGTCGCCCATGCCCTCGGAATGCGGCCGGGTGCGATAGGTCTTGCACTCGATCAGAGTGGCTCCCCCCCCTGCCCGGGCGCGCTGGATGGCTTCGCCGGCCGCCCTGGCCACGGCGGCCGCGTCATTGCCATCCACCTCGATCCCCGGCAGGCCGTAGGCCGCACCTCGCGAAGCCACGCTCGGGTTTCCGGCGGCATAGCGGAAGGGAACTTCGGTGGCATACTGGTTGTTCTCGCAAACAAAGATGGCCGGCAGGCGCCAGATGCCCGCCATGTTCAACCCTTCATGGAACGCGCCGTTGTTCACCGCGCCGTCTCCGAAAAAGGCGGCGGCGACGCGGTCCGACTTGTGCAGCTTGAAATTATAGGCCGCTCCGGCCGCCTGCAAAATGCTCGGCCCGACAATCCCGCTCGTTCCCATCAGGCCGATCTCCGGCGCAAACAAATGCATGCTGCCGCCTCGCCCGCGCGAACAGCCGGTGTCCCGCCCGAAGAGCTCGGCGATCAGAGCCTCCGGCGCCAAACCCTTGGCGAGAGCGTGGCCATGGCCGCGGTGGGTGCTGAAAACGACATCGTCCGGGCGCAAATGCGCGCAAACTCCGGCCGCAACGGCTTCCTGCCCGACGTAGGTGTGGCAGGCGCCGTGGACCAGGCCGCGCTGGTGGCAGCGGGCCAGTTGCTCCTCCGTTTCCCGGATCAGCTTCATCGAGCGGTAAAGCCGGAACGAGAAGGCAGCATCCGGGGTGAGCGTTGGAGAGTCGGGGGTTACGGTGGGTGTCATGGGTGATCGCAGGAAAGTTCGGGAAATTCGGCGGCGCTCAGGGTTTCTGATCTGATCTCCGGATGCCGGGAGAGGCGCCCGCGTTCGCGGCCAGATTTCCGCCATCCATCGGGATGAGCGCGCCGGTGATCCAACTCGAGGCGTCCGAGGCCAGCAAAACCGCCAGGCCTTGGATGTCTTCGGGCTGGCCCAGGCGCCCGGCGGGAATGCCGCCGAGGAATTTGTTCCGCAAGGCCGGGTTCTCCGCCATGCGTTGTTCCAGGCCCGGATTCAGGACTTGCGCCGGGAGGATCGCGTTTACGCGCACACCTCTTCCTGCCCACTCGGTGCTGAGTTCCCGGGTCATTTGGGCGACGGCGCCCATGGCCATGCTGTAGGCGACATGGCCGCGGCCCAGGGCGGTGATGCTGGCCAGCGAACCGATGTTCACAATGCTCCCGCCGCCCGCCGCCAGCATCCGGCGTCCCGCTTCCTGGCACATGCAGAAACGGCCCAAGACCAGGTTGCGCCAGCACTTCTCGACTTCCTCGAGGGAGATCTCTTCTGGAGTCCCGAGGATTCCGTCGCCGGCGACATTGCCGAGGAAATCGATCCGGCCAAACTCTCGATCAAGCCGTTGAAATAACTCGCGAATCCGCGCTGGATCGGAGACATCACACGCAGCCGCAATGGCGCGGCGGCCGAAGCCTCGGACGGCGGCCGCCGTCTGCCCGGCGCCCGTTTCGTTGCGGTCCACCAGCAGGAGGTCCGCCCCGGCTTCAGCCAGGGCCAGCGCCATGGCCCGGCCCATGCCTTGCGCGGCGCCGGTGACCAGCGCGACTTTCCTGGAGAGATCAAATATCTTCATGCTCCACCTATCACTTCAGCCAAGGCGGCGAGAATCCCGCGAGTTCGGCTGCTCTGGCAAGGCTTTCCGTGACATCGGGCGGCAGCGGGATTCCTTCCTGGAGCGCCTGCTCGTAACGCTCCCATTCGAGTTCGCCGGGGACGAGGAGCCGCTCGACGCCATCGGCCCGCGGCGCGCGGTGAATCTCGTCGATGAGCGCCTGGATCTTGCGTGCGAATTCCTCGGGCGGGGCCAGGCACTGGACATCAATCGCGACGAAGGCCGCGCCGTGCAGCGTAGGCAGGGCCGGATCATCTCCCACCCAACTCCGCACGCCCCAGGTGAAAGCCGCTCCGCTCAGGATGCCGCTCAGGGTTTCGATCAAGAGGGAGAGCCCGTACCCTTTATGCCCCGCCATGGGCAGCAGCGCGCCGCGTTGGGGAAAGCTGCTCGGGTCGGTGGTCGGACGGCCTTCTCCATCGATGATCCATCCCGGAGGGATCGGCTCGCCACGGGTCCGGGCGGCGTAGACCTTGCCTCCGGCCACGGTGGCGGTGGAAATATCGAGGAGCATTGGACGCCGGTTCCCGGCGGGAACGGCATAGGCCAAGGGATTGCTCCCGGTGATCGCGCCGCGGGAGCCGGGGGCAGCCACCGACGGGATGTCATTCGCCATCGCGATGCCGATCAAGCCTGCCTGCGCCGCCAGCCAGGCGTAATATCCCGCGGCCCCGAAATGGCAGCTGTTCCGCACGCCCACATAAGCAATGCCTTGGGCTCGCGCCTTGGCGATGGCTGTTTCCATGGCGAACACCGAAGTGACCAGTCCGAGCGCTGAGTCTCCGTCGATTAAAGCCCAAGCTCCGCCTTGCCCTGCGATTCGTGGCTGACCGCGCGGCTTGATCCCGCCCGCCTTCAATCGGCGCAGATATCCGGCGAGGCTCTTGGTGCCATGCGTAAAGACGCCCCAGGCGTCCGTGGTGGCCAGGGCTTCCGCGCCGGTGCGAGCGTCCGATTCGGACATTCCCGTCGAGAGAAATGCGGCGTGCGTGAAGTCGCGCAGCGCATCGATTGGGACTTTCTTCGAACCGGAGGCGAGGCTCACCGCTTCACTCCGTTGACGATCGTAGGCAGGGATTCGCCTCGAACGGCCGCGAGAGCCAGACGAGCAACGGTTTCGCGCAGCTTCTTGACGGCCGGCATGCTGCAGGAAGCGATGTGCGGCGCGAGAATCACGTTGGGCAAGGCAAGGATGGGATGATTCGCCGGGATCGGCTCCGGGTCAAAAACATCGAGGGCCGCTGCGCCGAGATGCCCTTTTTGCAGGGCGGCGGTGAGCGCGTCTGGATCAGCCAGACTGCCGCGGCCAACATTAATGAAAATTGCGCCCGGTTTCGTCTGGGCGAAGGCTTCCGCGTTCATCATCCGATAGGTCTGCGGAGTGGAAGGGCAGTGGAGCGTGAGAACATCCGAGCTGCGCAGCAGTTCGGGCCAGGAGACTGCGCGCGCGCCGAGTTTTTCGATTTCCGCCACGGGAACAAGGGGGTCAAAAACCTGAATGGCGCACTTGAACGGGGCCAATCGCCGGGTGACCTCACGGCCGATCCGCCCGAAACCGGCCACTCCGACCGTCAAATCGCGCAGCGCCTTCATGCCGGCAAGCGGGGTGGCCAAGCCCCATTTGCCTGCGTGCAGATGGTTCGCGTGAACCACAACCTGGCGGGTGGCCGCCAGGATAAACGCCAGCGTCTGATCCGCCACCTCGTCGATGCAATAGTCCGGCACGTTGCACACCGGAATGCCGCAGTCGCGGGCTTTATCGAGATCCACATTATCCACGCCGATGCCATAGCGGACGATCGCGCGGGCCTTTTTCATCGCCCCGATGACCGGTGCGGTCACCCGGGCGAATTGGGTGATGACGGCGTCTGCCTCTGCGCAGAGGCCGATCAACTCGGACTCCGTCTTGCATGGGCGGGCCAGCAACCGGGCTCCGCCGCCCTCCAAAAATCCTTCTTCGATGCTGAGGTCAGGGAAAGTCCAGTCGGTGATAACGACAACAGGTTTCGTGGGATTCATGTAACGAACTCTTTGCGAGGAATAAGAAAGGGAGTGGCAGAGGCTTTGGGCCGGACACGGACAAAACTGATCAGCACGCCGCCGAGCAGATAACAGCAGGCGAGGAAAAGCAGGCAGGCGCTGTCCGAGGCCCCATGGCCGCGGAGCCAGCCGGTAAAATGATTGCCGAAATACCCGGCCAGATTCGCGCACATGTTAATGAGCCCGATGGAGACCGCGGCCGCGGACGAAGTCAGCGTCAGGGTGGGCAAAGCCCAGAACGGGGAGGGCCAGAAGTAGGCGCATAATCCGGTCAGGAGGAGCCAGGTCATGACCAGGGGGAAGGATTGACCCGGTATCGCGCTGCCCGCCAGAAGCAAGGCGGTTGCGACCTGTCCCGCCACGCAGTGCCATTTGCGATCGCCGGTGCGGTCCGAGGATTGACCCGAAACAAACACGCCAATCAACCCGCACGCGTAGAACAACCCGCTAAAAAGCAGTGCGGCCCGGTCGGAGCCGCCGGAAAGGCTTTTCACGGTGGTGGGAAGCCAGAAAGCGAGGGCATAGCCGCCCATATTGGCGGCGAAAATTCCGAGCGCGAGCAGCCAGACGTTCGGGAGCCGCAACGCCTCGGCGACTGTCGTTCCCGCGAGTTTCTCCTTGGAACGAGCTTCCCGAGCGAGCAAGTCTTCGAGGTAATTCCGCTCGTCGGCCGTCAGCCAACGCGCATCCCGGGGGCGGTCCGTCATGCAGGCCAGGGTGACAAAACCGAGCGCCACGGCCGGAAAGCCTTCGAGAATAAACATCCATTTCCACCCGGCGAGGCCGAGCCATTTTACATCCAGCAACAAAGCGGACAGGGGTGCGCCCAAGGCCAGACTCAGGGGGACTGCCATGACCAAACCGGAAAGGGCCCGCGCCCGGTCCTGGCTCGGAAACCAGTGCGTGAAGTAAACGATTATGCCCGGAAAAAAGCCAGCTTCGGCCACGCCGAGCAAAAATCGCGCGACGTAGAACTGCGTTGGAGTCCGAACGAACGCGGTGAGAGCTGAAATCAGGCCCCACGAAATGAGAATTCGCGCAAACCATTTCCGCGCGCTCCACCGCTCCACCAGGAGTGCGCCGGGGATTTCCAGAAGGAGGTAGCCGATAAAAAAGATGCCAATCCCGAGGCCGAAAATCTCTTCGGAAAAACCCAAATCGCTGGCCATGCGCAATTTGGCGAAACCGACATTGGCCCGATCCAGGTAGGCGGTGATATAGATGACGAAAATGAGAGGCAGAACCCGCAAAGCGACTTTCAAACGAAGGGCCTGAAAATCAGCTTGCGGGGCGCTCATGCGGTCGTCCTCCGGATGGCGCGGCCAATCGGTACAAGGCAAGGCTGACCCAAATAGCGCATTCGCGATATAAAGTGGATGGTTTTATTTAGTCTGCTGATTTGCCGGGGTGCAAGTGAGAATTACAGCCGGGCGGATCCTTCGCGAGGCTTGGCCGATTGTTCGCGGGCCAGGGTTAGCGGTTGACGGTGGCTTGGCGGTTCCTACTATTCGGTCATGCCCATCCACCGCCGCCCGCTGGCTCAAACGCTCCTTTTCATTACGTCGTTCCTTTGCCTGAAACTCGCCGCGGCGGACGGTCCGATTCACCACCGGTTGTTATTCTTCGAGTATGGCAAAGGGCCGAATCGCCTGATCGAGCTGGACGAGAACGGGAAGTTGATCTGGGAACATCGCCCGCCGAGCACAGCGGTCATTTTCCAGGTGCTGGCGAACGGCAACGTTCTGTACGGGTACGGCGGCAAGCCGACGGGCGTTCGGGAGGTGACGCGCCGGGGTGACGAGGTCTGGAATTACACGAGCAAGAGCACGCAAGTGTTCGGCTGCGAACGTCTGGCCAACGGAAACACGCTGGTTGCGGAACAGGGCCCGTGCCAGGCAGTGGAGGTCAACGCCAAAGGGGAGATCGTGCGCGTCACACCGCTGAAAACCAACCAGGAGGGCTATCATTTGCAGGTCCGCAATGTCCACAAGCTGGCCAACGGCCATATTCTTGCCGCCCACGAGGGAGAGGGCGCGGTGCGGGAAGTGGATGTCGACGGAAATGTCGTTTGGGAATACACCGGCGTCGAAAATGCTGGGGACGCTCAGCGGTTGAAGAATGGGAACACTCTAATTTCCTGCGGGACGCAAAAGCGGGTGATCGAAGTGACCCCCGACAAACAGATCGCCTGGGAATTCAAAGCCGCCGATGCCCCGGAGCTGAATCTGACCTGGGCTTCCAGCATCCAGCAGCTTTCGAATGGGCACCTGCTCATTGGCAACTTTTTGCGCGGCCAGGAAGGAAAGGGCGCCCATGTATTTGAAGTCACGCGCGATAAAAAAGTCGTTTGGAAATGGGAGGATCACAGCTTGATCAAATCGCTCACGACGGTGCGCGCGTTGGATTGAGACGCCGGAGTCAGTTCCGCCTCTACACTTTTGTAGATACCGGAGCAGCTGCTGATTTGCGATTCTTCCCTCCGATTGATCCCACAGCGGCCTGGGACGATTTGGAGATCGGCCTTGGTTCGGACCCGCTTCGGCTCGCCGAGGCGGGTCATGTGCCTGGAGGGATTGCCTATCTCCTGGCCGGCCCTCGGGACGAACAATGGTAAAGCGGTTTGCATGGAGAGCGCTTCTGTCCGCGATTTGGGCGGCCGGATGGGCTATGATGACCGAGCCGCGGGCAGCGGTTACGCCGGAGGCAGCGCCACCCTTTCAGACCAAGTCGTGGACGACTGAAAATGAGCTGCCCAGCAACACGATCCGCGATCTTCTGCAAACCCGGGACGGATACCTGTGGGTGGCGACGAAAGGGGGGTTGGCGCGATTCGACGGATTGCGATTCCGGATTTTCAAAGAGGAGCTGAGCGCGGCGACCGGCGGAGAATTGTCCTGCCAGGATTTGACCGAGGATACGGAGGGGCGTTTGTGGATGCGGGCGAACGATGCCGTGGTGCTTTATCAAAACGGCCGGTTTGAACGGATTGATCTCGGGCCTCGAATCCAGACGATGAAATGCAGCAGCGCCGGCGGCTTGTTGGTCGGGACTGCGGACCGAGGCCTATTCTGGCGTGAAGCGTCCACCCAAACGCACCATTGGGCCACGACGAACGGACTCCTTGGCGACACGATCGGCCTGTTGAGAGATGACGGGCACGGCGGGGTTTGGGTGGGAGAGCACTTACGAAGCTGGACAGTCACGGACTGGCAACGGCTGGAGGCGCGGACCGGCACGTTGCAGAGCCTGGATGAGGTTTTGGGGCGCAGTCTGGGGAACGTCAAAGATGTCGTGCCCGGGAGTGAAGGCGACCTCTGGATCGCCGCGGACACCTCCATCTGCCATTTTCTGAACGGCCACTGCACCGAATATCCTTTTCCGACCCGTTTGCCGGGCCTCGGCAATGTGGCGGCGGAAGAGTCAGGGGGCCTTTGGATGGCTCCGCCCGGCGCGGAGAAACTCTTCCGCCTGAAAGACGGGGTCGTTCGCGCCTACTCGATGGCGGATGGCCTGGCCGATACGGACATCCGGCCGTTGCTGTGGGATCGAGAAGGCAATCTGTGGGTGGGCTACGGCTCGGGCGGGGTGCAGAGGCTGCGCCCTCGCGGGCTGGCGTCTTTTTTCTCGCGGAACCCGGAGGGCACGCGCCAGCAAATCGATTCGGTAGCCATTTCCCCGGCAGGCGGCGTTTGGCTCGGTTCGTGGAACGGACTCCTCCACTGGGACGGAAACCTTCTGGAGCGAACGAGCTCTCCATTTCCGGGCCACGGGGATATCCGGCCGGTCTGGCAGGATCGGGCCGGAAAAATCTGGTGCGGGTGCCGGGGGCATGGGTTGCTCACGGAAAGCAAGGGGACGCTGACGCCGGCGTTAGAGGCAAATCTGGGGCGAACCAACTGGACGGTGCGAACGCTGTTTGAGGACAGAGAAGGCCGGCTTTGGGTGGGAAGCGATGACGGGCTGCTGGAAAAGAGAGGGGCCGGATTCATTCGGCATGGCGTGGCGCAGGGTTTGCCTGACGAAAAAATAACTGGCATTCGCCAAAGCGAGGATGGCTCGCTGTGGATCGGGACGGCTCAAGGAGGGCTGTGCACCTGGAAGGAGGGCCGCATTCGATCCGTGCCGCTCGGCGAGGAGCGGGGCTTCGTGAATCCGTTGCTGGCGGAGGCGGATGGCACGTTGTGGGTGGGAACCCCCGCCGGGCTGATGCGCCGCAGTGTGAAAGGGGAAACCGCGCGAATCACCGAGGCGCAAGGGCTGCACGCGAATGAGCTCTTTTGCCTGCTGGATGACGGGGCGGGATTCTATTGGGCGAATTCCGCACGCGGAATTTTTCGCGTGCGCCGGGAGGACTTGCACGCCGTGGCGGACGGCCGACAGAAGCGCCTTTATTGCGTGAGCTACGGCGAAAATGACGGGGCAGCCACGGCCGAGGGGAGCGGTGACTTTCAACCGAATGCCTGCCGGGCGGCCGACGGCCGGTTGTGGTTCTCGACGACGCATGGGGCGACCGTGCTGGACCCGGCCGCGCTCGTCGAACGCGAGGTCAGGCCGCTGGTGGTGATCGAAGAGATCCTGGCGGATGAGCAGCGGGTCTTTGCCGATGGCGGCATCCCGCACGCGGCTCCGGTCAATCCTCGGACGGGCCAGGTGCGGCTCGCGCCGCGGCGGGCTCACAGCCTGGAGGCCCGCTACACGGCTAATACTTTTGTAGCGCCCGAGCGAGTGCGCTTCCGCTTTCGACTGCAAGGATTCGACCCGGACTGGCGGGAGGAGGGTGTCCGCCGCACCGCGGTCTACACGAATTTGCGCCCAAGGTCGTATCGTTTCGAAGTGGAGGCCTCCACCCGGGAGGGGGTCTGGAGCAAAAGCCCGGCGGCGTTCGAGTTTTCGATCGAGCCGGCGTTTGTGGAGACGCCGTGGTTTCCCGCGCTCTGCGCGCTGGGCCTGCTCGGCGCAGGCGCCGGGCTGGGATTCTGGCGGGTGCGATGGCAGCAGCGCGTGCTCCTGGCACAGCAGCAAGCCCGGCTGGACCAGGAGCGAGCGCGGATCGCCCGCGACCTGCATGATGATCTGGGAACGGCGTTGACCGGCCTGGCCCTTGAGCTGGACGTGGCTCGCAACCAGATGACGGAAGCTTCGGCGGTATCGAGCCGGATCGAGGGCGCCGCGGGTCGGACGCGCGAATTGGCGGAGCGAATGCGCGAGGTGGTCTGGGCGGTCAATCCGCGCTGTGACACCGTGCCCAGCCTGGCGGGTTTTCTCGAACAGCAGACCGCCCAATTTCTGCGATCCGACGGCATCCGGGGGCGATTGGAGTTCCCGGAGGATATCCCGGCGCTGACGGTTGACTCCGAAGCGCGCCATCAACTGGCGCTGGCCGTGCGCGAGGCGCTGACTAATGTAGTGCGGCACGCGCACGCCACGGAGGTGACGGTCAGCCTCGAGATTCAGGATGGGCGCTTGGTGGTCCAGGTGGCCGATAACGGTACCAGCTGGGAACAGGGCGGCGACAAAGAGGCAACCGGCCAGGGCCTGCTAAATATGCGGCGCCGGATGGAACAAGTCGGCGGGGTTGTGGAAATCCAGCCGTCAGCCGCAGGGACCAGGGTGACATTCCGGGTCCCCTTGAGGAACCCGACGGCCCAGCCGCACCGCAACGACACAAGGACACGGTGAGCATTCGAGTGGCCATCGTAGAGGACGACCGGACCGTGCGCGAAAACCTCGGTTTGCTGATCGACGCCGCGGCTGGCTATCAGTGCGTGGCTGCCTGCGCGAGCGCTGAGGAGGCCGTGCGAGATCTGCCGCTGGCTGCCCCGGAAGTGGTGTTGATGGATATTCACCTGCCGCGCCGCAGCGGAATCGATTGTGTCGCCTCGTTGAAGCCGCTTTTGCCCGGCACGCAAATCATCATGCTGACGGTCGAGGAGGACAGCGAGCGCGTCTTCGAGTCGCTAAAGGCCGGCGCCACGGGCTATCTGGTGAAGCACGTGGCGCCGTCGGAAATTCTGGGCGCCATCAGCGAGGTCCATCGCGGTGGCGCTCCCATGTCCAGCCACATCGCGCGGATGGTCGTGGCGGCTTTTCGCCAGGAGCCGCGCGAGGGCGCCACCGAACCCCCTTTGACCGAACGGGAGGAATCCGTCTTGCGGTTGCTGGCCAAAGGCTATCGCTCAAAAGAAATCGGCGACGAATTGAAGATCGGAGTCGGCACGGTCAACACGCACGTGCGCCACATTTACGAAAAGCTTCACGTGCGGTCGCGAGCGGAAGCCGTGGCGAAACGGGCGGGAAAATGAGCGTCACAAGACAAATCGGCTAACGTGCCGGTGACGCGAATCTCTGGAAGGCTGGCGCGGCGAGCAGCTTCTGGCTGAGCAACTCATAGCCCGCGGTCAGCGGGTGGCTGGCGTCCGCGTAAAGCTCGGAAGGCAGCGGATCCGGGGCAAGGAACTGGACCTTTTGTTCGGCCAGCCAATGGACCACTCCGTCGCGCAGCTTGCGGTAGGCGGGCGCGCTCTCGGAAGCGATCATGCTCTCGTTAAAGGGCCCGAGAACTACCAACACCTCGTTGCCGCGGCTTTGCAGTTTCGCCAGGACGCGCTTAAACGCGGCCCATTGGAGGGAGGAGTCGAGTTCCACCCATTCGAACTGGCTGGGCTTCGCGCCGTTATGGGTCCAGGGCTGATGGCGCGAGCTGGCGGGACCGCGCATGGGATCATCCGCCGGGGCGGCCGGGACGCGGAGCGTGATCTGGGCGAGAGGGTTCTTGTAGGAATTGGGATAGCGGGGCGGGTCGCTAGACGAGTCCTCTTCCAAGGTCCAGGCGGGGACGCTGCGATCATTGAAATAGGCGCTTTGAAGATGAGTGACCCAGGACATGAATTGAACGTTGCGTTCGATCAGGACACTGAGACGTTCGTTGGCGTTCGCCTTGTAGCAGGGAATGCGCGGGGAGAACTGGGGCGTGAGGCGGGAATGGTTGAACTTCTCTTCCTTTTGCACCTGCAGATCGGCTTTGGGGCTGCTGAGCCAGAGGAGATTGCAGTGCAGGACGACTTTGCGCCCTCGCAGGGCGGTGGCGTAGGAGTCCACCAACCCCTCGAGCGCGAGCGGGAAAAGGCCGTTGACGCCCCCATTGACGAAGCGCTCGCTGTTCCCAGGCTGGGCATTCAGAAAATGGGACAAGCTGCCGTTGGGCAGAACGTATTCCCCCCAGATCACGGAGTCGCCCAGCAGGACGATTTTTTCCGAGGGCGTCAGGTCCAGACGGCGTTGATAAAGCCAATAGTCGCGGCTGAGGGAATAAGGAATGCGGTAGTCCGCACCGGTTTCAAATTTTTCGATCCGCTTCCAAAGGCGAGGCGTCCCCAAAAGAATCGCCACAATCAGAAAAACGGCCGCTGCCCAATTACGGGCGGTCAGCCGCACTTCGTTGACGAAGGGAACTTCCGGAGTGGGAGCGGCGATGGAGGCGGGAGGGTTCATCAGAATTGGAAGTAGATGAAGCTGCCCGCGCCGGACGAGCAGAGGCAGAGGTAAACCACCATGGCCGTGACGAGGGAGACGCGGACGAAGTCCATCTTCAGCAAGGCCCGCAGGCGGGACTCCAGCAGGAATTGGTAAAGCCAGACGAGCAGGCAAAGCGCGAGCATGAGGGCCGGGACGGCGGGATCAAGCCAGCCGGCGGAAAAGATCCGGCCACTAATCAAAAACGCATCCGACAAGGAGGAAGCGCGGAAAAAGATCCAGGTGAAGCAGACGAAAATAAAGACGGCGATTTGCTTCAAAAGCTTCGGGACCCGCTCCCGATAAAAGGCGGAGCGCTCCAACTCCCGAGTGATCATGACCCCGAGGGCGTGGAGAAATCCCCAGATGACAAAGGTCCAGGCGGCTCCGTGCCAGATGCCGGAAACGACGAACGTGATGAACAAATTGCGATACATCTTGAAGGCGCCTGCGCGATTCCCGCCGAGCGGAATGTAAACATAATCCCGGAACCAGCTGGACAAGCTGATGTGCCAGCGAGTCCAGAATTCGCCCAGGCCGGTCGCGAGGTAGGGATTGTTGAAATTGAGGATCAAGCGAAAGCCCATCACCTGGGCAAGCCCCCGAGCCATGTCGGTGTAACCGCTGAAATCGAAAAAGATCTGCCAGGCAAAAGCGAAAGTCGCCAGCATCAGGGCGGGCGCGCCGTAGAGCTTCGGGTTTTCGTAAACGCGATCGACGTAGAACGCGAGGTAGTTCGCCAAGGCCAGCTTTTTGAAGAGTCCGACGATGAACAAAGAAGCGCCGTCGGTGAAATTCTGGAGCCGGACTTTTGGGAATTCGTTGAATTGCGGCAGGAGATGACGGGCGCGTTCGATCGGGCCGGCCATGAGCTGGGGAAAGAAACAAACGAACGTGGCGAAACGCAGGAAATTCCGCTCGCGATACATCTTTCCGTAATAGAAATCGATGGTGTAGCTCAACGATTGGAAGGTGAAGAAAGAGATGCCCACCGGGAGGACATAGGGAAAGCCGAACGGCATGAGCGTGGAAGGATCAGGGAGCGAAACGGACCAATGGACTGCGGAAAACAAGGCGTTCAAGTTCTCGACGACGAATCCGGCGTATTTGAAAAAAAGGAGAAGGGCGAGGTTGTTGACCAAGCTGATGAGCAGCCAGATTCGGCGGCTGCTGAAAAGCGCGCCCAGGGCCATCAGCAGGCAGATTGACCCGGCCAGGATCATGGTGGGCCGCAAAGTGGGGGGGCCAAGGAAAAAGACGGCCAAACAGCCCAGAGACAGGAAAACCGAGAGAATAAAAGCGGCCTGCAGGACCCGATCGCCAAATTCAAACCGGGACAAGCGCGGACCAATCTGCACGGGCCGACCGTCGCGGGGACAGTGATCCATGAGGGCGACGAGGAAGTAATCCAGCACCGTCGAGTAGACGACCAGGATCAGATAATAAGGATTCCACCAGCCGTAAAAGAAGTAAGAGGCGGCCATCAGCCACGGCAGCCAGAGGCGCGTTTTCTGCAGCGCGAAATAGCCGGGCAGAACGATTAGGGCGAAGACCAGAAACGGCCAGGTGTGAAACAGCATAGCTTAGTTGCCCGTCCGAGCCGCCGGGTGCGATAGACACGGAAGGGAATGATCGCCTGTCACCCTCACAACGGCTTATTTCTTTGCGGCGAGCTTCTCCAGCTGACCAGGGCCCGGACGGCGAACGCAGCGGAAGCCACAATAGTCGGTGAAGAAGCAGGCGTCGGTATCACCGGTTTTCTGGCCCTGGCGGAAGGCCACGCGGCACATATCCGCGCTGGATTTCCAGGACCCGCCGCGCATGACCCGTTGCACGTCCTTGCCGGGACTGGGCGGGCCGGTTGGATCGGCTGCCGGGCTGTTTTTGTAATAGTCGGCGGTGTAGACATCCTCGCACCATTCGGAAACGTTCCCGTAAAGATCGTAGATCCCCCAACGGTTCGGCTTCTTTTGCCCCACTGGATGCGTTTGTTCGCCGGCGTTCTCGCCGTACCAAGAGAACTGCTTGATCTTGTCGGCCTGGCCGAATTCAAATTCCCCCTGGGTGCCGGCGCGCGCGGCGTACTCCCATTCCGCTTCGGTGGGAAGCCGGTAACCGTCCGCGGTGAAATCACAGTCCCAGTCCGCAGTCTTTTCGTTGTAGCAAGGTTTCAGGCCTTCGAGGATGGAACGCTCGTTGCAGTACTGCTTGGCGTCGCGCCAGCGCACCCGTTCCACCGGCCGCTTGGGCGACTCGTTCCAATGGGAGGGATTGGGCAGCTGGACCTTGGCGAGCAGTTCCTGGGTGACTTCATATTTATCGATGAGGAAGCCGGTCAGCTTCACCTTATGAGCCGGGCCTTCATCCGGATTGCCGGAATTGCTGCCCATCATGAATTCGCCCCCCGGGAGATAAACCATTTCCACGCCGGAGGCCGCGGTGACTTCCTGCGGCTGTCCAGGCGTGGCGGCCGAAGCGGAAGCCGGAGCGGGAGATGACGCCTGGGAGGCGGCGGGTCCGGTCGAATCCGATTGTTTTGCGCAGCCGACTGCGAGCAGGAGGGCGGCTGCCACGAAAAGGGCTGAGACTCTCATCGGCCTTACTTGGTGTTTTGCGGGGCCAGATACCAGGCGGATTCCTTGTTGCTGAATCCGTTGGTGGTCAGCATCGAAAAGTCCGCAGGCGTGGCGCCGCTCAGGTCAAGCACGCCAGGGCGGGTGGCGGACACCCCGATAATGTTCCAGCCGCCAGCGAAGATCCCGACGATTTCGCAGGCTGCGGAGAACGTGCCGGGCTTGCTGAGGTCTCCCTCTCCTTCCGGCCCGCGACTGATGCTCAGGAACTGGCTGTCCGGGGACCAGTCGACGTGATAAATCTTATTCTTCTCGTCCTTGATCTGAACCCGGCGCGGCCCGACTTGAGGGTTTTCCAGATCCGTATCGAGGGGCGCGGTGGCAATCTCGTGATCCCCTGGCCCCCAGGCGATTTGCTTGCCATCCCGGCTGAGGCACGGGCGGCAGCCCGGGATTTTCAAATCGATGATCTTGTTTCCGTGCCGTTCGATCAGAAGAATAGCGTGGCCGTAACCCATGCCGGCATGGACGGTGGCGGCGATCCATTTGCCGTTCGGCGAAAAGGAGGGGTTGTACAGGTGGTGCAGTTTGGCGGTGTTCGGATGCTCTTCGATCTTGCCGGTCTCCAGATCATAAAAGCTCATTCCCTTGGTGTAGTAGTCGATGACGTTGAATTTCGGATATTCCTGAGGAAGGAAGCCGATCACCTTTCCGTCCGGAGACCAAAAAGGCTCGCGCGCATAATCGACCAGTTTCCGGCGGTTCGATCCGTCGCTGTTCATCACCCAGAGGCTGCGGACCGTGTCGCGGCCTTCGCCCTTGTCCACCGAGAAGCAGATTTTCGTGCCGTCGGGAGAAACCTGCGGGTAGTGCTCATGCTGGTCCTTGGTTTTCGTGAGGTTCACCGGGTTGGAACCATCGGCGTTCATGGAGAAGATCTCCCAGTTGTTATCCACGTAGGATTCGTAGGCGATTTTGAAGGGCAGTTGCTTTAATTGATCGCTGAGCTGGGCTTCGGCGGCTGAAAGCGAAAGAATCGAAGCCCCGACCAGACAAAGTTGGGTATAAAAAGTCGGTTTCATCTTGGCGAGGGGCAACGGTAAGTGGAGGGAAAGCGGGCTTCAAGGAGGAATAACAAACGCGTTGATCGCCCGGAAGGAAGGTTTACACTCCGCTGTTAAGAGCGTTAACCATTCCAAACTGAACTGCCCTGGAAATGCGTAAAATCTTTTGTTCCCCCCTTGTCCCCTTGCTTGCCCTGCTTTCCTGCGGCGCGGCCACCGCGGATGTCATCCTGGATTGGAATGCGCTGATGATCGGCGCGATCCGCCAGGACAATAGCGGTCCCACGCTGAGTTCGCGGAATCTCGCCATCCTGCACACCGCGATTTACGACGCGGTCAACTCGATCGATCGCACCCATCAGCCCTACAAGTTCCTGCAGGATGCGCCGGCAGGAACATCGATGGAAGCGGCCGCCGTGGGAGCGGCCTATGAAATCATGCAGATTCTTTACCAACCGTTCCGGGCTCAGGCCGACGAGCTGTACGGCACCTGGCTCGGGTCGGCGCCGCAGACGCTGGCAATCACCAACGGGCTCGCTTTGGGGAGGCAAATCGCGGATCTGGAGCTGCAGGATCGGGCCGCGGATGGCTCCAGCACCGACGTGCCTTACATCCCGAGCGACGCACCCGGGCAATGGCGGCGCACGCCCCCGTTCTTTCGCCCGCCGCTGACGCCCCAGTGGCGTTACGTCACGCCTTTTTGCATCCCGACCCTGGATCCGTTTCTGCCTCCTCCACCGCCGGCCCTAGACAGTCCCGAATACGCCGACGCCTTGAACCAAGTGAAAGAGATCGGCAGCCTGAACAGCACGGCGCGAACGGCGGAGCAAACCTTGATCGCCAAGTTTTGGTCTGATTTCAGTTACACCTCAATGCCTCCCGGCCACTGGCATCTGATCGCGGAAACGGTTGCCCGCAACCAAGGCACTTCGCTGGTGGATACCGCGCGCCTCCTGGCGTTGATCAGTGTGGCGCAGGCGGACGGCGCGATCGTCTGCTGGGAGGCCAAGTTTCGTTACAACTTCTGGAGGCCCGTGACCGCCATCCAAAGGGCGGATGAGGATAACAACCCGTTGACCGATCCCGACCCGAATTGGGCTCAGTTGCTTCCGTCCCCGCCGTTTCCCTCCTACACCAGCGGGCACAGCACGTTCAGCAAAGCCAGCGCCCAGGTATTAACCCATTTCTACGGCACGGACTCCATCACCTTCCCCACCACGGGCGACGCGGTCCCCGGCGTGACGCGCACTTTCACCAGTTTTGCGGCGTGCGCGGATGAAGTCGGCATGAGCCGGATTTACGGCGGGTTCCACTTCATGTTCGACAACGTGGCGGGGAAGGAAAGCGGACGAAAAGTGGGCGACTACGTCAGTGAAAACTTTCTTCTGCCGAACGATTCCCTGCCGCTCGTCCGCCTGGAGAGCGTGATCAACGGGACGCCGCAAATCCGGGTGCATGGGCATGTCGGCCGCACGTGCATCCTGGAGTGCTCGTCCGATCTGGCGGCCTGGGCGCCGATCTCCACCAATCAGGCCGTGAGCGGAGGGGTGCTGATCCCGGACAGCACCGCGAAGATCGCCCGGCGGTTTTACCGGATCAAAGAACCGCAATAAGTTTCAATCGCCAGGACTCTGCCGGTTGCATCAAGCTTTTATTGCTGGTGAAACCGGAACCGGTCAACATCCGCTCAGTGCAGATCACTTTCCTCCTCGGCCCGGCGGGCAGCGGCAAAACATTTCGATGTCTCAGCGAGATTCGAGATGAGCTGGAGCGCAATCCCGAGGGGAAGCCCCTGATCTTTCTCGCGCCGAAGCAGGCGACCTTTCAACTGGAGCGGCAGCTTCTGGAAGGGCCGGGGCTGCGAGGTTACAGCCGTTTGCAGATCCTCTCCTTTGAACGCCTGGCCCGGTTTGTTCTGCGGGAGGCCGGGCAGGCCATGCCGAAGTTCATTTCCGACCAGGGCCGCATCATGGTTTTGCGCGCTCTTTTGAACCGGCTTGAGCCCCAGCTGGAGATTTTCCGCGGGGCCGCCCGCCGCCACGGGTTTCCGGAGGAGTTGTCGCGCCAGATTCGAGAGTTTTCGAACCACGGGCTCACGCCCTCCGCTTTGCGGCAGCTCGCCCAGCAGATCCATGGGCGGAACGGCCTGCCGGAAAAGCTCCGAGACTTCGCCTTGATATTCGAACATTTCCGCGATTGGCTGCAATCCCGGGGGCTCCAGGATTCGGATGCGCTGCTCGGGGCGGCGGCCGGGCTGTTGAACGAGAAGAAGCCGGTTTCCATCGCGGGCCTGTGGGTCGACGGTTTCGCCCAATTGACGCCGGAAGAGCGCAAATTGATGACGGCCCTGGCCGGTGTGTGTGATCGGGCAACGCTGGCATTTTGCATTGAGCAGGATCAGGAAGTCCGCTCTCCCATTTCGCCCTGGTGCCTGGTCAGCCAAACGGTGGCGAAGTGCAAGACGGAGATGGAAGCCCGCCACCGCCAGCCGGTCTCGGTGAAACTCCTCCAGCGCGGGGAGGGCCCTTCGCGATTCGAGGGTTCGCGGCCGTTGCGCTATTTGGAAGCAAGGTGGGGACGGCTGGAGGCGGTCGAAAACGCGGTGCCTTGCAACGGTTCGGTGGCAGTAAACGAGTGCTCCGACCCGGAAGCGGAAGCAGCGTGCGCCGCCCGGGAGATCGTCCGGTTTGTCCGCGGGGGCGGACGATGGCGGGAAGCCGCGGTGTTGGTGCGCGACTTCAACAATGATTATCCCCATGTGCTGCGGCGGGTTTTTCGGCGTTATGGCATCCCGTTCTTTCTCGATCATAGGGAAAATGTCGCCTATCATCCGCTGGCGGAATTGACCCGCGGTGCGCTGCGAACGATCGCCTTCGATTGGGAGCAGCGGGACTGGTTCACAGTGTTGAAAAGCGGCTTGCTCGATCTGCCGACGGAAGAGTTGGATCAGATGGAGAACGCGGCGCTGGCGCATGGCTGGCGCGGGCCGGCATGGCGCGAAGGCCTGAAGGCCCCAAAGGACGAGGAACTGGAAGCCGTCATGAACCAGCGCCGTCAAGAGATCATGCCGCCCTTTCTCACCCTGGCGCAGGTTTTGCAGAATCGACCCGACGGCACCGCCCTGGCCGAGGCTTTGCGGACATTTTGGAATGCGTTGCGAGTGCAGGAGCGGCTGGAAGGATGGTCGAAGGAATCGGCGGAAAGCGTCCTGCACGCCACCGTCTGGGAGCAGATGAACGCCTGGCTGGAGGATCTGACCCTGGCTTTCGGGGGGCAACCTCTCCAACTCCGGCAATGGCTCCCGATTCTGGAGGCGGGGTTGTCCACTTTGACGGTCGGGGTGATTCCTCCCGTGCTTGACGAAGTGCTTATCGGCGCGGTCGATCGCTCGCGGAACCCCGATTTGAAGCTGCTCTGCATCCTTGGTTTCAATGAAAAGGTGTTTCCGGCGATCCCGGCGGACGACCGACTGTTGAGCGACGATGACCGCACTGTTCTGCTGGAGGCAGGCTCGGACCTGGTGCTGGCTCCCGCGCTGAAACTGGCGGCGGAGCAGTTCTATGGCTACATCGCCTGCACGCGGGCGCGGGAACGGCTGCGCATCAGTTATTCCCGGGCCGGGTTGGATGGCGGCACCCTAAATCCCTCCCGATTTCTGGCTCAACTCGAGCGGCTCTTTCCGGACCTTGAGAAAATCAGTTGGCGGCCTCCGGCGACCGTGGAGGAAGTGGTGCACGACTGCGAACTCTCGATGCTGGCGGGATATGCGAGCGGGGAGAATCCGGATCTGGCGGCTGCCGAAGAGAAGCTGGCCCCCGAGATCACGCAAAAACTCTACGGCCAGAACTTGAGCCTGGCGGTCAGCCGGTTGGAACGGTTTGCGGCCTGTCCCTTCCGCTTCTTTGCCGAGCGCGGGTTGCGCCTCAAGGAGCGGGAGGAGTTTACGCTGGATATCCGCGAGCAAGGGAGCTTCCAGCACGCGGTTCTGGCCGAATTCCATGAGCGCGTCATCCGGGAGAAAAAGGAATGGAGCGACCTCAAGCCCGAAGAAGGCCGGGCCATGATCCGCGAAATTGCGGAGAAGCAGATGGCGGAGTTTCGCGGCGGCCTGGCGCTGGCCAACCCGGAACATCGCTTTGCCGCGGAGACGTACCAGGCGACGTTGCAGGATTTCATTCACGCGCTCATTGAGTGGTTTCGTGAAACGAACGATTTCCGCCCGGCGGGCGTGGAGTTTGCGTTCGGACTGAAATCAACCGTGCCCGGGTGGAAGGTGGATTTGTCGAACGGCAACAGCGTAACGCTTGAAGGGCGGGTCGATCGGATCGATCTCTATCGCATGAACGAACGCGAAGCGCTCTGCGTCATCGTTGATTACAAATCCGGCCTGCAGAAACCCGATCGCGTTCTGGTGCATCACGGCATTCAACAACAGCTCAGCGCCTATCTGGTGGCTCTGACGGAGATTCCGGAAGTGGCCGAGCAGCTGGGCGGCGGCGAACTGCGGGCCGCGGGCGGTTTTCTTCTTCCGCTCGGGGCGCATTATGATGCGATCAAAACGCGCAACGAAGCGGCGAAGACCGCAGAGGATGCCCGGCGCAGCGCTTACACCCACAATGGCTTTTTTGACTTCGCCCATTTAAAGCAGCTAGACAAAGCGGCTGGGGATGGCGGGAGCGGGCAGTTCTACTACGCGCTCACAAAGAATGGGAATCCTCATGGAAACTCTTTCACTGCTCTAGAGAGCGAAGAGTTCGACGAAGTTTTGGCCCGAACCAAAACAATGGTCCGGGATTTTGGGGAACGGATCTACGCTGGAGAGATCAAAGTCCACCCCTACAAAAAGGGGAACCAGACGGCCTGTGATCAATGCCGCATGTTGTCGGTCTGCCGTTTTGATCCCCAGAGGCAAAGGTACAACGTCTTGCGCAAGCCATGAATCCCACGCCCAACCAACAGCGTGCGATCCAGGAGCAAGGCAACCTCCTGGTCATGGCCGCGGCCGGAGCCGGCAAGACCGGCACTCTGGTCCAACGCTGCCTTCGCCTTTTGCTGCGCGCGGAACGCCCCGTGCCGGTGCGGAACATTCTGGTCGTGACCTTCACCGAGGCGGCTGCGGCCGAGGTCCGGGAGCGAATCCGGCAGAAGCTCGAAGCCGCGGCGGCGGAAATGCCTCAGAATGAACACCTGCAGACGCAACTGGCCAATATCGACTCGGCTTACATCAGCACGCTGCACAGCTTTTGTTTCCAATTGGTGCGGAGGCATGTCCTCGAACTCGACCTGGATCCAGCGGTCAGCGTCTTGGAGCCTCACCAAGCCCGAATGTATTTCCATAACACCCTCGACCTCCTCTTGCGGGAGCATTACGAGGGTGCGCACGAGTCGTCCGCCGACGTGAAGGAACTCATTCGCGCACACTACGGGGGCTGGGCCAAGCCGGTGCGAGATTTTGTCGAGCAATTTCACGAGTTCACTCAAACGCGCCCGAACCCGGACGCCTGGTTTCAGAACACCCTGCGACAATTGGAACAAACTCAGTGCGAGCCATGGCGCCAGTGGCGGCGAGCCGCCCTGACTGAATGGTGCGAATACTGGGCGCCGTACCTTGAAAAACTCCCGCCCGAAAACACGAATGCGGCCGCGTGCGCCCTCCTGCTGCGCAACGCGCTCCAGATGGGAGACGCAGCCGTTGCGACGGAGATTCTGGCACGAGACGGCGCTGACTGCTGGCCAAAGCGCAAGAAAGAAGCTCATCGCAAGCCGTTCAGCCGTCTTTTCGACGAGGCCGGGTTTCTCGAATCACTTCAATCATCCTCCGCCGGCCAGGACCCCCTGGATGAAGATTGGAGGTGGATGCGCGGCCCCCTCCAGATGCTGCTGAGGCTCGCCCAGCAATTTTCCGATCGGTTTCGGGCAGACAAGTTGGAGCGCGGTGTGGTCGATTTCCACGACCTGGAACAGTTCGCCCTCCGTCTGCTGGTGGATCCGGCCACGCTCGAGCCGACCGCTCTGGCCCGGGAATGGCAGGGGAAGTTTGAAGCCGTGTTTGTCGACGAATATCAGGACATCAACGCTGCCCAGGATCTGATCCTCACGGCCTTGAGTTCGTCCGTGTCGCCAGGAAATCGATTTCTGGTGGGAGACGTGAAACAGAGCATCTATCGTTTTCGCCAGGCGGATCCTTCCATCTTCCAACAGTACATGCAGTGCGCGGGATGGCAGACAATCTCCCTTTCGGAGAACTTTCGCAGCCACCAGGCTTTGCTTGAATTCATCAATCCTCTTTTCCGCTGGCTGATGCGGCCGGCGTTTGGCGGGGTGGCTTATGACGACGAGGCCGCTCTCAAAGTCGGCAGCCCAGAGGAGCGTTCGGCCATGCTCAATCGGTCCGGCGAGCCGGCGCATGTCGAGTTCCACCTGCTGAAGACCGGTGAAGAGGCGGAACGCGACGAGAACAACGAGGAAATCGAGCTGGAGAATGCCGAAGTGGAAGCCCGGTGGGTGGCTCAGCGCTTGCGCCAGCTCAAGGAATCCGGTTTCACATTTTACGATCAAAGGCAGCGGCAGGAACGCGTAGTTGAATGGAGCGACATGGTGGTCCTGCTCCGCGCCG
Source organism: uncultured Verrucomicrobiota bacterium (assembly GCA_964566945.1). Classification (GTDB taxonomy): domain Bacteria; phylum Verrucomicrobiota; class Verrucomicrobiia; order Limisphaerales; family SXQI01; genus DASVNK01. The sequence continues at coordinate 251,413 of CAZMKE010000002.1, read as the reverse complement.
CGAAGAACCGGCTGGAAACCTATGCCAAGGCTTTTGCCGCGGCGGGCGTGCCGCTGCAGACCAAGCGCAGCCTTTTCTTTACGACCCAGGAGGTGCTCGACCTCTGCAACGTGCTGCACCTGCTCGACAACCCGCTGCAGGACATTCCTCTCGCGGGCGTCCTGCGGTCTCCCATCGTGGGCCTGACCGCGGAAGAATTGGCGTTGATTCGGCTCCACTCGAAAGCCGACTCGTTTTGGTTTGCGCTCAAAGCGGTTGCCGAGCGCCCTGGCCCCAGCGCGGAAGCCGTTCGCCCAAAGATCAGTCTGTTCCTGGAGCGCTTCGGTCGCTGGCGCGACGGGCATCGATCGTCTTCACTGGCGCAGCGGCTCGAACTGATCCTGAGCGATACCGGGTACGAAGATGGGCTGCTCGCGCAAGCGCGAGGGCGCGAGCGCGTGGCCAACGTCCACCAACTCGTCCGCATCGCGCGGCAATTTGACGAGTCGCGTGGCGAAAGCCTTTATCTTTTCCTCCGGCACCTCGAGGAGTTGCAGGATTCCGCCGGCGATATCGAGCCCGCCGGCTGCGTCGAGGAGAACTCCGTTCGCTTGATGACGGTGCATCAAAGCAAGGGCCTCGAGTTTCCGGTCGTAGCGCTGGCCGATCTGGGAAAGACCTTCAACTTTAGCGATCAAACCAAGTCGGTCATGATTCACGACCGGTTCGGGCTTTGTTCGACGGTCAAACCGCCTCATACCGGACAGCGCTACCCGAGCCTGCCGCTTTGGCTGGCGCGGCGCGCGGAACGCTTCGAAACATATGGGGAAGAAATGCGCGTCCTCTACGTCGCGCTGACCCGGGCGCAAAACCACCTGCTCCTTTTCGGCAGTTGCACCAAAAACCAGCCGGAACGTTGGAAAGAGCGCGCCGGTGACATGCCCTTCTCGCAGCAGGTTTTCCAACATCGATCCTGGCTGGACTGGATCGGCACATTTGCCGAGCTCCAGCAAGGAAAAGAGGGCGGGTGGAAAGAATGTTCCGTCATTGAGCACAGCGGCGGAGAGTTGGAGGAGCCGCAGCCGGCCCCGGTGGCGCCCCGTCTCGACCGGACCGGGCTGAACTTCGCGGTGCCTTATCCCCACGAAGCCGCAACCCGCCAGGCCGCCAAAACCAGCGTGACGGCGCTGCGGCGGGAGGCGGACGCAGATGAGGAGAGCGCGGGGGTTCCCTTGCGGTTCCGCGGCGACAAAGACGGGAAAGCGCGAGGCTTGGCCACGCACAAATTTCTGGAGCACCTGCCTCTCGACGGTCCGATGGATCTGCCCGGCCTGGAGATGGAGGCGAAGCGGCAGGTGGAAAGAAAGATTCTGACGGAAGAGGAGAAGGAGTCGATTGATCTCGCGGCCGTCAGCGCTTTTTGGACGAGCAAAGTTGGCCGGGAGCTGGCGCAGCGGCGCGGCGAGGTCCGGCGTGAGCTTCCTTTTACCTTCAAGGCCCGGTTGGCGGACTTGCAGGAAGCCGGATTGGCCGGCGTCGTTTCCGTGCCCGCGGATGACTTTGTCATCATTCAGGGCGTGGCCGATTTGGTTTTGCTCGCCCGCGAAGAGATTTGGCTGATCGATTTCAAAAGCGATCAGGTCGGACGGGCTGAATTGAAGGCCGCAGCGGACCGCTACAAGCCGCAGCTGGCGCTTTACGCGGTTGCGCTCGGCGCGATCTATGGCCGGCCGGTTGCGCGCCAAGGCATTTTCTTCCTGCACTCCCGCGAATTCTTTTGGTTTGAAAGCCCGCCTCCGAAACCACGGAAGCCCCAGGAAAGCGGGCAATTGGAGTTATTCTAGCGCCATCCGACTTCTACAAAACAGCCGCCGATGAGCGACGCACTACCCTAAGCTCGCGGCGATGCTGACGCCGGCAATCCAGCCGGTGGTCCAGGCGGCTTGGAAGTTGAAACCGCCGGTGATGCCGTCGATGTCGAGCAGTTCCCCCGCAAAATAGAGATGGGGACAGATTTTGCTCTCCATCGTTTTGAAATTCACTTCGTTCAAGGCGACGCCGCCGCAGGTGACAAACTCGTCCTTGTTCAAGCTTTTGCCGGAGACCGCCAATTCCGTGGCCGTCAGAGCCTGGATCAAGGTCTGTTGTTCCGGGCGGGAGAGCGCGCTCCAACGTTTGTCCGAGGGAAGGCGGGCCTGCGCGGTCAGGGCCTGCCAAAAGCGGTTCGGAAATGGCCAGGGAGCTGAGTTCGCGACCCGTTTTGCTCCGTGGACACGGGCGTGTTCCGTGAGTACGGACCGCACAGCCTCCGCCGAGGCGCCCGGCAGCCAGCGGATCTGGATGCGAAATTGGTAGTCCCGATCGTGCAGCTTGCGGGCGCCCCAGGCGGAAAGGCGCAGGATGGCCGGTCCGCTCAAGCCCCAGTGCGTGAAAAGCAACGGTCCCGCGCTGTTCAACTTTAAATCCGGAACGGACACCTCCACCTGCGGCAGGCTGATGCCAGCGAGCCCTTGCACCCACGGTTCGGCCACATGGAAGGTGAAAAGGGACGGCACCGGTTCCCGGAGAGTGTGTCCGAGAGACACGGCCAATTGTCCGAGCGCGTGGCTGCGGCAACCGCCGGTCGCGAGCAGGAGCCGCTGCCCGTGGACGCTCTCTCCGGAGGCGAGGACCAGTTGGAAACCTTCGCCCTCCCGGGCCACGCTCTGCACGCCGGCGTTGAGGCGAATTCGCACCCCAGCCCGGCGCGCAGCGTCGAGCAGGCAATTCACGATGGTCTCGGAAGAATCCGTCGTGGGAAACATCCGGCCGTCCGCTTCGGTTTTGAGTTTCACTCCGCGGCTTTCAAACCAGCGGAGCGTGTCGTCCGGTTGGAACTGGTGAAACGGCCCGATCAACTCCCGCTCGCCCCGCGGATAGCTGCGCGTGAGTTCCCGCGCGTCAAAGCAAGAATGAGTGACGTTGCATCGGCCGCCGCCTGAGATGCGAACTTTCTGCAGCACCTGGGCGGTTTTTTCCAGGATGGCCACATCGGCCCCGCCTGCCCTTTCCGCACAGGCGATCGCTCCGAAAAAGCCGGCAGCGCCCCCGCCCACGACCAGCACCTGAGCTTTCAATCTTTCCCTTCCAGGCGCTGGATCAAACACCGCACGATCAAGAGCGGGATCAATCCAAACACGCCAAATGAGCAGTCGATGGCCCTCCACCACCAAGGAATCCCCCGATAAGCGCCGAAGGCCAGCGCCCACGGAACCACCAGGAGACAGGCTAAAATGCCGAACTCGATCACCCAGATATTCCGCCGCGGATCGCGCAGCGGACCGATGAACGCCAGGGCGATGACCAAATGGCCGAACGCCAGCCAATCCGTGCCGTAAAGCAGAAATGGATAGCGCGCGCGCGTGTCCAGCAACGCCGCGAGCACCTCCTGAATCCAGTCATGAAGCGGCCCCGAAAAAATGCCGAAGTGGTGCAGAGCGCGATACAGCACGTTGACCTCGCGGCTCAGCGGCAGGGCAGTGGCGCCACTGATGGCAAGCCCAAGGATGAAGAAGATGAGCCAGCAGCGAATCCAGAGAAGGGCGCGCGCCTCCCGGCTATTGTCCTTTGCGATTTCTTCCACGGTTTTCAAAGGTCGGGTCAACCGGCCGGGCGCGCCTCGAGAAAAGCTTTCAACTCGGCCGCTGCTTTCCCGCCGAAACCAGGCACTTCCGCGATCTGCTCCAGCGTAGCAAGGCGCAGCCGCTGGATGGAGCCGAATTTCTTGAGCAGGGCCGCTTTGCGCCGTTCGCCAATGCCCGGGAATTCATCCAGGATGCTTTCGGAAATCTTTTTCAGGCGGAGCTGGGCGTTGTAGGTATTGGCAAAGCGGTGCGATTCATCCCGCACCCGCTGGAGCAGTTTGAGCGCCCCGAGATTATGATCCAGCCGCAACGGGTCCGGCTCGCCCGGCCGGTAGATTTCTTCAAACTCCTTGGCCAGGCCGATGGTCGGAATGTGCGCGAGGCCAAGTTTGGTTAATTCCGCAACGGCCGCGTTCAACTGGCCTTTGCCTCCGTCGATCAGAATCAGGCTGGGAAGATTGGAGGCCTGGGCCTCTCCCTTTTTCTCGGCCGATTCCCCGTCATTCGCCTCCGCTTCTGCGGCGATGGCCTCGGGCCGGTCGCCTTCCTTGAGCAGGCGGGAGTAGCGCCGATGGATCGTTTCCGCCATGCAGGCGAAATCGTCCTGGCCGGTCACGGTCTTCATGCGGAACCGGCGGTAGTTCGACCGGTCCGGGCGGCCATCCTTGAAGCTGACCATCGAGGCGACCGCGAACGTGCCGCTGATGTTTGAAATATCGAAGCCTTCAATCCGCTCGGGCGGCGCTGGAAGGGCGAGGATGCCGGCCAGCTCCTGCAGATCCCGATCGGGATCAATCGCGACTGGCAGCTTGTACGGGAGCCGTTCGAACTTCTCCGTTTTCCGGGTGGTGCGTCGCAAATCCTCGAGCGCATCGCGCAGGCTGGCGGCCTTTTCGAACTCCAGTTCGGCCGCGGCTTTCTTCATTTCATCCTCGAGTTGCTGTTCGAACTCGCGGCTCTGGCCCGAGAGAAACTCGCACGCGGCCTGCACCTGCAGGAGGTACTGGTCGCGCGTCACGTTGCCGATGCACGGGGCCGTGCAGTATTTCAGATTGCCGTAAAGGCAATGTTTGTAGTCCGCGTCGCCCGGTGTGAGCGGCCGGCAGCCGCGCAGATTGAACTTTCGCCGCACCATCGTGAGCGTGCTCCGCAGAGCTCCGGAGTGAGCGAACGGGCCGTAATAGCGGGCGCCGTCATCCTGCTTCAACCGGGTGAGAGTGAAGCGCGGAATCGGGTCGTTCATGTTGACCTTGAGCAGGAGAAAGCGCTTGTCGTCGCGAAAGCTGATGTTGTAGCGGGGCTGGAACTGCTTGATCAGTTTGCCTTCCAGCAGCAGCGATTCGGGTTCACTCCGGACCACATGGGTGTCGAAATCGTGGATCGCATCCACCAGAGCGTTGAACTTCAGGTCCCAGCCCTGCCGGCGGGAGGGGTGGAAGTATTGCGAAACGCGCCGGCGCAGATCGCGCGCTTTGCCAACGTAAATGACCGTTCCGAACCGGTCCTTCATCAAGTAGACACCGGGCTTGTGCGGCACGTTGCTGAGCTTGTTGCGGATATGGTCGGTTGCAGGCATTAACGGAGCCAACAGTTTACACTGCGACCGCAAAGGAACAACTCCTGGAACAACCGCGAGGCGCGGCTGCGCTGCCACCCCTGTTAGCTCACGTTTGAATTCGTGGACCCGAGGGTTTGGAGACGAATCCGATACCGGACACGGATCTGGGGCTCGGAGTCTTGAGAAGGCTGATACAGCTCGCGATCCTGAATGCGGCGAAAGGCAAACGGCACGTCTCGACGGTTCGAGAACTTGGCGAAACTGTTTTTCGCGCGCTGCATAGTAGTCAGGTTGAAAGAGAGCATGTTTTAGGCCATCATTTTTGCTTTCCCAGACGCGGGCTCCCGCTTTAATGCCTTATGCCTCGAACATGCCGCCAAACCTTCGGTCGCTCCGGTCTCTTTTTTGCCTTGTTGCTCCTGCACAACGGGCTGGCCTCGGGAAAAGCGGAGATTGCGAAGGGGCCGTATAATAAATGGCCAGAGGCATTTACGTTGAGCAACAGCCAGGTCGAAGCGGTGATTGTGCCGGCGATCGGCCGGGTGATGCAGTTCCGCTTTGTCGGGGAAAGCGACGGCCCTCTGTGGGAGAATCATGCGCTGGACGGCAAGCCGGCCAATTCGCAATCCGCAGAATGGATAAACTTTGGGGGGGATAAGACCTGGCCCTCCCCGCAAGGTGAGTGGGAAAAAGTGACCGGTCGTGGTTGGCCTCCCCCCAAAGCCTTTGACTCCATGCCGGTGGAGGTTTCTCCTGTCAGGGAATCCCTGATCCTTCGGTCTGCAATTGATCCGAGTTACGGCATTCGGACGGAGCGAAAGATTCGGCTGATTCCCGGCCAAGCGGAGATGGAGATCACTACCACCTACCAAAAGGTGGAGGGGCCGCCCGTTCGCGTCGGGATCTGGATCATCACGCAACTGAAGGATCCGCAGAAGGTTTTCATGCCGGTCCCGCCCAGCGGCATTTTTGCCTCCGGCTATAACAAGCAGAGCGAAAAGCTGCCCGCGGATCTGGCGGTCGCCGGCTCGATGGTGACGTGTCGGCGCTCGCCCCGCGACAGCACCAAGGTTGGTTCGGATGGGAGCGACCTGGTCTGGGCCGGGGAGAAGTGGGTTCTGCAAATCCATGCTCCCCGCGAACGCGAAGGAGAATTTCCCGACCACTCCAGCAGCACGGAGATCTACACCAACCCCGACCCGAACGCCTATGTGGAGCTGGAAACGCTGGGGCCGCTTAAAACCATGAACAAGGGAGACATTTTCGTCAGGAGCCAGACCTACCGTCTGTTTCGTCGAAACGGGCAGACGGTGGACGATCAGGTCCGGTCCATTCTTGAGAAATAGGCCGGGCGGCTTTGGCTCCAGAGCGAACCTGGCGTAAAAGAGGCCGTGTGGGATTGCTCGAACGAACCATTCAGAACCTAGATTCACTGGCGCTGATCCCAGCAGGGAGCGCGGTGCTGGCCGCTGTTTCGGGCGGCGTCGATTCGATGGTCTTGCTCGACGCCTTGGCCCGGCTTTCCCCGGAGCGGACTTGGCGCATCCAGGCCGCTCATTTCAACCACCAGCTGCGCGGTGCGGAAAGCGAAGGAGACGAGGAGTTGGTGCGACGGCGGGCGATGGCCCTCGGGATTGCGTGCGTTGTTGAGCGGGGCAATGTCCGAGGTTGGGCGGCCGAACGCGGTCTTTCCATCGAAATGGCGGCGCGCGAACTGCGGCATCGCTTTCTCGCCCGGGCGGCCGCCAGCCAGGGGATTTCGCTGGTGGCTCTGGCGCATCATGCGGACGACCAGGTGGAGACCTTTTGGCTGCGCTTGTTGCGGGGCGATGTCGGCCCAGGGGCCGCGGGCATGCGCTGGAAGCGGCCGTCGGAGGAGGACCGCCACGTTCATCTCGTGCGTCCCTTCCTGAACGTCTTCAAGGAGGAGATTCTGGAGTACGCGCGCGCGAGGGGTGTTGAGTTTCGGGAGGACGGCACCAACCAGGATATTCACCACCAGCGCAACCGGATTCGCCACGACCTGCTGCCCGCGCTCGCCAAATACCAGCCGAACCTCAGGAACATCACGCTCCGCGCGGCCGAGGTCCTGGGAAGCGAGAAGGAATTTATCGCACGAGCTGCGGCGTCCTGGTTGCACGCCCCAGCGGAAGAGTTCAATCAATTATCCCCGGCGCTTCAGCGGGAAATTGTGCGATCGCAGTTGATGGAGGCGGAGATCACGCCCGATTTTGACTTGATCGAAACCCTGCGCCTGCAGCCCGGCAAGCGGGTGAGCGTGGCCAAAGAGAGGACTGTCTGGCGGGATCCCAAGGGAAGAATCCAGGCAGCGGCTGGCGAATCCCGGGAATTCGACGGCGCCGAGTTTTCCATCGATGTCGGCCGGGCGGGCAGTTTGGAGGCCGGGAACGTCCGGTTGGAGTGGGAGCGGGTCGGCGAGCGCGGGCCGGGAGCCGAAGGGGTCGAATATTTCGACGCGGACCCGGTGGGCGCGAAGGTCCGGATCCGCTTTTGGCAGCCGGGCGACCGCTATCAACCGATTGGAAGCGCGCACTCGATCAAGCTGCAGGACGCGTTCACCAACCTGAAAGTGCCTCCGGCGGAACGTCGAAAACGCCTCGTGGCAATCGCGGAAGGCGGTGGAATTTTTTGGGTGGAAGGTCTGCGAATCGGGGAGCGGTTCAAAGTGACCGCGGCGAGTCGGCAGGCGCTCAAGTGGAGCTGGAAGCAGAAGGCATCCAGCTCCACTTTGACTTATGCGACAAACCAAACCTAGCAGTTAGTATGAACGAAAGCCTATGCGCCCAGCCCGTGAAGGCATGTCCGGTCAGAGAAACTGCCGCGCTCCGCGAGAGATAGACATTTCGGGAGCGAGACAGCCGGGGAATGGTCACCTTCACGGCGGCTGGGCGCGAAACGGGGCCACGCGCATTCGCGACTCGTTTTGGGCTCTCGCACTCGATCCGGCACAGGCGTTGGGGGTTGAGAGCCGCCTGTTCGGCTGCCAAGGCTCTCGGAGCCTTGCTGGCAAGAGCAACGATGGTCGCCCGTTTCATTGACGCTACTTTGCCGCACTCCCGTGCGCGAGGCTGCACCTCTGTTGCCCAAGTTGTGTCCTTTTTTGGAGGACTTTGAGGTGGAGACGCCGCCTCTCAGGCGGGGCTCGCTGGCAAATCCTTCCCGCAGCGCGCGAGGGGGAATTGCTCCAGAATCTCCGGTGGCAGCGGGACGGGCGCGGCCGGCGGCGGAACCAGGCGCGGCAGGATCTTGCCGTTTTCATCGATGCGTGGGAACCAGCGGATCTTGTCCGCTTCCCTGCCGATCTCGGTTTTGCGGCAACGGCGCACTAGCGTCTTATAGAAGCGGTCGGCTGCCTTGGGATCGCGATCCTTCAGCCATGATCCGGCGGTGCAAAGAATGATGGCCGCCTGACGATTGTTGTCCGGCAGGAGCCTGGCCGCCTCGAACGCCAGCTCGGCCGCCAGATACCGATAGTGGAAGCGGCGGTCCGGGTCCGGCGCATGCTGCCGCGCGCGCGCCACTTCTTCGTTGCTGGCCTGCAGGAATTCTCCGGGAAAAATCTCCGCTCGTTCTTCCGCGGTGAGGTCCCCGGTAAAGTTGCCATCGAAGACCTGCCAGTCCGGGGCGGTTTCAGTTCCGTAGAGTTCGAGGCCATGTTCGCGGAGGATTTTCGACGCCTTAAAAAGTGCCTGGGCGCGGTCGTTGGCAGGCTTGTTCCGATCGGCCCCTTCGGCGCGACGCTTCCGCAGATCGTCCAGCTGTTCCCGCCAGACCGCCGGCAGGTAGGCTCCCGCCTTCTCCTCCTGATGGGCCCGAGCCAGCCGCCGGCCCAAAAGGAAGCGGAGATCGCGCCTCATCACTTCCGGCGAGTTGCTGTTTTCCTCGGTGGCGGGACTGGCTGGCGCCTCCGGCTCGCGCCCGGGCCATTGAGCATCCACATAGGACGACAGTTCCGGCAGGGTCAGGACGCGTTCCGCGACGTAGGCCGCATCGATCCAGAAGCCGGCGCGGAGCAGCGCGTCGAGCGCTTCCACAAAATCCCGGCGAGCGAGGCGCAAAACCCCGGCTTCACCGAGCAGCTGGCGACGAACGCTGGCGGACGGCGGTCCGCCGAGAATGACCGGCTCCTCATCGCCGCCGGCCTGAGGGTCTGCCTCTGCGGGCGGGAACTCGCGCGCCAGGCTCGAGAGCATTTCCGCGGCTTTGTCCATCTCCCCCCGGTAAAAGTGCAATTTGGCCCGAAGCCAGCGGGCGGCGAACGATTCGCTGGAGCAGCGCGCCAGCCACCGTTCCGCGGAATCCATCTCCCCATGCTGGTACGCGGCCAGCGCGATCTTTTCGGCGAGAACGAGGTCTGTCGCATTCGCCTCTTCGAGGAGATCGAGCCAGCGGCGCAGCGCATTATCTTCCTCCTCCGAATTTTCCGGCTGGTAAGCGCGGCGCGACGCCAAGTGAGCGGTGACGACGTCACGCCCACGCGGGTGGCGGGCGAGTTTTTGCAGCTCCGGCGCGTTCTCTGGCCTCAACGCCTGAGCCGCGGTAATGCGCAACGATTCGACTGCGGTCGGGTCTCCCGTGGAAGCCTGATCGAGATAGAGCTCAGTGGCGCGCACCAGATTCAATTGCGCCAGACAGGTTTGGGCTTCGAGCCCATAGCTGGCAGCCGCGAGCCCGAGCGGATCCGCAAACCCGCCATCGGCCAGGGTGCGCACTTGTTGAAAGCTGGCGATCGCCTTCTCGGGCTGGCCGTTGGTCAGGGAGCGTTCGGCCACTCCGAGCATGTAGGCCGCCCAGGTGGACTTGAATGGGCGTTCGCCTTCCGGCCGCTCCAGCAGCGTTCGCCAGGATTCCGCAGCCTTCGCGAACGCTGCCTGGCGTTCCTCAGGCTCACTGGATTGATCACCGCGATGCCACCAAATGGAGCCACGGAAATAGTCGGCGAACTCGGGCGGCAAGCCGGTGGCGACCTTGATCTCACGGCTGGCATCGCCCAGCTTCAAGCGCTCCACCGTGTGCCTTTCCAACACCAGGGTGATTTCATCAACGGGCAGTTTGCTGCGTTCCAGGGCGGTACGAAGATCCGCAAGTTCCGCCGCCTGCGAAGCATCTCCGCTTGGAGGTGGCGGCTGGTAGCGGAACCGGGAAGGCGGCAGGTCCATGCGCTGCAGTTCCCGGGCGAAGTTCGCGCTGGGCGCGGTGAGGATCGCCCGGTCTCCCAAGGTCAAGAGCATGTTGGGAAAATCGGGTCCGCAGGCCAGAAGCACCGCCACCGAGAGAGCGGTAACGGCCAGAAATGCGGCCAGCGGCCCGGTCCAACGCGATGGAAAATGAGGGTTGAGGTTCATGGTCGCTCAAAAAGTCGGGTGGAGATTTCGTTGGTTTGATCCAGGCGGAGCCAGCCAATCTTCCGCGTTTCGCCCGGGCCGAGGGGTTGGGGCTGGCGCGGCGCCAAAATCGCTTTCGAGCCGCTCTGGGATTGCAACTCGTAGCCAGCCAGCCCATCGCCGGCGATCAAGCGGCCGCCAGCCCATTCCATTCCCGCTGTGACAGGGGCGGTTGCGCTTCTTTCTCCGTCATTGTGCAGGACCAATTCAAAAAGCCCGTCTTGCTGGCGGCGGGCCTCCAGACGGATCGCTTCCTTCGGCTCGCGGCCAGCCATGACAGCGGCGAGGGTAGGCCAGCTCCAGTTCAAGGCTTCGCCTCGAACCGGCAAGCGGTACCAGATGACGCCGGCCAGCGCCTGTGGACGGCTCGCGGTCCAGTCGCGGACCAGTTCTGCCATCGCGGCGGGATCAGCGCGAGTTTCGCGAAGCAGCGCATCGGCTGGCCAGACTCTCTCCGGGCCATCAGCGTTCAAGCCGAGGAATTTTTCATTCCGATCGAACGCCAGCGCATAGCCATAGGTCGGGAGCGCCACCCGGAATGGGCGTCCAAGGCGAGCGGCGCGCACGGCGGCCTTCCGGGCCAGTTTAGCGTCGCAAAGGTCGAATGGCGCCCGGGCGCTTTTCGGGCGTTCCAACGAGTGAACCTGCAGCACGAAGCCGTCGGTTGCGGCGATCAGCGCTCCAAAGGCCTTCTGATCGAGCCAGCTCGGCAAAGTGGTGATGACGATCGGGGTCCGTTGAACTTCCTGCCGGATGGCCTCAATCCAGCGCCGATACCCTTCGAGCCTGGCTGCGGCGCAATCAAAGTCGATCTGCAGTTCAGAGATGGCGACTCCATGATCCGCGCATTCCGCCAGCAGTGAATGACAGAGCTCCGCCAGCCGGCGCCCGGTCTTGTCCGTGGCGGAGAAGGGGCCTGGAAAAGGCCCGATGCGCACGGCCAGGCCCAACGCGCAGTTCGCCGCGCGGACCAAGCCATAGTCGACCGCGGCACGCGCCACCTGGGGTTCTCCTTTTTTCCAGGAGACCTCCGCCGCGAGAAAGACCAGGGAACGGAACGCGGCGCCATGATTCGTGATCGCTTCCGCCACCGGTTTGTTCCATTGGCGCTGCCACAGATAAACGTCCTGCGGGATCGGGCCGTGGGTGGCGGGCGGTTCAGGACGGCACGAACAAAGCAGGAGGAACAGGCTTAGCCAGGGGTAACGACTTCGTAGGAGTTGCTGCTGCACACCCGCCTCGAAACTTGTTCGCGAACATAGCGCGGGGGCCGCGCGAGTAAAGGGCCGCAAAGTCAAAAAAGGAGAAAAATCGGATAAATCTGCCAGGCTGCGGGAAAATCCCGAAAACCTCCTGATCGCGTGGCCAGGCGCCCGGCTCTGCGGTATGATGGAGCCCGCAATCGAACATGGATAAATCCCGGATCGAGATTTTGCCGCGGGTCTGGCTCGACCATCGCCGGGGGCTTTATCTGGAGGAGCACGGACTTCTGGCGGTCGCGGACCTTCACTTGGGTTACGCCTGGGCTCATCGTTATCGCGGCCAAATGCTGCCGCTCGGCGGTGGCGACCGGATCGGCGAACGGCTCGGCGAATTGCTCTCCTGCTATCAGCCCCGGCAACTGGTGTTGTTGGGCGACCTGGTCCATCGGGCGGTTCCCGTAAGCGAATTGGTCAATGATTTCCAGTCCCTGCTTGAGGATCTGTCCCGAAAGTGCGCCACCAAGCTGATTGTCGGCAACCATGATCGGGGCTTGGGCAAGCTCGCGGGGGTTCAGCCCGTTGAACTGCTCCCTTCGCATCGAGCCGGCGCTTTCTTGCTGCTGCACGGGGATCGGCAGGCCGAACCCGCCGACGCGGGCGAGCGAGCGACCCTCATTATGGGACATGAACATCCGGTGATTGCTTTGGGGGATGGGGTGAAGGCGGCGCGGTTTCCCTGTTTTCTGGTGAGCGAGCAGGCGCTGGTGCTTCCGGCTTTTTCCCTTTGGTCGTCCGGCGCCACGGTTGGAAGCCAGCCATTTATGTCGGAATTGTTAAAGGGAATCCGCTTTAAAAAAGCCGTTGCCATTTGTGGCGGCAAACTGCTACCGGTGTCTCTGAACTGATGGCCATGGCCAGCAATAATTCCGCGCTCGTCCTGCCCGCCCAATCGGCGGCCAGCAGCGCCACGAACGCCGCCGAGATTCGGGGGATCAAAGGCCCGGTCCAAATCCCGAATTCCTACGCCTGGATTGGCTGGACCTTGCTGGCCATCGCAGCGGCGGCCGGCCTCTGGCTCCTCTGGAAGAAGTATCAAAAGGGCAAAACCGCGATCAAGCTTACCCCGGTCATTCCTCCGCACCGGCGGGCTAAAGACCGCCTGCGAAATGCGAGTGAACTGTTGTCCGATCCCTACGCGTATTGCTCGCTGGTTTCCGACGTGGTCCGCGCCTACCTCGAGGAACGGTTCGACCTTCAGGCGCCCGATCGGACCACTGAAGAATTTCTGGAGGAGATGCGGTCCACCGCCGTGTTGCACCCAAACCACAAAGGGCTCCTGGAGGATTTCCTCTCCCGGTGTGACCTGGTGAAGTTCGCGCGCTTTGAACCCACGCAGGATGAGCTGAAGGCCCTGCTCGATGCGGCCCTCCGGTTCATTGATGAAACCGCGCCCATGGAAACGACCACCCCCGCCAACTCTCCTGCCGCGGCGGCGAACGCTTCCTGATCAGGCGGCGGGACTGGCCTCGGCCAGCGGCGCGGCGGCGCCCAGCCACGCCAGATGGTCATCTTGCAGGTGCCAGAGAGTGAGCTTCCCGTCCTTAACGTCGTCGGCTTCGAGGTCAGAACAGATCTCAAAGAAGCGGTGGCCGTACGGATCCCGGTGCGCTTCGCGGACAAAGGTGAAGAGCGCGCTTTCGCTCAGGTGCGCGTAAACCACCGGCGCGGCTAATCCCCAATGCCCGGTTTCGCGGTTTAATCGGGTCTCCCAAGTGTTCAAGTGCTCGAGGAATTCAGTGGATTGGTCCAGATCGCGGAGGTACTGGACCAGGGTGTTGCATTTCTCCAGATCTTCCCGGGCCAGGACCGAAGCCGGGCTTTGAATCAGGCGGAGCAGATCATTCACGCTCTTCAGGCGAATGCTGCGCAAGACCGTGCTTTGGGCAATCGGCCCGGCCAGCCACTGCAATGGCTCGGGCAACTGTTCGGTGATGAAGGTGGTGCCCGTGGCAAGAATGATCTGGTCCCGCTGTTCCGGCGGCACGCCTTCCCAATCGCTGACCTGCCCGCCGACGTAACCTTTGAGCAGATGCCAGACCTCCGCGAAGAGCAGCCGGCGTTCTTTCAACTGCGTCTCCAGCAAAGGCAAAACCTCCCGGAGATGCGGGTATTGCTTCCAGAGATCACGAATCTGCGAATCGCGGAACCGGTAGAGCTCAGGTCGGGCCAGAATTTCCTCGGCGGTTTGCTCCGCAATTTCCAGGCGGGAGTGGCCCGTGGCCATTTCGAAAAGAGCCACCCCGGCGGAGAAAATGTCCGCGGCTTCGCTCGGGGGAATGCCCGTGTCGATATTCGAGACGTCGATGAGCAGCTCCGCGTAATCGGGCGTCGCCGAGTAGACATACTTTTCCGGAGCGCTGTAGTGGCGGCGGGTGAAAAATGCGCCCATATCCACGAACTTCACCCCGCGCTCGCCCAGGCGGAGCATATTCTCCGGCTTGAAATCCACCACGACAATCCCCTGCTTATGAAACAGTGTCAGAATGGAGAACGCTTCGAAGATCGCCTCCTTGAATTCGGCCACCCAATCATCGGGAAAGCCCTCATTGGCGGCATTGTCGCACCATGACTGGAGGTCTTCGCCGTGGAAAAACTCCATCGCGATCCAGGCATATTTCCGCTCGTAGTCGATCTGCGCGCCGTAGTAAATCGGCACAAAACGCCGCACCGATTCGAGGTTCATGATGTCCTCGAAGTTAGCCAGTTCCAATTGGAAGCGGGTGTAAGGGCCGTAGCTCACCTCGTCCGGCTTCCCGCATTCGAGATCGAACACTTTGACGACGATCTCCGGATTCTCGGTGCGATAAAGCGTCGTCTCGGTGGTTTGTTTGAAGATCCGAGTCAGGGTTAATCGTCCGCCGTTCGGGAGCGTCACGGTCAGTCCCGCAAACTTGTCGGTCGATCTGGTAGTTGGGTTGGCTTGCATAGGAACCAAAAATGGCACCCCACGTCATTGCTCCCACCGAAGGGGCCGCCAAAACAAGTGCTGTACTCGCAGATTAGCAGAACTCGCCCGACCCGGAAGCTAAAAGAATTCCCTGAAAAAGGCCGGTCGTCAGGCGAGGCTTTCGGGTCCGAATGAGCTGGTTTGCCAAAATCGGACCGGGCCAACAGAGCGCGCGAAACTGCTACCCAAGATCTTGTTCCGCCCGCCCTGCTGGACGGAGGGCGAAGGGGAAAGCGTTGGACTTCGCAACGGCAAGCCTGCGAGCGGTTACTTCCTCGCGGCCAGGGCCGATTCCAAATCGGCAATGCGCTGTTTCAATGGTGCGACGGCCTGTTCCATTTCGGTGGAGGAATATCGGGGGGTGATGTACTGCGGGCAGTTCCAGTCAAAGCTGATCACCTCGATGAGGATCAAGCGCTCGACTTTGTCTCGCAGCCCGGGCGCCGGGGACAATTGGGTCACGGGTTCGCCCTGGCCCCGGGCGTCAATCACGCGGGCGTGCCCCAGGATTTTCAGGCGTTCGCGGTGAGGGTAATCCATAAGGAACAAGGAGACGCGAGGGTTTGCTGCCAGATTGCCCGTGCTCAGAAGCTGGCGGTTGCCTTTCAGGTCAGCAAAACCGAGCGTCTGCGGATCGAGAACTTTAAGGAATCCCGGCGGGCCGCCGCGGTGCTGGATATAGGGCCAGCCATCGCTTGTCACCGTGGCCAGGTAAAAGCTGTCGCGCTGAGCGATGAAGCTGGCTTCCTCCTCTCCGAGCGGATCGCGCCCGGGCTGGGGCGGAACAGGTTGTGAACGCCCGAAGTAGTGCGCTTGCGCAGCGAGCACCTCCGGAGTGAAATAGGTTTCAAGGAATCGGCCAGCCATAGGTTTCTCCAGGCGCGGGTGACGGCAGGCAAATCCCCGCCGCCACCCCTCTGCTTGTTAATTAACTCAACGATGCTTTTCCAGGAACTGCAGAGTGCGCAGCGATCTGCAGTTCGCCTTCTTCCAGCGCAAAATGGCCCGTGTCCAAGAGGCGCAGCCCGCCTTTCGGCAAGTCGCGCAAGCAGGCCCGGGCGCCCGGCTGCGGGAAGAATGGATCGTTTTTCCTCAGACAATCAGCGCGGGGGTTTGATGCGCTCTTGGCCGTGCCGCTCTGGCCGTGGCGGAATCGTTGGTTCATGGGCGTTTTGCGTTTTGGGTTTTCCAAAGCGAACCGCTCCGGGGATCGCTTTGCGGTGATGGGATTAGGCCGCCGATGCGAGCGCGGCCAGGATTTCGCGGCGCGACTGGACGCCGCGAAGGGTTCGCTCCGGCTGACCATTCTTGAACACGATGAGTGTGGGAACCGCCGTGATGCCAAAACGGGCAGCGAGCGCGGGCGACTCGCCGATGTTGACTTTGGCGATGACTGTTTTCCCAGCTTGGGCCGCAGCGATTTCTTCCAGAACCGGGTTGAGCATCCGGCATGGGCCACATCCTTCCGACCAAAAGTCCACAAGAACCGGCGTTGGGCTGTTGCCGACCGTTGAGTCGAAATTGTCCTGATTCAAAGTTTGAGTATTCATAAATGGAACTGCCTGTTTAGTTTGATGACCTCAGAGATGCTGATCTACCGCCGCAATCAAGCGGCCGCTTTCACTTCGGGAAAATCCACGACGGTCTGCGCGACCTGGTTGACGTAGTTGGTCAGAAGGTTAAGGGCTACGTTCGCGACGGTCTCAACGATTTCGGCATCGGAAAGCCGGGCAGCGCGGGCGGCTTTGAACTCGGTCTCGCTCAACTCGCCGCGTTGCACCACGATATTGCGGGCGAGATTCAAAATTGCTTCGGTGCGTTCATCGGTAGCGGCGACTTTCCGGGCGCCGGTGATCTCACTTTCAGTGAGGCCCGCCAGTCCGCCCAGGTAAGTATGGGCACTGCGGCAGTAGGTGCAGTCGTTGATCTCGGCAACCGCCAGCGCGATCTGCTCGCGCACCCTGGCGTCGAGGGCTCCACCGGCCAGAGCGCCGCTGAAATTCAAGTAACCCTGGAGGGCAGCTGTCGAGTTGCCAAAGACACGGAACAGGTTTGGGACGACACCCAGTTGAGTTTGCACACCATCGAAGAGTTCCTTGGTTTTGCCAGTGGCGGTTGCGGGGTCGAGTTGGGCGATGCGGTTCATAATTTTTAAATTTCGTTTTCAGCGCTGCTTGATTGCAGCGATGCCCCCCATACACAGGAAGCGTGCCAGCAGGCAGTCGGGCGCAAAAACCTCTGAATCCTTGGCGTTTCTGCAAAATCTGAGCGTCATCCCGAGTTACGACTGTTCGTAATTTACGAACTTTCGTTGCACCTATTAACGTGATTTCGTAATCTCCAATCGTGAATTGCGCGAAGCTGCCGCAAGTGATGGTATCGATGGCTCAGAACCGGTCGTTAGCCGAAGTACTGAGCGCGGTGGTGAAAGGACTGGCGCAATGCCCCAACGTAGTCCTAGCGCGCATCTGGCTTATCCGGCCGGGCGACATTTGCGCGGATTGCCGTTTCCTCGCCGAATGCCCCGATCAGTCGCGTTGCCTCCATCTGGCCGCCAGTGCCGGCAATTCGGGAAGCGCAGAAAACGACTATTCAGGGCTCCAAGGCGGATTTCGAAGATTCCCGATGGGGGTGAGGAAAATTGGGCGCGTGGCCGAGACGGGCGAACCTCTGCTCCTGCCGGGCCTGTCCGGGGACGAAGAATGGATCGCTGATCGTCAGTGGATGAAGCGCGAGGGCATTCGAACCGTGGCCGCCCAACCACTGGTGTTTCGCGGCGAGGTGCTGGGCGTCCTGGCTCTCTTCGATAAAGGCGTACTGGGTGCCGATGATTTCCAATGGCTTCGCGTTTTCGCGGATCACGCCGCGGTCAGCATCGCGAACGCGCGGGCTTTCGAGGAGATCGCTTCGCTCAAAGAACGGTTGGAGGAGGAGAATGTGCAGTTGCGGGAGGAGTTCAGGGACCTGTTCGAAGAAGCGCCCATTCCCTACGTGTTTGAGGGGCTCGATTCTCGTTTCATCCGAGCCAACCGCGCGGCATTGAACACTCTTGGAATCAAGCCGGAGGAAGTGGCGGAAACCTTCGGCCACTCCTTCGCGCCGGACAACCCGGAGGCGAAACGGCGGGTGAGCGAGGCGTTGGCGTCCCTGGGCAATGGGAGCGAAGCCAAGGGCGTCGTGCTGGAATTGCGCCGGAAGGATAACGGAAAACCGATTTGGGTGCAGTGGTGGTCCAAGCCGGCGCCCGATGGCAAACATACGCGCACCATGATGGTCGACATCACGGACCGGGTGCTGATGGAACAAGAACAGGCCCGGCTGCAGGCCCAGAACGAGTATCTGCTGGAAGAGATTCGCACCTCGCAAAACTTTGGGGACATTGTCGGCGAAAGCCCCGGCCTGCGGAAAGTGATGCAACAGATTCAACTTGTCGCACCGACCGATGCCACGGTGCTGGTCACGGGAGAAAGCGGCACTGGCAAGGAACTGGTCGCCCGCGCGATCCACGAGAACAGCCCCCGCAAGGGCCGGCCGCTCATCAAGGTCAATTGCGGCGCCGTGCCTGAGAACCTTTTCGAGAGCGAATTCTTCGGGCACATGCGCGGGTCATTCACCGGCGCGGTGCGGGACAAGCCCGGCCGGTTCGAACTGGCGGATGGCGGCACCCTTTTCCTGGATGAGATCGGGGAAATCCCGCTGGCCATGCAGGCGAAGCTGTTGCGGGTATTGCAGGAACAGGAGATCGAGCGGGTGGGCGACACGCGCGCGCGCAAGATCAATGTGCGCATTATCGCAGCCACCCATCGCGATTTGAAGAAGGAGGTGGAAGCGGGACGATTTCGGCAGGATTTGTTTTATCGGCTGGTTGTTTTCCCGCTCGATATTCCCCCGTTGCGCGAGCGGCGCGAAGACATTCCCAAACTGGCCGCGCACTTTGTCCGGATGACGGCCCGGAAAATGAATCGCCCTACGCCCCGCTTGAGCCAAGCTCAAGCGGATCAACTCGCCGCCTATCACTGGCCAGGCAACATTCGGGAACTGCAGAACACGGTGGAGCGGGCGGTGATTCTCGCGCAAAACGGACCGTTGCACTTCGAATTGCCGCAGGGCGATTCGCCCCGCTCAACACCGGCGAAGCCGCCTCTGGACGAATCGACTCCAATCCTCACACGGGAAGATTGGAAGCGCAAAGAACGTGAAAGCATCGCCGCCGCGTTGCAACAAAGCGCCGGCAAAGTGTTCGGCCCGGGTGGCGCCGCCGAACGGCTGAACATGAAGCCCACCACCCTGGCGTCGCGCATCAAGGCACTCGGAATTCGGTAGAGGGAGGGGGGGCAGGACCCCTCAATCGGGATAGCCGTTGGGATGGGCCTTGTGCCATTCCCAAGCGCTGCTGACGATGTCTTCCAGTTTCGGGTATTTGGGCTTCCAGCCCAGCTCGCTGATGGCGCGATCCGCAGCGGCGACGAGGCGGGGCGGGTCGCCGGGCCGCCGGGGCTTCTCCACCGCCGGAATGGATTTGCCGGAGATTTTCTCGCACATCTTGATCACCTCACGCACGGAGTAGCCCTCGCCATTGCCGAGATTATAAAAGCCCTGCTTCCCGGGCTGCATGGCGAGCATGTGAGCCTGCGCCAGATCCACGATGTGGATGTAATCGCGGATGCAGGTTCCGTCGGGCGTGGGGTAATCCACGCCGTAGATGTCACAGTGCGCGGCCTGGCCGAGCGGAACCTTGAGGATGTTCGGGATGAGGTGTGTTTCGACGCGATGATGTTCGCCGTACTTCTTGCTCGCGCCCGCGGCGTTGAAGTAACGGAAGGCGACAAATTCGAGCCCGAAGATCTGGCGGTACCATTGCAGGATCTTTTCGAACATGAGCTTGGATTCGCCGTAAGGGTTGATCGGCCGCTGGGGGAGATCCTCGGGAATCGGAACGCGCTCCGGCGGACCATAGGTGGCGCAGGTCGAGCTGAAGACGAATTTCTTCACTCCGTTCCCGGCCGCGGCATCCAGCAATTCGAGCGCCCAGCCGACATTGTTGCGAAAGTATTTGCCCGGATTCTGCATCGACTCGCCCACGAGAGCATAAGCGGCGAAATGGATGATCGCTTCCGCTTTGGCTTCCTTGATCGTTTTCGCAACCAGCGGACCATCCCCCAGGTTGCCCTGGACGAATCTGGCCCGCGGATCGACCGCTGAACGATGACCTTCGCTCAAGTTGTCGAGCACGGTCACGCTGTGCCCCGCGTCGATCAATTCTTCGACGCAAGTGGAGCCGATGTAGCCCGCGCCGCCGGTTACCAGAACATTCATTGGCGGCCAATGTAGCCGCAAAGGGTCGCGACACTCAAGTCACCCGGCCGCGCGAACCGTGGCTGCCGTCCTCACCTGGCAAATGGGCCTGCAGCCAGGTCCGCAGCCGCGCATGAGCGCTGCTGAAAGCAAAATCGTGGAGGCGGTTGACCAGCGCCCACTGTCCTCCCAAGCTGCGTTCCAGAGCGGCGGCCGAGCCGCGCGGCGCGCCCGCATAAGCCTCCAGCGTAATTCGATTGCGCGTTATCGTGTGCTTGATGGTGCGCGCCCATCGAAGCGCGCCGAATCCAGCCACGCGCTCGGACGCCTTTTCCCCGTTTTCCAATTCAAAATTCGGGAACTCCCACAATCCGGCGTTGACCCCGTGCGGGCTTCGCTGGCGAATCAAAACCATCCCATCACGCTGCAACAGCACCGCCACAAAACGCCGCTCGCGCATCGGTGCCGCCTCCTTTTTCCTCGGATAACGATCGACCTGGCTTTTCGCCCGGGCTTCGCACTGGCTTTCCAACGGACAAGCCGAACAGAGCGGACTGCGCGGCAGGCAGACCGTGGCGCCCAGTTCCATCAAACCCTGGTTGAGAGAAGAACAGTCCGACGCGGCCTGGACCAACGACAAGCTCAGATCCCAGAGCCGCTTCTGTGTAGCGGCAGACTTGAGGTCGCCACCGACCGCGAACAAACGGGAGAGAACCCGGGCGACGTTCCCGTCGAGAATCGCCGCGGGCAAACCAAATGCGATGCTGCAAATCGCGCCTGCTGTGTAGCGGCCCACCCCGGGGAGATCGAGGACTTCTTCGCAAGCGGCCGGGAAAACCCCGCCCCGCTCGACACAGATCTGCCGCGCAGCCTTTTGCAGATTGCGGGCGCGCGAATAGTAGCCAAGCCCTTCCCAGAGCTTGAGGACGGTTGCTTCGGGGGCCGCCGCCAGGGCTTGCACGTCCGGAAAAGCAGTCATCCAGCGTTCCCAGTAGGGAATCACCGTCTTTACCTGCGTTTGTTGGAGCATCACCTCGGAAATCCAGATGGCATAAGGATCTTTGGTCCGCCGCCAAGGCAGGTCTCGGGCATTCGCCGAGAACCAATCAATCACGCGCCGGGCGGTTTCCCGGCTATCCAGCGGAGAGCGTGCGCCCGCAGTCTTCCGCGGGGTTCTGGCGCGCTTTCGGATCGCTGAATGGCTCTGTGGCTTCGGCATTCGCAAGCGAGTCGGAATCTGACCCAGTGTCGGGAAAGGCACAAATATTTCGACGGGTTTTCTCCGTCTTGTTCCCGGCGGAACGTGCGCTTAAATTCCCCGCCATGGAGCATCTCCTGCAACCCACGCCCTGGATGATTGTGCCCTTCGGCCTTTTGCTCATGGCGATTGCCCTGGCCCCGCTCCTATTCGCGGAATACTGGCACCAGCACTACCCGAAGGTGGCTTTCACGCTCGCGGCGGTGACACTCGGTTATTATCTCTTTTACCTGAAAGCGCCGGGGCCGGTCGTGCATGTGGCTCATGAGTACGTCAGTTTCATCGCGCTGGTTGGGTCGTTGTTTGTGGTGGCGGGCGGGATACACATCTCCGTGAAAGGGGAGGCGACTCCAGCGACGAACGTGCTGTTCCTGTTCATCGGGGCGGTGCTGGCGAACTTCCTGGGGACGACGGGCGCTTCCATGCTGATGATCCGGCCGTGGATCCGGATGAACAAATATCGGGTCACCGCGCATCACATCGTCTTCTTCATTTTTGTGGTCTCAAACATCGGCGGCTGCCTGACGCCGATCGGGGATCCGCCGCTGTTTATTGGGTATCTGAAAGGGGTGCCGTTCTGGTGGGTGCTGGAACATTGCTTCCCGGTCTGGCTGACCGCGGTGGTTTTTATGCTGGCAGTTTTCTATTTTGTCGACCGTCGGAACTACCTGAAGGCGCCTAGAACGGTGCGCGAGCGCCTGGCCGAGCCGGACGACCAATGGCGCTTTCAGGGCCTGCCGAACCTGGTTTTCCTGGCGGTGATTCTCGGGGCTGTTTTCGTGGAGAAGCCGGCTTTTCTCCGCGAGAGCCTGATGCTCGCGGCGGGAATCGGCTCCTATTTCTTCACGAAAAAGGAGATCCACCGGGCGAACGACTTCAATTTTGAGCCGATCAAAGAAGTGGCGATTCTCTTTGTGGGGATTTTCGCCACGATGCTGCCCGCGCTGGACTGGCTTGGGCACAATGCGCGGGATTTGGGCATGACTTCACCCGGATTTTTCTATTGGGGATCCGGCCTGCTCTCCAGCGCGCTGGATAACGCGCCCACTTACTACAGCTTTCTGACGGCGATTGTGGGAGTCTTTGTGCCTCCGGACGTGGTGGCAGAAGTGCAACGACTGATCACCGCCGGCATGCCCGACCTTGCGGGGATCACCGGCCCCGGCACCGGCGACATCAAATCCACGCTGGCCGCGCTGCAACAGTATCATCCGGTGGCGCTCGCGAGCGGTTCGCTGAGTTTGGAACAGATCCAGATCGCTTATCTGCTGGGGAAGCCGGCGCTCAATCACTTTCTGACGGCGATCAGCGTGGGAGCAGTCTTTTTCGGAGCGAACACGTATATTGGAAACGGCCCCAACTTCATGGTCAAATCGATCGCCGAACACGCGAAGGTCCATACGCCGGGATTCCTGGGCTATATTGGCCGGTACACCCTCCCGTTCATGGCTCCGCTGCTGGTGCTGGTGTGGCTGCTTTTCTTCCGCTGACAGCGCCGGGGACCTTTGCTAGCCTGACGGCATGAATCACCTGAAAGCAGCCATGCTGGCTCTGGCGTTGTCGTTGCCTTCCGCGTTTGCGGCGGACCCGGGCAAAACCGTGTCCTTGTTCGACGGAAAATCGTTCAAAGGCTGGGAGGGGGACACGAATCACACCTTCCGGATCCAGGACGGCGCGATCGTCGGCGGGACCATGACCGCGAAAATCCCGCGCAACGAATTTCTGCGGACGACCCGCGGCTACACGAATTTCGTGCTCAGCCTGAAGTTCAAGCTGCTCGGCGGGGAGAGCGCCAATGGCGGGGTGCAGATCCGCACCAAATCGATCCCCAACAACAATGAAGTGAGCGGGTACCAAGCCGACATGGGGGACCCAGCCTGGTGGGGCTGCCTGTACGATGAATCACGCCGGAACAAGGTCCTGGCCAAGTCCGACATCGAGAAGGTGAAGACGGTGCTGAAGCGGAATGACTGGAACGAATACAAGATCCGCTGCCAGGGAAAGCGGATTCAAATCTGGTTGAACGGGCTGCAAACGGTCGACTACACCGAGACCGATCCGACGATCGAAGATCACGGCATCATCGCGCTGCAGATCCACGCCGGCCCGCCCAGCGAGGCCTGGTACAAGGATCTTCGCATCCACGAACTGTGAGCGGACGCGGCGCTTATTTAGCGGCGCTGCCGAACAGTTCGGCAAAGAAGTCTTTCATCGCCTGCCATGAACGCTGGTCCGCCTTCTCGTTGTAGGCGGCTCCCTTGGAATTGTCGTTGCCGGCATTCCAGTCGGTGAAGCTGTGGACGGAATTGCCGTAAGCGATCAATTGCCAATCAACCTTGGCGTTGCGCATTTCCTGTTCGAAACCGCTGACTTCCGCCGGGGGAACGAACGGATCATCGGCTCCGTGGCAGGCCAGGACCTTGCCTTTGATGTTTTTTGCATCCTCCGGGGTGGGAGTGGCCAGGGCGCCATGGAAGCTGACGATGCCCGCCACATCCGCGCCGGAACGTGCGAGCTCGAGGACCGTGGTGCCGCCAAAGCAATAGCCAATCGCTCCGATCTTCCGGGCGTCCACATGGCTGTTGCCGCGGAGCTGTTCCAGGCCCGCGAGCACGCGCCGGCGCAGCAAAGCGCGATCCGCCTTGAATTTGCCGGCGGTTTCACCCGCGGCTTTGGGATCGGACGGGCGCACGCCCTGCCCGTAGATATCGACCGCGAAAGCCACGTAGCCGAGCTTCGCCAGCATTTCAGAACGCTTGCGTTCGTAATCGCTCAGGCCCTTCCACTGGTGCGCCACGAGAATTCCGGGACGCCGGCCGGCGAGGGCATCGTCGTAAACGAGCACGCCTTCCAGAGTGGCGTTGCCTTCCTGGTAAAGGACAGTTTCGGTTTGGATGGCTGCACGGGTGGTGGAGAGTGCCGCGCACAGAACTGCCAGTTGGAGAAAGCAGGTTACTTGGGTTTTCATACGTCCTTGGGCGCATCATAGACGGCTGCCGTCACGCCGCAAGTTCGCCATGAACAACTGAACGAACGCGCCAACCAGGGGGCTTGCCTATTCCAGAGACCAGTAATGGATCGCGAAGGGATCGAGCGCGATCTCCAGCTTTTGATCTCCCTGGGCGAGCTTCTGGAACGGGTCGGGGCGCAAGCGCGAATTCTCATCCTCACTGGCCGTCTGCGCGTCCAGCTGGACATGGCGAATGCGAACGTCCGCCGGCAAAGCCTTCAAAACAAGGTTCAGTTTCAGCTCGGAGCCGGAAAAGTTCCAGAGGAGGAGATTGTACATGCGGAGCTGGGGATCATGGGCAGCCAGGGCGTGGAGGCCGGCGCGGTCCGACTCCGCAGCCAGGCGGTTGCCGGAAACACGCGAGAGCAGTTTGAAAGCGAAGTAGGAGGGCCGGACGTGGTTCTGATAATCGAAAAGCCCGTCGAATTGCGGCATGCGGTTCCACCACCGGGCCATGAACGCCGTGCCCTGCGGAGACATGAACGGAGCGAACTCATCGTAAGCCACATGCCAATCGCGGATGTGGTGATAGCAGGAGTAATCGAGCCCGGCCTCTTTCATCTGGAAGATTGTCTCTGCGATATAGCAAGGCTGGAACCGGGCATCGAGCGGCGGATTGGCCAGATCCATGTTCCATTCATCGAGGAACGTTTCCGGCTTTAACGAGGGATGATTCTTCAGAAGGTCGCGCACATAATCCACCGTGCCGCGAATCGCCTTCGGATCACTGCTGTAGATGTGCCAGGAAACAAAGTGCAGCGGCAGGGTGTTATGGGCGCAAAAGTCGATGAGCGTGGTGAGAATGGGCGATCGCACATTGGCCAGCGCCGGGCCGCCTACTCTCGCGGCCGGATCCGCGCTCAGAATCGCTTCACAAGTGGCCTTGTAATAGCGGACATAGCTCACCGGTTGAAAGCGGTAGGGGCACCCGCCATCCTCCCCAATGTCCGGCTCGTTCCCCACTTCCCAATACTGGATTCCAGCCCCTCGCTCCTTGTAGTGCGCCACCAGCGCGGCCACCAGGCTTTGCCAGGCCGCGTAATCCCGCGGTTCCACCCGGTCCTGGTTGATATCGCCGAAGAGCAGCTTGGGCTTGAAGCAAATGCACATCAACGGCCGGGCGCCAGTGGCCAGGATCGCGTTAACGGCGCGATCGAGCCGGGCGAATTCGAAACGTCCCGCACTCGGCAGGAGATCGAAGTACTCCTGGATGAACAGGCGGATCAGCTTGGGCCGGAGCGCGCGCAATTCTCCGACGCGATCAGCAAACATGGGCGAACTGGAAAGGCCGCCCTGGCCGAGCGCCATCTGGTCCATTTTCATGGGACCGAGCGTCTTGCCAAAATCGACCTCGATCCGGGCGGAGTCAGCGGCGGGCACGCGGGCCAGGGAGAGACTGGCGAGGCCGATCCAGGCGCAAACCATCAGGAACCGTTTCATGTCAGTCCCGCAACAGCTTGCGGATGGCCCCCGTCAGAACGGGCTCCACTTCCGGCGCCACATTGGACGAGCGCGGCTCGGTTTCGTAACCGCCCTCTTCGTAAGCCGCAGCGGTGCCGATGTACCAGGGACCATAGTCGCCGTAGGCGGCCAGGGCCACGAACAGATCCGGCCGGGCGGCCTTGGCCGCGAGCTGATACTCCACAAACAATTCGCCCGGCAGATGCAGCACCCGCGCCCGGCCCAGCTTCAGGCAGGTCACGTCGATTTTGCGTCCGGCCTCGCAACGTTGCAGCCAGGCCAGCCGCGAGGCATCGCCGCGCTGGGTGAGCAAGGGGTTGCGCTCCTTGACCTCCTTGTCGAGCACCTCGTGCGACAGATGCCTGGAGGGGGGCAAGGCCACGGATTCCACTTTCCAACCAATGGCGCTGGCGTCGATCGGTTCGCGCCTGGTGTTTTCCCAGGCCCGCCGCATCGCATCCTCAACGCGGCCGGCCAGAATCATGCGATTCGTTTTCGACCCATCGTTATACTTGCCGGCGCCGATATTCCCGCCAGCCCCGTTGAAATGAACGTGGAGAGCGTCCGGAACAGCCAGTTGTCGATTGAACCGGGCGAGCCCGGGAAAGTCCGGGTTCGGCATGCCCGTGCGGTAATAACTCTGCGGATGGGTGGCGTAGTAACTGAGCACCGCCAATGGCTTGTCCCCGTTCCAGAAACTGACTTCCGAGAGGACCGGATCGATCGTCCCTTCCGGTTCAGCCCGCAACGCCGGATCAGGGCACGAGGTGTAGCGCACCGCGCGGACCTTGCCATTCGCTCCAAAGATCCGGCGGTTCGAGGCGACCTTTTCCACCCGGGCTTCGCCGAGGCCGAGATGCGTTACCGGCTGCGCCCTGGGCAAAGCCATTTTGACCGCTGCCGCCAGATTGGCGAGAGCCTCGCGCTGGAATCCCCCCTCAAACTGCTTGGGATCCACTCCCGCCTCTTTCAAAATCCGTTCCGCGGAAAAGTCGCAATCCGGGGCATCGTGCTGGTGCAGAGAGTGGACGGCCACCCGGCTCGGCTGGGTCTGCGCCGCCTCGGCCAGCGCCTGGCAAAAGGCATCGTGGCCCTCGTTGGCAATGCCAATCCAGTCGACCGCGCAGAGCACAATCGGGTCGCCCGCTCCAAGCAAGACCACGCCCCGCGCCCTCAGGCCCAGTTCCCATTTGTTCGTCACCGGATCGTAAGCCATATGACTCCCCACTGGCGGCGTCGCATCGATGTCGAACGTGGCCAGTCGCAGACCGTCCGCCCGGACCGCTCTCATGCCCAGGAAAAAGGCGGAAACGCCGAGAAGAAGTGAGACAAAAAAACGAGGAGACATTCCCCGAGACTAATTTCACCCCAGCGATAAACAATTCGAAACTGCCGCGAAAAGCGGACGTATGGCAAGCGGCGTCCTGCGGCCCAACCACTTTAGCCAGCGCTCGACGATTGCTGCCTTGCGCCGCAGAGGCCTGCATCGTAGCTTCTGCGCGCCAGGGCCCACGGAATGTGGACTTACGAACCCCGCCAGGGCAGGAATGCAGCAACGGTAGTTTGCTCTGCATTTGCCGTGGTCACCCTGGTTACTCCCGGAGCGCGGGATTCGGCCGCCTTTGGCCTCCGTTTTTCCCGGGAGTTTGTCTGGATTTCGGATGACTTGACCTCGCCATCTTTCCCCCTAGCATCCCCGGGACTTTTACGCGATGGTGCCTCCGATGAATGCAGTGCTGGCTCTGGAAGACGGAACCGTTTACCGCGGCCGAGGTTTCGGCGCGCGCGCCGAAATATGCGGCGAGGTGTGCTTTAACACTTCGATGACCGGCTACCAGGAAATCCTGACCGATCCTTCCTACAAAGGACAGATCGTGACGATGACGTATCCCCAAATCGGCAATTACGGGGTGAACCTCCAGGATATCGAATCCTGGCGGCCGCACGTGGCGGGATTTGTCATTCGCGAACTCTCTCCGGTGGTCAGCAACTGGCGCGCGGACTTCAGCCTGCCGGACTACCTGGAAAAGTACGGCCTGCCCGGCATCCAGGGGATCGACACGCGGGCTCTGACGAAAAAGCTGCGCGTCCGCGGGGCGATGAACGGATTTCTCTCCACGCTCGAAATTTCTGATGCCGAGGCGGTGCGCAAGGCGAAGGAGTGGCCCGGGTTGGCAGGCGTTGATTACGTGAAGGAAGTAACCCATAAGGAACCGTTCGTCTGGGACGCCAAAGATGAGCAGAGCGCCGATTTCCGCCTGGTGCATGGTTCCGAGCCGGCCGATGCGCGCAACGTCCGCGACCCATTGCGCCCGGCGGACATCCCGATCGTCGCGTACGATTTCGGGATGAAGTACAACATCCTCCGCCGGCTCCGCCAACGGGGCTTCAAGGTGCAGGTCGTTCCGGCCAGCACCCCCGCGGCCGAGGCGCTGAAGCACAAACCCGCGGGCATCTTCCTCTCGAACGGCCCGGGCGATCCCTCCGCGCTCCCCTACATCGTGCGCGAGGTCAAGGAACTGGTGAACTCGGGCGTGCCGATCTTCGGAATTTGCCTGGGCCATCAATTGCTCGGCCAGGCGTTCGGTGGCAAAACTTTCAAGCTCAAGTTCGGCCATCGCGGCGGAAATCAGCCGGTGAAAGACCTGGAAACTGGGAAGGTGGAAATCACCTCGCAAAACCACGGCTTCGCGGTCGATGCCGATTCCCTGCCGAAGGATGTGGCGGTCAACCGGGTGAATCTCAATGACCAGACCGTGGAGGGGATGCGCCACAAGACCAAGCCGATCTTCTGCGTGCAGTACCATCCCGAGGCTTCGCCCGGGCCGCATGACTCGACCGTGCTGTTCGACGAATTTCGCACGATGCTCGAAAAGAAGGGCTGACACCGCTGTCTTAATCCCTCCTTCTCCGGAGTTGCGGTCGGCGCCCGGTTTCCGTTCAACTGGGGCCGGTGAAAAAATGGTCCCGAGTGCTGCGCTATTTTCGGCCGGAGCTGCCGCGAGTGGCTGCCGCGCTTGCGCTGATGTTCCTCGGCATTGGCGCCAGCCTGCTGAAACCGTGGCCGGTAGCGCTCATCATTGATTACATCGTGGGCGGCAAAGCCGCTCCGGCGTGGCTGCCGGAATCCTGGCACGCTCGCGAACTCTCCGAACGGGCCTCGCTGCTTGGGTTCGCCGTCTTCTCGATCTTTCTCCTGCACGCCGCCCAGGGCCTGCTGGCTGCAGCCCAGAATTATCTCTCGATCCAGGCGGGCCTCTCGGGCCTGGCGCAGATTCGCGTGCAGCTTTTCGCCTGGATGCAACGTCTGTCGCTCGCATTCTACCAGCGGCGGAGCCAGGGCGATCTGATTTACCGCGCGACGTGGGACGCGTATGCGCTGCAAACCATCTTCCAGCAGGGCTTGTTCAAGTTCCTGAACTCGCTGGCCAGCGTGAGCTTGATGCTGCTGGTGATGTGGCGAGTGAACCACCGGCTCGCCCTGGTGACTCTGGCCGTTTTTCCGCCGCTGCTGCTCGTCATGGCTGTCCTGGGCCGCAAGATGAACGCCCGCAGCCTGGCCGCCCACCAGTCCGACAGCCGCGTGACCTCGCTCGTGCAGCAAAACATCTCCGCCCTCCCGTTGATCCAAAGCTATGCGCGCGAAGCGACCGAGGAAGCGGCTTTCCAGGGGCAGGTCCAGGCCTCGTTCCAGAAGCGGCTCAGCCAGCACGGGCTCGAGGTGGTTTATTGGCTCGTCATCGCCCTTTTGTTTGGGCTCGCCACCGCCGGGCTCACCGGCTGGGGCGCCGGCGAAATCCTCGCCCAGCGCCTGACCGTCGGCGAGCTGGTGATTTTCCTCTCGTACCTCAGCCAGCTCTACGATCCTCTCAACCAGCTTTCCCAAGTCGGAGCCACCGTCTCGGATGCCAACGCCGGGCTGCACCGGATTTTCGAAATTCTTGATGCGCGCGAAGATGTTCCGGAATCCCCTGCGCCTCGGCCGTTCCCAGTGGCGAGCGAGGCCGGCATTCGCTTCGAGAATGTGAGTTTCGGTTACGATCCCGCCAAACCGGTCCTGCGGGGCGTCTCGTTCGAAATTCAGCCCGGGGAAACGATCGGCCTGGTCGGCCCGAGCGGCTCCGGCAAGACCACCCTTCTTAATCTCCTGCCCCGCTTTTACGATCCCTCCGCGGGCCTTATCCGGATTGGCGGAACGGATCTGAGGGATCTTAAGCTGGAGGATTTGCGGCGGCAGGTCGCTTTCGTGTTCCAGGAGTCGTTTCTCCTCCCAGGAACGATTGCCGAGAATATCGCCTTCGCCCATCCCGGGGCCACCCGCGCCGAGATCGAACGCGCCGCTGAGCTGGCCAATGCGCGGGAATTCATCGGGCGGCTGCCGCAGGGGTTTGACACCGTGGTGGGCGAAGGGGCGGCGCGCCTTAGTGTGGGGGAAAAGCAGCGCATCAATATCGCGAGGGCATTCCTCAAGGACGCCCCGATTCTCCTGCTCGACGAGCCGACCAGCGCGCTCGACGCCGAGAACGAAAGCGCCATCCTGGATAGCCTCGCCCGGCTCATCGCCAACCGCACCACGATCATGGCCGCGCATCGCCTGGCGACCCTGCGCTACGCGCAACGGATCATCACCCTGGATCAAGGGAGCGTGACGGAAATCGGCACGGCGGAGCAACTCCGGCGCAGCGGCGGGTACTACGCCCGAGCGTCGCAAGGATAGCCACTATCGCTTCAACTGGACCCGATAGAAGCCCGCGTGGCCGCCCAGATCCACGGACGCCGCCGCAGTGATTCCGGTAGCCGTGACCGCCTGGCCCAGCGGCTGCCAGGCGCCAGCCCCCAACGCGGGCGCAGCATACACCTGGTAGACCTTGCCCGCGTCACTCCACCAGAGCAGTTGCGGGCCAAACGCGGTCCGCGCTGGCGGCAACACCACCAGCCGATAGGAGAGAGCGTTCGTCGGATCGGTGCCCGCCCGATACTCGGAGAAGTTGGAAAAGCCGTCGTTGTCAGGATCGACGCCCGGGGCGGCATCCGGCGTGGTCCAGAGCGTCCAATATTTCCGCTGAAAACTGTCGTCCAGGCCGTCGAAGTTATAGTCCTGGATGGGGCTCGCGATCTCGAGATAGCCATTGGCGTAGGCGAGATTGGTTCCCTGGCTCACCACCAGCGTTCTCAGCCCAGGCGTCGCATTGCTGCTCACGCTGATCGGCGCGACCAGCGAATTCAGGCCGGGCGCCACGCGGTCCGGATAGAAAGCCGTCGGCCCAATCGTCAAGCCGTCCCCGGTCACCGACAGGGTTGAGCCCGCCTGGAGGGACGCCGACGAAACG
This sequence comes from uncultured Verrucomicrobiota bacterium, assembly GCA_964566945.1. GTDB lineage: Bacteria > Verrucomicrobiota > Verrucomicrobiia > Limisphaerales > SXQI01 > DASVNK01. The sequence goes on along the minus strand of CAZMKE010000002.1, from coordinate 220,285 downwards.
CCGATGAAGTAATTGCTCTGCCCCAGTTTCATCGAAGCGGCGTAGCGCGTCACGGTCACGATGTCGAGTTGGGTCGGCTGGCTGAGCGAGCTGATGCGGAACGGCGGCTCCGCGGCCACCACGTTCAGATCCTGCGTGCGGGTTTCGCCCGCCTGGAGGGTGACGGTCAGATTCGAAGTCGCGAGGAAGGAGGTCACGCCTTGGGAATAATCCGCCGCCACATCCGAGCACCGGAATAACGAAGCGAACGAACTGGCGGTGGATGGATCAAGCGGAGTGACCCGCACCTGATATGTTCCGGGCGGCAGCGAGTAGAGCGCGTAGCTGCCGGAGCTTTGGGTGATCGTGGCGCCGGCAATATTACCGGCCGAGTCCTCCGCGACCACCGCCGCGCCCAGAATGCCTGCTCCGTTCCGCCGCACCGTCCCGCGGATCGCTCCCCATTTTGTCACTCCGTCCGGATAAAGATAACGGGCGGCCGCGATTTCATCCGCGGATAAGCCGCTGTTGGTGTTGATCCCGTTGCCCCCGTCCACCACCGTGGCCGCGCCGGCCGGTGTGTGGTCGAGCCCGAGGAAATGACCAATCTCATGCGACACGATGGACTCGACGAATTGCGCCTGGCTCGTGGTGTTGTTCGCATCGGTGAACCACTGGAACTGCACTCCATTGAGGACAATGTCCGCGTCCACGATCGACCCGTCCGAGGCAAAAGTCACTGAAGTCCAGGCCCGGCGATTGGTCAGATCCTCCGTGCCGCCATTCACGCGCAGGCTTTTCTTGGTCCAAAAAACCACATTGGTATTGTCGTAACGAGTATCGAGCCCTTGCGGGGCGATCATCCCGGCAAACTCGAACCGCACTTTGCAGCCGGGCACGTTTTGCCATTGGTCGAAGCAGGCCCGGATGGCATTGACCTCGTTCGTCAGGTTGGCATCCGAGTAAGCGTCCGAAGCGATGTAATAGCGGATCGCCTTCGTCGCGGGGTTGACCGTGGTCGGTTTGACCAGCGACGAATTCACGTTCCATTTCAAGACGCTGCTTCCCACCGGGTAGAAGACAAACGCTCGCAACCCGGGAAGCATCCCGGAACAGAACGCGGCCAGCAGGGCCAGGGTCACGATTCTCATTGAGGCCCCCAACATACCCAACCCGGTGGCACCCTCAACTTCCCGAGCTTGCCCGGGCCAGGTTCTCCCTCGTTTCAGCCTCGCGCGCCCTGCCACACGGTGGTTTCAGGGCTTTTCCAGCCCTTTCAAGGTTGAACTGCCCGCCAGAAAATCTATGGTAAGGCCGTGACACCTGCTGACTATCACATGCACACCCCGCTCTGCCGGCATGCCAGTGGCGAACCGGTGGAGTATGCCGCCCGCGCGGTGGAGCTTGGGCTCAAAGAAATCGGCTTTTCCGACCATAGCCCGATGGAGCGCGACGATTTTGACGATTGGCGAATGCGCTTCGCCCAGCTTGATGAGTATGTGGAGAAAGTGCGCGCCGCCCAGCGGCAATACCCGCAACTGCATATCAAGCTGGCGCTCGAGGTCGATTACCTTCCGGGCTACGAAAACTGGATCCGCGAACTCGCCGCGCGCCATCCGTGGGATTATTTCATCGGCTCCGTCCACTACGTCTCCGACTCCTGGGACCTGGATAATCCGCAAAAACTTTCGGAATGGAGAAAGCGCGACCCGTTCGAGGTTTGGACGACTTACTTCGAACGCCTGACCATGGCCGCGGAATCGCAGCTCTTCGAAATCATCGGCCACGCGGACCTGTGCAAGAAGTTCTGTTTTGTGCCAACGCAGGATTGCACCCATCTTTTCGAACGGTTCCTGCAGGCCGCCGGCGCGAACGATGTGGCCATCGAAATCAACACGTCCGGCCTCCGCAAAGATTGCAAGGAGATGTATCCGAGCCCGCAGATCGTCCAGCTGGCCGCGGACCACAGCGTCCCGCTCACGTTCGGCTCCGATTCCCACGCGCCGGGCGAAGTCGGAATGGATTTCGAACGTGCGGTGGCCCTGGCCCGCAAATCCGGCTACACCCACTGGCGGCGGTTTTCGAAACGCAAGAGCGAGGCGGTCCCGCTCTAACCACCCTGAAGCTCTCGCCGGACACCCTTTGACCCCGCCCTCCCCAGCCTATCGGGGCCGGCTCGCTCCTTCGCCCACCGGCCACCTTCACCTGGGCCACGCGCGGACCTTTTGGATGGCGCAGCAGCGCGCGCAAACAGCTGGCGGCGCGCTCATCCTCCGCAGTGATGATCTGGACCGGGGGCGAGTACGGCCTGAATATATCGAGGCCATGATCGAGGACCTGCGCTGGCTCGGCCTGCGCTGGACCGAGGGACCGGATCTGGGCGGACCATTTGCCCCCTACGAACAAAGCCGGCGCGTCGGCCTCTACGCTGCCGCCCTGGAGCGATTGAAGGCGCGCGGATTCGTCTACCCGTGCGCCTGTTCGCGTCAGGATGTCCTGCGCGCCCTGCACGCTCCACATGCCGGGGAGGAAGAACCGATCTATCCGGGCACTTGCCGCAAAACGGCGGTCGATCCGCAATTCGCCGGCCGCGTGAGCTGGCGCTTTCGGGTTCCCGAAGGCGCGGTCGTGCGCTTTATCGACGGGGCCTGCGGACCGCAGGAGTTCCGGGCGGGCCGTGATTTCGGCGACTTCGTCGTCTGGCGGCACGACGACCTGCCCGCCTACCAGCTCGCCTGCGTAGTGGATGACGCCAACATGCGGATCACCGAAGTCGTCCGCGGGGCCGATCTGCTGTTATCCACCGCCCGCCAGATTCTTCTTTTCCAAGCGCTCGACTATCCCGTGCCGGCCTTCTTCCATTGCCCCCTGATGGTGGATGAGCGAGGCGTCCGCCTGGCCAAACGCCATGACGCCCTCAGCCTCAAGGAATTGCGCCGAATCGGAAGGTCACCCGAGGCTCTGACCGCCGCCTGGGCCGAGTCAATCGATGGAAAAGGAGCCTAACCTGGCTCCGACCTTCGGCTCATCTCCGGGCCGCTGTAAGCCTTTCATTTGGAGATACTACAGACGCTTTGAGGTGCGGCTCGGAAACTTTGCCGCCGTCACTGGCGGAACGAAACAGGGGCGCTAAATTAATCGCGTGATGAAGATCGGCAGCCCCCAGGAACCTGACTTGGAGATCGATGAGGTTTCGGCTTGGTCCGGCTCGTTGCGCCCCGTCCGTTGGATGCGCCGCCGGAACCAGCGCCCAACCGCCAAGCGGAGCCGCGTTCTCCGTTCCCCGGCAAAAACGCGATAAGTCCGCGCTTCCGACGAATGGCAAGTCGTTCCTACGACTCCTTTTTCCGCAATGCGGCCGGTGGTATCCGGAAGAAGCGAGTTTTGGCGCCCGGCTTAAATTCAAGTTGCAATACCCCGTTCTCGGCTTCGGGCGGCGCTGGGAGTGCCCACCAGTTCACCAAATCCGTGGAGGTCTCAAGAGGCGGCAGGGCGTTGGTCGTGAAAACGTCCAAGACCGGATTTCCCTCGGCTGAGATTGCCATGCGGAGCTCGGCTTGGCGTCGCAGCTCGACCGATACCGGGTCCGAGGCGAGGACTGTCCCATCCTTTCTCACGGAAAGCGCTCTTACGAGGGCAGAGTGATTCAAGCGAAAAGGACCTTGATAAGGCCTGGCGGTGTCGAGGGTAGCAGCCCCGTCGAGATTGACGTAAACGGGCTGGTCTCCGGTGTGGGAACAGGTAACGGCAACCTCGATCTCGTTCGTTGAGACATAAGCGGAGACGGGCGAAGCGTTTATCCATACCTGGGGCGTACCCGGCAGAACCCGACGCGACGTAAATTCCAGCCGGACCACGGAACGCGAAGCCGGGTTGCCTCGCGCCTCTTCTGTGGTCAGGCCCACAGCTCGCATCCAGCCGGGGCGCTCCGGGATGGGGAGCAGTTTTGCGTACTCCGGGTCCCAAGCGGGAAGCGGAATTTCCGAGAGCAGCTCTCCGTTTGGTCCGTAGTGCGTCAGTCGCGGGTCGGCGCCGCCCGGCTCGGCGGTCGCGACCGTGTTGTGAAGCGCCCACCAATCGCTCCGGCTGCCCGCGACCAGAGCGGGGCCACGCAAGGCGCCGAGGGCCGGAAAATTCGTGAGCACGCTGCCATCGGGCGAAACCAGGACGAGGCGGAAGCCGCCCGTCGCCATCTCTCGAACGACCGAAACCACCCGATCGTCAGACAGTGATATCCCGGAGGCCACGTTCCAGGGGAAGACGTACTCGTGCTCTGCGACAAAGAAAGAGTCCAGAAACCGGAAGGCGGTCCCGTTATGAGACGTACCCGGTCCTTGGGAGAGTTCAAAGCTCACGTAACCTCCGTTCGCCGCGGGCACGATCAGAGAATCAAAGCCGGGCGGATAGCGATTTGTGCTCGCCGCACCGTTCCCATCCACCGCCAGGTTGAGCGGGACCACTCGCCCGGCCAACGCTCTGGCGCCCTGGAGGAGCGTTTCACCGGGCTGGCCGGTTCGGATGCTGTAGATCGTTCCCTCCGCATAATGACGGCTGGCCACGGTCTGTCCGGCGCCATTAACAATGCGAAGGGCGACGCCATTCGCGCGATCCGGCAGCCAAATCTCTTCGTTCGATTGCACCAAAAGATCAGCGGCCCAGAAATTTGTGGTTTGCCAGCGAATCGCTCCCTCGGCCGTGAATCGCATAAGCTCGCCAGAGAGAGCTCCATCCTGTCCGTAGTAACCGTAGTTCGAGAAGAGAACCTCCGACCCGATCGAAAACACTGCAGGAGATTGGGCATCGAGCGGCACTGGGAACGACTTCTGCCGCTCCATCGCGATTTGATCTTCCACGGGAACCGTGTTCATGAATTGGCCACGATATCGATTGGGGTGCGGAACATAAGCCCCGGGCATCGGATCGCTTGGGCCTTGGATTGCCGCCTCAATGGTGACGTCCCGTTCAGCGCCCTGGAAACCATCGCCCCATCCCTGAAACTCCCCAAAAGGATCGGCCACCGCTTTCAAATGGACCTTTTCTCCGACCGTATAGTCGATCTTTACTGGCAACACCTCCACTGAACCCGGACCAACCGTCGACACAAACAACGGGGCGGCAACCAGCGCCTGCGGGAAAAAGGCCAAAAAACGGGAGACCGCAACAGGAATCGCCTTCATGATGAATTCCAAGGCAATTTTGCCGCTTTTCGAAAACGCTTGTCCAGCAAAAGCGACCCTGTCATCGCTGCAGACGGATTGCGATCGGCTTTCGGCGGCAACATCGGCTCGGGCGAGCGCGATGGCCACTGTCCCATGCGGACGGCCTGAAAGGTCCTGACCAGACCGCTGTGATCAAAGGCGCTGAGAGGTTCGGCGCGTTCAGCGGCTGTCGCCTTTACGACCGCTGATCAGCGGGTCAGATCTTCATCCCAACGGAGCGAGTCTTAATTCCCGAGCGCGTAGAGCTTGCTGGCCGTCCGCAGGTAGATTCTATTTCCCACGAGCGCCGGTGTCGCAAAGATCCGTTCTTTGAAGTCTGTCTGATGGACGACTTCCAGTTGGCCGGTTCCCGCCTTCACAACCGTGACCTTGCCTTCGGCAGAGGCAAAGATGATGTGGCCCTGCGCAGCGACAGGAGAAGCGTAGTAGGTGCCGGCCGCTTCTTTGAGACGTTCCTGCTGATAAACGACTTTCCCGCTGGCCGCCTCGAAACAGGAGACCATGCCACCATCTCTCACCAGATAGATTCGGCCCTGATAGTACAATGGCGATGGAACGTAAGGCAGCCCGCGGGTCTGCTTCCAGGCGATGGACGCTTCCGTCAATTCGCCTTTGGCTCCGGGTTTGACCGCGATCAGGACGTTTTCGCCTTTGGCCATCGCTGCGGTCATCCCGTCCACATCGGCTTGAGTGATCTTGCCGTCGCGATTGATATCGAGCGAACGGAAGAATCCTTCGATTTCGGTCCCCTTCACTTCATCGAAGGTGAGGGATCCGTCTTTGTTCTTATCAAATTTTTCGGCGAGATACGGAAAGGTGAACATCGTACCGGGTTCCTTGCCCGGAGCCCAACCAGCGAAGTAGAGCAACCCGCCCCCGGTGACGGGAGTGGTGCAGACGAACGAAGGCATCCCCGCCAGCGACCAGCGTTCACTTCCCGTTTTCAAGTCGTAGCCTTTGAGCTTGAGAGAGCTGGGCATGACCACTTCGTCGGTGTGGCCGTTCTTCCAGATGATCGGAGTGCCAAATCCTGGAAGGACATCTGTCCGCGGTTCCTCCCAGCGCTTCTTCCCGGTCTTCACGTCCAGGGCGAGGAGGGTCGAACCGGTGACCTGATCACGCGGAACGAGAACAACTCCGTTCGCGATGATTGGTGAGCCGCCTGTGCCGAAGCTGCCGGCAGACAAGGCGGTCGGCAGCGGGACGCGCCAAAGCTCCTTTCCTGCAAAATCGTAGCAGAACAAGCCGGCCGAGCCGAAATAGCTGACGACATGCTTGCCGTCCGTGGCCGGCGTGGAGGCGGCCGGGCTGCCTTCGGTCATGTGGAATTCCTCAATGTTTTCCGAGGGCGCGGCTCGAGTCCACAAATGCTTCCCGTCCATTCTGGCATAGGCTCGCGTCTCGAGTTTGCCCTGGGCAAAGGTGGTCAGGAAGAGGCGGTCTCCCCAGACACTGGGCGAGGAGGGAGCCCAGGGTACGTTCGCCGTCCAAGCCACATTCTCGTTCGGACCGAATTTCTCTGGCACCTTTGCGGTTTCGGACACCCCGGCTCCGTTTTCTCCACGGAAGGAAGGCCAATTTGCGGGCTCAGCGGATTGAATGGAAAACGCCAGGATCGATGAGAGAGCCCAACCACAGTGTTTGAGATTCATGTTTTAAGTAAGTGAATGATTGCGCCGAAACCGCGCGAAGAAATCACTTCCGAACCAGCAGCGCAATCAAAAACGGAACTTTGCGGTGCGCAGGGTGCACAGTGTGGTCATGAACAAGGGAGTATCCGTAAACCGACATGACAACAGGAGATCGGCCGACTGTCTTTTGAAGCGCTTCCACCAAGCCCGATCGTTTACAAATAACAGATTTCAAATGGCGCTGACGCGTGGAGGTTGAACGCGTCCCGCAGGACACTGCGAGCAAATTCACTGGCCGGGGGGCGAACAACGTGCCATCGCCGGACCGGGCATCACCAAAGGCGGCTAAGGCTGAACCGACCGCGAGCGGAGGAACAATCGAGGACCGTCGTTCTTGAACACGTACCGGAAGTTCCCGAAGTTAGCGCTTGCTTCAGACCAGTTCAGGAGATCGGTGGAGATTTCCAAAATGGCTTGAGTACCGACCGGGACGTTGCCCTGGATGACTATATTCCCCTGAGAATCGACTTCGATGCTCAAGCTGATGGTGGGCGAGGAGTAAAAGTCGACCGTATCGTTCCAGCGGGCAATGTAGTACGCGTCGGCTGTTCCGGATTGAATAAAGACGCCTCCCGCGAAGAGGTCGCCGCCCAGCGAGAGCAGAGTCACGACCTTCGACGAAAATGGCGCGGCATTCTTGAGGCCTGAACCCAGAGGCTGCCAGTCATCATCGAGTCGAGCGATGCCATTGAGACCGGCGACTGAGGTGGAGCGCGTGAAGAGCCCGCCGATATGGAGCTTTCCTTTATGACTGGTGATAATGGAAACTCCGTGGTCCAGTGGCGAGCCTACGCTTGACCAGGAATTCCCGTCCCATTTGGCAAAGTAGGGAATTGCTTGCCCATTGACCTGTTTGAAATCCCCGCCGACATAGATTTCTCCGTTGACAGCGGCCAGAGCACCGATCCCCGCGTCGAACCCTCCCCGAAAAAGGAACTCGCCATCGACCAGTTCGTAAACGGAGTAGGCAGCCCCCCCTCCCGCCAACCGTCCACCGACAAAGAGGCTGCCTCCGAGGACGGCTGCCTCCGTCACGCTCCCACCCGCCGGCGCGCTCAAGCAGCAGCCAATTTCTTCCCAGCCGGAACCATTCCAAGCGGCAACATACCCGACACTGTCCAAGCCGGATTTGGTGAAGCCCCCAGTGGCGACCAATCTGCCGTTATATTCCAGAATTTGCACGACGGTGCCGTTCAGCCCGGCCCCGGCAGGCCGCCAGGAGGAGCCATCCCAAATTGCTACATTGCTGGCGGGCCAGCCTCCGGCGAGATCGAACGAGCCTCCAACAAACAAGTCGTCTCCCCAGGAGGTGATGGCGTTTACGTGAACAGGGGCGGACCGATTTGGCTTTTCCAGGCCTTGTCCGAGGGGTTGCCAGGATAGCGTGTTCCAAGCCGCGATGCCGTTGGCAGAAACGTTCCCCACGGCGTAAAATGTGCCGCCCGCATACAGATTGCCTTTGTGTTCGCCGAGTGACTCGACCAGGAGGCCGGCGCCGTTAGAAGAATCCGGGCCGTACAAGTGATTCAGAGATGTGCCGTCCCAACTGCCGACTCCGGGTGCAAGAAGGAAATTGCTGGATACTGGATCGGCAGCGAGATAAGTGAAACCTCCGGACACATAAAGCGCGGTCTGGGAGGGGCTGAGAGCGCTGAAGGATACTCCACCCGCGATCGGCTGAAATTGAAATCCATCATATCGAGCGAAGGACGCCGCGGGCGTGCCATTGATACTGGTGAAGTTTCCAGAGAGATACAAAGAACTCTTCCAAACGGCCAATGGTCCGAGAGATTTTCCCTGAAAGGTGGCATCGACCCGAAGCCACGCAGTGCCGTTCCATTTCCAGAGGGAATCCAAGAGCGCGCCCGTAAGATTGAAGAATGGGCCGGCGACAGCGTAAATCTCATTTTGGTAGGCGGCGAGACTGCGGACGGGATATCCGGACCCGGTGTCGATGCCCTGTCCGACGGCTGACCAGGAAACACCGTCCCATCGGGCCACGTTCGATTGCCGGAACTTGAAATCTCCTCCGACATACAGATAAGCGCCGTCGGTGGTGAGGGCGAAGCAAGCGCCGCCACTGAATTCGCTTGTTCCCAAATCGATCCACGCAGAACCATTCCATTTCTGAATCAACACTTTGGTTGGATCTGCGGCCCAGCCCGCTGCGTAAAGTTCATCTTTATAACTGGTCATCACCTGGATTGTTCCCGGCACGCCATCTCCCAAACCTGTCCAACGCGAACCATCCCAGGAAGCTGCGCCCTTCATTGGGACTCCATCAATGGCATCGAACGGCCCTCCCACGCACCAGAGCGGACCGTTCTTCACAATGGCAAGGCCGTAACCGAGACCGCCCTGCGTCGTTCCGATCGTCCGCCAGGACCGCCGATTCCAAAATTGGATCGGACAATTCGTGTCGGGCGCACAAATCTGGGTGACCATGACCTCTCCTTCGCTGGAGGCGCCCATAGCAGCGACCGTATGGGAGACGCCGGGAGGACCAAATTGAGGTGACCAATGAATATCATCTCCCGAAGGTGCGGCGGAAGTTTGCAAGCAGAAAAGGCCAAGCAGGATCGCCAATGTTGAATTGCTTACAGCCGCGATGGCGAAAAGGAGGTGACAGGATGGCGAGAGAAAAACGCCGATAAGTGGGCGCCAGACGTTTTTGATTAGAATCAAGCCTTTAGCAATGACACGCATGCCCGGAGGATAGTCATCCGGAACCAGGCTAAGCGAAGTAAAAAAATACCCTCCGCCCAGGTACTTGTACCCGAGAGACGGGTACAAGTACCCGCCCCGCTCCGGCCGTGCGGTGAGGGCTGATAGCGTGTTTTGAAAATAGCTCGGCAGGTCCTGGTGCGGGTCACGCTTCGCCAGCCACCCTACAGCGCTCGCCATCCCCGAACCGACCGGTTGAGGAAGGGCCCAAAGGCTATTTGAGGAATCGGCCCCTCGGCGGGAATGGCTGTAACATTTTGGCCCTTTCGGCAGATACTGGGTATATGACGGCCGCATTCGGGGAGTCCGCGGAGCGCTTTACCTGCCACTGGGTGGGAGCGCAGCCCATCGTGGCGAGCTTTATCAGTTCGCTGGTGCCGAACCATCAGGATGGGCAGGACTTGCTCCAAAAGACGGCACTGGCCGCCTTGAAGAAGTTTCCAGAGTTTGACGAGCGTCATTCTTTTGCGCGGTGGGCGATCGGTATCGCGCGGTTCGAGATCCTGTCGCATCAACGGGCGCATGCCCGCTCCCGGGTCGTGTTATCGCCCGCGCTCCAGGAGCAGATGGCGGAGGCGTGCGAGGAACTGAGCCTGGAACTGGAGGCGCGCCGGCGGTGGCTGGCGAGGTGCGTCGGGGAATTGAAAGGACGGGCCGCCGAACTGGTGCGCCTGCGCTACCTGGACGGGCTTTCGTTTGAGGCCGTGGCGACGCGCCTGGGCTGCTCGCCGGTGGCAGCGCGCGTGGGCGTCAGCCGGGTGAGAGCCGTGCTGCGCGAGTGCATCGAGCGAAACCAGCAGCGGGAGGACGCATGAACGTCCCGTGGACATTGATCGACGATTACCTCGAGCAGTCGCTCTCGCCCGAGGGCCTGGTTCAGTTGGAGGAGTGGCTGGCGGCAAGCCGCGAGCATCGGCGAATTTTCATTCGAGCGACTCAGGATCACGCCACGATTCCGCTGGCGCTCGGAAAACCGAAGGCGGAGAGGGCCGAGGCGGGACAGCGGACAGCGATATTTCCGAGGCGGTTGTTTCTGCCGATCGCCGCCGGACTGGCGGTTCTAGTTGGACTGGTTTTTCTGGCATCGCCGAGCGCCACGGCCGATCATTTGGTGGTGATGCAAGTCGAGGGGGAGGCCGTGGCGACAAATCGTTCCGGAGCGATCTCGAGGGTGAGTGAAGGGGAGCCGGTTCCCGAGGGAACGATGGTTCAGATTGCGGCGCGAAGCCATCTCTCGCTGGGGTATGCCGGGGAGAAAACGCGCATTGGAGTGGGCGAAAACAGTTCCTTTTTCATCCCGGCCGGGGAACGAGGAAAACGGATTCGGTTTTTCAAAGGGGCAGCCGACTTTGCGGTGGAGAAGCAACCTCTCTGGCGGCCCATGACGATCGAAACGCCACAAGGCGAGCTGCGAGTGCCCGGAACGAAGCTGCGCCTATTCACCACGCCAAAGTCGACGCGGGTGAGGGTGGCCGAGGGAACCGTGCGCCTGACGGGGCTAAAGAACGCCGGCGCCGTGAGTATTGCCGGCGGAACCCAGGCGATACTCCGATCCGACCGCCGCGTCCGGACCACGCCAGCTCGCGAGGAGGCTGCATTCGTCCCAACCGAAATTCCCTCTGCGACTTCGGCCGCGCCGGCTTGCCCCACGGGCTCGCTGACGAATGCACCCGAGGGTGGCGGCACCATTTTGCGGGAGGTTTGGTTCGGGATCACAGGGACGAATGTGCACGACCTAACCACCCGCCCGGAGTACCCCGCGATGCCTTCGTATCGGGATTTTCCAACCTGCTTCGAAACGAGGGAAGGAGGCGCGGCACACGATTTTTATGGGGAGCGATGGCGAGGATTCCTGGTGGCGCCTGTCACGGGGGAGTATTCATTTTGGGTGGCAGCGGATGATAGCGCGGAACTTTATCTGAGTCCGGACGACCGGCCCGAACGCAAAGCGCTGGTCGCCTCCGTGCCCGCCTACACTTTCGCGCATGAATGGGCCAAGTATCGGGAACAGGAATCTGAGGCGATCCATCTGGAGGCCGGCCAGCGCTACTACATCGAGGCGCTGCATAAGGAGCAGGCCGGCGGAGATCACATCGCCGTGGCGTGGCAGCCTCCCGGAAGCGAGCCCCAAATTATCGCGGGGAAACATCTATGGCCATTCATCCCATGATCCTCCGAGGAGATTCCCAAGCGAAAGCCAGAGGGGATTCGAGGCGCCGGCATGGCCGAGAGCGGCAGCGCGCCTTTACTTTGATCGAGCTGTTGGTGGTGATCGCAATCATTGGGATTCTCGCGAGCCTTCTCTTGCCGGCGCTTTCCTCGGCGAAAGCGGCGGCCGGCAGCACCGCCTGCAAAAGCAACCTGCGCCAGATCGGAGTGGCGCTGGCGATTTACCTGGACTCGCTTCAGGAATATCCATTGGCCAACGATCCGACGGGAAGATATTGGTTCGATGCTCTCGGTCCGCTGACCGGGCCTGGCAGTGTGAGGCGCACCCCGGATAATCGGGTCCATTTCGGCGGGGCGTTTGTTTGCCCCGCGCATAAACCGCCAGGCAACCCAGCCGCTTTCGATCCGAGCTATGGTTACAATGCGCTGGGCCTGGGCGGCCAGGGATTGGGCGGAGGCTGGGACGGGTCCGAAATAGTGCTGGGCGAGTGGCCGCGGATCGTGCCGCTGAAGGAAGGGGCGGTGGTCTCTCCGTCACAAATGATTGCACTGGGCGACGGATATACGGCGGTGAAAAGGGCACGCACTTCCGCGGGCAGTGGTTTTTCGGCCGCCGGAGGGCTCCTGATCCAATCCGAACTCCTTTCGCGGACGTCGCTGATGGAGAGCGACTCTTTCCCGGACCTGAACCGGCCGGCGGAGGCCAGAGCCCGCCATCGCGGTTTGCTAAACGTCTCGTTCTGCGATGGGCATGTGGAAGCGCGGAAGATCCAGAATCTATTCTACGAGAAGACCGAAGAAGCCACACGGCTCTGGAACGCCGATAACCAGGGGCACCCGGAGCTGTGGGGGGATTGGCCGTGAATAGAAGATGCTGGCGCGGGAAGCGAAAGGGGGATGGTTCAGCTTTCGCCTCGCTTGTCCGTCGCCACGGGTCGTCGAAAGAGAGGGTCCAAAGCTCCGCATGATCAAGCGTCTTGCCTGGGGAGGAATCGGCGGCGCTCTCACGAGGCGCCGCTACACCCTGTAAGGGTGCACATTTGCCCGTGCAGGATTTGCCTCGACGGCATATCCACTCACTCGTATATACCCAGCCGTGCATATCCGAGCCCAATTGTTTTCCGAGATGCTCGGGACGTTCTTCCTCGTGTTTGCCGGGACGGGCGCGATTGTGATCAACACCCTTTCGGCTGGAGCGATCACGCACCCAGGGATCGCGCTGACGTTCGGCCTGGTGGTGCTGGCCCTGGTTTACACGTTCGGCGAGATTTCCGGGGCGCATCTCAATCCGGCCGTGACGGTCGGGTTTGCCGCGTCCGGGCGTTTTCCCTGGGCTCGCGTGCCTTCCTATATTGGAGCGCAGTGTCTCGGGGCGCTCGCGGCCAGCGGCAGCCTGCGGCTCATGTTCCCGGGGGACCGCTCGCTCGGGGCCACGCTGCCCCGGGGCTCCGAGACACAGTCGCTCGTGCTGGAATTTCTGCTGACCTTTTTCCTGATGCTGGTGATTCTGCGCGTGTCCACGGGCTCACGAGAAAAGGGGATTACAGCGGGCATTGTGGTGGGCTCGGTGGTGGCGCTCGAAGCGATGTTTGCCGGGCCGGTCTCCGGAGCCTCCATGAATCCGGCCCGATCGCTCGGACCCGCCCTGATCTCCGGCCAGCTGCAGCATCTCTGGATCTACCTGGCAGGCACCACCGCGGGAGCGGCGGCGGCCGCGCCGGCCGCCCGGCTTTTACAGCCGCCGGCTTGAGCCGTATTCTGCCCGGCGCCACAATGAAGCTCGTCCAAATCTACAAATGCCTCTGTGATGAAACGCGCTTGCGGATTCTGCATCTGCTTGCGCAAGGGCCGCTCTGCGTTTGTCATTTTCAGTCGATCCTGGAGCTGGAGCAGGTGGCCATCTCGAAACATCTGGCGTATTTGCGGCAAAATGGCCTGGTGCAAGCCCGGCGGCACGCGCAATGGATGATCTACTCGCTGCCCGCCCGAAAGCCCAAAGAGCTTGATCTCCAGCTCCGATGCCTTCAGGACTGCGTGCAGTCAAATCCCCTATTCAAGAAGGACCTGAAGAAACTCGACATGATCCAGGGCGAATGCGCCTGGATTCCTGAGTTCGCGCTCAAATGAGCACTGATGCCGCGCGTTCCCGCCGCGCGGCTCCGACCTTCAAACTCGGAGGGCGGCGCGAAATCCGCGGCCGCTGTAGTAGGACTCGGCGCCGTTGTGATAGATGAAGACGCGGCCGAAGCGGCGATCGCCGAAGATGGCGCCGCCGAGCTTGCGGATTTCCGGCGGAGTTTTCAGCCAACTCGAGCGTTTGGTGTCGAATTCGCCCAGCTTCTGAAGCTCCAAGTATTGCTCCTCGGTTAAAACATCGACCCCCATCTCAGCCGCCAGATCCATGACGCTGCTTTTCGGTTTGTGTTCCTTCCGGCTATCGAGCGCTTCGCGGTCGTAGCAGAGGCCGGCGCGGCCTTGGGGGCTTTGAGGGGAGCAGTCAACGAAGAGGCATTCGCCGGACTTCTTGTCATGGCCCACGACGTCCGGTTCGCCGCCGGTGCGTTCCATTTCGTGAAGGGACCAGAGCTTTCCCGGATGGGCTTCCAACCGGGCGCGCACGGCAGCCCAATCCAGGCCTTGGTGGCGGCCGGGGTTTTTCGCAAAGCGGGCTCCCAACACTGCCAGCAGTTCGTCGCGCTGTTTGGAGGACAACTGACTTTTCGGGCTCGGGCTCGCTTTCATAGTTTGGAGAATATCCGGCCAGCCCGGCCGCAGGCGAATCAAATGATCCGGTTGGATCCAGGCCAACCCACCGCCACCCGAAAACCGAGGAAAACCGAGGCGGGCGAGCACATTTGATTGAGCTGGCGGGGGTGAGGTGGTACAAGCGGCCCGCAATGGATTCGTAATGCGCGTGTTGCTGGTCAAGATGTCGTCGCTGGGAGACGTGGTGCACACGCTCGCCGCCATCACGGATGCGGCGCAGGAGAAGCCCGGCGTGACGTTTGATTGGGTTATTGAAGAGGCGTACGCGGACATTGCGTCGTGGCATCCGGCGGTGCGGCGGATCATTCCGATCGCGCTGCGGCGCTGGCGGCGGTCGCTCTGGGAAATGATTCGCGAGAATGAGTGGTTTCGGTTCCGGGGGGAGCTGCGGCGGGACGAATATGACCTGGTGCTGGATGCGCAGGGACTGATGAAAAGCGGGTGGATCGGGCTGCAAGGACGCGGACCGCTGGCCGGGCGGAGCCGCTCGACCGCGCGCGAACCGCTGGCCGCGGCCTTTTACAAGAAGAGCTACGAAATCGATCTGGCGCTGCCGGAACTGGAGCAGTTACGGCAGTTGTTCGCTCTGGCGCTGGACTACGCCCCGCCGACCGCACCGGCAAGCTTCGGGATTGACCGGCAACGAATCACACCGAAGACAGTTCGCGACCCGGCGGTGGTGTTCGCCCATGGAGCCGCGTGGCGAACGAAGCTCTGGCCCGTGGAGCATTGGCAAAAGCTGGGCCGTTATGTGGCCGCGCGCGGATTGACGCCGCGGTTGCCGTGGGGGAACGCGGAGGAAAAAACCCGGGCGGAAAGCATCGCGGCGGCCTGCGGCGGCGAGGTTCTGCCGAAGCTGGGCATCCCGGAACTGGCGCGGGTGCTGGCGGAGTCGCGCTTCGTGGTCGGGCTGGACACGGGCCTGACGCATATCTCGATCGCGCTGGGAACGCCGACCGTGACGCTCTATGGCCCCTCGGTGCCGGTCTACCGGGAAGTGGCCGGAGGGAAACTGGTGAATCTGGCCAGCTCGACGGCAAAAACGGTGGATACGGACCGGCCCAACACCGTGGCGCTGGAGCCTGTGATTCGCGCCCTGGACTCGTTTGTTTAGCGAGTCAGCGGGTCAGTGAGTGCGTTAGTGGACGGAGAGTTCCTGCTTGATGCCGAATTTATCGACGCGCTTGCGCAGGGTGGCCCGGGTGATGCCCAACAGTTTCGCAGCTTGCACCTGGTTCCCCTTGGTTTCGGCGAGGGCGTTGATGATGAGCTCCCGCTCCACCGCCGGGATGACTTTCAGGGAGGACTTGGAGCGGGCCCAGGCAAAGAGGGTGCGGGCCAGTTGGGGAAGATCCGCATCGCTGAGGGACTGGGCGGACATCACCGCAGGGGCGGCAGCGGGTTCCTCTGCACTCTGCACAGGGCGGGGGAGCTGTTGCAATACGCCCGGCGGCAGGTCGACGGGGAGGATGACTTCGCCTTTGGTGACGACTATGGCGCGCTGAACGACATTCTCGAGCTCGCGCACGTTGCCCGGCCAGGGATAGTGCTCGAGCAGGTCCAACGCTTCCGCGGAGATGGATTTGGGCGGCTGCTTCTGGCCCTGGGCAAACTTTTTTAGGAAATAATTCACGAGCAGCCGGATATCCTGCTTCCGCTCCCGAAGCGGCGGCATTTCAATGCGCACCACATTGAGCCGGTAGAAAAGGTCCTCACGGAATTCCTTGTTCGCCACGGCTTTTTCCAGCGGTTTGTTGGTGGCGGCGATAACGCGCACGTCCACTTTCACCGTCTGGTTGCCGCCGACACGCTCGAAAGTGCCATTCTGGAGCACGCGCAGGATTTTCGTCTGCGTCGGCAGGCTCATGTCGCCGATTTCATCGAGGAAAATGGTGCCTCCGTTGCATTGTTCGAACTTGCCGACGCGCTGCGCGGTGGCTCCGGTGAACGCACTCTTCTCGTGGCCGAAAAGTTCGCTTTCGAGAAGATTTTCGGGAATGGCGGCGCAATTGATGGCCAGGAAAGGCTGCTGGTTCCGCTTGCTGTGATGGTAAATGGCGCGAGCCACCAGCTCCTTGCCGGTGCCGCTCTCCCCGGTGATGAGGGCGGTGGCATCCGAGGCGGCGAGCTGGCCGATCGTTTTGAAAACGCTCTGCATCGCCTCGCTCCGACCAATCACGCCGGCCTCGTAATCCTCGGACTCCAAAAGCGGCTGGTAGGAGACGACGCTTTTCATGTCGCGGGCGGCTTTCAGCGCGCTGAAAATGATCTCCTTGAGCTTCGGGACATCGAAGGGTTTGAGGAGATAATCGTAGGCTCCCAGCTTCATGGCCTCGATGGCGGTCTGGGTGGTGCCGTAGGCGGTCATCATGATGACGGGGAGCTTGGCATCGAGCTGGCGAATGCGGCGAAGCGTTTCCAGCCCATTCATGCCGCCCATGCGCACGTCCATGACGACCAGGTCGGGCCGGATGCGGGGAATGGAATCGATGGCCTCTTCGCCGCTGCTGGCTGTGCTGAGCTCGATTTCGGGAGAATCGAAAATGCGGCGGAAGGAATACTGCACATCCGCCTCGTCATCGACCAACAACAGCTTGTCCATAACGTGCTTTGAGTTAAACCTTGGCAGCCGCAGGTGCAAGGAGTTGTTGCAGTGAACGCCGATTTTCCGCCGGAAAACCGGCGTGCAAGCCAGTGGAGGGCTCGGAAACCGCGGCCTTTCGTTCGCGGCGCTGCGCGGCGGCGCTTTCTTTTTGCCGCGATCTTGCTACGTTGCTGAGGGCCACGGGGCTTTCCCGCAACAAGCTTCCGACGCCCGGCCATCATGCCAGAGTTCAAAAAGCATTACACCCGGGAGGAAGCGCGAGCTTTGCTGCCGCTCGTCCGGCAGTGGCTGGAGGAGCTGGCCCGCGTGCGGGATCTCCTGCGCCAGTACGACGAGCGCTTGAGCAAAGCGCTCGGGCTGGGGGACGATCTCGGCGGTGAACTGGTGGACAAGCACGTCAAATGCCTGTCCGAAGCCAAGCAGATCGTGCTCCGCTTCAAGACACGCGAGATCCAGATCAAGGATATCGATCGCGGGTTGATCGATTTTCCGGCTTTCATCGATGGCAAGGAAGTCTTTCTTTGCTGGGAGAAAGGTGAAGAGGACATCGAGTTCTGGCACGACCTGACGAGCGGCTACGCGGGACGGGAGCCGCTGTGAACGTTCGATTTTCCAAGGGTGCAAAGGGCAGCGGGCCGGCCCGCCACGTTCTGGCTCCTTGACATACACTTGCGTTTTCCGAACATCGACCCATGCCCGGATTGTTTACGATCCAGAGTGACTTCAATTACGAGATCACCCGCAAGTTGAGTGAAGGCGGGATGGGCATCGTGTACGAAGCGGAGCAGCGGGGCGCCCGGGGTTTCACCAAAC
Organism: uncultured Verrucomicrobiota bacterium; assembly: GCA_964566945.1. Taxonomy (GTDB): domain Bacteria; phylum Verrucomicrobiota; class Verrucomicrobiia; order Limisphaerales; family SXQI01; genus DASVNK01. The sequence goes on along the minus strand of CAZMKE010000002.1, from coordinate 202,319 downwards.
GGGTCGCGATCAAGGTGGTCCGCCAGAATTTCGCCAACCAGCCGACGTTCATCGAGAATTTCATCGGCGAAGCGAAGCTGGTCTCGGATCTGATCCACACGAATATCGTGCAGACGTACCACCTCGGGGAAGCGCGCGGGATTTATTTCATCGCGATGGAGCTGATCCGCGGAGTGAATCTGGAGCAATTCACGCTGCAACTATCGGAAAAGCAGCGAAAGCTCCCGATCGAGCTGGCGGTTTTCATCACCAGCCGGGTTGCGCGCGGGCTGGCTTACGCCCATGCCAAGACGGACAAGGACGGGAAACTGCTCGGAATTGTGCACCGGGACGTGAGCTTCAAGAATATCATGATCGCTTTCGAAGGCGATGTGAAGCTGACGGACTTCGGCATTGCCAAGGCGCGGGGATTTCTGGTGGACAACGAGGGCGAGGTGGTGGCGGGCAAAGCGGACTACATGAGCCCGGAGCAGGCGAACTTCCAGGTGACGGACGGGCGGTCCGACATTTTCTCTGCCGGTGTGGTGCTAGCTCACCTGGCTTTGGGGAAGAACATTTTCAAAGGCCAGACGGCCGAGGTGTCGCGCGATCGCATTTTGCGGCTGTCGGTGCCGGACTTCCGGCTGATTGACAACCGCATCGACGAGCGGCTGAACCAGATCCTGCACCGGACCCTGGCGCGCAAAGTGAGCGACCGCTACCTCAAGGCGGACGAGCTGCTCTACGATCTGGAACATTACATCTATCACAAGGGGTACGGCCCCACGAACGAGACGCTGGGCCGTTTCATCCGGGAGTTGTTTGGCCAAGCCCAGCCGTCCGAAGATGCCCGGGGAGGCACGACGGTGATCCCGTCCGCGGAAGGAGCTCCGGCAAAACAGGTTTAGCAAACATGAAAGACGGCGCGCGAACGCGAAAAGTAAAGATCGGCCTGCTGCAGGCGAGCGTCCTGCCAAAGCCCGAGGAGAACGTGAAGAAGACGCTGCGACTGGCCGAACGGGCCGTGGCGCAGGGGGCGCAGATCATCTGCACCCAGGAACTGTTCCGATCGTATTATTTCTGCCAGGAGGAGAACCACGAGAACTTCAAGCTGGCGGAGTCGATCCCAGGCCCGACCACCCGCCTTTTCCAGAAGTTTGCGCGCAAACATGATGTGGTGGTGATCGCTTCGCTCTTCGAGAAGCGCGCGGCCGGAGTGTATCACAACACGGCGGCAATCATCGACGCGGGCGGGGAGCTGCTCGGGATCTATCGGAAGATGCACATTCCGGATGATCCGCTGTTCTACGAGAAGTTTTACTTCACCCCGGGCGACCTGGGATTCAAGGCGTTTGACACCAAGTATGCCCGGATCGGCACGCTCATTTGCTGGGATCAATGGTACCCCGAAGGCGCCCGCCTGACCGCGATGCAAGGGGCCGAGATTCTGTTCTATCCCACCGCGATCGGCTGGCACCCGAAGGAGAAGGCGGAGTACGGCCGGGACCATCACAGTTCCTGGGAAACGATCCAGCGCGCCCATGCGGTGGCCAATGGCTGCTTTGTGGCGGCGGTGAACCGGATCGGCCACGAAGCTCCCGCGGGCGGGGATGGGATCGAGTTCTGGGGCCAAAGCTTCGTCACGGGAACCTCCGGGCAGATCCTGGCGAAAGCCAGCCCGGATCAGGAGGAGATCCTGGTGGTGGAACTGGATTTGAACAAGGTCGATGTGACCCGCACCCACTGGCCATTCCTCCGGGACCGGCGCATCGACGCGTACGGGGATTTGACCAAACGCCTGATCGATTGAAAACAACCCTGATCACCCTGGGCCGGCTGGCCGTGGCTCTCGGCGCGCTGGCGATGAATCGCGCCGAGGACTGGCCCCGTTTCCTTGGGCCGCGCGGCGACGGCACATCACTCGAAACCGGCCTGCTGGATTCGCTCGGGCCGGAAGGGCCGCCCGTGGTTTGGGAAAAAGAGATCGGCACTGGCTACAGCTCTCCCTCGATCCGGAATGGCAAGCTGGTCCTGCACCACCGCCTGCGGGACGAGGAGATCGTCCAAGCGTTCCAGCTGCCCAAAGGCGAGCCACTCTGGCGGCACTCCTACCCGACGAGTTTCATTGATCCCTACGGTTACAATAACGGCCCCCGGTGCACGCCGTTGCTGACATCGAACCGCTGCTACACTTTCGGCGCGGAAGGGAAGCTGCTGTGCCTGGACCTCGCCACGGGCAAGCCGGTCTGGCAGCGAGACACGCAAAAGGAATGGGAAATCCCCGAGGCTTTCTTCGGCGTAGGCAGCACCCCGCTGCTTGAGGGCGGCCTTCTGTATGTCATGGTGGGCGGGCAGCCGAATTCCGGAGTGGCGGCGCTGGATCCCGAAACCGGCAAGACGGTGTGGGAAAGCGTGGGAGAACTGAACTGGCGGGGCCAGCCGATGATTGGCTGGCCGGGAGACCGGACGGTGGACTGGAAGAGATTCCGAGGCGACAAGCAGGCGAGCTACTCCTCGCCGGTGGCTGCCACGGTCAATGGGGAGCGGCAGATATTCTGCCTCACTCGACAGGGTCTGGTATCGCTCAATCCCACGAACGGCGCGGTAAATTTCAGCTATTGGTTTCGCTCCACGGTGAACGAGTCGGTGAACGCGATCAACCCGATCGTCATTGACGATTCGGTGTTCATCTCCGCCGCCTATTACAAAATTGGCTCGGCGCTCTTGAAGGTGCAGCCCGGCAACAAGGCGGTGGAACCGGTCTGGCGCGGGACCAGCCTCGAGATCCATTGGAGCACGCCGATCTATCATCAAGGCTATCTCTACGCCTTTAGCGGGCGCAACGAACCCGACGCCCATTTCCGCTGCGTGGATTTCAAGACGGGCAATATTCTATGGGATCGCGACGAACGCTGGCGGCACGGCGTGGGCCCGGCCACCTACGGGCGGGGTTCAGCCATCATGGCGGATGGCAAGTTGATCGTGCTCGGGGAAACGGGACTGCTGGGCCTCTTCCGTTTGAACCCGGAAAAACCCGAAGAATTGGCGCGCTACCAAATGCCCCAGCTCCATTACCCTTGCTGGCCTGCGCCGGTGCTCTCGGACAAGAAGGTCTACCTGCGGTCCGAGAACAAACTGCTTTGCCTCGATTTCGCCCGGCACTGAGCCAAGCCTGGATCAGAGTCAGAGCGCGGCGAGCTTCTGCCCGATGGCCTTTTCCAGCTTCCGGACGTCAGCAGCGAAAACCCGGATGCCATCGGAGAGCTTTTCGGTGGCCATCTGGTCCTCATTCAGCATCCACCGGAACGCTTTCTCATCCAGCTGCATCTTCGGCAGATCCAGGCTGGCGGCAGATTCGGGAGTTAACTTTCGAGAAACCACGCCCGGGGTCTTTTGCAACTCTTCGAGCAGAGCCGGGCTGATCGTCAGCAAATCGCACCCGGCGAGTTCCAGAATCTCCCCCACATTGCGGAAACTGGCGCCCATCACTTCCGTTTTGTAGCCGTACTTTTTGTAGTAGCGGAAAATCTGAGTAACGGAGACGACCCCCGGATCTTCCGCCGCAGGATAAGCATCTTTGCCGGTGCTTTTCTTAAACCAATCCAGAATCCGGCCGACAAAGGGTGAGATCAGCTGCACTTCGGCCTCGGCGCAAGCGACGGCTTGAGCGAACGAAAAGAGAAGCGTGAGATTGCAGTTGATGTTCTCTTTTTTCAGCAGTCGAGCAGCGCAAATGCCCTCCCAGGTCGCTGCCACCTTGATCAGGATGCGCTCCCGGGGCACGCCTGCGGCTTCATAAAGGGAAATCAGATGACGTCCTTTAGCCACAGAACCTTCCACGTCAAAACTCAACCTGGCGTCGACTTCTGTCGATACTCGGTTCGGAACGATTTTAAGGATTTCGGTGCCAAAAGCGACGGCCAAGGCGTCCAAGGCCAGGCCAACCTGTTGGCTGGCTGGTTGGGAGCCCTTTTTGATCTGCCGCAGAACGCCTTGAACGAGTTCGCTGTATTCAGGCATCTCAGCTGCCTTTTGCAGCAAGGTCGGATTGGTCGTGGCGTCGCGAGGTTGGTACTTGCGAATGCTCTCGAAATCACCGGTATCCGCAACGATAACGCTGAATTGTTTCAGTTGACTTAGAAGTGTGTTCATTGAGATTCAGGAAGTCCTCGCTCAAGGTTCAGCGTAGGATGATCCGCTGGAATTTCAACTGTTTTAATGCGCGCTAATCGAGCCTGATGGAGAATCAAACGCCAGCATCTTCGACGCCGTCCCCGGAGCGAAAGCCCCGGGTGCTGGCCGTCGATGATCAGCGGGATGCGCTGCGCCTGCTGCAGATCCGCCTGGAGAATGCCGGGCTGGAATGCCTGACCGCTTCGGATGGCGCTGCCGCGCTTCAGGTCCTGGAAAAAGAAATGGTGGATCTGGTCATCCTGGACGTGATGATGCCAGCGATGGATGGCTATGAAGTCTGCCGTCGCATCAAATCGCAAGAGCAAACCAAGGATATTGTCGTCCTTTTCCTTACCGCCCGCTATGAGATGCAGGACAAGATCCGAGGGCTCGAAGTTGGCGGCCACGATTACCTGACCAAGCCAGTCGAGCAGGCGGAGTTGCTCGCCCGCACCCGTTCGGCCCTCCGGATCAAGCATCTCCAGGATCAGCTCAAAGAACAGCTCCAACTGCAAAAGACCATTGCCCAGCTCCACCAGGAGATGTTGGGTGAACATTGGCAAAAGACCCTCGGCCAGCTGGCGGCCAGCCTCGCGCATGAAATCAACAACCCGTTGGCCGCGGCCCTGGGCAGCGTTCAGCTCTTGTGCATGGACGATACGCTGGATGAAAACGTCCAGAGCCGCCTGCAGATAATCGATTCCAGCCTGCAACGCGCCGGCCAGAAGCTGCGCAGTCTGTTGCTGATCGCCCAGACCAGCCGGCACGCCATGAACGTGTCACTGGCGCAGCTGCTGGAAGACCTTCTGACGATGGTCAACTTCCAGGTCGTCATCAATAAGATCAATCTCCGCTCCAACCTGCCGGCCAATTCCGAGTGGGTGGGCAAACCGAGCGAGTTGGCCCGCTCCATTCTCTACCTGTTGAACAACGCCATCGAAGCGGTGGCGGGGCGTCCGGACGCCTTGGTCGACGTAAGGCTCCAAAGCCAGGGCGATCTCCATCGGATCACGATCGCGGATACGGGTCCGGGGATTCCCCCGGAACTGCGGGAGCAAGTCTTCCGCCCATTCTTCACCACCAAGCCCGCGCCTCACAACGGCGTGGGACTCTACCTCGCACGCGAAATCATCCGTTCGTTCGGGGGCAGCGTTCATCTGGCCACTCCGGCCAGCGGCGTGGGCACCGAAGTGATCGTAAGCCTTCCGAGAAAAGCCCCCAAGAACGAGATCATCGCCCGCCCGCCGGAAAAGACGCACGCTTAGCCCGTTCTCGCCGCAGGTTTTTCCCGCGCGAGTCCCCTGAGTTTTCGTTCATGGAAGCGCGGCTGAAACGGCGACCGGCCAGCCTGGTCTATCCTCTGAAGGATTTGAACGCTATAGTCCGACAGGATGTTTCTTCTGCTGGTCATCGCCGGTTGCGGGGCTTGGTGCGCTCACCAGCATTGGATGCGGCTGGACAAGGAGGAGAGTTGGTGGCGGCAATCTTTCTGGGGTTGGGCGGCTCGTGGTTTCGCCTTTCCACTCTTCATCTGGGCTTTGGCGAATTTCGGCCTGGGCCGCCGGTTTCCGTCGCTCACGCCCAGGCTGGCTGATGCCCAAGCCGCCCACCAGGCCTGGTTCGCTTCGTGGGTGGGAGTTTGTTTCGCCGGTGCGATCCTCATTTTGGGCTACTGGTGCGCGGTGACCTATTCCTGGCTGCTGGCGGTGATGTATCGACAGGCGCGCAACAAGCGGGAATTTCTTCAGAGCATCGCGTTCTTCGGCTTGTTCAGCGGCGCCTGCGGCGCCGCTTTTGCCTGGGTCAATGGGGTGGTTTACCTGGGCGCCGCGGCCGTGATCACCCTGTTGCCCATTGTCTACATGACGCTCGATCTGGCGGAAGAGCCGCCCGCACGGCCGGTCTACGATCGGGCGATCGGCCAGATGAAGTTTGGGAAGTACCAGGCGGCGGAATGGGAGGTCATTTCCCAGCTGGAAAAGCGCGAAGATGATTTTCGCGGCTGGCTGATGCTGGCTGAGCTTTACGCGCGGCAGCATCACAACATGGAGGATGCCGCCCGAGCCATCCTCGATATTTGCCAGAATCCGGCCACCCAGCCGGCCGAAATCTCGCTCGCGTGCCACAGCCTGGCAGACTGGCAGATGGAGATTTTCCAGAATCCGGATGGCGCCCGGGCCGCGCTCGAATTGCTCTGCCGCAAACTGCCGGACACGCACTTCGCGCGCATGGCCCAGCAGCGGATCAAACAGCTGCCCCGATCACCGGAAGAACTGGAAGCGCTCCGCAAGCCCAAGCGAATCCAGTTGCCCGCCCTGCGCGAAGACGCTGATGAACCCGCGCCCAAACCCCGACCGGTCCAAACCGCCTCCGCGGAGGTGGACCGGCTGGTGCGGCAACTGACGGAAGAGCCGAACGACGTTCCGGCGCGCGAACGCCTGGCGGCGGTTCTCGCGGTGGATCTGGCCAAAGCAGACCTGGGCATCGAACAGCTCCGCCTGCTCATGGAGATGCCGGGCGAAGACGACGAACCGCGAGCCCGTTGGCTCGCCCAAATCGCGAGCTGGGAGTTGACGTTGAAAAAAGATGAAACGGCCTTTGCGGAACGATTGCGCGAAATCATCGAAAAATTCCCACAAACTTCCCAAGCCTTCGCCGCTCAACGCCGCCTTCTCCTGCTGGAGCAAGCCCGGCCCTCCGCCGCTTTGCGCGGCGGCTGACGCCTCCGCAGCCGCAACCTCCGCTTCAGGAGGCGGCTGCAAAATCCGATTCCGCGCTTGCCTCCTTCTTTCGCCGGCGCTCCCTGAACCGGGCGAAAATCAGGAGATGCGAGGCAATGATCAGCGGCACCAGCAGCGTCGGAAGAAAGCTGAGCGGCAGGCGGGTTAAGGCGCCGAGGGCGGCGGGGTCACTCAGGCGCAATGAAGCGGCTCGGCCAACCACGAAAAGGATATCTGCCATGCCGAGGCAATTCCAAACCAGGAAAGGAACAGAACCGCCCGGCGACAAAAGCAACGCCACCGCGCCCGCAGCAACAACGATATCGCCCCAGCCCGCCGGCACGGCAAAGCGCGGGTCCAGTTCCCCACGCGAGGCCAAAAGCAAAAAGTAGATCCCGACAAGCCGGGTCAGATGAAGAGAAACCAACTGCCGGTCACTCCAAGTGGCCACCCGTGATCGCAGGCAGGGCGAAAATCGATGCCAGATGAGCAGTAGCACTGTCAGGCCGAGAACGATCGCTGGCGCCGCCGGCCCCGGCAATTGCGCGAGCAGCTCGGTCTCACCAGCAAAAAGCGCGAGTAAAAACCAGCCGGCGGCAACCAGCCAGATTGTTTGCCCGCAAATTGGCTGTCCCGGCTTCACAGGAGTGATCCGCGCCCGCCAGCGGTTGCGTTTCGGTCCATGATTCGACCTTATGCCGGGACGCCAGGTGCGGTAAATGGAACCAAAGGGGTATTCAGTCGCGCGGCCGGCGGCTAACGAAATTGCGGATGATCGAGCAGGCGATCCAGCGTCTCGGAGGCCAGGGGGGCCTGCCGGTATTCCGCAGAGAGCAATGGCTCGGCGCTGCGGGAACGGCGCGCCCGGGCGAGCCATTTGCCATCCAGGGGTTGTGCGATCAGCCCGGCCGAATTTGCCGCGATCGTGGTTTCCTCCTTCTCGCCGGTGGCATGGCCCACGCCCACAAAGAACCCGGCCAGAAGCAAGGTGACTCGGAGCAGAGTGCTCCGCGAATAAGTGGGCATCGCGCAAGGACGGACCGGGTCCAGCAACCGATAAAGATCCCGGAAGAGCGGCAGGTTCCACATGGCGGCGTTCTTCTGGGGTGAAAACGCGTCAAAGAAGATCGCGTGCGGCTTGGGAAGGGACTGCATCGCCGAGCTGCGGAGAAATGACGGGAAATCGGCAACGTGCAGCTCCCAGTCCACCGAGAGCCCGCCCAGACAAACGAAGCTCGTCCGGTCGCCGGAACACAACATTTCCAACGAGGGGACATAACGATCGAAATACCCCAGCTCCGCGGGATGCCGCAGGGCGAAGCGAAGAGCCTCCCGGGTGTGATCGAAGCTCACAATCTTCAACTGTTTCGGCAAATGCGCGGCGGCGGAGATCAGGCTCAAGGGATTCCCGGCCGCTCCCAACCCAACATCCCAAACGACGAACTCACCCTCAGCCCGCGCGAGCCGATCCACCAGGGCGAGCTGTTTCACGTACAGAGCGTCCGCTTCGGCGCGCGGGCCGATGACCGGATGAAAGGTCTCCTCGGCCTCGAGGGAACGGATGCTGAAAGTTCCGTTTTTGAGCTGGACCAGTTGATATCGTTCAAGCACGCGGCTGCACGATAACAGGCCTTGCAGAAAACGTTAGCGCCTATTCAAACGGCTCGGCCCGCGTGTCCAGAGCGCAGCCGGCGGGGATCAATCGTTGATGCCCCAGTGATCCGCCGGTCCCGCAGGCAGCGTTTCTGTCTCGACCATCCGCGGGAGCACCGGGCTGATTCCCGCCCTTTCGAAGGGAAGCGGCCGAGGAGGCATCGGCCCCGAAGAGAAGAAGCTGCAGCCTGTGTCCTGAGCGGCTGCTTGCAGAAACTCGGTGATCTCCTGGGCGCCGGTGGCGCCGTGATTCCGGCCGTCCAGCAAAAGCGCCAGCGCGGAAAACTCGCCTTTCGCCCCGCGCCAGCTCTCGATCCACTGTTTCACTTCCGCCGGCAACGGATGCTTGCCGGTAGCCGAGACCAGAACCAAATCGGCTTGGATCGCCTCGGCAGCCGCCTCTTCCCGCAAGGACGGAACGCCGAGCGGCTCAAAACGCCACATGGCGACGTGAAAATCCAGACTCCCCTCCCATTGGGCAGAAAGGCGGCGGTAAAGTTCCTGCGCGCGAATCCCGCAATCGTAGTCCTCGTAAACGATGACAACGGTAAACGGCTCCACGGCGCGGCGCTTCGTACTGGCATGCATGAATCCAATACTCCAACCCGCCCAAAAACGAGGCAATAGGGGGGAAGGCGGGCTGTGACTAAGCACAGTTCTTAGGCCGGTAGGGCGGGGCGGCTCAGACCCCGCGCGCGTTGGATTCCGTCCACCGCACCGCCTGGCGGATGAGATCGCCCACGCTCCGTAATTTGAGCTTTTGCTTGATGTTGGTCCGGTGGACCTCGACGGTTTTTACGCTCAGGTGCAGCCGCTCGGCAATTTCCCGCACGTCCAGCCCGCCGCCAATCAGCTGAAACACTTCGAACTCGCGATCGGTCAATTTCCCGACCGGCGACGAGGATTCCCCGCGGCCGCCGGAAAACACCTCCAGAATGTTCGCGGACATCTTTTCACTCAGATAGATCTGGCCGCTCAGGACCTGGCGGATGGCGGCCATGAGCTTTTTACCGCCTTCCTGCTTCATGATGTAGCCGCGGCCGCCAGCCCGCAGCACGCGCTCGGCATAGAGGGACTCATCGTGCATGGAGACCACGAGCACAGCGGTTCCGGGATGCATGGCCTGAATATCCTTGATTAACTCCAGGCCATTTTTGTCCGGCAAACTGATGTCGACGAGCGCCAGATCCGGCTGGGTCGACCCGATCAGCTCCAGCGCGGCATGCGCGGTATCCGCCTGCCCGCACACTTCCAGGTCAGGCTCGTGGCCGATCAACAGGGCCAGGCCCTCTCGCAACATGGGATGATCATCGACCAAAAGAAGCCGGGTCTTTCGGACTGCCGCTCGCTTGGAAGTTTTCATTTCGCGTAAGAAAAGGCGCAGCGCACCTCGGTTCCCTTCCGCAGTTCTGATTGTATATCAAGCACGCCCCCGATCACGGACGCTCGATATTGCATAATACCCAATCCCATGCCGGCCGTCGAGGAATCCCTGGCAAAACCGGCCCCGTCATCCCGGATGGCCAGCTTCGCCCGGACTTCGCTGTCCTTCGCCAGCCGGATGGAAATCTTCCGCGCCCGCCCATGTTTCACCGCGTTATTCACCGCTTCTTGCGCGATCCGGTAGAGCTGGGTGGCCACCTTGTTATCATCGATCTGGATCGGAACAGGACATTCAAAAACGCACTGAATCCGGCAAAGGTCACTCGTGCTCCCGGCCAGTTCCTGCAAAGCGGACATCAATCCGTTCCGGTCCAGCTCGACGGGCGAAAGACCGCGCGCGAGCGTTTTGCTTTGGCGGATCGCCTCGCGCACATACTTCGAAATTTTGGCCGCTTGCTCCGCCTCCGCTCGCTTGCCGGCGGCCAGGGTTTGCTCAAGGGTATGCGTCATCAACTCAATCCCGGTGAGGTGCTGGCCAAGGCCGTCATGAAGATCCTGGCCGATGCGCCTCTGCTCCCGCGCGCTGATCTCGACGATCTGCTCCTCCAGCCGCCGACGAGCCGTGATGTCGATGCCCGTTTCAATGACGAACCGCTGGCCTCCAGCGCCGTGGATCTGGGTGTTTGACCAGGCAATCACCCGAATCTGGCCGTTCTTCGCTCTGAGCTTGCCCTCCCGCTGCACCTGCTGCTCACCGGACTGCATCCTTTCCAGCGCAGCCAGCGCGGCCGCCCGGTCGTCCTCCGGGACGAGCTTCCTCACGAAATTCTCTCCCAGCAGTTCCGCGGCCGCAAAGCCGGTCACCTGTTCCGCCGCTGGGTTGAAACGCACAATCTGCCCCTCGCCATCGAGCACAATCACGAGAGCGCCGGCAGTCCCCAGGATTGCCGAGAGAAACGCATGCTCGCGCTTCAGCGCCTCCTCCGCCGCGATCAGCCGCTCCTTCTGCTGAATGTGCTCCACCGCCCGCCGGACTCGCGTCGGCATGATCTCCAGGAAATCCGCGTCTTTGAGCAGGTAGTCGAGCGCGCCGTTCCTCATCATTTCCACGGCCACCCTCTCGTCCCCCTGCCCGGTAATGACCAAAAATGGGATCGCGATGTTCCGCTTCCAGAGCTTTTCCAACAGGGCCAGGCCGGTGATCTTTTCCAGCCGCAGATCAATCAGCATCAGGGTAAACGGGCCGTCCGGAAGGCGGGCTTCGACTGCCGGCTCGGAATCCGCCGTCACCACGGCAAACCCCTCGCGCTGGAGCGCCTTGCTCATAAGTCGAAGCAGTCCGGCATCGTCATCGATGACGAGCAGTTTCGGCGGCGGAGAGTGATGCTCGCGCAGCTGGCTCAAGCTTGCGGTTCTATTTCGGGGACTTGCACGAGAGAAATGAACAGGCCCAATTGCTTGATGGCTTCGGCAAACTTGTCGTAATCGACGGGCTTGACGATGTAGTTGCTGCAGCCCAGATCATGGCAGCGGATGACCTCCCGCGGATCATCGGTGGTCGTCAGCATGCTGACCGGGATCTTGCGCAAATCGGGGTCAGACTTGACCTGTCTCAGCACTTCCACTCCGTCGATTTGCGGCATGCGAATGTCCAAAAGCAGCAAGTAAGGAGTATCTGACTGCCGATGCCTGCCGGGGCCGCGACGAAACAAGAAATCGAGCACCTCCTGGCCGTTCTGAAACCATTGCACCTGATTATTCAAACCGGCGCGACCCAGGTTCTTCTCAATCAAACGAACATGCCCAGGATCGTCATCAGTGATGAGGATCACGACTTCTTTAGTCACATTCATCTATTACCCCTCCGCCGCCGCAAGATAAACAAAAAAGGGGGGATGGAGGCCCGCCTTTCCTGCCTTGGATCCTGGCGCGCTGCCAAGTCAGGCGGTAGCGGGCAAGTGGCCCCGATACTCGGTTGGGGATTGGCCCACGATCTTTTTGAAAACCCGGTTGAAGTGCGTGAGCGATTGAAAGCCGACTTCATAGGCGATCTCGCTGACCCGCAGGTTCGGATTGAGAAGCAGGTTCTTCGACTTCTCGATCCGCACCCGCGACACGTACTCGGTAAAATTAATGCCCGTCGCCTTCTTGAACATTTTGCAGAAATAGAACGTGCTCGTGTTCACGGCCTTGGCCACTGCGCCGAGCGAGAGATCGTCCGAATGGTTTTGCTCGATGAAGGCTTTCGCCTTGGTAATGACCGGCGGCTCCGCATTGTCGTGTTGGACAGCGATTTGGTTGCTCACCATCGAGATGTGTTGCGCAAAAATGGAAAGGAGTTTCACCATCGACTCATATTGCTTGGGTGAAAGCACCTTGCCGCTGAAATAAGCTTCCCGCAGTTGTTCGCGCTCCATCTGGATGCCCCATTCCGCGACGCGGCGGGCCGCCTTGTCAAATTGAGCCTCGGTCGGCTTCTTTTGGAAAACCTGCCCGGTTTGCAGAAAACCAATGAGCTTGTCGCCCAGCTTTACCGGCACGGCTGTGTCGCACAAACCCAGTTCGCAATCGAGCGTCTTGGGTTCCTCGCTGCAGGTCTCGGCCAGCTTGGCCTGGACCTGGAGGCAGGCCGCGCAAGCCCGGCTCTTGCTCGCCATCAGCGCGCAAAATTTGTTTTCGTTCCTCCGATTGTGGTGCGGCAGCTGCCACGATTCCACCGGGCGCAAAGCCACCGGCAAACCAGTCGCTTCCGTAAAGGCGCGCTCGTAGTCTTGGTAAATGCGGGACTCGGTGAGGGCTTCCAGTAAGTTGTAGTTTTCGTTCGTTGTCATGTTCACCTGCAATCGGTTTTTGCATTTCCCACCGGCTTTCGGATCTTTTCCGCTAAGCAGATGTTGTCTCGACGCCATCAAAATAGGGCGGGCCGCACGCAGCCACAATCAGACAGCCAACCAGCCGCAACTTGGTTGGTTGGCTTAGGTGAACTAAGAAATTTTCTTATCTAGCGTGGATCCACCGCCTGTCGGAGCAATTCGCGACGCGTTGCTTGCAGACGGTCCACCAGCACCGCACTCGTGGCCTTCATCAACGCGTAGCCCAGCTCCGGCTGCTCCTCGCAGATCTCCCGCAGCCGGCTCCCGTAGAGAAATATCGCGCCGGTGGGCGCGGCGGCACGGGCGTCAAACCGCCATTGATACGGCGGAAACAACCACGACCAGCCCAGCACCTCGCCCGCGCGGGCCGACTGAATCTGGATCAGCTCGCCCCCCTCGCAAGACTCCAGATGAACCTCGCCCGATTCCAGCAGGTAGAAACGGTTTGCAGGATCCCCCGTCCTGAAGATCAGCTCGCCCGGAGCAAAGCGCACCTCCAACGCATGCTCCGCCAGCAGCGGGATAAACTTCGCCGGCACATCCCTCATAAAGGGATGGGCCGCGATGCGCTGCGCAAGATTGGCCGCGTCTCTCACAAAACCAACCTAGAGGACCAGCCACCCCGCGCCTAACCCAGTTTGGCCGGTTTTAGTCCGTTTTTGTTCCAAGACTCCAGACTCTCAGGCCCAATGGCTCTCAAAACTCTCAAAAAGAGGATGTCGATTCGCTCTTGCGCAGGCCAAGGCCAAGCCTAAAGTCCGAGAAACAAAGCGAGGTTATGCACAGATTCATTGCTCTTTTTGCCATGGCGGCGTCGTTGGCCTGCGCGGCAGCGGCCGGAGAATTGAAAAGCGGAGATCAAGCCCCGGACTTCCAGCTCAAAGGCACCGATGGGAAGACGTACCATTTGAGTGATTTCAAAGGACACAAGCCGGTGATCCTGGCCTGGTTTCCCAAAGCTTTCACCGGGGGCTGCACCAAAGAGTGCAAAGCGCTCAAGGAACAGGGCGACGAGCTGCGAAAGTTCGAGGTTGCGTACTTTACCGCCAGCGTGGATGACGCGGAACAAAATAAGAAATTTGCCGAATCCCTGGGCCTCGACTACCCGATCCTGAGCGATCCCACAAAAGATGCGGCCAAGGCCTACGGCGTGCTGAACGAACGAGGCATGGCCAACCGCTGGACGTTCTACATCGGCAAGGACGGCAAGATCGCTCACATCGACCAGAAGGTGAACACCGAAACGCATGGACGGGACATTGCGGCTCGGCTGAAAGAACTCGGCGTCAGCGCCAAAGCGCACCATTGAGATCTTGCCGGGCTCGGTCGTCCGCCATTATCGGCCGAGCACCTCCAACTGCTCACGATGCTGCCGCAAAAGTTTGGCCAGGCGCGTGACCTGTTCCCGCGTGTGCGCACTGGAAATGGCAAAGCGAAAGTAACTGCCCGTCGTTCCGCCCGGATATTGGATCAGCGAGGGAAAGACGCCCGCCGCCCGCAAGGCTCGCGCGACCGCTGCCGGCTTTTCCGGCCGGAGAGCAACGATCGGGATCGATACCTCCGGCTGTGCCATGCCGAACACATTCCAAAACAACCCGATGTTGTTCGCCAGCCGCTGGCGCAGGACTGGATTGCTTTTGATCTCGTTCAGGGCCGCCAGCACCCCGCAGGAGAGGGGCAACGGCATCGGAGTGTTGCCGGATACGACCGCGCTGTTGGCGATCAACCTTTGCCGCACGGACTTATCGCACACCACCGCGCCTCCGTAGACGCCAAACGCTTTGCTAAAGGTCACCGTCTCAATCAAGCGAGCCCTGCTCAACCCGGCGCTTTCCACCAACCCTCCCCCGGAAACTCCCAGCACGCCCACACCATGGGCGTCGTCCACCCACAGAAGCGCCTCCCCTCCGCAGGCTTCCCGGTAGCGCTCTAACGGAGCCACGCTGCCGTCATGCGCAAACACTCCGTCCGTCACCACCAGCAGGCGGCTGCGCCTTCCCGGTCCGGCCTTCCGCCGCAGGTCCTCCGGATCTCGGTGCAGAAAGGGCGCCACCGGAGCATTCAAGGATGCCACCGCCTCACGCAGGCTCCAATGACACCGCTCATCAATCAGCACCCGATCCACAACTCCGCGAAGAGCCTGCCCGGCGGCGACGTTCGCCAGATAGCCGCTCGAGGCGAGGACCGCGGCCTCCGCTCCAAAAAAGCCCGCCAACGCCTTTTCCAGAGCGCCGTAGATCTCGTGGTTCCCGGTGGTTTTACGGGAGGCGGCCGTGCTCAGACCAAACCTTTTCAAGCCCTCTTCGATTGCCCCTAAAACGCGCCTCTGCGAACTGAGGCGCAAATAATCGCACCCGGCAAAATAGACGAGCTTCCGTCCTCGGGAGAGCACGCAGACTCGATCAATAAGGCGCAGGGGGGGCGAAAAACGGTCTGTCATGCGATGCTTGCCATAAAGCTTTCAATCAATCCAGGATTCAAGCCCCGACGCCACGCGAGAAATAAATCGCACTCGATCGGCTCTTCGGGTTCCCGGAAGACCACTCCGGGATGCGGCAACGCCTGCAATGTGCCGGGGAGAATCGCGATGCCCGCGCCCGCCGCAACCAACCCCAGAAGGGTGTGCCCGCGATCCGCCATCTGCAGGACGCGCGGCTGAAAGCCCGCGCCGTCGCAAGCTTCCCGGATCAGGCGGGAGACCCCCGGGAAGCGCTCGTCCGAGATCGCGAGAAATAGTTCGTCCTGCAAAAGGCCTAACCCGATTCGCCGCCGTCGGGCCAGCGGATGCTTCGCCGGCAGCACGACGCGAAACTCGCAGCGGCCGATCGCCTGCCGTTCCAACGCGGCGAGCTCCGCCTCGAACGAGACGCCGATAAAGCCAAAATCGAGATTCCCCGCTCTCAATTCCGCGCTCTGCTCGCTGGCGCTCAGATCAAAGAGATGGGTCACCAATTCTGGCTCAGCTTCCCGGAGCCGTTGCAGCGCCGTTGGAGCCGTTGTATGGAAGAGGCCCCAGACATATCCCACCCGCACGATTTCGCCGCGTCCGGCCCGGGCCTGTGCAATCGCAAGGTCCGCTTGCGACAGGATTGCTTCAGCCTGCGCGAGAAAAGCCTTTCCCTTGCCAGTCAGCGCCACCTTGCGCCGGTCCCGCAGAAAAAGCGCCCCTCCCAACTCCTCTTCCAATTGCCGAATCTGCCGGCTGAGCGCGGGCTGCGCGACTCTCAGATAGCGCGCCGCCCGCGTGAAATTGAGCTCCCGGGCGGCGCAGGCAAAATATCGCAGCTGCCGCAATTCCATGGCTCCAACCATAACGGAACGGCATCACTCTGCGAACTACGAAGTATTGGCTCCCGCCCGGCAAAGGAGGTAAGCCAATCCTCATGAATTGGAACAATCGACTCGCTACTCGCAACCTCCAGGTGCGCTCAAGCATCGTGCGAGAGTTCCTCAAACTCGCGGGGCAGCCCGGTTACATCTCCTTCGCTGGCGGCTTTCCAGATCCTGCCCTCCTGCCCACGGCTGAAATCCAAGCCGCCACCGAAGCTGTCTTTGCCCAGTACGGGAGTCGAGCGCTTCAATACGGGGAAACACAGGGCCTCCCCGAGCTCCGCGCCACGATCGCCAAACGTTTCGGCTCGCCTACGGCGCTGCCCGAAAACGTCCTTATTACCTCCGGGTCCCAGCAGGCGCTCGACCTATTGGGCCGGGTTCTCCTGGACGAAGGAACCCGCGTCCTCGTTCAGAATCCAACATATCTTTCCGCCCTCGCAGCTTGGGGGGCCACGGGCGCGCGCTTCCACCATGTTCATTCCGCGGCCGACACGGTTCCCGGAGTAGCCTTCGCCTATCTGAACCCTACTTTCCAAAACCCAACGGGTTTGACTCTCCCTCTGTTGGAACGCCTTCGTTTGCTCGAATCGCTCGGACGAAGGGAAATTCCAATTGTTGAGGATGATCCCTATCGCGAACTCCGTTACGAAGGTCAGGCCTTGCCTTCACTCTTTGAGATTTCCGGCGGGGTGCAAGGCGAGCAAGTGATCTCCGTGGGTTCCCTCTCCAAAATCATCGCACCTGGACTACGCCTAGGCTGGATCATTGCCCCCATACCTCTGATCGAAGCTCTCGTCCGTGCCAAGCAAGCCCTCGATCTCCACACTTCGACCCTGGCGCAATTGCTCGCCCTTCAGCTCCTCGATGCGGGCTTCCTTGAGATCCACCTGCCCCGGCTCCGCGATAGCTACCGCAGAAAACGTGATAGGATGTTAAGTTCCCTCAAGTCCCTCGACCCACGGACGGCCAATTGGTCCAACCCGCACGGGGGAATGTTCGTCTTCCTAACCCTCAATGCTTCCGTCTCCGCAAAGCATGTCGCACGTGTGGCCGTCGATCACCGATTGCTCGTCGTGCCGGGCGACGATTTTCACATCGACGGCCGAGGGCAAAACACCCTCCGCCTCAATTTCAGCCATCCCAACTTGGCGGAGATTCAGGAGGGAGTTTCGCGTCTGACCGAAGCCCTCTCGGAGGCGGAGGCTCGTTGCCAATTCCCTGCGGACCAGTAGGGGGCGTTTCAGCCGCGCCAGCAAAGCTGTTCGCCCGCACCGGGCTTTTGCATTGCCGTCGATCCCGAGTAGAGCCTCAAAGCGCTGTCAACCGTAACCAACAGTCGTCAGGCCCTTCCGGCGTTTGAGCCAATTTCCGGCCAGCTCGCATCAATGCATCGCAACCTACAAAGGCGGTCGTGAACGTCCCGAGCCCGCATGAACGCATGAACAACGTCGTCCCAAGGAATTTGCACGCCTTTAATCGCTTCGGAGATCAACCTAAAAAAAAAGCGCTCGGTGATTGCTCACCGAGCGCCTTCGATAAAACTATATCGACTAGTTCGAGAAGCCGAAGAACTCAACTTCGGCGATCTGCATGCTGTTGCTGTCGGTCGGCTTGACTTGCTTCGTTGTCGGGAAGATCAAGCGATAGCTCGTGTAGGCCGCGGTGTTCGGGAAGTATACCTCCTGATAATTGCTCCCGGTGAGGGGAACATTTCCGCCAGTATTACGGCCTGAAGGCAGCGCGAGGGCACCCTGCGAAATGAGCGTGAACGGGCCATTCGGTCCATTCACAGAGCCTTCCAGCTTATAGCTGGCTGGATCGCGGGGTTCGGAGTCGTTGGCAGTCCAGAGACGCAGGCCAGTGACAAGCGTCCGACCAACCGATGGGGTAACCACGAAGCCGGAATTCAGATCCAAGAAGTTCAAATACTTCTGGCCCAAATTATCGATTACGTGCTCAACCCCTTCCGCAGCCGGAGGATTCAAGCCGCCAGTGTTGATCGTGCCATCCCCGTCATCCTGACCATTCACGATCTGGATTGGATCCCCAGGCTGGGTAACATCGCTCGAAACCGCCCAGGTGATTGCGGCGTCAAACAGCGCCAAGCCTTCAGCCGTCAAATTGCTGATCCCCGCATCTTGCAGGAAAAGCATCACTCGGCGACCAGCGGCCTTGTTTGTCCCAACCATCAAAGCACCTGCTTCGTAGCCGTAAACCGCTACTTGATTTGTGTTTCCGGCGACCGTGGCGATCTTGGTCACACTACCTTGCGGGTTGCCCCAGCTGAAGGTCGTGGGACTCGAAGCGACAGTGTGGAGACCCGCTGACAAACCCGCTGCCAGAGGATGGCTGGTGGCGAGAATGTTCAGCTGGGTTTGGTCCGCGGTGGTCGTGTTGTGATCCGTATCGGCATTGCCGGTGAATTGGAAGTCATCTTCCAGCGCCTGTTCCCAGTTCACCACAGGAACCGTTGTGTCGCGGAACTTCGTGTTCACGTCACCCGAGGAGATAGTCGATGAAACCACCACCAAGGTCTGACCGTTTGCGTCCGCGCTCACAGAGGCGGGACCGGACTTTACAGTGACGCTATATCCGAGAGTAACCAGGCGATTCGAGACCGCGAGATCCCCGGCGACTAATGTCGTATTCCCGACCACGAGCAACGCGCTCTTTTGCTTGGCGAGCGCACCCACGCCCGAACGGACGCGGAAGAATTGATCCTTGCCCGTCATCGGCACGGTCAGTTGAACCGAGCCGCTGTTGCCGATGGTGATGGTGTCCACAACCGTCCAGAAGGCGAACGTTGTCGTGCTTTCAACCACGTAGGACGATCCGACACCGCCCGTGATGGTCAGCACCAGATTGGTCCCGCTGCGAGCAGAGCTCAGCGTCGGAGTCGGCGCTACACCGTGCACGGTGAGGTTGAAGGTTTGCCGTCCGGAGCTGCAACCGTCGGCTGCCTGCACAGTTACCTGCTCAGTGCCGTTGGCGTTCGCGAACAGGGTGAATGTGGCTGTCACAGTCCCGTCCGTCGCAGTGTTGAATGTCGCACCGCTGACAATGCTGTTTCCAGCGGTGGAAGCCGAGAAGTTCAGCTTGGCAATCGGGTCATCAGGATCAGTAACCGGGATGGTCACCGTGATACTGCTCCCCGTCGCGGTCTGATCTGCGATCGCGCCGATAACCGGAGGCTCGCACACTTCGGTCACTGTGAGGCGGAAGCTCTGAGCTACCGTGCTCACGCCATCGCTGGCGGACACCGTGATGGTCGCGCTGCCGAATGCGTTGGTCACGAGGCGGATCGTGGCACTAACCGTGTTGCCCGCAGTGATGAACGTTACGTCCCGCACCAAACTCGGATCCGAGGTGCTCGCAAAGAGTGTAAGCGAGCTCAACGGCGTGGCCGACGAGGTGATAGAGATCGGAATCGTCAGCGAGACATCCTCCTGAGTCGTCTGATCTGCGATCGGAGCGATAACCGGAGCAGGCGGAGTCACCGTCAGGTTAAACGCCGTGCTGGTGTTGAACGTTCCATCGGTGACAGAAACCGTGATGCGTTCCGTGCCGGAAGCTCCGACGTTCGGAGTAATCGTCATCTCCGCCGTGTCGGCCGATACCAGATCGAATCGGACGTCGCGAATCAGGGCGCTGCCGCTGCTCGTTGCGAAGAACGTTAGATCGGATGTCAAGGTATCCGGATCGCTCACACCGAAACGAACCACGATCGGTGCGTTGGCACTCGCGGTAACATCGGCGATAGGCGCAAGAACCGGCGGACCAGGCGGAACCACAGTCACATTGAAGGACTGTTTAACCGTCGTGGTGCCGTCGCTCACCGAGATCGTCAGCGTATCGGTGCCCTTCTGATTCGGAGCCGGCGTGATTTGAGCAACGACATTGCTCCCGATCACACTGAACTGCACGTCCTGGATCAGTCCAACGCCCGCAGTAGAAGCGAAGAGCGTCAGCGAAGTCAGCGGTGTATCAACATCCGAGATGTTCAACACAACGTTTGTCGTCCCGTTAATTCGGAGGTCAGAAACCGCTCCGAAAGCGGGCGGCTGATCGACATGCGCCACCGTGAGCAGGAACTGACGGGTGCGGGTTCCCGTTGCGTCAGTCGCTGCGACCGTAATCTGGCTGCTGCCGAAGGTATTCGGAAGCAGAGTGATCTGGAGGACGCGATCCGATCCGCTCCCACCGACTTTGATGCTCGACACCAAATTACTGTTGGAAGCGCTGGTGGCGAACGTCACATCATTCGATGTGGCAGAGCCGATGGTGAACGGCACCTGGACAAAGGCGTTCTCCAAGACGTTGGTATCAGCCAAACCGGTGATGGTTGGGCCCACCTCATTCAGGGCGATGTTCAAAACCCAGCTCGACAAGGAGCCAGCATCCGGAGAAGCGTCGTCCTGCACATACAGGCTCCAAGTCCCGTTCGGATTGATGTTCCCGAACGCACCGGTGAGCGTGGCGGAATAAGGCCCTTGAGGCGCCGGTGACAGGAACTCCGTATCGCTGACCTCAAAGTTTGTCGGCTTGTAGGAAGCGAAGGGCGTGATCGCCGAGTTATCCGGCAACGCGGTCGGAGCCGCGTCATCGATAATCAACCAAGCGTTGTTCAACGCTGTCTGCGGAGTCCCGCCAGCACCCACATCGCTCATGAGAACCACGCCCTGGCCGTTCGGCCCGACGAGGAGGATGTCGATGTCATCCGGGAACGGATGGGTAAGGCCAATCAGAGTCACGGTGACCTTGTTCACGCTCCCGTTGACCCCGCGCACCTGAACGGTGGACGGATACGGATTCGCGCGGGAGTTGTCCACAATGGTGATCGGACTGGTGCTCGCCACAACAGCGTTGAAGCCAGTCGCCACCGTCACGTTGAACGTAGTCTTGGTGCTCACCGGACCGTTAACGCCGTCGCCGGTGTCGGTGACGGTGAGTGTGATCTTCGCCGTGCCGGTCAGGGTTCCGGCGAAGATCCGGATATCCGTTCCGCTCACGACGACGTTGCTCGTCGGGATAATCGTAGGATCGCTCGAAGCGACAGTCACAACCAAATCCTTCTTTGCGGTCTCGACATCAGAGTAGCTGAAGTTCGGAACTGTAATGAAGGTGCCAGCGGATAGTGTTTGATCCGCAACCGATCCAACCACAGGAGGATCGTTCACCGGAATGACCGTCACCCGGAACTGAGCTTGAACGCCACTCGTTTGCTCGGTCAGCGTAATCACTGCAGGCCCACCAGCGTTGTTCGTGTTGGCGTTCGCGGCTGGGATGACCGTAACCGTGAGATTAGCTCCAGTCCCGCTAACAACGATATTGCTAGTGGAAGAAGGAACCAAGGCAGGGTTCGATGAGCTCACCGCGAAGGTGTAACTGCTTTGGCTGGCGAAGGATTCATCGGCAACCGTGAACGGAATCCGAGCGGGCACGTCCTCTGGTGTGACCACATCGGCAAGGCCGGTGATCACAGGCAGGGTAGTAATTCCGATCGACCAACCGTTGGTGATTGCCCCCGAATCCGACGGAGTGTCGTCCACGATATACAGACTCCAATTACCATTCGGCGATGAACCGTTGAATGTGCTTAACGCCTCAGCATACGGGCCCGCAGGACCGGCCGGGGTGCGATTAACGAAGTCGTCAGTGGTTGAGCCCTCGTAGTTGGCTACCTTGTAGGTGCGGGAGCTCAGGGCCGTGTTGTCAGGCACAGGAACAGCCGAGGCATCCGTGTCATCGAACTTAATGTTAATCGGGCTGGCGCTCGGAATTGGGGTACCGCCACCAGCGTCACTCATCAAGTAGGACTTTTGACCGCTCGGGCTGACGAGGATCATATCCACGTCATCCGGGAAGGTGTGCCAGAAGCCGTTGAGGGTAACGGTGACGCGACTCACGTTGCCGACGAATCCGCTGACGGCAATTTGCGACGGATATGGATCGGCAGAGTTGTTGTCGCGGATTGTGATCGGAGCATGGTTGCTGAACACACGCTCACGAGTCGCGGTCAAGCGGACCACGAAAGAGCCAACGTTGCGGCCACCATTCGGATCAGTTATCCGCAGGTTGATCGTCGCATCGCCGGTGACTCCAGCCTGTGTCGCCACATGAATCTGACGCGCACCGGGAGCACCGGAAGGCACATCGATCGAAATGTCAGAGTCCTTGACCAACGTTTGATCACTGGAAGACGCCGTGATGACGAGCGGATTGTCATTATCCGGATCCCCGACACTAAACAGAATGTTGGTAGTGGTCTTGCCGGCTTCGACGGCAACAAGCGTCGGCAGGCCAGTGAAGAACGGATTATGGTTCACCGGGGTAACCGTTACGTTGAAGCTAACCGTCGTAGCAGACCCAACAGCGTTCCCGTTCGAGTCAACTTCCTGCACGGATAGCGTGATCGGCACCGGGCTGCCACTAAATGCCGCGGCGTTGGGAACCACTGTGAGCACGTTCGTCCAGGTGTCGAGATTCCCACTTGGGAACGAAGCCACAGAGCTGTTGTTGGCCTTGAGCCCCTTGAGGATGTTGGTGATCCCTCCAACCAGAATATTGGTGGTGGAGATGACGCCCGTGTTACCAGAGGTGGCGCTGACGACGAGGGAAGTCAGCGGCGTGTCCACATCAGTAATTGCGATCGGAATGGTGATCGGCGTATCCGCGGTCGTGGTCCGATCAATCAAGCGCGAAACGGTCGAAGGGTCGTTAACCGGGGCCAGATTCATAGGCACCGTAACACTGGATTGCGCGCCGTCGCTGCGGCGGACAACGATAGTAAGGTTGTTCGTTCCGAAGGCGTTGGTGACCGGGACGATGGTTGCATCAATGACGGCCTGATTGCCCGATGTGCTAAACCAGTTTGTGTTGATAGTTTGAATCAAGCCACTGGTTGTTGAGCTGAAACTCACAGCGAGGTCACTCGGGCTGGTAACTTGATCGTTGATTGTGAAACGAAGAGTCTGGGATGCGTCTTCAGTGCCCCCGACCAGGGAACCCGAAGTGGCCACACTGGGCGCCGTTTCAATCCGCAGCGTCCAGCCGGTGGCGATTTGACCCACGTCGCCGGCAGCGTCGTCCACTATGTAAAGGGACCACACGCCATTAGGATTCGTTCCAATCAACCCAGCCAGAGAAGCCGTATAGGGGCCAGCAGGCGCAGAGCTTGGGAAGATGTCTGTGCCCGGCTCATAGTCGACCGGCTGATACGTCCCGGTGGTGATCTGACCTTCGTCAGGCAGCACCCCGCCGCTTTGATCAAACACCAACTGAACATTGGAGATCGGATTCCGACCGCCGGCGTCAGACATGAGCATAACTTTGGCACCCGAAGGGCTCACCAATAACATATCGATATCGTCCGGCGCGGTATGCGTCAGCCCATCAATCGAAACGCTAATCTTGCTGATGTTGCCAATCATCCCGGCCACGGTTGCCGTCGAGGGATAAGGTGATGCAGGCCCGGTAGTGCCGGTGCCAGGAATTGCAATGACGCCAGCAGTCGTAAAGATCTGACCTGGAGGAGGTGTGACGCGAACCGTGAAGCTGTTGGTCGTAAGCCCACCCGTCGTGTCATTCACAACCACTTGCACCGCCACCGGCGTGGTGGAGGCCACCGTGCCGACGGTTGTAAGGGTGAGCCGGCGATCAGATCCGCGACCGCTCACGAGAATGTTGCCGTTCGGCAAAATGCTCTGTGAGCTGGAGGTCGCCGACAAAAGGAGCGATTGTGCGGGGGTTTCGACGTCATTGACCGTCACTGGGACCGTAATTGATCCACCCACTGCAACGCTTGTGGTCAGTGTGTTGTCCAAGCTTGGGAAAGCAAGCGTTGGGAGATTATTCACCGGGGTCACTTCAAGAACGAACTGATTCGTCACCGTGCTGGCCTCGTCATGCACGATGACGTTGACCGTTGCGGTGCCCGATTGGTTCGCAGCCGGAGTCAAAGTAATCGTGATCGGGAAGGTGGTCCCCGGCGCCTGGTCGTTGGCACCCGCGATAGCAATGTTGTCCGTCTTGTTAGGCAACAAGGTGGCATTCAGCGACTGAACGACCACGTTCGATGAAGTGCCCAAACGGGAATCAACATCGGTGATATTCAACTTCACCGTAATCGGGCTGCTGGCTGCCGGTGACGAAGTGGTTTCCGTCGTCACGACATGGTTCGTGGTGCTGCTCGAGCTCGTCGGGAAGTAAACCCCGGCGACCTGCGGAGCGTCGTTCACAGGGGTCACAACCACCAAGAATGAGGTGCTGGTCGTGGTAGTTCCATCAGTGGCGGTGATCGTCACTTTATTGGTTTCCGGCGTGGTCAGGCTGGTCGGACGATTCGTCGCCGACAGCAGCGTCAACGTATAGCTGACATCAGGGAAGTTCGAACCGTTGGTGATCAACGTCAGGTTCGGACTATTGAATGGAGGGCCAGTCAACACCGGGAACAAACCCGGATTGTTGAAACCCGTGCCAGTGCCCTGGATCGAAACCCCAATGCTCAAGCCGCTCGCGGGGGTGTCCTGATCAGATACGGTGAACCGGATCGGGAGTGCTGTGTCTTCCTGGGTGGTTTGCGTAGCCAGTTGGGTGATGGTCGGAGCGGTTTGCAGTAAGAGGACCCAACCGCCAGAGATCACACCACCATCCGGGAAGGTGTCGTCGCGAACAAACAGCTTCCACTGACCGTTCGGGTTAACTCCAGCCAAGCTAGCCAAGCTGGTACTGTATCCACCGTTGGGAGCAGCAGGAGCCGGCGAAGGCATTTCGCCGATTTCACCCGCTTGAACGTAGTTGGCCGGCGCGTAAACGCCCGATTGCAGAGCAGTCTCGTCGGGGAGGGTCGCGCCGCTATCAGCAAAGGTCAGGCGCAGGTTCGAAACGGAGGTTCCGCCACCCGCATCCGACATCAGCATGACCGAGCGACCGTCCGGTGCAACCAAGAGAATGTCGACGTCATCCGGGAAGGGATGGGTGAACCCAACCAGAACAACCGACGCTCCACTCACGGTTCCAGTAACACCTGAAACGTCAATCGTCGCAGGATAAGGATTCGCGGGGGCATTGTCGGTAATTTGAATTGGGTTGGTGTTCAAGAAGGCGACACTTGGCGTCACCGTCAGGACGAAGGTTTTGCTGGTTTTGCCGCCATCGGGATCAGACGCGGTGAGCGTGATCGTGGTCTTGCCGTTGGCAACGCCCACCGGAATAATCGAAACCGTGCGGGAAGACGTTGTCCCGGAAGCCGGGCTAACGATAATCGAGGAGTCAGTCACAATCGACTGATCCGATGACGTAGCCACAACCCCGACTGCGCCACCCTCAGGATCATAGACCGTGAAGTTCAAACTGGTCGGAGTAGCAGTAGCGGTCGAGATGTCAGAAACCGAACCAAACCGCGGGGGATCGTTCACCGGAGTGACAATCAAGTTGAATGTGCGACTGCTGGCGTTTCCGTCAGGATCAGTCACAGCAATGGTGATGATGTTGGTCCCATTCGCATCCGGAACCAAAGCGACAGTGAACGTCTGGCTGCTGCCGGTAAGCAACACGCCTGTGCTATTCATCGTTTGGCCGTCGGCCGACGTGATCGATTGAATCACATTCGTCGAGCCCGTAGCCGTAGCCGTGTTAAAGGTGACAGTGTAGGGAACGCCAGGTTGTGAATCACCAAGGGAAACGGTGAAACGAGCCGGCGTGTCTTCGGCGGTTACGACGTCCGCAACAGGGGAGATCGAAGGCTTCGTGCGGATGCTCAATTGCCAGCTGCTGATCACGCCACCGCGAGGACCTTGCTGATCGTCCACGACGTAGAGCTTCCAGTCACCATTCGGATTTGTTCCGATGAAGGTATCCAGCGTCGCGGTGGTGGCAGCCGGGGAACCGAAAGCCGGGAAGTCGGCGGTTCCTTCGTAGTTCACCGGTTGGTAATCACCCGAACCAAGAGGGCCGTTGTCGGTAGGCGGAGCGGACGCACTCTCGCGGAAGCGGAGGGTCACGTTGTTCAGGGGAGTTGTCCCGCCAGCGTCACTCATCAGCACGAGACTGACCGGAGTGTTGCCTGGGCCGACCAACAGAATGTCGAGATCATCCGGCTGAGGATGAGTAATCCCGAAGAGAGTGACTTGCACTTCTGCGATTGAACCGCTCAACCCGCTCACATTAATGACCGAGGGGTAAGGATTGGCCTGAGCCGCAGTTGCGGGAGCCTGAGGATCAAGAACCTGGATTCCGGTCAGATTCTCATAGAGAGGATTTGCCGCTTCCTGCACACGCACGTTGAAGGTTACACTTGTGGTTGCAGAAGGGTTAATGCCGTCGCCCGCATCGGTCAACGTAACCGTGACGTCAGCCGTCCCGCCTTGCGAACCCGCGGGGAAAATGGAGACGGTGCGGTTTTGATCTGTTCCACCGAAGACGATCGACCCCGGGGGGAGAAGCTTCGGATTATTCGAGGTCGCAGAGAGGATCAGGCTTGAAGCCGGAGTCTCGACATCGGAAACCGAGAAAGCGATCGGGCCCACCGACTGGCCGGCGCGAGTGATCTGCTTGGCGATCGGACCCATGACGGGCGGATCGTTGACGGGTGTGACGTAGAAGGTGAACGTGTTGGTTCCGGTGAACCCGTAGCTGTTCTGGGCGACTACCTGGATCGGGATCCCAGTGTTGCCATTGCCAGTGTTGAAATTGGCGGCGGGCACAATGGAGATCGACCCGTTGGTGCCGTTGAGGCTGGTCGAAAGCGACAGCTTGCCAGCATCGCCAGGATTCACGAGTTGCGCAACGACGTTAGTGACAGTTCCGGCGTAATCGGAGACCGAGAAGGCCACGCTGGTCGAAGTATCCTCGGGGGTGCTGGTGTTGGCGATGGCACTGACCACAGGAGCAGGAATGATCTTGAGTGTCCATCCGCCAGAGATCTGAGAGGTCGCATAATTGGTGAAGCCAATGTCATAAACATAGAGCTTCCAATCGCCGGAGACCTGACCGCCGAGGAAGGTATCCATGCTGACATTGTAAGGACCAGCCGGGGCAGGCGCCGGGAAATCAACGCCTCCGAAGGCGTCTGCAGGCAGGTTCGTGCTGGTGGTAAGCTGGGTTCCGTTCGCGAGCGCCGTAGCGGCGTCACGATCGAAGGTGAGGCGAACATCATTCGTATCGCCAACCCCAACAGGTTGAAGATTGGCAGTACCGCCAACGTCCCGCATCAAAATCGAAGCAGGGCCGGAGGGCGGAACCAAAAGGACCCCGATATCGGAAGAGTTCAGGTGTTCAACATTGATAAGGCTGACAACAACCTTACCGACGCGTCCGGAATTGGCGATGTTAGGAACGGTGATGGTCGAAGGATAATTGGCGGGAGTACCACCGACGAAACCATTCGGTAAAACGATGGCGTTCGTGTTCGCACCGATCACACCGGGAGTGCCAGCCACCGTGACGGTGATGTTGTTGGTCGAACTGGCACCGCCCGTATCCGTAGCGACGATGCTGATGGTTGCCGTACCGGTTGCCGCGCCAGCGGCAATTTGAACGGAGCGATTTGTTCCCGCCGGATTAGAGGCAATGCGCGAGAAAAGCACGTTGGTGGCTGGAATGATCGAGGGGTTCGAGGAGATGGCCGTGAGAACCGCGTCGGTAGCCGGATTGTCCACATCCGTCAACTGCAGAGCGATCGGATTGGAGATTCCCGCTTGAGGAATGGTCACAGAGGTTGCCCCGAGGACGACCACTGGGGGATCGTCAACTGGGGTGACCGTCACTTGAAACGTTTGTTGATTGACACCAGAGAAAACGATGCCTTGGGCGTCCTTGGCGGTTACCGTGATGGTGACCGTCTGCGGTCCAGTGGTGAACGCATTGGCCGCAGGAGTAATAGTGAGAGTGCGGTTGGTGCCACCAGAATTGCCGCCGAACGTAAGGCCTGAATTCGGAATGATGGAGGTGTCACTGGAGGTCGCACTCAAGGTCAGGTTGGACAGGGGAGTATCCGAGTCATTAACGAAGACGTTAATAGTCGCGGGGGTATCCTCGGTCAACGCAACCGTCGCCGTGTTGGTGATTGTCACGACCGGGCTGAGGTAGAGGTTTACCGACCACGAACGAACGTTGCCACCGTCGACAACCGTATCATCCATCAAGAAGAGATTCCAAGTGCCGTTGACGGAGTTGAAACCTTTTCCGATGAACGTACTGAGATCCGTGCCAAGCGAGGAATAGGATCCGGCGGTCAGGGTGCTCAGGGCTCCCGCAGAGGGGGCCGCAAAGTTGTCGCCGTCTCCACCTTCGTAATTCGCCGGCGCATAGGAGGAGCCGCTGACGATTTGACCTTCGTCCGGAAGGGGAATCCCAGCGGAGCTGTCCAGGGTGAAGGTAGTGTTCTGGAGGGAAAATTTCCCACCAGCATCACTCATCAGCAACACCTTGGTGCCATCCGGCCCCTCCAACAGTGCATCAATATCGTCTGGATACCCGTGGGTCACACCAGTCAGAGTGATGGTCAGCTTTTCAATCAAGCCGACCGTCCCAGAGACCAAATTGGTGGACGGGTATGGGGAGGCAGAACTGTTGTCATTGATCGTGATAGACCCTCCCTGGTTCACCACGCTCAACTGCCCGAAGGCAGGAGCAGTTATTAAGAGGGATGCCACGCATAAAAGCATCCAACTAATAATACTTCGTCTTGTATTTGAGTTAGGATTCATGATTCGACGCTACGCTTTTTTGTTTGAATGAGCAGGAAACAAGAGAGATCGCAGAAGGCCTTTTCCTCTGCGATAACACTTGCGGCCACTGACTTTCAGCACTCGATTTACGAGGCAAGTCTCGCTCATGTGGCCCTGCTTCTACTGTTTTTGAATTACCCATGCAAGCGAAATCTTTTTCACTACGGCACATCTGGAAGTTGTTGGCCTCGTCCCGGTAGGCAAAAAATGACCCGGAAAAGGCAATTCCACGCTGGCGTTCGGGAAAAAGTTTACACTCGTTCTTCAGCCACTGTCATAGCACTCAGCGTGCCTGATGCTGACAGTTTTGATTTTCTTCTTCTTTTTGGGGCAAGTTCCCCAACCCAGGAGCGGTCAGGCTCTGATCTGGGTCGAGGTCACCCGCCATGGATACTCCCGACCATTCCGGCCCATTCTGAATTCGCAGAACGGAAAACGGCGGGAGGTTTGGAATGCGGGAGGGACAGGCGGCGCGCCAAGACCCCCCGGGGCGAAATCTCAAAAGATCGGTTGTCTATTTCTTGGCAGCTTCGTAGTTCTTGGCCACCTCGGCCCAATTGACGACGTTCCACCAGGCTTTCAGGTAGTCGGCGCGGCGATTCTGGTATTTGAGGTAGTAGGCATGTTCCCAGACGTCGCAGCCCAGAACCGGCTTGTTGCCGTCCATGAGCGGGTTGTCCTGATTCGGTGAACTCGTGATCTCCAATTTTCCGGCTTTATTGACGATGAGCCAAACCCAGCCGCTGCCGAACCGACCAAGGCCCGCCGCTTCGAACTTCTCTTTGAAGGTGTCGAAGCTCCCAAAGGTCGCCTGGATGTCTTCGGCGAGCTTCCCCGAGGGCGTGCCGCCGCCCTTGCCCATCGTGCGCCAGAAGAGGGAATGGTTGGCATGTCCGCCGCCATTATTGCGAACCACGCCACGGATGTCTTCCGGCACCGCGCTCAGATTGCTGATGAGTTCTTCGACTGTTTTCTTTTCCAGATCAGGCTTTCCCGCAAGCGCCTTGTTCACGTTGGTGACGTAGGCCGCGTGATGCTTTCCGTGGTGGATCTCCATCGTCTGCGCGTCGATGAACGGTTCCAAAGCGTCTTTCGGGTAAGGTAAAGGCGGTAATTCGTAAGCCATATCAGTTCCTCAATTGATTCGTTTCCCAGTTTTCGTCCGCAGCTCCAAGTCTGCGAGAGGCGCAAGCTACCAAACGCTGCCCGCCCGGACAAGTTAATGAAAAAACCTCATATTCGTCGGCCGAGTCTGCGGGACGGGAACTCAATGCCGCGAGCGTCCGGATTTTTTCTCGCCGCGATTTGTTAAACCGGCCTTCTTCCGGTATGCTTGCCCCCGGCGAGACACGGATCCTCAGCCGAGAGGAGATTGGGCTGCCCGGATCGAGGGCGGTTGGTTTTTCCCGCGAAAGCAGGTATTATCAGAGCCTGAACGGTTGAGAGCATCCATGCCTCTTTTCGAGGCTGGATGTTTTTTGTTTCAGCCAAAGCAAGATTTGGAGATGAGTGTTTTAGCACGAGAGCAACAGGTTGAGACGCGCCGGACCGATTCCGGCCGCCAAGCCGGCGCCGAAAGCCACGGCGACCCATCACAAAAGTACTTCCAGGCGCTTGAGAACATCCTCGAATACATTCTGACGAGCGAAGCCCCTGAGAAGGCCGGGGCCATGGTGGACAAACTGATCGAGCGTCTCCGAGAGGCCGGCCTGAATGTTCCTCCCGTGGTCAGCACCCCCTACGTTAATACCATCCCCTTGGAAGAGCAGCCGGAATATCCCGGGGATCTCGACCTGGAACGCCGAATCAAGAGCTACGTGCGCTGGAATGCCATGGCGATGGTGGTAAACGCCAATCGCAAGAATCCGACGCTCGGCGGCCACATTTCCAGTTTCGCCTCCTCCGCCACCTTGTACGAGGTGGCGCAGAATCATTTCTACCGCGGCGGCGACAACGGCCGGATCGCCGACCTGGTTTACTTCCAGGGGCATGCCACCCCAGGAAATTACGCCCGGGCCTTTCTGGAAGGCCGCCTCGCGGCGGAAAAACTGCACCATTTTCGCCAGGAACTCGCCACGGGCGGCGGTCTTTCGTCCTACCCGCACCCTTACTTGATGCCGGATTTCTGGCAGTTCCCGACCGTTTCCATGGGCTTGGGCCCGATCATGTCGATCTATCAGGCCCGGTTCATCCGCTACCTAAAGGCTCGCAACCTGCTCCCCGGGGCCGAGCCGCGGGTTTGGTGCTACCTGGGCGATGGCGAAACGGACGAACCTGAGTCTCTCGGCTCCTTGACTCTCGCCGCCCGGGAAAATCTCGACAATCTCGTTTGGGTGGTGAACTGCAACTTGCAGCGCCTCGATGGCCCGGTGCGCGGCAACGGCAAAATCATTCAAGAGCTCGAATCCGTCTTCCGCGGAGCGGGCTGGAACGTCATCAAAGTGATCTGGGGTTCCGACTGGGATGCCTTGCTCAGGAAGGATAAAAAGGGCCTGCTCCTGAAACGGATGCAGGAGACGGTGGACGGAGAGTTCCAAACGTATTCTGTTGAGCCCGGGAGCTACATCCGGAAGAAGTTCTTCAACACGCCCGAGCTGAAAGCGATGGTCAATCACTTGACCGATGAGCAACTCCGCAAATTGCTGCGCGGAGGACACGACTCCCGCAAAGTCTACGCCGCGCTTAAGGCCGCCACGGAGCACAAGGGCCAGCCCACGGTCATCCTGGCGAAAACCATCAAGGGCTACGGCCTGGGCGAAGCCGGCGAAGGCCGTAACATCACCCACCAGCAAAAGAAGCTGAACGAAAAGGAACTTCGCGAGTTCCGCTCCCGGTTTCAAATCCCGATCAAGGACGAAGAAATTGCCGAGACCCCGTTTTATCGGCCTCCGGAGTCCAGCCCGGAGATGAAATATCTTCTGGAACGCCGCAAAGAGCTGGGCGGCTTCCTGCCAAAACGCGAAGTCCGGGCCAAACCCATTGAAATGCCGCCTCTGGAGGCCTTCGGCGAATTCCTCAAAGGGAACTCCACCAACGTTTCCACGACGATGGCTTTCGTCCGGCTCCTCTCGATTTTGCTGCGGAACAAATCGATCGGCCGCCAGATCGTGCCGATCATCCCGGACGAGGCCCGCACCTTCGGGATGGATGCGCTTTTCCGGGAGATCGGGATCTACTCGCCGAAGGGCCAACTTTACGAGCCGGTCGATCGGGCCTCGCTGCTTTACTACCACGAGGCCAAGGACGGCCAGATTCTCGAAGAAGGAATCACCGAAGCGGGTTCGATGGCGGACTTTATTGCCGCGGGCACGGCCTACGCTAATCTCGGAGTGCAGACCTTCCCGTTTTTCATTTACTACTCGATGTTCGGTTTCCAGCGGGTGGGCGATCTCGTCTGGCTGGCGGGCGATATCAAGGCCAAGGGCTTCATGCTCGGCGCCACCGCCGGACGCACGACGCTGAATGGGGAGGGCCTGCAGCATCAGGACGGCCACAGCCACCTCATCGCGGGCACCGTTCCGACCTTGCTCACCTACGACCCGGCCTTCGGCTACGAGCTCGCGGTCATCATCCAGGACGGCATGCGGCGCATGTATCAGGAGATGGAGGATATCTTCTACTACATCACCCTTTACAACGAAAATTGCCCGATGCCTCCGATGCCCGAGGGCTCGCGCGAAGGGATTCTCAGAGGCCTTTACCGGTTCAAGGCGGGACCCGGCGGCAAAAAGCACAAGGCCCACATTTTCGGCAGCGGCGCGCTCATTCATTCAGCACTGAAGGCGCAGGAAATTCTCGCCAACGATTACGGCGTGTCCGCGGATATCTGGAGTGCCACGAGCTACAAGCTGCTGCGCCACGACGCTCTCGAAGCCGACCGCTGGAACCGCCTGCACCCGACCGAAAAGCCGAAGAAGTGCTACCTGCAAACGACCCTGGAAAATGAAAAGGGCGTTTTCGTCGCGGTCTCGGACAACGTGAAATTGGTTCCCGACCAGATCGCTCCCTGGGTTCCCGGGGGGCTCACCACGCTCGGCACGGACGGCTTCGGCCGGAGCGAAACCCGTGAGCAACTGCGCCGGTTCTTCGAGGTGGATGCCGAGAGCACGGTCATCGCCACGCTGCATGCCTTGTCTCAAAAAGGTGAGATCAAGCCCGAGGCCGTGGCCAAGGCGATCAAGGCCCTTCAGGTGGATCCGGAAAAGACGCACCCGTTCCTCGTGCGTGAATAACAAAGCTTTGGCGGCGGCGCGGTTTCAACTCCCGCCGCCGTTCGTCATTATCGAGTCATTCTTTCCGAACTATGGATGTAAAACTTCCGAAATTGGGTGAAGGCGCTGAGTCTGGCGTCGTAGTTAGCCTGGCCGTCAAAGAAGGCGACGAGATCAAGAAAGGTCAAACCATTCTCGATCTCGAAAACGAAAAGGCCGTCGCGGCCATTCCGTCCTCGGCTTCCGGCGTAATTCGCAAGGTCAATGTCAAAGCGGGTGATCGCATCACCGTTGGCCAGGTTCTCCTCGTGCTGGATGGCGGAACGGGCAGCACTGAAGCCGCGCCAGCCGCTCCGTCACCCGCCGCAGCCAAACCTGCCGCAGTAAAACCGGCGCGCTCTTCCAGGCCGCTGCCAGCGGAAGAAGAACCGCTGGAGGAAGAGTTGGACGAGGAGATCGGCGAGACCGCGGCCGACAAGGCCGGCTTCCCCCCGCCAGCATCGCCATCCCTGAGGAAGCTCGCCCGGGAGATCGGCCTGGACCTCCGCCAGATTCGCGGCAGCGACGCTGGCGGCCGGATCTCGTTGGCCGACGTCCGCGCCCATGTTCAAAAACTGCAGCGGCTCGCCTCCCGGCCCCGTGCAGCGGCGCCGGCGGCTCCCGCCCCCGCGTCTGTCCAAACACCCGCGCCCAAAGCGGAATCGATTGATTTTAGCCAATGGGGCCCGGTCACTAAAAAGCCGCTGCCGCCCATTCGTCTCACGATCAGCCGGCGCATGGTGGAGAACAAGGCCTCCATCCCCCACGTCACCCAGTTCGACGACGCGGACATCACCGCCCTGAACGAACTCCGAAAAAAGTTCGCCCCGGACTACGAAAAGAAGGGCGCCCGCCTGACCCTGACGAGCTTCGCCCTCAAGGCTGTCGCTCGCACGTTGCAGAAGTTCCCGATTTTCAACAGCAGCCTGGATGAATCGGCCAACGAACTGGTGTTCAAGGCCTATTACCACATCGGCCTGGCCGTGGACACGGAACAAGGGCTGCTCGTGCCAGTCATCCGGGAGGTCGACAAAAAGGACCTATTCCAGCTCTCCAAGGACGTTCAGGAGTTTGCGGAAAAGGCGCGCGCCCGCAAAATCTCCCTGGAGGAGATGAAGGGCGGAACCTTTACGATATCAAATCAGGGCGGCATCGGCGGCGCTCACTTCACCCCGATCATCAACAAGCCCGAGGTCGCCATTTTGGGCCTCGGCCGCGGGTCGCTCAAGCCGGTCGTTCGCGAAGGCCGGATCGAGCCGCGTCTTCTGATGCCGATCGGGCTGTCCTACGACCATCGGGTGATCGA
Source organism: uncultured Verrucomicrobiota bacterium (assembly GCA_964566945.1). GTDB lineage: Bacteria > Verrucomicrobiota > Verrucomicrobiia > Limisphaerales > SXQI01 > DASVNK01. The sequence goes on along the minus strand of CAZMKE010000002.1, from coordinate 167,921 downwards.
TGGAGGGGAAGCCGCTCGATTCACCGTGGAGCTGGTCAAAGCGTTTGAGGCCTTCCGCGAAGAAGAAGTCCGAATTTAGGAACCAAGCCAATGGAGCCAATCAAAACTGAAATTGCGGTCATCGGGGCTGGCCCCGGTGGATATGCGGCCGCCTTTTACGCGGCCGATAAAGGGAAAAAGGTCACTCTTATCGAGCGCGAAAAGCGCCTCGGCGGGGTCTGCCTCAATCGGGGTTGCATCCCATCCAAGGCGCTGCTCCATGCCAGCAAAGTGATGCTTGAAGCCAAGGAATCGAGCTTCCGCGGCATCACCTTTGCCAATCCGGTTCTCGACCTGAACCGCATGCGTTCCTGGAAGGAGAGCGTGATCGAAAAACTCTCCGGCGGCATCAAAAGCCTGGCCTCCATGCGCAAAGTGGATCTGATGCCCGGCCGCGCCTACTTCGAGGACTCCCACACCCTCCGGGTGGAAAATGAAACCGGGCAGCAGTTCGTTCAGTTTGAGAAGGCGATTATCGCCACGGGCTCAAAGCCGGCCGTGCCCAAGCTCTTCGATCTTGGCAATCCCCGCATTATGACCTCGACCGAAGCTCTGGAGCTCGAGGAAGTGCCCGAGAACCTCCTCGTGATCGGCGGCGGTTACATTGGCATGGAACTCGGCACCGTTTACGCCGCCTTGGGCAGCAAAGTGGTGGTGGTGGAGGCGCTCGATGCCATTCTCGCCGGAGCGGATCCCGATCTGGTTCGGCCCGTCATCAAATACGCGCAGAAGCATTTCAAAGAACTGCGCACCAAGGCCAAAGTCACGCAGATGTCGACCGCCGGAAAACAGATCAAGGTCGTGATTGAAATGGAAGGTGCCAAAAAGGAAGAGCTCTACGATCGCGTGCTCGTCTCCGTGGGCCGCGTGCCCAACTGCGCCGACCTTGGGCTTGATAACACCCAAGTCACTCGCGACGAAAAAGGTTTCATCACGGTCAGCCCCAGCCAGCAAACGAGCGACCCGAATATTTTCGCCATTGGCGACATTGCCGGCGGGATCATGCTCGCGCACAAGGCGGCCAAGGAAGCGCGAGTCGCGGTGGACGTGATCACCGGAGACGAGGCTGCCTTCGAGAACATCATCATCCCGGCCGTCGTTTTCACTGATCCGGAAATCGCCTGGGCTGGCCTTACGGAAGCCGAAGCCAAGGCCAAGGGAATTGAAGTCGCCGTGTCGAAATTCCCCTGGGCTGCCTCCGGCCGCGCGCTGAGTTTTGATCGCACGGACGGCCTGACCAAGCTGGTGGTCGATCCGGTCACCGAACGCATTCTGGGTGTCGGACTCGTCGGCGCGGGCGCGGGCGAATTGATTGCGGAAGGCGTTCTGGCCATCGAGATGGCCGCCACGGTTCGTGACCTGGCCGAATGCGTTCATCCGCATCCCACCCTGTCCGAGACGCTCATGGAATCAGCGGAGGCGTATTTCGGCTACGCCACGCACACGTTCAGCCGGAAAAAGGCGGAATAAGCCACGCGCTCACTGCTCCGTGAGCGGGCGTTTCCAATCTATCGCACGATCCACGAGAGAATCGCCTTCTGCACATGGAGGCGATTCTCCGCTTGATCAAAAATCGTCTGGGCATTCCGCTCGAACGTCTCTTCCGTGATTTCCTTCCCGCGATAAGCAGGCAGGCAATGCATCACCAGAGCGTCTGGCTTGGCGGCTTTCACCACGCGCTCGTTGATCTGGAAGCCGCTCAGTTCTTTCAGCCGCTCCGCCGCTTCCGCTTCCTTGCCCATTGAAACCCACACGTCGGTATAAAGAAGGTCCGCGCCCGCCGCGGCCTGCATCAGGTCATCCGTCACCGCGACCTTCCCGCCAGCGGCGTCCAAAAGGGATTGCGCTGGCTGAAATTTTTTCGGAGCCGCCAGGCGCAATTCGAAGCCACGCTTGCCTGCGGCAAAAATCCAAGACGCCGGCACATTGCAGGCCGCGTCGCCCACGAAGGTGACCACTTTGCCGGCAATCGAGCCGCGTTTCTCTTCGTACGTGAAAATGTCCGTCAAGATCTGGCAGGGATGCTCCTCGTCCGTCAGAGCGTTGATCGTCGGAATTTTCGAATATTCGGCGAACTCCTCCACATCGTGTTGCGCGAACGTTCGGATCACCGCCCCGTGGATCATCCGGCCGAGGACGCGCGCGGTGTCCCGGATCGGCTCGCCCCGCCCGAGTTGAATGTCGTTCGCGCTGAGAAACATCACGTGGGCCCCCAGCTCGCGCAGCCCGACTTCAAAAGAGACGCGCGTGCGCGTGCTGCTCTTGGAAAAAACCAGCGCCCAGCTCTGGCCTTGGAGCGGCAGTTCTCCGGCCTGGCCCCGCGACTTTTTCACCGCGGTCGACGAACGCAAAATGGATTCGATGTCGCGGGCGGGGAGATCTCGAATGGAGAGGAGATGCTTCATGGGATTACGCTAAAGAGGAAACCACTTTTTCGATAATTTGCAGACCTTCGTCCGCTTCCGATTTTTTGAGATTCAACGCCGGCAGGAGCCGGGCGACGTGCGTTCCCGCCGGAACCGCCAGCACTCCGGCGTGATGCAGGGCGTTGAGGAATTGCACTGAATACGTCTTCTCGCTCTGGCTGAAGGCTGGAATCTTCGGTGCCAGCTGGATGCCGATCATCAGGCCGAACCCGCGGATCTCCGCCAGCACCCCAGGGAATCGGCTGGCCAGCGCCTCAAGCCGCTCCTTTAAATACGCCCCCATCTGTCGGGCGTTCTGGTCCAACCGGTCCCGCCGAATCACTTCCAGAACTTTCAGCCCTACCGCGCACGCCAGAGGCGTGCCGCCGAAAGTGCTGCCATGCGTGCCGGCTCCGAGCAAATCGGCGTAAGGCGCCCGCAACCAAAAGGCTCCCATCGGAAAGCCGCCGCCGATCGATTTCGCCCACGAAATCCCATCCGGCAAGAACTCTTTGCCTCCCGGGACGCCTTCGAGCAGCCGCTCATAGCTCCCGAAACAACCCGTCCGATAGAAGCTCCCCTGCACTTCGTCGCACAGAAGGAGCAGCTTCCTCTCATTGCAGAGCTGGCGAAGGCCCAGCAGGTACTCAGGCCGGGCTGGCTGAATGCCGCTTTCGCCCTGGATGCACTCGATCAGCACGGCCGCCGTGGCCGGGGTGATCGCCGCGCGCACCGCCTCCAGGTCATTGTAGGGCACATGTCGAAACCCGGGCACTGCCGGACCAAACCCCTTCTTCACCTTCTCCTGGCCCGTAGCGGCAATGCCCGCCAGCGTTCGACCGTGGAAAGAGTTCAGCGTGGTGATGATCTCGAACCGTCCCTCGTCCGAGCCAAACTTGCGCGCGACCTTGTAGAGTCCTTCGTTCGCCTCCGCGCCGCTGTTCGAAAAGAACACCTTACCGGGACCGGTCAAGCCCACGAGCTTCTGGGCCAGCCGTCCCTGCGGTTCGGTGTAATAAAGATTCGAGACATGGATCAGCTTGCGTGACTGCTCCACCAAAGCCTGCGTAATATCCGGACTCCCGTGGCCGAGGGAACAAACCGCGATCCCGCTGGCCAGGTCCAGGTAACGGCGGCCGTTGACGTCCCATAGATAGCTGCCTGCCCCGTGATCCAGAACCAGGTCAAAGCGGCCGTAGGAAGGCACCACGTTCTTGTCGAACAGTTCGTGAATTCGCTGCACCTCGTTCCGCACGATGCTCACTCTGCTTTCTGCCGCTTCGTTGCCGCTCATAGGTTCCTCCGCAAAACTGCGCTCTCCGGGCCGCCGCTCACAGCACCACCTCGGTCCCAACGCCAGCGTCGGTGAAAATCTCCAGGAGAACGGAATGTTGGACCCGCCCGTCAATGAACGACACCTTGTCGACCCCGGACTGAATCGCCGCCACGGCGCTATCCACTTTCGGAATCATCCCCTTATCGACAATCCCAGCTTTTTTCAGCCCATCCACTTCCGCGCTTTTCAACGTCGAAATCACCGTCGCGGGATCTTTTGGATCACGCATCAGGCCCGGCACATCGCTCATGAAAACCAGGCGCCGCGCTTTCAGGGCGATGGCGGTTTGCGCGGCGGACACGTCCGCATTGCAGTTGTAAATCTTGCCGTCCTCGCCCCGGGCGGTCGGGCTGACGACCGGGGTGATGCTCCGGCGGATGCAGTCGCGCAGCGGTTCGACGTTCACGTGAATCACTTCGCCTACATAACCGATATCCAGCGGCTCGCCCGAGGGCCCTTTGACGAAGATCTTCCGGCAGGTAAAAATATCGCTCCCGGCAAAGCCCTTCGCTTTGCCTCCCAGCGAATTGATCGTCCGCACGATTTCCGGATTGATCTCTTGCGAGAGAACCTGCTCCACCACGTTCGCCGTCGCCTCATCCGTCACGCGCTGGCCCTGGATAAAATTGGCCTTCAGCCCCGCCGCTTCCATGGCCCGGGTAATCGCTTTTCCTCCACCATGGACCACGACCGGATTGATGCCGACCGCTTCGAGAAACACGATATCCCGCGCTACGCCGTTCCGAACTTCCGGATCGGGCGAGTCCATGAAACTCCCGCCGTACTTCACCACAAAGGTCTGGCTGCGGAACCGTTGAATGTACGGCAGCGCTTCCAGCAGGGTTTTGGATTTGGCAATCAGCTCTTGCATCAGTTGGAAAAGGCGAAAGAAAAAGGCTGGTTCGTGGCGCGAGGCGGCGGGCGGTTGTCCGGTGCGAGGCCTCCGCGGCTAGCCCCCCAAAGAGGCGGGATCGCTCACATCTCCCTTGTTGAAGTCCACATATTCCTCGGTGAGGTCGCAGGTGTACATGATCCCTTCTCCCTGGCCCAGATTAAGAAAGATATGCAGGTCAAATTCCTTCTCCGCCACCCGTCTGACCAGGGTGGCAAACGGCGTTTTCGTCGGTTGACCCCGTTTCAAGGCGTAAGTGATTTTTCTCTCGCCGGGCCGGCTGTAACCCACATCAATCTTCTCCTCAACGATAGTAGCCGGCGAATAGCCCAAGGCGTCCAGAATCCGGCCCCAGTTCGGATCGCCGCCGAACCAACTCGTCTTGACGAGGCTGCTGTTTGCCACGGCGCGCGCAGCCAAATCCGCGTCGCCCGGGCTCTTCGCCCCGTGCACCCGCACCGTGACGAATCGGGAGACTCCCTCGCCATCCCGCACAATCTTCTTCGCCAGCTCCAGGCACACATAATTGAGCGCCTCTTGAAAGCGCTGGAGATCCTGACGGCTGGCAGGAGTAACCTCCCGATTGCCCGCCAGTCCGTTCGCCAGCACCAGCACCGTATCGTTGGTGCTCATGTCCCCATCCACCGTGATGCAGTTGAAGCTTTGCGCGACGGCTATCTCGAGGCTCCTTTTGAGAACTTTGGGCTGGATCGCGGCGTCTGTCGTGACAAAACCAAGCATGGTCGCATGCAAGGCGGACGCCGGTCTCGCGCCGGTCGGGCTCATCCCGGGCTGGATCATCCCCGCCCCTTTGCACACGCCACCAATCCTCACGGTTTTGCCGGCAAGCGAAAGCTCCACCGCCACCTCCTTGGCGCGCGAGTCGCTCGTCATGATCGCCTCGGCAAAATGAGCCGCAGCCTCCCGGGAAGCTCCCAGCTTGCCGCTGGCGTCCACAATGCCCGCTTTCACATTCGGCATGGGCATCAGCACCCCGATCCGGCCGGTCGAGCAGACCAAGACCGATTCGGGCGAGAGCTTCAGCTGGCGCGCCGTTGCTCCGGTCATCTCCTCCGCGTCTTTCAGGCCCCTTTTGCCGGTGCAGGCGTTCGCATTTCCCGAGTTGGCCACGATCGCCTGGGCGCGCGCGCCCGCGGTTCGTGCGGCCGTCACCTTCACCGGCGCCGCGCAGACCTGGTTGGTGGTGAAGAGACCCGCCACCGCCGCTGGAACTTCGGAGACGATCAGTCCGAGATCGCGCTTCTGCCCTTTCTGCGAGCCCTTGCCGGTGCCCAACCGTTTGATATCGCAAAACACGCCAGCCGCCCGAAATCCCTTCGGCGCCGTGACTGACCCTTCGATGACTTTGAAGCCCGCTTTAGTCATTTAAATCAACCCCGCGGTTTCGGGGAAATCGTTCATGATGTTGAAACACTGGATCGCCTGGCCGCTCGTGCCCTTCACGATGTTGTCCTCGGCGCTCATTACGATCAACCGGCCCGTGCGGGGATCCAGTCTCCAGGCAATATCCACAAAATTCGTGCCCACGACGTTCTTTGTGTCCGGCAGAGCTTTCCCCTCCAGCAGGCGCACAAACGGCTCGTTCGCATAAGCGGACTGCAGGGCCCCGGCTATCTGCTCGGCGTTGCCCAGCGGGGCCAGGTAGAGCGTCGTCAAGATCCCTCGATTCACCGGGATCAGGTGCGGTGTGAACTGCATTACCACCTTCTCTCCGGCTACGAGGGAGAGTTCCTGCTCCAACTCGGACAAATGCCGATGCTTCGGCAAGCCATAGGGCCGGACGCTCTCATTGCATTCCGCGAACAGGTAGTCGGTTTCCAGCTTCCGGCCCGCGCCGGTCACACCGCTCAGGGAATCGGCGATGATGCTTTGCGGCCGGATCAGTTTGGCCTTCAGCAGGGGCAAAACCGGCACCAGGATGCTCGTGGGGTAACACCCAGGACAGGCGATCAAGCTCGCCGTCCGAATCTCGGCGCGATACCGCTCCGGCAACCCGTAGACCGACTTGGCCAGCAGATCGGGAGCGGGATGTTCGTGGGCGTAGAACTCCTGGTAGACCGCAGCGCTCTTCAGCCGGAAATCCGCACTCAGATCAATCACGACGCCGCCCAGCTTCAGGAGCGGAACCGCATATTCGGCGGCCACTCCATGAGGGAGCGCCAAAAAGGTGACTTCCGCCTGCTTGGCCAGCAATTCGGCATTCGGCTCGGAAAACCGCAGGCTCTTCGCTTTCGGGTAATGCGCGAACCGGGGAAAAACCTGGGCCAGTGTCTGCCCCGCGTACTGCCGGGAAGTGACAGCCACCAAGTCGGCTTGGGGATGGCCCAGAAGAAGTTTGACCAGCTCCTCCCCGGCATAACCACTTGCCCCAACAATCGCTACCTTTACCGTCTTCACACGCCTGTAAAAAGCCAATTTCCCAAAAGCAAAAACCCCGCCAGCGAGAAACCAGCGGGGCGAAAGAGTGGAACTGGTTTAACGCTTGCTGAACTGGAAGCGCTTGCGGGCGCCCGGCTGACCGTACTTCTTGCGTTCCTTCATACGAGGATCGCGCGTCAGAAGCCCTTGGGCCTTAAGGGTGGGACGGAGATTGGCATCGGCCTTCAAAAGCGCGCGGGCTATGCCATGACGCCCAGCGCCAGCCTGGCCGTTCGGACCGCCGCCAACCAGATTGATGCGAACGTCGTATTTGGTCAGCGAGTCGGTCGCGACCAGCGGCTGCAGGAGGTGCATGCGCTGCGTCTCGACCACGAAATAGTTCTCCAACGGGCGACCGTTCACGGTCACTTTGCCCGACCCGGAAGCGAGGCGCACCCGCGCAACAGCGGTTTTGCGGCGACCGGTTCCAATGAATTCTTCAGCCATATTTTTTGGTGAAATTTAAGTGGAAATATAAAATCAGCTGACCGGCTTCAGCGCGGCAGGCCGTTGGGCATCATGCGGATGCGCGGAGCCCTTGTAGACTTTCAGCTTGGTCAGCAGCTTGCTCCCGAGCCGGTTCTTGGGAATCATCCCCTTCACCGCGTGCATGATCAGTTTCTCCGGGTTTTGTTGCCGGACTTCCGCCACACTGCGATAGCGTTCGCCGCCTTTCCAGCCGGAATAGCTCATGAACACCTTGTCGGTCTCCTTTTTGCCAGTGACACGCACCTTCTCGGCGTTGATCACCACGACAAAATCACCGGCGTCAAGGTGCGGCGTAAAGACCGGCTTGTTCTTCCCTCGGAGCACATCGGCGACCTGGACAGCGAGGCGACCGAGCACAGCACCGTCGGCATCAATCACGTGCCATTTCCGCTGCTCCAGATCCACTTTGGGCAAATACGTTTTCATTACCAATCTACTGAAAAGAGCGGAGAACGTATCAAAGTGACCGGTGAAGTCAATAGGTCACTTGCGAATTTTTTCGCTACCGAGCCCAACGGCGCACGGAAAAAGGCTTTCCAGGTCCCTTTCATGACGGAAGTTCCGATTCGGCAGCAACGGAAATCTATGTAAGATGCTTGCCATACGTTATTTGCGATTTTTGCATCCCACCAGGGAAAACAAAAACTCCGGACGTTTCCCCTCCAGCCGACCGCTCAACGATGGCCTATGGAGCCGCCGGTCGGTCGGTTTCTGGAAAAATCCTTTCCTTTTCCCGCCCCCCTTTTAGATTGCGCCGCTTAAAACAAACGAAGATATGGGCGCAGATACCAGCGTAGCACAGAAAATCGAAGCTCCACCCCTCAAGCCGATCCCTGTTCGGAGCAAGCTGGCCCCGACCCCGGGTCAGCCCAAGTATTCTGTCAAAATCAAGAGCGCCGCGGGAGCGGAAATCACGGTGGCGGATCCCAAGGCCACCCGGGCTCTGGTGGCGCTCATGGATGTGCACGCCGTGGTCGGCGGCGCTGCTTGTCACTGGGGCGGTCCCGCCGCTTTTGCCGAAATCATGGCCGCGGTCCATGCCATTATGTTTGCCGAAAAAGGCCGCCAGTGGCATGAGGCTTTCAATTTCATCAACGATGCCGGGCACGCCGAAAACGGCATTTATGCCCTCCGGGCCAATTACGGCTTCGACGGCCTGACCTTCAATGATCTCAAAGGGTTCCGCAGCCTCCAGAGCAAATTGACCGGCCACGGCGAATCACACCTGAACCCGGAAGGGGTGCTCCTGAGCAACGGGCCGCTCGGTTCTGCTTTGCCTCAAGCCCAGGGCCTGGCGATCGCCGATAAAACCGCCGGCCGCGACCGCGTGACGATCGCCGTCGTTTCGGATGGCGCTTCGATGGAAGGCGAAGCCAAAGAGGCCTTCGCGGCCATTCCCGGCCTGGCCTCCAAGGATCGCATCAATCCGTTCGTCATGATTCTGTCGGACAACGACACCAAGCTCTCCGGGCGCATCACCAAAGACTCGTTCAGCATGCAGCGCAGCTTCATGGCCCTGAGCACGCTCGGCTGGAATGTCATCTCCGTGCAAAACGGTCACGACCTTCAGGCCGTCTACCAGGCCGTGGAAAAGGGGATTCAGCAGGCTCGGGCGAACCCCAACGTCCCGGTCTGCCTCTGGGTCAAGACGATCAAGGGCTACGGCATCAAAGAAACGGTCGAGAACTCTGCCGGTGGCCATGGGTTCCCCCTTTCCAACGGCGAAAAGATCGTGGCGTGGGTGAAGGAAATCTACGGGGCTGCCACCGCGCCCGAAGAACTGCAGCACTGGGCCGAGGCGCTCTACAAGGATTGGGAAAACAAAGAGGCCGCCAAGAAGGCCAAAGCGGCTGCCGCTCCGGCCGCGCCTGCGGCGCCCGCGGTCAAGAAGGACAAGGTCCAGTCCGGCTTGGCCAAAGCCGCCATTCGTGCTGCTGCGGACGGCTACCCGGTTTACTCGATCTCGTCTGACGTCCAGGGGTCCACCGGGATCTCGCCGTTCCAAAAAACCTTCCCGGATCGCTTCATCGAGGTTGGCATTGCCGAAGCGAATATGATCAGCACCGGCGCGGGATTTTCGAAGGCTGGGTTTATCCCCATCGTCGATACGTTCGGCCAGTTCGGCGTGACCAAGGGGAATCTGCCCCTGACCATGGCCGCCCTTTCCCAAGCCGGCGTGATCGCGATCTTTTCGCACGTCGGTTTCCAGGACGCCGCGGACGGCGCGTCGCACCAGGCCACGGCCTACTTTGCCGCGGTTTCGGCGATTCCCCACACCCACGTGATCTCGCCCTCCTGTTCCGATGAGGCGGAGGCCCTCATGTATGCCGCCATCAAGGAATCGGCTGAAGCACGCCAAAACGGACGCGATCCCGAGAATTACGTCTTCTTTGTCGGCCGGGAAAATTACCCGCTCTCCTGGGTGGAGAATGCCCGCTATGAATGGAACAAAGCCCAGATCCTGCAACAAGGCGGGGATGTGGTGCTCGTCGGCTGCGGACCGCTGCTGAGCAAAGCGATCGAAGCCGGCAAGAAACTGGCCGAGCAGGGGATCCGGGCGACCGTCATTAACAACCCCTTCGTGAATCACGTCGACGTGGCTACCATCGGGCCCGCCGTCCAGGCCGCCTCAGGCCGGCTGGTCACCATCGAAGATCACCAGATCATCGGAGGCATGGGCGCGCAGGTCTCGCACGCTCTGTCGAACGCTGGCGTCGCGCACCGCGTTAAAACCCTCGGGATGCACGGCGAATTCGGCCAGTCAGCCTACCTGGCCGAAGATCTCTACAAAGCGCACGGGCTGACCGCCGACAAAGTCGTGGAAGCCGCTCGGCAGCTTCTGGGGAAATAGTCAGGGCCCTTCGGGTCCATGAACGACCACGTCGTCGATAAAGGGACTGTCGGCCGCCGCGGTTGTGTGGTCGGTAAATCGGAGCGTGGTCAGATTCGTCAACGCTACGAAAGTAAAGTCCAGGCTGGCAAAGCCGGGCGTGCTGCCCAGCGAGATTTCCTGCTTGAAATCGCCCGCCTCGACCAGCACCCGGGTCGGGCTCGGTCGTCCCACTTGCTCCTCGCCCAACGCGAAGTGCAATTGGTAGGTTGCGCCCGTCACCGTGGCAAAGGTCTGCGAGAGCTGCACCGGAGCGCCATCCCCATTGATGCAAACCGCCTGGCGCCCCTCCGAACGCCGAGCCCTTCCGAAAGGGTTTCCGTACTCGAGAAAGAACTGATTTCCTCCGCGGGGGTAACTCCAACCGGGCAGTGAGAAATTAGCATCGGTCGCATAACTCACTCCATTGCCCGACCGCGCGGGAATCTCGAAGCCACCATTCTGAAGCAGGTTCGGAAGACCCGCGGTGAACTCGTCTCGATACGCGTGCGGCAGGAACCGGCCTTGCAAATCGCGGATGCTGTTCTCGATCACCAATCGGTACTGCCCAGGCGGCAAACTTCGGGCAAACGACAGCAACGCGAAACCCTGCGCCGGATCGTAGGTGGGACTGGGAATCGCCACGGAAACGTCATCCGCGGTGTCCAAAGCCCCGTCAGCTCCCGCAAATCTCAAACTGAATGCACTGGCCTCGACGGTCGCCGCATCCACGGGCTTGCTGAAGTACACCTTGATCTCCAGCACGCCAGCCGGCGGGGCGTCTGCGGCGGGGTCGAATGCCAAGATCCGGGGAGGCGCGTCGAGCGAGATGCTGCCCACGAAATCAATCTCCGCGCCTGCCTCCGTCGGAAACCGGGTGACCGTTCCCGAACCATCCGCCGGCACAGCATAGATCCCTTGCACCCCTTGAATCTTGGCGGGAAAAAGCACGCTTTGGCCATCGGGCATCCAGATCGCAGGCGAGCCGTTCCCACTCAGGGTGACGTTGGTGGCGCCGGCGAATGGCGTCAGCGCCGTGAGCCCCGAGCCATCCGGACGGATCCTGTAATAATTGCTGGATGAACTGAGGCGGACAAAAGAGAGCCATTGGCCATCCGGGGACCAGGCTGGCCAATAGTCTCCGGGCTGTGTATTGGGGATGATCACCTGGCTGCCCCCGCCGGAGTCGACGAGGTGCAAACCGGAAAACTGGTTGTGAAATACGACCCGTCCGTCTAACGGGTTGATGGCCGGAGCATCATCGTAACAGTTGGATTGTTGGATAAACCCGGGCGCTCCCGCGGCCGTATTCGTTCGATTGATCTGATAAATGCTGCATGAATAGTCGAACACCACGCGCGCGCTGTCAGACTGCCAGTCGAAACCGACGGTGTAATCTCCAGGGTTCGCCGCCAGGACAACTTCATTCGTGGACGAAAGGTCGCGCACGAAAAGGGATCCTTTGGATATATTATTGAATCCTCCCCCGCGTTGATAAAGGAGGTGAATTCCATCCGGCGCCAGCCGGGGACGCTCCCCGATCGCGATCTGGCGCTCGTTGGCGCCGCGGCCGGAGTTCAGCCAGACGGTCCCTTCCGGATTGCCGACGCGGCTGTAGGCCACCGTAAACGCCGCAGTCACGGAGAATGTCCAGGAAGGCGGATTCGTGAGGGCATTTCCCGCCAGGTCCGCCAAACGCCCCAAAACGATCCGATAGTCACCGGCCGCTGGGAGCCCCGCCGGCAGATCGATCATGAGTGTGTTCAAGTCGGAACGGTACGAAAACGAGAAATCAGTCACCAACCCCAACCCATCATCGGCCGTGCCACTCCGGCCATCCGGCCCTGGGCCGAAAATCATAACGTTTGCCGCGGTTACCGTGGCGGGATCCAGGGATTCACTCAAGCGAGCCACAAAATGGAGGGCTGAATTCGTGAGGAAAATCGATCCGTCCGGGGGGGAAGCGCGAACCACGCGCGGCGGATTCGTATCGGGCAACAGCGGAACGGTGATTTCCGCTGAAGACGCTGTGTTCCCGCCCGTATCGCGCGCGACGGCCCGGAGCTTCATCACTGTCTGGTCCACGGTTAAAGCCGGCGCCACAATGTCACAGGAAAATGGAAACGTCCCGTCCGTGGCCACTTTCACTCCATCCACGAAGAAATCGACGTTGCGCACCTGCACATCGTCCGCGACAGCGGCGGTCAAACGCCCGGGCGATCCGGCTTGCACTCCTGCAACCGGAAAGCTGGGATGCAACGAAACGGACGGAGCCACCCCTTTGTTGTCGTAGGGGAGGTAATTAACGATCTGCAAACCCGAAACGTTGGCCGCCACGTAGGCGAGTCCATTGAAAAGGGTCACCGCCCGCGCGTGGCTGGGCATGACAAATTCCGTGATAAATGTGCCGGCGCGCGTGTTGTCGCTCACGTCGTAAAGGCGAATGTTGTGCCGCGCATCGTCCGTGCTGTTGGGTCCCACGGCCGCCACCGCCAGGCCCGAGCCGTTCGGAATGATCTCCACCCACCCAAACTCGCTCGCGGCGGCGGCATGCAGGATCACCGGCTTTGCCGGGTCCTGCACATCGATGGTATTATATCCGTGGCCGTGCACCACGTAAGCCACGTTATTTCCGACGAACACGCGGGAGCTATGCGGACCGTAGGTCGGGGAAGCGATGGTTCCCAGGAGGACAAACAAGCCTTGGTCGAATCCGAAGATGTTCAGATTGTCATTGGCCAGGACGAAAAGATGATCTCCTTCCACCGCGATGTCGTGAATCGCGTCTGGAAGTTGGAAGGAATCCAGAACCGCGCCGGTGCTCATGTCGGCGCTGATGAGACTTCCCGTATCCGTTCCGGCATACGCCGTTCGACCCGCCGCCGCCACCGCCAGGACATTCCCCACATGCAGCTCTGCCGTGGCCGCTGGTGGAGCGAGCGTCGGATCGACCACGAACAGGCCCGTCGGGCCGGCCGCGACCGCGACCAAACTATCACCCACCGCGACGCGTTGCGCCGAACCGGGCAAAGCCAATTGCGCGGTCAGGGTCGGATTCTGAGGATCAAAAACGTTAAAGATGGATATCCCGTTTGCCCCTTCCGCCAGAACTGCCAGGCTGTTTTGCACGCAAATGTCAACCGCGGCGCCCGGAGTCTTCGCCGTCCCGATAATGCCCGTGGCGGTCGGCCGGCCGTCCAACGGATTGGAGCCTTGATCCACTTCGGCTCCATCCGGGATGCCATCTCCATCTGTATCCGGGTTTGTGGGATCGGTCCCCAACACGAGTTCGACCGAGTCCGGCAGTCCATCGTGATCCGTGTCCAGCGCCGCCGGATCCAGCTCCGAAAGCCAGAAACGGGGCAGCCGATAGGGAGCCTCGGGACGCGCATTGGGAAAGATCGAAGCGAAGCGTTTCGTCACCGGATCGAAAAAACTCACCGAGACCAACTGGCCATCGCGCGGGACGAACAGTGCATACTGCCCGAATGGCCCGGTGTTTCCCCGGAGATAAAAGATTCCGTTGGGCCGCAGCACCTGCGCGGCATATTTGACCGGCCACGCCGGCGCATTGCCGGGATCTTCCACCAATTGCGACTGCATCGGCAGGAGCGCTCGCTCCGCGTCGGCTCGCTGTTGCAAAAGGAAGGCGGCCACATCCCCGTTGGCCAGGGCAACTGTCTGCCCGATCAGATCTCCAATCTGCGTGAGAAGGGTGTCGGGAACCGTCGCTGGGTCGGCTACTTTATAGTTTTCCAGCAGCGCGGAGATTTGTTGGATCCGGGCATGGATCTGTTCCACCGCTGGATCGGGCCAGGAGAATCCGCCAGCGAGAGCTCGCACCTTTTTCGGAGGACAAGTTTCGTAAACGTTGCTGCAAAAATCCCCGCAATCTTGCGCTCCATCGCTGCAAGACTTGATTTGCGCATCGAAATCCTTGGTGAGCGCTATAATACAGGCCCGGTCCACAATGCCATTCACCTGGGGGCAGGATTTCAGCTTTTCGGTAAAACTTTGATCGGCCGCCACGAAACAACCCCTTCCGGCCGCCGCACAATCCGCCGTGCAACCATTCCGCTGCGCTTGGACTTTGTCGCACTCTTCTTTATCGTCATCTCCGCTTCCCCCGCCACTGCTGCCGCCGCTCCCGCCGCCGCTCCCGCCGCCGCTCCCGCCGCCGCTCCCGCCACCGCTCCCGCCACCGCTCCCGCCACCGCTCCCGCCACCACTCCCGCCACCACTCCCGCCACCACTCCCGCC
>CAZMKE010000002.1:0-153092 GCA_964566945.1 uncultured Verrucomicrobiota bacterium | reverse complement strand
CCACTCCCGCCACCACTCCCGCCACCACTCCCGCCACCACTCCCGCCACCACTCCCGCCACCACTTCCGCCACCGGGCGGAGGCGGGGGGCCTGAGGGCGGCGGAACTGGCCCGCCATGCCAACCGGGCTGGAGGATTCCTGAACCGGGATCGGTGCAGGCCATCTTGCCGTCAGCGCTCACGGTCATGCTGCCAACCGCCTCCCAGATTCCCTTCCGATGATTGAAGGACACCAGGGCGCCTTTCGCTCCCGGCGGCAACACCAGGCCGGTGCTCGGATCCGGAAGATTCGGCAGGCACACTGGCGCGGGAACATCAAAGTTGAGCGCCCCATCCGTTTGCACGGTGATCACCAATGGCAACTCGAGCCCCGGCGGAAGCGGACCCGGTAGGCGGTCGGGCGGAACGGGCGCGATTCCCACTTTGCCGCCCCTGGTTCCGTTATCGTTGAAAAGAGAATTGGCCGGAACCGTGACGGTGACGCCCGACAGGACGGGATTGCTCGCAATCACACTCGCTGGAAAAGAAACCGCCGTGCTGGCGGTGGCGCTCACCGTTTGCAACGTCCCGGCGACAATGAGCGGTAAATAAATCTTGCCCGTCCCTCCCGCCAGATTGTCCTTCCGGCCGGCTTGAGCCTCCCACGCTTTGCCCACCGACGGATAGTACGACCGGTCCGGATAATGAATCCCGGCCGCAGCGTTCACCAGAGTGCGTCCATCGATGTGCACAAAAAATCGACCGGGAGGCGCTGGATCCAATTTGAAGTTCCCCTGCGCATCCGTCACCGCTCGCAGCGTTTCCTCCATGCCATCAACCGTGATCGTGACTCCCGCCAGCGGTTTGTCCCGGTTGGTGCTTGTGGAATCCGTCAGCAGTTCGCTCGCGTAAACGGTGCCGGTCACCGCCGTTCCGGCCAAGGCAGTGAGATTGAGCGTTTCAAAGCTGAAGGAGGCCACGCCGCCCGGTTGTCCATCCCCATCGGCATCCAGCAATAGACCCCGGCTGTCGATCACGCCAGTGCCATCAAAGACGACATTCACCCGGGCGCTGCCGGGAAGAGGCTCCAGAAAGAACAATGAGGCTTTCGTTCGATCACTGCTGACTTCCACGCGAGAAAGGATCTGGCGGCCCCCAAAGCCTGCGAAGAAATTATTGGTGCTGACGACGGCATTCGTCGCCAGAGGCGAACTGAAATAGACGACGGTTTCGCGGGTCACTGCCACCCCCGTCTCGCCGTTCAGCGGGGAAGTGGCAGTCAAAGTAGTGAGGGCCGGCGAGGCAGCGATGCGAAAGTAACTTTGGCGGGCCGCCGGAACGACCAACTGGTAGAAAGGCGATGAATTCGCGCCCAGGTTGGTCGCAATCTGCCGCGTCACGTTCGTTACCACGCTTCCCTGCAACAAAACATAATTTGTGCCGGGAAACGCGGCGTAATCGATGGCGAGCTGATCGGGCGCGGCCAACCGCACGGAGGTGACGCTGAAATCTGCCCCAATCGCAGCAAGGGTCCCCGCCAAAGCGGCCCACAGAACGAAAAACTCTCGAACAACCCCGGACGGCAAACGCCCCCTCAACCGCTGAAGCAATCTCATAATCCTCCCCGACACATAACACCGACTACTACGCCATATCGCACTCCACCGGATTTGTCGATGGAATTAGTCCACAACGACAGGCCCAAACAGCCCGCGCACAGCTTGCGGAGGGCGAGTGCGGCTGCGGGTCCGCGCCATCGGCCTGAACCACACCGCAGCTTGTTCCGCCTTTCGGGCCGGCCTGTAAGGTTTGGCCCGCGCAGACGACCTCTCTGCATGAACAAAAAGGTGTCACGAGCCGTCTCGCTTGTTGCTTTTGCGGCCGGCCTGCTGACAGCCAAATTGAATGCCGACGCGCCTCCCCTCGCAATCACGAGTCTGACCAGCCAGGGCGGCCAGGTCACTTTGATTTGGAGCGGCGGGCGGCCAAATTACCAAGTCCAGATCAGCAGTAATTTGACGGGCCAGTGGACCAATTATGCTGAGCCAACTACAAACACCTTGGCGATCATCCCAGCGGTCGAAAGCCAGTCTTTCTTCCGGGTTGTCTCTGATTTTACCGCGCGCTATCAGGTTGTGTTTCATGCGACCTGGAGTCAGTTGACCTTGCCGACAAACTGGCCGGCCAATGCGCATTTTTCTGGTCTGGTGGGCGGCACGCATAACGCCAGCGTCCACTTCTGGCGGGATGGGGAAACCGCGAGCGAAGGCCTCCGCTTGATGGCGGAGCTGGGACAGAAAACGGCGTTGCTCAATGAGATCACCCCGGCCGTCGCCAACGGGACGGCCCACTTTCAATTGTCGGGCGGCGGAATCTCGCCAAGTCCGGGCAGCGTGATTCTCACATTTCCACAGCCCATGAGCCGCGATTATCCCCTCGTTACCCTCGTTTCGATGATCGCTCCAAGTCCGGATTGGTTCGTCGGCGTCGACAGTTTGAACCTGCTGGAGAACGGCCGGTGGGCGTCCGAAAAAACGGTGATCCTCTACGGACGCGATGCCGGGACTGATAGCGGCGTCACTTTCACATCGCCGGATCAGGCGACCGTCCCGCGCGGAGTTGTGTCGGCGTTCGCCGGATTCCCGGCGTTGCAGGACGGTGTCATCGTCCCCTTCGGAACGTTCACGTTCACCCGCCTGGATTGAACACGAAAGGCCTGCTCCTCTCCTCGAAACGGCCGTCGCAGGCTCCATCCGCGCGGCTGGGTCAAGCGCATCTTCACCGATCTCTCCCATCTTAAGGCCGTTTCAAAAATCCGGGCTTGCCTGACATAGGCTTATCAGCCCAAAATCAGAAACTTATGTCCCAGCCGATGGACTCCTAAATGGGTTCGCGCCCTCTTTTTTGCATCAGAGCGGAAAACGGATCGAGGAAGCAAACGCGCTGGACAATTTGCCCCCAAATCCATCGACCCACACTATGCCCAAGTTCGCTCTTCAGAATCCCGCAGTCCGAAAATCCAAGCAGGGTTCTACCATGCGGTCCGTCCGCTCCGCCATCCTCGGCGCGATCTCGCTGCTGTTGTCGTTTGGCTCCGTGGCCCCCGCCCAGGCCGATGACGGCCCCGGCCACTCGCGCCATGGAGCCGCTTTTGATTCGGGCCTTCGGCAGCGCCCGTGGAAAATGGAAGGGATTGGCCACACCCATTTTCCCATCACGACCCGGACGCCGGAAGTACAGGAGTGGTTCGATCAGGGAAATACATTGCTGCATTCGTTCTGGTTTGAGGAAGCCGAACGCTCGTTCCGCTGGTGCCTGAAGCTGGATCCGGATTGCGCCATGGCTTACTGGAGCCTGGCGCGCTGCGGCCTGAACTGGTTTGCCATGGGCCCGCTCGATATCCCGGAGGCGAAGCGCTACCTCGATTTCCTCAGCGAAGCGACCCGCCGCAAAGGGCTGGTGAGCGAGCGCGAACGACTCTACATCGAAGCCTGGGAATCGTCGTTCACCGGAGAGGCTTTCACGCTGGATGGCCGGGAACGCGCCAGCATCCTGGCCAGCCGCCTGCAGCAACTGGTCCTGAAATTCCCGGACGATATCGAAGCCAAGTCGCTTTTCGCCCTCTTCTCCATCGCGCCGAGCCACGCGTTGAGCACCGAACTGGTGATCCAACAGGTGCTCGCGCAGGAGCCGGATCATCCGGGCGCCCATCATTATCGCATCCACAACTGGGATGGCGCGGCCCCCGAGCAAGGGTTGCCGAGCTGCCTCCGCTACGGTCTGGTGGCGCCGAACGTGGGCCACGCGGACCATATGCCGGGACATAACTACACTAAAATGGGCCTGTGGCACGAGGCCGCGCGATCCATGGACAGCGCCACCCGGGTTGAGCTTCGATACATGAACCAGCAAATGGCGTTGCCCTTCGAAACGTGGAACTACGCCCACAACCGGAATTACCTCTGCTGGATTCAGGAGCAACTGGGGCTCCCGGATGTGGCGTTGCAGGGCGCCCGCGATCTCCTCGCCGCGCCCCGCGATCCCGAGGCGAACAAGGATAACAACTACGGCGCATTCGACCAGGGGATGATCGCGTTGGTCCGCGGGCTCCTTAAATTCGAGCGCTGGGACGACCTTTTGACCCGGTCCAATTCCGTCGCCATCCCGTGGCGTGACATCCCCAACGACGAAGCGCTCCGCGCCTTCGCCGAGACGCTGGCCCACATTGGCAAAGGCGATCTCATCAAAGCGCGCCTCCGCCTTCAGGACCTGAAGACCGGCGATCGCCAGCGAAAATTCAAAACGAATGAACTGGCTGGAGCCTGGGTTTCTGGCATCAAAACCGCCGAGGGGATCCTGCTGGCGGCGGAAGGAAACCTGCTCGACGCCACCCGCTTGTTGACCGATGCCGCCGCGTCGGAGAAGAAAGATCGGGATGCCGGAGGATACGCGAATGATCCGCCGATCAATCCCTGGCCTGTGAGCCGCGTGCTCGGTGATATCTTCCTCAGCCGGGGCGAACATCGGCTGGCCGTCGAAGCCTACGAACGGGCGCTCGCGCAAGAGCCCTATGACGCTTTCACGCTCTCCGGTCTGGCCCGGGCGCACTTCGCCCTCGGCGATCGCGCCCAAGCCGAGAATGCCTATGGCCGCCTCCTTTACGTCTGGTCGGGCGCCAGCACGAATCTCAAATGGCTGACGGCCGTGGCCCAACTCGGCCTGAAAGCCCCGCCGATTGCTCCCACCCTGGCCCCGGAACGGCCCTATCGCGCCGACAGCCTGGCCCACTTGGGCCCCCTCAATTGGGAGCCTTACCCGGCGCCGAAACTCAGTTGCCTGGATGTCGAAAACCGTCCCGTCACTTTGGAACAGTTCCGGGGCAAGAATGTCCTCCTCGTTTTCTACCTCAATGACGAATGCGTCCATTGCGTTGAGCAACTGCGGGCCATCAACGCCCGAGCGGAGGATTGGAATAACGAGAACACCGTTCTGCTCGGCGTCAGCAGCGTCAGCCCGGAGAAAAACAAAGATTCGGCCAAGCTCGGCAAACTGCCGATGCTCCTGCTCTCCGATCGCGATCACGAGAACGCCCGCCGCTTTGCCTCCTACGATGACTTCGAGGAAATCGAACTCCACTCGACCATCCTCATTGACGCCAAAGGCCGCGTGCACTGGAAGCGCACCGGTGGCAAACCGTTTGCTGACGTGGAGTTTCTCCTGAGATCGGTCAAACAGATGAACCAGGCGGCGGCGGCTCAAAAAACCGAGACCGCGCTCCGAGAGTGAGCGGGTTCAAACCAGCACACCCAGTATGCGTAAACACTTTTTGATCATGGCCGCTTTCGGGTGGACCCTGCTTGCAACGGTGGGTGAAACCAGAGTGTCAGCCCAATCCACCCCGGCCTTGGGCGTCCTGCCCCTGTTTACGGCGCCGAACGTGCCAAGCGTCGGCCCGGAGGAACAGCCGTCAGACCCGCCCCGGTGGACGGTTTCGACGAATGCCACCGATCCACGGCTGCCAGGCGGTGGGCTCGCCCGTTATCCGATGCTCTTTATTGGCGAGGGCTGCAACACGATGTTTCTCATCAACGAGGGCAAAGTGGTTTGGACTTATTCCACCGGCCAAGGCTGGGAATACGATGACATCTGGATGCTGTCGAATGGCAATATTCTCTTCTCCCGCATGGGCTGGGCCGGCGAGGTCACGCCCCAGAAGAAGCTCGTTTGGAGATTGGATGCTCCCAAGGGAACGGAAATCCACACCGTGCAGCCCCTGGGCCCGGACAAGGTCTTGTTGATGCGGAACGGCAAGCCGCCCAAGCTGATGATCGTCAACAAAAGGACCGGCGTTGTTGAGGTCGAGCACGTCATGCCGGACGATGAGAAGGGCGTCCACGCCCAGTTCCGGCGGCTCCGCCTGACCCGGCAGGGCACTTATCTCGTGCCGTTTCTCCAGAGGCACAAAGTCGTGGAGTATGACGACAACTTCCGCGAGATCTGGTCGTATGCGATCAAGACGCCCTGGGCGGCCATCCGTCTCAAAAATGGCAACACCTTGATCACGGATGAAGGAGAGAAGCTGACGCGCGAGGTGAATCCCAAAGGCGAAACCGTCTGGGAAATCAAACTTTCGGAATTGCCCGAGCCTTACCGGCTGGCCGATTCGCAGTCCTGCGTCCGCCTTGCCAACGGGAATACGATCCTCTGCTCCCGCGGTGACGGCGGCAAACGCCCGCAGCTCGTGGAAGTAACGCCCGACAAAACGGTCGTCTGGGTGCTCAACGACTGGAAGAATCTGGGGCCCTGCACCGCCGTTCAAATCCTGAACGATCCCGGCTATCCAGAAAACCCGGGCGATTTGCAAAGATGACTAACCAGCGTCATCCGGACTGAACGCCAAAAATCGTCGCGCCCGATTGCTCATCGGCCGCGCCGTAAATTGGCCATCTACGATCCGGCCGACTGCCAGTCTGTGCCATTATCTCTTACGCGGCGTTTGTAATAGACATGGCACGGAAGCCAGAGTGCGCGCTGGTGAAGCGGAATCGTTTTAACTCATGCGCGGCGCGGATTAATCGCCCTCTCGGCGGTGAAGCGGGCGAGAGCCGGGCATCTCTCTGTCCTGTAGCGCACCGCTGGAAAATTTAAAAGGGGCTGCCCCGGAAGGGACAACCCCAAGTCAAATTCTCGTTAAAGCGTAAATATTACTTTTTCGCTTTTTCTTCCGCTTCCTTGCGCGCTTTTTCCTTGGCGATTTCCTTGTCCACGTCTTCGGGCTTGATCACTTCGATCTTGGCCCCTTTCTTCAGTTCGTCCGCGGACGGAACTTTGATAATGTCGCTGGTCACCGGCTGCTGTACGCCGGTCGGCACGGGCGGCGGAGTCGGCGCCGCGATATCGACCAGTTCTACGGTAAAAATCAGGGTGGAGTTCGGCGGAATGCTCGGGCGGGCGCGCTCGCCGTAAGCCAGTTCTGCTGGGATGAAGAGCTCCCACTTGGCGCCCTTCTTCATCTTCAGCAGCGCTTCGGTCCAGCCTTTGATCACGCCGGTCACGCGGAACTTGGCGGGATGGCCCTGCTTCTCGCTGCTGTCGAAAACGGTGCCATCAATGAGCTTGCCGGTGTAGTTCACGGTCACCTCGTCGTTGGTGCCCGGGGAGCCGCCGGACCCCGCCTCAATCACCCGGTATTGGAGGCCGCTGGCCGTCTTTTCGATGCCAGGTTTCTTGGCGTTGTCGGCCAGGAATTTTTCGCCCTCGGCCTTGTTCTGCTTTTTCTTCTCCTCCATGTGGGCGGCCACCTGGGTTCGCAGCTCGGTGAAAACTTCGCGCAATTGCCCTTCGTTCAATTGCGGCTTGCCATTCAAAGCTTCCTCAATGCCCTTGCGCACCAGGTCCAGGTTCGCGTCCACGCCCTGATTCTTGAGATTCTGCCCAAAATTCACCCCCAGCGCGTAGCTGATTCGGTCCTTGGCTTGCGGGAATACATTCGTCGCGCTGTCCGCCGCGAGGGCTTTGGACGCCAACAGGGCGATTCCTACCCCAAAAGAAAGAATCGATGATTTCATGATCTTATTGTTCGTTTTGAAGGGCGGAACCTACAGGGCGGGTCCAAATCTGTCGAGTGGCGGAATCAGGCCCCGCCCCGCCCGCCCCCGCCCGTTTTCAGCCCGAATTCCTTCCCAACCGAGCGGGGCGGCGGCGGCGGACGAAAACAGGTTAAGCCTTCTCGATCGTGACCTTCGTGTTGTAATCCGGAACCCCGCCTGCCTTGTCGACAATCCCGTGCGGGATGATCACATTCCCCTCCGGCCAGTGGATCTGCAGATTTCCCGGCGCGATCGGAGCCAGGAAAACCCGGCCGCGATAGCTGCCCAGGTCGTTCTTCAGCAGAATCGGATCGGCATTCGCCAGATGCAGCGCGGCCGCATCGTCCGGGTTCATCAACACCGCGTCCCGCGCCGCCCCGTTTAAAGGATCCACCTCCGCGTAAATCAGCGTGTTGAACTGCTTCCCCCGTCGCGTGCTTACCGCGAATTCTCCGGGCTGGCGCTCCTTGTCCGGCAGCGGCACCGGCCGGAAGTGGGCTTTGCCGTCGGGCGTGGAGAATTTTCCCTCCGTGCAAAGATGGGGGCCGCCGTATTGGAAGGCATCGCCGGTTTTCCGCAAATGCTGGAAGCCGTCGTAGAATGGCACCACCCGGGCGATCTCTTCCCGCATTGCCCAGCCGGTCTCGCACCCCAGGAGATGCGCCCGTTCCGGGCGGGTGCGAATCGCGAGTTCGCGCAGGATTTTCCATTCGGCCCTGGCCTCGCCCACTTGCCGCGGGATTTCCGGGCTGAAAATGATCCGGCGCTCCGTGGTGGTCTCCGTGCCGCCATCGTCCTGCTCATAGCGGGTCTTGGCCGGGAGCAGCAAAACTTCCTCCCGGGCGGGAATAAAAATCTGGTCCGTGAGGATGATATCCTGGTGCACCCGCATCGGCAGGTTCGCCATGGCGCGCGCCACGTAATCGGGCTCCGGGAGCGTTCGCAGGAAATTCCCGCCCAGGCAGAAAAGGAAGTCCAACTCGCCGCGCAAGGAGGCTTCCACCATTTCCGGGCCGGTCATTCCGGGCCAATCGGGAATCTCGAACCCGTACTGCTCGGCCAGCCCCGCCGCATTCTCCGGGTTCACCGGTTTGCCGCCCGGAAACGCCGTGGCGTAAGCGCCCATTTCCGCGCCCCCCTGCACCGAGGAATGCCCGCGAATCGGCATCAAACCGCATTTGTCCCGCCCCACATAGCCTTTGCTCAGCCCGAGGTTCAACACCATCTGCACCGCGTCCGCCCCAAACGCATGCTGCGTGATGCCCATGCTCCACACCACCACGGCGTTTTTGGCCTGATGCATGAGTTCCGCGAACTCTTGCATGCTCGCCCGCGGCAGGCCCGCTTGCTTTTCCAGCGCCGGCCAGTCGAGCGCTTCGGCCGCCCGGCGCAATTCCTCAAACCCGGCCGAATGGTCCCGCACGAACTTTTCATCATGCCAGCCATTCGCCAGCATGATTTTGAGCACGCCGTAAATGAAGGCGATATCCCCGCCCTGGGACACCGGAAACCAATAGTCCGCGATGTCCGTCCCAAAGAGCGCGCTGCTCAGCGTTGAGGGCACCCAGTAGCGCTTCATCCCGGGTTCCAGGTAGGGATTCACCATCACCACTTTGGTCCCAAGCTGCTTCGCTTCGTGCAGGTACTTCGTGGTGACTGGCTGGTCGTTGGCCGGATTCGCGCCGAAGAAAATGATCAGATCGGTCCCGTACCAATCTTTGTAGCTGCAGGTGGTGGCCGCCACGCCGACGGCATGCTTCATCGCCGCGGTCGAAGGCGCGTGGCAGAGGCGGGCGGCATTGTCGACATGGTTGGTGCCGAGAAAGCGCGCTGCTTTCTGCGCCATGTAATAGATTTCGTTGGTGATTCCGCGCGAGGTGAGAAAAAACGCGAACCGGCGCGGGTTGCTCTTTTGAATCCGCCTGGCCATGCGATCGTAGGCCTCGTCCCAGCTGATTCGCCGGAAGCCTTTTGCTTTCCCTTCCCGGACCATGGGGCACGGCAGGCGTCCCAGGCCCCGCAATTCTACATTGGTCAATCGCTCCAGGGCGCTGATATCACTGAGCAGGCTTTCGTCCAGCGCCGGCATGGTGTTCAACCGCAGTAGATTCAGGCGGGTCATGCACAGATGCGTCCCCTCAATCGTCCAATCGTGGAAACCGGCTACTCCCAGCGCGCACCCGTCGCACACCCCGCGCGAAAGCACCTTCCACGCGTAGGGAAGGTTATCCCGGTTCTGCCAGATGATTTTCGCCATGTCGCGAAAATGGCGCGGCTTGCGGTCCAGCAAACCGAAGGGAACCGCCGAGGCGAGCCCGGCTTCTTTGTTAACGCAGTGCGACGACACGTTCCAATCCGGCCGCAGGGTACTGAAAGCCCGCGCCGCTAACAAGCAGCCTTGTGAACCATTTCCTCAGAGGAACCTTTTCCTCGGAGGAATCGTTTCCTCAGAGCTCCGTTGATCCCGTTTCCGTTCAGCGAGCCAGCCCTCCAATTCGGCCACCCGTCAGGCGTCCCCTTCACGCCCCGCTTTCAGGCTTCAGACCGCCTTTTGCAGCGCTCGCTCCCGCTCCACCAGAGTGGGATGGGAGTAGTAGAATCCGCTGTAAAGCGGGTGAGGTGTCAGGTTGGACAGGTTCTTCTCGTTCAGCTTGCGCAGTGCTCCGATCAGTGATGCGCTCTCGCCCATCGCACCCGCGGCGTAGGCATCCGCCTGGTACTCGAACTTGCGCGATAGCAGGTTGAACAGCGGCGAAAACCAAAAAGTCACCACCGAGCTGAGCAGCGAAAAAAGGATCAACGCCGGCGCCAGCGTTCCCGGCTGAAAACCAAAGGCCCGAAAAAACCACGGGGCTTGCGCCAGCTCCGCCACTACAAAAAACGCCAACAGCAAACCGAGCGCCGACCCCGCCAGCATTTTCGGCAGATGCCGCCATTTGTAATGGCCAATCTCGTGCGCCAGCACCGCTTCCAACTCGGCCTCGGCCAGCTGGCTGATCAACGTGTCGAACAACACGATTCTCCGAAACCGGCCAAACCCGGTGAAAAACGCGTTCGAATGCCGCGACCGCTTGCTCCCATCCATCACCTGGATGCTGCGCGCGTGGAAACCGGTCCGCTCGCCCAGGCCCAACAAGCGTTCGCGCAAGGAGCCTTCCGGCAACGGCGTGAATTTATTGAACAGCGGCAGGATCAGCACGGGAGCCAGCACCATCATCACCACCTGGAAGAGCAACACGACGCCCCAGGCCCAGATCCACCACCATCGGCCCGCCCACTGCACCGTCTTCAGCAGCAACACCAGCAGCGGCAGCCCGAGCAGCGCGCTTAAAACCAGCCCCTTCAACCGGTCCAGCCACCACGTCCGTGCCGTCGTTGTGTTGAAGCCGAACCGATCCTCCAGCCGAAATTGCTCCAGCCAGTTCACCGGCAGGGATGGGATCGACAGCAGAACGCCGCAGCCGAACAGATAAGCCGCCTGGGCCCATGCCGAACTCCCCAAGGCCTCGGTCACTCGCCCGTAAAAATAGGGCAATACGCCGCTGAACAGGACGGCCAGCAGCACCAGGGTCTCGTAAATCGTTTCTCCCTGGCTGAACCGGCTCTTCGCCAGCGTGTAACGCGCCGCTCGCTCGTAAGCCGGCAGATCAATGGTCTCCCGAAACGCCGCCGGCACCGCGCCTGCGTGCCGCTTCACTTCTCCCCGGTTCAAATGATCCAGCCAAAGCTGAAATCCCAGCTTCCCTAGGATCGCGCACAAAACGGCGAGGTGCATCGGGGAGGCTTCCATCGCCCAATCAACTCTCCACCAGGGTGGTCGCGTGCGCTGCCGTCGCCTTCATCAGCCCTTTCAGGTTGTACCCGCCTTCCAGCACCGTCACCAGCCGCCCCTCCGCATGATCGCGGGCGATGTGCAGCATCACTTTCGTGAGATCAATAAAATCTTCATCGGTCAGCCGGAAATGCCCGAGCGGGTCCCCCTGCCGCGAATCGAATCCCGCGGAAAGCATGACCAGCTCCGGCTTGAACTTTTGCGCCGCGTCGATCAACCGCGTTTCGAACGCCCCCAGAACCTCCGCTCGGCCCGCCCCCGCCGGAAACGGACAATTGATCGTGCAGCCCAGCCCCCGGCCGCTCCCGGTTTCCCCCGCGTCCCCAGTGCCCGGGTACCACGGCGCCTGGTGGCAATCGAAGAAAAACACCGAGCCGTCCTCGTAAAAAATATCCTGCGTGCCGTTGCCGTGGTGCACGTCGAAATCCGCGATCAATACTTTGCCGATCTTGTGCCGGGCCTGCGCGTGGCGCGCGCCGATCGCGATGTTGTTGAACAGGCAAAAACCCATCCCCCGCGCCGGCGTCGCATGATGCCCCGGCGGCCGGACGACGCAGAAGGCGTTCTTCACTTTGCGCCCCACCACCGCGTCCACTGCGCTCATGATTCCCCCGGCGGCCAGCAGCGCTACATCGAAGGAGCGCTCGCAAATGTTCGTATCTCCGGTGCTCAGATCGGCCAGCCCGTGGTGCACGTCGGACTTCGCGATCTCGAAGTAGCGCGGGGTGTGGCAGCGCGTGACCTCCTCCTGCGTGGCCAGCCGCGGCTGGATTCGCTCCATCCGCGCCACGATTCCCCCCTCTTCCAGCCCTTTCATCACCACTTCCGCCCGGCGGGCGCTCTCGGGATGTCCGGACGGCGTTACATGGTTCAAATACTCGTTCGAGTAGACCAATCCCGTTTTCAGAACATCGCTCATATCAAATCAAATCAGCCATTTCGCGTCATCTGGCGCTTGGCTTTCCCCCGGACTTTCCCGTAATAAGAGCGCGATGTCGACTCTCTCCGCGAGCCAAATGCTCGGCCTCGGGATCAGCTATGCTCGAACCTGCGCCGGGCTGCTCTGGAAGCTCGAGGCCCGTGCCAAGGGAGCCGCCTTCACCGGCCCAGTGCGTTTTGAGGGCCGGCCAATCATCAGCCTCGCCCGCGGTTCCCTCCTCCGTTTCGGCCGCCACGTGCGCCTGAACAGCGCCACCCGCTCCAACCCCGTCGGCTGCTTTCAACCCTGCGTGCTCCGGACCTTGTCGCCGGATGCTGAGTTGATCCTCGAAGAGGGCGTGGGCCTCAGCGCTGCCGTGGTCTGCGCCGGGAAAAAGATTCGCATCGGGGAAGGAACCATCGTCGGGTCCGGCGCCATGATCCTGGATAATGACTTCCACCGGTTCGACCCGGCCGCTCAAGCCTGGCGGGACGAATATTCCACCAACGCCCGCCCCATCGACATCGGGCGCCATGTGTTTATCGGAGCCCGGGCCATCATTTTGAAGGGAGTGACCATTGGCGATCGGGCCCTGATAGGAGCGGGAGCCGTTGTCACTCAGGACGTCCCTTCCCAAGCCCTCGCGGCCGGGAACCCTGCCGTCATCCAGGTCCGGAAGTAACGCCTACCTCAAGCTCAGTTCGCTCATCTGCGCTCGCAGCGCTTTCACCTCGTCCCGCAAGGACGCCGCCGCTTCGAAATCTTCGCTCGCGATCGCCTTCTCCAGCTTCTTCTGCAGCGTTTTCAGCTTGTCCGCCATGTCCTGGGTCTGCCGGAAGGCCGCCGGCGTCTTCCCCACATGCCGCGTTCCTTTGTGCATCGTTTTCAGCAGCCCTTCCAGCCCGTCCGCAAAAACCTTGTAGCACTCCGCGCACCCCAGCCGCCCCGCTTTCTTGAAATCGGCCTGCGTAAAGCCGCAATGCGGGCACTTGATCTCCCCGCCTCCGGACGACTGCTCAATCTCCTGCGCCGCTCCCAGGCCCAGCAACAAATCCGCCAGCGAGAAGCCCGTGGGATCGTCCACTCCCTTCTCTTTCGAACAAGCCTCGCACAAGTCCACCTTCTTGGTCTTGCCTTCGACCATCTGGGTCAGGTGCACCGTGGCTACGTTCTTTTTGCAAATGTCGCAGAGCATACGTTTGTCTACCTCAGTCTATCGACACGTGAAAGAACGAATCAAGCGACCGAAGCCTTCCCAGAGACTATCATACCCGCCCGATAACGTAAATTTCCCAACCCCAATCCCTTCCCCCGATCCTCCGCCGATCCTGCCCGGAACGACCCCGCCTGCGCTGGCCCAAACCGCAGTCGCCCGGAGTCTCGGTTTGGCATCTTTTGCCCTCCCGGGTCAGCCCCATTTTTCGGGTTGACCTTCCCAACCCGGTATGTATCATCACATCCTGATACGTCGATATGTTCGTATCAACCAGCCGATCATAAAATGAATAGACGCTTTATCTTTTCTTCCGAATCCGTCGGGGAAGGTCATCCGGACAAAGTCTGCGACACCATTTCCGATGCCGTTCTTGATGCCTGCCTGGGCCAGGACTCCCGCAGCCGCGTAGCCTGCGAGACCTACGCCAAGAGCAACATCGTCGTTGTCGGCGGCGAAATCACCTCCAACGCCAGGCTCGACTACGTCCAGATCGTGCGCAATGCCGTCCGCGAGATCGGCTACGTCCATGACGACGATGTCTTCCATGCGGATCGCATCTTCGTCATGAATATCATCACCGGCCAGAGCCAGGACATCGCTCAAGGCGTCGACGAACGCGCCGCTGAAGGCAAGGAAACCGCCGAGCAAGGCGCCGGCGATCAGGGCCTCATGTTCGGCTACGCTTCGAACGAGACCCCCGAGCTCATGCCCGCGCCCGTCATGTTCGCCCATCGCCTCGGCCGCGAACTCACCCGCATCCGCAAGGCCGGCCAGATCAAATGGCTGCGCCCGGACGCCAAGAGCCAGGTCTCCGTCCTTTACGAGAACAACAAGCCCGTGCGCATCACCAACGTCGTCATCTCCACCCAGCACAGCGCCGACGTGAAGCACAGCGAGATCCGCGACTTCTGCATCTCCGAAATCATCCGCAAGGTGCTCCCGGCCGAGATGCTCGATAACAAGACCGAATTCCTCATCAACCCCACCGGCCGTTTCGTCGTCGGCGGGCCGCAAGGCGATACCGGGCTCACAGGCCGCAAGATCATTGTCGACACCTACGGCGGCATGGGCCGCCACGGCGGCGGCGCGTTCAGCGGCAAGGACCCCTCCAAGGTCGACCGCAGCGCCGCTTATATGGGCCGCTACGTCGCGAAGAACATCGTCGCGGCGGGCCTCGCCTCCCGGGCCGAAATCCAATTCGCCTACGCCATCGGCCATCCGAAGCCCGTTTCTGTCTGTGTCGATACGTTCGGCACCAGCACCGTCAGCGAAGACAAGATCACCCAGGCCGTGGAGCAAGTCTTCAGCTTCAAGCCCGCGGACATCGTCAAGCAGCTCAACCTGCTCCGCCCGATCTACTCGAAGACCACCAACTACGGCCACTTCGGCAAGATCGATGATCTCAACAGCATCACCTGGGAAAAGACCGACAAAGCCGAAGCTTTGAAAGCCGCCGCGAAGTAAAACAACAGAGCCGCGGCCGTCCGGGAGCGTTCGAGAACGTCTCAACCTCCGGTCGTTCGCGGCCACTTAAAAATTTTCAGAAAGGACCAAGCTTAATGCGCACTCACGATTACAAAGTCAGAGACATGAGCCTCGCCGAATGGGGCCGAAAGGAAATCACCATTGCCGAGAAGGAAATGCCCGGACTCATGTCCGTCCGGCAGAAATATGCCGCCACCAAGCCGCTCCAGGGCGTCCGCATTACCGGCTCCCTGCACATGACCATCCAGACCGCCGTGCTCATCGAGACGCTCGTGGACCTCGGCGCGTCCGTCCGCTGGGCCAGCTGCAACATCTTCTCCACCCAGGACCACGCCGCCGCCGCCATTGCCAAGGCGAACGTCCCCGTCTTTGCCTGGAAGGGCGAGACCCTCGAAGAATATTGGTGGTGCACCCTCCAGTGCATTAACCACCCGAACGGCCTCGGGCCACAGCTCGTCGTCGATGACGGCGGCGACGTCACTCTCCTCATCCACAAAGGCTACGAACTCGAGAACGGCAGCGACTGGGTGAACACCCCGAGCGGCAGCCACGAAGAGAAGGTCATCAAAGACCTCCTCAAGCAAGTCCACCAGGAGAACCCCCGCAAATGGCACGACTTCGTCAAAGAATGGCGCGGCGTTTCCGAGGAAACCACCACCGGCGTCCATCGCCTTTACCAGATGCTTGAAGCCGGCAAGCTCCTCGTCCCGGCCATCAACGTCAACGATTCCGTCACCAAATCGAAGTTCGACAACCTCTACGGCTGCCGCGAATCCCTCGTCGACGGCATCAAGCGCGCCACCGACGTCATGGTCGCCGGCAAAGTCGCCGTCATCTGCGGCTACGGCGATGTCGGCAAAGGCTCCGCCCACTCCCTCAAAGGCCTTGGCTGCCGCATCGTCGTCACCGAGATCGACCCCATCAACGCCCTCCAGGCCGCCATGGAAGGGTTCGAAGTCACCACCATCGAAGAGACTCTCGGCCGCGGCGACATCTACGTCACCACCACCGGGAACTGCGACGTCATCACCGTCGAGCACATGGCCAAAATGAAAGACCAGGCCATCGTCTGCAACATCGGCCATTTCGATAACGAGATCCAGGTCGACAAGCTCAACAACTACCCCGGCATCAAGCGCCTCAACATCAAGCCGCAGGTCGACCAGTACACCTTCCCGGACGGACGCTCCATCTTCCTCCTCGCCGAAGGCCGCCTCGTCAACCTCGGCTGCGCCACCGGCCACCCGAGCTTCGTCATGTCCAACTCGTTCACCAACCAGACCCTCGCCCAGCTCGACCTCTGGAAGAACAAGGACACTTACAAGCCCAACGTCTATCGCCTGCCCAAAAAGCTCGACGAAGAAGTCGCCCGGCTTCACCTCGAGAAGATCGGCGTGAAGCTCACCCGCCTCACCGACAAACAAGCCAGCTACCTCGGCGTCTCCGCCGACGGCCCTTACAAGCCCGAGCATTATCGGTATTGAGGAGCTGAGAGCAAAGAGCGAAGAGCGAGCTCAGAGCCTTTAAACAATCGGACAAACAAAAAAGGCGGACGCCAAAAACGTCCGCCTTTTTCCTTTTAAAAGCTCTTCTCCCTCTTGCCGCTCGCCTCGTTCCTTCCTCCCACTCCCCGCTCTCTGCTCTAAGCCCTGAGCCCTGAGCCTTCAGCCTTTCCTCGCCTCCCTCCTGTTCAGATCCCCCCGCTCCCTTTTCCGTCCGCGCATCTGGCAGCCGTTAGCCGATATCTGATAACCCTCCTGCTCTCAGCCTTGAGCCTTCAGCCCTTAGCCTTTCCTCACGCTTGTTCGACACCACAATCATCGCGAGAGCGACTCTTCCCTCCGAAAATCATCCGCAGAATCATCCAGCAGCGATGCTCCCGCCGCCATCGCCTGCAGCAAAAACTGGGAACGTGGAATCCCAAGCCACCTCGCCGCCAGCCCGGACGAAAGCCTGCCCTCGCCGAACAGAGCTATGGCCGCCTTTTCCTTCAACAACCTCGCCATCCCGTCGCTCGACAAATGCAATTCAAGCAAAACCTCTGCGGGCACCTCCACTGTCACGTCCGAGCTCATCGCTTCAATTTATCAAATCCGTTCAAAATGGACAGGCCCTTCCCGGCTACTTTTGGCCGCCTTCCTTGGCTCTCGCTCCCTTTTCCGCCTCGCATCTGGTAGCCGTTAGCCGATATCTGATAACCCTCCTTCGCTCTCCGCTCGTTTCAGCCTTGAGCCTTGAGCCCTTAGCCTTCTCTCGCTCTCAGCTCCCCTTCACTCCGCTCGCCAGGATCCGCCGCAGGGCCGCAACGGCGTCGCCTGTCGAGTTCAAGCCGCGCATCCCCACGTGCAGCACCCGCTGCCCCATATTTCGACGACCCTCCCACACCGCCTGCAACCGGTTTTGGAAATCCGGAAATTTCACCTCCGCGCTTTGTGTTAACGATCGATCCTCCCAAAGGCAATAAAACACATGGGCCACCTGATCGCCCACGCTCAGCACAAAATGTCGGAAGGGCAGCTCCAACCCCTCGACCGGAACTGTCACGTCTTCCTGGGACAAAATCTTCCGACCGGCCGCCGGCAAACAGACTTCCGGAGTGTGGTTCCGCGCGAGCGTCGCGGAGGAGCGGCCCGGCTGCCACTCGAAAAAGTACGACTCGATCGTCGCGCCGTCCGGCTCCCGCCACGTCGCATGCACCCCCTTGTCGAACCGCAACATCCGTTGCGTCTCCGGCGATATGGCCAACTCCCGGAAAGTTGCCCGCTGCTTTGGCATTTCAAATCGCCAAACCACCGGGGCCGGCCGCCCCTGCTCATGAGCGTAGTACCAACCAAAAGTCGCCAGCTCCACCACCCCGAACCAGGCCAGAGCCGCAAAGGCCGTCGAAGTTCGAAATCCGAAGTTCGAAATCCGAAATCGAGCGAACTCTTCTCCTCCCCCCCTCGTTTTTAGCCTTGAGCCTTCAGCCTTCAGCCTTTCCCCTCCGGCTCCCCGCTCCGCGCTCCCCATCATCCAGAGGCCGGTCAGGGATAGCAGCAAGATGGCGACGCCTGCCGGATCATGCCACGCCTGCATCACGGTCAAACCCCGCGACGCCGCAATCCAGACCAGGAACCCCGTCCGCGCCACGTTGCAACCGAGCGCCAGCGCCACCCCCCAGCCCAGCAACTTCAGCCGAACTTTCCAGGTGTGACGGTAAAACTCCCCGAAAAACAGCGAGGCCATCACGATGGCCTGGAGCGACCGAATCCCGCTGCAGGCCCCATCGATCTCCACCACGCCGGTCGGCAACTCGATCAAATTCCCCCGCGCCACCGCCGGGAATCCCGCCCACCCGAGAATCTCCACCGCCGTCGCCGTGTTCAACCCCGCCAGGTTCTGCACCAGCCACTGTTCCAACCCGCTCGGCCAGGGAACACTCACCAGGAGAAAGCAGATCGGGAATGCAGAAGCGCGGAGTGCCGGCCAGCCCCCCCAGCGCCACACCCCCAGCCACAACAGCCCGACAATTGTCAGCGCCAGGCCCCAGCTCACCATCCGCCAATCCGAATTGGCCTCCTGGATCAGCCGCAGCGGAAGAAGAAGCCAGAGAAGTGCGAAGGTCGAAATGCGAAATGCGAAATTGCCAGGGTGGAGCGACGCTGCCGCGGAGCCTTCTCCGCTGGTCCTAAGCCTTGAGCCTTCAGCCTTCAGCCTTTCCTCGCCTCCATCTGGTAACTGACAACCGATATCTGATAACCCTTCTCCTCCCGCTCCTCTCTGCTTGTTTCTCCACAGGAGGTACCCCGCAAGGACCGGCACCGCCCACCCGTAATGGTACTGTTCATTCAGGCTCCACTCGATCCGGAGCTGATTCACGAGCGTCCCGAGCAGGTAGGCGGCGGATGCGAGGTGAAGGAGGGTGGGTATCAGTTATCAGTTATCGGTTGAAGGGGAACGAGCTTCGAGCAAGGAACAAAGAGGAAGGGTTGAACAGGAGCAAACAGAGGAAACGGAGACAGGAGGGAAAAGGGTATATCGGTTATCGGTTGTCGGTTAAGGGTTCGGAGTTCAGAGGGCGGTGAACAAAGCGAACGGGAATGGAGCGAGGGCAGCGACACAAAGAGCAAAAGATTAACAGGAGCAAACAGAGGAAACGGAGAAACAAGGAAAGGCTGAGGGCTCAAGCTTGAAGGCCCGAGGCTAAAAGGACTTCTAGCCGGTGACCGATATCTGATAACCCTCGTTCGCTCCCAGCTCCTCGCTTGTTCGGTCGTTCCTCGCTCCCTGCTCTTCGCCCCTCATTTGGCTCTGTTTTCTCTGTTCGCTCCTGTTCAAGATCTTCTCCTTCGTATTTCGCACTTCCCTTCACTCCCACGGCCAGATTCCCCACCGCACGGCGTAGACCGCGATCTTCAAATATTCCTGCAGCGTGTACTGGGCCCCGCCGCACCAGCGCGTCGGGAAGCGCTCCATATGCTCCCGGCTCGGCATCGAGATGAATTCGATCTCGGGCGCAAAATGACGAAAGCACGCCCGAGCCCGGCGCGCATGAAACCACGACGTCACAATCACCGCTCGTTGCACATGATTCGAGCGCAGAATCGCGATCGAGAACTGCGCGTTTTCCTTCGTCGACCGCGACGCGCATTCCGTCTCGATCAGGTTCTCAGGAACCCCACCCTGGATCAGGTATCCGCGCGTCTCCTGGCAATCGCCGATGCCCGTCGCCAACACCCGGGCTTTGGGATAAGCCCGATGAACCTCGGCGGCCTTGGCAGCCCGTTCGCGAGGGATTCCGCCCAGCACGATGATGGAATCGACCGGAACGGGTGAAACCGCCTTCTCGACGACGAAGAGAAGATCGGGGGCGCAACCCAAACCGGCCAGGACCAACGCTCCACCCAAAAGCAACCCCGCGCAGGCTCGTTTAATCCAACGTCTCAAATCTTGCCCGGGCGGTCTGCCGCCATCGCCATCGTCATCCAGAAAAGCGGCACTCGACCGGCCCCGCGAAACTGAAAGTTCTGGAATCCACACTCGGTCAGGAGGCCTCGAAGGGTGCCGGGACTCCAGAGCTTGATGTGCCCGCCATCCCATAGGGGATTCATGTGTGTATCCCACTTTCCCAAAATGGAGATCAAAAGATTTTTGAAATAGCCATGATACGGCGTGGTGCAGATAAATCTGCCCCCGGGCTTCAAAGCAGCGAAGCAACCGCGAGCGTAGGAGCGGGGATCATAAAGGTGCTCAACCACCTCCGTGCTGATAACCAGATCAAAGGGTTCGCAGGCTAGATTCTGCAGAATCCGTTCGTCCGCCGGCAGCACCTCGAAGCGGCCCTTCGGATATGTCTTCCGCGCGATTTGAACTCCGGATTCGCTCAGGTCAATACCACAAGCTTCGCAGCCCCGTTCCGCGAACAACCCGACCATGAATCCGTTCCCGCACCCGACATCAAGAACCCGCGCGCCACGCGATAGAGGACCGGCTAGTTCGAAGACTCTGGGCACAAAATGACCGTGCATGTGGGATGCCTCCGCATTCGCGAAACCGTAGTCCCGATAGCTGCTCAATCTTGACTCTCCTCTGCCCGCCGCTGCCGACTCTTTCTGGATGGGTTACTGGCCCCGCGACTTGCCGCTAGCTCTCGAAGACGCCACCCAAGCGTCTCCTCACTGTCCGGGAACGGCCT
Source organism: uncultured Verrucomicrobiota bacterium (assembly GCA_964566945.1). Taxonomy (GTDB): domain Bacteria; phylum Verrucomicrobiota; class Verrucomicrobiia; order Limisphaerales; family SXQI01; genus DASVNK01. The sequence continues at coordinate 132,398 of CAZMKE010000002.1, read as the reverse complement.
TGGGATCCTTCACGCCCTGTGCCGGCGCTCCCGTACTTTCAGCACGATCATGTACTCGTACTGTGCCATAAGCCGACAATACGTATAGCCAGCGCATCCATCCAGAAAGCCGCCCCGCAGCACGAACATATACACAAATCTCAGCAACGGCCGAAACGGCAGTTTGCTCGCCAGGCCTTTGGCAGTCCTTCGGCGCTTCACCGGATCCACTGCGAATAGCCCCCTCAAATCTACCGCCTCGGCGCGCACCGCCAACTCGGCTTCCGCGCTGGAATACCGATTGTGCCGCTCAAACCAGTCGCTCAGTCCTTTTGAGAAATTGTGATGCACCAGAGCATTCCGCACGGTCCCCAATTCTTCCGCCTTGATCAACTCCCTCTGGCCATGTCCCACTTCGTGAAAGCGCAGGTGGTCGCGCTTCCCGAATCGCACCTGATAGGTCGGATACATTCCAGAGTAACGCAGCCATTTGCCCTGAAACATCAGTTTCGACGGCACCCGGTAGGCCGCTTTTGTTCCCGATCTCGCCAACTCCTGCAGTTCCTGCCGCAATTCCGCGGGCACTTCTTCGTCCGCGTCCAGGTGCAACACCCATTCATATTTCAGGCCGGCTTCCGTGAGTCCGAAATTCCGTTGATTCGCGAAATTATCGAACGGGCGCGTCAGCACTCTCGCTCCAGCCTTTTCCGCGATCGCAACTGTCTGATCGGTGCTCCCCGAATCCACCACCACCAAGTCCTTCGACCAATTCACCGAGGCCAGCGCCCGCGGGAGATTCACCTCCTCGTTCCTCGTCAGAATGAGCACCGAGATCACTGCGCCAACTCTCTATTCTTCAGAACCCGGGCACGATTCCCTCCCCCCACCGTCCGTGTCTTCTCATCCTTCACGGCCACTGCCCGGACCCAATGCAATCGCGGCCAGTCCGGATTTAGTTCAACGTTGAAATCAAAACTGAAAGGCTCATGGTTAGCTTGCCTTGGACTTGAGGGTTACCAGCCATTGGTAGCGCGACTGTCGAATGAACGAACCTAGAAAGATGCTTCCAACGATTCCGAACAGGATCGCGCTGGCATCCAGCCAGGCCGAGACCTGTAATCCGAGCCTGCGCGCCAAGGCTTGAGACCCATGCACAAAAACAACATGCAGCAGGTAAATCGGTAGAGTCAGGGTCCCGAGCCATCGCGTTTGATCTTCCGCGGATTTCAACTGAGGACCTGCCAACGCCGAAGCCACCAGGAGCACCCCGGCCCCATTTTGAAGGAGCGAGGGATTTCTGCTATGCCGGGCCAGCGATAAACATGTAACCGCCAGAACCAAAGCGACAATCGCACCAAGGGTTCGAGCGTTGCGTCGATCAGTGATTTCCGCAATGGATGCTAAACCTGCCGCCAGGAAAGCCGACGGGAGAGCCGCCCAAGATAGCGCGGCCCAATAGGTTGCGGGATGAGCCTCCAGATTCACCAGGATCGGGGAAGGGATGGCGGCAGTCGCGAGACCGGCACCTGCTAAAATCAGTGTGCTCGCCAGACGGACGTTTCTGATTTTAGTAAAGGAACTCAGCGTCCACGCAGGCAAGATCACAATTACAGTCGCAACCGCCAGGAAGGGTAGAAACCACAGCTGTTCCGCGAAGCCAGCCAGGAGAAGGGTCTCCCATCCCCAGCGGATTTTGTCACCTCCGACAAAGAGGCGATGCTCTAAAACTCGGGATACGGCGTAAAAACCATTCCAACACAGAAAGAGCGCGTAAAGCCGAGCGCTTCTGGCAAACGCAAAACCGGGATTGGCTTCGGCGCCGTGCCTCGCGACCAGAAGAAAGACCGAGATCCCTGTAAACGCCGGCACCGCGAAGCGGCACCAGTCGATCCCTGCTCGGAAGGTCTCGGATTGGGCAGAGTGTATCCACACCACCCCGACCATCGCCAGAAACCTAAGAGCATCAAGATTCGGTAAGTACTGACATTTGTCGGCTCCAAAAGAAGCCCTTTTATGTCCGGACGCTGTGTCTAATCCAACTGGCACTTTACCTATTCGCCGTGGAGGCTCGAACAACTCGCTTTTTGAGGAACCTCGCGGGATTTCCCGCCACCACGGTCAACGCCTCCACATCCTTCATGACGACGGCCCGCGCACCCACCACAGCCCCGGCACCCACCCGCACGCCCGGCCCGACAAACGCATCCGCGCATATCCAGGCATTGTCGCCTACGAAGATCGGGGGTTTCAAAAGGGGCATGGTGGGTTCGGTGTAATCATGGGTTCCCGCGCAAAGGTGTGCGCCGTGCGAGATGGTCACGTTCGCCCCCAACGTGACCGGTCCCAGGTTGTAGATCAGGGCATTCTCCCCGATGGCGGTATGATCCCCAGCAGTCAGATTCCAGGGGAAGTAGATCCGGGTGGAGCCATATACATTCACCGCCTGACCGAGGCGGGCGCCAAAAAGCTGCAGCAGCCAACGACGCCAGCTAAAGCACGGCCGCGGGCTCCAGCGAAGGAGCGGCTGGGCCAGCATCCACAAAACCCGCCGGACCTGCTCAGCCGGTTGATACTTCCGGGAGCGGCGGTTCGCGTCGATGTCGAGCATAGAGCTGGGAGCGGAGAGCAGGGTAGCGGGCAGGAGAAAGTTATCGGTTACCGGATTACCGGTTCTCGGTTGCACGCAAGCGACAGAAACGGAGGAGTTGAACCCTTTTAGACTCCTCAGTCGAAGCGGACGGAGGAAGGGGGAGATCCGCCGCCGAGGACCCACTGGCAAACGCGGTACATTTCCTCTCCGATTTGGGGCCAGGAAAATTTCTCGAGCGTGAGCTGTCGGCCCCGCTCGCCCATCGATTTCCGATCACCATCCGACATCTCGAACAGTCGGTGCAGACCGGTTTCGATTTCGGTGCTGTTGGTTTCGATCCGCAGGGCGGCTTCCCGTGCAAAACCTTCCGGCAGGTTGCACTGCGGTGTCATCAACACCGGCTTGCCATAAGACCACGCCTCCAGGATAACCATGGGCAATCCTTCGCTGAGGGAAGGCAGAACAAACCCATCGCAATGGCGGTAGGCCGCGGCCTTCGAGCTGCCGTATAGCGATCCCAGAAACTCGACGGAAGCCTCGAGTTCCAGCTCGCGCGCGAGCGCTTGCATCTGGTCTCCGTAGCCCCCTTGCTCCCAACCCGCGATGATCAATTTCCAATCCTTGCCGTTTCCGTTCGAGCCGACCGCCCTTTTCCACGCCACCAGCAGAGGACCCAAATTCTTCTTCGGATGCAACCGCCCCAGGTAAAGCAATGTGTATTCGGCGCCCGGTCTCCACGGCGGCGGTTCCTGACCGACGCTCAATGGAGGATCGATCCCGTTCGGGATCACGCAGACCGGGTTTTTCAATCCGAATTGCCGGACGGACCGCACCTCGGAATCGCAAAGCGCGCGGATCGCCGCAGAGCCGCGCAGATTGCGATTCTCGTAGAGCCAACCCGCCAGGCGCTTTTTCCAGCGGGAGTTCTTTACCGCCCACGGATCGAGCATCCCGTGCGGATGCACCACGTACGGCTGCCCCGTTTTTCGGTGCCAGGCATTCGCCGCCCAGGAACTGTATTGCCATATCCCGTGCGTCAACAGAATGTCGGCCTCGGTGCCTACCAGGGCAGGTGACAGCGCCCAAGAGTAGCCGAGAAAAGCCGGCCCCTGCACTGGCAATACCTGGACTTTTAGTGGTCTCCATGCCGCCAGATCTTCGGAACTAAACTCATCCTCCAGGCCTACCACCGACACTTCCGCTCGTGACGGAGGCAGGGAGCCGGCCAATCGGCGGACACTCTCAAAGAGGCCGCCCGAGTTTCGGGACACAGAATCAATCAGGCAGGCCACCCTCATCGCAAAAGAGCGGCCAGGGCGAGGCGCCCTCTGAGGCTCGGTCGAACGGGATGGCTCAGCGCGTATTCAGCCGCCGCGAGAAGACCGGAAGCGAACCGTTCCGGACCAAAATCCTGCACGATCCGCAGGCTTTCGCGGCCCATGGCCGCTCGATCCGTCGGCGGACTGGCCATCGCCGTCATGCATCGAGCGATGTCTTCTGGCGAATACGGATCGCAAAGATAGCCATTTACCCCCTCCCGGACCAGCTCCGGCGCGCAACCGCAGCGACTGGACACGATTACCGGCAGCGAGGATGCCAGAGCTTCATTGACCACCAAACCCCACTGCTCACTTGTGCTGACATGCACGAACGCTTCGGCCAAGCCATAATAGGTCGGAAGTTCGTGATACTGTTTTAAGCCAGCCAAAAACACTTCCCGCTTCAAGCCTAAACTTTCGATCCGTGATTCCAACGACTCACGCAAAGGCCCGTCACCGAGAATCACCAAATTCCAAATGGGGGTTTTTGCCGCCGCGCGATATGCCAGATAGGCATCAATCAGCCGCTCCAAATTCTTCTTCTCTATCAAACGAGCACTGGCGAGAAAGTAATAGTCTGGCAACTTCGTTTCTCTCCGCCTCTCCACTCGGTTGATTCTCGCTTTTTCTGCGGCTGCGGTGAAATACCCATTGTCCACAGCGTCGTACCCGAGGAAGACCGCGCTCCTCTGCATTCCAAGCGTCGCCAGGTAGGCCTCGTGGGCCCGCCCCCCCACCAGAGCGCTCCCAAAGAGACGCACTAGCCAGCGCTTCGGCGCTTCTTTCCACCACCGCCGCGGCTCGTCCCGCTCTCCGCTCTCCGACATCACAAGCGCTGGAGTTCGGCTGCGGATGCACCAGGCGAGCGCGCTGAGTGCGTCGGGAAAGGACCATCCCGGAACCGCCACGACATCAGGCTTGATATCCGCCAGAACGGCCTCCATTCGGCGGCGGCATTCTGCTTTCTGGCCCGGCCCCCCTCGGTAATCCTCAAACAATGTATGGCGCGCGTAGCCAGCTGCCTCCCGCACCGGATCCCAGCCGTACGTCGTCTCTGCCGCCGAGAGTTCCACCGCATGCACTTCGCAGAGGCCCGCCGCCGCTTTTAACCTGGCAAGATGGTAGGGGCCGAATCTCCAAAACAGAACCGCCAGTCGCAATCGCCGGTTGCTCTTCACCCTTTCGCTGGCGGTTGTGCTTCATCCACGATCCACCGCCGCTTCCCGGCCCGGTTCGTTGTCACGTCGTTCACCACCTGAATCTCACATCTCCCGAGGTCCGGATGCAGCCTGGAGAGCCGAGCCCGGATGCGGAGCTGGCTTTCTTCCGGAAGTCGCTCTGCGACCAGGCGCACGACCATCTGCCCGGGACGGCGCACCAACTGGATGAACGAAACGGGCTCCTGATGGATGCAGTGAAAGATCCCCACGCTGTGAATGCATCTGCCGTCGGACATCTTTAATAAGTCATCGATCCGCCCTCGTATCGCCGCAAACGAAGTCACTCCTCCGTCTTCGACGCTCGGATCGTCGCACTCATCCCCGTTCCGGTAGCGAAAGAGCGGCAGGTACCTCGGCGTGAGACTGGTCACAACCAAAGCGCCTCCCTCGCTCGCTTCCACAAAGTGCGAGTTCCAGAAGACTCGGTAGCGATTCTCCTTCCAGAGTTCGTAGGCACACACTCCGAAATCAACCCCGCCGTACTCCATCACCACCGGTGCTCCGAGGAACTGGCTTAAAACGGCCCGCGAATCTTGCTGCGGAAACACCTCCGAACAGGCCACGCACAATCGCACTCCGATGTCCGACATCGTCAGTCCCTGTTGAATGCAATGTCTCGCCCATAGGTCCAGCGCCGCCGCATAACCAATCACCACTTTCGGCCGGAAACGTCTGATGGCTCTGTAACCCTTCAGGGCATCATCCATTCCCATCTGATACGCGTTTACCCGTAAATACCCTAATAGAAAGTCCTTAACCGCTCGAACCTGATGATTGATTCTCCCTTTCACCCCACTGCCCAGCAAATGAATGTGTCCCCAGATCAGCGCGACCGGATCACAAAACTCCATTCCATTCGCCATTCGCCCCACCCACTGGTTTAGCCCTGCCGACGCGACCCCTTCCCCTTTCCAACAGCCGAATCGCACCGGCGTTCCCGTTGATCCGCCTGTTGCCAGGTAATGGTGTGGAGCGGTTGCTCGGCGGAATTTTTCCGCCTCTCGGCCGAGCGTCTCCCTTGTCAGGACTGGCACCTCCGCCCGGAACTGATCGATCGATCTGAAGTCCCGGCATGCCTGCCCGGAACCCACCAAGTCCCGGTAGTACGGCACATTCTCAATCGCTTCCATCCAAAGAGAACGCAACTTCGCCAATTGAAATTCTCGCATCGCAGCCACCCGTTCGCCGCGCCACCGCTCTTCCTCCAGGCGCAAGCTCCGGCTACTTCCATTTAACGAAAGACGCCTGAACAGTATTCGCACTCTACCCACCATTACGGCTGCAGCTGTCAGTCTTCACCGCCCACCTTCCCGAGCCACGACTCATTGTGCAAAACTCATGGTCGATCCGAGGTCCCGTTGAATTCCCGCACAATCGGCAGAAGAGGCGATCGTCCACCTTCTTCGTTCAGTTCCGCCGGACTTCCAGGCGGCCCCGCACCCAGCGCCGGATTCAACCTCTCCATAGTTCTTACCCCTAAATAGGCAAAGACGAACGGCCAAAGCACCAAAAGCGTGATGTCTCTTCCCAGATTCACTGTCAATCCCAGTCCAAAAAGGAAGAGAGCGGCCCGGAGCAGGGAATGACGCTGTGTCCATAATTTCGCCAGCACCCCGGTCCACAGCGCCATGAGCAGAGCCGCCGAGCCCACCCCGAATACCGGCCCGAAATTTACTACCCCCTGACCAATCGCGCCCGTCGAAACCGTCGCATGAACTCCCAAAACCTGCTCATCGGTCGACCCACTTTCCATTCCACGAACAATCGCATAATCAATCCCGATCATTGGTTTACCCGACCAAATTGCCCGCGGTACAAAATTCAAAAATTCCGCGAGGTATCGCCTTCCCCAATTGACCTCGTATTCCCCCGATGCAATGTATCCATTGATGAAGCATAGCTCTTTCAGCATATCCAGCCCTTCGTGCTTCTGATTCTCCTCCTCATTTTTCGCCCCCAAGACCTCGTTCCCCGCCACTCTGCCGACAAACTCTTCGAAAGTTCCAGCTACACCCCGCTCGGATGTGCGCGCGTTCAGCACGAACAAAAACCAAGTGTTAATCACCAACCCGAAAGCACAGATCGCGATCCCTTTTCGGATCCATCCACCAGGACGCAGGAGTAGATATGCGAAGAGCCCAGGCAAAACTAGGGTTAGCATGATGTGCCGTGTCCGATCAAAAAGGAAGTACGGCCACGTCAAACTCATCATTCCCAGCAGCCATTTTCGAATAGGGCCTTCACTCAATGCAAAACCTACTCCAAAAAGAGCGCACAAAGCCAGATATATGTACCCGGCCGTGTTAGATAGAAAGCCGAACGAGCCGCCCAAAGCCGTTTGCGTGTACAAGGCTACACGCTCCGAAGCCGATGGAGGCCACAGGACTCCAAGCAGGTTGAATTTTGCGTTGATTAAGCCTATCCCGAAGAGCGCGCTCCAGGGTATGATCAAGGCTCGAAAGAAGGCAGCCATTGTGTCGGGAGCAAAAGTCTCGGGGATCGGCCCTTCGTCTTGAACCCACGAAGAACGCGCGTAAAGCAGCGCAAGGATTAATCTGAAAGCAATCAAAAATCCTCCCACCTCTATCAAAGCGAGATCAATCAGGCCACTGCTGAACATCCAAAACTCCTCGACTTCACTATAGGCCCAATCGCCCAAATACCAAAAAGCGATCGTGAGATAGACCGCTCCCGCCGGCCGGCTCCAAGCTTCGGTTCTCCGCACCAGGCATTCGCTCAAAAGAATTCCCACTAAAGCGAGGTCCAACCACCAAAATCCAGATGTTTCCGAAAACTTCACGTTTCAGGATTCGACAAATTCTTCCTCATCGTCTGATTACGCCTGCTTTCCGTCAAAGTGCTCGTTCGGCGATTCCCATCAATCTCGTGCCGATTGTCTCCAGCCCGAACTCCCGCGAGACACCACTTGCTCTGGAAGCACTGGCCAGTTTTCCGGGCCTTACTGCAAGCTGATGGATCACTTCCGCAATCGACGGCGCGGAAACCTCCTTCAGCAGCCAGCCATTCTCGCCATCTCGCACCACATCGCCGCAGTTTCTTGAAGCGATAACCGGCAGGCGCCAGGACTGCGCTTCAAGCTGTGTTAATCCAAAGCCATCGGAAAACGTCGGAAAGACAAAAACGTCGGCCTCCCGGTAGTAGCGTGAGACTTCGCTGCGAGGAACCGATCCAATCCACCGCACCTTCCTCCCGGCCCTCCAATTCTCCGGAATCGCTATCTGACTCGGCCCAACGAGGAGAAACTCGATGGGCTCCCCTTCCAAAGCCCGGCTCGCTTCCAGAAGAGGTACGATCCCCTTCCTCACATTGACCTGACCGAGGAACAGAACGCGCAATGGCCGCTCAGAGGTGAAGCGCTCCGGATAGGACCTCGAGAATTCCCCCGCATCTGCCGATGAATCGAATGCCAACGGCACGATCGAAATCTTTTCCGAACCGATGCCTTCTTCTACCAAGCCTCCCCTGGACCAATCCGAATTTACCACAATCTGATCCGCCAACCGGCATTCCTCTCTCCAACTGTCCCAGTAGGACGAGGGAGCGGGACGCCACCTTGACGCCTCCCTCCCAGACCGATCCCAGCTCGCTAATCGCGCAATCCGACCCTGGCTCTCCTCCTCCAATTTCTTTACCAACCGCTCCTCCATTGGCCCCGGATCAATCTGCCCCAGAACGGTCCGCCAACCGTTTTCCTTCGCCCAACGAAATGGACCGAGCGCGGTGTAACTATAGCTGAACAACACTGGCCTTTCCCATCGTCCTGCCGCCCGCCTGCGATCCCGTTCCAGCCCAAGGAGTGCCGACGCTACCCGCCGCTGAAACCAGGCGTTGCGAGCTATCACCTGATCCCATCCCTTCAGCCCTCTGGCTTTCGAAGCCAACTCGAAGGCCAGAATCCCAAGGTTAAAGGACCGGACTCGCGCACGGCGCAAACCATCGTGGCGCCGCTCTCGGATCTTCCCAGGGAAGGCTCCGAGGATATGTCCCTTCGGAACCCACGCGTCCGTTACGAGCATGCCCAGCGCTTCTTTTCCCTCGACAGCACGCGGAACCGAATAGTGTTCCCTCGCCCCAAGTTGACAGCAGACCCACTTCACCTACTCGATAGATGCACTCTGGGCATTCGGCTGGACGCTTTCCGGGTTCCGTGAGAGCTCCAGCCATCGCCGATAGCCGCTCCACCGCACCGGAGTTCTTCTCGCCACGCAATTCGGAAGGCCCTTGAGAGCGCGCCACCACCAAACGGGCTCCTGCAACAGCCAGCCAGCACCTCTGGAAGCCGCATACTGCGCTTGGCTGAGAACCCGATAAACGGCGATGGCCGCGGCAAACGGCAAAGGACATCGATTCCAAACGCTCCAGAGCTCATTGCGCGCGTGCCGGTGATGAACAGCCATTTCATTTCGCCCCAGCGAACTATAATGGTGTCTGATTGTCACCTTCGGCCAATAGAGCACCTCGTAGCCGGCAGCCACGCATTGCAGGGCGTAATCCGGCTCCTCGTACATGTGGAAGAAGCGTGGATCGAAACCGGGCAGCTTCAGGTACACCGTTCTTCGAAGGACCGCACCCGAGTTTGCGAACGACGCCGTAAGCTTTGCCTCTCCGAAACTTCTTTCCCCGATCGTTTCCGGGTACTCGTCCGTGCGCTGCGGAAAGTGCGCCACAGCAAGCTTCGGCCGCTCCCGGAAGATCGATGCGATCCGCGACAAACAGTCCGTCTCCTCCGGGTAACTATCATCGTCCAAGGCCAAGACAAGGTCACCACGGGCCCGTCGCATCATTCGATCTCGCGAAGCTACTGAGCCCAAAGCGCTTTGGTTTTCGAATACTTTCAGTGATTTCAGGCCGCCTAAAAGATCCGAAGTTCCATCGGTGCATCCGTCGGCAGTTACCAGAATCTCCTCCGCCTTCGGGTCCAGCCCGTCGAGCGCTTTTAGGGTACGTTCGAGCTCAACGACGCGATTTCGCGTTGTTATCATCACGGAAATCACAGGGTGCTTTTCCAATCGAGATTGCTCCTCAACAGCCCGTGAAGACAGAATGTCCGTTACGGCTCGTTCTTAGCCATCAGCTAATCTCGCCGGGCTCGACGCCCTTGACCCTGCGCAGCCAGCCAGATTTGTATCCCGAGAACAGCAACTTATCCTTTAGCGCCCTCTTGTACCCATTTACTGAACGTGAAGATAGAGCGAACACCTCAGCAGCCGCCTTCCTCTGCGCAGCGGTAAATGCCGTCCTTTCGCAAACTGAATGCCAAAGGCTATAGTGCGCGTGGCATATCCTCCCAAAGCGACTCCATGGTTTCGGGTAATCAAGAAAGTGGACAATTTTCCCAATCGTTCCATAGCCGTTCTTCAGACTCGGCCAGTGCTTTCGCATGTTGGCCACGGAATTGAACCGGTCTTCCAAAACTAAGCTCTTTTTGAAAAGCACCACGTTCAAGGCGGATTGATCCCAGAAGTCCGGGCGATCCTTGGCTAAACTCTCCATGGCTCTGGAACTTATGTTCCCTCTCTGCCACTCCGCGCCGTTGATCAACATAACGCCCGCGTTGAAATAAAAATCCGTTTCACTGTTTCCTAAACGATTGGCTACCCTCCGATCTACAGCCTTCGAAAGGGGCGCTTCCGGAACCCAAGCAACCGGGACGCCTGGCAACGGGAGCTTCTCCAGAACGGAGCAGTCCGTGTCAGTGATCGTATCGGCATCGAGGTAAAGAAAGCGTTCCGCCTCCATCATTTCGAACGCGAATAAACGGTAATAAGTCGCCCAGCTGCCGTTCAAAGCTGGAAAGCGGGCGAACCGTTGCCCATCCAGCTTGATTAAGCGAACCTCGAACTCCTTGCCGGTTTTGGCGATCGTCTCCTTCAGCAACGAGACGTCCGAGGCGTCAAGCTCGTCGCTAAACACAGAAATGCGCGCCGGCAGCCCCCTAGGCGCCAACCTATCTACGACCGAGAATGCGGCTGTGTGCAAGCCTGGCAGAGCTCTGCGATCCACACAGAACACGATATTCACTCTTCACCCCACCGAATTCCGCTCGATGCACGGTATACCTCCAGTTGCTTCCTCCCGATCTCCTTGGCACCAAAGCGTCCGGCTGCAAAGCTGCGGAGACTCTGCCTCGGCCCGCTTACCTGCCGATTCGACGCAGCCTCCCGCAACCGCAAGACCAAGGTTTCGTGTTGCTGAGGCGGAATCAAAATATTCTCCCGGCTATCGCAGATGGCATCCCGCACACCTCCGACATCAAAGGCGGCCACTGGCGTGCCAACTGCCTGTGCCTCCGTGAGAGCCATCCCGAAGGTCTCCATCTGCGACGGCGACACGAAGATATCGCTCGTTCGATAAATCGCCGCCAGTCGATTTCGATCAATGACCGTGCCCAGGAGGCGCACGTCGAGGTTGTCCGGGATTCTTGGCACTCCGGCCCCAAAGAGAATTACAGTACTGAGGCCGGGCAAGTCGGCGTCGGCACTAAGGCGACTGAGGAATGGTTCGACTCCTTTGAAGGGGTCAGTTAGCGATCTGGCCCCCAAGCTGATTACAAAGCGGTGGGAGGGAATCTGTAGCTCGCCTCGCAAAGAGGGGATCTCGCCGTCGAGATAGGCATTATCAATGATCGGATGGATTACAGGCACCTTTTTGAGGTGCCCGAATACGGAAGATGCCCTGATTTTGTCGGCCATCCAGGCGCTATTCGCTATGGGCCATATGTTTTGGCTTCGGGCAAAGCGCATCTTGGCTCTCAATTGGTTGCGGGCGATCCGTTGCCAGGGCTTCCGTAGAATGGGACAATCATTGCAGCTCTCTCCGAACGCGTCGCACCCTTGGTAGACTACGCACCCGCCAGAAATGGGCCATACATCGTGCATCGTCCAGAAGACCTTTGCTTCTTTCGGCAGAAGGCTCATAATTCCTCTCTCGCCGATCCAACCCGTCACGCCGTGCAGATGAAACACGTCAGCCGCCCCGGTCTTACCAGTCCTTTCATATCGTTCTGGTGATCCGAATAAGTGATACGGCGCGGATCGATGAATCCGGTTCGAAAAGCCCCGCCTCAAGCGGGCAATCAGGCGGCCCGTTGTTCCCGTGGTCCTCCGGAGGTTCAGGAATCCCGATGTTTCCATCTTTCCGGGAGATAGAACGAGGCTGTCCGCCCCGACGCTCCTTAAGGCCCGACTCAGACGTCGAGCATACTCTTCGGCTCCGCCGACCTCCGCTCCAGAGAGATGCCAGATCCGCACAAAGGTTCAGCGTTGAGGGTAAACCATCACGAGTTTGAGATTACTGCGCACAAATCTTCTAATTCGCCCTTAGACACTTTCAGGTGTTCATATTTCCTTCGGACTTTGAGCCAGAATATCCAAGTGCTCATCCAGACTTTGAACCAATCGGCGTTACCTCCAATAAGTCCCCGGAATGCGAGGTTCATCGTCCGGGCCGCGCGCTCCGCTTTGTCGTCATTTAGGGGCAGAGACGACCACTGAAAGAGGAGGGCGCTCCTCAAGCTCAACCTATTAACTGTGTGTTTCGTTGATTCCCCCCAACTAGCATGTTCCCGATGGAAAATCACGCTTTCCGGTTGATAAATGGACGCCCAGCCTCGGCGCCACGCGCGGAAACAGATGTCCAGATCCTCACAATAAGCCGGGTGGAAAAGTCGGTTGAAGCCACCAAGCTCCAGAAATTTCTTGCGCGAGACGGCCATGCACGCTCCGGAACAGAAGAGCGTAGGGCATTTAACCTGACGGGCGGGATCAAAGGGCCAGGAGTAAAACCCGTTGGCGTACTTCAGAACCGCCGGCCCGCTGGTTACGCTGACGCCGCTCCAATCGAAAGCCTTCGATGAGACGGCAAAAACAGCGTTGTCCTCAAAGGGTTGGCAGAGAGGCCTCAAAAAGCCCGGTGTGACCCGAACATCGTTGTTCAGGAGGACGCAAATTTCCGCGTCTACTTTCGCCAGCAACCAGTTGTAGGAATAGAGAAAATCGTTTTGCGGCGCTCTTACAAATTTGATCTCGGGGAAATTCTCCATCACCCAGCGCTGATCCGGTTTCGTGCTACAGTTATCGAGGACAATAACCTCGACAGTAAATGGGAGCCCGGTGTGCATGGCTCGCAGGCTCGGCAATAGCTCCTCCAAGTGCCGTTGCCCATTAAAGTTGAGGATGGCTAGAACTACCCGTTGAATCGTCATTGTCGCCGGTGGTTCGCCTAAATGAGCTTTAAACTTTGGCGAGCGTTCTACGAACTTTTCCCAATTTGAACCTCGCCTTCCAAACTGCGAACTGCAGTTGGTCGCCCAGAGCTTTGGACGCTTTTAAGCCGATCGCCCGTGCGAGTTCGCGATCCGGCATTGGATACACGCCGCTCGACCGCCCGATAATACGGCCGTGGATATTCCGCACCGGATCAGCTTCGACTAAACGAGTGAACGTCGCCCAAAATTCCCGAGTCTCGTCGGGCAAGGCTCTTGTGGGCGATGGTTCGTAGTAGTGATGAGAGGCTGGGATTCGCGCCAGCATCGACTTATACTGTTGCCGCCATTCCTCGCCGCCATGAAAACGCTTGATTGATTGACTCAATTGTGTGCCAGTTCGACGTCGATCGTCGGGATTCCTGATCAGAAATATCGTCTGATCAACGTACTCCTGCTGCGTCACAGGCCACGGAAGGCCTTCAAAAGCCCGATCGTCGAAGCCGAACGGTATGGCTCTTGGGGTCGGGACACACGGGATGCCCAAGGCCGCCGATTCCAACATGGCCGTTTGCGAAGCAAACGGAAACGTTCCCAACGCTATGTCAGCCGCCGCGTGAAAATCAGATGCTCCACCGGACACGTCGAGGCCCGAACCTATCACCCTGAGGCGCCGTCCGAATCTAGCAGCAGCGGGCACCCAGTCATTCGATAGATCTGGACCCACTGCGAAGAGGACTGCTTCGGGACATCGCTCAAGTATATCGCTCCCCGCGGCAACAAAATTCCACGCTTTAACTGGGCGGTATTTGTAGGCCGTTCCCACGGTCAACAGGACGACTTCGCCGGGCGAGACATCTAAGCGCGAGCGGGCGTCCCGGCGCGCCGTGCTATTCCAGTCGCGGACTGCATGATTCTCCAACGGTAACGGAAGAACCACGGAGCGCTCCGCACCACGGTAGAGGCGGGTCCACTCCGCTCCAAGGTCGCGAAACTCGATGATCAGGTCCGCAACAGAGGTGCCGACCCCGAAAACATGATCTGCATGATTCATGAAGCAAACTGGCGTTGGCCATGAGAAGCCGAATGCCAGTACCGCTGCGACGTCGTACGGGTGGATATGAAGGATGACGAAGTCCCCGCGGTCCGCTGCCACCTCACGCAACTGTTTTGCTTTCGCGAACTCGGAGATGCCCGAAGCGAGAACGAGGCACTCTCCACCATGTTTAAGGACCGTCTGGCGGAGTTTCTCGGGGACTCGCCCCGTTTGGTCGGTTAGGATTAGATTATGCTGGCCCTGTTCCCCCAGCGCGGCGATCCATCGGGCGAGCATATTTGAATGGCCGCCAATTTCAAACGCCGTTGTCATTACGTGGAGACATCGGCGTTGATGCCCGTTCCTGGAATTGCAGTTGGCGCGGGGTAGATGTCGGCTTAGGTCATACAGCTGCTGCTCAAGATCCCGGCAGAGGAGGTCCCCGTGCCATCCGGCGTTGGATGCCGAGAAGGCGGCGAGATGGCTCCATTCGGCCGCGTCCTCGTAGCGGCCGGCGGCGCGAGCCTTTGAGGCCTTGCGAAGGCACCATTGCAGGATAGCCGCGTTTCGCGCAAACACCCGATTTGGCGGGGAACGATTCTCGGCTGGAAGGTGGCGCACCAGAGTGATCTTTCGCGAGCGGTTCGTGCTAATCGAGGAAAAGGGAGAGCTCTCCCGGCGAACTGCCGTGCTGCGTGTTCCAGTGAATTAGGGGCCGAACCACTCCCGCGGTCACCTGCATATTTCGCCCTCTCCCAGTGTTGGTATTCTCGACGTTAAAAGCGACCAACTGATCCAATCTGAGAAGCGGGTAGCGCTGATCTCGTCCGAAAACCGCAGTCAGCCAATATGTCCCAGCATTGAGGAAATGACTCGGAATGTCGCCTTTGATTCGATAATATCCGGCCATTAGATCATCACTGGAGCTGATGATGCAACCCGTCTCGAAAAGGAGGATGCCCTCCGCATTCTGGACATAAAACGTGCAATCCAGATTGATGCCGCGCAGCCGACTCCGGAAAGAGAGTGTGATGGTCGCGCCCGTGTCAATCGTAATGGCTTTCTCATTCCCAGGCGGTGAAACGGCCACTTCCAACACGCGAATGTTCTCATCGCCCGGCGCTTCATTCTCGTTTTTCCAGCGGACTTCGGAATTCGAGAATTGCGAAAGGCTCATGTATCCGCGAATTGTTGATTGGCAATCTCCCCAGAGTTTGATTTTCCCTGCGTCCATTAAGAGCCCTCTATTGCAGAGTGTACCCACAGCGGTCATGTTGTGGCTTACGAACAGGATGGTCCGCCCTCCGCTGCAGGCGAGCGTTTTCATTTTTCCCAAACACTTCTTCTGAAATGCTGAATCGCCAACTGCGAGAACCTCGTCGACGATGAGGATTTCCGGTCGAAGGTTAGCGGCCACTGCGAACGCGAGGCGCATGTACATTCCCGATGAATAGCGCTTTACGGGTGTGTCCAGAAACTGACTGATCTCCGCAAACTCCACGATCTCATCGAAGCTATTCCGGATTTCGAGCCTAGACATTCCGAGAATCGCGCCATTCAGGAAAATATTCTCTCGCCCCGTCAGCTCAGGATGGAATCCCGTGCCCACTTCCAACAAGCTCGCCACCCGCCCGCGGATTTGCACTTCACCGGTGGTTGGCTCAGTGATCCGGCTAAGGAGTTTGAGCAAAGTTGACTTTCCTGCGCCGTTTCGGCCGATGATGCCTAACACCTCCCCACGATTCACTTCGAAACTGACATCTTTCAGCGCCCAAAAGTCTTCCAACGCTGGGTTGCCACTCTTTCCCTCGCTTCTCCCCGCTCTCTGCTCCAAGCTCCCTGCT
The DNA here is from genome assembly GCA_964566945.1 of uncultured Verrucomicrobiota bacterium. Lineage (GTDB taxonomy): Bacteria > Verrucomicrobiota > Verrucomicrobiia > Limisphaerales > SXQI01 > DASVNK01. Next base: position 116,186 of record CAZMKE010000002.1, on the reverse strand, counting down.
CCAATCTCTTTCAGTCGTCGAAACGGGGCGGAGAGTTTACGGGCGAGAACATCACGAAGAGCCGTGTAACGTTCCTGCTGCTGGTGGCGGATTCGGTACTTCTTCCCCAGTCCTTCCACCTTGATGACCACATCGTCGCTCATTCGCCCTCGCGTTTATTCCAATTTCCAACCCGTGGCTGATGGCCGGTAACTGATAGCTGATAACCGATAACCTATCCTTAAATTACGTCCGCGAAGGTTCGCTCCATTCGGCGGAAATACCAAATCCCGGTCACGCATAGGACCGTGGAGATTGTGATCGACAGTCCCAGAGCGACAGGGTCCAGCGACTGTTGGCCGCGGAGCAGGGACCAACGGAAACCGTCAATCACCCCCACCATCGGATTCAAAGAGTAAAGCAGCTGCCACTGCGCCGGGATGGCCGAACTGCTGAATCCCACCGGAGAGAGATACAGTCCGAACTGCACAATGAACGGCACGACGTAGCGAAAATCGCGATACTCGACGTTCAAAGCGGAAAGCCAGAGGCCCAATCCCATCGCCGCGGCAAAAGCCAGCACAATGAAGAGCGGCAATGTCAGGAGGCGCCAGTCCGGGAGGAACTGGTACCAAATCATCATCGCTGCCAGAAGACCGAGTGTAATCGCAAAGTCCACGAGACTGGTGATGACCGCCCCGGCGGGGACGATGAGTCGGGGAAAATAGATCTTGGAAATCAGATTCGCGTTCCCGATCAAGCTGTTGCTCGATTCGCTCAAGGCGGTCGAGAAGAATTGCCACGGCAGCATGGCGGAGAAGACCAGCAGTGCGTAGGGCACGGTGCCGGGGGCCGGGAGCTTGGCAATCCGGTTGAACACCACCGTGAAGACCAGCATCGTCAGAAACGGCCGGATCAACGCCCAGGCGATGCCGATGACCGTTTGCTTATACCGAACAAGGATGTCGCGCCACGCGAGGAAGTAGAACAGCTCGCGATACCGCCAGAGATCCCGCCAATACTGGCGTTCGGTCTCGCCGGCGCGAATGATGAGAAAGGGTTCCTGGTTGTCAGCGCTCAATCGTTCTTCTTCTTGTTTCAGCTCTTGGTTTGCCTCAGTTCCCTCTGTTCGCTCCTATTGGATCTTTTCTTTCTTTAGGGGGCATTTTCCCGTTCCGTATTTCGATCTTCGCACTGTCTTCCGCGCTCCAAGCTCTCTGCTCTCCGCTCGTTTTTGGTCCTTTTCAGTACTTCTTCAAATACATCCCGAATTTGATGAATTCGTTTTGGAAAGCGATTAATCCCTCTTCTTTGGTCCACCAATTCGTGATGGCGTACTCCGGCGGCTCAAAGGCGAGCACCCGGCTCTGAATTCCTGCCTTGTCCGAAAGGCGTTTGGCTGTCCAGCCCGCCCGGCGGGAATGAGCGATATCGGTGGGAATCAAGATCCGGGTGGCGTGAGTCGTCTCCGCCCAATCACGCGCTGCTTTCACATCTTCAAAAGTGCTGGTCGTTCCGTTCCCGACCTCAACAATCGCCGATTTCGGCACCCCTTTGCTCTCCAACACTGCGGCAATCAGATCCTTTTCCGGCTCTTTCAGTCCCATCTCGACCGCCACATCCCCCTTATTATTGATCACCAGCACTTTTGCGGCGTAGCCGTTGGTGTACAACCGGGCCGCCACCAGCGGCCGCCAGCCGACGCCGCCGCCCAAAACCAGAATCGCGTCGGCTTTCTCGGGCTTTTCATCCACGATCCAGAGTCGGGCGAGGGCGGGCAGGAGGGTGCCGCGGTAGTGATAGCCGACCGCCAGACCGGCCACCGCCAAGATCCCCAGCAGAACCAGGCAGCCCAGGATTCGGCAGCACCACCGACGCCGGGGCGGCGGCGGCGTTAAGGTTGAAGGCTCAAGGCTCAAGGCTAAAAGGGGAGGGAGTTCCCGGATATCGGTTATCGGCTGTCAGTTGGAAGCAAACCTCCGGGCACTTGCGGTTCTCAGGTGACGGTTACGGGTTAGCAGATGGGCGCTGGTCGTCGGGATCGCCATGGTCGGCAAGGTTGAAGGCTGAAGGCTCAAGGCTAAAAGGGGTAGGCGGTAAAGTTGCGGTCGTCTACTGCGGGCTTCGGCTCTTCACCTTTTTGTCGATGGTCGTCAGAATCGCGATCAACTCGCGAGCTTCGTCAAGGAGCGGCAACAGCTTTTCCTCGCGAACGACTCCCGATTCCTGCAACAGATCAAACCAGTAGATGGTTTCCTCCAGATCTTTCAGACAATCCCCAATTTTCGCGCTGAACTCGGCGTTTGAACGCGCCCTGGAAGCTTCCCGGTAGTTCGCCCCGATTGAAGTCCCGGATCGCAACACCTGCTTCCCCAAGACCTGCGCGACCGTCGTCTTCGGCAAAGCCCCAAAAAGATCAATGATCCAAAGAGCGAATCGTTTCGTGCGAAACGGGAGGTCAGACGCCATTCTTTCGTTTTTAGCCTTGAGCCTTCAGCCTTGAGCTTTTTCCGTACACGCTACCGCACCTGGTTGGTTACCAGTGGTATCGGTAAAAACCGTCCGGCGGTTGAGTGGATTGCGGCAACGCAAAAAGAATCGGACTGATCTCCGAGAGAGCCCTCCTCGGGCGTTCCCGAAGCAGCCGTATTGCCGTACGGACAGTATTATCGGCAGGTTGCCCCTGAAGGCAATCGTTTTCCCCTTTCGACAAGGAATCTCCCCGCGCCAGGCGTTTATCGCTTCGCGACAGCAGCAGGGCGGCGCCTGAAAGGCTAAAGGCTGAAGGCTAAAAACAAGACTGGAGCGACGAAAAAGGAGGACTCTGCAGGAGCAATCGCCCCACCAAGGGGAGAACGGCGAGGAAAGGCTGAAGGGCTCAAGGCCCAAAGCTCAAGGCCCAAAGCTCAAGGCCCAAGGCTCAAAGCTCAAGGCTGAAAATGGGGCGCACGGAGCGAGGAGCTTGGAGTGACGACAAAGAAAACGGGCTCTGCAGGAGCATCGCCCCATTGAGCGTCGGGTTGCGGACCGCTTGCTGACGCGCGCGGCTCTTTTCGCTCGCTTCCCGGCTCCAAGCTCTCCGCTCGTTCTCTTCTCAGTTTTCTCTGTTCGCTCCTGTTAAGCATCTTCTCCTTTTAGCGCTGCTACATTTCGCGTTTCGCCCCTCGTAGTTCGAATTTGCCTCCCGGGTCCTGGCTCCAAGCTCTCTGCTCTGAGCTGGTTCTCCTCTCGGTTTTCTCTGTTACCTCCTGTTAAGCTTCTTCTCGTTCTTCGCTCCCTGCTCTGAGCTCGTTCCTTCCTTCCTTACTCCTCCGAACATTCCTGCCGCCAGACGAGGTTCCGCTGGATGGTGTATGGCTCGGCTGATCCCGGGGGCAGCGTGGTTTTGATGAGGTAATAGGCGTCAAAGAAGCGGAGCCGCTGGCCTTCGGGCTTTTCCCGGCGATTCTTCCGGGCCAAGTACTCGCCAAACAATCGCCAGTAGCGGATGTCCCGCTGCCACAGGCTCTCCCAGGCTTTAAACCAATGCCGGTCGAACTTGAAACGCGCCGGCTTCTCGAATGTCGGGGTTTGGCCGGTCAATGGATCGTACGATTCGCCGGACTCGGTGATGCCGACGATGACCCACCAGCCTTCGTCCGTGGTGGGATTCGGCGCGAAGAGCGGCCAGTAGGGATCCATTTGCGGGACGTAGACGGTGGCCAGGAGCGCGGGGGGGAGGTCGATGGGACGGGTGTTGAGCCGGGGTGTCATGTTCAGGTTGTAGCCGCGGATCAAAATCACCCCGAACACGATCGCCACGGCGAGGTCTCTCAGCCCGCGGCCCAGCAGCCGCCAAACGCGGATCATGGGTGGGGGGTCGCCTAAGGGGGCCGGGCCGGAGGGCGGCAGCTCGGCCGGAGCCTCGCTCCACCGGTTGGGGGTGGGCGCTGACCCCTGGCTGACGCGCGGGGCTCTGTCGGGCATGGCCGGTTTCTCGGTAGATTCAGACGCTGGAGCGCGGTTTGGGGAAGTCAGGTTCGGCATCCGGCAGGCGGTGAGCCCGAACCAGAGGGAGAGGCGCTGCCGGTTTCGGGCGACGCGATCGTAGGCCCAATCGCTCACGCGCGCGATTCCCGGCCAGGCGATAACCCGGAAAACGTGAAACGGGAGCGGCAAGGCCCGAAAGATCGCGGCGGCGGCCTGGGACTTGGTCAGCGGCCGACCCTCCGGCCGCTCCATGACCACCACGCTCTCGCGGATGTCCGCCCCGGGGGCCAGAGAAGGGTCCGCTGCCAACTGCTGGTTTCCACGGAAATGAAGGCGCCCGGCGGGATCCGCCAGGGCCGCCCATTGACAGCACCGGGCGCAAAACCCGCAGTCGGCATCGTAAAAGACGGTGACCGGGCGCGACCAGCGCAGGGTGAACCGGCGGATCACCTCCCAATCTTCCGGCAGGAGCAGGAGGACGTAGCTGGCGATCATCGCCAGGGAAAAGCTGGCCAGGCTCATGGTGCACCAGATCCCGAGGTGGAGGCCGGTTAGCGCCAGAATGGCCAGCCGCCGCAGTGTCGGCTGCGCCACGGGCAGCAGAATGAACTGCCCGGCGGCAAACTCGATCGCCAGGGTGCCCCAACTCACGATCTGGATGAGCCACAGCGGCCGCGCCTCCAGCCAGCTCCCGAGAGGCGTGGCGAAATATTCGAGCTTCAAGGCATAGTATAGCGCGGTGCCGTCCTTCCACTTGTCCCCGTGCTTGAGAAACGCGGTGAGGAAGTAGATCAACCCGATTTGGAAGACGACCACGAACGCGGCGAGTGAGCGATCGCTCCGGGCCGGCGGAGGTGCGGAGGGTATATCACCGTTTCGCAGTTCCACCCCTCGTTTCATCCGGTCCAAAATGGCATCCACGGAAAAGCGCTGGCCGAGCGGCAGAAAGAGGCACCAGAAGAGCAGGGTGACCATCACGAGATCCCCGCCGTCATTCACCAGGTTGTTCCGGTTCAACACGCTCACATAAAAGAGAAAACTCAGGATCTGAAAGAGCTTTGTGCGATAACCGATGAGCAGGCCGAGATAACAGAGGAGCCCGAGTCCAAAGGCGATCTGGACCATCGGGAGCGACACCACGCTGTCGAGCAGGGAGAAATGGAAATCGCGGGCTGACCGCGGCACGGTGGAGTCCACCGGCAGAAAACCAAACGAGGTGTAAAACGCCTCGAGATCCGGCCAGCGTTGGAACCAATCAACGATCAACCAGGCCGCCGCCAGAATCCGATAGAGGGCCAGGGACCGAAGGTCGAGGGTGAAGTAGAAGTTCCGGAGGTTCTTCCGCACAATTGGCAGCTTGGAGCAAAGAACCCAGAGCTGGGAGCAAATTCTTTTTCCCTTTTAGCCTTGAGCCTTTAGATTGCTCTCTCAGCTCCGAAAAAGCAAATCGCCGCCCAGCCTCAGCCTGGCGGCGTTCGAAATAGTTCCCTTTTTTCTTGGCTGTAAGGACCCGGCTGTCGGCTCCTCGTTTGGCTCCGCTCTCTCAGCCTCAATCAGCCGACCGTCCGCTGGAGCAATTTGCGACCCGCCGCAACACTCACAACACCGACCCCAAATAGGCCAAGCGCGAGGTTTGTGGGCTCTGGAACCGCACTTATGCTGATATTGTCCAAATCAATAATGCCTGAAGCACTGCCATTTGGCCCGCTAAAAGAAGCTCTCAACCAAATGTCATTAGCTGTGGAAAAGGAGAGCCCTGTGAACGTCAAACTATTGTTGTGAAATACGCCATCAACGGTAGCCACAACTGTTTGATTAGCTGCGCCTGCAAAGGTGGGAGCGGTGTCCGTGGTTCCGGCTTGTTGGACAAGTTCCCACTTTACGCTGAGGGAATTCACAGCTGACTTGACATCATAATCGATCTGAATTGCTGAGAGCGTCGACGCAGTTGTAGACGTCGGTCGAAGCCGAATCACCAAATTCGCGTCAGCCAGCGTTTTGAAGTCGCTACGGCTCGAAGCGGAGAACTCCAAGGATCGAGAACTTGAGGACCCAGCCCCATCGGCCGCGACCTTCAAGGATACTGTCCCGGCAGCGGTAGCAGTTTCCGAACTCGGCTTTCCCGAACCAGATATGTTCTGAAAATAGGTCGTGTCAATAGTGTCAGCTCTGTAGGGGTTTGGGGCAGCTGCATTCCCCACCGTGGTGTCGGTGAAAGAACTGAACGTCCAAGTGACCATCCCGGCCGTTGCACAGCCCATCGTCGCGAATACGGCCGCTAGAACTCCAATTGTCGCTTTCATTTCCTCAAACCTGGTTCATCGCCAAGCAAATATCGCTTGTCGGGGTTATTTATTCCCATTATTTCCATTGTTCCCATTGCTATTGCCGTTGTTCCCATTATTTCCATTATTTCCCTTGTAGTCGCGACCCGACCCGGGAGTAACGACGACCGTTTGGGCGCGGTTCGCTTCACCGGGGGTTCCTCCGCCTGGCACGAACGGAACACCTTTTACCGCAGCGTTCGAGCTGGCCGTGGCGGACACCTTGGCGGTTTGGACTTTGGTATTGACGGTTGCCGTCTGCGCCGGCGTTAGGCTTGCGACCAAAAGTTGCTCCGTCTTCATGCCCAGCTCCCGGGCTGTGCTCTCCACCAACGGGGCCACGGCGACAAGGTCCGTAATGGAACGGCTCACACTTACGGGCACGGGTGTGGACGGCCCAACCGCAGCCTGGTCGGGGACTGCGATCAGTGAAACGTTCGAGTTCACGGTGGCGGCAGCAAAGGTTTTTAGATTCGGCACGCTGGCAATCACCGCCTCGGCGATTTTTTGGTCCTGGCCGGGGACCGCGTAAGCCACTTCGTAAGCGATGAGCGCAAATTGCGCCGGGCGTTCCTTGGCCACTGCCGCCGCAATCTCTGCGGCGTGAGCTGGAGCCGCCGCAGCCGCGGCGCGCGCTATTCCCGGCGCAAGCTGAGACTGCACATTTGCGGCTGCAACCGCGAACTGAACGGCGAGATCCGGTGCGACCCGGCAAGCGGCCCCGACCGTGGCGAAGGCGGCGGCTGGGCTGTAGATGACGGCTTGGCGAACGATATCCGTGGCCCGATCGGCCCGGTCCGTTCCCTTTTCCTTGGCTATCAGCTTGCCGACTTCACGGGGGAATTCCGCCGTGCGGAACGAGGCAAAGGTGAGGCGCAGATCCTCGGCCGATTTGGCCAGAACCACCGGCGAACTCGCAGCAAGGGCGAGCGTGCCTACCAGGAGAAGACGTTGAAGTCTCATATGCAGTAGTTTACAGCGAATCGGGTGCAATCACCGGAGCATCGCCTTTAAATTTCTTTCACCTTAAAAATCGTTTCGCTACGTCGCGTCAAATTCCACAGGCAGGTTGAGCTCTGCAATTTCGCGAACTGCCGCAACAACTACTATCAGCGGGTTTAATGCCAAGGGGTGCTTATTTCAGACAGAATGCCATAAGTCCCTGCGCCAAAACGCTCCATTTCCAGGACTGCCGCATCCAGACAAATCATCAGCCACAAAAAACGTAAACCCTCTTTACAAAAGCCGACCAAGTGCCAAGTACGAACGACGAAATTCCGAAATGGCCCTGCGGCGAGGAAGCGCGGCCCCATTGAGGTTCCTTGAGCAGCATCGCCCCACCCAGCGGGCTGTGGTCGCACGGCCCTTCCCCATGACTCAACGCCTCGGCCCAGGCCCGTTCTTTTCAAGAACCGAGAATCCTTTTCCCGCACCAGGCTCCAGGCTCCGTGCTCACGGCTATTCGCTTGATCAAGCCTTCTTCAGCCAGGCGGTCGCAACCTGCCTTGAAGGAGTCGACGATGCTCTCGCTTATTGTGGAGCACAGAGAGCACCACAATCTTGTCCGCTTCCAGGAAGAACCAAACCCTGCATGGAAATCGAGTTACCCGGCGGCATCGAACATCCGCAAATCGGATTGCACAAGTCCCGGGTGTTCGGGCGAGTGCTCCGACCGTCTTCTGGACCGCTTCGATAAATCGGTCGCCCAAACCCGGACAGCGCTCCTCGTGCCACTACGCCGCCTCCCGCAGTTCCAGCCTAACCGCCGGATGCTCGGTGATCGCGGACATCGGCGAGTTCCTGTTTCAGACCTGCGAAATACGAAGCATCCTTTGGCCGAGCGAGCGATGGCGTGGCCAAGACTTCGTCACGGCGCCGCCAGGAAACAAACGAAGCCAAATCTTGAGCGGGTAGCGCCCGGACCTCGTTTTCCAGATGTTCCACGGTCATGGCCAAAGTCTACACAACTCGACAGCTTGAGCCAAAACTTTCCGGTTCCTTTCCCCATGACTCAAAGCGTCGGCTCGGTCTGGTTCTCATCAATAACCGAGGACTTTTAGCCGATAACCCCCTTTTGGGAACCGCTCTTCGCTGGTTCCTCGCTCCCCAACCGATTTTTAGCCTTCAGCCTTGAGCCTTCAGCCCTTAGTTAGCCCTTCCTCGTTCTCTCAGTCGGTTCAACCGATAACCAGCAGCTGATAACTTCCTCCCTTTCCGGGATCCCTGCTCCATGTGCGCTCCAGAAGAAAGTTGAAGACCGGCCTCGAGTCTGATTCGCTTCCAGTCGATGGAAGTACCATTAACTTTAAAGACGGTTGGTTGAACCTCTGAAGGTGGCGTCAACACGGCCAATGCGAAAGTGCATTTGATGATTGGCTCGCCTCAAAAGGCGGGGGCGCGGGTGATCTTCTCACATACCGCCCTGCGCGGCCTCGCGGCGATGTACGTCGTCTTCTATCATTTGTTCATCGCTGAGGGTGAAAGGCTTAAAGACGAGTACGTCGACAATCCTTTCTGCCAATTCTTCTGCTGGGGCGCGTCTGCGGTGGTGCTTTTTTTCATCTTGAGCGGCTTTGTCTTGCACTGGGTTTATCTACCAGGAATCGATTGGGCCGGCTATTTTCGGGCGCGCGTCGCTCGAATCTTCCCGCTCTACTATTTGACGAGCTTCTACCTGGTCCCAATCCACCTCTACAGCGTCCTCAAACACGGGTTGACCTACGTTGGGCTAGAGTACCCCGTCAACCTTCTGTTAAACCTCTTTTTGGTCTCCGGAGTGGTGGACGGCCCTTTTCGAACATTCAATCCACCCGCTTGGTCGGTGAGCGTGGAGTTTTTTTGCTACGTAGCGGTATTTCCGTTATTGGTTTACTCAAATAGATCACTCATCCAACGCAGGTTTTACTTGCCTCTGCTCCTATTCGTCACCTTGTTGTTCACATCGTTTCTGGGGCTTGCGGTCCACGGCTCAGCTTTGAGTTTATTCGGCCGGGTATGGAAATGGTACTTTTTGGGCGAAGGGGTGTTCGGCTTTTCAATCGGATTTTATCTTTGTTCCCTTTATCGCAGAGGGGCGGCCTTGCAGCCAAACGTGTCGGTTGTTAACGGCACCATTCTTGGAGCAATTGCGATCTTTTTGCTGGTCAGGTTCAAGTTCCTGCCGAGTGTTTGGCTGGCCTATGTTCTGCCTCCTCTGGTATATTCAACCGCCTTTGATCAGGGTGCCTTCTGGAAGATCTGCCGGTGGGCTCCTTTCCAGTGGTTGGGCGAACGGTCGTACTCGATCTATCTTTGGCATTCAATTTGTATGGGACAGATCTCCAACTATCTCCATACGCATAGCTTAACGAGGGCGGAGTACAACGGTGCGGTTGTTCTACTGACATTGTGCGTTTCAGAACTCTCTTACAGGTACTTCGAATCCCCATTGAGGGCCGCTTTGCGAGAACGCCGGCATGCCGTTCCAGAGCCGCAGTCGTCACTAAGTTAAGTTCCGGCGTGGCGGCTTCGGAATAAGGAAGTGGCTTAGCCCAACCCGACTTCTCTTCCCCGCGGTGCCTCATTGGTTGTCCGGCCCCAGCTCCTCGCTCTGAGCTCCCCGCTTGTCCTTACTTAAGCCCTTTTTCCAAGCTCTTTGCTCCAAGCTCCAAGCTTTTTTCCGCCATCGCCCTCTCCTCGGGCAGCAAAGACGCCTTCGCCGCCAGCTCCAACGGTTTCCGCGCTTGTTCCGCTTGGCCATTCGCGGCCAGGATCAGGCCGTAGTAGCCGGCAGTGCCCGGATCCAGTAATTGCTCGGGTTTCAGCCCTTTGAGCAAATCCAACGCTTCTTTGGATTTGCCCTGCAGATGCTGCGACCAGGCATAGGTGGCTGTGAAGCTGGGATTGGCCTGATCCCCCTCGTAACATTCCCGGGCCAGTTGATGCGCCCGGCTGAGGTCCTCCGCATTGGTGCTCACCAGGAAGGTGACGGCTGCCAGGTTATTCCGGGCCACGGCATCCTTCGGATCGTTCCGCACCACCAGTTCAAAAACTTTTCGCAGGTCGGCCGTCTTGCCCTCGCGAAGGTACTCGCTCGCCAGGTTTTGCCAGGCCCAGGATTCGCCTTGGTTCTGCTCGGCAATCTGCCAGAGCAACTGGGCGGCTTCCTCCCGCCAGCCCCACCCGGCCACCATTTGCGCCAGCGGCGCCAGCAGGCGCGGCTCCTCCGTGGCGGCGCGCACCGCGCGGTTCCAACGCACCCGTGAACTCTCCAGATCGCCGCCATTCCGCAAAGCGAGCGCCACCAGCGCATGCCGCGCATAGTCCTGCTCGCCCCACGATTGATCGCGCAAATAGGAATCCATCTCGCGCCACTTTTTCTGGGCGGCATATAGGTCGGCCACCGTCATTTCCACCGGCACCTGCGCCTGCAGATCTTTGGGCAGGGACTGCACCCAGGCCAGCGCCCGGGCGCTGAGATCCCGGCTGCGCATCCAACCCGCCAGAGTGGCCACCCCCTCCGCCTTGGCCGCCGCCTGTTGCACCTTCTCCAGATAAGCGGTAAAAGCCGCCTCTCCCCCCGGGCTTTTGGCTTGGACAGCCCGCAGAATGTCCAGGTGCGCGAGTTGATCCTCGAGGGTCGCTTCCTTGAGCTCGATCAGTTCGTTCGAGTAAACCAGCGCTTTCTCCACCTGCCCGCTTTGCAAGCAGTAGCTGCCGAGCGACCGCAGCACGGACAGCCGGGCCTCCGGATCGGTGCGCAGTTGCTCCAGCGTCTGCTGCGCCGCCGTTCGCTTCGCGTCATCCGGGGACCGCAAGCCCAGCACCGCCAGGTTGATCCGGGCTTGGCGATTGCTGGGCGCCGCCCTCAGGACCGCTTGAAAGTGTTCTTCCGCTGCGGCGATATTGCCCCGCTTCAATTCCAGCCCGGCGGCCAGGGTCTGATATTCCGGAGAGTGACGGGCGGCCGGTGGCACGCCCTCCAGCGCCTTCACCGTTTCCGTAAGCGGTGGTTGCTCGAAGGCCAAAGCGGTTTGGGCCCAGAGCAATCGGTTGGTTACGTTGGCCGGCTCCAGTTCCGCCAGCTTCCGCCGGAAAGCGATCGCTTGGGGCTGGCGCGCCGCGTCGGCGACATCGCCCATGATCCGCAGCGTCTCCAAATTTGTGGCGTTCAGGACCAACGCTTGTTGTCCAGACAGCCAGGCGGCAGTCAACTTTCCGGAGGCCAAAAAGTCCCGTGCCTGCCGCTGCGCGCGATGCAGCTTCCAAAGGCGATACTGCGGCCGCGCCAGCCAGGCCGATCCGACGATCACAAGTAAAGCCAGCGCCACCAGCCACCCGGCACGAACAGCCCCTTCACGGAAGCGCCTCCTCTGGATCGACCTTAATAGCATCTCTTCTCTCATCGACAGGAACTTCCTCGTCCTCGTCCACAGTAAACCGGGTCTGACACCGACGCCAAACACGCCTTTTTAACCGTAACGCTACATTATCTAAAACCGACAGAAAACGTAAATAAAACTTACGAACATCGGGGTCAGGAGCGGTTAATGAACGGTCCAGTTCCTCAGTCCCAATAGGTTACACGATCAGATCCATTTGGCATCATTTTCGCTTATTCACCTCCCGTTAAGGAAGCTGATTCATGCAATCCCCCATTAGCAAAGTGATGGACGCTATCGAAACCCGGCCGACAGGTCGGGTCGGTCACTTGCTCACCTCTTGGCCAGTCGTTTGCACTGCTGTTTCCGCGATCTTTCTTGGGATTGTTTACGTCTTCGGCAACTTTGGCAGCAGCCACCCGCCTGACCTGTGGAATCCTGAATTCATTCGGCAGGTCAAAAAGATCACCGCCCCAGCCGCCGCCAAATCCGTCCAAGCCGCCGCCATCCCGGGCCAAAAGCAATAACCCCCTCCGCCATTCTCTCGGTGGGGCGATGCTCCCGCCGACGGCAGCCTTCCTTGAAGGAGTCTCCGATGGGCGGCGTCGAAGATCCGCAAATCGGATGGCATGACGGTAGAAATCTGGAAAACAAGGTTCGGGCGCTGCACACGGTTTGGTTCTTCCAAACAACTCGACAGCTTGAGCCTAAACTTTCCGCTCCCTTTCCCCATGACTCAACGCGTCGGCTCGGTCTGGTTCTCATCAATAACCGAGAACTTTTAGCCGACAACCGATAGCCGATAACCAGCCTTATTTTTAGCCTTCAGCCCTCAGCCTTTTCTCCCTGCTCTCCGCTTGTTACCCCTTGGCGGCTAGAGTGCGGACCCGGGCGATGTTGGCGACGATCTTTTCGAGGTAGGGATTTAAGCCGTCCGCGGTCTCGAGGTAACGATAAAGCTCGATAAAATCGTGATTGATTTTGGGGAGGACGTACGACTCCCAGAAGATCGGGGTGTTCTGACGCAGTTCGGTCGGGGTTTTAAAGACGCCCGGGCCGGTGGTTTTGCCATTATAGCGGTTGGATTCCTCAAACTCCTGGAAAAGGATGGCCAGCTTTTCGGGATAATCGCTGGCGGCCATCTGGCCGAGCAGATCCGCGGTGCCGAGGGCGAATCCCATCTTCCGTTCCATCTCGGTCTGGAACGGGATTGAGGCGAGATCCGCATTCACCCCGGTGCAGCGGATCATGTTCTGCACCGAGCGGATCTCCGCCGGGCCGAACCCGTTCTCGGCCAGGAGCCGCCCGGCGAACTCCGCGCTGCGGTTCACATGAGTGAGGGTGTACTTGGCGCCGGTGCCCTGCTGGTCATCCGCCTGCTTGAGATACCCGGTGTCGTGCAACAGGATGGCGAGCACCCCAAGCTCGAACAGGCGTGGGGTGAGCGGCGGTCGCGCTTGAGCCAGAGCGTAGCCCTCCAGCAGGCGGACATAGCAGAGTGTCCCCTGCAAGGTGTGCTCGAAGTCGTGATACTGGGCATCGATCGGCTGGTACCCGGCGTAATGGCCTTCGAAAGCAGCCTGGACCCAGCCAAACGCTTGCTGGATGCACGCTGGATCTGCGCTCGGAAAGAGCCGGCTAAAGATGGCTAGAACTTCCTCGCGAACGGCTGACGGGCTTTTCGTATCGATCTCGACGAACTTGCGAAAAGCACCAGTCATGCAATTTGAGAAACAGTATCAAGAAGGATCAGGGCTCACCAGAGCTTTTTCCTCCCCCCTCAGATCAAGACGCTGATCAAGAATCGATCAAGTTTTCTTCAAGCTGCCCACCTGCGCTGCTGATTCGAACGCGTGCGGAGGCCAGTCCGGGCCAGTGCGCTTTCCATTTTTAATTGGGTCACGGAGCGGCGCGTTGATAGGATGGGGAAAACGACGGCATGGACCTGATTTTTTCGATCGCGATTTGCGTCCTGGTACTGTGCAACGCCTTTCTGCTGCTGCTCTGGCGCCGGCGGCAGGGGGCGGACCAACCGCTTTTCGACAACCTTGCCGAAGGCCAGCGCCGGCTGGAACAGGCGTTGCGCGACGAAAGCACCCGGGCCCGGGAGGAATCCGGCCGCGCTGCCGCCCAGCTGCGGGAGGAAGTGGCCCATCGAATGGGCGGCGGCCTCGAAACGCTGCTCAATCGCCAGGGAGAGGCCCAACGCGCCACGGAAGAACGGCTCCAGGCATTTCGAACCACGATGGAAGGCCAGTTTCGCACGTTCGGCGAATCGAGCGATGTGCGCCTCACCCGGCTGCGCCAGGAATTGAACGACGCCCACGCCCAGGCCCGCGCGGAGCTGCGCCAGGGTTTCGCTGAATTCCAACAGACCGTGCGCGAAACCCTGACCGCCAGCGGCCAGGCCCAGGGAACGCAGCTCGCGGATTTCGGACTGAAGCTCGAAAAGGTGACCACCACGCTCGCCCAGCAGCTCGATAAGATCCGCGAAACGGTGGATCTGAAGCTCGCGGAATTGCAGACCCGCAACGAAGCGAAACTCGAAGAGATGCGGCGGACCGTGGATGAGAAGCTCGAGGGGACGCTGGAGAAGCGGCTCGGCGATTCCTTCAAGTTGGTGAGTGAACGCCTCGAAGCCGTCCACAAAGGCCTGGGCGAGATGCAGGTCATGGCGAGCAGCGTGGGAGATTTGAAGCGCGTGCTCACCAACGTGAAAACGCGCGGCACCTGGGGCGAGATCCAACTGGGCGCGCTGCTGGAGCAGATCCTCACCGCCGAGCAGTACAGCGCGAACGTCGCGCCGAAGCCCTCGTCTGCCGAGCGGGTGGAATACGCGATTCGGCTCCCGGGCCGCAACGAAGCGGAAGGGCCGCTCTGGCTGCCGATCGACTCGAAATTTCCCCACGAGGATTATCATCGGCTCGCGGACGCCGCCGAACGCGGCGATGCCGAAGCCGTGGCGGAAGCGGCCAAAGCGCTGGAGTGGGCGCTGCGCAAACAAGCCAAAGACATTTCCGAAAAGTACATCGCGCCGCCCTACACCACCGACTTTGCGCTCATGTTCCTCCCTTCCGAAGCGCTTTACGCGGAAGTGTTGAAACGGCCGGGCCTCGCGAACGCGCTGCAACACGATTGCCGCGTGGTGGTCGCCGGCCCGACCACTCTGGCGGCGCTGCTCAACAGCTTGCAGATGGGGTTCCGCACCCTGGCGATTCAAAAGCGCTCGAGCGAAGTCTGGAGAGTCCTCTCCGCGGTGAAATTAGAATTCGGCAAATTCGGCGACGTGCTGGCGAACGTCAAAGTGAAGCTGGAGCAGGCCAGCAAGCAGATCGAAAACACCGAAATGCGGACCCGCGTGATCAACCGAAAATTGAAACAGGTGCAGGAACTCCCAGCCGCCGAACTGGCGCAGCTCCTGCCCGAACAAAATGGCGATGAAACAGGCGGGGGCGAAGAGGAAACCGGCGCTCTCCCGTTCGGCCCGCCGCGATCCTGATGGGAGGCCCGTGAATTGGAACCTGCTCATAGCTGCCGGCTGCGCGCTGGCCTTGCGCGCCGCGGACAGCCCGCCGCTCCGCCCCCGGCATGACCCGCCCGAGCAGCCGTTTCGGCGCGCTCCCATGGCCGAGTCGGCGCGCAGCATCGTGGTGAACCCGGCGCCCGACCTTCATTACGCGTTCGATCCGGACTTGAACCGGGTGCATACGGTCTGGCAGGGCGGTCCGATCAATCTCTGGGGCCCGCCCTACAGCTACTCGAAAGACCGCTTTATCTGTGACTTCGAAGGCGCCGTTTTGTTTTCCTTCCCGCCCGTGGCCCCCTGGCAGGCTGCAGGAAAGCCCTTGAAAACCCGCTTTCGCTCCCTCTCCACCGCAGGCAACTCCATCCGGCTCTCGTACGAGGTCCAGATCGGCGCGGGACATTTCCGCGTGGAAGAATCTCTCGACGGTTCACCCCGGAAGGAAGGCTGGACCTTGCAGCGCCACTTCTCTTTCCCCCAAGGTTTGCCGGCGAGCGTCGATTTGCTCGCCTTCGCGGAAGCCCAAGCTGTCGCGGAAGTTCGCGGCGATTCGCTGGTCTGGACCGGCACGAACGGGGTCACGCGCGCGACGGGTTCGCTCGGCGGAAAGCCGGCCGGCTGGCGAGTCACGACCAACGCTGAGGACTATGAAGTCACGCGCATTACCGAAAGCGGCACGGAAACCGGTCTCAATCACGCCCGCTTCGCCGGACCTGAAACTCGGGCTTTCTGCGAATTAAAACGTTCCGATCGCGCGTTTGTTTTGGACTTCACCCTCGAGGGCAGCCGCGTTGCCACCGTCCCGCCTGCCCGGAGCCGACCGCCCCTCCCGCGGACCTTGAGCGCAGGCGGCGATCGGCGGCCCCCAACGGGTGATGCGTTTTACGTGGTGGAGCATTTCCCTTTGCCACCCGAAGCGGAAATGATGATCACCGGGATGGATTGGCTGCCGAATGGCGACCTGGCCGTCTGCACCTGGCTCGGCGAGATCTATTTTGTCCAAGGGGCGGCGGGCGCCCCCGAGCAGGCTCGCTACCAGCGCTACGCCACCGGTTTGAATGAACCGCTCGGCCTGGCTGTGGATCGGGGCGAAATTTACGTGGCCCAGAAAGGCGAGCTGACGCGGGTCCGGGACACGGACGGTGATGGGGTCGCCGATGAATTTGTCGCGGTGAACAGCGCGTGGGGTTATAGCGGCAATTACCACTCCTACTCTTTCGGGCCATTGGTCCTGCCCGATCACCAGTTCATGATGTTCATCACCGGCCAGCGCGGCCTTTACGACCTTCCGTATCAAGGCTGGGCGCTGCGGGTGGACGGCGATCAGGCAGCGCCGTTCTGTTACGGGCTGCGCGTGCCGCATGGCTGGGGATTGCACGGGCCGGATCAGGAGATCTTCGTCACGGACAACCAGGGCAATTGGATTGGCGCCTGCCGGTTGAACTGCCTGCGCGCGGGGAAGTTTTACGGGTTTCCCAGCTCCACTCCGGCGCAGCGCGAGACGCCCCGGGCGGAGCAAGTCGAGCCCCCGGCGCTTTGGTTCCCCCGCTCGCTGGCGCCCTCCGCCAGCGGATTCGATACGGCTCCTAATGATGGGTTCGGGCCGTTTGGCGGCCAGTTGTTCATCGGCGATTTCCAGAATTCCATCGTGATGCGGGCCTTCCTGGAAAGGGTCAATGGCCACTGGCAGGGCGCGGTCTTTCCTTTCACCCAGGGATTTCTCTCCGGCTTGAACCGGCTGCGGTTTGGACCGGACGGCAAGCTTTACGCCGGCGGCGGCAAGCGGACCTGGTCAACCGCGGCGCCCAAAGAATATTCCCTCGAGCGGGTGAAATTCCTGGGCAAAAGCCCGTTCGCAGTGCAGGAAGCGCGCGCTTTGAGCGACGGGTTCGAATTGCTGTTCACGGAAGCCGTGGACAAGGCGACTGCTAGTGAGGCGGCTAACTATCTCGTAAAGCAATTTAATTACCGATACCACGCGGATTACGGATCGCCCGAGTACGATCACCAGGGCAAACCGGGCGCCACCGAACTTCCCGTCAAACTGGCGGTCGTGGGGAAGAATGGAAAAGCAGTCCGTTTGCGGATTCCCGGCCTTCGGCCGGGCTACGTCACCTCGTTCAACCTTTCCGTCGCCAGCGAGACGGGCCAGGAACTGCGCGAAGATCTTTTCTATTACACGTTGATTGAGCGCCCGGCGGCGCCGTAATTCTCAATAGCGGCGGCGGCGGCTCAGAAAATCCATATGGGCGGTGACCGCCACTTCGTAGAGGAATTCCTCCAGCGGGGTGAACTCCGCATCGTCGGCCGGTATAAACACCAACAAACCGGTTTCTGCCTCGCGCTTTTTCTCCCAGCGAAGCACCCACTCCTTGATCAGTTCCATCGGAACGGCCGATTCCACAGCCACCAGAATAATGTCCGCGCGGGCGGCCGCGGCGGCGGCTTCCTGGCTCGCCTCGTTGCTTCGCAACGACTCGACGCTCCAGCCGTTCTTCTCCACTTTGATGTCGCCGCCCAGTTCCCAGAGAACAACCGCCGCCGCCCGGGCGGCCGCGCCGGCTGATTGTTCGGAGTCGCAAAGGGCCAAAATGCGAAATGGGGCGGAATCGGCGTCAGGAGTGACCGGGGAGGAAATCGGCAAATCACGGATCATGAAAACCAACATTCCAAAAGTCGATCCGGAGTGATACCCGAAATCGGGCTAGGAATATCCTGTACGAAGGTGGGACCGGGTGCGCAACCGCTTCACCTTTCCGCGTCATCCCCAGGCGCACTCGCGAGGGCATTTTCTCCGGGCACACCCCGCTTCAGCCAGACGAGCAGAATGCTGATGTCCGCCGGAGAGACTCCCGAAATGCGCGCCGCCTGCCCGATAGTTAGTGGCCTAATCTTCTCCAGCTTCAACCGGGCTTCCTTCCGCAGGCTGGGCACGACCTGATAATCAAGCCAGGCGGGAATCTGTTTTTCCTCCATCGTTTTGAACCGCGCGACTTCCTGCTCCTGCCGATCAATATAACCTTCGTACTTGATCATGATCTCGGCCTGCTGGCTCACATCCGGATCAATCTCCTCATCAAAGAGCGGCAGATCGGCAAAGCTGTTTTCCGGGCGCCTCAGCATTTGCGCGAGCGTCACGGAGCCGCTTCGGGTCGCGTTGAGCCGCTGCAGCAGCTGCTGGATCGCCTCCTGTTTGCGGCGAAGCTTTTGGTAGTTTCGGTCGGGCAGAAGGCCGGTCTGATATCCGATCTCCGACAAACGCAGATCCGCGTTGTCCTGGCGCAGGATGAGCCGATACTCCGCCCGGGAAGTGAACATGCGGTAGGGCTCCACTGTCCCTTTCGTGACCAGATCATCAATCAGGACTCCGATGTAAGCTTGATCACGCCGGAGGACGAGAGGCGCCCGGCCTTTGGCTCTCAGAGCAGCGTTGAGCCCAGCCATCAGGCCTTGCGCTCCAGCCTCCTCATAGCCTGACGTGCCATTGATCTGTCCCGCGCAAAAGAGATTCCGGCAGACTTTGGTCTCCAAGGAAGGGAGAAGCTGGGTGGGAAAGGCAAAGTCATACTCCACCGCATAGGCCGGGCGGAGGATCTCGGCGTTTTCACAACCGATGATGGTTCGGACCAAGCCATACTGGACGTCGATCGGCAAACAGGTGGAAAAGCCATTGACGTAAACCTCCTCGGTCGCGATTCCCTCCGGTTCCAGAAAGATCTGGTGGCGATCCTTATCCGGGAACTTTACAATTTTATCTTCGATCGAAGGACAATACCGGGGGCCCACCCCTTCGATGACTCCAGAATACATGGGCGACTTATGCAGATTCTCCCGGATGCAGCTGGCGGTAGAGTCGGTAGTGTAGGTGATGTAGCAGGGCAACTGGCCGTTGATTCGGTCCAAAATGGAACCCGGCGGGTACTTTCCCTCCGAGTGACCGAAGTCCATCGGATTCACCCCTGAATGTTCCACGTGGAACAAATCCTCTTTCCAGTAAGTGAAATAGGGGACCGGTTCATCTCCGGCCTGCAGCTCGGTTTTCGAATAATCAATGGACCGCCGATTCAGCCGCGGTGGTGTTCCGGTTTTTAGCCGCCCCAGCTCCAAACCGACTTCTTTCAGGGAATCCGAGAGGTTCATCGCCGCGGCTTCCCCGGCCCGCCCCCCTGACTGCTGAGTGGTCCCGATGTGCATCAAACCTCGGAGAAACGTCCCGGTGGTCACCACCACGGTCGTTCCGAGATAACGAACCCCGAGCGAGGTTTCCACCCCCTGCACCTCCCGATTCGCATGAACCAGTTTTACCGCCTGACCCTGTTTGATATCCAGGTTGGGTTGCCGCTCACAAACCCATTTCAGGCGAAACTGGTAGGCTTTCTTATCACATTGGGCGCGCGGCGCCCAAACGGAGGGTCCCTTCTTGGTGTTGAGCATGCGAAACTGGAGCCCCGTCATATCCGTGGCCTTGCCCATCTCACCGCCCAGCGCGTCGATCTCCCGGGTCAGATGTCCTTTGGCCAAGCCTCCGATCGCCGGGTTGCAGGACATCTGGCCAATGGTGTCGAGATTGATGGAGAGCAACAATGTCTCACAGCCAAGCCTCGCCGCAGCCAAAGCCGCTTCGACTCCGGCGTGACCTGCGCCACACACAATGACCTCGTACTTTTTGGGGAATACGAACACGCCCCTACGTTACCCTCACCTTCAAACGCCGAAAAGTGAGAGTTTCGCCCAGGTTGTTCCACGTGGAACAAAAAAGCGACCTCCCGGTCGGGAAGGTCGCTCTGGCCGAATTCTTGATTCAATGATTACTCCACCGCGATCCGACGCGGCTTTACCTTTTCCGCCTTCGGGAGTTCCAGATAAAGAATCCCGCTCTCCATCCGGGCCACGATCTTCTGACGGTCAATGCTCGGATCGAGCTCGAAACTCCGCCGGAAATCACGGTCGATTGATTCCCGATAGAGCAGCTGCGCCCCCGCTGCTTCGACCTGTCGGCGGCCCACGATGGTCAGTTCATCACCCTCCAGCAGGACCTCCAAGCCATCCTTCCCAACCCCGGGCATTTCCGCCTCGAGCAGGTAAGAATCCTTCGTCTGCACAATGTTCACTTGGGGTTGAATCCAACCGCGCCTCGCCTGAGCCACCTCAGCGGCTTCCCGCACCGCTTTCACATCCGAGCCGGTCACAACATTATTACTCATGGTCTTTCCTCCTTCCTCTCCCGGTTAATTGGTTTGAATGGTAATCTGCCTCGGCTTTGCTTCCTCGGCCTTCGGCAGAGTGACCGTCAGGATGCCATCGGCATAGACAGCCCTGACTTTCGCCGCATCCACCGACTTCGACAGTGCGAACGATCGGGTGAACCGTCCAAACAACCTTTCCTGCCGTGAAGTCTCAGCTCCTTCATACTTCTTCTCCTCCCGCCTCTCGCCCGAGAGGGTTAGCGTGTTTTCGTGCAAGGAGATGTTTATATCTTCCTTTTTCAATCCGGGCAGTTCGGCTTTCACAATCAGATTCTCCTTGTCCTCATAGAGATCCACCGCGGGAACCCAGGCGTTGAAGTTATCCGAACCGTTCTCGATCGGAGCCTCAAAGAGCCGGTTGATCTCATTGCGAAGGGTCGATAATTGGTCGAGCGGGGACCAATTCCAGATTTCAGGTCGTTGATATCTTACGAATCTCATAGTCGTTTCGTTGTTTACGGAAGGTCAGTAGCTTTGAGAGTGCCAAGACACAACAAATTCCAACTAACTTCTTATCAGTATGTTCTGAATGTGTATCCTTTCCACAGAATGTTATTGCGCGTCACTCTGGCGCTCTCATTGTGCCATTTATTTCGCTCACCATTTCAGAGAGCCATATAGTCCCTCCTGCTTCGAAATCATCAGCTCGCCCAGCGCTCAGCTCTTCCCCGCTCTTTCGCAACCTTTCCGTAGCCGGAGTGTTGAACGTATCGTAAGGTGCCGAAATACAACATGAGCCCGGGTTATCGAACTTTCCGAGTTTGGTTAGCGACCGTATTTCTTTTGGCGTCGTTGCCCGTTCTGGCCGAAACCGGCAAGGAATTGGTCTGGCGCAAGGGCGGGAAGGTGGACGCGCGCATGCGGGACTGGTCGCTCAAAAAGGTCTTGTCCCGCCTGACCGCCGCCACGGGCTGGAAAGTGTTCGTCGACCCGAAAGTGGAGGAGCATATCACGGTGGAGTTTTCCGGCCTGGCCCAGGGTGAAGCGTTGAAGCTCCTGCTCGGCTCGGTGAATTATGCGCTCGTTCCCGAAGGCCAGAGCTCCAAATTGTACGTCTACAAAAACAATCTGGCGGACGCCACGGCCCTGGTCGCGCCTGAGCACGGCAAACCGACCAACTGGATTGCCAACGAGTTGATCCTCGCGTTGCGCCCGGGGGCCAAGGAGGACATCGATAAACTCGCCTCCGAACTCGGAGGCAAAGTCGTCGCCAAATCGGATGGACTCAACGCGTATCGACTCCAGTTTCCCGACGCGGAAACGGCTCAGACCGCCCGGGAGAAACTGGCCGCCCGGCAGGGATTCGACGCCCAGGATAACTATGCGTTCGATCGGCCCACGTCGCCCAGCTCAAGCAGCAGTTCATCCTTGGCCGCCCTGTTTCCTCTCGACTCGAAGCCCGTCTCCCGCGGTGATCAGGTGACGGTGGCGTTGGTCGATACTCCGATCCAGCCGTTGGAAGGGAAAATGAAGGACTTCATTCTGCCCTCCGTCCACGTGAGCGACACTCCCGACTCGCTCCCTGCCGATCCGACTCACAGCACCTCCATGGCGGAAACGCTGCTCAACAGCATGGTTTTCACCAAAGGGGCGACGCCCGACAGTTCGAAATTGGGCAACGTTCGCGTTCTGCCGATCGACATTTACGGCAACTCGCCCACCACCACCACCTTTGAGGTCGCTCAAGGCCTTTACAAGGCCATCCAATCGGGCGCGCAAGTGGTTAATCTCAGCCTGGGCGGGACTGGCGACAGCCCCATGGTGGATTACCTGCTGGAGGTGGCCAAGAAAAAGGACATTCTCGTCTTCGCGGCTGCTGGCAATGAACCAACCACTGATCCGACCTGGCCCGCGGCCAATCCAAACGCGATCGCTGTGACCGCCGCGGACTCCAGCGGGAACATCGCCTCCTACGCCAATCGCGGTTCATTCGTCGATGTCAAAGCGCCGGGCACGAGCCGGGTTTATTACAATGGCCAGATCTACATTTCGACCGGCACTTCGACCGCCACGGCCTTTGTCAGCGGGCAGGCCGCTGGCTTGGCCGCGCAAGGGTTCGATTCCTCCCAGACCACTCAGCTCATCCTGAAGAATTTCGATGTGAACGCGCCGGCCCGTCAGCCCATCCGTTGACCGGTCTTCAACTCCGGTCTCACCAGCGGTCGTTTCACCAAACTTCTATTCGAAACGATTTCCAGATGTTACCTATCTGGCCGATGGAACTGTTTGATCTCTCCCAAGAAGTGGCCGTGGTCATCGGCGCGACTGGAGTCCTGGGCGGCGCGATCGCCGATGGCTTGGCCCAGGCGGGCGCGAAGGTGGCTGTGCTTGGACGCAATGCCGAGCGCGGCGAAGCTCGCGTCAACGCCATTCTCCAAGCCGGTGGCCAGGCCCGATTCTTCGCCGCCGATGCCGCCAGCAAGGATAGCCTCAAAGCAGCGCACGAGGCGATCCAGCGTGGCCTCGGCCCGGTGACCGTTCTGGTGAACGCCGCCGGCGGCAACGACCCCAAGGTCACGGTGACGGCCGAAAGGCCCCTTGAGCAGATCGCCGCCCACGATTGGGCGGCTAACTTTGATTTAAACCTGATTGGAGGCGCGCTCCTGCCCTGCCAGGAATTCGGACCGGCCATGTGTTCTCGCGGCCTCGGTTCGATCCTCAATATCGCCAGCGTCTCCGCCCACATTCCGCTCTCGCGGGTCGTCGCCTACTCGGCCGCGAAAGCGGCCGTCTTGAGCCTCACCCAGTTCCTCGCTCGGGAGTGGGCGCCGCACGGCGTCCGGGTGAACTCCATCACGCCCGGATTCTTCCCCGCCGAACAGAATCGGGCCCTCCTGTTCAATCCGGATGGATCTCCCACGGCCCGGACCCAATCCATTCTCGGGCATACTCCCATGAAACGGTTTGGCGAAGCGCGCGAACTCATCGGCGCCGCCATTTTTCTCGCGAGCCGCGCGGCCAGCAGTTTCGTGACTGGCGCCGACATCCGGGTGGACGGCGGGTTTCTCAGTCAAACCATCTGAGGCCTTTGAATTTACCCTGTCGGACCATCGTCCGATCATTGAGGAACCGTTCGGGCGGGCAGGCCCGGGCATTGCCCAAGTTCATCGATGTCACATCACCGACTTGACCCAGAGCATTTGGCGCTGACGCGGCGGGAATTTTTGGCGCGTTGCGGCATGGGGATGGGCGCCCTCTCCCTGGGCGCTCTCCTGCAGGAATCCCTCGGGCCGACCGCCCGGGCGAGCAGTTATGTCAATCCGTTGGCCGCCCACCACAGCCAGTTTCCCGGGACCGCCAAGCGCGTCATCCATCTGTTCATGAACGGAGGGCCATCCCACGTGGATACCTTCGATCCCAAGCCCGCTCTCGAGAAGTACGCCGGCAAAATGCTGCCGTTCGAAAATCCAAAAACCGAAAGAAAAACCGGTGCGGCCTTTCCTTCACCCTACAAATTCCAGAAATACGGGCAGAGCGGCATCGAAGTTAGTGAAATCTTTTCCCACACCGCTGAGAGCATCGACGACATTTGCGTGATCCGCTCCGCCCACGCGGACGTGCCCAACCATGAACCGTCCCTGCTGCTCATGAACTGCGGCGAGCCGCGATTGATCCGGCCCAGCATGGGCTCCTGGGTCACCTACGGCCTGGGCACCGAAAACCAGAATCTGCCCGGGTTTATCGCGATGTGTCCGGGCGGTTATCCGATTCAAGAATCGCAGAACTGGCAGTGCGGTTTTCTGCCCGGCGTCTTCCAGGGCACCTACATCGATACCCAGCACACGAAGATCGAGAAGCTGATCGAACACATCACGAACAACACCCAATCGCTCGCAGAGCAGCGGGCCCAGCTCGATCTTCTCTACAAGCTGAACGAACTCCACAGCGTCAAGCGGCAGCAGGACGCCCAGCTCGAGGCCCGCATCCAATCCTTCGAATTGGCCTATCGCATGCAGCTCGAGGCCACGGACGCTTTCGATATCAGCCGCGAGCCGGAGCACATCCGCAAGATGTATGGCGAAGGGACGCAGGCCCGCCAGATCCTCACTGCCCGCCGGTTGATCGAGCGCGGCGTCCGGTTTGTCCAGGTCTGGACCGGGGCCGGCCAGCCCTGGGACAATCACGACGATCTCGAAGTCAATCACCGTCGCCTCGCCAAAGACTGCGACCAGGCGATCGGCGCGTTGCTCAAAGACCTCAAACAGCGAGGGATGCTCGAAGACACCCTGGTCATCTGGGGCGGCGAGTTCGGCCGGACGCCCACGGTGGAGCTTCCCACCCCGGGATCAAACGCCGGGAAGATCAATGGCCGGGATCACAATCACCATGGCTTCACCGTTTGGATGGCTGGCGGCGGAGCCAAGGGCGGCTATGTCCACGGTGCGACGGACGAGTTTGGTTTCGCGGCGGTCGACAAGAAGATGCATATTCACGACCTGCACGCAACGATCCTTTGGATGCTCGGCTTCGATCACGAGAAGTTTACCTATCGCCATGCCGGCCGTGATTTCCGTCTGACGGACATTCACGGGACCGTGGTGCGTGATTTGATCGCCTAATTCACCTAAGCTCCACTCGCAAAGCACCTTCCAACTCCGGATGCTCGAACTCGAAACCTTCGGCGGCCAGCTTTTGCGGAACCGCGCGCTGACTGGCCAACAGGAGCGCCTGCGCCATCTCGCCCAGGGCCAGACGCAGGGCAAAAGCGGGGACCGGCAAGACCGCTGGCCGGCCCAGGACCCGCGCCAGAGCCGCGGTGAAGTCACGGTTCCTCACCGGCTCAGCCACCACATTGTACGCGCCTTGAGCCCGCTCATTGCGTAACAACCAGCCTGTCGCCTTGACCACGTCGCGCAGTCCGATCCAGCTCATCCACTGTCGGCCGCCCCCCAAAGTCCCTCCCAGCCCCAGTTTAAAGAGCGGCAACATCTTCTTCAGCGCGCCGCCCTGCGCGGATAAAATCATCCCAAAGCGGAGGTGAACCACGCGCACTCCCCTCTCGCTCAACGGCTTGGCCGCGCTTTCCCAGGCCGTCGCCACTTCCGCCAGAAAACCGGCCCCCGGCCCGCTTTCCTCCGTCAGCACCTCCTCTCCCCGGTCGCCGTAATAGCCCACCGCCGATGCACAGAGGAAAATCGGCGGCTTTTCCAGCCTCGCCAGCGATCGAACCAACCCCTCCGTCACGCGACCCCGACTCTCCCCTATCCGCCGCTTTTGCGCGGCAGTCCAGTAGCCTGCCGCGATATTCTCCCCCGCTAAATGAACGAGCGCATCGGGATTCCATTTCTCCAGCGCGCTCGCATTTAGTTCGCCCGTGGCGGGATTCCACCCGATTCCGTCGCCGGCTTCGCCGCGGACCAGCGGGCGGACCTCAATTCCCTGCTCTTTTAAACCAATGGTCAGCGCCGCACCTACCAGGCCGCGCGATCCTGAGATCAGCACCTTCACAGCGAAACTGGCTCAGGCTGGAACGTCGGCCACTTTCGCCGCGCTCTCGAATCGGGTGTACCCCTTGAAGAAAGTGAGGTGAACATCGCCGGTTGGACCGTTGCGCTGTTTGGCGATCAAGAGGTTTACGGGAATCGCCTCCTGATCCTGAGGCTGGCCTTCATCGTCCTCCTTGCCCTCTTCGGGTTTGTAGAGGAGCGCGATCAAATCGGCGTCCTGTTCGATGGCCCCGGATTCACGCAGGTCGGAGAGCCGCGGTTTGCGGCTTTTATCCTTTTCGAGTTCGCGGTTCAGCTGGCTGAGCACAATGACGGGAACGTTCAATTCCTTGGCGAGCGCCTTGACGCCGTTGGAGATTTGCGCCACCTCCTGCTGGCGGCTCTCCACCCGGGATTGTCCTCCGTTCAAAAGCTGCAGATAGTCGATCACCACCATCTTGATGCCAAATTGCTGATGCATCCGCCGCGCTTTCGCGCGCAACTGCAAAATGGAAAGGCCCGCCGTATCGTCGATATAGAGAGGCGCGTTCGCCAATTTCCCTGCAGCCCCTGTGAGCTTCGGAAAATCGCGCTCGGCCAGGAAGCCGTCGCGAATGTTGCGCATGTTCACGCGCGCCCGCGAGCAAAGCATGCGGAGCACGAGAGACTCCGCAGTCATTTCCAAACTGAACACACCCACGGGCAGCTTTTCCTCCAGGACGGCGTGCTCGACAATGTTCATGACGAGCGAGGTCTTTCCCATGCTGGGGCGGGCGGCGATCACGATCATTTCGCCGCCGTGCAACCCACTCGTCATTTTATCGAAATCAACAAAGCCGGAGCCCACGCCGGTGAGCATGCCTTGCCGCTGATGATAATCCTCGATCGTGTTGATGGCGCGATGGACCAGGTCCTTCATCGCCATGGACACGCCCTCCACTCTTTCCTCGCTGATCTTGAGAATGTCCCGTTCCACCTCGTCCAGCAGGCCATCGACCTTGCCATCGTGTTCGTAGACTTTGCTCACCACCGAGGTGCAGGTCTGGATCATTTTGCGAAGGATGTACTTTTCCCGAACGATCTCGAGGTAGTACTCCAGATTGGCGGCCGAGGGCACGGCATCGGGCAGGGCCGAGAGATACGTCACTCCGCCGACCGGCTCGAGCTGATTCTTGTCCTTGAGGCGCTGTTGAAGGGTGATGAGATCGATCGGATGCTTGGTGTCGTACATTTCCACCAGAGCATCAAAGATCACCTGATGCCGCAAATCGTAGAAGACCTCCACCCCCTTTTTAAATTTCTCGATGCAGGTACCAAGGCAGTCGTTCGGAGATAACAGGACGCAGCCGAGCACCCCTTGCTCCGCCTCGATAGAGTGGGGCGGCAGCCGATCAATGGCTGCTGGGGCGGGCAAACCCGCACTGGCCCGGGGGCGGCGCGGACGTTTCGAGAATTCCCGGGAGGAACCGGCGGTTTCTGTGCCATCGATCATCGTCGAACCAAGATAGCAGAGCCGGGGAACAATCCAGTCGGTAATTGCTCGTACCTTATTCGCAGTGCCGTCTGAACAATTTTCACCCCGATTTGGGGGAAACCTCGCGCCTTTTTCCCCAACCGCTCCGGCTGCGCCCGCTCCCGCCGGGTTGAGCCGCGCGTCCTAAGGATCACGCACTCCGGTGAACATCAGGCGTTTCCGCGGTGAAAAGGCAGGTGCGCTGAGAGGCGCATCCGCGCTGATTTGAAACTGGAACGGATTTAGCTCAAGTCGTTTCCGCAAACAGAGAAAGAACCCGAGGACTTTCCGTTATCCGTATGAAAAACATTGTTCTATGCACGGTAGCCGCTCTCACGTTCGGCCTCCCTGCTTTCGCTACAGACAGCACTCCTAGCATCCCTAGTACAACAACGCTTCCGGAAGTGAGCGTGAACGCCATTGACCCGGTCGCGTTTCGAGGTCTCAGCAGCGGGGCTTTCCTTCTGCGCCGAGAAAGCACGAACGACGATTTGGCGATCGATATCGTCCTGAGCGGTTCCGCGACAAACGGTGTCGATTACGCGACAGTTCCCACGACTGTCACAATTCCTGCCGGTTTCTTTACCCTGGGCGTGCCCATCAACCCGATCGGAACTGCCTTCGCCGACCAATCGGTCACCCTGACGATCAAAACGAACGCCAACTACGTGTTGGATCATCCTTCCCACGCGAGTGTCACGATCAAGGCTAACGCCTACGAAGATCAACCTCCCGTGGTGAGCATCACCAGCCCGGCGGATAACACCGGCATTCCGAGCCATACGGATCTCGTGATCACTGCGGACGCCTCGGATCCTAATGATTCTGTCAAAAAAGTAAGTTTCTACGCTGGCGATCGTTTCCTCGGATCGTTGACCACCTCGCCCTACACTCTGACCTGGAGCAACGTCCCGCCTGGCAACTTCTCTCTCTTCGCTCGGGCTGAGGACAAATTCGGAAAGTCCACTCTTTCCAGTCCGGTTCACATTTCTGCAACCAATCCCCCGCCCAGCACCAGCAGCGTGACCCTGACCGCTCCGGCCAGCGGGGCATCTTTTGGGCCCGGCTCGACAATCGGTCTCGCCGCCACCGTGACCGGGGCCAATGTGGTCAAGTCCGTGAGCTTCTACTCGGGTGATACCCTCCTGGGCAGCGACGACACCGCTCCTTATACCTTCGACTGGCTCAAAGTTCCGCCGGGACACTACACCCTGCGGGCGAAAGTCACCGACACTGGCGGCGCCGTCGCCACTTCCGATCCCGTCAAGGTGACAGTGACCAACGGCATCCCTAAAGTCACCCTCACCGCTCCGGCCGATCATGCGATCATCCCGGGACCCACGGATATCACCGTCTCGGCTGACGCCAGTGAAACCGGGGGAACGATCTCCAAAGTGACTTTCTACGGGGACACGAAATCGCTCGGGTCCATGACCACGGCACCCTACTCGGTGACCTGGACGAACGTCGCTCCGGGCAAACACATTATTCTCGCCACCGCGACTGATTCCTACGGCGCGTTCACATCGTCCGCCATTACGATCACCGTCTCCAATCCGCCTCCCACGGTTAAGCTGACCGCTCCGGCGGACGCCTCCACGTTCACCGCTCCGGCCACCTTTGACCTCACGGCTGACGCCATCGATTCGGATGGGATCAAGTATGTGTCCTTCTGGGTTGGCGATCGTCGTCTTGGAGCTGACACCACTGCTCCCTACAGCCTGACAGTTAGCAACCTACCTCCGGGTAGTTATACCTTCCGTGCGCATGTAGTGGATTCATACGGAGAACGAGCCATCTCCGACCCGGTTAAGGTGACCGTTACTAAGCCATAACTTACCTTCCATTCCTTCGCTAACACCCGGTGATACCTATCGCCGGGTGTTTTTCTTTATCCACAGTTTTTTTTCGCGATTTTCTCTGAAAAAGTTCTTGCGCTAATTGTCTGCCTTAGATAATTCATCGCTAGGCTATGTTCCCCGATCCAAAGTCATTCAAGGCTCGCGTCTCGTCGATCACCGTGGCTCTGGCCACGTCCCTGGGGGCCGTCGTGGCACCGGAAGCCGGCACTCTGACTTGGGATGTCGTGGACGATGGCGCCGTGATCGAAGAGGGGGCAGGCACTTGGGACGGAGGTTCCAGAATTTGGAACGATGGCTCGGTGAGCACGACCTTCTCCACCGGTAGCGACGCTATTTTCGGCGGTGGCGGACCAACTCCCGCCTCGCCCCAGGCTACGCTTATAACGATTGGAACCAGCTACGATCCGGTCGTGAACAGCATCACATTCAACTCCGGCGCTCTATATAAGCTGACAGATCCAAACGGAAATCGGACGATCAAGTTGAGCAGCGGAGTCATCACCGCCAATTCCGACGGAATTATCGAGGCCGGCATTACTGCCAACTCGGGTATCACCAAACTTGGGGCTGGCACCCTCCAACTGATCGACAACGGCTTGGTGCGGGCCAACGGCCTAACTACAGTTTCGGCTGGCCAACTCATTTTAAGCAAATCCGGCGTCAACGCTGTCGGCGATTGGGGTTTGACCATCAATGGTCCCTCGGCGGGCGTTCAACTGTTTCAGAACGACCAGATTAGCAACGCGGCTACGGTTAACCTGCTCGATGGAACGTTTGATCTCACCACTCGTACTGAGCAAATCGACACCTTCAACATGACGAAAGGAAGCCTGCTCGGCTCCGGAACTCTCACTGCTCCGAACGGATTCTTCGTCCAAAGCGGAACTCTCACCGCCAACCTCAAAGGGGGTTCCTTGAACAAATCCAGCAGCGGCACGGCTATCCTCGCCGGCAATAACAGCGGCTATGTTGGAGCCATCAACATTAACGGAGGAACTCTTCAAGTCGGGGCGGGCGGCACCTCCGGCCTTTTGGGATCGGGCACGGTGACCGTCGCCTCCGGCGCGACGTTGTCCTTCAACCGTGGAGACACAACCGCGTCGATTGGAAACAAGATCACTGGTCCTGGAAAATTGGAGGTCAATAGTCCGGGCGGGATCACCCTGTCTGGCTCCGCCAACGACTACACCGGAGGCACTCTTCTGACGTCTGGAACGCTGAAAGTCGGCGCGGCTGGAGCGTTGCCGGCCAGCGGCCCCGTAAATTTCAGTGGCGGCAGTCTCGCGCTCAACAATGTCGATCTTACCAGTTCGAGGACCTTGGGAGCCCTCACCTTGACGGCCAATTCCTGGCTTGTTCTCGACCCTGCCAGCTCGACCCATGGGAGCATTACTTTCAACGGCGCCACCCGCACGGGGGGACAGCTCTCCATTATCGGCTGGCTCGGCAGCATTGGATCCGCCGGATTGGATGATCACATTTTCATCCAAGGAGCCGTCAGCGCCGATTTTCTCGCCGCCGTCCAATTCTATCAAACCGACGGAGTTACCCCGTTCGGGTCCGGCGCTCAACTCCTGCCGGGCGGGGAGCTTGCGCCCGCGGTACCAGAGCCCGCCAATGTCGCCCTTGCCCTTTTCGGAGGCGCGTTCGCCGCAGCTCGGGCGTTGCGCTTCCTTCGCAGCAAGTCATCCTCACTCTCTGCCTCGCTCGACCCGCAGCGAATTTGATCACAGCGCCGAATTTCGTTGCTTCCCTCAAGGAACGACGATCACATTTCCGGGCGCGTGCGCATTTTGTTGCTGAATCAAACGTTTCACCCGGACGTCGTGGCCACCGCGCAGTATCTCACCGACTTTGCGCTGGGCTTGAAGGCGGCCGGCCACGATGTGACGGTGATTGCGAGCCGCCGCGCTTACGATGATCCCAACAAGTTATTTCCCTCCAGCGAGGTCTGGAAGGGCGTTGAGATTTTGCGGATTCGTTCCAGCGGATTTGGCAAGGCGGCTAAATGGAGGCGAGCGCTGGATTTCGGCACGTTTCTCCTTTCCTGCTTCTGGCGATTACTGACGGTTCGCCGGCCGGACGTGGTCGTGGCTCTGACCTCGCCCCCTCTCATCTCCTTTATCGGGGCCTGCTACGCCCGGTTGACCCGGGCGAAGTTTGTCTACTGGGTCATGGATTTGAATCCGGACGAAGCGGTCGCCGCCGGCTGGCTCAAGCCCCACTCCGCCATCACCCGCGTTCTCGATCGCCTCTCCCGATTCAGCTTTCAAAAAGCTGATGCCACCATTGCGCTGGACCGTTTCATGGCAGACCGGATCGCGGCCAAGGGCATACCACGCGCCAAAATAGCCGTGATTCCGCCCTGGTCCCATGATGACACAGTTCGTTTCGATCCGAGGGGACGAACCCGCTTCCGGGAGAAGCACGGCTTGCTCGATAAGTTTGTGGTGATGTATTCCGGCAACCACAGCCCCTGCCATCCCCCCACCACTTTGCTGGAGGCCGCCCGCCTCCTCGCAACGGATGATCGATTTGTCTTTCTCTTCGTCGGTGGGGGGAGCGAGCTGCCCAAAGTGAAGGCTTTCGCAGCGGATCACGGACTGGCCAATATTCGCTCCCTGCCGTATCAACCCCTGGCGGAGCTGGGGGGCTCCCTCTCCGCAGGGGACATCCATGTGGTGATCATGGGAAACCCCTTCGTGGGAACAATTCACCCCTGCAAAATCTACAATATTCTCTCAGTGGGCGCCCCGGTCCTTTACATCGGACCCGAGGAGAGCCACGTCTGTGACATCTTCGCCTCGCTCGAAGAGCTCGTTCCTAAGACGGTCTGCGCCTTTTCTGCCCGGCATGGCGAGGCCTCCAGGATCGTAGGACAGTTGCGCTCTGCCGCTCAATCCCCCGCGCGCGGGGATCTCGCCGTTTACGGCAAGATTTGCGAGCGATTCGCCCGCCGACAGCTTCTACCCGCCCAAATACGCCTGTTGGAAGGGCTGGTTTCCCAGAAATAGGGCGTTTCCTGCCTCGCCGAGCTTTGCAAACCAATGCTGGACACACTACACTCCGAAGCAATCCGAGGGCTCGAAGGTGGCGCCCTTGCGAAATCAATTATGAGTTTCCTTAAATGTGTCACGGTCGCTTGGGCCCTGGCTTTCGGCACAGCCTTCGCCCAGGTCCCGCCTGCCGAGCAACTCCTCCCGGACGACATTATCGGCCTGGCGACAGTGCCGGATTGGTCGAAAATGACGAGCGCCTACAACCAGTCCACTTGGGGACAGCTCTGGGCAGATCCGGCCATGAAGGGTTTTCGCGACAACTTTACCTCGAACTTCACCGCCGACTTTCTCAAGCCGCTCGAGAAGCAGCTCGGCGTGAAACTGACCGACTACCAGGATCTTCTCCAGGGCCAAGTCACCCTGGCACTCACGGCTCCTGGGACGGAGAGCAAGCAATTCGCCAATTTCCTCGTGCTGATCGACGCCAAGGACAAAAGCGAGACACTGAAAGCGAAATTGGCGGAACTGAAGAAGAAGTGGGCTGACGCGGGCAAGGAAGTTAAAACCGAGAAGATTCGGGATGTTGAATTCAGCTCCATCAATTTCACGAGCGCGGACGTCAAAGCTCTTTTGAAAAAGGCCTTCCCTGGCGCGGATGATGAAGGGGATCCCGACGACAAAACGCCGCCCGAGAAGATTCAACTCCGGATTGGCCAGTACAAGTCCCTCCTTCTGATCGGAGAGAGCGATAAGGACCTGGAAAAAGTTCTGGCCCGCCAAAGCGGCGGCCTGGTTCCTCCGCTGGCCGAAAAAGCCGCCTACCAGAAAACGCACGCCGCGCTCTTCCGCGACTCGATCGGGCACGCCTGGCTGAATTTCAAGCCCGTCTACAAAAAAATTCTCGCTTCCGCTTCCGCCGAAAAGCAAGAACCCGCCGGAGGAATGCCCTCGATGAAGGTGGATAAAATCCTTCCCGCCCTTGGTTTTGAATCCCTGGACACCCTGGCCGCCAAGGTCAGCAGTTCCAGTGACGGGAGCTTCTTCGAGTTCTTTGCCGGTGTCCCGGAAGCCCAGCGTGACGGCCTCTTCAAGGTGATTAACCTCGAGAAGAAAGACGCCTCTCCGCCTGCTTTCGTGCCCGCGGATGTGCTCAAACTGCAGCGGACCCGGCTCGATGGAGCGAAGGCCTGGACCACTCTGGAGAATACCCTGGGCAAGATCGAACCTTCGCTGGCGGGATTGGTGCAACTGATGCTCTCGAGCGCCGGCAAAGACAAGGACCCGAGCTTCGATTTGAAGAAGAACCTCATTAACAACCTCGGGGACGACATCATCCAGTACCAGAGGGCGCCCAAATCCACCAAAGTGGCGGACCTCCAATCTCCTCCATCGATCCTGTTAATCGGTTCTCCCAATCCGCCGCAATTGCTCGACGCGGTCCGGTTGCTGACGACTCTCCTGCCCCCGCCCCTCAGTACTGCTCCTTTGAAGGAACGTGAATTTCTTGGGAAAAAAATCTACTCCCTCAGCCTGGGCGCTTCCGAGGAGGACGAAGAGGATAAAACGAAAGGCCCCGCGCCCACCAACGCGCCAGCCTCCTCCCTGCACTTTTGCGCCAGCGCCGGCTATGTGGCTTTCTCCAGCGACACCGGCATGCTCGAAGAGTTTCTCCGGAGCGGAGAAAATCCGCCTAAACCACTTCGAGGGTCGGCCGGTCTGACAGAAGCGGCCGGCAAGATTGGAGGGATGGACCGCGGGTTGTTCAGCTATGACAACCAGATCGAAAGCCTCCGCCTAACCATGGATGCCCTGAAGAATGACTCAGAAGCCTATAATCGTTCCCTCTTTTTTAACCTGAGCGGCGGGGATGATGAAGGTCAGGGGGCTTTCCGCCGACTATTTGACCTCAAATTGCTCCCTAGCTTCGACCGAATCTCCAAGTACTTCGGGATAGCCTTGCTCTCCGCGGGAACGACGCCCGATGGCTACCTGGTCAAAGGTTTTGACCCTACGCCCTCTGCCCTGCGGAAATAAAGAAAAAGGCCGGTTCCGCGTTACGCGTCACCGGCCCGAAATCTGCCCGCTCGAAACTAGGCGCGGGGGGGCAAAACTTTGTCGACCCGAACTTTTTCCAGAACGGTGTATTTGGGCAAGCCGCCTTCGTACGCGAGCTTCGGCTCGCCTTCGATCAATGGACGGCAGTACTCGATGAACTTCTCATTCGGCATGAAGCCATCCTCGGAAAGCCAGTCCCTCGGGATCAATTTCACTTCGTTCGCGATATCGTTCAGGTCCTGCAGATCGGTGGCGCTGTGGTAAGGCTCGTTCGAGGTGCGGACGATTTTCACCATGAACCCGCTGCGTCCGTCCACCGCCGCGCGCACGGCGGCTTCACCGCACATGAACGATTCTTCGATGTCCCGGCCGCTGGCAAAATGAGCGGCAGCCCGCTGAGCATAACCCAGCTTCACGGTGCGGGTCTTGGTATTCAGCTTGCCCTGGACCAACTCCGCCAAGCGGTCGGCCGCTCCGGACAGGACCGGATGCCCAAACGCGTCGAGCCGTGATTTATCGGCCCCGATTTCTTCGCCGTTTTCGTATTTCACCCCTTCACCAACCACCACGACGCAGTACTTCAACGCGTCGATTGTCTCCTTAACCTTTGCTAGGAACTTCTGCTCGTTGAACGCCAATTCAGGAGTCAAGATGACATGAGGCGCGTCGGAGCCATGACCCTTCGCGAGTACAGTGCCCGCCGCCAGCCAGCCCGCAGTCCGTCCCATGATTTCCAAAATGCAGCAAGCTCCGTCATCGGTGGCCATCCCACTGACGTCGAGTGCCACCTCAGCGACGGTGGTGGCGTTGTATTTGACGGTCGAGGCAAAGCCGGGGCAATGATCGGTGTGAGGCAAATCGTTATCGATGGTTTTTGGAACTCCGATGACGCGCATTTCATAATTCCGCTTCACCGCTTCCTGGTGAATTTTGTTGGAAGTATCCTGCGAATCATTGCCGCCGACATAGAAAAAGTAGCGGATATTATGAGCCTGAAACACCTCGAAAAGGCGATCCATGTCCTTGGCGGCCTTTTCCGGCTTCTTTTGGAAGTCGACTTTGTACCGGCAAGTGCCGAGAGCAGCGCCCGGGGTGAACTTCAATCCCTCGATCGACCGGGCCTTTTCCTCGTTGAGGTCAACCAGGTCTTCGTTCAGGATGCCGTAAATTCCGTTGAGCCCGCCGTAAATCTCCTCGATCATCCCGTGTTTACCCGCCTCCAGGATCACACCAGCCACACTGGCGTTGATCACAGCAGTCGGTCCGCCGGATTGGGCCACCAGCAAATTTCCAACAAGTTCAGCCATATTCGTCTTTTCTTTTCAGGGGAAGGAACACCGGGTTTACCCTCCCCACGTCTCAAAACAGAACCGGAACCTTGCCAACCACCCCCAGCAGTGTCAAAGGGTAAAAGCGAGTTTATCCGGGGGGTGAGAGCCTTTCTCTGCCTCTAAAGCACGGGGCCCGACTCCTGGCTTTCGGCAGTTTCGAAGCGGTCAGGCGGGTGGATCAGGCGGCGAGCAACGCGCGAAAGCGGGACCACCAACCATTCGGCGACAGGTTGGCCGCCATTTGCACAGCTGGCTCGGCGGACAAAGGGATGCGCTCCTCGCTCGGCCTGCGCACCATCGGCGCGGGTGTGGCCGTGGGCCTGTGGTTCTGCCGGACCAACGCACGCAGCTGTTCGAAGTTTTCCTGCACCTCCAACTCGGGAGCATAGTCCAGATCAAGCCGGAACTCAGGAAAGCCGCTCAGGCCCGAAGCCTCCGCGTAATCCAAAGCATTTGCCAAATGGACGGCGGTGGCCGGCGTGAATCTTCCGGGCAGCTCGCGGGCCGGTAAATGATGACTCGCCACGGCGTCGATCACCGAGGCCGGCAGGCCCCAGAGGGAGAGCAAATAAGCTCCCGCCTCCGCGTGGGTGGCCCCAAAAATCTTCTTTTCAATCTCCCACGCCGGTACATTTTGGGCCCGCGCTTCGTTCAGTGCCTGGCGATATTGCTCTTCGAAATTCACCGCCAGCGCGAGCTTGCCGATATCATGCAAAAGGCCCGCAGTAAACGCATCATGCGCCAAATTGGCGTCATCCGTCATGGTCTGCGCGATCAGACGGGCCGAGTTGGCCACCGCTTGGCAATGTTTCCAGACCTGATCGGTCGAAAAATAGTGCAGTTTCACGTTGTCCAGGCGGGAAAAGGCCTCAATGCCGAGCACCAGAGAAGCGGTCATTTCCATGCCCAAAAGCAGGACGGCATCGGCGGGTGACGAAACACGTTGGCTAAAGCCAAAGAACGCCGAATTGGTGATCTGCAAAAGTTTCGCCGAAATCGCGAAGTCCTTGGATACGAGCTCGCCCACAACCTGAGGGGAAGAGTCGCGCGACCGAAGTTCGCGCATCACCTCCACGTAAACGGCTGGACGGCTGGGAAATGTCCGGATTTTAGCGACCAGGGTTTGCACACTGGGCTCCCGAAAGAGGCTATCCACCAGGGTGGCTCGCTCCAAAGCGGCTCGAAGAGCCTGGGCATCAACGGGCTTATGAAGGAATTGGTGCGGTCCCAGCGCGCACGTGACCATCAAGTCAGGTTCGAGCTTCGAGGCGAGAAGGAATCGAATGGTTCGGGGGTGCCGAGCCCACACCTCATGTAGAAGTTGGGTGCTGGCAAACGGGCCAGCCTTTAAATCGACGAACACGACATCAAATGGAACCTGATCCAAGCGGCACAGCGCATCTTCGGCACTTCCACTGACGTGCACTTTCCAACCCTCCGGCAGGTCGCAAAACAGAGGG
The DNA here is from genome assembly GCA_964566945.1 of uncultured Verrucomicrobiota bacterium. Lineage (GTDB taxonomy): Bacteria > Verrucomicrobiota > Verrucomicrobiia > Limisphaerales > SXQI01 > DASVNK01. Next base: position 79,139 of record CAZMKE010000002.1, on the reverse strand, counting down.
GCCGCCTGAGCCAGCTCAGCCTGATCATCAATCAGGAGCAGAATTCGTCCCGAATCTTTCATTTGATTAGCCATAGGGCTTTGAGCCTCCTCGGAGCGTCTCTCCGAAATGAGACTCAATCCTCAGTAGCTACGAACATGCCAAGTTCTCTTTTCGCTCGAAGTGTTTGATCACGAGCGGGGTCTGCCTCGCGCCCTTCCGGGACGGTCCCGACTCCGCGTGAGTTCCCGCTTGGCTTCATCCCCGGGTCTAGTGTAGGCATGCGGGCCTAGCCGTGAAAAACACTGAGGACAAATCCCGCGCCACCTCCACCCCTCCGTTGGGGAACGAGCCTTGGTGGCGCGAGTTGAATGGTTACCACTGGTTTGTGTTGATGGTGACAGCCCTCGGGTGGTTGTTCGACTGCCTCGACCAACAGCTCTTTAATCTGGCCCGGGTGCCCGCGATGAAGAGCCTCCTCCACCCCGGTCAAAGCGTGGCGGAGTATGGCGGTTACGCCACCGCCATCTTTCTCATCGGCTGGGCCACCGGCGGCCTTACTTTTGGGGTGTTGGGAGATCGCATCGGACGGGCGAAAACCATGATGGTGACGATCCTGGTTTATTCGCTCTGTACCGGCCTGAGCGCTCTCTCGGTCGGCTTTTGGGATTTTGCCTTTTATCGCTTCATCACCGGCTTGGGGGTAGGAGGCGAGTTTGCGGTGGGGGTGGCCCTGGTGGCCGAAGTCATGCCTCCCCGGGCTCGGCCTCAAGCGCTTGGCCTGCTGCAGGCGCTCTCTGCCGTCGGCAACGTCTCCGCCGCGCTGATCAGCATCGGGCTGGGGCAACTGGAGCAAGCAGGCAAGATCACGAGTGGTTGGAGGTGGATGTTTGTGGTGGGCGCGCTCCCAGCGCTGTTGAGCCTGATTATCTGGCAAAAACTGAAAGAGCCCGAGCAATGGAAAGCGTTGCGCGCTTCCGGTTCAGCCACTCGAAAACTGGGATCATACGGTGAGTTGTTCGGCAATCCCAATTGGCAGCCGACAGCTCTCGGTTCTCTTTTCTTGATCGTGGTGATTCTGGCAATCGCATTCTACCCCAGTGCCCTGCCGAAGCTGCCGATCAATTTTGGACTGGCGGTCCTGGCCCTCATTCTCGGTCTGGCCACCATGCTGCGCGGGCCGGGTTCCCCGTGGCGCCGTCGTGCCATCGCGGGCGTGCTACTCGCTTTTTGTGGCGTGGTGGGGCTGTGGGGCATTGGCTTCTTCAGCATCGACCTAATTCGCTCCGTCCTGCAAAAGAAATTCGAGGCTCAAGGCCTCGCTGGGCCCGCGCTCGCTGGCAAACTGACTCTTTGGGCCGGCATCACCTCCATGATGCTCAACGTCGGAGCGTTCTTCGGCATTTACGGCTTTGGCTCTGTTTCCCAAAAGATCGGCCGAAGGCCAACCTTCGCCATCGCTTTCGTCGCCGCCTGCTTGAGCACCGCGATGGTTTTCTACTTTCTCACCGATTTCAGCCAGATCTTCTGGATGATCCCGATCATGGGCTTTTGCCAGCTCTCCATTTTTGGCGGTTACGCCATCTATTTTCCCGAGCTTTTCCCAACCTCGCTCCGCAGCACTGGGACCTCTTTTTGTTACAACGTGGGCCGCTTTGTGGCCGCTTCCGGGCCTACGGTGCTGGGCCTCTTGACGAGCCGGGTTTACGCCAAATCTCCCGAACCGATGCGCTACGCTGGTTTAACCATGTGTGTCATCTTTTTAGCCGGCCTGGTAATTCTCCCCTTTGTTCCGGAAACGAAAGATCAGCCACTGCCTGAGGACGATAGAGGATTTTCTCACTAACCAGCAGCGCAGCTTTGAGAATCGGCCCGTCAAAGGCCAGCAGCGGCTTCACGGACTCTCTCAAGAATCACGTCCGGGATATGAGGTTCCGTCCCAATACTGGGCGTGTACCAAAGCAATTTTCCTTGTTTCTCCGTCGGATTGCGCCAAGTGGGCTGTCCCTGGCTAAAGCGCTTTTGGACGATGCGCTCCGGCTCGCCCAACATCACAGGGATATCCTCGAAGGAATGAAGACCGTCGCTGATGAAAAAGGGGACCATCACGATATTTGAAGCCGAAGCGATCGAGTAACACTCGCCGATCCGCGGGTCCTCTTCCATAAAGACGGCGTGCACCTCGGCATATTCCCCCCGACCTCGGATCAAGCGGACTTGCCGCTCGATAGCCTGCCTCGAGTTCTCATTGTTTCCAGTGCCATGCCCGGCGATAAAAAGGGCTGTTTCCGAAGGCTTTGGGGCTCGAGGGAACGGGTGCTTCAAAATGATGGACCGGGCGCGAGACAGCAGCACTTCCGTCATGCTGTCATGGGTGCCAATCGGGCCACAGTAGAAAAGCCTCCTTAACTCCGGATCCCCGGGCAAATCCCGCGAACTTTCAAAACCTCCTGCCGCTCGAACGGGCAGCCCAAGCTCCCTCGGAATCACTTGCTCAGTAAAATAGCCCTCACTGATAAAGAGCGGGACCACGAAAACTCTCTGGCCAAAGGCCCCTCGAATCACTCCAGAGATGGCCGGCTCCTGCTTCCAAAACGCCTCAAGCACTTCTCCAAAAAGACCGCGCCGCCGCAACTCGGCGGCATGTTCATAGGTGGGTTCCGCCGATTCAGCGTTCAGGGTCGAGCCGTGACCCACCAAAACCAGCGTTGCGTCCTGATAGCTCTCCTGCATCCTGCGCCGTAAGGCCGGCTCCTGATTGAACCTGTCCTTTAGCTCATGCGCATGGGCATGAGAACGTAAAGAAAAGGACCGTTAATTTTCACGACCCCCGGACTGAGTTCGTCGTTCAGTTCCAGGTAAACCTCATCGTTATCCAACGCTTTGAGGGGATCCATGAGGTAAACGGGATTGAATGCGATGGCGATATCGTCGCCCTTGTAATTCACAGCCATCGATTCCCGAGCCTCCCCGATTTCCGGAGTATTGGCGGTCACCTCCAGCTTGTTTTTGCCAAAGCTCAGCTTGACCGAGTTCGACTTCTCACTCGTCATGATCTCCGCCCGGCGCAGGGCTTGCAGCAATTCCTCACGGACCAGAGGAATCCGTTCTTTGGATTCAGGGGGGATGACCTGGCGGTAATTCGGGTAGTTCCCATCAATCAATTTCGAAATGATCAACGTGGAAAAGCCATTGGCTCCGCTCAAGTTGAAGGCGACCTGATTGTCGGTGAATTTGATTTCCACATCGCTCTGAGTCGCCAACAAGCGGACCAGCTCGTTAATCGCCTTGCTCGGAACGATGCACTCTCCCTGGCTGCCGGCTGGAACATCGACCTCTTCTTCCGCCAACGCCAATCTCCGACCATCCGTGGCCACCAGAGTGATCTTGTGGTCATTCAGGCTCATGAAAATTCCGTTTAGCACGAAGCGGCTTTCATCGGTTGAAATCGCAAAAGAAGTCTTCCGCAACAAGCTCTTCAATTTGTCCTGGGGGAGGACGATCCGCCGGTTCTCCGCGAATTTTGGTTGGGGCGGAAATTCCTCCGCGGCGAGTCCGTTGATCTTGTAGTAGGAGGCTCCCGCGACGATTCGGCAAACGTTTTTGTCGTCAACCTCCAGTTCGATCTGAGGGGACGGAAGTTCCCGAACGATACCGAACAGCTTTTTCGCCGGCAGCGTCACGGCTCCCGGAGTCTCGACTGTTGCTTCAACAGCCGACGAAATGGAAACATCCAAGTCAGTCGCAGTCAAATCCAGGCGGTTTCCTTCAGCGCGGAGAAGCACGTTCGACAGAACCGGGAGCGTGGTGCGGGTGCTCACGATGTTCTGGACTGCCTGAAGCCCTTGGAGCAATTGCTCTTTGCTGATGGTCAGTTTCATTTCGGGCTTAATGATTCTGTAGTTGAAATCAAAATCAATCTCTTATTAAGGGATGTGAACAAAATGTCTTTGAGCGGTTGAACCATTCGCCTCAAGGACTTCGGGAGGAAAAAGGGCTGTGAACAACCGAGTACGAGTCTGCGAGGGGCCGAGGAAAAGAAGGAAAAACCGGATTTCTCGGTGAGAATTGACAAACGGTTTGGCAGTTGTTCCCAAAAGCATTGTGAAGAAAAACCCAAGGAGTTGAGGAGACAGGTATTTCAAGGGGCCGAAGCGATGGAAGCGGCCAACTCTTCAGCCGGGTAGGTCCAGATTTCCGACAGAGTGGGATGGTAATGGGGCAGGGAAGCGAGTTCACCCACCGTCATGCGTTTGGACATGGCGGCGATAATCTCGTGGATCAACTCACCGCCGTGAGGCCCGATGCAGGAACCACCGAGTATTTCTCCGGTTTGAGGATGCGCGAGAAGTTTAACGAAACCATCTGAAGCCTCCATGATCATGGATTTGCCGTGATCATTGAACGGGTAGGAAGCGGCGATGAAGGGGACTTTTCGGGAAAGAGCCTCCTTTTCGGTCAGACCGACCCGCCCAATTTGGGGTTCGGTGAAAACGACGCTGGTGAGGAGGCGGTAGTCGATGTGGCAGCGATCATTAGGGTGGATAATGTTGTGGGCGGCGATTTCCGCCTGCTGGATCGCAACGTGAACAATCTCATGAAGGCCTGTACAATCCCCGGCGGCAAAAATATGGGGGACGTTGGTCCGCATCTCGGAATCGACAAGAAACCGACCAAAACTCAGCTCCACACCCGCATTTTCCAGGTGCAAGCTTGTCGTGTTTGGCATCCGACCAAGGGCGTAAAAGATTTCCTCAGCGGCGATGCGAACGATCTGGCCTTCGTAAGAAAAAGAAACACCTTTGACAGGGCCTTCGCGCCAAGCCTCCACAAGGTTGGTACCGGTAAAAACGGTCAACCCCTCCCGGCGAAAAACGGTTTCAAGGACAGCGGCCACATCCCGGTCCTCGTCTTTTAACAACTGAGCCGAGCGCTGGATCAGCGTGACGTGAACACCGAGCCGGGAGAAAAACTGAGCGAACTCGACGGCGACTGCTCCACCACCCAACACGATGAGGGAACGCGGCAAGCGCTCCAGGAAGAGAGCCTCGTCACTGGTCAAAAAGCCAACCTCCTCCAGAGAGGGGATCGGGGGAGGAGCGTGAGTGGAACCGGTTGCGACGATGAAGCTTTTGGCGGTCAAAACCTCGCCATTGCTCAGTGAGAGAGTGTTGGGGTCTTTGAAATAGGCTGTCGCGCGAACAAAGTGGAATTGACCATTTTCGAGCTGGCTGCGGCGATAATCAGCGAACTCTTTGATCAGCCGATCCTTGCGCGCGATGATCTCGCGGATGTCGGCAGACACCTCGCTCGCCTGAATTCCGAATGTAGGACTCCTCCGAACAGCATGCAGCACTTCTGCCGACTGGAGGAGCGCTTTCGTCGGCATGCAACCTCGCAGGATGCAGAGGCCTCCAACTTCAGAACCGCCTTCACAAAGGACGGTGTTCAATCCAGCAGCCGAACATGAGCGGGCGGCGGCGTAACCTGCACTCCCGCCGCCGAGGACCGCAACATCGTAGGCCGACGATTTCATCTGGAGAAGAATACGGTTGAGCCTACCAAGGAGCGAGCACCATCATCGACGGCAAATGCCGTCAGGTGGGGAACTCTTTTCGATTTATACCCTATTGGACTTCAGAATCTTACAGGGCATCGAACTTCGGCCGTTAAGTTAAAACCATTGAATTTTTGTCGGCACGTGAACGATATCCCGAGGTCGCAGGTAGAACGGTGGGACCTGGCCACCGGAAAGAACCGGTTCGAGGTTCAGTTCAATGACGTAGTTCTGATTTCCCTTGTAGCGGACGACCGTAACCTTGCGCTTGTTGGCCACTTCGGCGAAACCGCCCGCTTCCATCACCGCCTCCAAGGCGGTGATCGGCCGCTCCATGATGATCTTTCCGGGTCGAAGAATGGCACCTTCGATGTAGACAACGTTGCCTGAGCTGGCGACGGAAACGATAATGTTCGTGTCTTTCAGCTCCGAGGAATAGAGCCCAATGAGTTGCCCCTGAAGCTCTTCGGCAGTCTTTCCGCCCGCCTCGATTTGGCCGACCAACGGCATGGTGATAGTGCCTTCAGGCCCTATGTGGTGCAAGCCCGTGAGATTGGTCGCGCCGGGGAAAGTGATTTCCAAGACATCGCCGGGTGCCAGCCGGAGAATAGGAGGCGTAATATCCTCGGCCGTAGGCGGATGAGTGGGGGTGCTTTGGCAGGCCGCCAGGAAAAGCACAAAGACCATCGATGCCACAAGCGCTGAAGCCGATTTCAGCCGCGAAATCAAAGGGGTAAACATAATTGTCGCTGGATGATTAAACCGAGGTTGGAGGCCAAATACAATCACTTTTGCTCGCATTGGACCGCTCCCCGGATGAATCCGGCGAAGGACCCATCGGCGGAAATCGGACTTTGGTTGAGGGAGGAAAGCGCCGATGGGAAGAGAAACCGACAGAGCCGAGAGTAAGGAAAGATGGCAGGGAAGAAATGCGGTTGACATTCCAGCCGGATTTTACTACAAACGGTTCCTCTTTCGGACCTGTTAGCAACGTTAATCAAAAGGGCGATGAGTAGTCGATTAGGATTCGTACAAGAGTGGGAGGTTCTGGCGCACAAGGCTGGCTTCCGCGCAAGGGAGTTGGCCGAGTTGTGCCAAACTTCCTTGCGTACGCTTGAACGGCACTTCCAAAAGCATTATGGAGTGACCGTGAGCGAGTGGTTGAGAGAACTGCGGCTGAAGCAAGCCTATGCCGTTCTCCAAACAGGGAAGTCGGTGAAGGAAGTGGCTTTTGAGCACGGCTACAAGCAAGTGTCTCACTTCTCGCGGGAGTTTAAGTCACATTTCGGCGTCTCGCCGAGCTTCCTTTCAATGCCGCAAACGAGAGGTGGAAGGGCTCCGGTTTATCGTCAGGTGAGCCCAAGCGAACCTCAGATGATTTTCACCTTTTAAGCCAAGAGGTTGAAAAATGCCAGGCTCGCCGCGACGCGAGCGGGCAGCTCTAATTTTGAGAGTGCAGCCTGTAAACCAGGGGCACTCTTTTTTTGTACTCGGACTTTTCGGCATCGGGCGGTCCCCTGCCACAGCAACCATTGAAATTGGCCCGTTGTTGGGGGGGAGGGACAGCTCGACACGAGGGAAGGTGGTGCGCTAAAACGACCGCGTGAGAGTCATTCAAGTGAAAGAGCACGGAGGTCCCGAAGTGCTCCAACTAACAACAGTCGCTGACCCGGAAGCGGGACCCGGTCAATTGGTCTTGCGCGTCGAGGCGGCCGGGGTGAACCCGGTGGATACCTATATTCGGGCAGGAGGCTACGGGGCAGCGCCAAGCCTCCCGTATACGCCGGGATTCGACGCCGCGGGCGTGGTGGAGAGGGTCGGTGCAGGAGTGACGCAGTTCAAAGAGGGTGATCGGGTTTACACGAGTGCAACGCTCACCGGCGCTTACGCCGAGAAGGCGCTGTGCGGGATCCAAACGGTTTATCACCTGCCGGCCAATATCTCCTTTTCACAAGGAGCGTCCCTGGGAGTACCCTATGCGACGGCCTACCGGGCGCTTTTTCACAAGGCCAAACCGGCTGCGGGTGAAAGCGTGCTCGTCCATGGCGCCAGCGGAGGGGTAGGCTTGGCGGCGGTTCAGCTGGCGCGGGGAGCAGGGCTGATCGTCATCGGAACGGCGAGCACAAGCGAGGGACGCGAACTGGTGAGGGCTGAAGGAGCACACCATGTGCTGGATCACAAAGCGCCCGCTTTTAACGAGGATCTGAAGCAGATCACCGACGGCCAGGGAGCGGACATCATTCTGGAAATGCTCGCGAATGTGAACCTAGGAAAGGATCTGGGCTTGCTGGCGAAATTCGGGAGAGTGGTGGTGATCGGCAGCCGGGGCAAGGTGGAGGTGAACCCCCGGGACGCGATGGTCAGGGACGTGACGATTTATGGAATGACCCTCTTCAACGCGACCCCGGCGGACCTGCGGAGCATTCATGCAGGGTTGAGAGCGGGGTTGGAAAATGGAACGTTGCGGCCGGTGGTCGGAAGGGCCTTTCCACTGGCCGACGCTGGGCAAGCGCACAAAGCCGTGATGGAAACAACGGCGCGGGGAAAGATCGTTCTGACGCCCTGAGCCAGCCGGGACGGAAGCGGGCAAGACCCGAGGAATGATGACAAACTTGCCAGCCGAACTGCAGACCATTCTTCGGAGCACCCCGGAGCTGGAGCAGGCGTACTTGGTGGGAGGCTGCGTGCGGGATTGGCTGCTCCAGCGGCCGACTAAAGACTATGACATAGAAGTCTACGGCCTGGATTACGATGTTTTGGCGGAGGCGCTGGGCCGGTGGGGGAGGGTCGATCAGGTGGGCAGGTCGTTTGGAGTGCTCAAGCTGAGCTTGCCCAGCAGGCTGGCCTATGACTTCAGCATTCCGCGGAGGGATTCAAAAAGATCCCCCGGGCACCGGGGGTTTGAAGTCACATTCGACGCGACGCTGACACCGCGGGAGGCGGCCGCGCGCCGGGACTTTACGATCAACTCGCTCATGTTTGATCCGAGGCGGGAGGAGGTGCTGGACTTTTTCCATGGGGAGGAAGATTTGAAGAACCGAATCCTGCGCCACACGAGCGCTGCCTTTCCCGAAGATCCCCTGCGGGTGCTGCGCGGGATGCAGCTGGCCGGGCGCTTTAGCCTAGAGGCCGCACCTGAGACGATCGCAATCGCTCAAGCCATCAAAAACGCCTACCGGGAGCTGGCCAGGGAAAGGGTGCGGGAAGAGTGGTTTAAGTGGGCGGAGAGGAGTGAGAAACCCTCGTTGGGACTGCGCTTTCTCAGTCAGACAGGCTGGATCGAGCACTACCCCGGGCTGGCAGCAATCCGAGGAGTGAGGCAGGATGCGGAATGGCATCCAGAGGGCGACGTGTTTGAACATACCCTCCATGCTTGCGATGCGCTGGCGGGGCTCCCGGCCTGGAAGAGTGCTGATGCGGAGTCGCGCATCGTCTATATGTTGGCGGTGTTAACTCACGATACCGGCAAGGCACTCACCACGACCGAGCAACTGAAGCGGGGAAGAATGCGAACGGTGTCGCCCGGTCATGAGCAGGTGAGCGGGAAGCTGGCGGAAGATTTTCTGCAGAGCATCAACTCCCCGCGGTCGATTCAGGACCGAGTGGTGCCATTGGTGCAGCACCATATGGCGCATTTCGGGGAAGTGACGGAACGAGGCGTGCGCCGATTGGCCAAGCGCCTCGAGCCGGAAAACATCGAGGGCCTTTTGGCGGTTATGACCGCGGACGCTTTCGGACGACCGCCTCTGCCCCGCCTTTTGCCGCCACAGGTGAGCGCCTTGGAGGAGAAAGCCGAAGAACTCGCGGTAAAGAACCGAGCCCCGGCGCCCATCCTGCTCGGCCGGCACTTGATCCGTGCGGGGTTCGCGCCGGGACGGGAGATCGGTGATATGCTCAAATCGGCCTACGAGGCTCAGCTCGCGGGCGAGATTAAAGACTTGGGTGCGGCCTTGGAATGGGTGAAGAGCCGCCCGAAAAATCTTTCGGACGAAAAGCCCCAACTGGTGGAGGACACCAGGCCAGCAGCGCCGGAATCGGAAGGGAGTTAAGAATTAAAAGGTCCCGCCCGCCCATTTGGGCTGCTGCCTGAGGTGGTAAAGCATTTCGCCGGCCTTGCGCACCAGGAGGACTCCTTCCGATTCGCGATCGGCGTAAGCCTCGATATCGATGGATCGAGGATCGCGGTAACCGAGATTGATATGGCGGCAGACCTCTTCCGGAATGCCGGTGGCCAAAGTCACTTTGGCCCGGGGTGTCTCCACGCCGTGTTCGTAGGTCCCGAGCCCATAAACATGGGTCGAGTGGGCCAGAACACCCCAAGGGTAGTGCTTGAAGCGGTCCCATTGTTTCAGGAAATAGTCGCGACAATGGTAACCGACTTCGAGGAGGGTCTTGCCGTGCGAAACACAAACCTCGGTGATGTGGGGAGCGTAAATAATCAGTTCGCCGCCGTCCGCCAAAACCGGCTCCAGCTTATACATGCACTTTCCACCGGTCCAGAGCTCGTCGTACATCTTCGGAGCGCAGGAGAGAATGGTGTGAAACGGGCGCTCTTTGTAGGTGATGTGGAGCTGGCGGGACAAATCACTGGCTTTGTCCCAAGCCTCCTCGGGGGTTCCGGCAAACAGTCCGGCCAGGCCTCCGCGGTCCACGACCATGCAGAAGCAGAGCTTGGGGATCTTGACCATCGCCGCCGCGCGATCGACCACCTTTCGCACCGGGGTCCACTTGTTGCCAATGATCATGGGGTTGGTGACCACTGCCCCGAGCCAATGAAAGAAATTCAGAATCTGGGGACCGCCCACGCCCGGAAACAGATATTTGTTTCCACCGGAACAGCCAACGACCTCATGAGGGAAAACCGGACCGACAATGATAACCTGATCGTAATCGAATAAACGCCGATTCACCTCGACCGGGACATCCATGGCGAAAAGCCCCCCGGTCAGAGCGCTGATCTCCGAAGCCGGGATGGCGCCAACATGGCGGAGGGAGGCGGGATCGTCCCAAGCGTGATTGAAGAAACGCACTTTGGCGTAGGCGCTCGACCGTTCCTGCTCGCTGATCTCGAGCCGCTCGCAAATGGCGGCATCGCTCATGGGTTGATGGGTGCCCAGAGCCACGAGAATGTCGAACAAAGCGCATTCCCGGCCAATCTGGCGGAAAATGGTTTTGAAGAGGAGGCCGACCGGAGCGGTCCGGGTGCCGTCGGGGATGATGACCAGAACACGGCGGCCGCGAAAGAGAGCAGGGCTGCAAAACTGCGCGACACAGGAGTTAACCTGTTCCGAAGAAAAAGGGGCTTCTGGCAAGGTTCCGGTCATAGACATAAAGATAAAAGAACTTGGGGAGGGCGCCGAGGAAGAAAGAAAAGTGGGATGAATTAGCCGTCGCGGGGTTTCCTCAGCCTGAAGGCCGGAGCGCGGGGCGGAAGCACACTCCGGCGGCCTCCCTAACTACCGGCTGGATGAACCGGTGAAAAAGGGGGCGGTAGCGGAACCCGGAGAGTTGATCCCTTCACGAACAAAAACCTTCCGGCAAGTGCGAAGCAGGATCCGAACGTCGAGCAGAAGATTGTGGTTCTCCACGTACCAGACATCGAGTTCGAACTTTTGGTCCCACTCAAGAGCATTCCGGCCATTCACCTGGGCCCAGCCGGTAATGCCGGGCCGAACCTCGTGCCGGCGAGCTTGTCTGGCGGAATAAAGTGGCAGGTATTGCATCAAGAGGGGACGAGGTCCGACCAGGCTCATCTCTCCTCGGAGCACGTTGAATAACTCAGGCAGCTCATCGAGCGAAGAAGCCCGCAGCCATTTTCCAAATTTGGTCAGGCGGCGTTCGTCCGCCAGCAGGCAGCCAGAGGCATCCCGAGCGTCGGTCATTGTGCGGAACTTGATGATTTCAAAGGGATGCCCGAGGAGGCCAGGCCGGGTCTGCCGGAACAGAACGGGTGAACCTAGTTTGAAACGAACGAGCAGAGCAATGAGCAGGAAGACCGGAAGCCAGCAGGGAGAAAACAGGACGGTGAAGAAAAGATCAAAGGTTCTTTTCATCGGAAACGATCGGAAACGGGAGGGTCAGATGATGCGAGCCGGATTGCCCACGACCTTGGCGCCCGGAGGAACGTTGCGGGTGACAACAGAACCTGCGCCGACATAAGCCGAATCGCCGATGACGATCTTGGGAATAATAGAGACTTTGCTGCCCAGAAAAACCTTCGTTCCAAGCTGAACCTCCGCGGTCAAATCGCAATGGCAGCTGATCTGGCTCCACTTGCCGACCCGCACATCGTGATCCACCGATGAATAGCAGTTGACGGCGACGCCATCTTCCAGAGTGGCGTTGGAAGAAACGAGGCTAAAAGGGCAAAGGACAACGGCGGATCCAAGGGACACTTCGTTGCCGAAAACAACCGTCTGGTGGATGAGTTGGATAAACTCCCCACCGCGGCTGGCAAGCATTGAAATGAGCTTTTCGCGGTAAGCGGGCACGCCCACGCCACAAACGAACACCTCGTCGGAACTGGGGGCGTAGTCCGCTATCCGGCCAAGGACAGGAGCGGGCGCGGGATGTGCTTTCAACGGATCATCGGCATCGTCGATGAAGCCCTTGATAACCCATTCGGTTTGAAAACCCCGGGAATGCCGGGCCCACGCGAGAATCTCGCGACCGAAGCCGCCAGCCCCAACGATAACTAACTGACGGAGAGAGCTCACGGCTTGAGGACAGGAAAGGGATTAAGCGAGGGGTCAGCGCCAGCGGCGCGCATCTTTTTGAATCTGCCGGAGAAAGAGGTCCGATCGGAAATGCGCAGCCGGATGGGAATTTTGTAGGGCGCCAATCGAGCCCGGCAATGAGCGCGCATGAGACTTTTGATCGAGTTGGGATCGGCGCCGGGCGACAGGACGATTAGGGCGACCACCGCCTGGCCAGTGATCGGATTGGCTTCGCCAAAAACCACGCAGTCGGCGATCTCGGGCATCTCAAGGAGGACCGCTTCCACTTCCTCGGGAAGCACCTTGAGCCCTCCGATATTAATGAGGCTGCTCTGCCGGCCGATGATCCTCAGGGAGCCGTCACTGGAAGTCTCAACGAGATCCCCTGTCTTGAACCATCCATCCGAGGTGAAGTTGTGCATGGGATAGTTCAGATAACCCAGAATCTGAATCTTGCTTCGAAGCCAGAGTTCTCCTTCGACGACGCGGACTTCCACATTGGGATCGTCAATGCGCATCCAAGTACTGCCGGAGGATTCGCTGGAGGTTTGGCTGATGCCGGTTTCGGAGGTGCCAAAGGTTTGAAGGAATTTAACTTTTGGGAAAGCCAGGCGCAGGCGGGCCAGCAGAGGTTGAGGCATCGGCTCAGTCCCGTAAGTGATAATCCGCAGGCTGGAAAGATCGCAGTGGTCAGGAGCTCCGCTTAAGAGGAGGAGATTGAGAAACGTGGGAGAAGCCGGCAGGACATTGACCTGGCGTTTGGCAATCAGCGCGGCGATTTCGCCAGGTTCGCGAGAATGAGGAACGACAAGACAGAGCAAACCGGCCAGGCCGAGCAAAAGGGTATTGAGGCCTCCGATGTGATCAAACAGGAGAAAAAGGAGCACGCGAAGGTGTCGAGGCCGGCGGAGAGCATACGAGTCGACCAAGGATGTGAGGTCGTGCGCCATCGCTTTGGGCGGGCCGCAACTGCCGCTGCTGAACAAGATCAGGCCAGCCCGGTTTCTTTCGCGCAGTTGAAGCAGCAGAGGGTGAGTCAGGCAGTGTCCGGGTTCCAGAGTGATGCGCGGACTGCGTCCGTCCAAAATATCGACACGCCATTGAACCTGCGCGGAGGCAAGGCGAGACGCGGCTTCCGCTTCAGTGCTGGAGGTGATCGGAACCAAGGCGACGCGACGCCGAGCGAGGGCGAGAAACCAAGCGATTCCGGTGAGGGAAAAATCGGCGAATAGCGCAACGACATCACCTGCAGCTATCCCGGACGAGCCGATCTGGGAGATCGCGGCGTCGATACACTGATCCAAATCGGCAAAGGAATATTCGCGGTCTGCCGTCGCCACGCATGGCAACGACCCACCTTGCCTAATTCTGTCAAACAGCCATTCCACAGGAGGAAAACGAGCAGGTTCGCATCGATTAGCCGAGGGCGCCCCCAAGCTGGATGACCTGGCCTGTGACGAAATCACTCTCCGGCCGGATAAAGAATTCGATGACGTTCCAGACGTCTTCCGGAGTGCCAAGCCTTTGAATGGCCTGGCGATGGAGAAGGGCTTGGATCTTCTCCTCCGGGACAGCGCGAATGAGATCCGTGAGAATTGGGCAGGGAGCCACCGCATTGACCGTGATCCGGCTGGAGGCGAATTCTCGGGAAGCGATCCGAGTGAGGGATTCGAGCGCAGCTTTTGACGCGGCATAAATGGCCTCCCCTTCCAGGTTAAGAGCCACCGCCACGCTTGAAAAATTGATGATTCGGCCCCGTTGCTGACGCTTCATAACCTTGGCCGTTTCGCGGAGGAAGTTGAAGGTCCCCACCACATTCGTTTCCAACACTTTCCGCACGGAAGAGACCGGGGTCAGCAAAAGATGGTTCATGGAGGCCAAGCCGGCATTATTGACAAGAACATCGATCCGGCCTTCGTTCCGGGCGACCGACCGAACCATTTCAACAACAGCCGATTCGTCAGCAACATCCAACTGGAAATGGACGTAATCTTTGTGAGCCCAGCCAGCCGGCTCGCGGCTGCAACCGAAGACGCGCCAGCCGGCTTCCAGGAATTTGGCGGCGATGGCTCGGCCAAGGCCTTTTCGGGCTCCAGTGACGATGGCGACGAACGGGGTCATGGCGCAGGCCAGCCGAGCGGAGCTCGATCAGGAGCGGGGCTCCGAGAGCTTTTCAACAATGTAGTCGGCGAGAGAATCGACCCGCCGAAAAGGGGAATGAGTCCGACTCATTGCTTGTTCGTCGGCGAGAACGAAATCTTTCCCAAAACGAACGGAGATAGTTTCCTCCACATCGGCAAGGAGGTTGACCAAACCCACGCTGTCCAGGGCCGATTTGCTGCCGAAGAGACGGGTATCGCTCCCGGGAGGGGGTTGATTGGAGGATGGAAGGCCGGCGCTAACTTCGCGAAGACAACGACAAATGATGGCAATGACCTCGTCTCTAAGCGGTTGCGAAGGGTTAACTTCGTTTGTCTGGGGGATGGTATCTGAATTCAAAACAAGGTCTCCGTAAATCATTTCAGCAAGATGAGGCTCCCTGGCGGGGCGAACCGTGAAAGTAGACTTCCTCGTAGGCCGGGATGACAGCTTCAAATGAGTATTTTTGCAGTTTGGACCGAGCCGCGGCAGTAATCCGTGTCCGAAGCGCGCGGTCGGCCAGAAGTAGAGAAGCCGCGGCTGCAAGCTTTTCGGGCTGGCCCACGGGGAACGCGAGACCCGCGCCACCCTCCAAAAGATCCCGCGAGCCTCGTATATCCGAAGCGACGACGGGGATTTCAGCGCAAAACGCTTCCATGATGCAACGCGGCAGGCCCTCCTGAGCCGACGGGAGAGTGAGCATTTCCGCGTGTCGTAGGAGCGAGGGAATATCTGAGCGAAAGCCAAGAAAGTGAACTCGATGGTTGAGTCCAAGGCGTTGGGCCAGTTGTTTCATCGAGTCAAGCAAAGGGCCTTCGCCGGCCATCACAAGGTGAAGAGAAGCGTCTTGGATCCGGCCGAGCGCGGAGATCACGTCCCATGGGCGTTTGCGGGCGGTAAATTCGGCGACATTCAGAATGTATTTGGAGCCTGGGCCGAAAGGCAGGCCAGTGGGCCAGGATTGCGGGCCATCGGACTTGCCGTACTTTGAGATATCAACGCCGATTCCAGAAGTCAGGATGATCCGATCCCGGGGAATCGTGCCGAAGCGAAGGGAAGCGGCATGGTCTTCGGAGTTTATTGTGAAAAGATAATCGGTCCACCGGGCGGCGAGCCGCTCAAGGTGGAAGAAGAGAAGATTCTTCAAAGCGCTGTTGCCGGAGAAGAAATGGAAGCCATGGGCGGTATAGGCCATGATCATTCGGGATCGGCCGCGGTCCCGCCGGACCGCGGCCCGGGTAAGGAGAGAAGCTATCGGGGAATGGACGTGAACCACGTCATAGTTTCCGCCGCGGATCACCCTTCTTATGGCGCGGCCACCCTGAGAAATGTTTTTCCACGACGCAATCTTCCGGCTGAAGGGGACGCTGAAAAGACGATCGAAGGAATCTTGGAGATCCCCACAATGGTCGACTTCAGAAGCGGCCGCGTCGACCTGCCAGCCTCGTTCACGAAAGAAAGCTGAGAAAGGCTTGAGGAAGGCGCGAAGCGTGTCGGGGACGGTGGTGACAAAGAGGGCGCGACGCACGGGGGGCATGGCGGAAAAGCGGGAGGGGAAAAGTCTTGAAGCCGGCTGGCCTATCGGCAAGGAAGGGAGAGGCCAGAGGAGCTGGCCCGGCGGATCGGCAGCCCGCTGCCTTCAAACGG
Source organism: uncultured Verrucomicrobiota bacterium (assembly GCA_964566945.1). Classification (GTDB taxonomy): domain Bacteria; phylum Verrucomicrobiota; class Verrucomicrobiia; order Limisphaerales; family SXQI01; genus DASVNK01. The sequence goes on along the minus strand of CAZMKE010000002.1, from coordinate 63,101 downwards.
AGGCGGGGAGAAAAGACGTTCCATCTCCGTCTTGAGGCGGGCAAACGAACATCTCTCCAAGACAAATTGCCGCGCGCATTTGCCCAGAGCGAGAGCACGAGGCGGGTCCGCTTGCAGCCGGCAAATGGCTTGACAGGCGGCTTCCGCCGAAAGGGCATCCAACATCTCGAGATGCTCGTTGTCCCGAAAGAGTATCGGAACGTCTCCAACTTTGGTCGAGATACAGGGAAGACCGACGCTCATGGCTTCGAGAAGTGCATTGGGAACGGCTTCGTAGCGGCTCAAGAGGAGGTAAGCGTCCTGCTGGGATAGGAATTCCAGAGGACGATCGGTTGGGCCGAGGTAATTGATGACGTGTGAAAGCTTTCTGTCATGAATCGCGGCGGAAAACGCTCCTTTGCTTTCATCGCGGCCGGCGACATTGATGACGATTGGCAGACCCCTGGCGGCGAGCAGAGCTGCAAGTTCGAGAGCAATATCGTATCCCTTCTTGTGCAACAAAATGTTGCCGAGCATGCCGACGGAAAAGATTTCACCGGGCATTTTCGCCGGGGGAGCCTCGGGGTATTGGTAAAGAGCATTGAGAACGACGGTTGAACGTTCTTTGACGCGGGGGACGAACTGGGCAAGCTCATCGCAGGCGCGAAAACTGTTGCTCACGAAACGGTCGACCCGGCCCTGGGAGAACCGTTCGAAAGCGCGAAATCTCTGCATTTTGTCGAAGTCGGCGTCGCGCAGAGAGCAGAAGAGATGCCCCGCCAAGAGCGGTTTGCACGTCTTGAGGACAAGATCGGCTCGCCGGCCCCACGACCAATAAGTCTGCGGCAGCTGACGATCCCCCAGAAGCTCTTTCCAGGAAAACCGTCCGGGCTGGACTCCGTGAGCAGCGGCAATTTCTGAGGCTAAAGGTTTGAGCGAACGGGCCGGTTCAGGGGAGGCAAAGCTGCGAATTTTGCAGGTGAAGCCAAGTTCGCAAACCGCCTTGGCGGTCAATAAGAGCTGTTTTTCGGCTCCTCCCGCATGAAGCTTGTTGCAAAGGAAATAGATGGTGCGCGGATGGCCGCCGGATGGACGAGAAGCTTGCATTCAGGCTTGGCCGATTTGAGCCGCACCGGCGTTCTGGAAGATTTCAGGCCGGCTGTCGGATACTTTTCTTTGGGTTTGCAGCCAGGCTTGAAACATGAGCACGTCCCACAGAGAGTAATGCCAGCGCCGCTTGCCTGAGAGATGTTGTTCCCAACGGTAGCGAATAGGTTTGGGATTCAGGAATCCCTCCCTTTGGAGTCGCGAAGGTTCAAGCAAGTCTTCAGCCCAGTCTCGCAGAGGGCCTTTAAGCCAGTGCTCGATTGGAACGCCAAATCCCATTTTCGGTCGTTCGATCAATTGGCGGGGAACGTATTTATAGAGGACCTGACGCAACGGCCATTTGCTCTGCCCGTGGCGGGTCTTTAGGCTCGCGGGAAGCCGCCAGGTGAACTCAATGACGCGGTGGTCAAGAAGAGGGACCCGGGACTCGAGGCTGACGGCCATGGACGCACGGTCGACCTTAACCAGAATATCGTCCGGCAAATAGGAAACGGAATCAGCGTAACACATCCGGTCGAGGAAATTTGGAAGCCGGATTTGACTGTTCAGAAAGGCCAATTCCGCCAAATTCGATCCGGCTCCCTGGACGACGTTTTCCGTCAAGTCCCATTGAGAATTGAGCCGCCAATAAAGCTGATCGGCCGAATCGGAGGAGAGCAGAGCGGCGGCTTTGAGAATGCGGTCAAAAAGAACGGGCTGAAGTCTGGAACCGGATCGAGCGAGGAAAGTGGAGCTGTCGTCGGAGCGCGCGCCCCGCGTTCCGAGAAGGCAACGAGCCAGAGTCCGGCGCAGCGGGGCCGGAACGAGATTCATTCGTGACCAGATGCGCTGGCAAAGGCCGTATCGCTGATATCCCGTGAAGAACTCATCGCCCCCATCACCCGATAAACTGACCGTAACCTGAGAACGAGCCAACTGAGAAACAAGGAATGTCGGAATTTGTGACGAGTCAGAAAAAGGCTCGTCGTAGATGTGGGGAAGGCGGGGTATCACGGCGATGGCCTCAGCCGGGGAAACGTAAAGTTCGGTATGAGACGTGCCGAGATGGCGAGCGATGCTGGCGGCGTGCTTGGCTTCATTGTACTCCGCTTCATGAAAGCCAATTGTAAATGTTCGAATTGGGCGGCTGCTTTGAGCCTGCATCAAAGCGACTATGGTGGAAGAATCGATCCCGCCCGAAAGAAAGGCTCCGACCGGCACATCGGCAACCATCTGCCCCCGGACGCTTTGCTTCAGCAAAGCTTCAAGTTCATCGACCGCATCCGAATCGGCCCCCATGTAGGGATTGGCCGCTCCGGTTTCGGCGGCCGACCGCATTGACCAATAAGAGACGGGAGAGGGCAGATCGCCCGGAGACTGGCGATCGATCCGAACAAACGTGCCAGGGGTGAGCTTGCAGACGCCCTTGTAAATGGAGAAGGGAGAAGGGATATAGCCGAGTTTGAAAAAGAGGGCGAGGGCGTCCCGATCGACCTCCCACGAAGAGCCAGGGAATATCCGAAAGGACTTCAGTTCCGAGGCGAAGAGAAGCGTGCCGTTCGTCCAGCCGTAATAGAGCGGCTTCTCTCCGACGCGATCACGCGCGAGAAACAGGACCTGCTCACTCCGATCCCACAGAGCGAAAGCAAACATGCCAACGGCCGCCTCAAGCGTGGCGGGGACGCCCCACTCTTCAATGGAGGCGAGCAGAACTTCGGTATCCGAGTGGCCGCGAAACCGGTGGCCTTTCGCGAGCAATTGCGCCTGCAGATCGCGGTAGTTGTAAATCTCCCCGTTAAAAACAATCGCGTAACGGGAGGAGGCCGAGAGCATAGGCTGATGGCCTTCCGCGCTCAGGTCCACGATCGAAAGCCTGCGTTGCCCCAAGGCAATGCCGGTGGCGGAATCGACCCATGTGCCGAAATCGTCCGGGCCCCGATGAGAGAGGGCGTCAGCCATCTTCAGCACTTCCGCTTGAAGGTCCGAAGTGGGCCGGCGGTTTGAGCGCGTCAAAAAGCCTGCGATGCCGCACATATCGATTGAGTCGTTGGATTAAGTTTGGGCAACTTTGCGGCCTGATATGGGAGAGGCGGCCGATTCCGGGTGATCCAAGCCGGCGGTTCCACAAAGAAGAGCCTCAGTGCGCGCCACCAGGATGTGGAAATCGAAACGCTCCAGGGCGGAAGCGCGGACCCCGGCCGACGAAGGCCTCTCTCGAACGAGGGCCAAGCATGCCTCTGCCAAGGCAGGCGGGTTGAGCGGAGGCACAATCCGGCCGAGAGAGCCCACCACCTCCCTGGAATCTCCGACGTCGGTGCTGACGCACGGGACCCCGCAGGCCATGGCCTCCAGGAGCACGTTTGGAAAACCTTCGTTCGACTTCGAGCTGGATACCAAAATATCCAGAGCGTTGTAGATCTCCCGCATCTCCTTGACCAGCCCGGTCCAGATCAGATTCTTGCCCAGCCCGCTCTCCTCACCAATCCTTTTTAAGCGCTGCGCGTAATCTTCAGTTCCCGAACCAACACAAACAAATCGCAGGCGGCTATCCTTCGCGCTCATTAGCGTCGCGGCGCGGATGAAGCCAGGATAGTCTTTCACCGGATCCAGCCGGCCGACACGTCCAATCAGAATCTCGTTGTCGGAAATCCCAAGCTTTTCCCTCATTGTTGCGCGCGCGCCAGGGTCGATGAAAAACTCCGAGGCATCCAGACCGTTCGGGATGGTGGCGAGACGTTCGGGATTAAACCCCGCCTTCAAACCGGCAGAAAGTCCAGCACTTGAATTGAAGATGATCAGATCGGCTCGGCGCGCGACCATGCGCTCGAGCCGGGAGCCGACCGCGGACAGCCACCCGTAATCCCGGGCGTTTATGCCAGAGTTGCGAACGCCCCAAACAATCTTCGCCGGGCGGAGATAGCCTCTGAAGATCGCCGTCACGATGTTGCCCAGATTCATGTAGGCATGGACGACCTCGGCGGATTCGGACTTCAGGGATCGCAGAACTTTGAGAAGAGGCCTGATGAAATCCCAGCGACCACGCCGTCCGGCTGTCACCACGCGGACCCCGGCTTCACGCAAAGCGGGTTCGTAGTAGCCGTTGGCGTAAAAGACGGTGACGCTCACGTTGTGGCCCCGCTGACGCAGGCCCTTCGCCAAGAGCACCAGCTGGCGCTCGGCGCCGCCGCAATCCAGGGAACGGACCACGAACGCAATATTCATCGGCGATGCGGGAAGGCGGATTTTGTCAGTAGACTAATCAAAAAGGGAGGTTTGATGCAACAGCAAGTGCCAGAATCCGCAATTCAGACAATTCAGAGGGAAGGAGCGACAGCTTGGGCCAGACCAGCCGCCCGCGTAGCATCCGCGGTCCGGGAGCGCTTCTTCGGGCGTCCGCGAGCCCAGAAGATAAAGGGAATCGCGCCAGCGAACGCCAGGAACATATGGAAGCTGCTCACAAGGATGTGCGTGGGCTCCGAGTAGGCCACGCGCAGTCCGAAGGTGACCGCGGAAAAAGCGCGGAGAATCGACCAGACACGTTTGGAGTCCGCCAGAAGTGAATCGAGCCAACTGGCGAGTGCGCCGAAAAGAAAGCCCCAGACAATGACGCCAAGAAAGCCAGCGCTGTAATATCCAAATCCGACAAGATCAACCGGGATGGGCGATCCCGTGGCCACAAGGTCGGTGTTGATGTCAGCGATGTTGCGGATCTTCTCAAAATTGAACAAAGAGCTTGGGATTAGGTTGACGAGCGCGATTGGAATGTCGACGAACATGCGGTAGGGAACAACATCGGGGGCGGCGGAAACGGCTGTGACCGCCGAAACATGCGCGAAGAGGATCTCTGACATCATCGAGTGGAAAACTCGCAAAACGGATATTTCCTCGGTGATCGTCTGATCGCGGAATGCCATTCTCCAAAACAACTCTTTGCCGACCGATGCGAAGACGGCAAAGAGAGCAAACCCGATTGCAACTCGGGCGACAGGCAATTCCCTGCGGCCCAGAAAGCGGCTGATGAGAAAGCTTCCCAAAAATGCTCCAAGGAAAAGCCGTCCACTTTGATGGATGAGAAGAAGAATCGACCCGACAAAGCTGGCAGCGAAGAGAATCGAAAGCAGGGGAGATCTCCTCCAACCCTGGGCATGAGCACCGGTGGCGGTGAGAACTGCCCCTGTCAAAATGATCATGCTGCTATTTTTCAAGAAGGCAACGCGTTCGAGACCGAAGCGGAAAATCGCGTCCGAATCGGACCGAAGGAACATGGAAATGGAGAAAAAGGCATCAAGGCCGCCCACTTGATTAATGTAGTAGCCAAGGGAGGCCAACCCGACCGCGGCGCAAAAGCCGCCGAAAAGGAGGTAAAAGCTCGAACTCATTTCTTGGGCGGCCGTCGGATAAGCCTTATCCTTGTGGAAAAAGCGATAGCCTCCGCAAACTGCGCCGTAAGCGATGATGTAAAGGATCAGGACTACTGGACCAAACAAAACGCTCTTGGAACTGAGGTCGGCATACGGGATGGTAATGCCGGTTTCACCGGAAACACGATCAGGATCAATCAAATTGAAGTAGGCCGGAGCCAGGCCATACGCCAGGGCGAATCCGGCGCCGATGAAAGTCTGAGTGTCAATTCCCGTTCGCTTCAGGCGCCGAAACTGGTGAAAAGCGATGAGGATCGCGAAGACGATGTGGAAAAGCGCCATATGTGAGATGGGCTAAAGCTTACGGAAAAGAAACTCGTTGCAGCCGTGGCCTCCGGCGCAGGTCTTCATCCTTTCGAGTTGGTAGCCGGCTTGCCGGACGAAGTCGAAGATCTGTTCCGGCTTCGCTACTTCGAAAGGGTACCCCCCCACCCAATCTACGACGTCATCCCAAGGGGACATTCCGCGAGACCTGTAGGAGCGCCAAGAATGAAACGGCTGGAACCGGAGGAAATCGCGAATCGTTGCAGGACCCCAAAGCCGGGCGAAGCACGGAGCGAGGACCAGAAATCGCAGGGAGCGGGGCAAGGCATTGTAGAGGCGTTTGACTTTGAGCCAGATGAGACTGCTTCGCCCCTGATCGTTGTAGATTGAGATGAAAAGCTGGCCGGACGGGGCGACAAACCGAAGGGCGTTCCCAATGGCGTCCCACATGTGGCCGGTATGATGGAGGACGCCCCAGGAGTAAACGATGTCGAACTGACCGAGTTTGAGAGGAAGGCTGGTGTCGAGAGCAGATCCTTCGAGAATCTGCCAATTGGGGTCATCAGGAAAGAAGTCCTTTCTGAGCTGCCGGGTGCAGGCGACGGAGTGGGGATCGAAGTCAACCGAGCAAACCCGAGCGCCGAGTCTGCGAGCGGAGAGGCTGGAAAGACCGCTGCCGGAACCCATGTCGAGGAAACTCCGTCCGTTCAGAGAGGCCACCCCAAGGAACTGTTGCAGGGCGGCTTGAGAGCGAGCGATTCGATCGGAGTCGAGTTTGGCGAGAAAGCGCGCCCAATTTTTGCCGAATTCGAATCGTTCACCCGCTCCAACTTCAAGATGGTAATTAGCCGTGTCGGTCATGATTGGGGAAAAGAGGTTATTACAGTTGGGGAGGGAAAATCTTCAGCAATTCAGCCTTGCGGTTGGCGCGATATCGTTTGGGATCATAATCAGGGCATTGGCGGAGGGCCTTTTCCGCATACTCTGCGGTCGTAGTGATTTCGCGGGCCGGATTGCCTCCGACCACGGTGTTAGCAGGCACTGATCGAGTGACCAATGAGCAAGCGCCGACGACCGAGTTGGGTCCGATTTCCACGCCTGGAAGCAAAGTGACGCCGTAGCCGATAAAGGTGTTATCATGGACCGTGATGCGTCCGAATTTGATCACGTTTCGATAGCGATCTGAATCTCGAAAGATCCAAGTGCCGCCATCGTGGGTGATAAAAGTCACTCCGGAGCCGATTCGGACCCGATTGCCAAGGCTCACAAGATAAGGCTCAGACCCCCAGAGAGGCGTGCCGATCAAGATGCAGCCGCGGCCAATTTGCACTCCCAAACGCCTGGCGCGCCAAAGACGGAAGGCCAAGCGCAACCCTCTGAGCTGATGGATCATTGGGATCCGGCCTGGCTGCCGGAGGGTTGGCAAGGAATCTGGGTTGAAACGCGCTCAGTCTCTGGCTTGACGGCCAGAACAGATCCAGGATTTTTCGAGCGCGGCGAAAGAGCGCGGCCAACGAGCCAGATTTCGATGCAGATCCCCACGACCAGGGACCAATTCAGGAGCTTGATCCCATTGATCAGGGAAACGTTGTCCCGAAATAGGGTATAAGAAAGAATGAAACAAATCGCGACTTTCGCCAACTGGAGGGGGATTTGGCTTCGAAAGACCTGCATCGCAGTCAGGATGACGCCAAAATGAGAATCAAAAAGCGAAAGGCCCAGGGATAAGACAAAGACGGGCAAAGCATCGGCGGCTGCGGCAATTTCGGAATTGTAGAGAAGTTCGAGCAACCAACGACCGAAGAAATGGGTCATAAGCAGGATCCCGCAACAAATCAAGCCGTCGGCCATTAGCAAACCGAGCGACATTCGAAGAAAGGCGGCCTTTTCATTTCGATGAAAATGATCCGCCATCCGAGGGCTCAGCGTGGTGCCCATCGCCTGAGCGATGATCAGCCCAATCACCATGACGTTGGTCAGAGCGGCAAATTGACCGATCACATCGAGCTGGCCCAAACGGTTGAGATAGTAGCGGGGAAGAGTAACGTGAATGTTCCCAAGGAGCGCGCCGATAGTGAGCGGCAACGACAACCGGGCCAACGACACCGTCTTGGTGGTAAGCTGAGCGGACACCCGCTCAAAAGACCCGGCAAGCCGGACGTCAAAAAGGAAGGTGATGACCAGGCTGACGAATGCCAGCACGAGGAAGCTGATCGTCACATGCTTGAGGCCGAGGGAAAAGATGGCGAAGACCAGCACGACTGCCACGGCGCGAAAGAAGAGGGATGCAGCCACCAGCCGCATCTTCCCGGCGCGCTGGAAAACTCCTTGGATGATATCTGGAATGGTCTCAGCAACTCTGTAGAGGCAAATTGAGACGCCGAAGCACCAAGCCGCCGGTGTCATCCGAGGCACGGTCCAGAGTATCGCAGCGACGAGAATGGCGCAGACGGCGGCGCTCAAACTGCGCAGGCCGAGGTAGTCCGGGAAGGCAAAAGCGCGGGCGGCGTCCGTCACAAGCACCGACCTCAAGTTCATCGAGGCTAAGGCGATGGCGGGTGCAATAACAGCCATGCAAATAGCGTATATCCCTAGCAAAGAGGCTCCCCCGGTCTTGACGATAAAGGAGCTAATGAGCCACTGAGAGCCGGCGTAAAGGACGTTGCCGGTAAAACTGTAGGCGACACCGGAAAGAACGGATTCCCGTTGAACTTTATGATGCAATTGGAGTCGCTATTCTTCAGGGTCCGATTCGGAGGGGTTCAGGGTGTCTCGAATGCCGTCCGAAAGAGAATGGGTTGGCTTATAGCCGAGGACGGCTCCAATCTTATCGATGTCGGCAAGGGAATGTCGAACATCCCCGGCGCGAAATGGCTTGTAACGGGGTGCGGGGGAGGTTCGCCCGTGTGATCGAGGCAGAATTTGATCCCGAAGCAGGATGAAAAGTTGGTTCAGCGTTGTCCGTTCGAAGCACGCCACGTTGAAGACGTCATTGGTCACGCGAGAGACTGCGGCCAAAATATTGGCTTGCACGACGTTCGCGACAAAGCAGAAATCCCTGCTGGTTTCCCCGTCGCCATTGATCAAAACGGGACGGTTGTTGCGGAGAGCGTCGACCCATCTGGGAATCACCGCCGCATACGGGCCGTTGGGGTCTTGTCGAGGGCCGAAAACGTTGAAATAACGCAAGCCGATTGTTTTTACTCCGTAGCACCGGCTGAAAAGCTGGGCGTAAAGTTCGTCCACCCGTTTCGTCAGGGCGTACGGGGAGATGGGGTCCCCAATCCGGCTTTCGATTTTGGGAAGGGTTTCTTCGCTGCCATAGACGGAGCTGCTGGAGGCGTAGACGAAACACTTCGCTTTCGCGTCCCGGGCCGCGACGAGCATGTTGAGAAAGCCGTTGACGTTGCAATCATGCGAGGTCAACGGATCGTCGATCGACCTCTGAACCGAGCCGAGGGCTGCTTGATGAAGAACGTAATCGACGCTGCGAGCCACCCGCCGGCAAGTCTTGAGGTCGCGGACGTCACCCTGAATGAAGGTAAAGCGCTTCCAAGCTGATGGGCTGCCACCTTGCCGAACGGCGGAAAGATTCGTTTTCCGCCCGGTCATGAAATTGTCCAGGCCAACAACTTTCTGGTCGAGTGCCAGCAGCTTCTCGACAAGGTGGGAGCCGATAAAGCCCGCCGCTCCCGTGACGAGCCAGGTTTTTGGCCGGCGCCGGAGCTGTTGCTGCACTTTCTCGTAGGCATTCATCAGGAGTTCTTCAGGTTCGCGGGCTGGCCGCTCAAAAAGAGTTCGTACTCGGGGGCCGCGTATTGCCCGACTGCGCGGCAAAAGCGGTAAAGAAGGAAGCCGCCCTTGAGTTTGGCGGCAAGGAGCGCGGCAAACCGATCAAAACGGAATCGGAGCACTTCGAGGGAATGGACCGTGGTGTGAGCCAGAGACGCCAGGGTTCGGAGCGAGCGAGGAGTCCACGAGTAGAGGTGGTGAGCCCGATCCGAGAGGGAAAAGTGGCGATACTTCGTTTCGCGCTCGAAAGGAACAAACAGCAGGAGTCTTCCGCCGGGTCTAAGGAACAGCTGGAGCCGCTCGAGGCAATCCTTGGGGTGGGGAACATGTTCGAGGACGTGATGACACAGAACAACGTCGAAGCCGGAGGGTTGCAGGCAAGCCTCATCGTTGACGAACCGGATTCCCTTTGCTTCTGATGAGCCCTTGAGCGCCGGAGTGAGATCAAAGCCGACCTTTTCCGCGCACGGAATTTCGGCAAGATTCCAGCCAAAGCCAACTCCGTATTCCAGCACGCGGTCGGTGGGCCTGATGTGCGGGCCAATTTTTTCAGCGCGCACTTTGGAAATCCAAGTTTCCAGCTTTGGCGAAAGGCGTCGTGCTCCATGATAGGTGGAGCCGAACTCCTTGCTGTAATCGTAGTCTGGCAACGGAAGGAATCGTTCAGGCGCGCAGGAAGGCGGCAATGCCTTCGATCACCTCGTCCTGCTGGGTTGCGGTGAGTTCGGAGAAAATCGGGAGGCTCAGAACTTCATCCGCCAGTTGCGCGGAGAGTGGGCAGGAGGCTTCCTGGTGAAAAGGCTTGAAGCAAGTTTGTTGGTTCAGAGAAACCGGATAGTAAATGCCTGTGTGGATTCCCCGCTGATTCAAGGCGTCACGCAATTCATCCCGACGCTTCGGGACCCGAATCGTGTATTGATTCCAGATATGACCGCCATCCGTTGGGGCAGCCGGCAGGATCAAGCTCGCCTCCGCAGTGGCGGTGGCGCCGATTTTGACGCGGGGCAAGGCGCTGAGTCTCTCCGTGTAACGACGGGCGTGGTTCTGCCGCCACTTGGTGTAGCTGCCGTAGTGAGGCAGCTTCACCCGCAAAAAGGCGGCCTGCAAGGCGTCAAGGCGGAAATTGCCGCCCACATATTCGTGGTAGTAGGTCTTCTCGGCCCCGTGGTTGCGCAGGGCGCGAGCCTTCCTGGCTAAATCGGGATCCCGGCAGACCAACAAGCCGCCATCTCCCAGCCCGCCGAGGTTTTTGGTCGGGTAAAAGCTGAAAGCGCCGAAATCGCCGAAGGTTCCGGCTTGCAGGCCCCTGTTGGCGGCGCCGAGTGATTGGGCGGCGTCTTCAATGACGGTGAGATGATGGTCTTGGGCCAAGGCCCTGACCTCATCCATGCGGGCGCACTGACCGAACAAATGGACGGGAATGATCGCCTTGGTTCGCCCGGAAACCTTTCGACGAGCATCGGCAACGTCGATATTGAAAGTAACGGGATCAACATCGACGAAAATCGGGACCGCGCCCATCCGCGCAACGCATCCAGCGGTGGCGAAGAAGGTGAAGGCTGGACAAAGCACTTCGTCGCCAGGGCCGATCTCGAGGGCCATGAGGGCGAGAAGAATAGCGTCGGTGCCCGAAGAAACGGCGATTGCGTGTTCAACCCCGATGAAGGCGGCAAGGTCCGCCTCCAAGGCGGCGACTTCCGGCCCCAAAATGAATTGGCCAGACCTGAGGACTCGTTCGAAAGCTCCTTTCAGCTCAGGTTCGAGCGGAAGGTTTTGAGCGTTGATGTTGAGAATTGGAACCAACGAAACGGAGGGCGGATCTGCGGCTTTCGCTCTGGCGCCAGCCGGCCAGAATTACGCTTTGTATACCCGCGCGGCCGGGTTCTCGACTTGGCGCATGGCGTTGCGGGTATCGACAATGCACTTGGCCCACGCGGCGAGTTCCTTGTAGTTGACAGCGTCATGGGCGGTGGAAATCAAAACCACATCGTATTCGGCGATATTCGTCCGGTTCCAGACGATGGACTTGGTTCCAGCCCAGTGCGGGTGCTCCCGAGTGGGTCTGATGACCGGCACGAAGGGATCATAATAGGCAACTTGCGCTCCCCGATGGGCGAGGAGATCCAGAAGGACGTAACTGGGAGACTCGCGGTCATCGTCGACGTTTGCTTTGTAGGCGAGACCGAGGAGAAGAACCTTGCTGCCCTTCAGAGACTTGGCGGAATCGTTCAGCGCGTCGGCCACCCGATGGACGACATGCTCCGGCATTGAGGTGTTGATTTCACCGGCCAGTTCGATGAAGCGGGTGTTTTTGCCATATTCACGGGCTTTCCAAGTGAGGTAAAAGGGATCGATCGGAATGCAATGTCCACCGAGGCCCGGCCCTGGGTAAAACGCCATGTAGCCAAAGGGTTTGGTCTTTGCGGCGTTGATGACTTCCCAGACGTCGATGCCCATGGCGTCGTAAACTACCTTCAGTTCGTTCACCAAGGCGATGTTGACACTGCGAAAAATGTTTTCGAGGAGTTTGGTCGCTTCAGCCGCCCGGCAGGACGAGACAGGAACAAGGCTTTTAATCGCAAGACCGTAGAGAGCTTTGGCTTTCTCCAGGCATACTGGGGTCAATCCCCCAATGACTTTGGGGATTTCCGCGACTTTGCTGCTCGGATTGCCCGGATCTTCGCGCTCCGGTGAAAACGCCAGGTGGAAATCGCTGCCGGCTTTGAGGCCCGAGCCCTTTTCGAGGACGGCGCGCAGATCCTCATCCGTGGTGCCAGGATAGGTCGTGGACTCGAGCACGACGAGAATCCCGCGATGAAGATGGGGGGCGATGCCCTCGCCGGTTTTGATGATGTAGGAAATATCCGGCTCGCGATTCTTGTTGAGGGGCGTGGGCACGCAGATAATCACCGCGTCAACATTTTTGACCTCTGAAAAATCGGTCGAAGCTCGAAAGCTCTGATTGCCAACCTGTTGCCCAATGGCTGAGCTCTCGATGTGCTTGATGTAGCTTCGACCGGCATTGATCGAGCTCACTTTTTCCGGATCAATGTCCAGGCCGATCACGCTGGCGCCAGAGCGGGCGAACTGCAGTGAAAGAGGAAGCCCAACGTAACCCAAACCAACAATGGCAATCTTCATGATTCGTCGATAATCAGTTAATCAATCTTCGGCAGAACGCCCGACCCTCTGAAACAGTCTTTTCAGTGACGTTCGAAAGAGCCGCGAGAAAAAGCGAGGCACACTTCGTCCCGGTCAATTCCGTTGAACGACGTCGCTGGAATCTACGCGCGAGTCATTTCAGAGCTCGGCACGGCTAAATCCGATCCGCCGGAAAGCAAGAAAATGACCAGAATCCTCCGTTAAGCACCCCTGCTCCACCTTTTCTACTGTAGTCGCGGGATTGGTCAAGCCGATGATTTCCAAACGATTAAACCCCAACCTCCGATTCCGAAGATGAAAAAGGAGCCTTTTGGCTATTGTAAGGTTGGGGGGTGGAGGGGGTTCGGGAAAAGCTTGGTCAAAGCGTTCTCGAGTTTGACTCGGGTTCACGAATTCGGCAAGCTGCCCTCGATGTTCCGAGTTCTGGCCCAATGTATTCTGCTGTTGAGCCTGGCGGTGTCGTACGCCGAGGATTCGGTTCCCGATTTCAAGCTCCAGGACGTCAGTCTCAGCTCACCTCGACGGGGCGCAGTTGTCTCCCCGCGCGACTACGTCATGCAGGTGTCGGGTTATTACTTTGGGGAAGCCACGTGATCGTACTGCCGTGCCCAGTTTGGGCACCTGCAGCGGCTTCAAGCCGAGTTGAGGCAGGCGAAGGTCCTGTTCAACATCGAGATTTTAGGAGTAAACGCCGCTACAGCGAATGTAGATTCCTACATTCAACTCATCAGCTTGGGGAACCCTTTGCCGTGGCTGCAGGACACGCCCACCCATCGGGTCTGGGAAACTTGGGGTGTCACTTACCGCGACTTGAGAATCCTCGATTCCTCCAATCGGGTCACCGCTGTTTTTAACCTGACCGCTCATGATTTGGGAGACTCGGAGAACTACGACACTGCCAAAGCTTTGTTCCTGGCCGCCGCGAACGCCGGCGACGCCAATCGGAATGGGCTGCCCGACCAATGGGAGAGCAAGTATTTCGGCAATAACTTGGCGGATCGAGACGCCGATCCGGATCATGATGGATACAGCAACTTTCTGGAGTTTGCTTTTGGGACGGATCCTCTCGATCCGAATTCGCATCCAGCGCTGCCGCTGCTTTTCAACGTGAATGGCCAGGGCACGGTAACATTCACCCGGTGGGCCGGCTCGACGTCGGATTACCTGGTTGATGCTTCGACAAACCTGACCGCGTGGATCACCACGGGTTCCGTGATCCGAGGCGCAACAACCAACCTTTTCGATGGGACTGGGAGATTGCGTTCAATCTTCACCCTCACCAAACCGGCGAACATTCAGACGAACGGATTCATTCGCTTGAGATTGCAGGCCCGTCCGTGACCGGCTTTAACGTTAGGCCTGTACGGGAAATCCGCACTCGCACTTTTACCGTGTTATGTTAAACGTCTGCAAATGACAGCACCCAGCTCGCTCAAACAGGAAGATGATCGCCCCGAGCGATCTTCCCGCTCGACTCGCTGTCCCAAGTGTCAGGAAGTGAACGGGCCGGGAAGGAACACCTGTGAGCATTGTGGCTCGCATCTTTATGTCTCTTGCCGGGATTGCGGGGAGCGCAACGAGAGGGTGCGGAGTCGCTGTGCGGCTTGCGGTCGGCGCCTCCACCGTCCGTTTTTTCAGAAGATTCTTCACCGGAAGCTCGGGAAGAGCGTGAAGGTCACGCCGCTGCAGTTGATCTTTTTGGTGATCGTAGTAGCCATCGGGTATAAAGTGATCATCATGTTTATTGAATCTCTCTCGCAATCCAGCGGAGGGGAAAGCGCCTCGTTGGTCGAGAATTCGCGGGCTTAGCCATCTTTCACTCGGAAATGACCTCACCTCACTCGGAGGAGCATTCTGGCCGGTCTTCACGGCGGCGGAGTCATGAGAGAGAATCACGTCGTGGAGGAGGCTCGCACCGTTATGGAGAGCGTTTTCTGGGTTTCGCAATACTGGCTCTGACTATCGCCGGTCCGTGGCTTTTTGGCTGCACAGAGGCTTGGGCGATTCGTTTGATGAATGTGGGCTGTGGCTTGGTGGGCGTGGGCGCGGCCTGGCTGGCTTGGAAGGGCGAATGCGCGCACGTGATCGCGGACTGGCGAGCCAAGGCCTTTCTCGCCCTGAACGGCTTGACACTGCTTTATTGTCTGACCGCAACTTGGAACGCCCGGGCAACGTTTTCGGTAGACTCTCAGGCCTTCAGCTATTTTGACGGCGTAATCCGTTGGCTGCCGACCAGTTATGATCGATCTCGGTCGTTTCAATTCTTGCTCAATTCCGCCGCGATGTTTGCTTTTTTTTGGGGTGTGATCGTTTGGATCGGAGCTGAAAAGGACAAGAGATCCGTCCGCCGTGACTCCCCCTTCCCGGCGAGGCCGCATCTCTTTCTTTGGGTATTCAGCGCAAACGGCTTTTTGCTGGCCCTTCAAGGCCTCCTTCAGCGCTTGTCGAAGCACGCCGAGTTGCTTTGGTTTCGCACGCCTTATTCCCTGGATCCAGCCGCCTGCTTCGGCCCGTTCGCTTATCGCGGGAATGCCGCGGATTATCTGAATCTGGCATGGCCAGTCACTTTCGGCTTTTGGTACGCGCTAGCGCATCACCGAGGACGTCGGGGCTCAAGGACCTCGGATGGACCGGAGCTTTTGTTGTTGCCGATGTTTGTTTTGACCGCGACGGCCAGCTTCGCGACGTTAAGTCGCGGGGGCGCGGCGGTTGCAAGCCTAATGCTTTTGTTTTTTTTCGGGGGATTGTTTGTGACCCAGCGATCAGGGATGTTGCGATGGGTGCTGGGCTTCGCGGGAGGGGCGCTAATTTTTCTGGCGGTCGAACTGTCCGGAACTTCGCTGGCCAACCGGTTCCGCAAAGCAGCCACCGACAATCTGAGCGGCCGGACGGAGATCTATGAGAACGCGCGACAGATTGCACAGGATTTTCCCTGGTTTGGAACCGGTCCGAACACGTTTCTTTCAGTTTATCACCTTTATCGGGCCGATCCCGGTCAAACCTGGGCGGCTTTTCTTCATGATGACTGGCTGGAAACACGGGTGACTTTCGGCCGAGTCGGAATGACGATCATTCTTCTCCAGTTCGCGGTGCTGCTGCTGTGGACTTTCAGGCAGCGACCGAATTGGGTGTCGCCCGTTTTCACAGCATCGCTTTTGGTTTCGCTGGCCAGCTGCCTGATCCATGCCAAGCGCGACTTTCCTTTTCAAACCTACGGCGTGTTTTTCACGTTTGTGGCGGTTTCGGCGCTCCTCGTTTCCGCCGCCGTGCAGCCGAGGAGGGGCGCGAGCCTGGCGGACGAGCCTGCGGCAAATTGAGGTCTGCAAATGGTCTGCAAAAAGGGAGGGTTGACACGCTCGGGCCTTTTTCAAAGGCTCATGGATTTTCCGGCGCGGACGCTCCGACGCGCTTCGTGAGCCGGCGGTGATTTATGACAATTCAGTTACGCGAAGCTGCGAATTCAAAATATGATGTCCTCGCGCTGGGCGAGTGCATGGTGCGATTGTCTCCTCCGGGGCATGGCCGGATCGAGTTCGCCAAAACGCTGGAAGTCGATGTGGGCGGTGGCGAGTACAATGTGGCGTACGCTTGTGCCCGGCTGGGAATGCGGACCGGGTTTGTCAGCAAGCTTCCGGACAATTATGTCGCGCGGATCATCTTGAACCATGCGCGGGCGGTCGGGATGTGCGTCGGCCACGTGGTCATGGAGAAATACGACGGGGTCGGCCGGAAAAGCCGGGTGGGCTTGAACTTTACGGAGGTAGGCACGGGCGTGCGCGCGAGCGTGACGATGTATGATCGCGGCCATTCTTCGGCCAGCCAAATGCAGCCGCAGGATGTGGATTGGCAGCGCCTGTTCCAGCAGGAGGGCGCTCGCTGGCTGCACACGGGCGGGATTTTCACGGCCTTATCCGATCTGAGCGCAAAAACCGTCGTGACCGCCCTCAAGGCGGCGAATGAAGCCGGAACGGTGACTTCGTACGATCTGAATTTCCGCAGCAAGCTTTGGAGCAGTGAAAAGGCCATTGCCGTAACGCGGGAGGTGATCAACCAGGTGCAGGTGCTGATCGGCAACGAAGAGGATTTTCAAAAGGTCCTCGGCTTCGAGGTGGAAGGCACGGACGCGCATCTGCGCGAGCTGCCGATCGAGGCCTACAAGAGGATGGTCGAGCGGGTGGTGAAAACTTACCCCCACATCAAGGCCGTGTGCACCACGCTGCGCGAAGTGAAGAGCGGCCTGGTGAACAATTGGGGGGGGATTCTCTGGTTTGACGGCCAGTTTTACGAAGCGCGCCAGTTCAAGGATCTGGAGATCGAGGATCGCGTGGGAGGCGGGGATGGCTTTTCCAGCGGCATCGCCTATGGCTTTCTGAACGGTTTGAGCCCGCAGCAGGTGGTTGACTTTGGAGCGGCGCACGGAGCGCTGCTCCAGACCACCCGGGGCGACACCTCGCAAGTGATGCTGGACGAGGTGATGCACGTCATGAAGGGCGGCAGCGCCCGGATCCAGCGCTGAGCGCGGTGGCTACCGCGGGTTGGCCGCGGGCCGCGTCATTTCAAATTTGCCATGATCATATTTCGACTGGTAGGTCGACAGGAAGTTGGCGCCGGTCGCGTTCCCGGCGTACGTATAAAGTCCGCCAGCCAATTTTCCGAGGTCAGCCTCGCCGGAGAAGGCGTAGCCATCGGCACCGGGCTGCACGCGAAGCGGGACTGTGTAGCTGAAGTGAAAGATCCGCTTGTAGTTGGCGTGAAAATGGGCGCTGTACTCTCCCGCCTGGTTCTCGTTAATCACGCAGCGCAGCCGGTCGTTATGCCCGTTGACGTCGCTGATCCAATGTCCTTCCCAAGCGCCTGCGAGGCTGGTCGCGGGCGCTGGCTGCTGGACCGCCTGACGCCATTCACGGTTGTAGGAAGAGCAGCCGGGCAGGAGTAGAAATGCCAGGCACGCGCCGGGCAACAACAGGTTCGTTTTCATAAACAGTTAGCGCAAGGCGAGATCCCTGGCCTGAAATTGGCGGCTGTATTTGCTCCGCCGCCGCATGATGTTCCGGGCGTACTCCCGAGTCCGGGGATAATCGACTTGCTCGAGAAAAACCGCGCTGTTGGTCAGGGCCGCGCCCTTGTTCCAGCGCAGCACATGCGTTCGGCCGGCATTGTAGTCTGCCAGCGCGTAAGGGACAGGGTTGTCGGTTTTGTCGTATCGCTTCAGGAGTTTTGCCAGATAAAAACTGCCGCAGAGGATGTTGGCTTCGGGATCGAGGATCTTTTCGTGGGCAAATGACCGGAACTTTTCGGCGTCCGCCCACTCGAAAGCGGCGTCTTCCCGCACCTGCATCAAGCCAATTTCTCCAGCTCTGCCCCGGGCTCGGGCGTTAAACCGGCTTTCCTGCCAGATAACGGCCTTGATGAGGGCGGGATCCAGCCGGTAGCGCCTGGCTGCAGAGAGAATCTGCCGATCATAGCGCGTCTCCGACCGCTCGCGGAGCCAGAGGCCCAGAAGGATGCAGGCGAGGGCCAGCGCCAGAATGGCGATAACGAAGGACCGCGGTGTGCGCGACGGCTGAGCCATGAAACCTCGGAAAACATAAAAGCGCGAGAGCGGAAAGGAAAGGGTGAAACCCGCCCCGGGCGTTCCAAAAGAGCCCGGAAGTCTCCGGAAGCGTCGGTCGCGCCCGTTGCACTCTGTTTGACACCCATTTTTTCCGTCAGTACCTTCGCGGTTCCTTAATGGAGTATAAAGACACGTTAAACCTGCCCAGGACCGACTTTTCGATGAAGGCGGACCTGGTCGTTCGCGAGCCGCAACGGCTGGAGAAGTGGTATGCCAGCCGCCTTTACGAACGCATCCAATCCCGACGCTCGCAAGCGGCCAAGTTCGTTCTGCATGACGGCCCGCCGTTCGCGAACGGGGATGTCCACATCGGCACCGCGTTGAACAAGGTGTTGAAAGACATCATCATTAAGTACCAAACCCTGCGAGGGCGAAGCGCCCCGTACGTTCCAGGCTGGGACTGCCATGGCCTGCCCATTGAGTTCAAGGTGTCGCAGGAGATGCGCAAAGCAGGCGACACGAACAGCGATGCCGCCTCCATTCGCAAAGCGTGCGATGCCTACGCGCGGAAGTTTATTGATCTGCAACGCATGCAGTTCAAGCGCCTGGGCATTCTGGGCGATTGGGACAATCCCTACCTCACCCTGAACAAGGAGTACGAGGGGGACGAACTGCGCCTGTTCGCGGATATCGTGGAACAGGGCTTTGTTTACCGGGGCAAGAAGCCGGTCTACTGGAGCATTCCGGGCCGAACAGCGCTGGCCGACGCGGAGGTGGAATATCACGATCACGTGAGTCAGAGCGTCTTTGTGAAGTTTCCCCTCGTCGGGCACGCGAACACGTTCATCCTGATCTGGACAACCACTCCCTGGACGCTCCCGGCGAATCTTGCCGTGGCCTACAACTCGACTTTCTACTACTCCCTCGTCCAGGTCGGCGACGAAGCTTACATCGTTTCGAATGCTCTCCTGAAGAATGTGGCGGAGCAATCGCGCTGGGAGAGCTACGAGGTGATCCGCACGCTCGATGCCGAGCATTTAAAGCAGATCGAGTATCAACATCCGTTTTGTGACCGGACGGGGCGTCTTTACGCTGGCGACAATTTTGTCGAGAACACCACCGGCACTGGATTTGTGCATATCGCGCCGGGCCATGGGCTCGACGATTATCAGCTGGGCCTGCAGAACGGCCTGCCCATCTACTCGCCGGTGGATGACGATGGCGCGCTGGCGTACACGAACGACCTGCCTCGCGAGCAGCAGATGCCCGCCGAGCTGATCGGCAAGTCGATCCTCGAGAAGCACGGCAAGAGCGAGGCGAATGAAGCGGTGCTCCACCTGCTGCGCGTGCGCAAAGCCCTGCTGCATCAGGAAAATTACCATCACAGTTATCCGTACTGCTGGCGGAGCAAAACGCCCATCATTTTCCGGGCGATGGACCAGTGGTTTATCCGGATCGATCACCAGAAGTTTCGGCAGAAGGCTCTGGACGCGATCCATCAGGTCCATTGGGTGCCCGACTGGGGCCGGAACCGGATCGAAGGCGCGGTCAAGTCACGGCCGGATTGGTGCATCTCGCGTCAGCGCACCTGGGGAGTGCCGATTCCTGCGTTTTACACGGGTTCCGGGGAGGCGATTCTCGATGCCGGGGTTATCCGCAAGGCCGCGGACCTGGTGGAGAAGCACGGTTCCAACGTGTGGTTTGAAAAAAGCGCGGCGGAACTTTGGGCGCTGCTCAAGCCCGCTGGTTGGACCGGGCCGGACGCGGCGGCGAAATCGATGGACACGCTGGATGTCTGGATCGACTCCGGATCATCTTCCCGCGCGGTATTAATGCGGCGGCCGGAACTGGAACATCAAAGAGCGGAGGACGCGCCGTCGGCCCGCGGGCATCTGCCGTCCACCGAGCGCTGGCAGGCGGACATTTATTTGGAAGGGAGCGATCAGCATCGGGGTTGGTTCCAATCGTCCCTGCTGCTGAGCCTGGCGGGCAACGGCGCGCCGCCTTATAAAACGGTTCTGACGCACGGTTTCATGGTCGACGCGGACCGGGAGAAGATTTCGAAGTCCAAACAAGGCCAAGGCGGCTACGAAAAGCCGCAAACCAGTGAGGCCTACGTGAAGAAGTACGGAGCCGATGTGGTCCGGCTCTGGGTAGCCTCGCAGGATTACCGAAACGACATTGTCGTCAGCGAAGAGCGGATCAACAAGGTGGCTGAAACGTATCGGCTGATTAGGAACACGCTGCGGTATCAACTTTCGAATCTTTATGACTACGATCCCACGCGGCATACGGTTGCGGACGCGGAGTTGACGGGATTGGATCGGTGGATACTGGGCGAGTTCGCGTTGCTCGAGGAGGAAGTGACTGCGGCGTATGAGCGCTACGAATTCCACCTCGCCTATCAGCGCATCAGTCAGTTCGCGGCGGTCGAACTTTCCGCGATCTACCACGATATCGTGAAGGACCGGCTCTACACCGATCCGGCCGGTTCGCGCCGGCGCCGTTCGACCCAGACCGCGCTTTATCGACTCGTCACGCGCTTGTGCCAGATGCTTGCGCCGATGCTGGCGTTTACGGCCGACGAGGCGTGGGAGCTGATTCCGGGCCGTGCGGGCGATTCGGTGCATGCGTCGGACTGGCAGCCGCTGGGGTTCGCGCGGGGGGACGAGGAGAAGAATCTTTGGCGGGATCTATTCGCTCTGCGGGAGCAAGTCCTGCCGGAACTCGAGAAGGCGCGCCAGGCCAAGACGATTGGCAAGTCGCTGGAAGCACAGGTGAAAATCGGCCTGAGAGATGGCGTTTCCACCTGGGTGACGCAGCATCTGGCGCCTTTGCAGGAGCTGTTGAATGTGTCGGCGATTTCGACGTTTCATCTGCCGGGCAAAGAGGTGACGGAGAAGGACGTTCAGGGATTCCCCGTGGCGCAAGTGGAGCGGGCAGGCGGACAGAAATGCGAACGCTGCTGGCACTACGAATCAGACGTGGGTCAAGCGGCCGGGCACCCCACCTTGTGCGGCCGTTGCGTGACTGCCGTCCAGGCCGTGAACGCCTGATTTTGCTCTCTAATAGAAAAGGCCACGATAGACCTCGTAGGCTTTCACGGGTCCGCCTGCGAAGTAGGGCGTTCGTTGCAGGCTGAAGCTGCGGCTGGCGCGATCGAAGGTGAGCACCGCTGGCTGGCTCGGGTCATTCGGGTCGTAGGCGGAAAAAACGATTTCAGAGTCCGTGAGGCGCGCCGCGTAGAGCAGAATCGCGTGATTGAGCGTCGTATCCGGAAAGCGGTAGATGTGGGCGATCGGGAGCTGGCCCTCGTTCAACTCCTTCAGGAAACGCTCGGCGGTCCGACGGCGGGTCGAGGCGAGAACCGGGAAGACCATTCTCCAATTGCCCCGCTGGAAGAAGCTGGAGGAGGCGCTGCCGCATTCGTTCTTGAAAACGTCGCCCCACGCGGCGCTGAAGGCGTGCAGATCCCGAAATCCGGGAACAACAATCCGCTCCCCAGGCGGGGCGGGACAACGACTGTTCCGGTGGATGATCGCACGGGTGAGCCGGATATATTCATCGCGGCCAACCGCGGGCAGTTCAGGATGAAATTCAGCGTGATAAAAGAATTCACGAGCAGCCCGCACCATCGGGAAGCAGCGCAACGAATATGCCGGAGCCGGCTCGTTCTTGCGGGTGATGACGGACCCGGAATCACCGAACTCGTAGTGCCAGCGCAGTTCGTTGGGAAACGCGAAACCATCCGCGGGAAATTTGAAGGAGCGTCCGGCGGATCGATGGCAGGCACAGCCCGCGAAAATCAGCACTGAGCCGAGCGCACTGAGAAAGGCCGTCCGGATCATCCCGGCGGCCACGCCAGATTTCGTCCGCCCAGAATGTGCAGGTGAAGGTGGGGAACCGATTCGCCAGCGTCCGGGCCGTTGTTGATCACGAGCCGGTAGCCAGAACTGGAGAGGCCGAGTTTATCCGCCACCGCAGCGGCTTTCAGCAACAAATGGCCGAGTGCCGCCTGATCCTCGGGATTGGCGTGGGCAATCCGGGGGATGGGCTTTTTCGGGACGATCAAAGCATGCACCGGGGCTGCGGGCTTGATATCGCGAAAGGCGATCACCAGGTCATCTTCGTAAACGATTTGCGCCGGGATTTCGCGAGCGGCGATTTTCTCGAACAGTGTTTTGCTCATGGCCTCATGAGCGCCGCGCGTTTAACGGACAATCAGCCCGCGCGCTTGCGCCCCCGGCTCAATACTCAAACAATTGCGGAGAAATTCAACTACTTGCTCGCTGAACTTTTCGCAGGTCTGCCCCCAGCGCTTCGCACCGGTGATTTGCTTGGCGCAATCGCGCAATCCCCAAAAGCGCACCACTTCCTGGGATTCCTTGGCCTGGCGCAGGAATTCCTCCCGGAGCCGTTGGAAGAAGACCAATTCGTAATCGTTGGAGGCCCGCGCCAGTTCGCGCAGGTCCGTGCCGGAGGGCACGCCGTTTTCAAACGTGCTGGTGGTGACGTCAAAGCCGAAGCAACGCAGCGCCCGCTGGAGGGCGTCAGAGAATTCCGCCACGGACACGGTGTCGCGATGCAGATCGTATTTGAAGTAATGGACAACAGCGGCGGCTGCTTCGCGCACGGTTTCGGGGTCTATAATCGACGAAGCGTCACCGATCATTTCGATGGTGACGCTTTCGGCCGAACAAGGGATGAGTTCACCTTGCGACGTCCGGAATATCAGGCAGTCAGGATGCAACTGGATCATGCTTTTCCTCCAATTTCTTTACCTCCTGGATAAACTCCTTCGGCTCTTCGAATCGGCGATACACACTCGCGTAACGCACATAGGCCACCTGGTCCACGTCTTTCAACGCGGCCATGACCCGTTCGCCAATGGCCATCGAGGGGACTTCGCGATCATATTTGTCCCCGATCTCCTGGACGATATGATCGACGATCTCTTCGAGTTTGGCCGGGCTGACGGGGCGTTTGCGGCAGGCAATTCGCAGGCTTTGCAGCAGTTTCTCCGCGGAGAATGGCTCACGACGGTCGTCCCTTTTCACCACGGTAATCGCTTCATTTTCGATGACCTCGTAGGTCGTGAAGCGATGCCCACAACTCAGGCATTCCCGCCGCCGACGGATGGTGCCGCCCTCGCGCGATGTGCGCGAATCGATCACCTTATCTTCCTGGCACCCACACTTGCTGCAGCGCATACTTTTTGTTGTGGTAGCGTTTGCTTAGCCCACAACCTATTGCGGTGTCAAGCCTTTCCCCGGAAAGTTTCCAAAACTTTTTGAGATTCTTCTAACGGCCATTCGCGGCGTCGAGCCGATGGAGACGAAAGCGTCGGCCGGAAAATGGGAATTGCCCTGCGCGAGGCTCGGGCATTGAATCAGGCCATATTTCCAAGGTTATGACGCGATTCTTCATTCCTTTGATTAGCGCTTTTGCGTTCGGTGGCTGTTTGCGGGCCGCGAGTCCTCTGCCTCGGAGCGCTCCGGAAGCGCAGGGGGTTTCATCAGCGGCGGTGCGAGAATTCATCGAGGCCGCGAATAAACAAGTGGACACGATGAACAGCTTCATGCTGGTGCGTCACGGGCGCGTGGTCGCCGAGGGGTGGTGGGCGCCGTACGCGGCTGAGATACCGCACACGCTCTACTCGCTGAGCAAAAGCTTCACCTCTTCGGCGGTGGGTTTGGCGATCTCGGAAGGCAAACTGAGTCTGGACGACGAGGTGTTAAGATTCTTCCCAGACGATGCGCCGGCCAATCCCACGAACAATTTGAAGTTGATGCGGGTGCGCGATTTGTTGTGCATGTCCACCGGGCATCAGACCGAACCGCGCCTGAGCATGGAAGCGGAGGAGCCGTGGACGAAGATTTTTCTCGGCCACCCGGTTCCGAACAAGCCGGGAACGCATTTTCTCTACAACACTCCGGGCACGTATATGCAGTCCGCCATTGTGCAGAAGGTGACCGGCCAAACCGTGCTGGAGTATCTGCAGCCCCGCCTCTTCGAGCCGCTCGGCATTGAAAATCCGCGTTGGGGCAAGAGCCCGCAAGGGGTCAACCTCGGGGGGTACGGGCTGGACATCCGAACGGAGGACATTGCCAAGTTCGGCCAACTCTATCTGCAAAAAGGGAGATGGGAGGGCCGGCAGCTCATTCCGACGCGCTGGGTGGAAGCCGCAACATCGCGGCAGACTTCCAACGGCAGCAACCCGGCCAGTGATTGGGAGCAGGGGTACGGGTATCAATTCTGGCGATGCCGAAACGGCGCTTACCGGGGAGACGGGGCCTTTGGCCAGTTTTGCATTGTGATGCCGGAGCAGGATGCAGTGATCGCCATCACCAGCGGAACTCGCGACATGCAGGGGGTCATGAATATTGTCTGGGACAAATTGCTGCCGGCGTTTCATTACGCGCCTTTGCCTCAGAACGCCGCAGACGAAGCCGCGCTAAAATCAACCCTGGCCCGCCTTTCTGTCCAGTTTCCCTCCGGGACTGAAGCGTCGTCCCTGAAGGGAAAGATTGCCGGGCGCACGTTCCACTTCGAAAAAAATACAGGCAAGGTGGAAAGTATGCGGATTGAGACCGGGGATGGCCTGCCGGGCTTGCGTTGGCGAGCGAATGGGAGCGACTACCATCTGGCCGTAGGCTACAAAGAATGGAAGAAAGGCCGGCTGGCGTACGGGTCTCTGGCCGAACAGCCGGTCGCGGCGAGTGGCGCGTGGGCGGCGGATGGAACGTATACGGTGCGCCTCTGCTTTTTCGAGACGCCGTACTATCTCACGGTCAAACTTTCGCCGACGGAGGATGGTCTTCGCTGCGAGGCGGAATTGAACGTTTCACTCACCGGACAACGCCAGTTGGTGCTGGCGGGCCGCGCGGACTGACGGTCAGACGCCGACTGGTTTTCCGTAGTCTCGTTCCACCCGGGCAACCCGCAACCGGTAATCCGAATACCAGATACGCTGGCCGGTTTCCTGGGCGATTCGATGTTCCGCGTGCGCCTTCCAGGCGGTGATCGCTTCGGCCGTCGCCCAATAGGACACCGTGATGCCCAAGCCATCCGCGGTGCGCGCGCTCTCGTGGCCGAGAAAACCTGGCTGCTGAGCGGCTAATTGAACCATGCGTTCGGCCATGCGGGAGTAGCCGGCTTCTTCGCCGGTCCGGAGCGAAGTGAAGATCACGGCGTAATAGGGCGGCTGCGGTGTCTTGGCGATGGTGCTGGACATATCTGAAAAGCGTTTAGGGCGGTGGGCACGGAACAGCAAGGCGGAAAGGAGAAATGGAGCGGTTCTTTCGACCCAAGAATCCAACGGGAGGGGAGCGTCCAGAGACTTTTAGACTCAATTGTCTTGAAGCTCGGCGTTGGGTGTGTTGATATGCGCCATATTGGCGCGCTTCATCGGGTTGAACGCGGAGAGAAGCGGCGTTCCCGAGCGGGAAAAAGTCGAGCATGGCTGTTAAATCAAATTTCTTGGACAAGGTCCTGGGCCGGATTGGGCGGCTGGATGCGGAGGGACTGCAAACGGTGGTCCAGCGTCTGGCGAGAGAGCGGAGCTTTCTCGAGACCCTGTTTAATACGATCGAGGACGGGATTCTGGTGGTGGATGAAAACCGCCGGATCATTTACCTGAACTCGGCGGTGACCAAGCTGCTGGGCGTTCCGGCAAACGGGGTCGAAGGCCAGCCTGTATCCCGCTATTTGCCTGAGTTCGACTGGCAGCACCTGATGAACTTCGATGCCCAGGGAGGGAGGCGGGTTCTGCGGCAGGAATTTGAGATCACGCTTCCCCGGCCGCGGTTCGTGCGCATTTACGCGGCTCCGCTGGACGGGGAAAAAAGCGGGAGCGCGGGCCTGGCGATGGTGCTGCACGATGCGACGGAAGCGCGGGCGCAAACGTTCCAGGCGATCGAGAACGAACGGGTGCAGGCCCTGACCCTGCTGGCTGCGAGCGTGGCGCATGAGATTGGCAATCCGCTGAACGCCTTGCATATCCATCTCCAGTTAATGGAGCGCGAGCTGAAGAAGCTTCGGGCGAGGTCCGGGGCGGAGGCGAACGAGAGCGAGTCGGCCGCTGGAGCGGGCCTCCCCGCTTCTGTGGCCCGGCTGGAGGAGTATGTGCACGTCGCCAAGGGCGAGATCAGCCGGCTGGATTACATCGTGACCCAATTCCTGGACGCGCTGCGTCCGCGAGCGCCCAAGATGACCCTCGGGTCGTTGAACGAGGTTCTGCGCGATACCGTGGACCTGCTCCGGCCGGAGATTCATAATCGCGGCCAGGAGATCGAGGAGAAGTATTCCCCGCAGTTGCCGGACGCGCCGCTGGACGCGGCGCAAATGAAGCAGGTCTTTGTGAATTTGATCAAGAACGCCATGCAGGCGATGACCCGGGGCGGCCGATTGACGGTGGAGACGGGGGCCACGTCCGAGGCTGTTTGGGCCAGCATCTCCGATACGGGAGCGGGTATTCCCGAGGAAAAACTGAACCGCATTTTCGAGCCGTTTTTTACGACCAAGAAGAAGGGATCCGGCCTGGGCTTGATGATTGTGCAGCGCATTGTGCGCGACCATGCCGGCCGGATCGACGTGGAGAGCAAGCCGAGAACCGGCACCACGTTCCGGGTCTGGCTGCCGCTGCATGAACGCGCGCCCCGGCTTTTGCACGCGGCCAGTGTCTCCGCCCACGAGACGGAATCCAATACATGAGCACCTTGACGAAGCCAGCCCTGTTGATTGTGGATGACGAGAAGACGCAGCGCGAAGGATTGCGCGCGGCGTTGGAAGATCATTTCGAGATTTACCTCGCCGATTCGATGGACGCGGCGACCGCGCTGCTCGAGCGGGAGCATTTCGACGTGCTGCTGACCGACTTCCGGATGCCCAAGGATGATGGGTTGAAATTGATTGCCCGAGCCAAGTCATTGCCCCGCCCGCCGGTTTGCATCCTGATGACAGCGTACGGCTCCGAAGAGACCGCGGTGGAAGCGATCAAAAAAGGAGCGGACGATTACATCGCCAAGGGGAAGTTGAACATTGACGAGCTGGAGTTTCGCATCCGGCGTTCCTTGCGACAGCAGAAGCTCGAAACGGAAAATCAGCAGCTGCACCAGCAATTGGACAAGCAGTATGGCCTCGAACAGATCATTGGCCAATCCGCGCCGATGCGGGAGATTTTTGATGTTTTGCGGCAGGTGGCGCCCTCGCAGACGACCGTGCTGATTACCGGGGAGAGCGGCACCGGCAAGGAATTGATCGCCCGGGCGATTCATCAGCTGAGCTCGCGCGCGCGCGCGCCGATGGTCATCGTGCATTGCGCGGCGCTGGCGCCCACGCTGCTGGAGAGCGAGCTCTTCGGCCATGAAAAAGGGGCTTTCACCGGGGCGCATGAGCGGCGGATCGGGCGGGTCGAGCAGGCGCAGGGGGGGACGTTGTTCCT
The DNA here is from genome assembly GCA_964566945.1 of uncultured Verrucomicrobiota bacterium. Lineage (GTDB taxonomy): Bacteria > Verrucomicrobiota > Verrucomicrobiia > Limisphaerales > SXQI01 > DASVNK01. Next base: position 35,401 of record CAZMKE010000002.1, on the reverse strand, counting down.
GGACGAGATCGGGGAGATCGACGCCACGGTGCAGATCAAGCTTCTGCGCTTTCTCGGGGAACGGACCTACGAGCGGGTGGGGTCGAACAAAACGCTGGCGGCGGATGTGCGTTTGATCGCGGCAACGAACAAAAACCTGGAAGAGATGGTCAAAGAAGGGAAATTTCGGGAAGACCTGTTTTACCGGCTGAATGTGGTGCCGATCCAGATGCCGCCGTTGCGCGACCGGAGGGAGGACATTCCGTTGCTGGCGAATGCGTTTCTTCAGGAATTTGCGGGGAAGAACAACAAGAAAATGAATGGAATCGAGCCTGCGGCCCTGGATCTGCTGATGAGCTATCCGTGGCGGGGAAATGTGCGGGAGTTGCGGGCGGCGATCGAAGGCGCGGTGGTGCTGGGGCGAGGCGAGGGGATAGGAGTCAAGGATTTGCCCCTGAAGATACGCAATTACCATCCGGTGATGGAACAGACGGGGGAGCCGCTCGCGCCCGTGAATTTAACGGTTGAAGAAGCGGAGAAACAACTCATTATTCGCGCCCTGCAGGATTGTAAAGGGAACCGCACTGAGGCAGCGAAAAAGCTCGGAATCAGCCGCAGGACGTTACACCGCAAGTTACACGCGTATCATTTGGAAGGATTTTGAAGAATGCAACCAGTCGGGCTGCAGGAGTGGATTCATAAGTTGGAAGAAGGGGAGGGCACGAAGTACATTCGCCTCGCGTTTTTGGTGTTGGCGCTCCTCGGCATCACCGCGCTTTGGCACCTCCGGGAAGCAAAAAACTTTGCCGCGGCCGAAGCGATGGACGCGGCCCAGGTGGCGCGGAACCTTTCGCGAGGGCGGGGGTTCACCACGCAGAACCTTCGCCCGCTGAGCGTAGCCCTGATCGAGTCCCGGTTGGGGAAGGAAGGGAAAGCGGACCTCCTGGCCCCTTCGCCCGATCTGGCCAACCCGCCGCTCTACCCGGCAGTGCTCGCAGGACTCATGAAGGTCCTCCCTTTCAACTGGGATATCGCCAGCAAACTTTTCTGGCGGTACCAGCCGGAAACGGTGATCGGCGGCTTTAACCAGGCTCTCTTTTTCGTCTCGCTGCTCCTGCTATTTCTGGTGGCCTCCCGTTTGTTTGATCGGACGGTCGCGTATCTGGCCGTGGTGCTGATGGCGCTCACCGAGACGTATTGGGAGTTCATCACGTCCGGCCTCTCGACGATGCTGCTGATCGTGCTCTTCCTGGGGTTGAGCTGGGTGTTGATCCTATTCGAGGAAGGGGCGCGCGAGGCCACTCGATCCAAAACGAAGCTGATGGCTCTCGCGCTCCTGGCTGGGTTGTTGATTGGCGCGATGGGCCTGACGCGCTATTCGATGCTCTGGTTGATTCTCCCGACTGTGGCGTTTCTGGCCGTGACGGGGCTGGGAGTCAGAATTCCCGCTGCCGGTGGCAGCGCGGTGGTCGCGCTGCTGTTGGTGGCTCCGTGGACGGCGCGGAACTATCAAGTGAGCGGAACGCTGTTCGGAATTCCTGGATTCGCCCTGCACGAGGGGACGACCATTTTTCCGGGGCACCTGTTGGAACGGTCGATGCCGGCGAACATTGCGCTCGAGTTGAACAAGATCGACTTGGGCGAGTATCCCCGCAAACTTTTCGTCAACGCCCAAACGATCCTCGGCAGCGATCTCCCGGAAGCGGCGGGCAACTGGGTGGCGGCTTTGTTTCTCGGAGCGTTGCTCATGCCCTTTCGGCGGCCAGCCCTGCAGCGGTTGAAATGCTTTTTGGCGGGCGCCCTTTTTGTGATGGTGGTGGTCCAGGGCCTGGGGAGAACTGAGTTGAGCGCCGATATGCCTCGTTACAATTCGGAGAACCTTCTGGTGGTGCTTAGCCCCCTCTTTTTCGTCTTTGGAGCGGGATTTTTCTTTGTCCTGCTCGATCAGATGGAATTTCAATGGCCCTGGCTGCGGTCCCTGTCCGTCTCGGCTTTGGTGGTGGTGCTGAGTTTGCCGCTCCTGCTCCGTTTCCTGCCGCCCCGGACCTTCCCGCTGAATTACCCGCCCTATTCGCCGCCGACGATCCAAATCGTCTCGCGCTGGCTCGCGCCGGAAGAATTGATGATGACCGATATGCCTTGGGCGACCGCCTGGTATGGGGACCGGTCCTCGGTTTGGACGACCTTGGACTACGGCGCGAAGACTCACGACGATTTTTATCGGATTAACGACGAGCATGTGGCGGTCAAAGGCCTGTATCTGACGCCGCTGACGACGGATGCGAAGTTTTTGAGCGCCATGCGGCAGTCTCGGGAGGGGGTTTGGGGCAAATTTTACCTGGATGCGGTGGTTTTGCGCAACCTGCCGAGCGGATTTCCGCTGAAAATCGGTCCGCCAGCGCTTCTGCCCGATCAAATGTTCCTCAGCGATAGAATTCGCTGGCGTCAATGAGTTTAGCTTTGCTATATACGACCTGAAAAACGCGTTTTACCATTTGACAAGGGGTATCCTTGTCCGTAAAACTGAACCGCTTTTCAAAAAATTTTGGTTCAGGGCGGAAAAAGTTGAACGGAGAAAAAACTACGTATGAATAAAATCACGATGACTGCCGGCCTCTTCGCATTGACCGCGGCGAGCCTTCACGCCGCAGTAGATGGAATAGCTGACGGTTCTCAGCAGGCGACGAAGCCCTGGAGCGTTTCAGCCTCCCTGCGCGGCTTCTACGACGATAACTACAGCACCTCCCCCAAAGAATTCCAACGAAACAGCTTTGGAATCGAGGTCAGCCCGTCGGCCACGCTGAACCTGATCCGTGACCAGACCACTTTCAACCTCAGCTACATCTACTCCTACCGTTGGTTTGAAAACCGCGATCATCTCAACATTCCGGCTGACGATCAGGCTCATCAGGTCAACGCAAAATTGACCCACGCCTTTTCTCCTCGTTACAAGCTGGATTTGAGCGACTCCTTCGCGGTCGCGCAGGAACCTGAACTGCTGGCGGGTGCTGCTCCGGTTCAAACGACCTTCCTCCGTTCCAAGGGCGACAACATCCGCAACTACGTTGATGCAAACTTCAGTGCGGGAATCACGGATAACCTGACCGCCGTGGTTGGCTACCACAACGAGTACTACGATTACGATGAAGAGGGGCCGAACAGCCGTTCCGCCTTTCTCGATCGCGTGGAAAACCGCGGCACGATTAACCTCCGCCAGGTTGTGCTGCCGAAGACGGTGGCCGTGGCTGGTTATCAGTTCGAAGTGGTCGATTACAACGCTTCCGTGGCTCGTTCACCGATCGTCTTCCCGATCGTGGTCAACGGTGTTCCGACGCTTGGCGGGTACGCCCCTGACGAACGCAACAGCTACTCACATTACTTCTATTTGGGCGTGGATCAGGGCATCACCCCAACCTTAAACGGTTCTGTGCGGGTGGGCGCGCAGTACACGAAGTATGACAACCTCAGCGTGGTAAAAGTTCTCGATCCGAATGTCGAATCCGACCGGTGGAGTCCTTACGTCGACGCCAACTTGACCTGGATGTATGCCCAAGGCAGCACCGCTCAACTGGGTGTCCGTCATCAGCGCGCTCAGACTGACGTCGGCTTCATCGGCGCCAAGCCGAACCTCGATGCGGAAAGCACAAGCGTTTACGGGTCGGTTAATCACCGCATCTGGGGTGGTCTTGTTGGCAGTGTGCTCGGTCAGTATCAGCACTCCACCTACGACGATTCGATGTCCGGCAGCACGGCGGACGACTACTACATGGTGGGCGTCAACCTGACCTACGAAATCAACAAATTCCTCTCGACGGAAATTGGCTACAACTTCGACAAATTGGATTCTGATTTGGGAAGCGTGCAGTTCTCCGGTTGGAATCGAAGCTTCGAACGGAATCGCGTTTACATCGGCATTCGCGGAACCTACTAAGATTTTTAAGTTGAATTTAGTTCGGGAGGCTGGAAGATTAACACTCTAGCCTCCTTTTTTTATCCCATGGAAGCGCCCAAAAACACCTTCTCATCGAGCCAGCCCCAGACCCAGACCGACACGAAGCTTCACTTCCTGGACTACTGGCGAATCATCCGGATCCGTAAAACGGTGATTTTGGCGGTCTTCCTTCTGGTGGTCCTGACCACCACGGCAGTGACTTTCATTCTGCCGGAAACCTACATGAGCACGGCTCGGATTGAGGTGGGCAAGGACACCGGGGACGTTGGCTCGATCCTTGGGAATCAGACGCCGCTGGGATACGATCCGTACTTCATTCAGACGGAGTTTGAGAAAATCAAATCCCAGAAGGTCTTGAACCGCGTCATCGAGGAATTGCGCCTCACTGAGATTTGGGCCAAGCGGTACGGGACCGAGACTCTCAAACTGGCCGAGGCTTACAAGATTCTGCTCAGCCAAATCGACCTTCGGCAGTCTCGCAACACGAGTTTGATTGAAATTCGGGCGTTCAGCGACGTGAAGCAAGAGGCTGCCGATATTGCGAACAAGATCGCGGAAATCTACAAGTCGACCCGCCTCAGCACCCGGCGCGAACTTTCCGAAAACGGCATCAAAGCGCTCAAGTCCGAGTACGATGAGCAGAAGCGCGAGGTCGAGAAACGGCAGAAGGAAGTCGATACGCTGCGAATCACTCTCCAGATTTCGGAAATGGGCGACTCTTATACCGTGAGCACGCTCGAGCCCGAAACCGTGAGAAATATCGAGCGCGACCGTCTCTCCGCCCAGGCTCGGTATGCGCATTTCAAAAAGCTTTCCGATGAGTTCAAGCTGAAGAGTCGCAAGGAGTTGCGGAAAGCTATTCCAACCGCCGCACCCGACAGTGCTTTGGACCGTTACCTGGGCGACCTGGCTAAAGTTGAGCAGCAGTATGCCGCCAATATTAACGACCTTGGGCCGGAGCATCCGGATATTGTGAAGCTGGTGGAGATCATGAAGACCATCAACCAGCAGATTGAGGATCGCATCGACGGTGTGATGGCTGGTGTCGACCTGCAGGTGGCTCAGACCGAGGCGCTCGTAAAAGAAATGCAGAGCGAACTCGACAGGGCGAAAGACGATGACGGCAAGAAACGGGAAAAGTACGCGCCTTACTTCGCGGCGAAGCGCAACTTGGAGAATCAACAGCGGATTCTCGATACCATCTATATGCGGGTCCTCGCGGAAAAGGTGGATCAAAACATCCCGAAAGGCTCGAGCGTGGTCATTGTTGACGAAGCCGCTCCGGAAAATAAGCCGGTCCGCCCGAATATCCCTCTGAACATCAGCTTGGGAGTGATCGTGGGCTTGATCATGGGCTTTGGTTTGGCGTTCTTCATCGAATATTTGGACACCAGCGTGAAGACGATCGACGACGTCGAACGCGCGTTACAGGCCCCGGTTCTGGGGGTGATCCCGCAAAACGTGGGCTCGCTAATGCTCGAAGGTCCGGACAGTCCCCACGCGGAAGCGTATCGCGTCCTCCGTACGAATCTCCTGTTCTCGCGGAAGGAAAAGGACATGCGGACCATTACGGTCGTGTCCGGCGGCGCGGGCGAAGGAAAGTCGACAACGATCTTCAACCTCGCGACGGTGTTTGCGCAAAATGGCGCTCGCGTGTTGTTGGTGGATTCGGACTTGCGCCGTCCCAGCCTGCACAAGCTCCTGAACGTCTCTAATTCAATCGGATTGACCAACTTCCTGCTCAAGCAGAACACCATCGAGGAAGTAATCCAGACCACGCAACTGCCGACGTTGCACTTCCTGCCTTCGGGCAAATTGCCGAGCAGTTCATTGGGCATCCTGAACTCGGCGCAGATGCGCGAGTTCATCGAGCGGGCGCGTGAACGGTATGACTTCGTTTTCTTCGATTCACCGCCGATCATGGGTGTGAGCGATGCGTCGGTGCTCGCCAGCGAAGTGGATATGGCGCTGCTGGTCATTCAGTACCGGAAGTATCCCCAAGTCATGACGCTGCGGGCGAAGCAGATGGTCGAGAAGGTTGGCGGAAATCTGCTGGGCGTGGTGTTGAACAACATCAACATTTCGCAGGATTCCTACTACTACTACTACAGCGGTTACTACTACGACTACTACTCGAAGCACGATGACGGCGAAAAGAACGGCGCCAATGGTGAAGGCAAAAACGGCGACACCAAAAAGCCGAGTGATCGCGGGACGACCGTCGCGATGAAACAAAAATATTGATTGTGCTGTCAAACCTGCGTCCGTAGCTTCTCTGCACTTAAATGAAATGGAGTAGTCTTATTCGCAAGGCGCTTGGTGTGTTCGCCTTGATCCTGGTGTTCGGCATTCAGTTGGGTTGCGAGACCACCCAACCGACCGAGAAGGCTGCCGTGCCCGCGACAGGCGCCCGAACCGGTATTGGACAGACGGACACAACGTACTCTCCAGGGGACAAGCTAACACTCGAATTCGACAACGGTCTTCAGACACCATGGCTGCAGGTGGTTCGGGAGGATGGCTCCATCACCTTGCCTTTGAACAAATCGGTAAGAGCCGCTGGCAAGCAGAAGGGTGATCTTGAGCAGGAGATCCAGAAGATCTACGTCCCGAACATTTTACGGCGGCTCACGGTTAACGTTCGCTCGGAAGAGCGAAGCTATTTCGTTCAGGGTGAAGTGCGCCTTCCGGGGCAAAAACCGCATACCGGTTTGATCACAGCGTTGAAGGCGATTGCGGCTGCCGGCGATTTCACCGACTTTGCCAAGAAGAGCGACGTCGAGATCCTTCGGAGCAACGGCCAGAAGGTGCATGTCAATGCTTTGAAGGCGATCAAGGATCCCGCGACCTACGACGTGCCAGTTTACCCTGGGGACACTGTCCACGTGCCCCGCCGCTTCTTCTAAGAGATTATGCTGCAGTTCTTGGTCCTCGGAGAGGGCGCAGGGACTGCGCGCGTAGCGGGTTGCGACCGTTTTCCTTTCGTCATCGGCCGAAGTTCAGGGGCTCATCTGCAGGTGGTGGCTTCCGGCGTTTGGGATGCTCATGCCCAGGTCGACGTCGATCCCCAATCCGGAAAATTACTCATATCCCCGGTCGGTGAAGCGTTGCTGCTGATCAATGGCGAACCTTCCCATGGCAAAATTCTCCTCCCCAATGACGAAGTCCATGTAGGCGCGGTCGTTTTGCGTGTCGCGCTATCTCCCGTCACGCAAAAATCTGTCAAAGCGATGGAGGCCGTCGTTTGGGGCATGCTCGTCCTCGTGACTTTGGCAGAGCTTTTTCTCATCCTGAAGCTTTAGGGGTGGCAAAGTGGTGAAGTCCCGTTGGGTATTTGATGTCCGTAACGGTGATGCGACAAAGTTATCTTGACCGTAACGAAATCGTAACAAAAATGGCCTGCACGGGGTCAAATGGGCATGTCAAAACCATATGGATGGGGATCGCGTCCACGCCCGGTTTGGTCGCGTGTGTCCCACGCTGCAGTTGCGATGACGGTGGCCGCGATGAGCCTCGCCTTGGCGGCCGAAAAGACTCGTCCCGCAACGGCTCCGCAGGCGGGCAACCTTTTTCAAGTCACCAATCTTTGGAATGTGCACTTTCGCTTCTCACCGGAAGCTTGGGAAGCGATGCCTCCCGAAGAGAATGAGGGGGGAATGTTTGGAGGAGGAGGCTTTCGTCCCGGCGCTCCCGGGGGCCCGCAGCGGGGAGGTCCGGGAGGCGGGCGATTCGGACCCGGTCCCGGCGGCCCGCCCGGCGGCTTTGGTCCCGGAATGTTTTTGGCTCCGACCTTTCTAAAGAATGCCGACGCAAACAGCGACGAAAAAGTAACCGCCGAAGAATTTCACAATCTGGCCGGCAAATGGTTCAGCGCCTGGGACAAGAAGAACCAGGGTTTTGTGGGCGAGGATGAACTGCGTGATGGGCTCAACAGCGTGATAACCTTCCCGGGGCCGGGGGGCCCTCCGGGCGGACAGCGAGGTCCGGGGCGGCCTGGGGGCCCGGGCGGTCCAAATCTGCAGGGCGCCGAAGGGAAACGGAACGGGCTCGCCTCCGCGGCCGGAATCGAGTTCAAGTATGTGAAGGGCAACCTCAGGATCGGGGACACCGACCTTAAGGACGTCGCGGTCCGCTACAAGGGAAACGGCACTTGGATGGGGTCGCGCTTCGACAAGAAGCGTTCGATGAAGGTGAACCTCAACGAATATGTGAAGGGACAGAAGTTTGGCGGCGAGCTCAAGCTAAACTTTCACAACTGCGTGACCGACGCGAGCTACATGAACGAAGTGCTGTCGCACCGCTTGTATCGGGACGCTGGGGTTCCGGCGTCGCGAACGGCCTACGCGCGGGTGTATGTGGATGTGCCGGGCAAACATAACGACGAATTCTTTGGCCTGTATTCCGTGGTGGAAAACGTGGATTCCTCGTTTGCCGCCGACCGTTTTGGCACGAAGAAAGGGGCAATTCTCAAGCCGGTCACCCGGGAACCGTTCGAGTATCTGGGAGAAGATTGGTCGGCGTACAACCAAACCTATGATCCAAAAACCGAGCTAAGCGCCGAACAGAAAAGGCGCGTAATCGATTTCTGCAAGCTGGTGAGCAAAGCGAATGACGCGGAATTTGAAGCGAAGATGGGCGATTATCTCGACCTGGACGAGTTTGCGCGCTACATGGCAGTGACGGTTTGGCTCTCGACGCTGGATAGCATTCTCACCATCGGTCAGAACTACTATGTCTATTTGCATCCGACGAGCGGAAAGTTGAGTTTCATTCCGTGGGATCTCGATCATTCGTTTGGTCAATTTTTCATGATGGGGTCGCAGGACCAACGGGAGCATCTGAGCATCCAAAAGCCCTGGCAGGGAGAAAATCGCTTTATCTCGCGGGTCTACAAAGTCGCGGCCTTCCAGAAATTGTACAGGGCGCGGATGGAAGAATTCAGTAAAACGATCTTTCAGGCAGATCGTTTCGTCCAACAAGTCGATGAAATTGCCGTGGCGATCCGTTCCGCCGTCAAAGACGAATCCGGAGACAAATTGGAGCGATTCGACAAAGTGGTGGCCGGTGAACCGGTCGGGCCGGGAGGTTTTGGACCTCCAGGCGGTGGCCGGGGTGGGCCGGGGCGTGGTCCTGGCGGCGGGGGGCCCTTCGGAAATATGCAACCTGCCAAGCCGATCAAGGGTTTTGTGAAAGCGCGCGCGGAATCAGTGCAAAAGCAACTCGCTGGGAAAGAAGCGGGTCAAACGCTGGACGAAGGATTCGGCGGGCCAGGTGGGCCGAGGGGTTTTGGGCCGGGGAATTTCCTGGCTGGGATGTTTCAGGCGCAACTGGATGCGGATAAGAGCGGGACAGTGACGAAAGAGGAATTTGTGAAAGGATTCGATCAATGGTTCAAAGCCTGGGACAAGGAAAAGAAGGGCGTTTTGACGGAAGATCAACTCCGTGAAGGCTTGAATGGAACGTTGACGCCCGCCGGCTTCGGGAATGGCCCGGGCGGTCCTGGCGGCCCCGAGGGTCCGAACGTGCGGCCGGGCGGCGGACCTGGTCCAAAACCATAGAGAATGACGGGCGTTGGAATGTCAGCCTCCTTGGTGCGGGAAAATCGCGAGTTTGCGGCGGAACTGAAATTCGTGGTTCCGGATGCTGTGGGCGTGCAAATTCGGAACTGGTCGCGGGCGAATCTGGCGTCGGACCCATACGGCAGCGGGGCGTTCAACGATGAATACGAGATCGAAAGCATTTATTTCGATACCGAGCAATTTGACGTTTATCACCGCCGCGGTTCGTTTGGGCGCAGCAAATTCCGGATTCGCCGTTACGGCCAGGCGGAGTCGGTGTTTCTCGAGAGGAAGCTGAGGACAAACGGGATGCTGACGAAACGCCGTTCGACGGTTGGCGCCCGGGAACTGGATAAACTGAATGCGGGCCAGATCGTCAGCGACTGGAGCGGTTCGTGGTACCATCGGCGGCTGGTTCTGCGCCGGTTGCGGCCGGTCTGCCAGATTGATTACCACCGCACCGCCCGGGTATGGATGAGCCCGAACGGGCCGGTGCGTTTGACGCTCGACGAGTGCGTTCGCGCCCAGCCGGTGACGGACTTGGCCTTTCGAGATCCGAACGCGGGGCAAGTGCTCTTGCAGGGCGAGACGATCGTAGAACTGAAATATCGCGTTGAGGTGCCCCCTGTTTTTAAACTCCTGATCGAGGAATTTGCGCTGACCAGCACCAAGATATCCAAGTACCGGCTGGCCGCGCGCCAACTTAGTCTTGTGACGACGGACGAGATTCAGGAAGCTCCAGGCGAAACATGCCAGAGTTCCTGACTTCCACAGTGACGCACGACTCCGCAGTCCACGCCCTGCAGATCTTCGGGCGGATGGCAACGGCGGCGGTGCTCGGCTTCATCGTTTCGCTGGTCTACCGCAAGACGCGCAAGAGCAGCGAGGTCATCGCTTCATTTCCAACGACTCTGGTGCTGCTGTGCACGTTGATCTCGATGGTCACCCAGGTGATCGGGGAAAGCGTGGCCCGGGCTTTCAGCCTGGTGGGCGCGCTCTCGATCGTCCGCTTTCGCACGGTGGTGCGTGACACGCAGGACACCGCCTATGTGATCTTCGCCGTGGCCGTCGGGATGGCGGTGGGGGCGCATACGCCCGTGGTGGGCTTGCTCGGGATTGTGGTGGTAGGCGTGACCGCCTTTTGCATGCGGCAGAATGAGAAGGTGTCCGGCACCGGCCAGCCGCCGTTCATGTTGCACGTTCGCGTGGTGCTCGGATGCGATCTGGATCTGGTGCAGAAAGCGCTGGGGCCGCACGTGAATGGCTTCGAGCTGGTCGGAATTGAGACGGCCAAACAGGGATCAGCCCTGGATGTCTCCTACGAAGTGCGGTTGAAGGTGGACGCATCGGCCAACGATCTTGTCCGGGCGCTGAACGGGACGGAAGGCGTCCAGAGTGTAGAGCTGCAAAAGCGCCTGGAAGAAGAGTAGTCTCAGGCGATGAAGCGCAACGACGGACGAGGCCTCGGGTTCGTTGGGCTTTTATTTTGCTCCGGCGCATCCAGCTTGGCCTGCCAAATCCTATGGGCCAAGCTTTTCGGCGCCGGAATCGGGCACGAGTACCCGGCCACGCTCGCGGTAGTCACCGCGTTCATGGCCGGCATGGCCCTAGGCGGATTTGGCTTCGAGAAACTGCCGGCGGCATGGCAGAGCGCCCCGCGGGCCTACGGGTGGCTGGAGCTGGTGATTGGCTTTTGGGCCGCCGGTTCCGTGCTCGTTGGCCCTCAGGTCAATCGTTGGGTCATTCAAGCATTGGGTTCTTCACCACCCGCATGGCAGCATGGCCTGATCGTGTTTGGCGGGGTTTTCCTCTGTCTTCTGCCCTCGACTGCCGCCATGGGGGCAACGGTTCCCGCCCTGCACCGCTTTCTGCTGCTGGAGAGCAGGCGGAGTTACACCGGCCTGCTCTACGGCTCCAATACAGCCGGAGCGATGATCGGCGCTGTGCTCGCGGCGTTTTGGGCCATGCCTCGCTTCGGTCTGCGGAGTTCGATTCTGGCCAGCGCTGGGATAAACATTCTCTGCGGAGCAGCCGCGCTTTGGATGGCTGGCGGACCGGCGGCGGACGATCGGGAGGCCCGGCCCGCCAGTCGCGCAGCCGCGGGGGGCCTGGCCGCGCGACTGGCGGGGAGTGGATTCCTGGGCATCGGCTTTGAGGTCGTGATGATCCGAGGGCTCTCGCATATCTTGGAGAACACGGTCTACACCTTCGCGGTTTTACTGGCCGTTTATCTGTTCGGCTCAGCGCTGGGTGCGGCCGCCTATCATCGGCGGGCGGAACGACTTTCCGCTCCGGCGTCGCTTTTCGTCCTCTTAGCCGGGGCCTGTTTGCTTTCCGGAGTCGCTCTCCGCTGGATGCCCGCAGGCTACGCGAGCGTGCGCGGGGTGTTTGGGGATTCACTGCCTGGGGTCGCTGCTTCCGAGTGCCTGATAGGAGCGGCGGTGTTTCTCGTCCCTTCGTTCTTTATGGGAGCCGTTTTCGCAAGCCTGGCTGAAGCGTCGCTGGCGGCGTGGCGCTCTCTGGGCTGGGCGATTGGGGTGAATAGTCTTGGCTCTGCGCTTGCGCCGGCGGTGTTTGGCCTGCTGATAATTCCTCTGGCGGGCTTGAAGTCGGCTCTGGGTGTCATTCCGCTTGGTTACGCCATGTTGGCCGGGCGCTGGCGGCTGCCGGCTTTCCTGCTGACCGGCCTTGCCGCGTTGCTCCTCACAACTTCTCAAGAGCTGATTTCCCACCCTGGCCAGAAGGTCGTTTTCTTTCGGGACGGGTTGATGAGTTCGGTGGCCGTGCTGGAAAGCACGAACGGCGCTCGCGTTTTGAAAGTGAACAATCGGTTTCAAATGGGCGGGACTGCGGCCCGGATCGCGGAGGAGAGGCATGCGGATATTCCGTTGCTGCTGCATCCCCATCCCCGCTCAGCGCTCTTTATCGGTATGGGGACCGGCATTACTTTCAGCGCCGCCGCCTATTATCCGGACCTGCAAGCCGACGGCGTGGAATTGTTGCCCGAGGTGGCGGCGGCCGCGCCTTATTTTCAAGCGAAAGGCGAGGCCGCGGCGTTGTCGAGCCCCGCCCTTCGCTTGCACATCGCCGATGGCCGCCGTTTTGTTCTGACAGACTCCCGTCTTTACGACGTCATCGTTGGGGATCTCTTCCACCCCGCGCAGGATGGCGCGGGCTTTCTGTTCAGCCGCGAGCATTTTGCCGCAGCGCGGGAACGACTGGCCGAGGGCGGCTTGTTTTGCCAATGGCTGCCGCTCTTTCAAATGGATCTTTCGACTCTGGATATTATTGCGAACACGTTTGCGTCCGTTTTCCCGGGTGCTGAATTGTGGATGCTCCGGTTCAATGTCGATACGCCCGCGATCGGCTTGATTGGTTGGAAAGGCTCGGCGTCGCTGAGTCCGTCACTGGTCGAAAGCCGAATCGGCAAGAGCGAAAGGCTGAAGGAACATCTGAAGGCCGTCGCGCTGGGAGACACGCTCCGCCTTTTGGGGTGCCGGATTGGTTCTTGGGCGCCGCGTGGGGTTCTGCCGTTGAATACCGACGACCGGCCGGTTGTGCTTTTCCAATCCCCCTATCTCACCTTCCGCCGCCATGACGACCCGGGAGAGCGTCTCCTCCAACTATTATCCCGTTACAGTCCGGGCGATGCTGTGCCAAAGCTGGCCGGAGCGGACAACGAATTCCTGCGCCGACTGGGCGATTTTGATCGGGCGCGGGATCTGTTTCTGGCCGCGCTGATGAAGGAAGAACGGGGCGGCCTGAGCGAAGCGGTCGATCTGTATGTGGAGACGGCCAGAATCAGCGCCGAGTTTACCTCGGGCTATGCCCAGGCTCTGGGGATCGCGACGACCCTCGCGCAGCGCAATCCAACGGCCGCGGCGGCCATCCTGGAAAAACTGGCGGAAGCGCGTCCAGAGCGGCCGGTAGCCCGCCAGTTGTTGGACCGCCTCCGCTCGAATGGGCGTTGAAAGCGATCAGCCGAGATTGGTGCGGCGGCGCAACGCCTTTCCGAGCCTCCGGCGGTCCAGGAGGAAATCCATCATCAACTTTTGCAGGGGCCGGTCCGTGCCGATCCGGTGAAGAGCGATGCCGAGGTTGCGGCAGATCTCCAGCAGCCGATCGTTGTGCGCCGTGAAACGTTCGACGTAACGGCTGCGCGCGTGCGGTGGATCGACATAAAGTTCCCGGCCGGATTCCACATCCTGGAAGAGAGACGCCTTGTCGAATTTTAGATCCAGTTCGGCCGGGTCAAGCACCTGGAAACAGGCGACTTCGTGGCCCCAGGCCCGCAGTTGACCCAGGCTCTTCTCGAGCGTTTCCAGCGAGGTCAGAAAATCGGAGATCACGACGATCAGGCCCCGCTTTTGCACCAGCTCGGAGACCCGGCGCAGCGGCAGTTCGATGTTCGTGTCCGCGCCAACTTCTTCCTTGTCGAGCGCGAGCATGAACTGGCGCAGATGCCCCGGCCGATGGCGGGCGGGCAGGTAATCACGGACCCCTTCCGCGAAGGTCAACAAGCCGATCGCATCCCCCTGGAGTTCGAGGAAATAACCGAGCGTCGCGGCCAGCGTAGCCCCGTATTGCGCTTTGGTGAAGCCTTGCGAGCCGTAGGACATGGACTGGCTTTGATCCACCACAAAGAAGCAGCGGAGGTTGGTTTCGTCCTCGAATTTCTTGATATAATAACGATCGCTGCGCCCCACGACGCGCCAGTCCACGAACCGTGGATCATCTCCGGCGGTGTATTGGCGGTACTCCGTGAATTCCACCGAGAATCCGTGATAGGGACTGCGGTGAAGGCCATTCCAGAATCCTTCCACCACCACCCGCGCGCGCAGCTCCATGTTGCGGATCGCCATGAGCGCCTGCGGATGGATGAGGCTTGCGGAGACGGGTGGCATGCCGCGTTATCGGGTGTTTTGGGCTTTGCCCGCCGGGCGCGGCTGGCCGGCGCCTTCCAGAAGTTGTTTGATCACGCCATCCACCGTCATGCCTTCGGCCTCCGCCTTGTAGTTCAGGAGAATGCGGTGACGGAGGACCGGCGTGGCGAGCGCTTGGACGTCCTGCAGCGTGGCGTGGGAGCGGCCCTGGAGCAGCGCGCGCGCTTTGGCGCCCAGAACCAGGAACTGGCCGGCGCGCGTTCCCGCGCCCCAGTTCACCCAGTTGTTCACAAAGGCCGGAGTGTTCGGCTGCCGCGGCCGGGACGAAGCGGCGAGGCGCACCGCCGCCCGGACGACATCTTCGGCGATCGGCACCTTCCGCACCACGTCATGGAATCCGATGACATCCGCGCCGCTGAAAAGCGACTGGATTGGCTCCGGTTTGCGCGAGGTGGTCTGGCTGACCACTTCGACCTCTTCGTCTTCGGGCAGATAATCGATCACAACGTTGAACATGAAGCGGTCGAGCTGCGCCTCGGGCAGCGGATAGGTGCCTTCCATCTCCACCGGATTCTGAGTCGCGAGCACGAAGAAAGGCTCCGACAAGGTATGCTTCGTTCCGCCAGCGGTGACCTGGTGCTCCTGCATCGCCTCGAGCAAAGCGGCCTGCGTCTTGGGCGGCGTGCGGTTGATTTCGTCCGCGAGGATCATGTTGCCGAAAATCGGGCCGCGGACGAAGACCAGCTTGCGGCCTTCTCCGGTGTCATTGAGGATTTCGGTGCCGGTGATGTCCGCTGGCATCAGATCGGGCGTGAATTGAATCCGGCGAAACTGCAGATCAAACATCTGGGCGATCGATTTCACCAGGAGCGTCTTGGCCAGGCCCGGGGCGCCCGTGATCAGGCAATGGCCGCCGGCAAAGAGGGCGATAAGGATTTGTTCGATCACCTCGCGCTGGCCAACGATGGCTTTGCTTAGCTCGGAGAAGATTTGAGAACGGGCGGAGAGAAGTTTCGCTACCAGCTGCTCCTCCAGCTTTTGCATTTCCGTAGGCGTCATGGGTAAAAGTTGGACTCCGGGGCAAGGTAGCAGGTGGGCAGAAAGCGCGCCAAGAGAATCGCTGCCGTGGGAGCGGAGCCGGGGAGCAAGCGAGGTGCGCGCCGCAAAATAGGACCGGTTCCAGCCAAGGAATGTCTCGTTGAAAATCGGCTCAACCGGTCAAATATTTATGGGTACTATGAAAGCGGTCGAGGACAGGACGGCGCGGGCATTTCATCCAGAACTTCTGCCGGGTTTTGTCGAACAGGCCGATCTTGTGGAAGTGCCAAATGTTAACGGAGATTTGGCCACCCAACTGATCAGTGAAGCGGCCGGGATTGGCGCTTCGGACGTTCATCTGGCCCCGCATACCGACGGATTTCGTCTTCGCATCCGGCTGGATGGGACGGTTTGGGACATCCTGCACCTGAGACCCGAACTCGGCCGAGTGGTCATCAACCAGCTCAAGGCTTTGGCGGATCTCGACCCGATTGTCCGCTTTAATCCGCGAGACGCGCATGCCAGCGTCGATTCCCCGGCTGGCCCGATCAATCTGCGCCTGGCGATCGCCCCGAGCCTGCAAAGCGAGACGGTCACCGTCCGGCTGTTGGACGCCGCGCGCCTGGAGCGCTCGGTGCAGAGCCTCGGCTTTTCGGAAGCAAATCTGGCGAAGCTCTATGCGTGGCTGGAAGATATGAACGGGCTGTTTCTCACGACCGGCCCGACCGGGAGCGGCAAAACCACCACGCTCTACGCTCTGCTGCAACGCCTCAAAGCGGCGAACCGGGTGATTCTGACGCTCGAGGATCCGGTGGAGTACCGGGTGAACGGAGTAACGCAGATCGAGATCGATGAGCTGCACCATCTCCAGTTTGCCGATGGGCTAAAAGCCCTTCTCCGCCATGATCCGGACTATTTGCTGCTGGGCGAAATCCGGGACGGCACCACTGCTCAGACCGCGGTCAGCGCCGCGATATCCGGCCGGGTTCTGCTGAGCACGATGCACGCGCGCGATTGCGTGGGTGCGGTCACCGCCTTGCGGAATTGGGGGCTCGCCGACCATGAAATTGCGGAGTCGCTCTCGGTCGTGGTGACCCAGCGGCTCGTGCGTAAGCTCTGCCTGGAATGTTGTGAGCGCCGGGATCTGACGGAAGCGGAGCTGGCGTGGTTTGGCTCGATGCAGGCGGAGCCCCCGGCTCATCTCTGGTCCGGTCGTGGTTGTGATGCCTGCCGGAGCGTGGGCTATAAGGGACGGACCGGCGTGTTTGAGCTGTGGCGAGTGGAGGAAGATGACTACGCCATGATCCTGCGGCACACAGACGAGCATCGCCTGCGCGGATATCTCGCCGAGAAAGGGCACAAGTTTCTGTTGAATGAGGCTCTGGCGTCGCTGGATCAGGGGGTCACTACGTTTGAGGAAGTGCGCCGGGTCGCGGCCGGGAGCGTGTACCAGCCGCACGGCGCGGCGGCGCCCCACTGAGATTAGCGGGTGGAATGCCCGAAGTGATTGTGACAGCGAAAAGGCCGGGCTTTCGCCCGGCCTCGTGATGATGACGGTGAATTCAAGCTCCCGTTTAGCGTTTCAAACGGTAGAACTCGGTCTGGCCGCTCACCGGCAGTGAATAAGAACCGTTGAGGGTCCCCTGCCCAACGACGCCGATGCTTGTCCATTGTGCCTGCGGCCCGAGAACGGTGGTCTTTTCCAGCGTGAACCCGCTGGCCGCCGACGGGAGGGTGATAACCGCGTTGGCGCCGGATTGAGCAATGCTGAGGCTGGGCTGTGTGCTGGGCGCGGTTGCGGCTGGAGGCGCGAGCGGAGTGGCGAAATCCACCCAGGCTACATAGAAGGCGGTGTCCGCCAGCGGGAAGGAGTCGTTCCCTCCGGTGTGCCGGGCCTGAATGACAAAAACGCCGTTGGTATCGCTCGAGGCCTGATACTGATAGGAGAGAAAGTTGTTGTCAGCGAGATTGGTGCTCCCGGGCAGGAAGGCCGCCTCCTGGAGCAATAGAACGCCGTTCGTTCCGGTTTTGCCCGGGATGGTCAGAGAGTAGATCCCCGCCGCCGTCCTCTGGATGGTGAAGGCGCCGGCGGATTTGGCCACCGCTCCGTTCGAGCTGACATACCCGCCAATCAGGTTGCTCGCATTGTAGGGCAAGTAGATAAACTGGAACTGGGAGTCGCTCGGGTCCAGAACTGCCGGATCGCTCTCGGACGCGCGCCGGGAATTGACGATCCAGCCGGAGCCGTCTGCTTTAGGCGCGAGCGAGATCAGCTTCACATCGCTGCCGCCCTGGGTGGAGGTGGCGAAAATCATTCCGTCGCTGCTCGAGTTCACGCCGGGCAGGGAAAGCACCGCGCTGCCGCCGGGTGACCCATTGGCGCCCGTCCAGGAGATGATGTTGGTGGAGAGCCCGGGAGCATGGGCGTCAGCCGAAGCAAAGACAGGGTTGCCGCTGGCGTCCGGGTTGCCTACCGCCGCGCCGATCCAGCCTTGATTATAAGGAAACCAGGCGGTGGCGAAGTTGAAGTTGCCCTCCGGGCTGGGAGCGCCGCTTTGATCGCCTGCTTTGCCGGTCTGAATGTCAGTGCCGCCCTTGGCAAATTGGCCGGTCACCATGTCATAGCCCCAACCGGAAGAACCGCCCACGGAAGCGGCGATTACCGGATAGAACGGGCCTTGCTGATCGTTCCAGTCGATCGGGCCGTTTGTTCGAACCGTGGGGATGATAACTCCTGCTTCCGCTCGCGGGCTCCACGCCTGCTCCGACGGAATGGCTCCGGTGCCTTCGCCCCCGAAATCCTGTAGAATGCCGAAATTGTCCTGGGCGCCGGCCGGGTCGGCCGGGCTGAGGCGCACCGCGAAGTCGCCGCGGTTGTAGCGGCTCATGGACCAGGGGATCGGGCCCTGGCCTTCGAGGCCGATGCTGACGGTTCCGTCAAAGGTCGTTCCGCTCGAGGCAACCCAATTCGCCGCGCCCACCGTATTGCCCGGGAAAGGCCCCGGCAGGACGCCACCGTCTGGAGCAACCGGATCAGGCCCATAGGGCCGCACCAGATACCGGCCATAGCCATAAATTGTGCCCGACCAAAGAACTTCGACCTCGCCGGTGGCCAGTTTGTTGAGCGATACAAAACCGATGGTGCCTTGGAACAGAGAAGCCTGATCCTCCGAGAGCAGCTCCGCATCCTCCGTGATCGGAATTTCGCGAGCTGACAGGAACCGGCCATTTTCACCCACCAACGCCAGCCAGCCCGGGCGCGGAGTTCCCACGACGGCGCGGCTGTTCCAGCTCGGCGTGGAGTAGACCGCGATGTAGTTCAGGTCCTGGTTAGCGTCCAGTCCTCCGATAAAGTCGTTGCGGAACCGCGTGGGATAGGTAAACGGGTCCGACGGCGGACTGAAAGTTGCGTCGCGGTTAAACTTGTCCGCGAAGGGCGCGGTGGCGATGTAGCGGGAGTAAGATGAATCGGCTCCGCTCGAGTTTCCAGGATAGATTCCCGCGTAAGTCCAGATGTCATCCGGTGTTGCGGGATCGTGGCTGTGGATGGGGGTGGCGGTCGCGCCGCCGACTCCGAGCTGGCTTCCGGCCACAAAATTAGTCCCGTCCGTGGTCGTTAATAGGAAATTGCCCCGATTGCTCGCGCTGGCGCCCGCCAGGATGATCGTGTCCTTCCCGGTTCCAGACACTCCCAGTCGCGCCCAACGCCAGCCCGGCCACACTGCGGGGTCGAGGCCATTGCTGGTCAGTTGGTCTAACGTCAGCGTGAACACGACGTGGGGTGTTGGATCGATCCCTCCCGATCCGTCGGGGAGGTAGCGAAGGATCTTGTTTTTGTAACCTGTGTAGATCGATCCGTCCTTGGCGACCGTGTAGGTCCACCAATATTGCTCCGGGGATCCCCCCGCCGCGAGGAAGTCCGCATCCAGCGGAACGGGATGCAGGCCGATGGTCAGCGCCAAGCCCAATGGGGCGCCGTTCGTGGGGTTGATCCAGATCAGGGAGCGATCGGGATACTGGGCGGCGAGGGCCAGATTCGCTCCGGCGGCGCCCTCGACAATCCCGTTCTCTCGAATGCCGAGAAGCAGGCGATTGGCATCATAGCGGGTGAGTGCTCCGAGCGAGTCCATGGGGGACTGTCCATCTCCGCTCTCAAGATCCGTGGTGTAGTTCACGGCGTTGGTCAGGACCGGGATGGGTGATCCGGGCCGGTTGATCAGGTATTCCCAGGCGGGCGCCAGTTGCTGGCCGTTGGCCTGGCGGGTTGCCAGGGCGGCAGCCGCGAGGATCAGGGCGTTTAGTGTCTGCTTTTTCAATTTCATATCCAGTTCTCCAACTGGGAGGGTGAACATGCAAATGTGGCAAGGCGCCCTCCCGAGCGGTATCAAACTACTCTGCGAGCAGCCGGGTGCAACCCAAAGATTAGTCAGCTAATTACTGACAGTAGATTTCCGCCGGCTTTTCGCCCGTTCCGTTGCAGGCCGCCGCTTCTGCCCGGCGCCATTTTCCGGTGGCTGATCACCAGCCGGTTATGTTAATTTTCCCTTATGAATGCCACCTGCTCGCGCCGCCGGTTCCTCCAGCGAACTCTTGCTGCCACCGCGGCCCTTCCCCTGGCGGGCTCTCTCCCCGCTTTCGCTGCGAACCTGGCCAATCCTGCGGCCAAGGTGGCGGTCGTGCGGTGCCGCGGGTACGGGGCGGAGACTGGCCGGGCGCTCAAGCAGGCGTTCGATTTATTAGGCGGGATCGGTTCGCTGGTGAAGGGGAAGACGGTTACGGTCAAACTCAACCTCACGGGGACAAACTTCACCAACTTCATGGATCGTCCGGTGGGCGAGACTTACATGACGCACTACGATACCGCGGCGGCGCTGGCCTCTGCGTTCTTTGCCGCCGGCGCCCAGCGGGTGCGTTTTGTGGAATCGACGCAGAGCCGTTCGGCGCTCGAGGCCACGCTGGCCCTGGCGGATTGGGATGTGAACGCGCTGAAAGCGATGGGCCGCGTTGAATTCGAGAACACGCGCAACCTGGGCAGCGGAAAATCCTACGCGCATCTCAAAGTGCCGAATGAGGGTTTGATGTTTTCGGCGCTCGATCTGAACCGTTCGTATGTCGATACGGACGTCATGGTCTCCCTCTGCAAACTTAAGCAGCATCTGACCGCCGGAGTGACTCTTTCCATGAAGAACTGCTTTGGGCTCACTCCCAACTCACTCTACGGCGACAAGGCGGGAAGCGAGGAGGCAACCGCTGGCCGCGGCCCGATTCATAGCCCGTTTGGGTTTGAGAATTCGAAAGTGCAGCTGCCGGGGCTCAAAGAGATCAAGCTCTCGCCGGAGCCGACCTGGCGCGTGCCGCGGACCATTGTTGATATTTGCGCCGCGCGCCCGATTCATCTGGCGATCATTGATGGAATTACCTCGATGAGCGGCGGCGAAGGCCCCTGGTGTGCCGGGGCCAATCAACTGCGCTTCACTTCCCCGGGGCTGATGATTGCCGGCTTGAACCCGGTGGCCACCGATGCGGTGGGAACGGCGCTAATGGGCTATGACGATCCTCGCGCAGTGCGTGGAACCAAGCCGTTTCATTTCTGCGACAATCATCTCGCGATGGCGGAACAGGCCGGGCTCGGAACGGCGGACCTTGGGAAAATTGAAGTCCTCGGGACGCCGCTCAAGGACGCCCGGGTGAGCTACGTGGATCTGGTCGGGTAACGAGCCCCGGTCCGTGCGGGCGGGGGTTTGAATTTGACCTTCCCGGAGCCGGAGAGGTTGGGCAGAGTTCGCGGATGCGAGCCTTCTGGTTTTTGGTGCTCCTGAGTGCTTCCGTTTGGCGGCCCATCTTTGCCGCAGACGCGCAGCCCTGGGTGGCTCGGAGCAATGCGGCGATTCAGCCGGCCCTCGACTACATCTCCCGGTTTTCTCCCGAAGAGGCCAGCTTTCTGGGCCTGGAGGACTTTGACGGACTGGTGGTCGATCTCAATCCACGCGTGTTCGAACGCAGTCAGGCCGAGGCAAGAAAAGTGATCGAACTCCTTCGCGCCCGAATCAACGCCGAGAAGGAGCCGCGGGTGCGCCAGGATTTGCAGATCGCTTTCGACGCGCTTTCGGATCGGGCGCACTCGGATCAGCTGCAGCACGAACTCATGCTCCCTTACACCGATGCTCCCCGGCTTATTTTTGAGGGAGTGCGCGCTCTTCTGGATGATCGCAACCCGTTCGAGCGAAAGAAGCACGCCGTTGCGCGTTTGCAGCGCTACGCCGGGCTGGTCGAGGGGCAGGATCCAGTCACCGTGCTGGCCCGGGCCCGCACGCAGGAGCGTTTCGAAGCCAAGGGACTGACCGGGCCTTATGCCGAAGAGCTGCGGAAGAATCTGGACAGCTCCGAGCGGTACCTGAGCGGGCTGGCCGATCTCTTCCGCGCCGCCCAGCTGAGTGGATGGGAGGAGGCGCACGTCCGCTTGGTGCAGCAATGCCGGGATTACGGCGCCTGGTTGAAAGCAGAGATCCTGCCGCGAGCCCGGCCGACCAACCGCCTGCCGGAAGCGATTTACGAGGATAACCTGAAAAGCGTGGGGGTGCGGATGCCGCCGCGTGAATTAATGGAGCGCGCCCGATTTGGCTTTCTCGAAATTCGGGATGAAATGCAGGCGATCGCCCAGCGCCTGGCTGCGGAGCGCCACCTTGCCTCCGGCGATTACCGCGATGTTTTGCGCGAGTTGAAGAAAGCCCAGATTACCGGCGACAAGATTTTGCCGTTTTATCAAGGCCGCCTCCGGGAAGTGGAGCAGATCATTCGGGAGCATGACCTGGTGACCCTGCCGGATCGCAAGGCCAGCATCCGCCTGGCGTCGGAGGCGGAGTCCTCCGCCCAGCCCGCGCCGCATATGAATCCGCCGCGCCTGATCGGAAATCGGGGTGAATATGGAGAGTTCGTCCTGCCGCTCACCAATCCGACGGCGGATTCGAAAGCGGCTCAGGACGACTTCACGAACGACCCGTTTGCCTGGACTTTGGTGGCGCACGAGGCGAGGCCGGGCCATGAACTGCAGTTTGCGGGCATGGTGGAAAAGGGGATCTCGCTCGCTCGCGCTTTTTTCGCGTTCAACAGTGCGAATGCGGAAGGCTGGGGCCTTTACAGCGAAGCGATCATGAAGGAGTACATGCCGCTCGATGGCCAGCTTTTCTCCCTGCAAGCCCGGCTCCAGCGCGCGGCGCGGGCGTTCCTTGATCCGATGCTCAACCTGGGGGAGATGGAACCGGTCGAAGCCAAGCGGTTCCTGATGCGGGAGGTGGGCTTGTCCGAGCCTTTTGCCACACAGGAGGTGGACCGCTACACGTTTCGCGCGCCGGGGCAGGCTACATCCTACTACTATGGATATCTGAAGATTCGCGAACTTCGGGCGCGGACGGAGCTGGCGCTGGGCGGCAAATTCAAGCCGAAGGCGTTCCACGATTTTATCCTGGGCCAGGGCCTGCTCCCGCCCGAAGTCCTCAGTCAGGCCGTGGTTTCTGAGTTCATCCCTCAATCTCGCTAACGCATGATCCCTTTTTCGTTCCCCTGCTCCCGCGTTCTGGCCGCTTGCGCGTCGCTGCTCACTATCCATGCCGCCGCTCCGGCGGATTTTCTTCCCCCGGTGCTGCCGTGGCATGGAGCCAGCGAGGTGCTGGTGGCCTCGCCGAACGATCCGTGGATCACGCCCGCGGAGAAAACCGGGCTGAACGACACGCCAGGTTATGACGAGACGGTGTCCTACTTGAAGCGCCTCTGCGCTGCGTCGCGCTGGTTCTCGCTGCAGGAGTTCGGCCGTACCGCGCAGGGCCGCCCGCTTTTCGTGGTGGTGGCGTCAAGCGCGGGCAAGGCGACGCCCGAGGCGTTGCGCGCCGGAGGCAAACCGACTTTGCTGGCCCAGGGCGGAATCCACGCGGGCGAGATTGATGGCAAGGATGCCGGCCTGATGCTTCTGCGGGACATGGCCTTCCGTGGCAAGAAGGACTTGCTGGACCGGGCCAACTTCCTTTTCGTTCCGATCTTCAACGCGGACGGGCATGAGCGGTCCTCCGAATGGAACCGTCCGAATCAGCGGGGGCCGGTCCACCAGGGCTGGCGGACCACCGCGCAGAACCTGAACTTGAACCGGGATTATGCCAAGGCCGACTCGCCGGAAATGCAGGCGATGCTCGGCTTGATCGCGAAGTGGTCTCCTTCCCTCTATCTCGACCTGCACGTGACCGATGGGATTGATTACCAATACGACATCACTTTCGGCTGCAACGGCGAGCGGGGCGTCCCAGCCTGGTCACCCGCGATCGGAGGCTGGCTTGATGATGTTTTTCGCCCGGCCGTGGAGCAAGCCCTGCGGAATGCCGGTCACACGCCGGGACCGCTGGTTTTCGCCCGCAATGATCGGGACCTCAAACAAGGCCTGGTTCTCTCGCCAGCCGGAGCCAGATTCTCCACGGGATATGGAGACGCGCGCCACCTGCCCACGGTCCTCGTCGAGAATCACTCGCTCAAGCCTTACCGGCAGCGCGTTCTGGGGACTTATGTTCTGCTCGAGTCCGCGCTGCGAGTCATGGGCCGCGAAGCGGCTAGGCTCCGGGATGCGATTTCGGCCGACGAAAGCGCCCGCCCGCAGTCCGTTCCACTCAGTTGGGCGGATGGCGGCGGCGTGACGAATCGCGATTTCCTGGGAGTGGCGAGCGAGACCTATTTCTCCCCGGCTTCCGGGCAACAGGAGGTCCGCTGGCTGGGCCGGCCGCAGCTCTATCCCCAGTTGCCCGTTTATTTGAGCCGCCCGGGCTTGTCCGTGGATCGGCCCCGGGCGTATTGGGTGCCGGCGAGCAAGCCCGATGTCATCGCCCGGCTCAAGCTCCATGGCGTGCGAGTCGAGACCCTGAAGGCCGCGCAGACCGTGCCGGTGACGATGTACCGCCTGACGAAACTTGAGCGGGAACCTGGCGAAGGTTTCCACCCATTCGAAGGCCGGCATACCTTGAGAACCGACGAGCTGAAGATGGAGCAACGCACGGAAACATTCCCGGCAGGCTCGGTCCGGGTGCCGACCGATCAACCGCGAGGGTTCCTGGCGATGATCCTGCTAGAACCTCAGTGCGCGGACTCCCTTTTCGCCTGGGGCTTCTTTCCGGAAATCCTGCAGCGAACCGAATATATTGAAGGTTATGTTCTTGCGCCCCTCGCGGATCGGATGCTGCAGGGGGACCCGAAATTGAAACGCGATTTCGAGGCGCGGGTGGCGGCGGACTCCAAATTTGCCGGGGATGGCTACGCGCGCCTCCAATGGTTTTACGAGCGAAGCCCGTTTTATGATCAACGCTATTTGCTTTATCCGGTGGGGATCGAGGGGCGGGTAAAACCGTGAAATTTCTCTGGCTGCGGTAGTTACATCGGCTGCCGGCCGGAAGAGTGAGGGTTAAGCTGGGTCGCCGCCAGGCCGATAAGATAACCGAACGATGATCATGGAACGTCATCAGCGGCGCTTGACGGGCCGATTGGCGGTACTTAGCCTGAACGTCCTTTAGTGGGACTAAAGGAAATGGAAGCTAAAGCTCATCAAAGGCGCTTCGCAGCTCTTGGATTTTCCGCGTTATGCGGGGCTTTTTTTTGCCCCGATGCGGCCGCGGCGGAGTATGCTCCGGCCGTCCCCCCTCCCGCGGCCGATCCCACCGAAGTGATCGCTCGCAAGGAATGGTTGCGTTGGTGGATCTTTGATGTGAAGCCGCGCGTCTCGGCGGAAGCGGTCTACGACGATAACGTCAATATCAGCTCCGCCACCAAGCAGGACGATTTCATCTGGGTCGCCTCCCCCGGGTTGACCGCGATCGCGGGAGATCCCATGGCAGAAGGGGCTCGCCTGCTAAACATCTCCTACACGCCCAGCTTCGTGGTTTTCACGGAGCACAGCCAATACGATTCGATCGATCATTCCGCGAGCATCAACGGCATCTGGCCGTTCTCGAAGCTGACGCTCGGATTTCGTCAGACTTACGACCGCAGCACCGGCGGGATCGTGGACGTGGGCAACCGCGTCGAGCGGGAGACCTACGGCACCGCGCTCACCTCCGCTTACGAGCTGAGCGAGAAGACGTCGTTCGAGATCAATGCCCATCAGCAGATCGCGGATTATCCGGCGCCGTTGATCGGCACCAAGGAATGGTCTAACGACGACTGGATCAATTATTTGATCAGCGCGAAAGTCACTCTCGGATTGGGATTCACTTTTGGCCACGTGGAAGTCGATCGCAATCCGAGCCAGGACTACGAGAGAGCCTTGTTGCGAGCGTCTTATAAATTGACTTACAAGGTCGATCTGACTGCTTCGGTGGGCGGCGAACTTCGTGAATATGACCAGGGTTCACAACACCTCGGCGCGATATTCAGCATGGGAGGAACGTACTGGCCGACCGAAAGCACCAGTTTCTCCATCGAGGGCCACCGGGACAATCGGAACTCGGCTCTTCTGGCGGGGCAGAACTACATTTCCACCGGCATCGGGCTGACCGCCAGGCAGCGCTTGATCGAACGGCTCTTTTTGAACCTCGGCGGCAGCTATGAGCATGCGGAGTATGAGTCCGCGGTAAGCGGCGTGGCGGCCACTCGTTCCCAGGATTATTTTGTTTTGAATTCCGGCCTCGATGTGAGCCTGACGGAGCGATGGCTGGCCGGCTTGTTTTTCCGGCATCGAGAGAACCTTTCGAACGAGGGTTCGTTCGGCTTCACGAACAACCAGATCGGGATGCAAACATCATACCAATTTTGAAATCGTCATGAGTCAGCGAGCTATATCCCTTCTTTTCCTCCTGTTCGCGATGGTGTTCGCCGTTCCCCTGTCCGCTCAGGACGCCGCCCCCGCCGCGAAACCGGATGAAGCCAAGCCGCGCGCGCCGAAGTTGTATGCGCTTTCCCCAAATGATGTGGTCCAATTGAAAGTTTATCAGGAGGAGGATCTGCAGACCCAGGTCCGCGTCGGCAAGGACGGACTCGTCACTCTGCCCCTGCTCGGTCCGGTAAAAGTCGGAGGCAAAACGCTGGAAGAGGCCACGGCTTTGATTACGTCGCTCTTAGACGACGGCTATCTCGTGAATCCCCAGGTCAGCCTGACGATCGTCGAGTACGCCAAGCGTCATTTCACCGTGCTTGGCCAGGTTCAACGCCCCGGCACTTTCGATATGCCGGGCGAAGAGAGCATCAATCTGCTGCAGGCGATTTCGATGGCGGGCGGATACACCCGGATTGGCGCTCCCTGGAAGATCACCCTGCAACGCACCGTGAATGACGAGCAGAAAGTGTTCAAGCTCGATGCGGATGCCATGAGCAAGGACAAGAATTCGAAACCGTTCGAGATCCAGCCGGACGACACCATCACCGTCGGAGAAAAGATCATTTAAATGGCTGCTCCAAATCCACCCCCTGCCCCGCGGTCCGATCGGCCGGCCCCAGCGTCTTCGCCCCTGGAGTTCCGGACGCTCTATCACCTTCTCATGGAGAAGTTGTGGATCATCGCCTTCTGCTTTGTCACCACCCTCCTGATTACCGCCGCTCATTTGCACCGCGCCCCGAGGATTTTTGCCGCGACATCCACCATCCAGGTCGAGCAGCAGGAACAGAAAGTGGTGAAGTTCGAGAAGATCCAGCAGGAAGATCTGCGCTATCTCGACGTGCTGCGCACGATCGAGCAGGCCCTGCTCAGCCGGCCGCTCCTCGAGCGCGTGGTCATCGCCAATAACCTGATGCAGACCTTTGCCTCTCCGGCCGGCATCCAGCCCAGCAAGGACCAGGCGGTGTCGATGCTCGCGGGCATGGTCGATGTGCGGCTGCGCCGCGGGACCCGCCTGATCGATGTGACGGTGGCGAGCACCAACCCGCAACTGTGCGAAAAGGTGGCCAATTCGATTGTCCGCGAATACATGCGCTACAATTTTGAGCAGCAATCCGCCTCCTCCCAGGTGGCCAACGAGTTTTTGCTCGAAGAGGCCAAACGCTTGAAAACCAAGCTCCAGGAATCTGAAGTCAATTTGCAGGCCTACAAAGAGAGCACCAAATCCGTCTCCCTCGAAGAGCGGCAGGACATTGTCACCTCCCGCCTGAAAGAACTGAGCATGCGGGTCAACGAGGCGAAAGCGAGCCGCACGCGCCTCGAGGTCGAGAATTCCCAGGTGCAGAATCTCGGCACAAATGTTACCGGTCTGTTGGTGCTTCCGGTGGTGGCCAACGATCCAGCCATCGCGAACATCACTCTGACCTTGTCGAAGCTGGAGAACGACTTCGCCAACCTGCGGCAGCGCTACAAAGAGAAGCATCCGAAATACATCCAGGCGAAAAGCCAGTTGAACGATTGGCGCCAGACCTTGACCAACGCCGTTCTCAAGATCTCCCAGACGGTCGGAGCCGCTTATGCCAACGCCAAGGCTGCGGAGGAAGCTCTGGAAAAGGCGTTGCACGAGCAGGAACAGGTCGCTCTCGATCTGAACAAGCGGGCGATCCAATACAACGTCCTCGCCCGCGAAGTGGAATCGGATCGAGCGTTGTACGACTCCGTGCTGACCCGCCTGAAGGAAACTTCCCTCACCAAGGAGCTGCAAAGCGACAAGGTGCGCATCTTCCAGCCCGCTTATCTTCCCGGCCGCCCGATCTCGCCGAACGTCAATAAGGTCATCGGCATTGGCGTGGTCCTGGGTTTGGGCATTGGCGTGCTTCTGGTTCTGTTGATCAACGCCCTCGACAGTTCGCTGAAGACGGTCGACCAGGCGGAGGCTTATCTGAAATATCCAGTGCTCGCGGTTGTTCCTCAGATCCGCGAGGTGATCAAAGGCAAGAACGTTCTCGTCGTGGCCAGCGAGCCGTTGTCGACGGCGGCAGAGGCGTTTCGTTCTCTGCGCACTTCCATTTCGATGCTGGGCAAGGAGGAGAAGAGAAAAATCACGCTGATCACCAGCGCCCTGCCCGAAGAAGGGAAGACATTCTGCTCCGTCAATTTCGCCAGCTCGCTCGCCCAGCAGGGCCACAAAACCTTGCTGATCGACGCGGACCTCCGCCGGCCTTCGGTGGAAAAGTGCGTTTTCGGCAAAAAGACGGATGCGCCGGGTGTCACCGATTTTCTCACGGGGAAGTGCACTTTGGAGCAGGTATTGCAAACGACTTCCCAGCCCGATCTCTTCGTCATTGGCGCGGGAACCCGGGCGCCGAACCCGGCTGAGTTACTGGGTGAAGGCGGTTTCGATGACCTTCTGGACGAGGCGGCCTTGCGCTTCGACCGAATCGTGGTCGACACCGCGCCGATTCACGCCGTCAGCGACGCTCTGACGATTCTCAATCGCATCCATACGGTGTGCCTGGTTTTGCGCGCCTGGAAAACGCCCAAGCGGGCGATTCCGCGCGCTTTGGGTCTGCTGACCGCGGCTGGAGCACCGGTCGCCGGCGTCATCATGAATCGGATGCCGCGCCGTCGGGGGCCGTTCTACGCCTACGACACCTATTACGATTACGCCTATCACGATAAATATTCGAAATCGGGCGTTTACGGGGCTTACGGTTCGAACACGTAGGCCTGTCACGAGTCTCAACTCCAGCGGAGCGCATCCTTCTGTGACGGTTCGGGCTGCGATCACAACGTAATAACGTTCGACTTCCTCTCTTGACCAAAAAGCGGTGAGAAGAAGGAAGAACCCGCCGCGCGGCAGAAGTTACTTTAGGAGACTTTAAGAGGGTGGGCTGGGTGGGTTGATAAACGGTTGACAGCTGGTTTACATTTTCGATCGCCCGTTCGCCCGCGAAGGGAGCGGCTTTTTCCCCGTCCCTCCGAGACTCCCAGGGTGGTGATTGCGCTTGGCTTCATCAGTCCAATCGCTGGCGCGGATTCGGAGGCGGCTTGGGGGCAGGTCAACTTTTGCGGGAGATGCCGAGGAGCACTCCGCACTCAAGCAGGAAAAGGAGAACGATGGAGTAGACCTGGAAGGGGTAGTCGACCAAGGCGTGCAGCAGGCAGCCGGTGAGACCCAGCCCGACGAATGCGGGGAAAATCCAGGGGGTGCGGATCGCGCCCCGAACGAACCAGTGCAGGCCGCAGCCGGCCAGGGCCGCGAGGATCACCGCCATCCCGATTCTCCCGAAGGTGATCCGCGTTTCCAGCCAGTCATTGTGCAATTGCGCGGGCCAGTACTGGTCGGGGGATTTGCGGTACATCTGGAACAGCGGGTCGAACGTGCCGGGGCCGGTGCCGAACCAGGGGTAATCGACCGCCATTTTCCGCGCGGTCGAGTAGATCTCTTCCCGCCCGTGATAATCGACATCGAGGCTGGTCATCCGTTTGGTGAGGCTTTCCCAACCCATGTTCAGGCCGAGCGCCAGCGTGAGCAGGGTGAAGCCGGCCAGCGCCCCGCGGAAGGACCAGGGCGCTCCGCGAAAAGCGGCGACGAGCAGGAATCCGCTGCACACCAATTCTCCGCCGGTGACAACTGCGCCCGCCCGGCTGTCGGAGACCAGTGGGCAGGCCGCCATGAGCATGACGCAGGAGAGCAGCAGGTGATGGAGCGGGCGGGCGGGCGCAGAGCGCCGCTGCCAGGCGTGCAACAGAAACCAAAACCCGAGCGTCAGGGGCCAGAGCAGGTTGAAATACTGGGCGGCGTTGCTGCGATAGGCATACGGTCCGAATTGCGATTCCGCGCCGGGATTCACGGTGGGCTGCACCAGCCAGAGCAGCCGGGTTGAGCCGCTGAGCCGCTGCAGGAGGCTTTCCAGCGCCAGGGCGGCCCCGTTGATCGAGAGGATCCAAAGCAGCCGCCGCAGCCGGATCGGCAGCACGCGTTTCGGGCGGTCGTCCGGCAGAACGTCCTGCGCGGTCTTCGTCATGAGCCAGGCGCGGAGCGCCCAGAAAAAGCAGGCCAGGGCCGAATAATTCCGGAAGGAGGACCAGGAGCTGCCAGCGTCGAAGCTGTGAGGGAGCCAGGGGATATGTTCGAGGTAATCAAACTGGAGCGTTTGCGGGGAGTAGGCGGCGCTGGCGTTCCAGGCGCTGATCCAGCACCAGGCGACCAGAAAGAGCGAGGCCGCCGCCACGGTCCAGATGAGCAGCCGTCCCCCAGTCCCCAACGCTTCCGCTCCCCAGCGCGACGGGGCGGCGGGTCTCCGGAAGCGCAAGGCCCATTGGAGAGCGCTGATCAGTCCCAGGGTCCAGCCGGCCCAATTCAAGATGCGCATGGACCAGGGCTCCGTGGAGCCAAAAGCCCAGGGAGAGAAGATCACTGCGAAGTAGATCAACGCGCTGGAGAGCGCGTCGAGCATCCGCTCCAATTTGCCGCGGCTTTCCGTGTTCATCGCAAAATGATCTCAGCTCAGCATCAGGGACAGGGATCGATCTTGAATCGATATTGCAGCGGAAAGGATGAAATCCAGGGACCGGCTTGGCCAGCTCTTTATGGCCCTGCGAGCTTTCCCGAGGGTCCCGGCTGAATTAACGAACGGACCAGCGGCGGCGGGCGGGATCAAAGTACCAGTCGGCCTTGCGGATGATATTGAAGCCCAGGACCGCATCGGCGCGTCCCGAGGTTTCCCCGTTCAAGAGGCCCAGATCCAGCGCCACGACGAGGACGTTGCGAAAGGAGCGGGAACCGACCTGGAGCTTTTTGGCGCGCCAGCTTTCGACCGATATTTTTTGGCCGGTGCCGTCGATCCCGTCGACATGCCGTCGGACGCGTTTAAAATTTTCGGGATGAGTCCGGGCGAAACGAAGGTCCACCGCGGTGATGGTCGCGCCGGTATCCCAAACCGCGAGCGCGGGCGCTTCTCCCCAGGTCACCGGCACGCTCATGAGCCCGTGACGGCCCACGCTCAGATCGTTGGAGGTTTTCTCCGGCGGTTTGGGGGATACGCGCATCGCCGGGTTATTGCGGAATTCGAGAGTGAATGGCTGGCGGCCCAGAATATCCATCCCCAGGGTGTCCTCCACCGAATCGTCCCGGAGCCGGCCGACCCGGGCGTTGCGCACGGTATGTCCATCCAATTCAAAGGTCCGCGTTTGGATGGTGTCGGCGCGCTGCGGTTTGCCTGAGGCGCTCTTGAACTGGAAGCTGCCGAGATCGGGATAGCGCTTGAACTTCCCACGAGGCGCCACGAGGGACATGGCTGACCCCGTGTCCAGGAAGCAGCTCACCTTGGTTCCATCAATGACGCAGTCGGCGTAAACCTTACCGGAAGGAAACGGGTTCGGGACAACCCGCAACTCGGCCGAGTGAGCGGCCATGGAGGCCGCGATCGCGATCGCCCATCCGACTATTCGAAACACTGGGCCTTTCTACTTGGAAGAGTGTCGCGCGTCGAGGCCCGGCGGCCCTCCGGTCGAGATCTTCTCCGCTTCTTTGGCAGCGGCGGTGCGGCGGGCGATGAGAAAGAGGTTATAGGCCGCGACGGTGGACGGAAACAGATTGGAGAGAATGCCGACGGAGTCGCGCTTGGCGCTCAAGGAGAAGTAGGCGAGGAGCAGCAGGCTGCCGACGAGCGACATGTACCAGAACAGCTGCGGAATGTGGGATTTGCCGGCCCGATGCGAGGCGATGACCTGCACAAACCAGCGGCCGGAAAAGAGGCTCACCCCCAGATAGCCAACCAGCTTCCAGGGCGTGACCGTCCATATTTTACCGAAGAAGCTCGCTTGAAAGATGATTTCGTCCATGTGCTTGAATAGCTTCTGGAGGCAGCCAAGGCAACTTGCGTCTTAAAAGCCAGCCCACCCCGAACAGGTCGTAGGCCCCCTCCACTCCTCGTCTCCAGTTGGTGTATTTGGAGGTTCCGCCTTGCCGAGGCCGATGTGAAACAGCCACTTCGGCAATTTGCAGGCCCCCTTGGCGGAAGATTGCGGGCAGATACCGGTGCATCCCCCGGAAAGGGACCAAAAGCTCGACCGCTTCCCGGCGGAAGACCTTCTGCGTGCAGCCGGTGTCGCGAATCCCGTCTCGCAGGATGCTCCGGCGGATCGAATTCGCCAGGCGGGAGGCAATGCGGCGGCTCCAGGTGTCTTTGCGTTCACCCCGGTAGCCGCAGACCACGTCGACGCCGCTGCTTTCGAGCGCTTCGAGCATGGGGATGAAACTGCGCGGATCGTTCTGGCCGTCGCCATCCATCAACCCACAAATGGGGCGCCGGACGGAACGCAAGCCGTAGTAAATCGCCGCGCTCTGGCCGAGATTCCGGGGGAGCTTAAGTCCGACCACTCCGGGTTGGCTGCGGATCTTTTCCCAGGTGCGGTCGCGGCTGCCATCATCGACCGCGATGATTTCCGCTCCGGGAACCGTTTGGACCAGTTCCTGCAGGACAAATTGGGCGGTCTCCTCTTCGTTGAAGAAGGGAACTACGATCGAGAGTTCGTTCAGTTTTGGCATTACGAGTTCGCGGCGGAGGGTTGTAAATATTCCGGCAGCGGACGGTCTTTCTTGAACGCTTTCATAAACCAAAGGCGGTCGACAAACCAGGCCGTGAAATAGACGAAAACGGCGGACCAGAGCACGTCCGACAACCAATGCCCGCCTTGGGCCATGCGCGCAATCCCGATCACGATGCCGAAGGCCAGCCCGAATCCCGCCAGCATCCACGCCCCGCGAGGCTGCTGCCGACGAAAGTGCAGGGCCAGGCCGAGCCAGAAGAATCCCATCGAGGCGTGGCCGCAGGGGAAGGACTTGCCGCGGCCGGGTGTGCCAGGCCGGCCGAGCGGCTGGAATTCGTAACTGCCGCCGAACAAAGTCACCTCCCGGGGCCGGGGCCGGCCGAAATGATCCTTTAAAATCACGTTCACGATGAGCCAGGGTCCGATGAGCAGCACCAGGACCGCAAATGCCCCGGCCCGAGCAGTGGTCGCCGAGAGCCTGCGGAGCAAGTAGGCGGCGCAAACCAGCGCTCCGACGGCTGCGCCGCCGATCGCCGGATAAGGGCTGTAGTGATAAAGGAACTGGACCCAGCCGACATTTTCCCACCGCCACACTTGGGTCCCGGCATCCCAGAAAAACGAGGCGCACCGGCGATCCAGATCCAAAATGCGAATGGCTGCGCTAGCAGTCAGCGCAAAGAGCAGAGGCCACCAGAAAAGGTGGCCGGCCCCCGGCTTTCGCGCCGGGGACGATCTGGCCGGTCCTCTCATAATTTCTTCGGCCAATCACGAAGGTTGCGGCCCTGGAAAAACGCGTAGCGCGGTCCGCTCGGTCCCTGGGAGTACTCCTTCAAAAAAGTCACTTGCTCGAATTTTTGGGCGAGTTGCGGCCCTAAATCATTTCGGCTCCCTTCAACGACGATGAGAGCGTTGACGGAGTTTTGCGTCGGCGGCCCGGGCCAAAAATCATGTTGCGATTCGATGCCGCTGCTCTGGGGATACCGGTAGACTCGCGGACGATCGGGCAGATAAAACGCGAGTTCGGAGGTCACAAAGCGGTGGCTTTGCGTGATGACGATCCCGGCGTTCGCACCCAGGCTCTGGCGGGTTTCCTGCACTTCTCGGCTCAGGTCCGACCAGCCTTTGACCCGGCTGACCAGGTCGATGTGCTTCGCTGGGAGCCAGCCGAGGGCGAGCAACCCGCACGCGAGGTAGCTCGCCGCGGTTAAGGTCGCGGCCAGGCCGAGCGCGGCCCGAAACAGGCGCGGAAAACGGCGTGATGGCGCATCCCAGCTCTGGCCCATCCAGCCGGCCAGCAGCACCACGGCTGAGGCGTAGAACACCGCGGGCCAATTGGCGTTGATTCTCTGGCGGACGGTCATGGCCGCTATGGTTATCAAGCCCGGCGCGGAAAACAGCAACAAGAACCGTTCGCGCTGGCCGAGGCCGCCCCAGGAACTGCCGGCCCTCCAGAGCGCAAAGACCAGCAACGCCCAGAGAAGCGGCGTGGTCACGGCGGCTTGCGCCAGCACGAATTCGACCAGACGGCCCAGCGTCATCTGGAGCGAGAAAGCGCCCTCGAAATGGTGCATCGTGTGCTCCACCGTGGCCCAGCCATGGGAGCGGTTCCAGATGACCATCGGCGCGAGGGCGCTCAGGGATCCGGCGAAGGAGAACCAGAGCAAAGGCCTTTTCAGCAGTGCGCGTTCGTTCGATTGAAGGGCGAGGCTGGCGATAGCCAAAGGATAGAACACCAGCATCATTTGCTTCGCGAGCAGGCCGCCGATCAGGGCCACTATGAGGCCGAGAGCCCACCCGACGCTCTCGCATTTGCTCTCGCGAAAGCGCCAAAAGCAGTAGAGCGCGGCCGACCAGAATGTCATCAGAGGCGCGTCGATTGTGAGGATCGCATTCAGCGCGCCGTTTGCCGGCGTCATGAGGAACATCAGCAGGCCCAGCAGCCCGGCCTCCAGGCCGTACATCCGCTCGCCCAGGCGGAAGAGGAACCAAGCGGTCAGAGTCCCGAGAACGACCGCCACACTCCGAATCGCGGGCGCGCTGTGCAGGCCGAGCCAATCCGCAAATCCCATCAGCCAACCGATCCCGGGGGGCTTGGAGAAATACCCGAGGTCCAGATGCTGGCCCCATTCCCAGTAATACGCTTCGTCGCCGGACAGGTCGAATGGGACGAGAAAGAGAGAAAGAATCCTCAGAAACGCGAGGGCCAACAACCCAGCCACGACCCAGCTCAACGCGCTTTCGCGTCTTAAGCTTAATCCTCTCAATAACTTAGGTAAGGGTGTAACTGCGACGTTGGCCTGCATTCTTTTGGAGCCGGATCCAGTGGCACAGCGGCCCAGCGGAGTGCTGGAAGGCAGTGCGGTGTAACGAACAAATCGTGGCCAAACTAAGCGACGGCCCACTTTGAATCGAGGAAAATCTTGGACTGAACCGCTCCGTTCCCCCCGCTTTTACTGGGGTTTTTTGTAGTTTCGAACCGAAGTCATGCTTTTCCAAAAAATCTTTTCAAAAAGCGCTTGCGATGGGGGAAAAGATGGCTAGTTTGTCGGCCCGCTGCGGAGGGGATGGCGGGGAGAGCGAGCTGGAAAGAAAGTTA
>CAZMKE010000001.1:303082-555014 GCA_964566945.1 uncultured Verrucomicrobiota bacterium | reverse complement strand
CAACCTGCTCCATCCCCTCAATTCGCCCGGTAAGGTTTTCCCATGAGTCAACGCGTAATGATAAGACTGAGAAGGGGCTATAATGCTAACCGTGCCGCAAACGGCGTTCTCGTGTTTCGAAAAAGCGCGCTAACGCGCCGGCGTAGGCCTCACCGGTCTTCAGCTGGATGGCGTCGATGCGGGCGGCGCTGAAAAGCTTCTTTAGCTCTCCCTGGGCCTTCGCCTGCCGGTCCGCAAACGCCTGCCGCCTTCGGGCATCGCCGGTATTCACCTCGACCGATTCGCCCGTTTCCGCGTCGCGCAGAAGGATGTAGCCGATCGGCGGCAGTTCGAGTTCGAATTTATCGATAATCTGGATGGCGATGACGTCGTGTTTGCGGTTCGTCTGTTTGAGCGCCGCGGCGGATGCCTGCCCGAGCGTTTGGGAGAGCACTGCGCTGCGCCGCAAATGCGCGGCGATGTTCGCCCGGGTTGGCGTGCTCTGGCCGAGAAAGTCCGAGACCACCACCGCAATGGCGCGATGCGGCGTGACCCGATTGAGAAACAGCAGCGCTGAATCCAGGTCGGTTCCCTGCTTTTTCGGCTCGCAAAAAAGGATTTCCCGGATCACCCGCAGGACGTGCTTCCGCCCCTTTTTGGGCGGGATGTACTTTTCGACCTCTTCGGTGAAAAGGATCAGCCCCACCTTGTCATTATTGCGGATGGCGGAAAAGGCAAGCACCGAGGCGATTTCCGCGGCCAGTTCCCGCTTGGTCTGCTCGCCGGATCCGAACAGCCCGCTGCCCGAAAGATCGACAATGAGCATGACCGTCAGTTCCCGCTCCTCCACGAATTTCTTGATGAAGGGGTGGTTCATCCGTGCGGTGACATTCCAGTCAATCGCGCGGACCTCATCGCCCGGCTGATATTCCCGCACCTCTTCGAAGTTCATCCCCTGGCCCTTGAAGACGCTGTGATACTGGCCGGCCATCGTTTCGTTCACGAGCCGGAGCGTGCGCAGTTCGATCTGGCGGATCTTCTTGAGGATGTCCTTGGGAATCATCGCTTCCTCCTGGAGGCTGGACCGGATCAGGGGACGGGCAATTCGTCAAAAATCTTTTGGATGATCGTTTCGCTGGATTTTTCCTCCGCCTCGGCCTCGTACGTGATGGCGATGCGGTGGCGCAGGACGTCCATGCCGATGCTTTTGACGTCCTGCGGGGTGACGTAGCCCCGCCCCTTGAGAAAGGCATAGGCTTTGGCGGCGAGGGTCAGGGAAATCGTGGCGCGCGGCGAAGCACCCATCAGGATGAAATCTTTGACGTCGATCTTGTATTCGGCCGGTTCGCGCGTGGCGCATACGAGGTCAACGATGTAGTCCTTCACCTTTTCATCAATGTAGATGTCGTTGATGACCTGCCGCGCCCGTAGAATGTCCTGCGATTCGATCACCGGGCGAACCTGGGGCACGCTGGTGGTGCGGGCCATCAGGTCCAGGATCTGCCGCTCTTCCTGGCGGGTCGGGTAGACGATCTTCAGCTTGAGCATGAACCGGTCGACCTGGGCTTCCGGCAGCGGATAGGTGCCCTCCTGTTCGATCGGGTTTTGCGTGGCCAGCACCAGGAACGGCTCTTCCAGCCGGAAGGTCTGCTCGCCGATCGTCACCTGTTTCTCCTGCATCGCCTCCAACAGCGCGCTCTGCACTTTGGCCGGGGCGCGGTTGATTTCGTCGGCCAGCACCAGGTTGGCAAAGATCGGTCCGCGGCGCGTGGAGAAGTTCCCGGTCTGGGGATTGTAAATCTGGGTTCCGACCACGTCGGCCGGGAGCATGTCGGGCGTGAATTGCAGGCGGGAGAACTTCACGTTCAGGGACGCTGCCAGCGATTTGACGGCCAGGGTTTTCGCCAAGCCGGGAACGCCTTCGAGCAGGACATGGCCGTTGGCCAGCAGCCCGATGCACAACCGCTCCAGCAGGTAGCGTTGTCCAATAATGACCTTGTTCAGTTCGGCAAAAAGAGGCTGCACAAAGGCGCTCGCCTTTTGCACCTCTTCATTTATCGCACCAATCCCAGCACTCATGTGTCGTTGTTTTCCAGAAATCGCCGCCAAGATGCTACGGACCCGGGACGCGCGCCAGCGTGTTTTGCGGGGAGGCCCGCTGGCGGGTGAACATGAAATAAAGGAAGAAGCCTGAGCTCAAGATTACGCAACCCGGCGCGAGTATGTGATCGACCGGCAACCGGCCCGGCGGCCCGATCGAAAGGACGCCAGCGATGATCTCCTCCTGGCCCGGAAAGCTGGCTTGGTGAACGATTTGGCCGTTGCTCTCAATTGCCTGGGATAGGCCCGAGCTGCCGAGTCGAAAGATCGGGATGCCATACTCCTGGGCGCGAATCGACCCCACCCGCGCGTGGAGCGCATGCTGATGCCCGCCCCAATCAACAATATCCATGAAGGGAACGATCAAAGCCTGGGCTCCCAGGCCGATAAATCGGTCGATCACCCGGCGATAGCTCAAGTCGTAGCAAACGCAGATCGCTATCTTGCCCCAGGGCGACTCCCAGACCCTTTGTTGCGGCGCTGGCAGGCCGTCCTTGAAGAATTGGATAGGCACGGATTTCGCCTGTTCAAAGATGATTTCGCCATCCGGTCCGACGACAAAGGCGGTGTTGTAAAACTGGCCCGGTTCGCCAGCGAGTCGTTTGCCGCCGGCGATCAGATGCTTGTGATGCAGCCGGCACCAATCCCTGACCCGTTTGGGAACTTCGCCGTCGAAGGTGTATTCACTCAGGACCAGCAAATCGGTCTGTGGATACTTTGCGAGCACCTGATCGAGGCGGCGTGGGATTTCCAACTCGGGCGGGAATTCTAATTGGATGCCTGCGACCGCCAGGCCTTTTTCCGGCGGCAGGTCCGCGGAACGCGGCCAGTTTGCCATCGCGCCGACGGCCAAGCCCGCCAGGGTGAGTCCGAACGCTGCTCGCTTCGCCGGGAGGTTCGCTGCGAATCCGGTGATCAGGAAGATGGCGAAGCCCGTTCCGTAAACGCCGAGGAGGCCGATCGGCAAACCGCCCGCATGCCCCGAGAAGACGTAACCGGCGCTGAGCCAGGAAAAGCGCAGGAAATAGAGTTCGCCGCGGAAATACTCGAGGCTGGTCCACAATATCGGGGCCGCCAGCCAAAGCCACCGCGCTCCCCAGCGGGTTCGGACCACCTGCAGCCCGAGCGCGTAAAGCCCGTGAAACAAGCTCAGAATCGCCCAGAGACACGCCGCGGGAAAACCGAAGATCTTCCAGAACCAGGCGAGTTGAGGCGAGAAGACCAGCAGGCCGGCGAGGAATCCGAGGCGAAAGGCCAGCCTGGGAGAGGCGGCCGCAGACAGGGCTGTCAACGAAAACGCGTAAACGAGGATGAGGAAGTTCAGCGCCGGGACCAACAGCGCCAGATGAAATGCGAACGCCGCGCAAAATGGAGCGAGCAGCACTGCCCTCCCATAGCAAAACCCGCGGTCTTGCGGGCCCGCGAGGGGGCCTTTGGGTTGGTCGGGTGTCACAGCCAACAACTAGCATGAAATCGGCCAGGGACAAAGCTCCGGAAGGCAGGAAGGATCGTCTTCCTTTTAAGATCTCCGGAGGCTTGATTTGAAGCCCTGGCTCGCGAGAGAATAGAGAGATGGGACAGCCGACGCAGGCGGAATTAGACTTTGCAGGCGGGGACTCGGACGGGCTGAGCGCCTGGCAAGCGGTACAGCGGCGTCAACGCGAAGAATTGGCCCGGCAGTTGGCGCTGCCCTTGGGCCGGCCAGTGGAGGTCTGGCTTCGCGGGGGAGTGCGTCTTCGCGGCGAATTGCGATTGGCAGAGGCGTTTCTGGTCCATGCGCAAGTTACCCAGGAGAACACCAGGTTCGAAGTGGCCGGAACACCGTTCGCTTTCCGCGAAGTGGAAAGTTGCGTCCAGCTGTGAGCGGGTCTTTTGGCCAATTGCTGACACGCAGTTGTTCGGCTGGAAAGTTGCGGCGGTGCGCTTTCCTGGTTCTTTTTGGAGCCGCCTTTTTGCGGGGCCCGCTGGCGGCGGACTTGCCGAACGTAATCGATGTCTTCACCGCGAAAACTGAAAAGTATCCCGCGTATCGCATTCCTGCCCTTTTGGCTGCAAAGAGCGGCGCTTTGCTCGCGTTTGCCGAAGGCCGGGCGAACCTCGGTGACCACGCCGAGAACGACATCGTGCTGAAGCGCAGCGTCGATGGCGGCGAGAGTTGGTTGCCGCTCCAGGTCGTTGCGGACGATGGCGCCAATGCTCTCAACAATCCCTGCGCCGTTCTCTTGCGGGAAACCGGACGCATCCTGCTTCTCTATCAGCGCTACTTGAAAGGCTTTGACGAGCACAACGCTGAGCCGGGATTGGATGGGCCCCGCATCTGTCGCACGTTTCAAGTAGAGAGTGACGACGAAGGACGCACCTGGTCGGTTCCGCGCGAGATCACGCGCCAGGTGAAACGGCCGATTGAGGTAACCAGCATGTCGTCCGGTCCCGGGATTGGCATCCAGCTGGACCATGGACGGCACGCCGGGCGGATTTTGATTCCGTTCAACCAGGGGCCCTACGGCAGATGGAAAGTTTACGCGGTTATGAGCGACGACCGCGGGGAGTCTTGGCGTTACGGCGAAACGGCTCCGGAAGGTGGGCCGGGCTTTGCCAACGAGGTCCAGTTTGTGGAATTGCCGGACGGAACAATCATGTTGAACGCCCGAAACCAGGGCGGAGACCATCATCGCAAGGTTGCTCTCAGCCGGGACGGTGGGGAGACCTGGTCCGAGACCAAAGGCGACCCCACGTTGATCGAGCCGGTCTGTCAGGCCAGCTTGCTGTCTCTTGCTTACCCGGACGGTCTGGAAGCCCTCGTTTTCTGCAATCCGGCTTCAAGTTCGGCGCGCACCAATGGGCTGATCCGATTTAGCTTTGATAACGGCAAAACCTGGCCGACGGGTCGGGTGATTTACCCGGGCAGTTTTGGTTACAGCTGCCTGGCGGCGTTGGCGGATGGATCCGTTGTTTGTCTCTTTGAGCGAGACGGTTACAGCAGGATTTCTTTTTTGCGATTCCCGCCGGACTGGTCTCGGGCAGCCCGCCCGAAGCCAGCGCTCGAAAAACCGGCGGAAAAATAACGTGACTTTCGAGGTGGCATCCGTATATTCCCCCGTCTTTCAGTGACCCTATGGTCTAGCGGTTAGGACACCACCCTTTCACGGTGGTAGCCCGGGTTCGATTCCCGGTAGGGTCGCCAATTCAGAGTCGAATTCCCCTGGTTTTACGGCCTAAACTCCCGGTCCTTTCGTCCAATAAATCTCGGGTTCACCCGGATTCCCAGTAGGAACTTCATAAAGAGCGCCCCCGTTCTGCCGATAGACCGATAAAGATCGGCCCATTTTGGTCCGAAAAAGCGGTCTACCGAAGAGTTAATTTATGCAGACGAACCAGTTTGCCCGTAAAAACGCGCAGGGACGCGCGTTGACCTGGACATGCCGAATCCTGGCGCTGTGCGCCGCCCCGGTTGAATACACTATGGCCTCCCGGCCTGTCGCCCGCCACGCACTTTCCCGTGCCCGTGTTGCCACAGGCGCATTGTCATTTGCCGTCGCCGCTCTGTTCGGAACCGCGCTCAACGCACGGGCCGATGCGCCGCCCGTCTTGACGCCGCCCTCCGCCACCACCGTTCTGGAAGATTGCGGGCGCACCAACTTGAACTTTACCGTCACCGATCCAGATACGTCTTTCTTCGCGGTCAAAGTGACGGCGAGTTCATCCAATACGAGCCTCATTTCGAGCGCCAACCTTTCCGTAGTCGGCAGCGGCACCACCCGCCAGGTTGGGTTTACGCCGTCCACCAACGCCTCCGGCACCGCCACGATCAGTTTGGTGGCAGATGACGGAGTGAACAAAGTTACCAACAGCTTTACGGTCACGGTCACCGCGGTGAACGATGCGCCGGTTCTGGGCAATCTCACTTCCCTGACCATTCTGGAAGATGCGGCCCCGACCAACCGCACGGTCATTGTTACAGATGTGGATACGCCGATCGCCTTTGTGACCGTCACCGCGACTTCCTCCAACACCAATCTCGTGAATACCGCGATGACCGGTTCCGCGACCAATCGCACTTTGACTTTGTCCCCGGTGACCAATGCCAACGGGTCTGCCACGATCACACTGGTGGCCAACGATGGCGCTTTGCGCGTCACAAATTCGTTCAGCCTGACCATCACCGCGGTCAACGATCCGCCTTACATGGTCCCGTTGACTAATCTGACCATTTTGGAAGATGCCGCCGCGACCAACCGCACGGTCATCGTCACGGACGTCGACTCGGACATCACGAATGTCACCGTCACCGCGACTTCGAGCGCGACGAACATCGCGACGGTGAGCATTGCCGGAGCAACCACCAATCGCACGCTCACGATCACGCCGGTGGCGGATGCGGCCGGGAATTCAACCGTCACCCTGGTGGCGACCGATGGCGACAAATCTTCCACGAACAGTTTCGTGTTGACGGTGTCGCAGGTAAATGACGCTCCCAGCTTCACTCTGTCGACCAACCTTATCACTGTGGCCGAGGATAACGGCGCTTACAGCCTGACCAATTTCGCCACAAACATCGTGAGCGGTCCGGCGAATGAATCGTCACAGACGAATAATTTCCTCGTCTCCGCCGCCAGCACTAATTTCTTTGCCGTTCAGCCGGCGATCTCTCCCACTGGGACCTTGACCTTCCGGACGGCGACTAACGTTTTCGGGACGAATACCATCACGGTTGTCCTGCACGATAGCGGCGGGACCACGAACGGTGGCGTGAATGTCTCGGCGCCTCAGACTTTCGATATCGTGGTGACACCGGTGAATGATCCGCCAGTGATCAGTGGCATCTCCGCATTCTCCATCCGGGAAGACACCGGCAGCACCAACCGGAATTTCATGCTCACCGATGTGGATACGACCATTGCGAGCATCACGGTGACGGCTACTTCATCAGACACCAACCTGTTTACCGTCAGCACGAGCGGCGCCACCACGAACCGGACTTTGACCATCACCACCGTCACCAACGCCAACGGCGCGGCGACGGTCACCTTGGTGGCGGATGACGGCACGGATACCGCGACCAATTCATTTGTGGTCACGGTTTTGGCGGTGAACGATCCGCCCAGCTTCGCGCTGAACACCAATCTGATTACGGTGGCTGAAGACAGCGGGGATTTTGTCCTGGCAAATTTTGCCACCAATATGATTTCGGGACCGTCCGATGAATCCGCCCAGACCAATGCATTCATTCTGACGGTGACAAACGCCTCGTTTTACGCGGTCCAGCCCGCCATTTCTCCCACGGGGACGCTGACCTTCCGGGCGGCGACCAACGCTTTTGGAACGAATACCGTCAGTGTGGTTCTGCGGGACAACGGTGGCACCAATAACGGAGGCATCAATACTTCAGCGGCGCAGACCTTCCGGGTGGCCGTGACCGCGGTGAACGATGCGCCGGTGATCAGCGGGCTCGCTTCCTTCGCCATCAATGAAGATGCCGGAGTGACCAATCGAACGTTCACCGTAACCGACGTCGACACCCCCATGACGAATGTGACAGTGATCGCCAGTTCGTCGGACACGAACCTCGTGAACGTGAATGTCACTGGAACCACCACCAACCGCACCCTTTCCATCACGACCGTCACGAACGCGAATGGCGCGGCCACGATTACGTTGATCGCCAATGACGGGACCGATACGACCACCAACTCGATCACCCTCACGGTGAACGCGGTGAATGATGCTCCCGTAATGCTGGTGTTGACGAATCTAACGGCTCTTGAGGATTTCTCTCCCATCACCCGGACGGTGATTGTGACCGACGTGGACACGGATATTACCAATGTGACGGTGTCTGCCATCTCGGCGAACACCAACCTGGTGACGGTGGCCATGACCGGCACGGACACAAATCGGACGCTGACGTTGACCTCCGTGACGAATGCGAACGGGAACTCCACGATTACGATCGTGGCGGACGACGGCGCCAAGACAACCACCAACAGCTTTGTGCTGACCGTCCTGCCGGTGAACGACGCCCCCAGCTTCACGCTGTCCACCAACTTGATTACCATTGCGGAGGATAGCGGCGGTTTCTCCAGCCCCGCGTTTGCCACCGGCATTTCGTCAGGGCCATCGAACGAATCGACGCAGACGAATAATTTCATCGTCACCACCACGAGCACCAATTTCTTTGCGGTTCAACCGGCGATCTCGCCGCTCGGCACCTTGACGTTCCGCACCGCCACCAATGTGAACGGCACCAACACCATTACCGTGGTGCTGCACGACAGCGGCGGCACGACCAACAGCGGGGTGAATCTCTCCGCGTCACAGACGTTCGATCTTGTGGTCACGGCGGTGAATGATCCGCCAGTGATCAGCGGCATTGCTGCGTTTGCCATTAATGAAGACGTC
Organism: uncultured Verrucomicrobiota bacterium; assembly: GCA_964566945.1. GTDB lineage: Bacteria > Verrucomicrobiota > Verrucomicrobiia > Limisphaerales > SXQI01 > DASVNK01. Next base: position 546,536 of record CAZMKE010000001.1, on the reverse strand, counting down.
GGGACGACGAACCGGGCTTTCGTGCTGACCGATGTCGACACGGACATTACGACGGTGACGGTAACCGCAACTTCGTCGGACACCAACCTGGTCACGGTGGCCACCAGCGGCACGACCACCAACCGCACTCTGGCCATCACCACGGTCACCAACGCCAACGGAACTGCGACCATTACCATGATCGCGGACGACGGGTCGGCGACGAGCACCAATTCCTTTGTGCTGACCGTGAACGCGGTGAACGACGCCCCGAGCTTCACGCTGTCGACCAACCTCATCACGGTGGCCGAAGACACCGGGGATTTCTCCCAGGCGAATTTTGCGACCAACATTGTGACGGGACCGGCCGACGAATCGGCCCAGACGAATTACTTCGTCCTTACGATCACGAACGCTTCATTCTACGCGGTGCAGCCGACGATTTCGCCCGCGGGCACGCTGGCCTTCCGCGCGGCGACCAACGCTTTCGGCACGAATACCATTAGCGTGGTCATCCGCGACAATGGCGGCACCAATAATGGCGGCGTTAATGTGTCGGCGGCTCAGACGTTCCGGATTGCCGTTTCGGCGGTGAACGATCCGCCTGTCATCAGCGGCCTTGCCTCCTTCGCGATCAACGAGGATGCCGGGACGACCAACCGCACCTTTACTTTGACCGACGTGGATACGCCGATCACGAACGTGACAGTGACCGCGACTTCTTCGGATACGAACCTGATCAACGTGAATGTCACCGGCACAACGACCAATCGCACGCTGTCGGTGGTGACGGTGACCAATGCAAACGGGAGCGCGACGATCACCCTGGTGGCCAATGATGGGACGGACACGACCACCAACTCGATCACGCTGACCGTGAACGCGGTGAACGACCCGCCGTACATTCAGACGCTGACCAACCTCACGATTTTGGAGGATGCCGGCGCCACGACTCGCACGGTCATCGTCACGGACGTGGATACCGATATCACGAACATCACCGTCACGGCGATTACGTCAAACACGAACCTGGTGACCCTCGGCCTCACCGGCACGGACACCAACAAGACCCTCACGTTGACGACGATCACGAATGCGTTTGGCACCGCCACGATTTCTGTGGTTGCGGACGACGGCGCAAAAACCACGACCAATTCCTTCACTCTGACGGTCAGCCCGGTGAACGACGCCCCGAGCTTCACCCTCTCCACGAATCTCGTGACGATTGCTGAGGACGGCGGCGCATACATCGGCACGGCGTTCGCGACCGGCATTTCCTCGGGTCCGGCCAATGAGTCGACCCAGACCAACAACTTTATCCTCACCACCTCGAATACAAATTTCTTCGCTGTGCAACCGGCGATCTCGCCGCTGGGAACGCTTACGTTCCGCACGGCCACCAACGTGAATGGGACCAACACCATCACCGTGGTGCTGCATGACAGCGGCGGCACGACCAACGGCGGGGTGAATCTCTCTGCTTCGCAGACCTTCGACCTCGTCGTCACGCCGGTGAACGATCCGCCGGTCATCAGCGGCATCGCGGCGTTCACGATCAACGAAGATGCGGGCGTTACGAATCGCGCCTTCATCCTGAACGACGTGGATACGGACATCACGACCGTCACGGTTTCGGCGGCCTCCTCGGACACGAATCTCGTCACGGTGAGCACGAGCGGCACGACCACGAACCGCACGCTCGTGGTGACCACGGTCACGAATGCCTTCGGTTCCGCGACCATCACGCTGATCGCGGATGACGGGTCCGCCACCTCGACCAACTCGTTCGTGCTGACGGTGAACCCGGTCAATGATGCCCCGAGCTTCACGCTCACTGCGAACAACGTGACCGTGACGAAGTACAGCACGACCATGGTGTTCACCAATTTTGCAACGAACATGATTGCCGGTCCGGCCAACGAAAGCACCCAGACCTGGAGCTTCCTCGTCACGGCGGGCAATACCAACTCGTTCGTCGTGCAGCCGACGATCACCACCAACGGCACGCTCAGCTTCCGCACCAAGGATATTGCGGGCGTGGCCACGGTCTCCGTGCGGCTGCAGGATAATGGCGGGACGGCCAACGGCGGGACGAATACTTCGCCGGCCCAAACCTTCACCGTCACAGTTCCGGCGAATCCCTATCTCCCGCTGCAAGGGCAGTACAACGGCCTTTTCTATGAAACGAATGGCGTGCTGAACGCCAGCGCTGGCTTCATGCACATGACCGTGGCGACGAACGGCAACTACGCCGGTTACGTCCTGCTCTCCGGCGGCAGCAATGCCTTCTCCGGCCAGTTCGACATCGCCGGCAATACCACCGCCACGATCACCCGCACGAACGGGGATTTGGGCCTGGTCATGGCGATGGATCTCACCACCAATTTCACCGAATCGGCCACCGGCACCCTCTCCAACGGGACCTGGACGGCGGTACTCCAAGTCGATCACGCCACGTTTGACGCCAGCCAGAATCCGGCCCCGTTTGCTGGCGAATACAACATCGCCTTCCCCGGCGCGGCCGATCCTTCGACGGAGCCCGGCGGCAATGGCTATGGACGCGTCTCCGTTGATGCTGGCGGGGTGGCGACTTTGACTGGCCAGTTGAGTGATGGCACAGCCGTCAGCCAGGCGGTGAGCGTCTCAAAGGAGGGCGTCTGGCCGCTTTATCTGCCTCTCTACAGTGGCAAGGGGCTGATGCTCAGCTGGATTACCTTCGCGATGACCAGCACTAACGATCTCGCGGGCGATGCCACCTGGATCAAGGATTCCACCGTGGGCGGAACCTACTACTCGGGCGGGTTTACAAATGACCTGACGATCACCGGTTCTTACTATGAAGAACCGCCGCTAGGCATCCCCATCCTGAATCTCACGACCGGTTCGGTAATCATCAGTGGCGGCAATATGAGCGCGGCCACGACGAACACCTTCACGCTGAACTTTGATAGTTCGGTCACCATCAATCCGAGCCCGGCCAACGGGTTGACCTTCACCTTCGATCTCGCGAATGGCACGTTCAGCGGCCAGTTCATCGACACCGGCAACTCCGTGACGAATTCGTTCAATGGCGTGGTCTTGCAGACCGGCGACGAAGCTGTTGGCTACTTCCTCGGCTCCAGCGAAAGCGGATCCGTCATCATCAAGTAGCCGTCGCAAGTATTCCGTTTGACAAACGCAGCTTTGGAAACAAAGCTGCGTTTTCAAATGCAGAAATCACTTCTGATTTCCCAAAAGGTGTCTCAATTTCTTAGGCTGGCGTCGGTCTGCCTCGTTCATTCGGTTTTGGCCGTGCGCGCGCAGGAACTGATCCTCAATGGCGATTTTGAGAGCGGACATCTGGCGCCGTGGGTTGCGGATCAGGTGGCGGGGAGTTCCCTGACGCTCACCGGGGAAAACAGCCCGTTCCATTCGGTCTATCCGGCCGGTTCCGCATCTCTCCTTTTGAAGGATGATGATTCCTCGGACTTTCTGGACCAACCCTCAATTCGGCAGCCGTTCGCCGGGCTGAGCAGCCTCGTGTTTGGCTTCGATTTCAAAATGCCCCAGCCCGGCGACCCTTCGCCTTGGTACGTCGCTTGGAACGGCGAGAACGACACGACGGCCTTTTTTTTCCGCGTTGGCGGAGCGGACGGCGTTTCCGTGGAGTTCAATCTGCAGAAGATCGCAGATCTGAAGTCCAACGTCTGGTACCACGTGGCTGGCTGGGCCGACGCGGCTGCTCAGAAGGTCGAAGGAACGATTTCCAGCACTCTCGGCGATTCTGCGACGTTCCAGGGCGATTTTCCGTTTGGGGTCAAGGTGGAGGTGAATGCGGTAGTGGTGAGTGATGGGGATGCCGCGCGCAATCCGGATGTCCTGTTGGACAATTTTTATTCCCGGTCCGTGGCTCTGCAGGTGAGCAGCCAGCCGAATGGAGATGAGGTCATTACCTGGCTGGCTACGACCTTTCGCCTCCAAACTTCACCGGCGCTTTTTCCGAAACCCCAGTGGACCGATATCCCAGGGGTGCGAGGCGCTTATACGAACACGCCTTCCGAGAAGATGCGCTTCTTCCGCTTGACGCATGACTGAGTCTCCTCAGTCATACGCTCCATCGACAAACCAGGCGTTGTTCTCCAGAAAGAGACGGTAAAGAGCCCCGTCTTTTGTCTGGATGTCCCACTCTTCCCGGGCCCACCAGTCTTCCCACCAATGGCCTGAGCTGCGCCATGGCCCGAGGGATTTGAGGATGGAACCGCTCGGTCCGGCGCTGTCGACAAAGATCGGCGAGCCTTCTTTCAGCCGAACGGTGGCTGGGAGCGGCGGACGAAATCGGCGCAGCGCCAGGCCGCGCAAGGGCTGGGCTTGAGCGGCCTCCAGAGCGAGGGAACCGCCGACAGGGTGATCAGAGGCGGCGTCCGCTTGCGGCGTTAGCAGTTCGAAGTCATCCGACCGGAAAGAATCGCGTACTCGCGGAGTCCCGGCCCGGTGGCCGCCCAGCAGCGCGTTCAGGCGCGAGATCGTTTCGTAGAAGCGATTCGGGTCCCGAACGGAAGTTTCAAAAAGCTGGAACTGCTCGGCCCGGATTTCGGCCGGCGTTGTGCGCAGGGAAATGGCGGAGAGCGCTGCTGGCGTCCGCGCCGTTTCGAGGTAGTTGTGCGTGATCCGAAAGAGCGCGTCGAGGTCGTGCGTCGGCGCCGCCACCTTGATCGCCTGCTCCTGAACCGCCCCGGATTCCAGAATCAGGCGCACGTGAATTTCCGAGACGGAAAGAAACCCCAGCCTGAGGCGCGCCAGAAGCTGTTCCAGAAGGCGGCGCACCAGGAACAGCAACGGTTCGAGTGTTTCGATCGGCTGTTCGAATTCAAAGAACTCTTCGTACGCCTGGCGGGGCGCGGTGAGGCGGAGCGGGCGCAACCCGTCCGCCTTCGCTTCGTCAAACAACTCCAAACCGGGCGCTCCGAGCCGTTCCGCGATGCGATTTTTGCCGAGCGCCAGAAACTGGCTGGCCGTGCGAATGCCCCACTTGCTCAATATCTCCCAGACGCTTGGAGACATGGGGAGGCTCTCGATTGGGAGCTGTTTCCAGAAAGACTCAGGCTCGATCACTTGCAGAAAGGCTGAAGCTTGCCGGCTGGCCTGACGGGCGATGCCTGGCGTCGCAGCCACTCCCACCCGGGCCGAGAGATGGAACGCCTGCAGACGGCTGCGCAACTCGTTCGACCATGTTTCCAGGGCGGAGCTGGCGGCCTCTGCCTTCAAAATGGGCAGCCCCCGCAGATCCAGAGTGCAAACGCCCGGGGCGGTCGACTCGATGAAGGCGGCCGACGCGTAGGCGCATTGCAGGAGGATTTCTTGCGCGGCCTCTTCCTGCGGGATCGAGCGCGCGCGGAATCGAATGCCCTCGCAACGAGCCTTGGCTTGGGTCGAACTCAGCCCGCCTCCCACTCCAAACCGCCGGGCGGCCGCAGTTGCTTGGGAGACTTTGGCTTTGGCCGATTCGTTCTCCAGCAAGGCCAGGGGGCTCTCCCAAAGTTCGGGTTCATGCCGCAAAACTGCCTGCAGGGAGAAGTCAGGAATGTAAACAACGGCGAACACGGCTCAGTTCCATTTTACCAGAGGCGCCGGCGGGCGAAAATGCCTCTGCCTGATTTCTGGAGTTTCAAAAGGGTCCGCATCGGGTTGCGTTAGAGCTTTTCGTTCCAATCCGTTCGCGAATACTTCTCGGCCGCGAGCTTTCCCGCCGCGGCGCGGACCCGGGCCGCCAGAGCCGGGTTCGCTTCGGGATGGGCCGCCCAGGCCGAGGCGAGAGCTTGCCGCACCCGCTGGCGATCTGCCGGAAAGTTGGCCAGGAAGTCCGCGTGAGTTCGGCGGCTGCGGTATTCGGGCTGCAAACCGGGCAGTCGGAGGGTGCGGGAGATAACGCCGAGATCGAAGTCCAGCAGGAAGCTGCCGTGGAAAAGAAGGCAGCGCTTTTTTCGGCGTTGCGCGTTGCCGGAGAATTTCCGGCCTTGCAGCACCAGGTCGGTGTGGCCCTGAACGGACACGGGGGAGGCGCTCAAGCTCCCCGCCGCGCGCCGGATAATTTCCATGATAAAGCGGTTCGCTCCCGTAATGGTCTCCAATTCGGGGGCGTGGGCGAACGGCAGAACCAGTGCGTAGTTCAGGCAGCCGGGCCCCTGCAACACGGTGCCGCCCCCGGAGCAGCGGCGGAATATGGGAACGCCCAGGTCGCGGCACTGATCCCGGAAGACTTCTTCGTCCAGGTGTTTCCCATAGCCCAAAACCACAAAATGACTGGGCGATTCCCAAAAGCGCAGGAACCCTGGATGAGCCGAATCGTCGCATTCGTCCAGCAGTGCCTCGTCCGCCGCGAGATTCTCCGCCGGTTGCTGAAAGTCGGCTTCGAAAAGCTGGAGAGTTTTCGCGGGCGGCGCTTCTGGCACGGAGTGCATCCGCGAGTGAATGGCGATCCGGCCGCGTGAGGCAAGCGCTCATTTTTAAGGGGGCTTGTGAACGCCGCCGCCGGGTCCTGAGGACTTGTGTTTTCATTCCTCCCATCTACACTTTGCGTATGAAGAAGGATGTGCCCGTAACGATTCGGGGCATACTGCCGGCGAACAGTGGGTGCGCCATTTTTGTCGGCAACGATGAGAAGGTGTTTGTGATCCAGGTGGAGCACAACATGGGCGCCATCATCGGGATGTTCCTGCGGGACACTCCGAAGGAACGTCCGCTCACTCACGATCTTCTGAATTACATCCTGAAGGGCTTTAACATCAGCGTCGAGCGGGTGGTGATTACCGAGTTGAAAAACTCCACCTATTTCGCGCGCCTTTTCCTTCATCAAAGCAACGAACTCGGCCGCAAACTCGTGGAAATCGACGCCCGGCCCAGCGATTGCCTGGCGATCGCCGCCGCCCAAAAGCGTCCTATTTTCGTGGCTGCGCCTCTCTTCGAGCAGGTCGAGGATATGTCCGAAGTTCTCGAGCGCATTAACGAGAACAACGAGGAAAACGAGCAGAACGAATAGGCGCAATGCCTCCGAAAGCGTCGGAAAAGCCGAAAAATGCCGCTGCGGCTCTCTTCCTCATTACCGGGGACGATGATTTCGCGGTGAAAGCCCGTGCCAAGGCGATTTTTGAACAGTGGCGCAAGGAGGTGGATGGGTTCGATCACGAAATCATCGACGCCACCGCCAGCAATAGCGGCGGCGCGCTCGACGCCATCGGCCGCTTGCGTGAGGCCATTCAGACACTCCCTTTTTTCGGCGGCGCCAAAGTGGTTTGGTTCCAAAACTGCAATTTCCTTGGTGAAGAGCGCGCGGCTTCGAGCGCGGCGGTGACCGAAGCCCTGGCCGATCTGGCCGAGGAACTGAAAGCGTTTTCGTGGGAAGGCGTCCGCCTGCTGATCACTTCCCCCAAGGTCGACAAGCGGAAGGTCTTTTTTAAAACCATCGACAAGCTCGGCACGGTCGAGGCCTTCGCCGGCTGGTCGCTCGACGATAAGGACTGGGCCGGCACGGCGGAAATGGCCGCGCAACAGCAGATTCGCGAGCTGCGCAAGGAGATTTCAGACGATGCGCTCGCCGCCCTGGTCGCCAGCGTGGGCCCCAACAGCCGCCAGCTTTGTTCCGAGATTGAAAAGCTCACGCTTTTTGTCGGTGACCGCGCCGCGATCACGCTCGACGATGTCGAGCGGATTGTAACGCGCAACAAACTGTCGAAATCATTTGCTCTGGCGGATGCTGTAGGCAGCCGGGATTTGGGCCGCCTCCTCAAGACCCTGGACGAGGAGCTCTGGTCAATGCGGACAGATGCGCAAAAATCAGAAATCGGCCTGCTTTACGGCATCATTTCCAAGATTCGAATGATTTTGTTCCTCAAAGAGATGATCAAAGAAGGCTGGATCAAGGCCGATGTTGATTACTCGCGATTCAAGGCGGCGTTGGAGCGGGTGCCCGCCGAGGCGCTGCCCCAGGACAGGAAGTTTAATCCTTTGGCGATGCATCCCTACATGCTGTATAATTCGCTGGGGCATGCGAAAAAGTATGCCACTCAGGAACTCGTTCAGGCGATGGAGCTTCTACTGATTGCCAATCAGAAGCTTGTGACCAGCAGCGCGGATGAAACGTTGGTGCTGCAGGACACGCTTATTCGCATTGTCCAACAAAGCGCCGCGCCTCGAGTCGCCGCATAGAGGTTCAATTCCATGGCAAAAGCCCCGTCAGTTATGTCTGTTGCCGTGGTCGACCACACCGCGTTCGTCAAAATTCCGGGGCGGGCAAATTTCACGACCAGCGTTGATTTCAAAACCTTGGTGATGGAGTTGCGTGTTCGGGGGGTCGGGCACTATGTGCTCGATCTCGGCGAATGCCTTACGATGGATAGCACCTTTTTGGGGGTGTTGGCGGGGCTCGCTCTCCGGAACGTGGATGGCAAGCCGAAGAGCGATCAGGACAAACTGCAGCTCGATCTATTGAATCCAAACGCGCGCATCATTGATCTGCTGGATAATTTGGGGGTCATGAACCTTTTCACGATCCTGCAGCAGGAAAACCCTTGCACCGCCATTTTCGAGCCCGTCCCCAACAACCATCCAGCTCCCAGCCGGGAAGAAACGTCCCGCACCTGTTTGGAAGCTCACGAACTTCTCATGCGCATCAATCCGGACAACGTCCCCAAGTTCAAGGATGTGACGCAGTTTCTGGCGGAAGATTTGCGGAAACTAAAAGAGGGGAACTCTCCCGGCTGATCCGGGACTGGTCGTCCCCGCGATCCAGGGTTGCGGGAGATGCCTGCACGATGTGGTCGCGGATAAAATCCTTGTCCGCGCTGGTGCATCCGATCGGAAGCAAACAAACCGGCCAAATGAGCAAAAGGCGCCAATTCACTCTTCCAATTCAACATCTTAGAACGATTCTGTCAACTGCCCGGGCTGGCTGCTGCGGGCTCGGGGACCCATTTCGACGATCCTGCCGAATTTCGAATGCCTTTGACGGTAAGGCTTTGTTCGGTAATCTATCCGCCCTATTTTGATATGGCGAAGTTGACGGTTCGAGATCTGGATCTGCATGGCAAGCGCGTGCTGATGCGAGTGGATTACAACGTCCCGATGGAGGAGCGGGAGGGACAAATGGTGATCAACGATGCTACGCGCATCAAAGAAACGTTGCCCACGCTCGAACTGCTGGTGAAACAGGGGGCAAAAATCATTCTCACCGCTCACTTGGGACGCCCCGATGGCAAACGCGAACCGACCATGTCTCTCAAGCCGGTCGCCGCCAAGCTTTCCGATATGCTGGGCGCTCCGGTGGCGTTCCTCGACGATTGCGTCGGCGAACGCGTGGAGCAATACGTCAATAGTATGAAGCCGGGCGATATCGTGTTGCTGGAAAATGTTCGTTTTTACGCCGAGGAGGAGAACAACAGCCCGGAGTTTTCCGAGAAATTGGCCCGGTTGGCGGATGTTTACGTGAACGACGCTTTTGGCGCCGCCCACCGCGCGCATTCTTCGACCGCCGGCGTAGCGCAGGCCTTGGCGAAACGCAACGCTCCTCGCGCCGCCGGCTTGCTTATGGAACGGGAGCTGAAGTTCCTGGGTGACGAGCTGGATCATCCCTCCCGCCCGTTCGTGGTGATTCTCGGAGGTGCAAAAGTTTCGGATAAGATCAAAGTCATCGACCGCCTGCTGGAAAAGGCCGACACGCTGCTGATCGGCGGCGCCATGGCCTACACGTTCAAGCTGGCGCTGGGCGAAACCGTCGGCAAATCGCTGGTCGAGCCCGATCGCGTTGAATTGGCCAAGAGCGCGCTGGAGAAGGCCAAGAAGCGCGGCGTAAAATTCCTGCTGCCGGTGGACAACGTCGTGGCCACTCCGGTCAAGACCGACAAGCTCAATAAGAAGGGCAAGCCGGTGTTCGATTTGCAGAACCCAACGGTTCTTTCCGGAAACTTTCCGGCTGAAGTGGAAGGCCTGGATATTGGGCCGAAGACCCGCGCCCTGTTCAGCGATGAAGTCTTGAAAGCCAAGACAATTCTTTGGAACGGGCCGATGGGCCTGTTTGAAGATCCGCGCTTCGCCGAAGGGACGAACGCGGTGGCGCGCGCCGTGGTGGATGCCACGCAACAGAATGGCGCCAAGAGCATCATTGGCGGCGGGGACAGCGTGAAGGCGCTGAACAAGGCCAAGCTCGGCGACAAGGTGACCTTTATGAGCACGGGCGGCGGAGCTAGCCTGGAGTTCCTCGAAGGCAACGAACTCCCCGGCGTGGCCGCTCTTTCCAACAAATAACTACCGACTATGGAAAAAGACAGGAAGCTGATCATCGCTGGGAACTGGAAAATGAACAAGACCGTGGCCGAGGGCCTCGATCTGGTTCAAGGCCTGAAGCGTGAGCTGGCCAACATTAAAGAGGTGGACATCGTGATTTGTCCTCCTTTCACCGCTTTGAGCGACATTTCCAAGCTGGTTCTCGATTCGAACATCCGGCTGGGCGCGCAAAACATGAGCGAGAACAATTACGGCGCGTTCACCGGCGAAGTCGCCGCTGGCATGCTCAAGGAGTTCTCGGTCCGTTATGTCATTCTGGGCCACTCGGAACGCCGCCAATATCAGAAAGAGCCGGATGAATTGATCGCGAAGAAGGCGCTCGCCGCGCATGCCGCTCAGATCAAGCCGATCGTCTGCGTGGGCGAAACGCTCGAGGAGCGCGAAGCGGGCAACACCGAAAAGGTGGTGGAACGCCAGATCAAAGGCAGCCTCGCCGGGCTGACTCCGGAACAGATGGAGGAAACCATCGTCGCTTATGAACCGGTTTGGGCGATCGGCACCGGCAAAACCGCCACCTCCGCCCAGGCCCAGGAAGTGCATGCGTTTATTCGCAAGAAGCTGACCTTCATGTACAGCGAAACGGTCGCCAAGCGGGTCCGCATTCAGTATGGCGGCAGCGTGAAGGCGCAGAACGCCCGGGAATTGATGGGCCAGCCGGATGTGGACGGAGCCCTGGTCGGCGGCGCTTCACTGGAAGTCCGCAGCTTTTCTGATATAATAAAAAATTCAATTTAACGTATGAGTCTGTTGATCGGCTTTTTGACGTTCATCCTGGTGGTGAACTGTCTGTTTTTGATGCTCCTGGTTCTGGTGCAGCTGCCCAAGAAGGAGGCTGGCGCTGGCCTGGCTTTCGGCGCGGGCGCCGTTGACACTCTCATCGGCGCGGGTTCTGGAAATGCCCTGACCAAGCTGACGAAGTATGCAGCGGGCTCTTTCCTGGCGCTGGCGGTTGTTCTCGCCGTCCTGAACGCGCAACGCCACCAGGCTCCTTCCCGGTCTGTCCAGGAACAGCTCGCGAAAAAGTCGAGCGCGGCCCCTCTCCTGCCGGCTCAGCCCGCCAAAGCCCCGGCAGCGGCTCCGGCTGCTGCAGCTCCCGCCAACAACGCCGCCGCAGTCGTGACGAATGCGGTTGCTGCGGCGCAGAACGCCAGTACTCAGGCTCTGCAACTGACCCCTGCTGCCCCTGCTCCCGCTCCAGCGAAGTAGGCCATAACTGATTTCGCGAGCGCTCCCGTGATCTTCATGGGAGCGCTCTTTCTTTTACCCTTGAAACGGCCGTTTCAGGGCTCACTGGTTCGCCGCGCCAAGGATGTCATCCTCCGCAAAAATCGCGTGGCGAACGACCGTTCGTTCGTCCGAAGTGAAAACCAGATGGATTTTTCCGTCCTGCGTTTGCACTGCGGTTGGGTAGCCATAGTCCCCTTTTCCTTCCACGATATTGCGCGAGGAGGCGAACGTCTCCCCGGCGTCGGTGGAAATCGCCGCCGTCAACGGAGTGCGGTCATTGAAGCTGTTGTTGTAGACGAAGAGCAGGTGGCCGTTCTTGAGCTTGATCAGTTCGACAGCGGCATTTGGGTTTGGGAATCTCGTTTCGACCCCGTTGGACCAGGTTTTGCCGCCGTCCTGCGATTCCGTTCGCACCACAAATCCGTCGGTGCGCGGTTCATAATTCCCGGCGCGTCGGCACAGGGCCAGCAGGTGGTTGGGGCTGATTTCCACCACGGCCGGCTGCAGGTTTCCTATGCGCGAACGAACCCGGTTTGATTCAGTCCAGGCGTGCGTGGCCGGGTCGAACCGGAGGAACGATGAGCCGGTGTCCGGCGGGGTGAATTCCGGATCATCCCCGGTTTCATGGTAAATTGGCAGCAGATAAGCCCCGTCCGAAAGCAGGATCGGCCGGCTGCGCACCATCGTTCCGGCCTCCCAGGTCAGAACGAATGGCTCTGACCAGGATTTCGCTTCGTCCCGGGAAATCTTGGCCATGATCCGGGAGGACGACCAGGTTGCGCCCGGTCGCACCACATAGAACAGCCAAACCACGTCGTCCGGCGCCTGCCACAAAACCGGGTTGCCCATCGAGTAGAACGGGTTTTGAGCGATCGGCTCCGGCGCGGTCCATTGGTGGGCTCCCTTGCGCATGCGCGAGCCCTGCACCGCGGTGGCCGTGGCGTATTCCCCGGCGCCGCCGTAGTAAGCCAGATACAGATCACCGCTTTTGAACTCCGTGATACACGCCGGATGTTTGTAGCGTCCGGTTGGAATCTCGGGCCCGAACACCCGTTCGATTTGGATGCCGGCCGCATTCAAGCGCGCGGCCAGAAACAGCAAAAGCCAGGGAGTGATCCAGTGTGAGCGCATGGCCTGTATGAAATCCCGGGCGCCGCCGCTTGTCGAGCAGGAGTCGGCAGGCTGACTCGTGAGGGAGGAGAGATTTGGTCCTCTCTCGGCCCGGTCTCTAAAAGCAAAAGACCTCGCGGTTTGCGGCTCGCGAGGTCTTGAAAGGAATCAGGGCTGGCCTCAGGCGGCTTTGTCCAGCGCCATGGCTTTGCTGCTGGAGGATTCGCCCTTCAGCGTGGCGATAAACTGTTTCATGGCCGGGGAAAGAACCTTGTTTTTCTTGTAGATCACCGCCAGCGGCCGGGAGAGCGCTCCGTTCTCGACTTCCACCGCTTCGAGGGTGTGTTTCGCCACTTCCTGGGTCACGGTGGTAAGAGGAACGATGGAGATTCCCGCGTCGATCTCGACGGCGCGCTTCACGGTTTCGATATTGTCGAATTCCATCACGGTCTGGACTTCAACACCCGCGTCGCGCAGCGCCTTGTCGATCGCTTTGCGGGTCGGGATGTCCGGTTCAAAGCTGACGAACTTTTGCCCGGCCAGTTCCTTCAAGGAAACATTCTGGGCCTTGGCCAGCGGGTGCTTCGGATGGCAGATCAGCACCATCTTGTCCTTGCGCAGTGGCAGGACTTCGATTTTCGGCTCTTTCACCGGATAGGCAACAAGCCCCAGGTCGTCCGCGTTGCCCAGGATGTCTTCGTAGACCTGATTTGACCGGCGGTACTCGACATGGACGTTGACGGTTGGGTAGGACTTGAGGAATTTCTTGATGTAAGGCGGCAAATCATGCAGGCCAATGCTGTAAATCGTCGAGACGCGGATGGTTCCGCTGACGATGTCCCGCACCTCCTGCAATTTGTTGAAAAGCGCGTCGAACGTGTTGATCAGCTGTTTGGCGTAGTCATAAAGGATTTCCCCCTCGCGCGTGAGGCGGAATTTCTTTTTGCTGCGCTCGATCAACAACGACTTAAAGGTCCGTTCCAGTGCGCTGACCTGCTGGCTGACAGCAGATTGGGTAATGTCGTTGATTTGGGCTGCTTTGGTAAAACTCTCGGTTTCTGCTAAGTCGCAGAAGACCTTTAAACTCTCGATCTGCATCAATGACTCGATTCTAAGGGATCAATACTTCTCTCCGAAAATTCTGCGCCCGCAAGCCCCGAAATCGATCTAACGATCCTCCACCTTTGTCGACAGAACTTGTTTTACTTTGCGCAATAAATCCTGGCTCGCAAACGGTTTTTGCAAATAATTTTCCGGCTCCTCGTTCAAGGGCGGCCGGACAAAGCCGCTGGCGCACAGGATTTTCACTGCGGGGTCGATCCTGCGCAGGCGCTCGATCAGTTCGCGCCCGCTCATCTGGGGCATGACCAGATCAGTGATCACCAGGTCGATCTCGCCGGCTTTTTCTTCAAAGATCTCCAGAGCTCCCTGCCCGCTGTTCGCGGTGAGCACTTTGTACCCGAACGAACTCAGCACCATATCGCCCATCGTCAGCAAGAGATCTTCGTCATCGATCATCAGGACGGTTTGGGTGCCCGAAAGGTCGCCAGGATCAGGGCCGGCGTCATGGACGATCTTCTTTTGGGCTGGGAGGTAGACGCGAACGGTTGTGCCTTTATTCACTTCACTGCGCACGGCCACGCTGCCGCCGTGGTTTGTGACGATTCCGTAAACCCAGGCCAGCCCCAAGCCGCGGTGCGCCAGGCTTTTTTTGGTCGTGAAGAACGGCTCGAAAATGCGAGGTAAAATCTCTGGCGGGATTCCTTTCCCACTGTCGGAAATTTCCACGGAGACGTAGGCTCCCGGCTCCAGGCGGATATTTCCCTCCTGCAACGGCGCGGTCAGGTCCAGATTGCGCGTGCTGGCATGGATGGCGCCGGGGCTGTCCATCGCTTGAACCGCGTTCTCCAGGATTTTGACCAGCGCCTGCTGGATTTTGGCCTCGTCGAAGTTGGCGCTGTAGGGGCGGCTCTGGAACTCCTCCGTCCACTGGATTTCCGGCTTTTGTGTTTCCCGGAAGAATTCGAGGGTGCGCCGCAGGACCTCGTTTAAGTTGCCGCTGGATTGAGTCTTCGAGTCCTTGTCCTGCCGGCTGAACGCTGCGAGGTCGTTCGCGACTTCGGCTGCGCGCTCGGCGGACTTTTCGATTTCGACGAGCGAGCTTCGGATCGGGTTTTTCGGATCTATTTTGGAGAGAAGCAGGGAGGTATGGCCCAGAATGCTGGTCAGGGCATTGTTGAAATCCAGGGCGACCGTGCGAATGAGTTGCAGGGCGCAGTCCAACTTCTGCTTTTGAGCCAGCGAGGCGTCCATCACCGGGCCATTTTGCGGTGCGGCTGGTTGAGCCGGATTGCCTGCGGCGTTGTCAGCTGGGGTTTCGGTCAAAGTGGGATGTGTATTGAGTTCGGCCACCTTTTGGGTTTAAACGTAAGCTTCTTTCGGAATTTAGCTCAAAGTATTTCGGACTTCTAGCCTGCTTTCGGGGTATTTACGCAGGCGCGAACGAAGTTTTCGAGGAGTTGCCCCGCCTTTTCCGCGCTTTTTCGCCCCATCGCGAGCACTTCGCGATGGGACAGGCGTTCCTGGCTCAATCCAGCCGCGCAGTTGGTGATGCAGGAGATGGCGGCGACGCGCAGTCCGCAATAGCGGGCCATGAGCACTTCCGGGATGGTGCTCATTCCCACAGCGTCGGCGCCGAGCCGGGCAAACGCGCGAATCTCGGCTGGCGTCTCATAGCTTGGCCCGGAAACACCCAGGTACACCCCTTCGCGCAGCTTGATCCGGCCGTGCTTCGCCACCGATCGGAGAATCTCCCGTAAATCCGCCGAGTAGGCTTCGGTCAGGTCCACAAAGGCTTTTCCTTCGGCCAGCGGAAGCCCGCGCAATGGGTTGACTCCAGTAAAATTGATGTGATCGGAAAAAGCCATGAAGTCACCGGGGCGGAACCGCGGATTGATCCCGCCGGCGGCATTCGTCAGGATCAGATCGGAGATCCCGATCGCGGCCAGCACTCGCACGGGGAAGGTCACCTGGGTCATGTCCAGCCCTTCGTAGTAATGAGCGCGCCCGCAGCAGGCCAGGATCGGAACTCCCGCCAGGCTGGCGAGCAACAATTCTCCGGAATGGCCGGGCACTCTGGCGGCCGGGAACCCGGGCAATTCGCTGTAGGCAAGTTTCTGCCGGATTTCGAGCCGGCGGCGCACTCCGTCGAAGCCGCTGCCGAGCACGAGGGCGAGCCGTGGTAATTCGTTGCCTAAGTGTTTGCGGATGCGTCGGACGCACGTTGGAACCAGCTTTTCCAAGGTATCGGCGGATTGTGGTTGATTCTGAAGGCCTTCAGCCGGCATGCGGAGCGGGAATTTCAGGCGTCGTGCCAGACGATCGTCCGCTCCCGGGCCAGGACGACCCGGGTGATTGGCAGCGCTCGGTCCCCTTGCTTCAGGCGTGCGAGTGCGTCTCGCTTGCTCGGGCCGCTGGCCAGCACCAGCGCCTCTTTGGCGCCGATGATGGGCTGGTAGCCAAGAGTGATTCTTTCCGGCGGCGGTTTGGTCGCGTGCACCCGGCGATAAACCCGCGGATCAAATTCGAGCCTCGGATCTTCCTCTGGAAAGAGCGAAGCGACGTGTCCATCCTCGCCCATCCCCAGGATCAGCAGGTCGAGCTGGGGTTGTCCGTTCGCGGAGAGAGGGAGGACGCGGCATATCTCGGCCTCCGCCTCCTGAACGGCGTAATCGGAGGCGATCTCCGCCCGGATGCGATGGATGTTCTCCGCCGGGATCCGCAACGGGTCAAACAAGGCTCCTTTGGCGATGGAGTAGTTGTTCTCCGGATCCGACGGGGGCACGCATCGTTCATCGGCCCAAAAGAAATGCACGTTGGCAAAATCCTGCTTCGCAGGTTCGACCGCGGCCGTCACCGCCTCGTAAAACAGCTTCGCGATGCGGCCTCCGGACAGGGCGACGCCAAACGGTTGCGCCCGGTTGGGACGCCGTTTCAGCAGGCCGAGCCACTCGCTGGCGGCAGCGCGTGCGATCGCCTCAGGCCCGTCCAGCGGGCGGAGCTGCAGGATTGGGTTCATTGGGGGGAGTCGGGTTGCGCCAGGTATGATTGGCTTGGGCGAGCAGGTCGTCCGCAGCGACCGGGCCCCAGGTGCCGGCGGAGTAGAATTCGCGGTTGGTCAGGGCCTTGTCGGACCATCCCTGGCGAATGGCATCGACAATCTGCCAGGCGGATTCGACTTCATCCCGGCGAATGAACAGTGTGGCGTCGCCGGCGATGACATCCAAGAGGAGCCGTTCGTACGCTTCGGGGGTGTAGGCGCCGAACTCGGTGTCGTAACTGAAGTTCATCCGCACCGGGCGCACCTGGATGCTGGTTCCCGGCACCTTGCCGTTGAACCGAAGGTAGATTCCTTCTTCGGGTTGCAGCCGGAGAGTGAGCGCGTTGGCATCCAGCTTGGTTCCGCACTGGGCGGAGAAAAGGATGTGCGGGGCCGGGCGGAATTGGATGCGCACCTCGCTGGCGCTGAGGGGGAGCGCCTTGCCGGTGCGGAGATAGAACGGAACCCCGGACCAGCGCCAGTTGTCGATGAACAGTTTCAAGGCGGTGTAGGTCTCGACATTTGAATCCAGTTTGACCTTCGGTTCCTGCCGGTAGCCGGGAACGAGCTTGCCGTCGATCATGCCGGCGAAGTATTGGCCGCGGACCACCTGCTTATCCACCTGATCCGGAGCGATCGGCCGGATTGATTTCAGAAGCTTCACTTTTTCGTCCCGGATCGGTTCCGCATCCAGGCTGACGGGCGGCTCCATGGCTACCAGCGCCAGAACCTGCAGCAAATGATTTTGCACCATGTCCCGAATTGCGCCGGCCTCTTCGTAATATCCGCCGCGCGATCCCACGCCGAGCTTTTCGCTGACGGTGATCTGGACGTTGTCGATCGTCCGGCGATTCCAGAGCTCCTCGAAAATGGAATTGGAGAAGCGGAACATCAGGATGTTCTGGACGGTTTCCTTGCCCAGATAGTGATCGATGCGGTACACCTGCTTTTCGTGGGCGAACCGGGTGAGTTCGTCGTTCAACTGGACCGCCGATTCGAGATCATGGCCAAACGGCTTTTCCACCACCAGCCGCTGCCAGAAACCGCCATTATCGCGGCGCAGCAGGCCCGCGTTGTGCAGGTGTTCAACCACGTCGGCAAATTGGCTGGGCGGCGTGGCGAGGTAAAAGAGGAGGTTGTTCGCCAGCCGGTCATCGCCGAAGCTGCCAAGCTTTTCCTTGAGGGCGGCGTAGGCGGCGGCATCCGAGAAATCGCCAACGTGATAGGAAATGGTTTGGGCAAATTCCTTCCAAACCGCCTCGTTCACCGGCTTGGTCCGTGAGAACTGGCCGAGCGCCGCCAACAATTCGTCGCGCCACGCGGCGTCGGTCTTTTCCCTGCGGGCAAAGCCGATAATCCGGACCGGACTGGGCAGTTGTTTGCCGAGAAAAAGATGATAAAGCGCCGGAATGAGCTTGCGGGCGGTCAGGTCGCCGCTCGCGCCGAAGATCACAATGGTGCACGGCTCCACCAGCTTCCGGCCCGAGTCGATGCGACAGGCCATCAGTTCATCCAGGTGATTGGACTCAGTCATGGCCAAGGAGATTGCCAAGAGAACGGCGCGAAGCAAACTTTTAGCGGCCTCGGGCGACCCCGCCTGATCGCGCCTTGCCCCGCATCAGGGTTGCTTGGATTGGGGCTTCACTTCGGCCTTGTCCGGCGATTCACCTTTGGCGGAAGATTCCGCCTTCAATTCTGCTTTGGGCCCGCCCTCGGCCTCGTTCCGCTTTCTCTCCAGATTTTTGCGCAGGCGGTCTTTCAGATCCTGCATCTCCGGGTCGCTCACCATCCCGAGATGCCGGTCGGCTTCGGTGAATTTGCCGGAGTTCAGCTCCACGCGGGCCAGGTGCAGGTAGATGCCCTGCTTCTCGACCTCCGATTTGGCCAGCGTCAGCGCGTGATTCCAGGCGGAGATGGCGTCGTCCGTCCGCATGGGGCGGATGCCGTAAAAGCTCTGGGCATAGTCCGTGGCGAGGACAATATTGGTCGGATCGAGCTTCATGGCCCGGCGGTAAAGGTCGAGCGATTTGTTGAACACCGCCTCTTCGTCAATGCGGTAGGTTTCCGCGGCATCCTTCCGAAACAAATAGGTGACGGTGGCCAGATTTTGCAGGTAGACCGGCTCTTCGGCGTCGAGTTCGATGGCTTTCTCGTAGTATTGGAAGGCTTTTTTTATCGGGCCGATATGCGCGTAGACGTTTGCCAGGTTATTCCAGGGGCTCGGGTTTTTCGGGTCCAGCGATCGCGCCTTTTCCCATTGAACGATGGCGTCATCTTCCTCGCCCAGTTCATTCAGGAAACTTCCGTAGGCCAGCCTCGCATCGACATGATCCGAGTGCTTCAGGAGGAAATCCTCATACGCCTGTTTCACCGGTTCGAGGCGTTGATCGATCTTGGCCGCCAGAGCCGCTTTGGTCCCGGCCGCCCCCTTGCCCTGGAACGCCTCAAAGTCTTTGTTCAGCTTTTCAATGTCCTTGAGCGCCGCTTCATCCAGTTCGAGGAGCTTTTCATACTCCGCCTCCACCGGATCTTTTTTGTCCGTGGCCTCCGCTGGAGCGGGCTTTGGCGCGGCCTTTTTCAGCTTGGGCGCGGGGTCTGCCGCGAGCGCCGCGCAAACAAGGCCGATGATCAGGTAATTCACGCTTCCCAAGCTACCTCGGGCCGGAAAAACTACAACCGCCCGGTTGTCTTCGCGGGGTTGATTCCTTGTTTGATCCAGGTTTTCGTTTCCAAACGCAGGTCGGTTCTTTAGCTTGCCGTCGCGCTGATATGCCTGGGACTGGCTCCAATGGAAAGGTGGTGTTCGAGGGAACGATTCCCTCCGAGATCTTTTCCTCGGGGCGCTTTTGCCGGATCTACCTTCCAGCCGCCTACGAGGCCAGCGACGAGCGTTTTCCGGTTCTGTACGTTCACGATGGGCAGAACGCCTTCAGCACCGCCGGTCCTCATGCCGCTTTCGGCTGGGGGAATTGGGAGCTGGATAAAACCACGGACCGGTTGGTGAATGAGGGGCGCATGCGCCCGATTATCATCGTGGCGGTGGATTGCTCCAAGTCGCGCTATCGCGAGTATCGCGGGCCGGTTCCGGGCTCACAGGACAACGGCGCCTATGAACGCTACGCCCGCTTTCTCAAGGACGAGCTGAAGCCTCGGATTGACCGCGAGTACCGGACTTTGAGCAAACCGGCGCACACCGGCCTGCTGGGTTCGTCCATGGGCGGCATTGCCAGCCTCGCTCTGGCCTGGGAACGGCCCAGTGTCTTTGGGCTGGCGGCCAGCGTGTCCGGGGCGTTCCAGGTGGAGAAGCAATTCTTTTTGGACAAGGTGCTGGGAAAATACAAAGAGAGGCCCAAGCGGATTCGCGTCTACCTGGATAGCGGGGTCACCGACTATTCCGGGGGCGATGATGGGGCTGCCGAAACGGAGGCGGTGGCGCGGTGCCTCCAACGGATCGGCTGGAAACCGGGGACCAACTTGCAGCATTTCGTGGATCAACCGTTGGCCGCGGGCGAACTGGCTCCGCATCATCTGCCCGAGGACAAGTTCAAGGAGGCGCAGCGCAGCCAGCACAATGAGTTTTACTGGCGGCTGAGAGCCTGGCGGCCCTTGACCTTTCTTTTTCCGCCCGCCGGCAGCCGTGGAGCCGTTTAGGCCTTTGAAGGCTCGAGGACGAAGCCTGCCACAAACATTCCGCCCGCGTGCCACTCCTCGGGCCGGAGAAAGACCTGGCCTGACTCGGCCGTATTCATCCCCGGCAACGACAAGGGAAGGCGTTGAAACTCGGGGTGGGCTCGCGCGAACGCCTCTGCGACAGCGGTCGTTTCCGCCCGGGTGAGCGTGCAAACCGAATAGATCAGCATTCCGCGCGGTTTGAGCGATCCCGCCACTTTATTCAGAATTTCGAGCTGCAAAGTTGCCAGCTCGGTTACGTCCGTCGGCGCCAGTTTCCAGCGGGCATGGGGATTGCGGCCCCAGGTGCCGACTCCGCTGCAGGGCGCGTCGACGAGAATGCCGTTGAACTTGGCTTTGGTTGGCAGCTGATCCTTGGCGGTCCACGCCTTCAGCCGGTAATTAAAAAGTCGGGCGCGCGAGGCGCGCCGCTTCAGTTGCTCCAGCCGCCACTGCGCCGTGTCGGACGCCCAGACCAGCCCGCGGTTTTCCATCAGGTCACAGAGGTGCAGCGTTTTTCCTCCTTCTCCAGCGCAGGCGTCCCACCATGTGTCGCCCGGTGACGGGGCGCAGAGGTGTCCCACGAGTTGAGAGCTGAGATCTTGAATCTCGAAATCTCCGGAGTGAAAAGCCACGGTCCGGAAGAGATCTTCATCCCCCCGGTACCACAAGGCATCCGGAATTGTGCGATGCGGCTGGCAATCTCCGAGCTTGACCGCGAGATCGCTGCTCGTTCCAGGGCGGGCTCTGAGCCAAAGACGGGGCTCGCCCTGCAGTTCGCGGAGGAGAGCAGGGGAGAGGTCGCAGGCCTCTTTGGCCCAGGCTGGCAAAGCCCGGGCGGCGAGATCCTCATCCGGGATCGACGGCAGCTGGCCGGCGAGCTCATCTGCGTACTCCAGTTGACCTCGGAGCGGCTGGGCTTGGTCGAGCCAGCCCAGCCAGCGGTAGTAGAGGAACACGGAACGGCTGATCAGCCGCTTCTGCTCGGGGCGGAGCAGGCTGGAGCGCAGTGTCGATCGCAACACCGCGTCCGCCGGCTTCTGCTCCCCTTCCTGGAGCACCTGTTCAATGACGCGAAGGACTGAGCCGCTGAGCTGCACAATTAGGCGTTGGCCAGCAACTGGCGCAGTACGTACGGCAGAATACCGCCATGCTTGTAGTATTCCACTTCGATCGGCGTATCGATCCGGCTGCGGACTTGGACATCTTCCGTCTTGCCGTTCGCGCGGGTGATGCGCAGCGTGAGATCCTGCTGCGGCTTCATCCCTTCGCCCAACCCGACCAGGTCGAACGTCTCCGTGCCATCAAGCTGAAGCGTCTGCGCGCTGGTCCCTTCATGGAACTGGAGAGGCAGCACGCCCATGCCGACGAGATTGGAACGATGGATGCGCTCGAAGCTTTGCGCGACGACAGCGCGCACCCCGAGCAGCGCGGTGCCCTTGGCGGCCCAATCCCTGGAGCTGCCCGTGCCGTATTCCTGCCCCGCGAAAACCACCAGCGGCACATTCTCCTGTTTGTAACGCATGGCGGCGTCGTAAATGCTCATCCGCTGGTTGTCCGGTTGGTGCATCGTTACCCCTCCTTCCACGCCGGGCACCATCAGGTTTTTGATGCGCACATTGGCGAAAGTCCCGCGAACCATCACCCGGTCGTTGCCGCGCCGGGCGCCGTAACTGTTGAAATCGGCTGCAGGCACGCCTTGCGCGATCAGATACACGCCGGCGGGAGAACTCGATTTGATCGAGCCGGCCGGGCTGATGTGATCGGTGGTCACGGAATCTCCGAAAATGGCCATGGCCCGGGCCGCGCGAATCTCACGGATTGGCGAGGCGCTCATCGAGAACCCTTCGAAGAACGGCGGCTGCTGGATGTAGGTCGAGGCCGGGTCCCACTTGTAGAGCACGCCCACAGTCGTTGGCACTTGTTCCCAGAGCGGATTCTGTTTCTCGAAATTCGTGTAGAGCTTTTTGAACGTCTCGGCGCTGAACGAGCTTTGCAGCAACCCACGGATTTCAGCCAGGGTCGGCCAGATGTCTTTCAGGTAAACCGCCTTGCCGCCGTTGCCCGTGCCGACCGGTTCGTGCGTGAGGTCGATATCGACCCGCCCGGCGAGGGCGAACGCCACCACCAGCGGCGGGCTCATCAGGAAATTCGCTTTGATGCTTTGGTGAACGCGCGCTTCAAAGTTGCGATTGCCAGAGAGAACCGACGCCGCCACGACGTCATTCGAGGTCACCGCTTCTTCGATCGAAGGGTCGAGCGGCCCGGAGTTCCCGATGCA
The DNA here is from genome assembly GCA_964566945.1 of uncultured Verrucomicrobiota bacterium. GTDB lineage: Bacteria > Verrucomicrobiota > Verrucomicrobiia > Limisphaerales > SXQI01 > DASVNK01. The sequence continues at coordinate 523,857 of CAZMKE010000001.1, read as the reverse complement.
GGTGGTGCAGCCGTAGCCGACAATGTTGAAGCCGAGTTGGTCGAGGTACGGCTGCAATCCGCTGTTGCGCAGGTATTCCGTCACGACGCGGGAGCCGGGAGCGAGCGAGCGTTTGACGGTGGGCTTCACTTTGAGGCCGTGTTCGACGGCTTTTTTCGCGAGCAGACCAGCGGCAATCATGACGCTCGGGTTGGAGGTGTTGGTGCAGGAGGTGATCGCGGCGATCAGTACGTCACCATGTCCAACATCCTGGCCGTTCTTGGCAGATTCAGCGGGCTTTGACGGAATCGGGAAGCGCTTTCCGAGGTCCGCAGGCGGCTTATTGTAACCGGACTCGGTCAAAGGCTTGGCGAATAATTCGCGGAACTTGCCTTTCATCTCCGGCAGGAGGAGCCGATCCTGTGGACGTTTAGGGCCGGCGACGCTCGGTTCGACATCCTTCAGGTCGAGTTCGAGCGTTTGCGAGTATTCGATCGAGCCGGCCTGCGGCATGCCGAAGAGGCCTTGCGCCTGGTAGTACGACCGAATCGTGTCGACCTGTTCCTTGGAGCGGCCAGTGCTGAGGAAATATTGGCACGTTTCTTCGTCCACCGGGAAGAAGCCCATGGTGGCGCCATATTCGGGCGCCATGTTCGCGATGGTCGAGCGGTCGGTGGCCGCCAGGGCCGCCGCGCCCGGGCCGAAAAATTCCACGAATTTGCCGACGACTTTGGCTTTGCGGAGCAGTTGCGTGAGGGTCAGGGCCAGATCGGTGGCGGTCACGCCCTCACGCAGCTCACCTTTCAAATGCACGCCCACCACATCCGGGGTGAGAAAGTAGACCGGCTGGCCGAGCATGCCGGCTTCCGCTTCGATCCCGCCCACGCCCCAGCCGACAATGCCGAGGCCGTTGATCATGGTGGTGTGCGAGTCGGTGCCGACCAGCGTGTCGGGATACCAGACCCCTTCCTTTTCCAGGACGCCCTTGGCGAGATACTCGAGGTTCACCTGATGCACAATGCCGATTCCGGGCGGGACCACGCTGAAGGTCTTGAACGCTTGAGTTCCCCATTTCAGGAATTGGTAGCGGGTTTGATTCCGCTGGAATTCCATTTCCATATTCAGGCGGAGGGCGTCCGGCGTGCTGGAATAATCCACCTGCACCGAGTGATCCACCACCAGATCGACCGGCACCAACGGTTCGATCCGCTCCGGCTTTTTGCCCAGTTGCGCGGCAGCCGACCGCATGGCGGCAAGGTCGACCAGGAGGGGCACACCGGTGAAGTCCTGGAGAACGATGCGCGCGACGATGAACGGGATCTCCGCGGTGCGTTCGGTCTTGGCCTGCCAGGTCGCGAGGTTCCGGACGTCCTGTTCAGAGATTCGTTGGCCATCAAAGTTGCGCAGCACGGATTCGAGGACGATCCGGATGCTCACGGGCAGGCGTGATATTTTGGCTACTCCGGCTTTTTCCAGAGCAGGGAGGGAGTAGAAGGTTCCCCGCTTTCCATTTCCAAGAGTGAATTCCTGACGAGCGTTAAACAAATTCTGAGCGATGTTCATATTCAAATAACAGCAGCTGGCCAGCCCGCGCCTGGGCAGGCCTCAACCGACCCGGGATGCTAATCGACACTGCCTGCGTTGCCAATCACGATGGCTAACATGGCCGTCGGACAATACACCCGAGAAGACCGGAATCCCAGTTGCGTCGATCGGCTCCCGGCTCGCCAAGGCCCCGCCTTTTCCGTTAAAATTTGAGGATGCTCCTGATCTCCAGACTTTTTTCGGCGCTGCTGTTCCTTTGTGTTGCGTCGCGTTTCGCGGCGCGGGCAGAAACCATGCCGGAAATTCTGACGCGCTCGGCTCCGGGTGACTGGCGCCCGCTCGATCCGGAAAATACTCTCTATCTGGAGCTTGCCGCGGGGCGAGTGATCATTGAACTCGCTCCCGATTTCGCGCCCCGCCATGTCGCCAATGTCAAAGCGCTGGCGCGGGAGAAATATTTCGATGGCCTGGCAATCCTGCGAGTGCAGGATAACTACGTGGCCCAGTGGGGCGATCCAGACGCGGAAGCGGCAGACAAGGCGCGAAAAATTAAATCCGCCCAACGCCACCTTCCGTCCGAGTTTGACCGATCGTTTGATCCGAGCCTGGCATTTACAGCTCTGCCCGACCGGGATGCCTACGCTCCGGAGGTTGGCTTCAGCAAAGGCTTTCCGGTGGCTCGTGATCCCGCGAACGGACGCATGTGGCTCGTCCATGCTTATGGGATGGTGGGCGCGGGTCGGGATGTGGCGATCGACAGCGGAGGGGGGACGGAGCTCTATGCGGTGATTGGCCATGCTCCGCGCCATCTCGACCGGAATGTCACGCTGCTGGGCCGGGTGGTGCAGGGGATCGAGCTGCTCTCCAGCTTGCCGCGCGGCCCTGGGGCCATGGGCTTTTACGAACGGGCCGACCAGCGCGTGCCGATCCGCTCCGTGCGAGTGGCCGCGGACGTGCCTCCCGCTGAGCGAGCCTCGCTGGAGCTGCTACGAACGGATACGCCGCTTTTCTCTCAGTTGATCGAGGCGCGCCGCAATCGCCAGGAGGAATGGTTCCATTTGGCCGCGGGTCGAATTGAGATTGGCAACGTCCCATTGCCCGTCAGAACTGCTGCCCCGGCAGCGCCCAAGAGCAGCCCGGAGGTGGTGAGTTTGTGGCCCGGCGATGCACCTGATGAAAACGGCGGGATCGGTCCGGAGCGCACCCGCCCGTCTCCGAGCCTGACCCGCGTGCAGGTGGAGGTGACCAATTCCACGCGCATGATCACGGGCGTGACGAAGCCGACGATGACGATCTACCGTTCGCGGCCGGAAAAAGACACAGGGACGGTCGTCGTGATTTGTCCCGGCGGCGGATACTGGGACCTCTATTGGGAACTCGAAGGGGAGGAAGTGGCCGAGTGGTTGAACGCGCACGGCATCACCGGCGTGATTCTGAAGTATCGCGTTCCCCGGCGGCCGGACGAACCGAAGACCGAACCGGCGCGCCGTCCCCTGCAGGATGCGCAAAGGGCCGTCCGGCTGCTCCGGAGCCGGACCGCCGAACTGGGCATTCGTCATTTGGGAGTGATGGGCTTTTCCGCGGGCGGACATCTCGCGGCAGCTAGTGCCACGGAGTTTGGCGCGCCTGCTTACGCGCCGGTGGATGACAAGGATGGCATTAGTTGCCGGCCGGATTTTGCGGTGGCGGTTTATCCCGGCTATCTGAAGCAAAAGGCCAAGGACGAGCTGGCGCCCTACATTCATATTCCACCGGCCACCGCGCCGATCTTCCTGGTCCATGGCTCGGACGATATTATCAGCCCGCCTGAGCAGAGCCTGCTCTTCTATCTCGCGTTAAAGCGTTCGGGCGTGCCGACTGAGCTCCACATTTACGCGAACACCAGTCACGATTTTGGGGTGCGCCGGAACCAGCACGCCTTCTCGAAGTGGACAGACTCGTGCCTCGAATGGATGCGCGAGCTGGGGTTTCTTGAGGATAGATAAAGAAAACGGGCGTCAGTGCTGCCACTGACGCCCGGTTCGGAAAGACAAGGCTCAGGCAGCTGCGGGAGCCGGAGAACCAAAGCCGGGAAGCTTCGGCGGAGTGGGTTTGACCACTTCGGGCAAAGGGGTCGCAGCCTGGGCGCCGGAAGGCGGTTCGACATTCTGCTTCACCGGTGGCGGAGTGAAACGGCCGTTCCGCACGATTTCCTCCACTTGCGGACCGTCCAAAGTCTCGAACTCCAAAAGTTTCTGCGCGAGCATTTCCAGCTTGTCGCGATGGGTATCGATCAGTTGCTTGGCCCGTTGGAAGCCTTCGTCGATGATCCGCTTCACCTCCGCGTCGATATCTTCGGCGATCTTCTCGCTGTAATCTTTGCTGCGGATCATTTCGCGGCCCAGGAACACGTACTCGTTGTTGTCCCCGTACTGGATCATGCCCAGCTTGTCGCTCATGCCGAACTGACAAACCATGGCTCGTGCCATTTGTGTGGCCTGCTGGATGTCTCCCGCGGCGCCAGTGGAAATGTCGGCGGTGTAAAGCTCCTCGGCGATGCGGCCCGCCATGGTCGTGGCGATCTGGTCGAGCATCTGTTTCCGGCGATGGCTGAGGATGTCCTGCTTGGGCAGATACATCGTGGCGCCCAGCGCCTGCCCGCGAGGAATGATCGTGACCTTGTGCAGCGGATGGGTGTGTTCCAGGAGGACGTTGACCAGTGCGTGCCCCGCCTCGTGCCAGGCGGTGGAGCGCTTCTCTTCGTCCGTCATGGCCAGGCTGCGGCGTTCGCGTCCCCAGCGGACTTTATCGCGGGCCTCTTCCAGCTCCGGCATGCCGATCGCCTTCTTGTTGGTGCGCGCCGCGAGCAGAGCCGCTTCGTTCAAGAGGTTAGCGAGTTCAGCGCCGGAGTAACCCGGTGTGCCGCGGGCGATCACGGCGAGATCAACACCCGGTTCGAGCTTCACGTTCTTGGCGTGAACTTTCAAAATCGCTTCGCGTCCCCGGACGTCGGGCAGATTTACCGTGATCTGGCGGTCAAAGCGGCCCGGGCGCAACAGGGCGGGATCCAGCACGTCCGGCCGGTTGGTGGCGGCGATGATGATGATCCCCTCTTGGGTATCAAAACCGTCCATTTCGACCAGCAGCGCATTCAGCGTCTGTTCGCGTTCGTCGTTGCCGCCACCCAGCCCATGGCCGCGGCTGCGTCCGACGGCGTCGATTTCGTCGATAAAGATGAGACAGGGAGTATTCTTGCGGGCCTGTTCGAACATGTCGCGCACGCGGCTCGCCCCAACGCCCACGAACATTTCCACGAAATCCGATCCGCTGATGCTGAAGAACGAAGCGTCTGCTTCGCCGGCAATCGCCTTGGCCAGCAGTGTTTTGCCTGTGCCTGGCGCGCCGATCATCAAGATGCCCTTGGGAATGCGCCCGCCGAGTTTCTGAAACTTCTTGGGATCTTTGAGGAACTCGACCAACTCAGAAACCTCTTCCTTGGCTTCGTCCACTCCCGCGACATCCTTGAAAGTGGTGCGATTCTTTTCCTTGCTGAGGAGGCGCGCTTTGCTCTTGCCGAAACTCAGCGCTCCCTTTCCGGCCATTTTGATCTGGCGGATAAAAAAGAAGTAAACCAGGAACGCAACCAGCAGTATGGGGAGCACCGTCACAAAGATGCTCATGAGAAATGTGTTCGGTTCCGCTTCCTGGAAACCGCGCTTCAAAAGCGTTTGCTCCAGATCGTCGGTCAGGCGGGTTTTGGCCCGGAAGTACTGCCAATCGACGGAGTTGGTTTGCATGTACCGCCCGGAGATCTCGGAAAGCATCGAGGATTGAGGCGGGGCATAGTAAATCTTGCCTTCCAACCGCACGCTCGGCGTGTCCAACAGACTCACGAGCAACTGCCGGGTGATCGTCGGATATTTGCTTTCGGTTTTTGTGCGGAAGAAAATGACGACCGGAATTGCCACCAGGATCAGCGTCCAGACCAGCCAATTGCGAGGCGGAACTTTAACGTCACCCGATTTCTTGTCTTTGTTGTTTTGTTTGTTCTCGTCGGACATCAGAGTACAGCTTGTTAAAGATTAACAGCTTTACATGCCGGAAGCAACGCTTCGTAACGGCCTGCAGATCCACCGCCGCTCCGCGCCCACACGTGATCAAGGTTCGGGCTCACGGCAAAACTCTCAGAACCATTTCTATCGGAGGAATTTTCGCCTCGGGAAAGGGCATTTTTAAAAGGATACGCCAAGACCCCCGGTTTTCCCAGTAGAAGTTAAAGGCGGGCGGGTATGGCCTGGTTTGGCCGCGATTAGCGTACAAAACAGAAGCGGCCCTCCCTCGAGGGCCGCTCTTGCGTCCTTCCCGAGAAGGACACATTGAACAGGATTGCTAACGAAACTCCAAATAGCACTCAGGATGCCAGCCAGTTTTGAGAAAGAAGAGGGAGGCTTGATGTTGGGGTGTTTTGCGTTGGGAAAACGTTTATGATAAATATGTTGGGAATTTTAGTGCAGGCGTGATTTCTTTCGAGCCCGTTCAAGGGGGTTCCTTGGGGTGGGCTATACTTCTCGATTTTGCGAGTTTCCGGTGGGGGAATCACACCAACTCGTCCGATCCGAATTTCATTTACGCTAAAACGCTCCTCCGTTATCCCAAGCCGCGATGGCGCGATTGTCTCCAAAATCGAAAAAACAGAAATCCCAACAGCCCGTTTCCGTGGTGACTGGGGCGGCCGGATTTCTCGGATCTCATCTCACGGACTACCTTTTGGCTCGGGGGCATCGGGTGATCGGGGTGGACAACTTTGTCACCGGCACGGTCGACAACATCGCCCACCTGAGCGGGAATCAGAGCTTTCGGTTCATCCAGCAGGATGTGACCGAGTTCCTCTTTCTGCACGACCGGGTCGATTACGTCTGGCATTTCGCGTCGCCCGCGAGTCCGATCGATTATCTGGAACTGCCGATTCAAACCTTGAAGGTCGGCTCTCTCGGCACACACAAAGCCTTGGGACTGGCGAAACACAACCGCGCCCGGTTTCTCCTCGCCTCAACGTCCGAAATCTATGGCGATCCTCTGGTGCATCCCCAGACCGAGGATTACTGGGGCAACGTCAATACGATCGGCCCGCGTGGGTGCTACGATGAGGCGAAACGCTTCGCGGAGGCCCTCACCATGGCGTATCACCGCGAGCACAAGATGGAAACGCGCATCGTGCGCATCTTCAACACTTACGGCCCGCGCATGCGTTTGAACGATGGCCGGGTCGTGCCCGCGTTCATCAGCCAGGCGCTTCTCGGCAAGCCGATCACGATTTTCGGCCGAGGCCAGCAGACCCGGAGCTTTTGTTATTGTTCCGATCTGATCGAAGGCATTTACCGGCTGATGATGTCCGAGACGCCACTGCCGGTGAACATCGGGAATCCGCGCGAGATGACCATGCTGGAGTTTGCCGAGGCGGTGAAAAGCGCAACGGGTTCGCGCAGCAAGCTCACTTTCAAACCGCTGCCCCAGGACGATCCCAAGCAGCGCCAGCCGGATATCACCCGCGCGCGGACCGTGCTGAAATGGGAGCCAAAAGTCGCCCTCGAAGAAGGGCTGCGGAAGACTATCGAGTATTTTCGCCCGCGAATGGGTTAATCGTTCCTCCCCCGTTGCGCTTCCACCCGGGAGGCGAACAGCGACATCAGGATGGAGGTGACGATGATGGTTCCGACGATCAGCAGCGACAGGGTCGTCGAGATTTCATGCCAAAAGCCGATGAGCATCTTCGCCCCAATGAAACAGAGGACGATGGACAGGCCCACTTTGAGATAGCGGAAAAAGCCGATCGCGCCCGCGAGGACGAAATAGAGCGAGCGCAGGCCGAGGATCGCGAAAACGTTCGAGGTGAAAACAATGAACGGATTGGTCGTGACTCCAAAGATCGCCGGGATGGAATCGATGGCGAAAATCAGGTCGGTCGTTTCCACCATCACCAGCACGAGCGCCAGTGGAGTGAGCATCCAGGCGCCGTCGCGGCGGGTGGTGAACCGGGCTTCTTCGAATTCGTGAGTGACGGGAAAGAACCGGCGGGTCAGGCGAATGAAAACGTTCTTTTCCGGTTCAACCTGCTCGTCGGAGGCGGCGAACACCATCCGGATCCCGGTGACCACGAGGAAAGCGCCCAGAAAATAGAGGATGAAGTGGAAGCGCTGGATGAGCGCGGTCCCGAGGCCGATCATCACCCCGCGCATGATCAGCGCCCCCATGATGCCCCAAAAGAGGACGCGATGCTGGAATTTGAGGGGGACGGCGAAGTAGGAAAAAATCAGGGCGATAACGAAGACGTTATCCATCGAGAGGGCCAGCTCGATGATGTAGCCCGTGATGAATTCGTCACGAGCCACCTTGTCCCAGTTGTCGGCCATCTTCGGCGCGATGAACACGCCGAACGTGATGGCCAGAACGAACCAGAGGCTGCTCCAGGCGATCGCCTCTTTAAAGCCGACCTCGTGGGCTTTGCGATGAAAGACCCCGAGGTCAACGGCCAGCGCCGCAAGAATCGCTATAACAAAGATGGCCCAGTCCCATCCTGAGATAACGATCTCCGCGAGCATGCTCAGGCCCGCGCTGGCAATGCCTGCATTTGGTTCGAGTTGGACGATTCACCACCACCGCCGCCGATTTGCGTCGTGGCCATCTTCGGGCGCTCACCTTTCTGATACCAGAGCACGAACGCGCTGGCGATGTAGATACTGGAGTAAGTGCCGGTCACGATGCCGACCAGGAACGTAAAGGCGAAATCGTTGATCACCCCGCCGCCGAAGAGGTAGAGCGACGCGGTGGCCAGAAACACGGTGCCCGAAGTGATGATCGTTCGGCTCAGCGTCTGGTTCAGCGCGCGATTCATGATTTCCGCGAAGGTGCCGCGGATGCCGAGCCTCAGGTCTTCGCGGATACGATCGAAGATGACGATGGTATCGTTGATCGAGAAACCGATGATGGTCAGGATGGCGGCGACAATCGGCGCGCTCAATTGGCGGCCTGACAGGAAGAAAATGCCGAAAGTCATCAGCACATCGTGCACGATCGCGATGATGGCCCCGAGTGCAAAGGAGAACTCGTAGCGCATCGCCACGTAGACCAGGATGCCGAGGATGGAGAGCAGCGCAGCGATGATGGCGGACCGGAGAATTTCGGATCCGACCACGGCGCCGACTCGATCCACGGCGGTCGACTGGAATTTTGCATCCGGGAATTTGGCCTTCAACGTCTGCACCACTTTATCGCCGGATCCGAAGGCGGAAGTGACCTGCAGGGACTGGGTGTTGTTCAGGGCGCTTTCCTGGTAAACGATGGTCGGCTCATTGACGCCGGCGTCATGCAGGGCGCTCCGGACCTGTTCGACCGGGATCTTCTGCGCGTAGCTCAGGGTGATCGAATCACCACCCGCGAAATCCACGCCCATGACATTGCCGCCGCGGTAAAAGCCGTAACCGATCCCGATCGCGATGATCAACCAGGAACTCACGAACGCGGGTTTCGCCCATTTCAGGAAGTCGACGTGGGCGGATTTGACGATGTGGAGCATCTTCAGGGTTTTAAGATGTCCCTTGGTCAGAAGCGCGTCGAAGATGACGCGGGTGATGACCAGCGCGGTGAAGAGGCTGAGGGCCACACCGATGCTCAGGGCCACGCCGAAGCCTTTCACTGGCCCGGTGCCCATGAAGATCAGGATGATCGAGGCGATCAACGTGGTGACGTGGGAGTCAAAAATCGTTCCGAACGCCTTGCTGTAACCGGCGGAAATGGCGCCTCGGAGCGATTTGCCTGCCGCCAATTCTTCACGAATGCGTTCGTAGATCAGCACGTTTGCGTCGACCGCCATACCGACCGTCAGCACGATGCCGGCGATGCCGGGGACGGTGAGCGTGGTTCCGACCGCGCACATGACGCCGATCAGCAGGATTGTGTTAATGATCAGCGCGATGTTCGCCACCATGCCGGCGAACATGTAGTAGACGAGCATGAACCCGGCGACGGCCGCAATGCCGATGACGGACGCCCGGATGCCGCTGCGGATCGAATCTTTTCCGAGGGAGGGATCAACCCCGCGTTGCTCCTCAATGACGAGCGGAGCTTCGAGCGGGTTCTCGAGGATGTGGGAAAGTTCCAGCGCTTCCTTCAGGCTGAAATCACCATTGATCACGGCGCTTCCACCCGGGATCGGCTCGTTGATGCGCGGCGCGGAATAAAGTTCGCCGTCGAGCACGATGGCCAGTTGGCGGCCGACATTAGCCTTGGTCACGTCCGCGAAAAGCTCGGTGCCTTTGTTGTCGAAGCGCAGCATGATCTGCGGTTGGTTGGAAATCGGGTCACGCGTGACCCCGGCACGGGAAACATACTTTCCGATCAAGCCTTGTTCCGGCTTCTTTTTCACGAGATAGCTCTGAACGATTTCGCGCTGCCCTTCGCGGTCCTGGCGGCGGAGGGTGAGCTTTTCGTAGCCGGGAGCCGAAATGCCTTGGGATACAAGCTGATCGCTTTCCGGGTGAACCAGGCGAAATTCCAGGTAAGCGGCCTTCTGGATGGTGGTGCGAGCGGTTTCGATGTCCGCTTCGGAGAGGCCGGGCAGTTGCACCAGAATGCGGTCGTTACCGGCCGGCACGATGATCGGTTCAGCCACGCCGAAAGCGTCCACGCGTTTGCGCAGCACTTCGATCGCCTGTTCGACCATCGCGGTGCGATCGGTCTGTTCCACCGCATTGGTGTCACCGGCACGCGCTTCTGGGTTCTGCATGCGGACGACGAAGGCGGTGCCGCCCTGGAGATCGAGGCCGAGGCGGACTTTGCCGGCTGCTTCGCGCTGCAAGCGGTTCAGGATCGCGCGGTTTGGCCTGGGTTCATTGTCGGCGAGGCGGAATTGGGGGAAGAAACGGTGCAAGTCGTTCGTGCCCGCCGCCTCCAGGAGGTTGTTATAGTTGCGAGTCGGATGTTGTTTCTCCAGTTCGCGAGCCTTGTTGACGATCGCCGTGAAGTTGGTGTCGCGGTTGGCGCCGTTTTCCGCAAATTCTTCGATCAGATTGCGGCTGGAGGGCGGGTAGATCGAGTAGACTGCCCAGCCGAGCAGAAAGAAAACGAGCACCCATTTCCAAAAGTTATTTTGATTCATCGTTGCTTGGGAGGAGGAGGATTACGACTCGCTGGAATTGTTCCGCTCGAGAATCTCGGTTACGGAACTCTTCAAAACTTCCAGCTTGGTATCGGCCGAGCGGATCGACACCGACTTATCTTTCAAGCCCACAACCACGCCCAACACACCGCCGCTGGTCACCACTTTATCGCCATTCTTCAGCGTCTTGAGCATATCCGCGTGTTCGCGAGCTTTCTTCTGCTGCGGCCGGAACATGAGAAGATACATCGCCAACGCCATAAATCCCATCAGGCCAAAGGTCTGAAGCATTTTGGCGCGCTCGTCTGGCACAGTCGACTGCGCCAGCATCCCGCTCAATTTCAACAAAGCCGTCATTCAGTTTAGAAGCCGGTAAATCTACGCAAGCGACCCCTTTTGGCAAGCGGTTAGAAATCCGGTTTGCTCGTCTTGGGCGGGGAGAGAGGCGGTTCCGCCCCTATGAGCGGCCGCTCAGGGCGGACCGGACAGAAGCCAGAAGGTCTTCCGGCAGGAACGGTTTCTGCAAAAACGAGGTGTTCGGCTTGAGATCCGAAAGTTTCCCGGCGGATTCGAAAGCGTACCCGCTGGTGATGATGATCGGCAGGTCCGGAAAGACCTCGTTCAACGGTTCGCACAGGTCGATTCCCCGTATCCCCCCCGGCATCACCATGTCGGTAATTGCCAGGTCCATCTGGAAGCCCCGGCTCCGGGCGAGTTCGAGGGCGGCGGGTCCGGATTCGGCTTCGACCACTTTGTAGCCGTGATCGCTCAGGATCCGGGCCGCCAGTTTGCGGACCGTGGCATCGTCCTCCACCAGCAGGATCGTCCCGCTCCCGGCCAGACGGCCGGGTGAAACGGCTTTTGCGCTTTGCTCCTGGGCTTCAACATTTTGGCCGGCCGGCAGAAGGATTTCAAAGCTGGTTCCAACGCCCACCTTGCTGTCGACGGTGATCGATCCGCCATGCTCCTGGACGATCGCATAGACGGTGGCCAGCCCGAGGCCGGTGCCTCGGCCCACTTCTTTGGTGGTGAAGAACGGCTCAAAGATGTTCGGCAGATGCTCGGGTTTTATGCCGCAACCGGTGTCCGCCACTTTCAAGCTGACAAACGGCCGGAGCGGCACGGTGAGCTGGCTGGGGGAGGTCGGGTCGGGAACATGCCGCACGGTGGTCTCGATGCGGAGGCAGCCCCCCTTGGGCATCGCGTCGCGCGCATTCACCGCCAGGTTCAACAAGACTTGTTCGAGCATGCCGCGATCGGCGTAAACGCAGCAGGACGCGGTGGAAAGAGAAAGTTCCAGCGCGATGTCTTCTCCCACAATGCGGGCAAGCATTTTGGCCATCCCGCGGCTGACGTCGTTCAGGTCGATCGGCCCTTTCTTGACCACTTGCTTGCGGCTGAACATGAGCAACTGCCGGGTGAGGTCCGCCGCCCGGGCCGCCGCCTGGAAGATTTCCTGGGCAAACTCCTGCGTGTCGGGGGCATTCGGAGCATTTTGGATCAGCTCTGCGTAACTGCTGATCACCTGCAGGATATTGTTGAAATCATGCGCCACCCCGCCCGCCAGCCGTCCCACGCACTCCATTTTCTGGACCTGGCGGAGTTTCTCTTCGAGGTTCTTCTGCTCGGTGATATTGACGCCGATCCCGCAGAGGTAGCGTTTGCCGCCGCGCTCCGCATTAATCAGAAAGCGGGTGATCAGCCAGGTTTCCTTTCCGTCCGGGTCAAAGCTGTCCGTCACATCGAGGCGGGCCTGGCCGGTGAGCAACTGCTGGTCGACCTGCGCTTGCCGCTCGGCCACGGCGGCCGGCCAAATGACCGAGTCGGTCTTGCCGAGCAGTTCCGCTCCGTCCTTGCCCGCCAGCCGGACAAATTCGTCGTTGGCGAATGCGTAGCGGCCATCCTCGGTCTTCATGAAGGCGATTCCCGGGAAGTGCTTCGTGAATTCGACAAAACGTTCCTGGAGGAACATCTGCGCCTCCAGATGCGCGCGGATCACCGTGGTTTGCTTTCGAACTCGGGAGCGGAGCGTAATCACCCAAACGAGGATGGCGGTGGTGAAAAATGCGAGAGCGGAGGCGCCGATGACCAGCCGGCGGACATTCCAGAAGTCCGGAGCGGACAACACTTTGATGTCGTCCGGTGTTCGGAGCAGGATGCGAAAGCCCAGCGTGCCGCCATGATCATCATGTTGCAGCGTGCAAACGCCCTTCAAATGGACCCGGCTGCCAGGCGCCAGGGATTTCACTTCACCACCCATCCAGAGTGGCGCGACCGCGGTGAAGAGATGATTGTCGCTCTCCAGCAGCAGCGTGAGAGCTTCACTGGTCCGCCCCGTTTCAATCAGCAGCGCGTCGATTTCCACCAGGCGCGAGTCGAGGCCGGACTCTTCCTCGAGCGCGGTGGCGGGGCGCATGGCCTGGGGGACGATAGTGATGGCCTGGGGCGCTGCCTTATAGCGGGCCTTTTCCAGTGCGGTGGCGCCATTGATTTGCCGGGGGAAACCGACCACGTCCAGCGTTTCGCCCGCCTTGATCGCTCCTTGATCGCTCTCCGGGATGACCAAAATCCCACCGGAGGCGTCTTCGAGATGCAGACGGTGCTGTCCGGCCTGCGTGAGCAGACCCCGGATATGGGCGATCTGGTTGGTGCGCTGTTCCGGCGTGAACCGGAACAAGTTGACGATCGGGGTGGGCGGGCTGGCAAAGGGGTCGCCCGAGGCCGTCTCAAGAATCCGGACGAAGCGGAGTGCCGGCGCGAAGAGTTGGACGCCGCGCAATTCCCGGCGGGTATTAAAGACCGTTGCGCAGGCGGCTTCCACTTCCACCCGCGTTCCAACAAGATCCAAAGGGGTCCGTTCGCGCAAATGAGGCAGGAAGACCATAAATGATCCGCTGCCGGTGGGGGGCGCCATGTCCAGCCGCACCGCTGTTCCCTGGCGGGACACCGCCGTGATGATCCCCTCGGTCTTGATCCATTGGCTGTCCTCCACGCCAGTGGCCATTTGATTGTAAGTGACCGGTTTCGGATCGGGCATGGGGGCGAGCGAGAGAATCTCAAACACGGGCCGTTCGATCACCGGGGCAAAATCCCCGGGTCCCGTCACACCCTTCAGCACGACCAATTGCCCGGACTTTAAATCGAGTTCCTGATCGGCCAGCTTCACGAAGATCCCTTCGCTCGCCCCCTGGAAAAACAACATGTTCCAGTCCGGGTCATAATAGGTGATCACGCCGCGCAAGCGCACCGGGTAATGCCGCTCGGCCTCCTCGCTGGAGAGGCGGCGGATGTCTCCGACGGAGCGGAGGAGGGCCAGCTTCTCGGCCGGGCCATTCGCGACATCCTCTTCCGGCGGAATGAATCCGACCCGTTCGAAGGAGCCGTCTTCGAGCACTTTCCGTCCGTCCCGCTCGGTCATGAATCCGGTCACATCGATGACGGCGCCCGGGGCCAGGGTGGTGCCCTGCGCGGAAAAGACCTCCAGAACGCCGCTCGCATCCTTGCCCGTGATCCGCAGTCCCGGTTGCACGTCCTTGACGGTGAGGAGCAGCCGCACTGGCGCGTCCGAGGGCAGGCCCAGAGCCGTGGCGACCGATTGGACGGGCGGCAAGGCATCTCCCGCCGTATTGTCCACCACCACGCACTTGGCAAACGGTGAAAACAGGCGCAGATCCCGCGGGTGATCGGCCGGCCGATGCAGAACCCCGCTGGCGGTGACGCGGTGGCCGATAGCCGCCCGGCTCGCGCTTCGGGCGAGCGAGTGGATCACCACTTCCAAGTTTTCGCCGTCGGCCTCCAGCCGATAGACGACTCGGCCAGCGTTTTCGAAAGCGGCTCGAACCGTTCCCTGGACGGTCACCCAGGCCCCTTCGAGATCCGGCGCGCGAAGCTCTTTAGCCGCGCGCGGCCGGGCCGCGGGCAGTTCCGCAGGCTGTAAAACGACAAAGCCAGGGCTGTCGATGGCGGGTGCACCTCCCTCAAGGCCGGCGTAGCCCGTCACGCGGCAAAGTTGGCCGGCCTGAATTTGACGATCTTCTGTGCCCGCCGCGATCGCCACGCCCCCGGTATTGTCCTCAATAAAGCAAAGAGGGCCAGTGGGATCGAAATAAGTGACCACGCCCGTGATCTCGACTGGAATTCTCTGGGCCAGAGCAGTCGGAGGGAGAGCTTTGATTTCAGAAACGCGCCGCAGAGCGGCCGGGGAATCGGGAGCCGCCGTGGAAGCAGCTCGGGAGCAAGCGAGGCCAACGGCCAGACAGAACCAACCAATCCTGAGTTTTGACTTCAACATCCAGAGGCGCTGGACCGCAGATTGAGACTCGGCTACTCGGCGGTTATCGGAGATTCTCCGGGAAACCTTAACCGAGTTTTCGCCGGTCCGCCCGCGAAAAGTGGCGGAAGGGGTGAGATTCGAACTCACGATACGGTTTCCCGTACGCCTGATTTCGAGTCAGGTGCCTTAAACCACTCAGCCACCCTTCCGCCCGAATTTGACGCAATTTACAGGGGATTGATGGTTCTGCAATTGGTCCCTGCAGCCGTCGGTGAACCCTCCCGGGGTGACCCGGAACAGCCCCGACAGCGGGGCAATTATGCCGCTGTTCTGCGCAACGGCAAGTGATTTGGCGGGATCCGCTTCTCCGCTCCGTGCTCGCTCAGTTCAAGCCGTTCTGTCGGACGACGGGCGACGAGGGGGGGGGGGAGGCTGAAGGCTTAAGGCCAAAAAAAGCGGCCCAATGAATCCTGACGCCGTCTCGGCGAGCGCTCCATTGCAAGCGATTCGCCGAGACGGGTCGGCCCGTTCCTACCGCAAATTGTCAAAGAACCGACGCCGGAAGAACCGGCGGAAATCACCTGCCAGCAAGGGCTAGAATCAAAGCCCGAATAAGTTCAAAAATGCCCGAATCATGCGGGTGGAATGACAGCTTGGAGCATCCCGAGGTTGTCGAGTGCTCATCGATCAACGGACATTTTTTAGTTGGCATTGGAGATAGCATCCGGTTTTTGCGGGTAGAATTTTTTGGTGGATTCTCCTGGATTATGTGGATTTACGGGTTGTTTTCAGTGGGTTTTGTTCGTTCCAGGCGTTCCGAATGAGCGGGCCACAAAAAAGGTTATCAGGCAGGTGTTCTCGGTTGCCAATTGGGCGAGCTTGGAGCTTTGAGTGGATCGGGTTATCGTCCATCGCCATTGTTAAGAAGGTTAAATCAAGGACTTACGTTTCTCGTTTTGTTGTTTATCAACTACTTGCGTCACATTCGATTTGTTTTACAGGACGGGCGGCCCCACCTCATGTTCCAAAACCACGAAGTGCGAACGGCGAAGGATGAAATAGGAGGGATGGATGAGCTTCTCCTCCTATTGCCATTCGCGATAGTTCGCACTTCCTGTGAAGCAGGAGCCCGTCGGTTCAGACTGAAATCCCGAACGGCGGGACTTCAGTCTGAATCGGACATCAAATCTGCTGCAGATTCACAGTTTAAATTAAAGTATGCTTTGCGGTGGTTAATATCAACATAAAAAGTATATAGCGAGTCGAAAAGATAACTGACAGCGTGAGAGCTTGTGGCCGTCGTTTTTCATCTGGCATCGTTGACCTTGGTCAATACGGCCTTGCTGGGCATCGGTTTGCGTCTGAACGAGATTTTTTGGCAAATCGGAACTCATCGTTCGATGACTCGCAAACCCAGGGGCACCGCTACTCCGGCTCAGCGCAATCGGAAGAATTGCTGCGCGCCTCGGGCCGGCACGGCGATGCAGTTATTGCCAGACTGGACGAATTGCGTGGCGTCGGACTGAGCCCAGGGCCCGGCCAGACTGCTCGCAATTTCTACGGTCCAACCGTCGTCTTCGGCTGGCCAGGACAGGAGAACAGCCGAGGCGATGGTCAAGGGGGGAGGGGGGATAGGGCAAGTCGACAAAGTGCCGAGTTCCGTGGCGTCAGCCAGCGGCTGGAGCTTAAGCGGCGTGGTCACGTTACAAAACAGATTGCTGATGACCTGAGCATGGGAGGCGGCGCCCAGAAGCGTTCCGTAGTCTGGGTCGTTACCCTCCAGTCGGATTCCTTCCGGCATATCCTTGAATTGGTTGTGGGCAATTGTCACGTTCGTTCCGGTTACAGCCAATCCCACTGGTCTAATCCCGGGTGCGGCGCCTTGGAAGCGGTTGCTGCTGACCACGCTGTTATCACCTTTGATCAAAGCGATGTGCCACTGGTTATCCTGGAGGGTGTTTCCTTCGATGATGAGGGGCAGGAGATTGCCGAATGATGAGGGATAATTTGCTAGGTTGATCCCCAGAATACCGAACGATATTGGAAAAGCAGCCGTTGTCCCGACGTATGAGAACCCGCTGATGGTGTTGCCGGTGATGCGGCCACCGACGCCTTCTGAGATCTGGACGCCACTGCAACCGTTATCGCCGGTCAACGGTCCCGGCCCGACAATGGTGTTGTTCTCGACCGCGACTGCGAGGCTTTGCCGGGTGGACGAGCCACGGAGAACAATGCCCGCGTAGTTGTCTGCAAACGTACTTCCGACCACGCGCACCGTGGCCTCGGGGACGTTGTCTTCGAAGTGGTAAGCAAAAATGGCGATGGCGCCTTCAGCGCCCGGAGTACTCTCACGAAAACCGTAGAACGCGCAGTTTTCCACAGTGCCGCCGCTGTGGCGAAAGTAAATCCCCAGCAGGTCACCGTCACCGACGTAGCGTTCGGCCAGGCGCTCACCCTCGAAAGTCAATCCCCGCACCGTGACAGCGGAACGCCTGATTTCCATTATTGGGATGCTGCTGCTACCTGCGTGTCCGGTCATGTTCGTGGTGGCGCGAAGGATTGTCCCCGGCTGCCCGATCAAAGTCAGCGTTTTGGAGACGATCTCCACCTGCCCGGTGTAAACGCCGGGCGCAATGTGGATGGTGTCGTTACTCTGAGCCGCGTCAACGGCAGCCTGAATCGTCGGATAGGCGATCGTCGGCACGTTGAGGTCGGCGGCCATCGCGGGTAACGAAGCCGCAACGGCCAGCAGCAGGCCGGCGATCCTGTTTCTTTTTTCAGCAGTTAAGAACATTCTCATAATACTCTCTTCCCTTTTTGGCCTGGGCACTCGGTCGCCAAGTTGTCCGCACAAGCTCGGGACCCCAGGCTGGGCTTGGTTTTGTCGGCCGAAGAACCAGCGCCGGTCCTCCTATCAAACAAGGCGCCGTTTCCGTCTGAAACCCGACAGGCGGTGAATTAAGAATGAACAGAGATTTTGGCGGCGGGGGGGCAGGCTTCTCCTTCTTTCCACTCAGGGAAGCCCGGCGCGCGTGCCACGCGCACAGAGTGTCAAAGGGTGACGAGCCTCGAGGAATCGAGAGCGCCGCTCGCTTTCAACACTCAGACCGGCTGCCGGGCAGCCACGTCCCAGACATGACCGGCCCGCTTCATTTGGAGTTCGCCAGTCAGTGGTTGTGGCGTTCGGTGCGGATGAGTTCATCAATTTCTGTCAGAGATGGTGCGCGCCAGAAGCGGATGGGCAAGCCATCTGGTCTGAGGACGCCCACGGCTAGAGTGGTGCCGTCGGCGGAGAACAGCGGGGAATCGAAGGTGCGTCCTCGTTCAAAGAAGCTGTACATTTCTTGACCGGTCTCAGCGTTCCAGAGGCGCACGGTGCCATCATCGCTGGTTGATACCACGGTCTTGCTGTCAGGCGAAAAGGTCAGGTTGAAGTCCCTTTGCCTGTGACCGAGGAGCTTCTTCCGGACGGGCGGATCGGTCCGCAGATCCCAAAGCGTGGTTCTAACCAGGAGCTTGGTGCTATCAGGCGAGAAATCAATTCGTCGGCCAGCGCCGTCCAAACGGGCACGCCATGTTTTTGTCGGCACATCCAGGATGAGCGTGTGGTCGTCAGATTCGGTTCCCGTGGCGACAGCCAGATATTGCCCATTGGGCGAGAACCCCATTTTCAGCGCCTGTTCCGACAGGCTGTTTGTGGAGATGATGCGTCCCGTTTGGGAGTCCCGCCAGCATAGTTGAAGCTCGCTCCATTGCTTCGTTTCCTGGTCCCACTGGCCTGAAGCACACGCGAGCGTGGCACCATCCGGGGAAAGGGCCAGGCTCGTCACCGGAGAGGCGAGGATGTTGGATCGAATCAATTGTCCCGTGGCGAAATCCCAACAGCGGAGTTCTTGGTCCACGCCGCACGTGATGAGCGTTTTACCATCTGGCGTTCCGATCATACCAATAATGCGACCCGCATGAGCCTGGAGCAGACGCGGGAATTGGGTCGGCAGCAAGGGCCAGGAGGCGACCGTGCCATTGGTGAATCCCGCAAAGATGCAGCTCGGTCTGTTGCTGGAGATCAGCATGGTGTCAGCACAAATGTCGCCGAGGACTTCCAAACCGGGTGGAGGGTTCAAAACGCGCCTATCAGCGCGGTTCCAGTATTCGCCGTGCGAGGGGTCTGTCACCGCGAGGACCTCATTGCCGTCCCGCGAAAGCCAGAGCGGAAACCATTGGTGACCTCGCTCCGGGAGTCGCGCCGGGCGGTCCAGCCTCCAAATTTTGATCCGGTCAACCTCTGGGTTGAGGCCTGTGCTGAACACCGTTTGGCCGTCGCGGCCCCAGACCACGGCCCAGGGCTCGCTCAAATGACCGAGAAATCTCCTCACCTCTGTGAGTCTTTCCACGTCCCAAATGCGAATCGTGCCGTCGGCCGAGCACGTCGCAATCGAACGACTATCCGGCGACCAGGCGACGCCGTGGATCCTGGCTTGGTGACCGACTAATTTGTCACCATCCAGCCGGGCCCCGGTCATGGCATTCCACACGATGATCGGGATTTCACCTCGCTGGCTTTCCAGGTTGCCGACTGTGGCGATCTTCGTGCCATCCGGGGAGAAAGCAAGACACCGGTACACCCCTTGATAGCCTGCCGATAGAAGGTTCGATGAACCCGTCAGCAACAGGGGGACGGCTTCGAGTTTATCCGTGCGCCACAACTTAAGTCCTTCGGGCGAGTTGAGCACCAGCCGCCTGCCATCGGGTGCAAGAGCAGGCGGTCCATCCACGTTGGTGAGCGTTTGCGAATCGCGCGTTTGGAGATTCCAGATTTTGAACTGCTTCCAGCTTGTGTCAGGGCCCCAGTAGGCCGGCGCCATTGTCACGAGCGTGTCCCCTCGCACGTCAATCGGGCCCGAGACATTCGTGATGGTCAGCTCCGGGCGTTCCGCCCACGTCGCTGTATCAAAGAACTTCACCCTCCGGTGACAAGCGGTGACCAGCATTTTGCCGTCGCTCGTGAAGCTGGCCCAAGAGACGTCCCCCTCGACGGAAGGATCCCGCTCCAGGTGCGCAACAATCTCCTTGGTTGCGATTCGCCAGACCAGGACGCTGCCCTCGGTTCCGGCAGAGCTTCCCACGGCGAGATATTGGCCATCGGGCGAAATCTCCATCGACCAGGGAGAAAGCAGAGGTTGAGGCAGGATGTCGTGCGGATCTCCCTGACAAAGTTGCCACTCATAGCGCCAGACGAAATCGCGCAGGTCGTTCGTTTCTCCCGGTTTTGGAGTGTATTGATTCAGGATCGCCAGAGCATGCTCCAGATCGAATCGTTCCAGAAGGTGCTGAGCGATTTTCATATCGCTCGAGTAGGCTCGCCTTTGCGCCTCTAACCGGCCGCGCTCTGCCAGCGCCACAGCCTGTTTCTCTGCGTTCTCAGCTTTGACGGCCCGGTCACGTTCGCGTCTTTCGCGCCAAAACATCATCGTGGCAATGGTCAGTCCAACCGCCAGAGATGCGACAACGGCGGCGCCTGCGCCAACAATCAGTTTGTTTCGTCGAGCGAATTTCTGGAGCTTGTAGAGCTGACCCGGTGGCCGCGCCGCCACGGGTTCATTCTGGAGGTGCCGCTGCAGATCCATGGCCAGCGCGTTGGCCGTCTCGTAGCGGCGGGTCCGGTCCTTCTCGAGCGCTTTCATCACGATCCAATCCAGGTCGCCGCGCAAGAGGTGGATTAGTTTCGGAACGTCGAATTGACGGCGCGCCGCCACCTTTGTCCGGTCGGCAGCGGCCATGGTGCTTAAGCGCGTCGAGGGACGCACAGGTTCCGTCTCGCGAATGGTGCGGCGCATCTCGTCCAGACCCGCCGCCACCAGTTCCCTGCCGTCGAACGGTGTCTGACCCGTAAGCAATTCGTAGAGCAACACGCCCAGGCTGTAGATGTCGCTCCGCGTATCAATGTCCAAGCCACTCCGTTCGGCTTGTTCCGGACTCATGTAAGCTGGCGTGCCGATAAACTGATGAAACTGCGTGAAGAGGGTTTTCTCGGTCAGTTTCTGTTGTGTGGCCTTGGCAATGCCGAAATCAATCACCTTGGGCACCGGAACGCCGTCGTGCCGTGTGACAAGAATGTTGGAAGGCTTGATGTCACGATGGATGATGCCTTTCTGGTGGGCGTGCTGAATCGCGCGACAGACCTGCAGGAAAAGTTCGAGGCGTTTGGCGGGCGGAAGGTGGTTCTCGTCGCAATACTGCGTGATCGGCACGCCGCGGACTAGTTCCATAACGAAGTAGGGCCGTCCACTTTCGGTCGCGCCGGCGTCGAAGACTTTCGCGATGTTTGGATGATCCATCAGCGCGAGTGCCTGGCGCTCCGCTTCGAAGCGGGCCACGACCTGGTGGGTGTCCATGCCGAACTTGATGATCTTGAGCGCGACGCGGCGCTTCACCGGCTCCTTCTGCTCCGCCAGATGGACCGAGCCGAAACCGCCATCGCCGATCTTTTCCAACAACTGGTAGCGGCCGATGATAGTGCCTGTCGTTTCGTTCGTCGCGCCCTGGGCGATATCGGGTGCCGTTGCGAGCGAGGCTGCCCGCGCCTCACTCACTGGTGTCTCGAAAAACGCCTCGGCTTCCGGCTGCGCCGCAAAAAGCTCGTCGAGCCGGCGACGCAGATCCGCATCGCCGCCACAGGCCGTGTCGAGGAAAGCCGCGCGTTGGCGGAGATCGATCAACTGCCGTGCCACGTTGAACAATCTTTCTTCCTGTTTTTCCAGGTCATTCACAAACGATTCACCGCATCGCCAACCCTTCATGCGACGTTTGCCGGCAAAATCCGACACACTCTCGAGGAGAGCTGCCGAAATATCGGGAGATCAGCTCTGGGTGCGAATTTGCCGAAACAACCACGGCTTGGCGTAGGCCCAGTGGCGCTCCACCGTTCGCTCGGAGAGACCCAATGCATCCGCTACTTCCCGGTCGGTGAGACCGACGAAAAATCGCAGCTTGACCACCTCCGCCTTTACTTGGTCTTCCGCCGCGAGTCGATCCAGAGCCTCATGCACTTGCAGCAGCCGCTCGTCGCTCTCGGGAGCAATAATCGCGATCTCGTCGAGGTCCGCCCGTTCCTGACCGCCGCCGTGACGCAGCCGTTGCCGGCGCCGCGCCTTTTCGATCAAGATTCGGCGCATCGCCTCCGCCGCAGCGGCGAAGAAGTGCCCGCGGTTCTCCCAACGCTGGTTTTCGGAGTCCACGAGCCGCAACCAGGCTTCGTGAACGAGCGCGGTGGGTTGCAGGGTTTGGCCTGGCTTTTCCTGCGCCATCTTGGCGGCAGCGAGCTTGCGCAGTTCGTCATAAACGAGCGGCAGCAATTGATTGGCGGCGGCCGGATCGCCGGTTTGAGCCGCTGCCAGAATGCGCGTGAGGTCGCTCACGCGTTCAAGAGTAGCGGCAAAACGAAACGGGAGTCAGCTCGAAACGATGGGGGCGTTTCGCAGAGGGGCCGAGGCCGCTGACGCGCGCGATTGTGTCGGCATCGGATGCGACTCGCACTAATCCGCCGTTTGCCGGCTCGCGCACCCAAAATGGCCGGACCTGTTTGTTCAGCGGAGCGCCAAGCGGCCGAGTTTTTGAATCTGCGATTCCGGGTGACGTTCTTCAGTCCCTCGTCCGCCGATTTTGCATGGCGAAGATCGAGCCGGCGCTAGCTCGTCTCATTGAATCGTTCGATCGGACTCGAAGGCTCGGATGGCATACATCGCCGCAGTTCTCACCTCCGGGCGTTCGTCTTGCAGGGCCTTTCTGAGGTCAGGAAGAACTGACTTGCGTTGGCGGCAATACAAACTCAGAGCTTCCACAGAGGCTCTGCGAACGGCGACATTGGGATGCTTGAGCTGCCGAGCGATCGCAATTGCATCGTCGTCTCCACCGATGGTGCAAGAGAGAAAAGCATGCGGCCGCTGGCTTGATGGATATCGGCCCCAGTGCCAACCGGCGCCTCGCTGACTTCCATCGGAGACTTTCGAGAGGTAAAGGGCTGCTTCTGCTCGAATCAATAGGTTGGTATTGCCGCAGGCCGTGATAAAACCCGGAGCCCCTGCTGATCCGATGGCAAACAGGGCAGAGAAGGCCCAGCCCATCAGGTTTGGATTGGAAGCCACGGTCGCGAGATGGGGGACGATCCCAGTGCTATTCGTGCCCAGTGCTTTCAAGGCGAAACAAGTCGCGCCTTTGAGATGGGTGGTGAATGGCAGTTGGAGTCCGAGGAAGTTTAATTTTTCCAACTGCGTGATGAATTTCTCCTTCAGGAGAGAGTCCTCATGCGAAATGACTTCCAGCATGAAGGGCAAACTATTTGTGCCCATGGCCACAATTGCCTGCAAGGCCGGCTCAGCATTCGACAAAGATCCGGCATTGTTAATCTCCTGAAGCCATTCAGTGAGATTTTTGCCCTGGAATCGAGGTTGACTGCTCCTGCTTTTGAAAAACCCACCGCAACAAAAAGAGCAACCGCGATTCCGGCTGCACCATAAATCTTGCGGGCTTTCACGAACGAATTGAATCAGAAGAACGCCAGACAAACAAACTCTGGGAGGTTGGATGATTTTGCCCCTCGGAATCCGGATACGAGAGTTTTTCGATGCATATAGGACGATTCTTTTTCACCCTGACTTTCGAGGTGAGCTGGGAAGAACGTCCTGCATTCCACGTATCTCAAGCAATTCTTTTGCGAAGGCGACCCGACTGGGTCTTCGGTTTGTGAAACCGCGTGCTTGTAAGTCAGGCGCCTTAAACCACTAACTCACTCAGCCACCCTTCCGCCGGAGATTTGACGCACATTACCGGGTGGTGATGGTTCTGCAATAGGACTCTGCAGCCGACGGTGAACCCGCCCGGGTTGGCCCGAAACAAGCACCAGCAGGGTAATTATGCCGCCGTTTTGCGCAACGGCAAGTGATCTGGCGGTACCCTTCCTCGCTCAGTACAGGCCGCTTCCGTTGGACGGCGGCGGTGAGGGGGGCAGGCTCCAGGCAGAAGGATCGTTGGGCATCGAACTGGTGTTAATTCTCCGCATTTTTATAACACGCTCGCAGAGAAATTCGTGCAGCGGAACAGCAACGGGTCTCGTTCCTGAGCCAGCTGCCGACGGAGGCTTACTTCGATATTCGCTCTTTGGTCCACAATGAATGAGCCCTCTTTAGCAAAAAAGGTCGAGCTTGCACTCTCTTGCCCCGAATAATCTGTTCAGGGCGAAAGCCTGCCCATGAAAAGTCCACTTCAGCGAGGCGTTTCAAAAAGGCGTAATGTGCGGCCGAAAGCGCCGGAAAGGGATGGAGAGGCGCCAGCGCTGCCCCGGAAAGGACCGTTTATCAGGATTTGTCTGCGCTCCGGGTCGGGCTCGCCGAACGGGGCGGAACCATTCGACCCTGCCGCTCTCTTCGCATTTAAGGAAATCCAGGATTGCCTGCGGCTCCGTTTGGGAAAGGCGCTTCTGACGGTCCTTACTCAAACGACCGGTGTTGGTCTGGAACTGATCTGGCATGACCCGTTAGGTGCGTCAGACCGGGTGTCTCCCAGGAACAGCGAAAAACCCGAAGGCCCCAGACCTAGCTCTTACTCCCATTGGGACATCGACCTCGAATCGTCGAAAACTCCGCCTTTAGGTGCTCATCTGGACAGAATCACGCATCTCGGAGTCACCCTTCGATATGGCGGTTTCTCCTTGGTCACGTTGGTTTTAAGGACATTGCTGGCGTCGTCGTCCCGGGATGCCAGCCTGCACGATCGCTCGATTCGCGACCCCCAGCAGGGAAACTCCAGGGCTACGCTTCATGACGCCGCGGACTTATTGGAACTGCTCCTGCATGATCTTGAGGTAACGGTCAAAAACCACATCGCCCACCGACAGTTGGAGAATACCCGCCGCACCCTGAAAAATCTCGAAAAGGAGGAAGCGCGCCTGCGAAAAGAGCTCCACAATCGCTTTCCTGATCTCCCTGCCCAAGGGGCCCATCCAACCGGTGGCAATCACGCACAACAAATCGTTCAGCAAATGGTCGATTGGCTCCGCCAAAACTATCAACACCCCATCTCTCTTTCGGGAGTCGCCGTGGTTCTGAAAATGAACGCCACCTACCTTTGCAGCCTATTCTCGCGCACCACGGGCGTCACCTTCCACAAGTACCTCGATGAACTCAGAATCAACAAGGCCAAGGAACTTCTCGCTGACCCTCTCAAACATGTTTCAGAAGTCGCCCGCGCTTCCGGTTACACAAGCGGCGATTATTTCCGCCAAGCCTTCAGAGCACATACGGGCTCCTCGCCTTCTCGATGGCGTGAAGGGCTCTGAACGGATGGGTTCAGTAAGATTTGTCAGGTGGCGGCGAAACGACGGCAGCGAAAGTTCTTGATGCCGAAGTTGACCCAACTCTGGGGTTGTCACTGAAGGGCACGACCGCGAATGCGAGCGGCACTCTGCGGTTGGCCCCGAAGAACAACTCTGCCGGTACGCTCAGGCCTGCAAGGCGTCGGACGGTTTTCTCTTCTCGAATATCGATGCGGTAACGATCACCGCCGTCCAAGTTGGACGGGAATCGAACTTTCACCTTTGACCGAAGAGGGCCGATTTCACCTTGGACAACAGCGCGAAAGCAGACGAAGCGAGCCCAAGCAAAATCCCCGTTGAACCAACATCGGGTAATGTTGGCACATGTGCTCCCGACCCTGTCGCGATCCAGGAGTTCTGGGGCAGGTCTACCTCCAGAGCGGCCAAGACGCTGGCCGCAGATCGAGAATCCGCGAGTTGGGCGTTCACGCTGGTTGCGGATGTTAGTGATCCGCTGAGGTTGACTCTGAACGTTGCGCTTCCTGGGGTTCCATCCGGTTGACCAAGGAACGTGAATGTATCGGCCCAGAGAGAGCTCGCCGATGCCCCGGCACCGTTTAAAATAGAAGCGCTCGATCCGGCCGTCAAAAGGCTCGTGATGACATAGGGGGTCCCGTAAACAAATGGCAAAGAACTCGAGTGTTTGCCAATAAGAAATGGACCACCGAAAGGCCCAATGATGTCACCGGATGCGCCGTTGTTCGCCCAGCTTAACTCATAAGAAGCGCTCACTCCGGCCGGTCCCGGGACAAAGCGGTCGGCGGGCGCAGAGATATCGGAAGCCACGCGGACGCCGTTCGAGAAGAATGAAGCGACGGCGAAGGCCGAACTTGCCGAGACCTCCCCGCTGTTGCTTATTCCCAATTGGCTCCCGCCCGCCACTCGAGATTCGGTGTCGGAGTACCCAAACCCTTCCGATGTGCAGATTCCGGAAACCTGAGCTTGGGTGAACGGCACGGTTGGGGGCGGTGGCAGTGCCGCAATTAGGTTGCCGGAGAGAGAAAACAATATCGCGACACTCTTCGCAAACACTTGGAATTCGTGATCTCTTCTATTTTGCATATGGGTGTGTGGGCCTGAAGAGCCCGTAGAAAGCCATTTTTAACGCACCATGGTGCGCAATCACTTCACGAAACGATGATTCCTACCGTCACGAAGTTTGGATAGCCACGGATTTTTTGGAAAAGCGTAGAATCTTTTGGGTCGCTGCGCTTGTGAAAGCTTGAAGCCAGTTGCCCGGCCGCGGATTGTCACCTTTGATAACGCTCCATTTGGAAAGCTTTGGGAAAATCAGAGAAAAACCTGAAAGCCTATTTCGAGTCAGGTGCCTTACACCCACTCAGCCACACTTGCGCCCGAAATTTGACGCAAATTAAAGGGGATTGAGGGGGCGGAGAGGAGATCGGCCCCTTGGCCATTTGGCACGCCAAAAATCTACGGACGCAAAAGCGAGACAATGGTCCGGAATTTTACCGGATCATCCGCCGGATCCTGACCGCTCTGCTCATCGTCGAGCGGATCCCAAAGCTTTGGATCGAAGGCGGCCTTGGTGGAGCTGAAATACACATGGCAGTCGCCCCAAAGCGCATTGATCCCCGTCGGGTTGCGGTTGCTGGTGTGAGGGCGGGTGCGCACGGTATGGATTAAGTCAGTGACGATCGTTCGCTGGGCCGCGAGTCCCGAGGTTTTAAGCGCCACGCGAGACCAGAATTCTCGTCCGGCTGGGGGGTTTTGATAAGCCGGCTCGAGCGACTGGGGGTAGTAGGGATAATTATCCCGCACGGCACCGCTGTCACCCAGGAGGCCCCTAACGCATTTTGGCCAGCCGAAGACCGGATCCACGTAATATTTCATCTCATATTGAACTTTCAGCGTATTCGGATGCCGCAATCCAGGGTCGTAAAATGTTTGGGGAGTGGTGATAAATTTTGAGGTGTAGAGAAACGCGAGATTGAACGGAGCATTGGTATCGGCGGGTTTCCCGGCAGGCCCAAAAAATAGGAAGTCCGTCTGGTAGGGACCGGAGCCTGGCGCTCTTTCTGGATCGAAGAGGGCCGGCGGGATCCGGTCAGAATTCTCGTCTGCGTACATCTGAACCCCGTAGCCGAGTTGTTTCAGGTTGTTGGTGCAGTTGATCCGGCTTGCCTTGCCTTTGGCGTTGGCCAACGCGGGTAAAAGCAGGGAAGCGAGAATGGCAATGATCGCGACTACCACCAGGAGTTCGATCAGAGTGAAGCCAGAGTCGCTCTTGAGAGGTTGAGTTCTCCCATCCGGCGACCGGGCGGCCGCGGGCGATGTCTTCTTGGGGGGTGGCATATTGATTCCGCTCATGGGAAAGCCTTTCATTGCCGCACGCGGTAGTAGCTGTTACCCGCGGTGGTTTGGGTTCGATACGGGGAGGTTGCATTGGGCAACTCGGTCCACCGGCCTCCCATCGCGTCCGTCTGTTCTACGGTTCCGAAGCCCTTCCAGGAAAGGTTCGCTGCTCCGATTGCGCGTTGCAGCTTCAGCACAGGCTGGGGCACTGGAGCCCACCCGCCCAGGGCTGTTTCCAAAAACTGGGCGACGGCCAGAACCACATGCTCCTGCCACGGCAGTCCGACAACTTGGACGGCGATGGGGAGGCCGGACGCCGAGGTTCCGCAACGGACTACTGCGGCTGGCCACCCGACATCGCTATATGTCTCCAGGTAGCTGACGTCAGGGTCGTCGGTGCTGTAAATGGGCGCAGTCTGCCAATTCGCCGGGCAAATGATGATATCATAGGCTTGCATGAAGCTGCCGAGCGCGGTCTTGAAAGCCGCGATTCGCGCCTGGGCGGCCTGCGCCTGGCTGGTGGTCAGAACCGGAGTTGAAGTGGCCAGATACTGCAGTACCCCGCCAGCCTGCGCCATGGAAGTTCCGGCCGCCGCCAGGAGGCTGCGAAAATAATCGCGCCCGGTGAGTTGGAAAACGGCGTCGCTGATCGCCGGAGTCTGCGCCAGTTCTTTGGGAGCTGTTTCGTCCACCTGCGCCCCGAGAGCGAGAAGTTTGGCCGCTGCCAGGCGAACGGTCGCGACAATGTCCGCGCTGGGATTAATGATGGTGTTGGTGGTGTGAAACGCCACTCGTAGGGCCTTTAAATCGACGCTGGCCGGATCTCCCAGAGGTTGATCGGCGACGCTGGGGTCACGTGGATCGGCCCCCGTCAGGATCGGCAAGGTTAAAATCAAGTCCTCGACATAGCGGGCGATCGGGCCGGGCTGGGTTTGATCCCCGAGCGGCGTTCCGCTGGCGATCACGTGGCCGGCCAGTGAAAGCCGTTTGGCGGTCGGCTTGATTCCGGTCACCCCGCAACAGTGCGCGGGCCAGCGAATGCTCGCTACGGTGTCAGTTCCGATGTCGAACGGCGCTCCACCGGCAGTTACGATTGCGGCGGGGCCTCCCGAGCTGCCGCCCGGGATGTGGGTCACGTCAAAAGGGTTGTTTGTTCGGCCGTAAACCAGGTTGTCCGTGTTTCCCGCCAGGGTGAATTCCGGAGTATTGGTTTTCCCGAGGACGATCGCTCCGGCCGCCCGGAGCCGCGCTACCACCGTGGCATCTTGCTGCGGGATAAATTTCGACCGCCCTGTGGTTCCGGCGGTACTGATAATTCCTGCCGTGTCGAAACTGTCTTTGACCGTCATGGGCACTCCGTGCAGCGGGCCGGAGACTTTTCCTTGAGCCAGGGCGGCGTCCGCGGCTTGGGCTTCGGCCAGCGCGCGATCCGCCGCCAGTTGGACCACCCCGTTAATCTTATGGTTGATCTGGCTGATACGGGCGAGATAGCTCTCCACCACTTGCTGGGAGGAAAACGTTCGCTCGCGGATTCCTTTGGCCAGTTTGGCGGCAGACCAGTAGCAAAGGTCGGCCGGCAACGGGGTCGAGGCCTGTAGATCACGCAGAAGGAGTCGAGAACCAAATGCTGCCGCCGGAAGGGTGGCGAGCGTCTTCAGGAAAGTGCGGCGGGCCGTCATGCTGGATTGTATTGAAGGTTGGGCAGTTTTCATCTTGATCCGTTCGATCTGTTCTACGTGATAGGTTGGATCCACGGGACATGCGTTCCTTGATTTTTGCACCGTCGTTAGTAGCCAATCAGGCGATAAAAACGGGGGCTGCTCGCTCCCTGTACTGGGTCGAAAAATGAGAGCTGACCGGCGGAGTCAAAGGTTCCCGAACCGATGAGTGTTCCGGACGTCCAAGGGGCTGAGATAACCGGGGTGGTCCAGATCTGAAAGGGCGCGTTAGCCGATCCGTGGGCTCTCAGGTGGATCTTATCCCCGGCCCGGTCGATTTTCAGGAAACGAGGCAAGACCAGGCGAAAGAGAAACCCACCGCCACCCGGGCCTCCGTCACCATCAGCTCCGTACAGATTATTGTCTGGTCCGAGCACCAATGCCTGATGATTGAATCCGCTGGTGGGGTCGAACGAGGCAACCAGTGAAACCTCGCCCGTCAAGGACAGATGAAAAATAGCGCCGTGCCCTCCTTGCGCGCCGCCATCGGTGACGCCGTAAAGGACGCCCTCGCTGGTCGCTACCAGAGACGAAGGCCAATATCCCACCGGACTCCCCAGTCGAAACTCAGTGACGGTTTCGACGAGGCCGCTCTTCGTTACTCGGAATACAGTCCCGAGGTCATCAATGCCCCCGCTGCCTGTTGTTCCGTATAGGGCGCCATCGCTCGCTGCCACCAGTCGAGAACCAGGGCCTTTGCCGTCGAGGCCGCCGAAGGAGAGCAGCGATTGGATTTCGTTGCTTTGCGAGATTCGGAAAATACTGCCGAAGTTGGTTTGCCCGTCCCCTGAAGACGTGAGGTAAAGCAAATGGTCAGACCCCAGCGCCAATTCGCCAGGGTATACTGATTTTTCGCGGAAAGAGGCGATGGTGGATACGCCGCTCTTTGGAGAGAATCGGAAGATCGTGCCGTGACCGCTGTAGCGGCCTCCGTCGTATCCCTGGCCACCGGCAGTTGTAACCCCATAGAGCAAGCCATCAGGTCCTTGAAGCATTCTCCCATTCGGGTTTGAGCCGTTGGTTCCGTTGAACATGAACACCGTTGAGAAATCGCCTTGGGGTGTTACTCGAAAAATCGTTCCGTGATCATCCGCGCCTGTGAACGTCGTCCCATACATGTTGCCATCGGCCGCGGCAACCAACGCGGATGGAAGGGAGGTCCTCTCAATGTATATCCAGTAACCTGCCGGGAAGGACTGGCAACCCGAGAAACCATCGTTCGTGCTCAGTGCGAAAATCGTTCCTGTATCATTGAGACCGCCGACACCCGTTGCGCCGTAGAGCCGCCCGTCTGGTCCGGCAACCAAAGCGGTCGGTCCAAATCCGTTAGCATCCCGGAAAATCGCCAGTGTCTGGAGGTCTCCAGTCGGGGTTGCCTGGAAAACAGTTCCTACATTATTGCTGCCGATGGAAGTTCCTTGGATATATCCGTTTCGGTCAAAAAGCAAATTGCGGATGTAGCCATTCGTCGCGCCGTCAAATCTCAACAAAGGTGAGACTGAGCCATTGGTAGCGACCCGGAAGAGCCCGCCGATATTGCCATCCTCACTCAACAATGATCCGTAAATCGTTCCGTCATACCCAGCCACGAGTTGGGTTGGGAAGTCACCATTCTGGAAGTCCTTCCCGAAACTCGCAAACGCGGAAATCACTCCATTCGTGGCTAGCCGGAAGATTGTCCAACTGGCATCGGGTTCATTTCTGAGCCCGTAGAGGAATCCGTCCTTTCCGGAAATCAGCGTTGCCGTATAAGCCGGTCCGCCTCTGGTGAATTTTGTGATCAGCGCGTAGGCGCCATCCTCGCTCACTTTGGCGATTGCGCCGGGATCGCCGGGTTGGGGAAGGAGAATGTAATAGAACTGTTGATCGGGGCCGAGCACGAATGCGCTGGTTTGGGGAGATTTGACCGGGATCGAGCGGATCACATTACCGTTCGTGTTCAGCAGGATCAGTCTCTGTCCGGGTCCAGCACCCGAAGCGGTCGCGTACAGCACCCCCGGGCGCGCCCAACCGAGCCCGCCGACGTATTCGCCTTCACTAGCCGAAAAGATCCGCTGCAGCGCCCCGTCGTCTGTCAGGCTGAAAATGGTCGGGGGGCTATTTGTCGGCCCGTACTGCGTCAGGGTGAAGACCCGCCCGGATTCGTCTGCGATCACTTCCAGGGGCGACCAGCCTGTTGCCGGGTCAAGCGAAAGCATTGTCTGTTTGCCACCCTCGCCGATTTTCACCAGAGCGCCAGCGCCGTCCTTTCCTCCCTGTGCCGCGACCCAGAGCGCGCCGGAGGGCATTTGCGTGAGGGATCCCGGGTATCGCGGGCCCCGCTGAAATTGATGCAAGACTTCGATCAGGCTGCCCCGAAAGCTCGGTGCTGTGGCGAAAACCAGGATCAAAATGGCCGTCGGAGGGAAGAGTCGCGCAAACATAGGGCGATTTTTTGCTGGTTGCTACGCGCTTGGCGACTTCGCGGGGACATGAATCAGCGCCGGCCCGGCCCTTCAATTTCCGCCAAGCTCGGCGCGCGCCACAGCCGAACGGTCCCGTCCGCTCCGCAGCTGGCCAGAATGTTGCCGTTGGGGGAAAACGCGACTTTGCTAACGATCCCGGCATGTCCCTTCAGTTCCAAGGCGGACCGGTGGCTAAAGACGTTCCAAAGCCGAACGGCGCCATCGCTTTCCGCGGACGCGAGGGTTCGGCCGTCCGGAGAGAAAGCCAGCCCGAGGACCCACCACGATGTTTCCGCGGCGGACCGAAAGAAGCGGGCCCGGGTGGTTTCGTAAAAGACCACGGCGCCGTCCCCGTCGCCGGCGGCCAGCAATTCGTCATCCGGGCTGAACGCCAGATTCCAAATCCGGCCGTGTTGTTCTTGAAAGTCGGCCAGCAGCCGTTGGGTCCGATAATTCCAAATGCTCACATGGCCGTGCATCGACCCGATGGCAATCCAAGGGTGAGTCTGGGCGAACGCCACGCAGGCGGCGTCGGGCGCCGCCATTTTGAGAATGTCGAGCCGGGCTTTCGCGGCCACGTCCCACAAAGCCAGCCGCTGGCTATTCTCCAAAACCCGGGCGTTGTTCACTCCGGATAACGCCAGGATGGTGCTATCCGCTGAAATGGAGACCGAATTCGCGGCAAAATCGTTTGTCACCGTTCCCAGCGGTTCAAAGGTCTCAGCGTTCCACCAGCGAATTCTTCCGTCCCTTTCAGTCAGGACCAGCCACCGGCCGTCGGGCGAAAATTTCGCGTTGCCGCTCGTTGGTCCTTGCGCCACTTCGGTCAGGTTGGTGATCCGGCTCCCGGTTTCAACGTCGAGGATCGAAAGAACCCCCGCCCAGAGGTCTACCGTCGCCAGTTTCCGGCCATCGGCGGAAAATGAAACCGCCCCGGTCCAACTCCGATTCGTCTGCAATACCTGGTTGGCCGGCGCTGGATCGTGCGGCCAGATCTTCACCGTTCCGTCCAGGCTGCTGGAGATGAGGCGCCCGTCCGGCGAGAATATCACTCCGGTGACCGCGGAACGATGTCCTCGGTAAACGCGAATTTGCTCCCCGGACGCCATGTTCCAGAGCCGGACGGTGGCATCGTCCGCTCCGGTCGCCAGGAATTCGCCCCCGGGCGCGAGCCGCAGCGCGTTGATGGCGCCTCCGGGATGCGCCATGCGCGCGCGGCCCTTTCGCGACTCGAGATCCCACGCCACGATCCGGCTGTCGATGCCCCCGGTGATGAAATTCCTTCCGTCAGAAGTGAGGTCCAGCGCCCCGAAGTAGGTCGTGTGACTCGGCTCCAGTGCGACTGGAGCGCCGCCGCCTTTGTCCCAAAGCAGGGGGTTTCCGTAGACGCCGCCGGTCGAGAAGATGGAGCGCCCGTTCGGAGTGAAGGCCACCAGCCCGGCCTCGTCCGTTGGGCCTTGATTTTGCGTCCAGAGGAGCTTTTTTGCCTTCAGATCCCACACTTCCAGCCCTCTTACGCCCTGAAAGGCGACCGCCACCAGCGAGCCGTCGGGCGAAAAAGCCAGAGCGTTGCCCGCGGCCGAGAGCGTGAAAGACTGAACCACCTCGCCCTGGCTGAGGTTCCAGAGCAGCAAGTGGCGGCCGGCAATCGCCGCGAGGGTATTCGTGTCGTTCGGCGCGAACTGGGCGGCTGTGAAATTCTGGTTCGGAATGGGCAGGGCCAGCGCCTTGATCTCTCGACGGTTTGTGTAATCGAGCAGCTTGAGGGTCGGGCCACTGATCGCCGCAACGAACCCGCCGTCCGGCGACAGAAGCGCGCGCACGCCCGACGGAAAATTGGTGAAGGTGAATTCACTCTCGTCCTGGCATTGGTTCCAAAGATACCTCCATTCAAATCCGCGCAGGTCCGGGTCTCCCTTCTTTGGGACATGCGCCTGCAAGAGCGCCTGAGCCCGCCGCAAGTTCCCTTCACCCCACACTTGTTGCACGTAGTGCATATCCGCGGCGTACGCTTCCGCTTCGGCTTTTTGGCGCTCCTGATTGATGCGCCAAGCGGCCAGCGGAGCGCCCAGCCCGACGACCAGCAAAAGGAACCCGACCAGCGCGCTCAGCGCCGCCAAAACCGGCTTGCGCCGGCACCAACGCCACACTCGCTCATTGGTGCTCACTGGCCGGGCCACGATCGGCTCCCGCCGCCGCCACCGCTCCAATTCCTCGGCGAGAGCTTCCGCCGACCCGTAGCGGCGCCGCGGATCCTTCTCCAGGCATTTCAGGCAGATCGTTTCCAGGTCCCGGTCCACCGCCGCGTTCTGGAGCGACGGCCGGCGTGGGTTCGACTCCAGAACCAACCGAACCGTTTCAAAGGTCGTTCCAGCCGCGAAGGGCGGTCCGCCGGTCAGCAGGTGGTAGAGGATGCCGCCGAGTCCATACACGTCGGCTGCGGTCGTGATTTCCCGGGCTCCGCCTCCCAGTTCTGTCGGGCCGGCCTGCTCCGGGGCCATGTAGCTGGGCGTGCCGAGGATCGCGAGCGTGTGCGTGAGGGTGCTGTCCTGCTCCACCAGCCGGGCCAGGCCAAAATCGCTCAGGTGCGGGCGCCCATTTCCGTCCAGCAGGATGTTGGCGGGCTTCAAGTCGCGGTGGAGAATCCCGCGTTGGTGCGCATAGTGCACCGTCCGGCTGATCGCGATCATTGTGTCGGCCGCGGCCTGCGGATTCATCGGCTCCCCGTGGAGCGCCTGATCCAGCCGGCCTCCGTCCATCAACCTCATGCTGTAGAAGCAAAAGCCGTGGCGTTCTCCGATCTCGAAGATCGGCACGATCCCCGGATGATCCAGGCGCGCGGCCGCCTCGGCCTCCAGCCGGAATCGCTTGAGCCGTTCGCCGCTGGCGAAATGGCTGGCGGGGATGCATTTCAGCGCAACCAGGCGGTTGAGTCCTTTTTGCCGGGCCCGATAAACGATCCCCTGGCCGCCCCGGCCCATTTCCGACAGCAGCTCATAATCGCCGAATTCCAGCTCTGGCGTTTCTTCGGTCGGGGAATTGATCCGGAGCGCGCCGTTCATCAGGCAGCGCATGCACAGGCTTTCCGGGTTCCCGGCCGGAATGGGCGAGGAGCATTGCCCGCACGTTGATGCTGAAGTCATGGCGCTGTTCTTCTCTCTGCTTACGCAAAAGCGCTGCCGGAAGGGACAAGGTTCCTACCGCAGCAGGCTCGCCAGGTAGCGCAACTCATCCTCCAGCTCTGTGGGCGTTGTTACCGTTTCCGCGATCTGTTCGCGCAGGATCTCGGCAAAGCGCGCACGGGTGCGTTGCGCCAGCTTTTTGGCCGCTTCCTCGGAGATCCCGAGTTCGCGGCCAAGCTCGGCGCAGGAAAAGCCGCTCCGCTCACCCCAAATGTAGCTCTTGAGCGCGTCAAACCCGGGCGCGTGCTTGGATGAAGACAGCTCGCTCCGCAAACGCGCCAGAGCTTGTTCCAAAAGCATGCGCGCCCAGCCGCGATCATAGAGAAGGTCCGGACTTTCAGGGTCGGACGGTTCAAACCCGTACCGGCTCTCTCCTTCGTTTCCCTCCAGCGGCTCAAAGGCCTCTCGTCCGCCCCGTTTCCAGGCCGTCCGTCGCCGATTCTGGTCCACCAGGAAATTCTTGAGGCTCGACAGGAGAAATGTCCGGAAACGCCCGCGTTCCCGATCCGCCAGCTGAATTGCCTCCTTCTGCACCCATTGGAAAAGGAAGGATTGCGTCAGATCTTTGGCATCCTCCGGAGCATTTCCCGCCCGACGGACGTAGGCATACAGCGGATACCAGTAAGCCCGGCACAACGAGTCCAACGCCTCCGCGCCGGGCGAGCTCAGCGTGCCCTTCGCGGCCACAATCAAGCTCCAATGCGTCGTGGCAAAGACGCCGGGCGCCTCTGTCGGTCGTCCCTCCATTCACAGGAATTATGATCATCCTAAGTTCCTGGTCAATTAAATGAAAAATGATCAACGATAGATGCACTGAATTGGCTCTGGGTTGGATCGTAAAACAAACTGGGAACCCTGCCTCAACGGAGTGTCTGGAAATGGCGCGATCGCAACGTCATTTCTTTGCGGCTCGTTACCGCACTCTAGTTCTGGACGGTGAAGTTCCAGTCCACTTGGACGGTGTCTTTGGTTCCGTCCACCGGATCGGTGTTGGTCACGGTGATGTTTCCGTCGGTCGATTGGTCCGTTCCGCCTTGAGTCGCCTCCGCGTGTGCGGTCGGCAGGCCGAAGAATAACGGCAGGAGGGCGGGATTGAACGACGGGACGTTCAGCAGCAGGTCGAAGCTGTGCACCCCGCTGTCCGGGGTGTGCTGGGCCTGCTCAGTGCACTTGTCGCCGTCTTGGCGGGATTTTACATCGATATTGTCGATCACGGTGAGGTTGGTGAGCGCGCCCTCGGACTCGAATCCGACGGAGCAAAGAGTGCAATCTCCAGGCAAGGGACTCCAGATCAGGTTGAACTTGCCGGTGAACGGCCGGCCAATGCCGGATTGTTCGTCGTGCGCCGAGTAGCAGCCGTTGCCACAGCAGAGCAAATTGTTGCTTCCATCCGTGGAGTGGTACTTTCCCTGAATGGTTCCCGCCAGGGTTCCCTCCAGCTTATGACTGCCGCCCGCCAGCGTGGCGCCCTGCAGGTCGACCGAAATCAGATGCGCCTCAACTCGATAATCGAGAAAGTTCGTGAACACTTCCGTGCCGTTCGAATTGGTCGTAACCAGCAACCGGTGCGTGGTGGCGGCGTAATTGAACTGGCCCTGCCAGCCGGGATGACAGGCCTGCTGCACCTGTTTCAGCAGATCCGGGCTGATGGGGCATTCCAGGTTGTTCGCGTTGAGTTGAATCAGTTGCAGATCGAGGTCCGCCG
Organism: uncultured Verrucomicrobiota bacterium; assembly: GCA_964566945.1. Classification (GTDB taxonomy): domain Bacteria; phylum Verrucomicrobiota; class Verrucomicrobiia; order Limisphaerales; family SXQI01; genus DASVNK01. The sequence goes on along the minus strand of CAZMKE010000001.1, from coordinate 487,193 downwards.
CCTGGGGGTCGGAGGGGTTCTTTCCGCAGCACACCTTCAATTCAGTCGCGCAATTCGCCGCGCCCACGCACAGGCTCGGCGGGGCAAAGGAGAGGCTGAGCCTGCCGTACTCGAAGGCGTGCGCTCCGAGCAGCTTGGTGGCCCGCACCAGGACGTCGTTCAGCGCGCAGTTGCCCGTGGCCTCGGCGGTGTAGGGACGGATATAGGTTTTGAAGAAATCGAGATAGGGGTCGGAGGTTTTGGCGCCGTTGCGGCCCAGTTGCTGCTCCTCCAGCAGGTAGACCAGCAAGGCCGCTTCGCCGTTCACGATTTGCTCCTGCACCTCCCTCGCCCGGAGCGCCTGTTCGGGAAAGCACTTTGCCAGAAAGAATAATGGGCCCAGATCCGGCACCGCGGCCCGGACGGGGCGCTCCGCGGGCGCGCCGTTCTGTGCCAGCGGCGGGGCGTTCTGGACGGCGGGATAGGTGCGCGCCACCTGTTGGATTTCTGACAGGGTGGCGAGGCTGGCTCCGACGCCGCCCAGGTTCGAGATCAAAATATGCAGGCGATTCGTTTCGCCTTGCGCTGGCAGCACCCGTAAATCCTCGCCCGTGCCGCTAAAGGTAAACGCCGCGGCGCTTTGCAGATTCGTCGTCGGAAATTCCATCGTGAGTTCCGCCGGAGCGAGCAGTTCCGTTCCCTCGGGTTGGATCATTACCGCGCCCAGCAGCCCGGCGCTGAAGGGCAGCGCTCCCAGATGGGGCACGAGCGTCATTGTAAACACTTGCGGACTCCGCACCGCATTGGTTGGAACCGTCAGGGTGTAGGCAACCCCTCCTCCATCGGTGAACGTCATCGAACCGCCTTCCTCCGCCGTGACCAGCGTCAAGGCTCGAGGAAAAGGCTCCAGCCCGGGCGCCAGGTGAATCGGCGGCAGCGGCACATTCAGCCGCGCTCGAAAATAACGGCTTCCATCCTGCGTATCGGTGGCGTAGGCAAACGACGCCGCTCCGTTCGACGCCACGGTCGAGAATACCGGCCACCAGTCTGAAAGGTCCGCGGACGCTTCGAAGGTGTGATTGGAATTGCTCTCCCCCTGCAGCGCGAGCGCCAGAATGCCGGCAGGGTCCAGGGACGGCGGGCCGAGCACGGGCTGCGGCTGCGCGTGAACGAGAACCGTGAGCGCGAATCTGGACAGAGTGACGAAACAGAACCAATTGCGCATACACACCTCCTCCAGGGCAGGATTCATCCATATCAGAATCGGCGCTGGATACAAGGCGCGATTCCATTGCTCGCCTTGCTGCCGCGGCGACAGAATCTCGGAATTTTAGGCAACTCCTTCAGAGTTGGCGGGAGAAAACGATTCCAAAGACCCAGGGTAGCTCGTGCCTCGCAACCCTGGGCTCGGGTGAGTGCAAGCCCTTCGGGCTTATGCGCGCTTGGCCCAGAAGCGTGCGGTTACCGTCGTTCGCGAGTCCTGGCGAACGCGCGTGAACATGCCAACGGGACGGACTCCAACAGCCCGGGGTTGGGGGAGATCCATTCTACTCTTCGTTCGGCCTGACGGCGTTGCCCGCTTTGTCGATCACGGTGGAGGTGATGCACAGGATGAGGAGTTTGTTTTCGGCGTTGGGGACGTCGCGGGTCAGTTTCGGGGTGCGGCCGAGGAGGAGCATGTGGCCCGGGCTGATGATGCTTCTCAGGTCATCCGAAAAAGTGCGGAAGGCGGGCTGGTCGTCGGCCTCTGTCTCTGGCAAGAGGAAGTTAGCGGTCGGACGCAATTCCAATTCGGTGGCCCAGGTTCCCTGGATGATATGGGGCAGCACCCCAATGGTGATTCCGACCGGAAGTTTTTCGCCTTTAATCACGCGGTCCTCGGTGACACTGATCGAGGCGTCCCGGCCATCGAGGGTGGTAACGCGGGGCGCGCTGAGCAGATCGACTCCGGCGGTTTGCTGGAAAAGCGCCGGGATCGATTTTACGAGAGCGCCGGCGGCATTGATGGTGAAGTCGCGCGGGTCGGGGACGGAGGGGAAGCCGTGCTGCTGGAGCACGGGGAGAAGGTCGTGGCGCAGTTCGGCCACGCGGACTTCGACCACCACTTGGCCGGGGCTGGCCGGCGCGGCGGCTTCGGGATCCGCGGATTTCTGAGGGGCGATGGCCCGCGCGGCTTGTTGACGGAGCAACGTTACTTCGCCGCGCAAACGCAAGAGCTCGGCTTGATCCGCTTTGAATCTGGCGTGCTCCTCGTCCGAAAGCGAGCGGGCGCGCAAGCGGTCATTTTCGCTCTGGAGCTGATCGAGGGCGCCGAGGCTGGCCTGCAAGGCGGCGTTTTCGCGGGCGAGGGAGGAAAGGCGCCGTTGCTGCAGGAAGGGAGCGCAAAGGGCGATTCCAATCAATCCAGCGAATGCGGCTTTGAGTTTAAGGGATCCGAGCAGCGCGCCTGCCCCGCCGCTCCCGGCGGCTCCACCTGCGACGAGCGCCACCGATGAAATGCGCTGGGCCAATCCGGCCATGCTGGCGGCGCTCGCCGCTGATTGGCCGAGCGCGGCGGCCAACGCCGCCGCGGACAGGGTAACTCCCCGCTCGCCAAGGATGGACCGGAGTTTTTCGAGGGCGCGGGCGACGCGCTTCTGCGCCGCGTCTTCGCTGACGCCCAGAGCCTGGCCGACGCGCTTCAAGCCTTCGTCTCCGAAAAAGCGCAGGACCAGCGTATCCCGATCCGCTGGCGGGAGAATGTGCAGGGCCGAATCGAGTTCCTGGCGCAGCGCAGCCAGTTCGAGTTGATCGGGGTGGTTTTCGCGGGCGATTTCTGACATGAGATGAGCTTCCTTTTCCCGGCCAGCGCGGCGATGCTCCGACCGGAGCATTTTGCACGTGGTGAACCAGGCATGTTGGTAGAGCCAGCCGGCCACGATGGTGCCTGGCGGCAGGGCGGGGGCCTTTTTGGCGAGGTCGGAAAAGACGATCTGGCTGACATCTTCAGCCAGGTGCAGATCCCCGTGGCTCAAACGAGCGGCGGTGGAATGGACCAAAGCCAGATGGCGGTTTACGAGTTCGCGGAAACCCTCTTCGGAACGGTTCCGGACGTATTCGCTGAGCAGCAGTTCGCTGCTTGGGTCCTCGATTTCGCGCATGTTGGCCACATTACAGAGAACCCGCCGGGAGATAAAATCCGACATCCAGCCCGGCAGGTTCGGGATTGGCTGTTCAAGTTCCTGCCGTAAAGTTGTTTCGTGATTTGTGATCTTCTCCCCAGCCACCCCCGCGCGTCTGAACCGGCTCGCGGCCTTAAGGCAGCCATCCTGGGCGTGATTGCAGCCTGGCTGGCCCTGCCGTTGGAAAGTGCGCCTGCGTTTGAGGATTTCATGGGGATTAACGGGCATACCGTGCAGTTTCGCCCCGAACTTTATGCTCCGGCGGCCCGGCTCGTTCGGGATTATCACCCGGTGGAATGGGATCTGGGCAAGGACTCTGCCTCCGTTCCGCCCTTTCCCGTGGCGCGTAACGGGGTGAACTGGGACGCCGTCTACGGTTCCTGGCGAAAGCTTGGCTGGCGGATCGACGCCTGCTTGATGTTCGAAACTTTGCCGCGGAAGGAGTGGAAGGACCTCGCCGCGGATGCTCGGGCTTATGCCGAGCGGTTTGCCCGTGCGTTTGGCCCGTCTTCTCCCCACCCTCTGGTTGAATCGGTGGAGATCGGCAATGAACCGGGCAAATATTCGGACGCCGACTACCGCGTGGTGTTTGAGAACATGGCGCGCGGTTTCAAGGCGGCAGATCCGAAACTCAAAGTGGCCACCTGCGCCGTGACGACCGGGAAAAGCCACGATTACGCCAAGAGTGTGGATTGCCTGGCCGGCCTCGAGCCTTTCTATGATGTGCTGAATATCCATTCGTATCCGCAGCTGGAAGGGTGGCCCACCTGGCGGCGGAGCTTTCCCGAAGATCCGAGGCTCAAGGAGTTTACCGGAGATATCAGGGCGGTGTGCCGGTGGCGCGATCAGCACGCTGCGGGCAAAGAGGTGTGGCTCACTGAATTCGGCTACGACGCCAGCACGCGGCAGCCTGATCCGAAAACAGAGTTTAAACAATGGACGGGCGTGACGGACGAACAGCAGGCCCGATGGCTGGTGCGATCCTGGCTCCTATTTGCCTCGATGCCGTTGGACCGGGCTTACCTGTATTTTTTTAACGATGCCGATGAGCCGCATGTGCACGGCTCCGCTGGCCTGACCCGGAATTTTCAGCCCAAGCCCTCCTTTTATGCGGTGTCGCACCTCCGAAAAACGCTCTCCGCCTTCCGCTGGAGCAGAAACTTCGACACGGGCGGCGCCAGAATCGCTGAATTTGTTCAGGCGGAAAAGGGCGACCGGCGCATCTGGGTCGTCTGGCTTCCCACGGGCGACAGCCGGCGGGAAAACGTAGCACTGCCTCCATTTCCGGGCTCGATCGAGAGGATCGAGGCCATGCCGCTCGGGGCGGGGGAGAATCGGATGGTGGAGATGCAAGGCCGGTCGCTGCCGGTGACCGAAGCGCCGATTTATATCCACTTCACCGGGCCGTAGAAATCCGGGCGCTTGGGTGCCGCGCATTCAGGTCAGGTAAATTGAAATGGTCCTTGCCCGATCCACGCCTGTGAATTGATCAATTGGAGGTGAGGCAACTCCTTCAGAGTTGGGGAAAATGACGGCCCCCGGAACCCAGGGTAGCTCGTGCCTGGCAACCCTGGGCTTCGGTGAGTTGAAGCCCTTCGGGCTACTCGGCGCTGTGGCTGGGCCGAGCTTGAGTTGGCTGTTGTCACGGTCGTGGGCTTTTGGTTAGCTCTGGCCGCCGGATGCGTAATTTACCGCCCTCTCTGCTTTTCCTGCTGGCGTCTTCGACGGCCGGTTCGCTAGCGATTGCCGATGAACTGGCGCCAGCAACGAACGCGGTGACGAGCGTTCCGAAGGGTTTGACGCTGCCGGCCTCCCCCGGCGTCCAAACGCCAGCGGAGCCGGAGCCGGTGAGCGGCGAGACCCTGCAAATCGAGTCGCTGGGCGAGCAGAGCGAGATGGAGCAGTCTCTGGCGGAAGGGATTACCTATTTCCGGAACGGGGTGGTGGTGCGCTACAAGACGATGGAGCTGACGGCGAACCAGATCGCTTTGAGCGAGAAGACGGGCGACATCATTGCGGATGGGAATGTCCGGTTGAAGAACCTGGCGCAATATTGGACGGGGGAGCATCTCGAGTACAACTACAAAACCGGCCAGAGTTCCGCGGAAAGTTTCCGGCTGGGCCTGTCCCCGTTTTACGCGTCCGGAATGCACCTGGAGGGCGATTCGAACGCGCAAAACTACGTGGCGGAGAACACCATCATCACCACGGACGATGTGAAGCAGCCGAAGCTCCGCGTCCGGGCCAAGCGTTTTACCTTTACCGAGGGCAAGACGATTGAAGCGGATAACGCCACGGTGCTGATTGGTGATACGCCGGTGTTCATTCTGCCGCATTACAAGAGAACGCTGGAGCGGCACGAATCTTTCTGGAAAGTGACCCCGGGGGTTCGCGGGCAGTTGGGGGCCTACCTGCTCACGACCTACCAGTTTCCGCTGACGACGAATATCACCGCGGGAGTGGATATCGACCTGTACTCGAAGCGCGGGGTGGGGTTCGGGCCGGAGTTGGGTTGGAACGACCCGCAGTGGGGCAAAGGGGATTTCCAGTATTTCTTCATCAAGGATCAGGACCCGGGCACGGACCCGTTCAACCAGCCGATCCGGACAGACCGGCAGCGCATCTCCTTTTCCCAACAGGTGACTTTGCGGACGAACCTGACGGCAAAGGTGGTCATTCGCGAGCAGAGTGATCCGTGGGTGGCGCATGATTTTTTTGAAGGCGAGTACCGCAAGAACAGCCAGCCGCGCTCCTTTCTCGAGGTAAACCAGGGATGGTCGAACTGGAGCCTGGACGTGATGGCCCAGCCGCAGATCAACGACTTTTACCAGACGGTCGAGCGCCTGCCGGATGTGAAGCTGAGCGGGATTCGCCAGCAGATCGGGGAATCTCCGCTGTATTACGAGAGCGAAACGTCCGTCGGCTACTTCAAGTTCGAGCCGGGCAGTCCGGAGTTTATTCCGCTCCAGGGCTTTGGCGCATCGAGCACGAATTCCTACGCGGCGATGCGGGCGGATTCGTACCATCAGATCCTCTGGCCGCAGACCTACTTTGGCTGGCTAAACCTGACTCCGCGCGTGGGCGGGCGCATCACGCAGTATGGGGATACCGAAGGGCGGGATACCACGTTCGAAGACCGGACCCGCTTCGTGTTCAACACCGGCGCGGAGATTTCGACGAAGGCGTCGCGGGTTTATCGGGATGTGGACAGCAAGTTCTGGGATGTGCACGAACTGCGGCACATTGTGGAGCCGTCGGTGAATTACGTGTTCGTGCCGCAACCGAACTACCGCCCGAATCAACTGCCGCAATTTGACCAGGAGATTCCGAGCCTGCGTTTGCTGCCGATCGAGTATCCGGATTACAACTCGATCGATTCGATCGATTCACAGAATGTGTTGCGGCTGACGCTGCGAAACAAGCTGCAAACCAAGCGGGATGAGGGCATTCAAAATCTGGTGAACTGGGCGGTCTACACCGATTGGCGGCTGGATCCGCGGGAGAACCAAACCACCTTCTCGGACGTCTACTCAGACCTGGATCTTCGGCCGCGTTCGTGGCTGTCGTTAAGCTCGCAGACGCGCTGGGATGTGCAGGCGCATCAATGGAACGAATCCTACAGCAGCGCGACCATCGCGGTGGATTCCACCTGGAACTGGCGGGTGGGGCATCGCTATTTCCGCGGCGGGCCGGAGTTTGGGCCGGATTCCGGGAACAACACGATTTTCAGCAGCCTGTTCTTCAAGTTGAACGAGAACTGGGCGACCCGGTTGACGCATCATTTCGAGGCGCGGGATGGAGTTTTGGAAGAACAGTACTACACGATTTATCGGGACTTCCGCAATTGGACCGGAGCGCTGACCTTCCGGGTCCGGGACGACCGGCAGCGCGGGGTGGAGTATGCGGCCGCGATTACTTTCCAGCTGAAAGCGTTTCCAAGGTTCCGCTTGAATCATGACGCGAACGAGCACAGTTTCCTGCTCGGCAGTTGAAGCCGGATTGAGCGCAGAGGAACAGGAGGAGCCAACCATTTCATGAAGAAGCCGTCATTGTTGATCATTTTCTTAACCGTTTTCATCGATCTGATCGGGTTCGGCATCGTGATGCCGCTGCTGCCCTTGTACAGCGACAAGTTCGGGGCGCCGGGCTGGATGAACGGGGCGATTGTCGCCTCGTTTTCGTTGACCCAATTTCTGTTTGCTCCCGCCTGGGGCAAATTATCGGATCGGATTGGGCGGAGGCCGGTTTTGCTGGTGAGCAACCTCGGGTCGGCCATCGCCTACGCGCTGTTCGGGTTTGCCTCCCGATTCGAGGGGAGCACCGCGTTGTGGTGTCTGCTGGCCTCCCGCGTTTTCGCCGGGATTTGCGGGGCTAACCTTTCGGTCGCCTCGGCCTACATCGCGGATGTGAGCCCGCCGGAGAAGCGTTCCCGCAGCATGGGACTGATCGGCATGGCGTTCGGCCTTGGTTTCATCCTTGGGCCCGCCTTGGGTTCGTTCAGCGCCGATCGATTTGGGTTGGAAGGCCCGGGCTGGGTGGCGGCCTGCATTTGCGGGGCCAACTTTCTCTTCACGCTTTTCGCCCTGGTCGAAAGCTTGAAGCCATCGACCGAGCCCCGAGCCCGCCGGGTGCGCTTCGAACAGTGGGCGCATACGTTCAAGCATCCCACGGTGGCGTTTCTGATCTCGCTGTATTTTTTTGCCACGTTTGCGTTTGCGGCGTTTGAGGTCACGATCGGCCTGCTGCTGAAAAAGAAGTTCAATTACGGGCCCAAAGAGATCGGCTATTTCATCACCTATTGCGGCCTTCTTTCCGCGCTGCTGCAGGGCGGCGGGATCGGGCCGATGATCAAACGGCTGGGCGAACGCAAGCTCCTCTCGCTGGCGCTGGTGGTGGTGGCGATCGGGCTGATCATGATTCCGTACGTGGACACAAAGAGCGGCCTGCTCGTGGCGTTGGGTGTTTTTGCGGCGGGGTCGGGCATTCATCGGCCGCCGCTGTTCGGTCTGATCTCGATCCTCACTCCGGAAACGGAGCAGGGCGCGACGATGGGCGTGACGCAAAGCGCCGGCAGCCTGGCCCGCATCGTGGCCCCGGTTTTTGCAGCCACGGCGTTCCAATTTCAGGCGGCGCTTCCTTACATTATTTGCGCGGCGGTCGCGGCGATTTCCGGCGTGGTTGCCTGGAGTTATCTGAATAAGCCGGAAGTCCAAGGCCACTGAACGCGCTCGTTCCGCGGGCGCGGACGGCCGCCTACTTCAACTCCGGGGCCAGCATGCCGGATGGGATCGGCCCATCGGATGGCCAACGGCATCCATGTGAACCGAACGGCAGGGAGTCCGGAAACGTTCCGTTCCGAAAACCGTGTCAATTATTGTCTTGACCAATTCGCGGTGGTTGGTATTTTTCTCGGCGTGTCGACAAGTGTCGTTGTACTGGTAGAAAGCGTCGTAGTAGGTTACGACGCCGTTGGTGCTTGTCGCTCGTAGATTAGAAAAGATTTCGACAAGAACCCACGGCTGGCAACAGTCGTGGGTTTTTTATTTCGCCCCGACCGCCAGTCCGAATACGATTAGAAAGCATATATGAGTAACACGTTGGAAAAGCCTCAGCAAACCGCCACCGCTGCTGATCAGCGCGGGGAACTCGGTCCACGCATGCGCGGGAGTGACATCCTGGTGCAGGCGCTGGAGCGCGAAGGCGTGGAGGCGATTTTTGCGTATCCCGGCGGAGCGAGCATGGAATTCCACCAATCGCTCACGCGGTCCAAGATCCGCACAATCCTGCCGCGCCACGAGCAGGGCGGGGCATTCGCGGCCGAAGGATATGCGCGGGCCACCGGCAAGGCGGGCGTGTGCATGGCCACCAGCGGCCCGGGCGCGACCAACCTGATCACCGGCCTGGCCGACGCGTATATGGATTCCATTCCGCTGGTCGCAGTCACCGGGCAGGTGCCGCAGGCGATGATCGGCAAGGGCGCGTTTCAGGAGACCGACTTTTTCGGGCTCACGCTGCCGATCGTGAAGCACAGCTATCTGGTGACGGATATCAACGATATTCCCCGGATTGTGAAGGAGGCCTTTCACATCGCGACCAGCGGGCGTCCCGGCCCCGTGGTGGTGGATATTCCGAAGAACGTCCAGCAACAGGAGACCCAGCCGGTGTGGCCTCGCGAGGTGAATCTCCGCGGTTACAACCCAAATCGACGGGCGGACGATCTGGTGCTGAACGAGATCATTGGGCTGATCGAGAAGGCCGAGCGGCCGGTTCTTTATGTGGGCGGCGGCATTATCTCGTCGGGCGCCTCGGAGGAATTGCGGAAGTTTGCCCATGCCACCCAGATTCCGGTGACCACCACGGTCATGGGTTGCGGAGCGTTTCCTGAAGACGAGCCTCTGTCCCTGAAGTTTCTCGGCATGCACGGCACGGCTTACGCCAACTGGGCGGTGAATGGCGATCCCAAGAGCGGGATACCGGGCGCGGATCTTTTGCTCGCCTTCGGTGTGCGGTTCGATGATCGCGTGACGGGCAAAGTCGATAAGTTCTGCGAGCACGGCACGATCGTGCACATCGACGTGGACGCGTCCGAGATCAATAAGAACAAACCGGCCCACCTGCCGGTGGTGGGTGATGTGAAGGACGCCTTGCATCGGCTGAATGAAATGATCAAGGCCCGGCCGGTGCAGAAGAAATTCAGCGGCTGGCACAAACAGATCGCTGAGTGGAAGGCCAAGGCTCCGCTCCGCTACAAGGTCAGCCAGGAAGTGTTGAAATCCCAGCACGTGCAGGATTTCATGGGAGGGGACGCCAGCCAGGTCATCCTGCCGCAGTATGCCATCGAGCTGCTCTGCGAGTTGACCAAGGGCGAGGCGATCATCACCACGGGCGTGGGCCAGCATCAGATGTGGGCCGCCCAGCACTATCGCTACAAGAACGCGCGCCAGTTCCTGACCAGCGCCGGGCTGGGAGCGATGGGCTACGGGTATCCGGCTGCGCTGGGCGCCAAGGTCGCCTGTCCCGACAAGCAAGTGGTCGACATCGACGGAGATGGGTCATTCCTGATGAATATCCAGGAGCTCGCGACCGCGCATATTGAGAAGATCGCGGCGAAAGCGATGGTCTTGAACAACCAGCATCTCGGCATGGTGGTGCAGTGGGAAGATCGTTTCTACCAGGGCAACCGTGGGCACACTTACCTCGGGGACCCGGAGAACATGAAGCAGATCTACCCGGATTACGTGACCATGGCGAAGGCGTTCAACGTCCCGTGCGAGCGCGTGATCTATAAGAAAGATCTGCGCGCGGCGATGCAGCGCATGCTCGATTCTGATCAGCCTTATGTGCTCGACGTGATCACGCCCTACACCGAACACGTTCTGCCTTTCATCCCGGCGGGACGCACGGTGAAAGAGATGATCTACGAGGAATAAAGCGGTCTTTTCCTGATCTCAGCGCGTTCCGTCCGGGTTCGCGCTGAGATCGAACAAGAGCCGGGAGAAGGCGGCTGGCTTGAAGGTTGCGCTCCCGAAGTTCGTGCTCGCGGCTTTGAGTTCATCCGGCGCCCACTTTTGCAGGTCAAACGTGAGGCTGCCGGCGCCCGAATTGAAAAAGGCCCGAACGGTGTTTGTTGACACGGGCGGGTTCAGGGCTTTCTGGGAGGCGATCTCGACCTGCTTCACGCGAGTCATCGGAACATCCAGGACGGTGCCGGCGGCTTCGATGCTCAGCTTGCCGTCCCGCAAGGACTTCACACTGCCGAAAACCCGATCGCCATTCTTCAAGCGGGCCAGGTCCTGGCTTTTGTTGGGCGTGAGCGACACGGGTTCTTCGAATTGGCCGTCCCACTCGGTAATCTTGAGATTGGTGAGCTTCACCGCGCCCTGGCCCTGATGGACAAAGCGCACCGCGCTGCCGGTTCCGGCGAATTCGTCGGTGTCGACCCACTGCTTCACCAGAACGCCATCGATGAGCAGCGCGAGGGTCCGCCTGGATTTGCTCACGCGAATGTCGATGTGCGCGCCGTTCTTTTGGGCGAGCGTCTGCAGGGAAGCCTGGCCGAGATAGCGCAGCGGCTCGGTTTGCTTGACCGGCAGGAGATTGGCGGAGAACGGATTGATCTGCATGCTGTAGAAGCCGCCGAACTTCGGCTCGGTCTCCTTGTTCGCCAGGTTCACCGGGTTGAGATATTCCGTGTAGAGAGCCACGGCGATGTGGAAGAAGCCGCGCCATTCCAGATCGAACTGCATGCTCGCGCTGTCCGGCAGATGAACGTCGCGCGCAATGGACGCGGACTTGAAAGCGTAGAAGGCGTTGTTCTGGTAGATCCAATCGCCCGCCTCCACGAGGCCGCCGGCGTTCACCTTGCCCATCGTCCAGCCTTCCAGGCCGGCAGGGCCGGAGAATATCGCGGGCTTGGGCAATCCGAGCGGGACGACCAGTGCCACGGCTTCCTTGGGAAATTGGAGTTCGCCGCCAAACCAGGTGCTCAGCTTCAGCTTTTCACCGTCGTAGTAAACCAGGTCGGCCTGGAACTGATCGCCGTTGCTCAGTTGGATCGAACAGAGATTGGATGAGACCTGATCGGGGGCAGGGGCGGCGGTGGTGAAATCAACCTGGGTGACGCGCTGGGGATTAAAATCAAACGGGGTGACCGCGTCCGCGCGCGCCCACTTGATGCCGGTTTCCGGGTCGATGCTGCTGAGTGATCCGTAGAGCACATCTCCATTGCGGAAGGTCAGCGCATCGCGTCCCGCTTTGCGCGGCGGCTTGGCCGGTGGTTGCTGGGCCGCAAGGCTCAGCGTGGTAAGCAAACACAGGAAGAGAACTTTCATTCCGCCTCCAGAAATTCGTTGTCCGCGCTCGGCTCCTTCTCCGCGGGATTTTGCGTCCGGTGGAGGTTGAACTGCAGCTGCCGGATGTTTTTCGGGTCAAAGGCCAGGGAACCAAAAGTCTGGCTGGTGCCCTTCACTTCCGCTCCGTCCCATTTATCCAGCTTGAAGACCACGGTTTCGCCCCCCGGGAAGGAGGCCCGCAATTCGTCCGGGGCCGAATTGGTATTCCCGCCGTCCCGGCCAAAACGGATCTGGGTGACTCGGGCGAGGGGAATATCCAGCTTGGCTTGCTTGGTGGTCACGATCGCTTTCTCCTGTTCCAAAGCGTCCACTTTGCCCACGACCTTGTCGCGGTTGGCGAGGTAAACCACGTCGAGGTCCGGCGGCGCGTTGGTCGCAGAATCGGGTTCGAACCGGCCGTCCCATTCCGCCACGCGAATATTGGAGAGCTTCAGGGAGCGCGGTTCGACCTGGGAGAAGAAGACGATTCCGGTCCCTTTCGCCACGAAGCCGCCGGCGTTGCTGTCCTTCCAGCGCTGGACAAACTTCCCGTCCGCGAAGAGAGAAAGAGTGGCATCCTCCTTATTGCAACGGATCTCGAAGCGCATCCGGTTTCGGCGCAGCATATCGGGCAGTTGCGCCTGGCCGAGCATGATCGCGCCGGTGCCGCCTTGCACCCGCTGAATGCTGATCGAGCCGGTCCCGAGGTAGACCACATAGGCATTGCTGCTGTAGTCGAAGCGATCCACGGAGGCCGAGTAAAGAATGATGCTCAGGCTGAAGGCGCCGTTCCACTGCAGCTCGAATTCGAGCGTGGCCGATCCGCTCAAACCGAAATCGCGCCCGAGCAGATCCGCGCCGTTCGCGACGAACGCGCCGTCCCGGTACTCCCAGGATTTAGGGTTGCGTCCGATATGCCATCCATCCAGCCCGGCGGGACCTTCATAGAGCAGGTTGTAACCCTTGGAGGAAAACGTGATGACGTCGACCGTGTTGAGATCGGCCTGGACGTTGTCCCCGAACCAGCTTTGCAACCGCATTTTCTGGTCTTTGATCTCGAGAATATTTCCGATCAATTCATCGCCGTTTTTGAAGTGGAAACGGGAGGACGCCTTGAAGCTGTGCTCGGGCTGGAGCGCACGGTCGAAACGGACGACCGAGACATTGGTGAGCAGCAGTTGCAGCGGCTCCCGGGCGGCGGGATGGTCCCAGACCAGGCCGTTGGTGCTGGTGATTCCACGGAGGCCGCCGTGCAAATTGGAGCCGTCGAGCAATTGCAGGACGCCGGCGCGGGGACGCGGCTCGTCAGCGGAGCGCGGCTGCCGGCTCAGGCCGAGCAGGGCAATCATCGAACCGGCGCGAATCAGCCGTGAGATTTTCTTTTGGAAGTTGCTCACCGTTCGTAAATGGGAAGGTAACGGTAGTTCAATGCCAGTGAAAGCAGGGAGGCGGCAGTGGAGAAAGTGGGCCCGAACTGGCCGTCCCAGCTGCCGTCCTCGTTCTGCGTGCCGGCGAGCGTCTTCACATTCTTCCGATTCCATTCATTCCACGCTTCGGGCGAAGCCTGGAAGAAAGCCTGGGCGGCGTAATACAAATAGTATTGCTGGTAGCTGGCATCTCCCGGCGCGCCCTTCAAAAAAGCGAAGGCGCGTTCGAACGCTTTCGATTTCTTTTCCTTGGCCAGCGACAGGACCAGGCAGCCGATTGCGGTGCGCGCGCCATTGGGTGAGCTGGCGCTGGTATAGCCGAAACCCCCTTCGGGCGTCTGGCATTTGAGGAAGAACGCGATGCCTTTTTGAATCACTTCCTCCGGTACGGCCATGCCGGCGTTGCGAGCGGCGAAAAGGGCCACCATTTGAGCGCCGCTCACGGTGGTATCCGCGTCCACGCTTTCCGGGGAATACCGCCAGGCCTGGAAGGGATTGCGCGCTTGGGAGGAGGTAATCAGCCGCACCGCTTTTTCCAGGGCCGGCCCGAGCCGGTCATCCTGCACCTGTCCGTAGGCTTCGGCCAGCGCCAGGGTGGAAAACCCATGGTTGTACATCGAGCGGCCGATGTAGCCCGTGGAGGGATTCATCTGTTTGAGCACGAAGTCCAGGCCGCGCTTGATCTGGAGGGCGTAAGGGCCGGTATTCGGATCGTCGCCATGGGCGAGCATGCTCACCACCGCGAGCGCGACAACGGCCGGTTCGGCTCCGTACGGCATTTCATTCCAGCGCCCTTCCGCGAGCTGCGCCTTGGCGAGGTATTGCAGGCCCCGGGTGTAGATCCTGTCCACCTGGCTGGGGCTCACCTCTCCGCCGCCCTGAAACAGTTCCTGCGCGTGGACGATCCCCTGGACTGCCGCCGCCAGAACCAGGCTGCGAGCCAGCCGCGGGGCCATGCTGATGAGCCGCCGAATCATTTATCTCCCTCCTCCAGGGCTTTGAAATAGTTTTCCAGGGCTTCGCGGAATTCGCTCGGGTAGTTTTGCGGGACCGCGGAACTCTTCTTCACCGAGCGTTCTTCGCCGGATTTTCCGCTCGCATCCCCCGTGCCCGCCTGGCTGGCTTTGTCCGTGGTTCCGCCCGACATATTGCCACCGGGGGTCTGGCCGGCTTGCATGCCCGGCGTCGGCTTGGGCGCCATCATTTGCATCAGGAACGCCATGTCTTCGCTGCCGCTGCTCTGGCCTTTGCCGCTGCTGCTTGAACCGCTCTTTTTAGCCTCTTCGTTCAGCAGATTGACGAGGTCGGTGAGGGCAGCCACGCTCTTGTCCTCGGCGGACCGGGTAATCTGGTCGGTCTGCGGGCGATCGAGCAGATTCTCGACATCGGACATGCGGGTGACCGCGTCGTTGTAAGGCTGCTCCAGGATCGCAAAAGCATTGTCGAGCGCTTGTTTCGAAAGGTCCCGGCCGAGTTTGGACTGGGACGCGGCCAGCAGAACCGCGCCATCCCGGTAAGCGGTCTTTTCATCGAGATGATCATGCAGCAGCCGCGTCCGTTCCTGGATGCCGACCTGCTTTTCCCGCATGCGGAGCAGGCCGAGCAGTTGTTTCAGGGCTGAATCGTCTGGCTTGTCGCCCTGCCCGCCGCCTTCACCTCCGCCTCCGTCCTTATTATCGCTCTTGGGCTCCAGTTTGCCGGCCCAGGTTTCGAAGCGTTCGGACCAGAGAGCGAGATTCTGCATGGCTTCCATGCCGATGTTCTCTTGGATCAAGCCTTTGATCCGGTCCAGTTCGTCGCCCGTTTTGCTATCGGCCATTTCATGCGTGACTTCGCCGTAATTGGGTTTTTGCGTTCTTTCGTAAAACCGGCTGATCTCGCCCTGGATCTTCACGGAGGCAGCCTGGGCCTCATTTTGCAGTTCGGAGAGCTTGGTGTTGGCTTTTTGATAGCGGACGGAGAGTTCTGGCGGAGTGAGTCCGATGGTGTCCGGAATATTCGCCTGGAGGGTGCTTTCCAGCTTCTTTTGTTGGGCGCTGATCTGTCGCAGACGTTGGGCGAGAGTCAAAGCCTGCAGTTCATCCAGGCCTTGATTCACCTTTTGCTGCATTTGCTGGAGGGCCTTGACCGTCTCTTCCTCCTTCTCCTGGGCTTCGGCCAGTTGTTGCTCCCGCGCGCTTGGGCTTGGAGTCTGCTGGGCCGATTTGAGCGATTTGGCCGCCTCCTTCATCTGTTGCTGGGAGATCTTCTCCATTTGATGGAGGTTTTTCGTCCACTCGCTCAGCACTTCTTCATTGAAGGCGGGATTCCGCAGGGCTTCGCGCAAATCTTTCATGCCCTCGGCGGCCATCTCCTGCAGTTGGGCGGCATTTTGCTGCTGCGTTTGCTCCATCTCCGCGATCTTGCGGGCTGCTTCCGGGCTATCGAGCTTTTGCAGTTCTTTCAACTCGCGGGTGTCGTTGGCCAGCTTTTCCTCGAGGCGGGTCACTTCTTCCAGCCGAACCAGCAACGATTCCAAGTTCTGGCGCACCATTTCCGCGTGCTGCGCGTTCCCAACGACATGAATGCGGTAGACCGGGCTTTCGCTTCGGTCGCGGCCGGGCATGTAATCCACCGCGAACGCCCGGATTTCAAGGGTGCTTTCCGGCGGCACGCCCAGGACGGCGGGGGAAAAATTAAAAGTGTGTTCGAGGTATTTCGTGTCGTGCGCGGCGATCTCTTGCACGTAATCGCGGCGGTTCACGGCGTTGGTGGCACCCTCCTGGCCCGCTTCAAAACCCCAGTTCAACCCGATCATTTTCAGGCCGTAATCGTCACTGGCCCGGACGGAAATCGGAATCACTTCGCTCTCCAGCACGGCGGTGTCCCGATACATTTCTTCAATCTGCGGGACCGGCGCGGCGTCTTTCCGGGTCTGAATGGCCAGTTTCCAGGGCGCGGTATTGGTCAGGCCGAGATTGTCCTGCCAGCGCATGGCGATTTCCCCAATCCCATCGGCCGGCAATTTCGGGGTCGTGAAGGTATTGGAGACAACGGTGATTTGTTGCGGGGCTTTGTCGCCCGGCTGCAGCCAGGCGGTTTGCAATGCCCGGCTGGTTCGGCCCGTCAGCACCAGAGAGCTGCCTTCGAGCACTTCCAGAATTCCGCTTTGGGCTGTTTCTGCCTGCGGAGGATATCCGAGGTAGGCGGGAAGCTCCACTTCCGCTCCGGCGAGCTCGACCGCAGGGCGATGGCGCGCCAGCAGGCGGACCTCATGCGAAGCGTCGCCCGCGCGAATCGTCAAAGTTTCGTCGGCGGTCAGTGCCGGAACGTCGACCGTGAACGCGCCGTTGCTCGCTTCTGCGGTGAGCTGGCGGCCGCCCGCGAACTGCAGTTTGAGCCGGGCCGGCTTCCAGAAGGAGCGATAGTTGACTCCGCCCGAGATTCGGAACGTTTCGCCATGGGGAACGATCTGTTCTGAAGGCAGCCGGGCCAACTCCACGAGCGTAAAACGCGGGATGCGGGCCAGGGGCGCGATCCAGCGCCGGAACGAATTCCAAGCCGCTTCGGGCAGGATCAGAGCGACCAGGACGAGCACTGCCAGAAGGCTGCAAGCAGCGACGCTCTGGACCCGCATGCGACGGGGATTTGCCGATTGCCGGAAGTCGTACTTCGCGGATTCGGCTGCCACTTGCTCGATCGCCGCCCGATAGAGCTCGGGGGAGAAATAAGCCGGCCGATTCGCTTCGTCCGCCAGTTCCACGATGCCCAGCAGGCGGTCGCCCAGGCGGCGGAATTTTCTCTGCACAAGCACCGCGAATTCCCTCAGCCCTCGCGGACGCAAGACCCACCGTTGCGCCCACCAGGCCGCTGCGCCGAGCACACCCAGCAGCGCTCCGACAAAGAACGCGAGTCGAAGCCATGGGGGAGTATCCCACAAGCGGTCGGAAATGGAGCTGAGGAGCAGGCCGCCCAAGATGGCCGTGAGCGCAAAAGCCACGGCGAAAATTGTTTCGAAGGAGAATAAGCGGTCGCGAAGGCCCTCGAACTGCCGGCGCAGACTATCCGGCAATGTGACTGTGACCTTCTCTTCCTGGGGCATACAAATTGACGCCGCCTACCTTGCCCGTGATCGGCTCATCCGTCCAATCAAACAAAGGACCGTCCGAGCCCTTCGGGGAGGGCTCAGACGGGGCGGAAATTTGGGCTTTGCGTAATACTGTTTGGTTGATATAGTACAGTTGTAAATCGGAGTCCTTATGCGTCTGCTTCATCGTTCCGCTTGCGCGTTTGTCGTAACCGCGCTCACCACTCTCCTTGGTTCGACCTTTGGGCAAATGATGCCCGTCTCGCCACTGCCGATGGTTGGAATTACGGCCTCGCGCCCGGATACGGCCGAGCCCTCGCCCACCACGCGCATCGCTCCCGGAGAGTTTCTCGTGCATCACACGGGCGCCACGAACAAGTCGATGACCGTTTATTTGACTTACGAAGGCACCGCGACCTCGGGCAAGGACTACGAAGGGTTGCCGAAGACGGTGATAATTCCCGCCGGGACCAACCAGGTCAGCCTTCTGGTGCAGCCGCTGCAGGATAACCTGCTGGAAGGCGATGAAACGGTGATTGCGCGGCTCATCCTGCCGCTGAACGCGATTGCCCTGGCCTACCAAATCGACCCGGCCGCGAATGCCGCCACCGTGGTAATCCATGACTCCACGGTTGGGAGTGGCGACGCGAAAATCACGATCACCGCTCCGGCCGGCGGCGCCCAGCTGGCGGCCGGCGCAGATGTGGATATAAACGCGGTGGCAGTGGATCCAAACGGTTACATGCCCCGCCTGGAGTTTTACGTGGACGGGGTTTTGCTCGATGTCTCCGAAATCACTTTTATCAGTGCGCCTGATCCGGGAACGCCGGTGGAACATCATGAGTTCAACGTGGATGGGGTCTTATTCGATGTCTCCACAGTCACTCTTATCCGCGCGCCCGACCCGGGAACTCCGGTGGAACATCACGTGGTTTGGAAAAAGCCCGCGCCGGGCAAGCACAGCCTCATCGCGCAAGGGGTTGACTCGCGCGGTCAGATTATCAAATCGGCCCCGGTGACTGTGGTGGTCGGCCCGGGTTCATCGACTGTCGTGGTGCAGGTCATTGCGGTCGATCCGATCGGCACTGAACTTCCGCCGACGGTCGACGTCATTGATCCCCTTCGTTTCGAGATCAGCCGGTCCGGCCCGACGAACGCGCCGCTTACGGTCTTTTTCTCTTTGCACGGCTCCGCCGCGCCTGGTGTTGATTATCCCGATCCGGGCCGCTCCATCGTGATTGCGGCCGGTTCGGCGTCCGCAACGCTGGTGCTGTCGCCAAAGCACGATACTCAAACGGGGCCCTTGGAAACGGTCGGAGTGCGCCTTGAGCCTTCGCCTTTGGCCAATCCTTTGGCCGGATACGACATCGATCCCTCGGCCGGGGAAGCGGCGGGCGTCATTTATCAGGGAAAAGCGCCGACCGTTCCCGTCCTCGAGTTGGTGTTTCCGTTCGATAAAGAGCAGGTCGCGGCCGGTCAGGCGGTAACGCTCCTCGCGGCGAGCTATCGCCCGACGGCCTACATCGGCCATGTCGATTTCTACGATGGCAATCAAAAGATTGGCTCATCGGATCTGGTGATCGATCCGTTGCCCGGCGGCAGCCTGCCGACGCTCGTCTTCCATCGGTTCGACTGGAAGGCGCCTTCGGCTGGGGATCATGCGCTCACCGCGCGCGCAACTTTGGCTGGAGGAACGGTGCTTAAATCGCCCGCAGTGACCATCACAGTGGGCGGGAGCACGGTTTCGAAAGCGACCCTCAAGATCACGGCGCCGAAGGAGGCGGAAACGTTCCGCTTCGGATCGCCTGTGCCCCTCTCGGCGGTGGCCGTCGATCCGGAGGGCTACATCCCGCGCCTGGAGTTTTATGCGGACGACAAGCTGGTCGGCGTCTCGGAGATTCTCTTCATCCGCGCTCCCGATCCAGGAACGCCGATCACCCACGCCTATGTCTGGACGAACGCGCCGGCCGGAACGCACGTTTTGACCGCGCGGGGAGTGGATGCCCACTCGCTCACCGTTACGTCGCCTCCCGTAAAAATCGTGATCGAAAAGTCGACGTCGGTTTCGAAAGTCTCAATTACGAAGCCGGCGGACGGATCGGTCTTCAAGAGTGGCGATTCGATTACGGTTGCGGCCAGCGCTACCAACCCCTCCGCCGGGATCAAACAACTGGAGCTGCTGGCTGACGGCAAGCAAATTGCCACCACCAATAAAGCAACGATTCAATTTACCTGGAAGAATGCCTCTGTGGGCTCCCACGCGCTGGTGGCGCGAGCCCTGGACGGGGCGGGCGCTTCGGTTGATTCCGCGCCGGTGCGCGTGCTGGTCGAACAGGCCGAATTGACGCCGTTTGTGCTACGGAAATTGCCCGCGGGCTACACTCCGGGCGAACCGTTCGAGGTTCAATTGATTGCCGATCCGCCATCCGGGACTCTGGCCTATGCGGTGGAAGATCTCCCGCCCAAAGGGTGGGCCGTCACAGCCGTAAGCGATGACGGGGTTTTCGACACAGCCACTGGCAAGGTGAAGTTCGGGCCGTTCATGACAACGGCGGACCAGACGCTGCACTACACCGTAACGCCGCCCAAATCCGCCAAAGGATCCTATGAGTTCAGCGGAACGGCATCCGCTGCTGGAACCTCCTCGTCCATCGCGGGCGATCATTTGATCGCGCCCAAAGCCCGGAACCATCCAGCGGACGTGAACTCGGATTTTGTCATCAATCTGACGGAGCTAACGACCTACGCCGCGGCCTGGAAGAACGGATCGGCCGGGACGGCGCCGGCTTCTTACGTCACTCGGGCGGGCTACCTCTGGAAGCATGGCGAGAAATACCATTACGACGCCAGCCAGCCCGCTCCTCTTTGCTGGGTGAGCGATTCACCTGCGCTCGCCAGCCTCACCGTGACCATTCCGGCTGGAGCCACGCGTTCTGTGCTTTCCGGGGCAGATGGCGCTTCGATCGACTGCACAATTTCGGTTTTGCCGCCCTCCGGCGGGACCGCGTATGCGGTCGAAGAAACGGTTCCGAACGGCTGCACTGTCAGCAACGTGAATGAGGGCGGCGTGTTCGATCCGGCGAGCAACACCATTCGCTGGGGAGTTTTCTTCGATGTGAAACCGAGGGAATTGAGTTATTCGGTGGCGAGTGCCGATCCGATCGACCTGCGGCAGTTCCGCGGGATTGTTTCAAGCGACGGCGGAACGTTGATTGTGGTCGGTCCGGCGCGGCCGCAAGTGCAGTTGGCTGGCCAAGCGGAGGGGCATGTGCGCCTGACGCTGGCTGGCGATGCAGGTCAAACCTACGTGCTGGAAAGCTCCCCCGACCTCGTGAATTGGTCGCCCATTCAGGCGCTGTTTCTTCCGGACGGCCAGTTGGACTACACGGACGAAGGCTCCAACCCGGGAGGCCAGCTCTTCTACCGTTTGCGAGTGCGCTGAAGAACTCCGGGACCTACACCAGTTGCAGTCGCTTGTCTTCCTGGAGGCGCCGGGTGAGGCTTTCCCAGGGGGCGTCGTTCATGGCGTTGAACGAGTTCAAATAAAGCAGGACTTTTTCCTGGGGATGTTTCCCGAGAATCTTGTCCACTGCTTCGTTCAGCTTGGTTTCGTCGATCTTTTCCGGAAAATCTTCGACCACTCCGTTTTTGTGGGAGATGCCGAGGGTATCGAGAAAGTCGCTCAGCATCGGGGCTTCGGTCTTCACGAGCCAGCCCCGGAGGAGGGTGGCCGCCGTGGCCTGCATCCGCGGGCGGGTCAGCATGTCGAGGATGACTTTGTTGCGGTCTTTCCGGGATTTTTGCTCGAAGAAAGCAGGGCGAAGCTTGAGCGCCGCCGCCACCTCTGCTGTGATCGCTTTGTAGAGCCCCTTGTCCTCGACAAAGGTGTCTTCCAAAATCTCGTTGGCCAGCTCCGGCGACATAAAGCCGATCAGCTCGTTCAAAGTCATCATATCCAGTAAATCGTCAAACGATCCAAGGCAGAACAGATCACATCCGCCTTTCTCGAGTGCAGCCGAGGCTATTCCTCGCAGCGCCGAAGGGTGGGATGCTAATGCGTTTTCCCAAGAAATCAAACGCCGGGATGACTCCGGAATTCAGCCGAATCAGGCCGGATAGAGTGCCACCGTCTCGATCTCCACCCGGGCGCCGCGGGGCAAGGCTGAGGCCTGAATGGTGGAGCGGGCCGGGAAATTGGCCCGAAAATATTCGGCGTAGACGGCGTTCATCTCCGCGAATTCGGCCATGTCCGTCAGGAAAACCGTGGCCTTCACCACGTTTTCAAATGTCAGGCCCTGGTCCTGAAGTATGACAGCCACGTTTTGCAGCACCTGGTGGGTTTGTTCCCGGATGCCGCCTTCCACCAGCTTTCCCTCCTTGTTCAAAGGGATTTGGCCGGAGCAGAACAGCAGATTCCCCGCGCGCACCGCGTGGGAATAGGGCCCGGCTGGCTTCGGAGAATTGGCTGGCTGAACGATTTGCGGTTTCATCTGCGCCTTTTAGTAGCGCACGGGACGGAAAGCGCAACCCGCTTATGTCGCGTGAGATGGCGCCGGCGCGGCCGGTCCGCAGCCGCCTGGACCCTGCCGCGTTTGCAGGTGGCCGTTGACGAGCGCGCCCGCCTCTCATATCACAAGCCGGTTCTCGAATGCGGCCCAGCAAATTCCAGTACGAACGCGATTGTCTTCGGCGCGGCTTGTCGCGCGTGGCCGGCGCGGATGAAGCCGGCCGGGGGCCGCTGGCTGGACCGGTGGTCGCGGCGGTCGTCTGCCTGCCGGTGGAATGGATCGAGAAGGGGCTGCCGCGCAAACTGCAGGGCTTGAACGATTCCAAACAGCTTTCGGAGGCCGATCGGGAGCGCTTTCACGAATTCCTCACCACGCATCCGGCGATTTCCTTTGGGGTCAGCGCGGTGGGCGTGGAGGTGATCGATGCGATCAATATCCTTCAGGCCAGCCTGCGCGCCATGGGCGAGGCGTTGCTCCAGATTGCGCCCCTGCCGGATCACGCCCTGGTGGACGGCCCGTATATTTTCTCGGCCCGCTGCCCGCAGACGCCGATTATCGAGGGCGACGCCAAGAGCTTTTCGATCGCGGCGGCGAGTGTCATTGCCAAAGTGACCCGCGACCGGATGATGAAGGAATTCGACCGGCTTTATCCCGTTTACGGATTCAAGGACCACAAAGGTTATTCGACTCCGCAGCACCTGGCAGCCATTCAGGAGCATGGTGCCTGCCCGATTCACCGGCGGTCGTTTGCGCCGTTTCGGGTTCGCCAGCCCGAACTGTTCGCGTAGCCCAGCCATGGCTTTCTGGGAGAAGCTCAAGTTCTGGCAGCGAGCGGCGGGGACGGAGCGCCAGGAACGGGGCGATCTGGGCGAGCTTGCCGCCCGGCAGTTCCTGGAAAAGAAAGGCCTGAAATTTCTTGCGGCGAACTTTCGCGGCCGGCGCGGCGAGATCGACCTGATCTTTCGGGATGGCGCCTGCCTTGTGTTCGTGGAGGTGAAGACCCGGACGGAGGGCGGCTGGACGCGGCCAGCCCGGGCGGTCGACCTTCGGAAGCGGCAGGCGATCTTTCGAACGGCCACGGAGTACCTGCGCCTCTTGGGGAACCCCCAAGTTTCCTATCGCTTTGACGTCGTCGAGGTGCTTCTGCGCGATGATCAGGTGATTGAGATCCGACACATCGAGCAGAGCTTCAATGGAACGATGTTGCGCGGAAATCCCAACCGGCGGGGACGCTAACCCTTCACGGCTTCCAGACGCGACAGAGCGGTTGAGCGGAACGGCTCCAGCCGGGGCCGGGATGGGCGTCGCCCAGCGTGTAGGTGACGTCCGAGGCTCCACGACGCCACTCATACAGCGGTGCTACGGAGGCATTATCCCAGGCGGTCAGCGGGTTTGCGGTTCGTTCGGCCTGCCAATTTCCGTGCTCAAGCCCTTGAACGCGTTTCCAGCTTCCCGACAATCGATTGGAAGCGAAGCGGCCGGTCAATTCGTACTGTTCGGAAATGTATTCCACCCGCAGAGTCAGCCCGTTGGTGAGAAAGGTTCCTCCGGACATGAAGGCGAAGCGATATTCGGTGTTCTGGTCAAAACGCGCCGCGACATTGTTCCCCTCCGTGGCGATCTCGAAGTCCGGATAAGCTTTCGTGCCATCGGCGCGAAGGGCCTCGCAGCGCCAGTGTCCGGCGATTTTCGCGCTCTCCATTTCCAGTTCGGGCGGCAGGGCGAAGAAGAGCGGTTCAGTGATATTCTCTTGTCCGCGGGGAGGACGCCGCCGGAGTTGCAGCGCGCCGTTCTTCTCCACCTGAAAAACCGGCGACAGTCCCGGCGGCCAGGCCGGCCCGAGCACGGCGCGAAAGGCGACTGGCCCGCCGGCAGCCGGGCTGAATCCGTATTGAGCTTCCGTGGTGAAACCGGCCTTGCCTTCCGCCTGCCAATGGACCGGACGCAGCCGGGGCTGAACCTGATCTGCGGCGGCGGGCTCCTCAGCTCGGCCCGCGAGCAGGCATGAGGCAGCCAGAACTGCAAGCCACGGGAATTTCACGGCGCGCTGCGCAGCAGTTCGTGCCGCAGCCAATCCAGCGCTTGTTGCGACGTCAGGAATTTGAACGTCTCACGATCGTACTGGTTCAGCAGCTGTTTCACCGTAACGCCTTCAGGCGTGGCGAATCCGATGAAGACGGTCCCGACCGGCTTGTCCGGCGTTTCTCCGGTGGGACCGGCGATGCCGGTGACCGAGAGGGCGTAAGTGGCGCCGGTTTTGCGGCGGACGCCCTCAGCCATTTCACGCGCCACCGCCTCGCTCACCGCGCCGTGAGCGCGCAAGGTGTCCGCCTTCACTCCCAGAAACTCCTGCTTGGCTTCGTTGCTGTAGCTCACCACGCCCGCGAGAAAAACCGCCGAAGCGCCGGAGGTGTTGGTCAGCCGGTTCGCGATGTACCCGCCCGTGCACGACTCTGCCAGGGCTACGGTTTTCTTTTGTTCGGTGAGCATCCGCACTACGACGGCATCGAGTTGTTCCGGGTCGTGCCCATAGATAAATCCGCGCAGGTGCGCGCGGGCCGCATCTTCCGCCTCGCGCACGAGGGCATGGGCGTTGGGGGTGCGGGCGACGAAACGCAAATCCACCTCCCCCACGCGCGCGCAGTAGCCGACTTCCAGGCCGCGTTCGATTAACGGGGTTAGGGCGGGCGCGATTTTCTCCTCGAGGAAAGATTCGCCGATGCCGGTGGTCCGAAGCACCGTGCAGGCAAAATTCGGCGGAGCGCCAAATCTTCGCTCCAGCAGCGGGATCACCGATTCGATAAACATCGGTCGCAATTCCCGCGGCGGCCCGGGCAGCATCACGAGCAGGCCGTTTTCGGGCAGGTCCATCGCCAGGCCGGGCGCCGTTCCATGTTCATTAGCCAGCACCAGGGCGCCCTCGGGAACCAGCGCCTGAACGCGAGTGCTGGCTGGCATCGGCCGTTTGCGCCGGCCAAAGAATGCTTCGATATGGCGCAGGATGGCCGGGTCTTCCGTCAGCTTCTTCCCCAGCAACTGGGCCACCAAGTCGCGGGTCCGGTCGTCCGAGGTGGGGCCCAGCCCGCCGGTAACCAGAATGATTTTGGCCCGCGTCATGGCGTCGCGGACGGCGCCTTGGATGGCAGGAGCTGAATCATCTATAGCTACCTGACGCTGAATGACATAACCACGCTGTGAGAGCTGTCTGCAGAGCCATTGCTGATGGGTGTTGAGCACATATCCGAGCATCAGTTCGCTGCCGGTGTTTATTATCTCGATTTCTGGACTTGCTTTCACGACTATCCTTTACATGTTACTTGTAACGCCTTGAGATTTTCGACTTCTCGTCCGATAAACAAGACTATGTTTGTGGCTAGAGAGAGTCTTTTGCGTGAGCCGGTTCTGTCGGCTCCGTCCCCGGCCCTCTCGTCGTCCTCCGATCCGATCAGCTCCTGGTTTCGGGCAGCCGAGGAGATGGGTGAGTATATCGGCATCCGTTTCGGCCAGATCGCTCCCGGCAAAGACGCGCCCGATTGGACGTTCCTGCGGCATTCCGAGTTCGATGGGATTGGTGGTTTCGCGGACATCCTCCGTGGCCGCGGCGCGCAGCTTTCCCGGTTGCCGCAAATCAAGCACCCCTCCCTGCCGACGCCTTGGCCGCTGCTGCGCACCTGGGCGAACTATCTGGAACCGCGCCGCCGGGTTGAACTGCGTCCAGTGATCGGCCGGCCGGCCGAGAGCAGCGCCGCCCAGCCGCCTTCCGCCGTGGCCTGGCATGTTTTCGATGAGGAGAGCACCACGCGCATTCGCCGCGTCTGCCGGAAACAGAGCATCACCGTTAATTCCTTTCTTTTAAAGCATCTGACCAAAGCCGTCCGGCCCTCGCTGGTGGATGAATCCTCCGTGGTTCCCTGGATGATTCCAGTCAACATGCGCGGCAAAGTGGTGCGTGATCGCGATACGGCGAACTACTCCAGCTACGTCGGAGTGCAGGTCAAATCGTACGAGACGGCGCACGACATTCACCGGAACATCTACGCGGCGCTGGCCCGGGCGGAGCATTGGGCCAATTGGTATGCGTACGGTTCTGGACGTTTTCTGGCCATGCCGTTGAAGAAATACCTGATCAAAACGGAGAAGTGCACTTCGCAATGGAACCTGGGCGGCTTCTCGAATCTCGGTGATTGGGATGCGGAAAAACAGATTTCCCAAGCGGGTTGTGTGGGGCCCTGGCTTTTCTGCCCACCGGTCTTGCGTTGCCAGGTGATCGGCGCGGGCGCCGTTACTTTCCAAAATCGGCTCAGCCTGACCATGCAGGTCCATCCCGAACTCACCACCAGCTCTGACGCCGTGTGGCATTGGGTTCAACATTGGGTGAAAGAGATCGACATGGATCTCAGCAGCATGCTGCCGGAAAGCTGAGCTTTTTTGGTCCACGCCAGCCGGCTTGTCGGTGGATCCTTTTTCCCGCGCTTCCATTTCGGCCTATCTCGGAGAGGCGGATCCCTTGCGAACTTCCTGCAAATCGGCACATCAATGAGCCTGGAAAGCCAACTCAATGGCTGGAAACGAATGATCCGGGCCGGAATCACGTCCAAATTGATAGTTTATTGGGAGACAATCATTTGGTCCTGACCAACCCATCCGCGGAATACCGTGATTTCCGGAGCGAGCCGCTTCGGCGGTCCCGTCTTTCCCGGCGCGGTTCCGAGCGTGGTTTCCTGCTGATCGCCGTCCTGGTGATTGTGGTTTTGGCGTCGATGGTCGCGTTGAGCCTGCTCTTCCGCATGCGCGCCGAAGAGGCGTCGCTCGCTGCTTCGACCGGCTCCGAGCAGGGCTGGAGCGCGGCCGTCAGTGGAATTCAGCGGGCCATGAACATTGTCCGGACAGCGAAGGACTCCTCGGTTTGGGAGAAAAATCCCGGCTTGTTTCGCCATCAATTCGTGCTCGATGACGGTGTCGACAAGTGGTACTTCAGCGTTTACACCGCCGGAGCGCCGGAAGAGAACCAGCCCCGCTTTGGCGTGGTGGATGAGAATCGAAAGCTCAACCTGAACAAGGCGACCGCGGATGCCCTGCAGAAATGCACTTTTCTTTCAGGAGGGCAGATCGAGGCGATAACCGGCACGAACGCGACCCCGGCCGCTCCGTCCATGGCTGATCCACTGGCTCCGGAAGTTTTGAACCTGGAGCCGGTTCGCCCCCATTTTTCGACGTTGGACGAACTGCTGAAGCTTCCCGGGTTTGCGCCGGGAGTGATCTACGGGGAAGATGCGAATCGCAATTTTCACCTCGATCCAAATGAGGATGACGGAATTCTGAGTTTCCCGCCCGACGATAGCGACGGACAGCTCTTCCTCGGGCTGCAGGAGGTTGCCACGGTCTGGAGCTACGAGTTTGACCTCGCGTCCGACGGATCGCCGCGACTGCAGCTGAATTCAACGAACAAAACGGTGCCGGAGTTTATCATTCCGGACAAGACCGCTGCTTACATCCAAGCGGCGTGGTCGAACCATGTGATCTTCCGGTCTCCGGCCGATCTGCTGGAAGCCAAAATGAGCGTGAAGGATTCGGAGGGCAAAGACGTCGAAATCGAGTCCGGTGTTGGCCCCAAAGAACTCGCGACGGTCCTGGATCAACTCACGACCACATTTGAGGCGCGTTTGGTGGGCTTGATCAATGTCAACACCGCGAGCGTCAAAGTGTTGCAAGCCATACCGGGTATTGAAGGGAAGGCCGAAGCGGTTTTCCAGGCGCGGGAAGGACTCTCAGCCGAGCTGAAGCAGTCCGCGGCCTGGCTTTATTCGGAGGGATTTTTGACCGCCGATGAATTTCGCCGCGCGGCACCGTGGATAACAGCGCGCAGCCGCCAGTTCCGATTTAATGTGCTCGGGTACGCTCTGCCTTCAGGGCGCTATCGCGTTTATGAAGTTGTCATTGATACGGCGGATAAGGAGCCGCAAATTACTTACTTGCGTGACATAACCAAACTCGGCCTGCCGTTTGCGCTGCCGTCAGCCCAGGAAATGCTCGATGTTCAGCCTCAGTCGTAAGCCCAGTCCGGATGCCCTGCCGGCAGCGCGCATCCTGCCTTTCCGCGGCCGCAAGAGCATGGTTGCTCTCGATGTCGAGGGGGAGATGCTCCGTTTTGCTCAAGCCTCCGGCGCCGGCGCTTCGGCCCGGATTATTCGCGTTGGCGGCGCCCGTCTCGAGTTGAGCGCCGACAAGCGGGAGGATCCAGCCGCATTCGGCGCCGCGCTGAAAGGAGCTTTGGCCGCGTTAAAGATCAGCCCGCGTGAAGCGGTGCTGTCGCTTCCTCGAGCCCAGGTTGTTTTGCGGCCGTTGCAGGTCCCCATGGTGGCGGATGTTCGGGAACTGGCGTCGATCATCAATTTCCAGATTTCCAAGGACCTGCCGTTCCGGCTCGAAGATGCCGTGGTGGATTTCAAGGTGCTCCGCCTGATCGAAATAGCTCCGGCCCCGCCAGAGCCCGGAGCGGCCGAGACAGCTGATAGGCCCGCGGAGAAGCGCCTCGAAGTCCTGGTGGGCGCGGTTCGCTCGGATGTGGTCGAATTCTATCGCGCGGCCAGCAAGCACGCGGGCTTGAAGATGGCGGCGCTTGGCCTGCGATCGGTGGCGGCTGCTTACTGCGCCTCGCGCGTGGTTCCCATTGGGGCGGACGCAGCTCTGTTGCTGGTGTGCACGCGGACCGACGAAACCACCATTGAAATCGCCGTCGACCAGAAGCTGGCCTTCAGCCGCGCGGCGGCGATCGTCAATCCCCCCGCGGCGGGTGCTTCTGAGCAGGATCGGGCCGCCTTCCTCCAGGCGCTGGAGATCGAGGTGGTGCGGAGCCTCCATTCGTTCGAAGGGGCCGCCATGCATCGGCCCTTGCAGGAAGTGGTGGTTGCGGGCGGCACCGGGCTCGAAGAAGCCGTGCGCGACTTGCTGGAACGGCGGTTGAACTTGCCGGCCGCGGTGTTGGATCTGAGCGCCTGCCTCGACACGAAGAAGGTCGAAGGCGGCGAGGCTCTGCGGGCACTCGCGCCGGTTGGTCTCGCTCTTTCCGCCCTGGAGGCGGGCGGCCTGTCTCTGGATTTTGCCAATCCCAAAAAGCCGGCTGCCCCTCGGAATGTGCAACGCACCCGGATTATGGTGGCGGCGGCGGCGGCCCTGGCGGTGCTTTTCATCTTGTTTGGCATTCGGATGAACCTTGTGAAAAAGCGGCTCAAGGTGAAGCAGGAAGTGCAGGTACAGCTGACGGACGCCGAAAAGAAACTGCCGATTTACCGGCGGCTGAAGGGCCAGACCAAGGTCATCAATGGGTGGATTTCCGAGGACCAAAACTGGCTGGAACACATCGCCTATCTTTCCGCGGTTCTGCCACAGGCGGAAGAATTGTTCGTCAGCACCTTTACCACCACCCCGCAACATCTCTTGCGGTTTTCCGTTCAGGCCCGGACCGGCGAGTTGCTGGCGGAATTGGACAAGAAATTGCGTGCGGCCGGTTACGAAGTCCGGCCTCTCTCGATCACGCCAGCCAATGATAAGAATGGATATAATTTCCGCACCACGGTGGAACTGGCGATTCCCAAAAAGATGAAGCCGGACCTGACCAAGGCCAAGCCGGCCCCGCGTCCAGCCGACGACGTTTCTCTGAAATCCGCCCGTAAATCGTGATGAAGAAGCGCGAAAAAATTCTGGCGGGCATTGTTCTGGGCGTGATCGGATTTCTCCTTTTGGGCCTGGGCGCGCGCAGCTTTTTCCTGAAGCCCCTCAAGGAAATCGACAAACAAACCGCATTGTTGCGCGAGCGCATCGGCAAGATCGATCAGGAGCGCCGGGAATACTTCGAGGCTGAGGATTCCCTGAAGAAGATTTCTCAACGGACGTTTTCGACCGATCTGAACCTGGCGTCGGCCCGTTCTGGCGAGATGATCACCCGCGAGATTGCCGCGGCGGGGCTGAACGACGGGGATTTCACCCGCCTGCCGGTCGGGCCGCGCAAATTGAAAGGCGCGAGCGAAATCGGCTGGAGCATTCAGGGCAAGGGCGATTTGAACCGCATCGTCAATCTGCTCTACCTGCTTCAAACCTCGCCGCACCTTCACCGGATCGAAGGGGTGACTTTGAACGCTTCGGAAAGGGCCGGGGAGGTCAAAGCCCGTTTCCTCTATCTCACCCTGGTCGTGGAACCGGCTCCGGAGTTTGATCCGATCGAGGTAAAACGAAAATTAACGCTGGAAAGTCCGGAGCGCTTCGCCTTCAACACGATTGTGGATCGCGATATCCTTCGGCCTTACATCAAACCCCCGCCGCCCAAATCTTCCGAACCTGGAGCCCCGGATTCGACCCGCCCGCCCGGCCCGGAATCTCTGCGCGTCGTTTCGCTCTCGGAATGGGAAGGACAGCCCGAGGTTCACATCCGTGATCTCGTGCATGAAAAGACTCTCCGCTTTCTTCCGGGAGAGAAGCTCAATGACGGCACGGAAATCGTAGCGGTCGACTATCGTTCGATGCCCTCGCCGCGCAACGCCATCCTGAACTCCGACAGCCGGGTGGTGTTGAAGATCGGCGCCGACTTTTGGGCGGTGGAGCGGGGACAGACCCTGGCGGATAAGCGGAAGCTCGATGCTTCGCAGTGGCCGGTCCGCTAAAGGGGCCGAGCCATCTTAGGACGTCAAACCGCCTGGGTTTTCATCACAACTTCGTAAAAGCCAAATTTACCGGGTCGATCAACGTAAAGGCTTAAATAGTCGTCGATTCCGGCAATATCCGCCTGGTCGGCGGCCCCGGTGGGGGTGCTGGAGAATTTGACCTGGGCAGCCGCCGTTTCCAAGGCGCCGCGGAAATAAAGTTCGTAGGTAATGTTGGAAAACGCGATGAAGGTGATCTTGAGCTTT
This sequence comes from uncultured Verrucomicrobiota bacterium, assembly GCA_964566945.1. Taxonomy (GTDB): domain Bacteria; phylum Verrucomicrobiota; class Verrucomicrobiia; order Limisphaerales; family SXQI01; genus DASVNK01. Next base: position 456,318 of record CAZMKE010000001.1, on the reverse strand, counting down.
GGGTCGCTGGGCGCTTTATCCACCGTCATTTCGTAAAAAACCTCCGGCAGCCGGATGGTCAGGACCTGGCCGTCCAAATTGAAATCAAACGTTTGCAGGGATTGTTGGGCGGGGCCGCGCGCCACCGAACCGTCCGGATGATACTGGCTGCCGTGGCAAGGGCAGGTCATCAGGTTGCTGCTCTTGTCGATGCGCGGGACGACGCAATCTTCGTGAGTGCAGGCGGCGCTCAGGACGTGCAACCGCGAGCTGTCGTCCCGATTGATGATGACCGGAGGGAAGAGGCCTGTTTGTTTGTGAGTGGCTGGATCGAGCGTGCTGGTGGAAATGCGCACCGAGCCCCGCGCCTTGGCCAAATCCGGGAAGTCGGCCAGATTCAGCCGCAGGAACCCGTCCTGATTCGAGGGCGCGCTCTGCAGCGCGACCAGGACGGGATGACTCCAGCCCCGCCCGATCACATTGGAAAAAGCCGCGCCGAGGAACAGAGTCTTGATGACCGCACGCCTGCTGGAAATCATTTCCCCGAAAGCTTACTGGCGAGCCCGGGGAGTGTCCAACCGGCCAAACTTTCGCCCGGGTTTAGGCCGGCCCGGGGAAATCAGAGCGGCGAATGCTGCAGCGGATCCCAGAAACGGGAGTTGACCAGGGACTTTGCGCTGCCGCCGCCCGGGTTGTCGGGCGGATTGATCTGGTCGTTCTTGCGCACTTCGGAGTGGCCATCATTTAAGACGATGGCGCTGGCCCCCAAATGACGCTGGGCATCGATTCCCTCCCAGTAGTTGCCCTTGCCTTTGGTCATGCAGGAGTTCGGCCACCAGAGGCTGCTTGCCCAGGCGGGCGGGTTGCCATACGGCTGCTTATCCCCGATCAAAAGGTTTTCCGCCGGGCTTTTAATCAAGCTGCGCTTGAAGAATTCGGGACTGCTGAATTGGATGCCGCCCACGGTGATGGTGCTGGAAGGGTAGGGGTGGCTCCCCAGAAAGAATCCGTTGTAACCATAGCCCACTTCATCGCAGTCGAATTTCCATTGCCACTTGATGCCGTTGTCGTTCCGTTTGCCGTTGAGGGCGGCGCAGTGGAACAGATTGCTGTTGTTGTTCGCGTAGCCGAGGATCGTCGTCCCCCACCAGTTGCTCTTGCTGATGGCGGCGTCCGCGCTGGTGACGTTGTTGTTCCGATGAGCCGGGAAGCGATCGTTGTTCTCGTCCGTGTAGAGCTGCATGAAGAGCGAGATTTGCTTCAGGCTGTTCAGGCAATGCGTTCGTTGTCCCTTCGCTTTGGCTTTGGCCAGTGCAGGCAAAAGCATGCCAGCCAGGATCGCAATGATCGCGATGACAACCAGCAGTTCGATCAACGTAAAGCCCCTCCATCCTCCTGAAGTCCTCATTCTCATAGCGGGATGCTGGACCCTATCGAGGGTCGGTTCGGCTGTCACTGGAAATCCGCCGTTCGCGGCGCTGCGACTTTTCTATTGAATGGGGGTGCATGATTAACCCACTATTCGGGCTCCGCCATGAAGGTGCCTCACCTGAGCAACGCAAGCGTGCCGGAGGATTCTGCGGCTGCGGCATCCTCCGCGGTCCTCAGCGCCTCCGAACAGAAGGCTGTGCTTCGGCAAGTTTCGTTTCGCCTCATCCCGCTCCTCTTCCTTTGTTACATCATCGCGTATGTGGACCGGATCAATGTAGGCTTCGCGAAATTGCAGCTGCGCGAGGCGCTCGGAGTCGATTCCAATGTCTTCAGCAGCGTTTACGGGTTTGGCGCGGGGCTGTTCTTCATCGGCTACTTCATTTTTGAAGTGCCGAGCAACCTGATCCTGCAAAAGGTGGGCGCTCGCCTCTGGATTGCGCGGATCATGATCGTTTGGGGCGTCGTCTCGGCTGGTTTCATGTTCCTTAAGGGAGTTGGCATGTTCTACGTCATGCGCTTCCTGCTGGGCGCGGCGGAAGCGGGCTTTTTTCCCGGCGTCATTCTTTACCTCACCTACTGGTATCCTCCCAAAGAGAGGGCGCGGACGATCGCGCTTTTTGCCATTGGCGGCGTCGCCGCCGGCGTCGTTGGCTCGCCGATTTCCGGCGCCATTCTGGGCATGCACGGATTCGCCGGATTGGCGGGCTGGCAATGGCTGTTCCTTTTGGAGGCTGTTCCGGCCGCGTTGATGGGGTGCGTCATTTTGCTGCTCTTGCCGAACGGGCCGCGCGATGCTTCCTGGCTGGATGCCCGCGAGCGCGAGTGGATTCTCCAAAGGTTGTCTGCCGCCGCGCAGGAGATCGGAGCCGCCCAGCGTCACAACCTGGCGGATGCCTTTAGAAGTCCGGTCGTCTGGCTGCTCTGCCTTCTTTATTTCCTGATGAACGTCGGCGGTTATGGCTACGAAATGTGGCTGCCCACCATTGTCAAAGGCATGTCGGGCCGCGGTGACGCATTCGTTGGCATGATCAGCGGCATCCCGTACCTGGCGGCCGGGATTGTCATGTACTGGGTGGGCCGGAGTTCCGATCGCTTTGGAGAACGCCGCGGGCATATCGCCCTGTCGGCTTTAAGCGCCGCGATCGGATTTGGAATCGCCGCCACGGCCAGGAATCCGTTCATCGGCTTCGCCGGCCTGACTCTGGCGTTCTGCGGCATCAAGTCGACCATTGCGCCGTTTTGGGCGCTCACCACGGCCTTCCTGAGCGGAACGGCTGCCGCTGGAGGGATCGCTTTGATTAACTCCGTCGGCAATCTCGGAGGTTTTTTTGGCCCGACTTTCGTGGGCTTCATCAAGGACCGAACCGGCGGAGATTTCGGCGCGCTGCTCCTCCTGGGAGGCTCCCTCTTCGGGATGGCGGTGTTTTCGTTTGCGGTTCCCGCGAGGCTTCAGGGGACCCGGCCCGCTTCTTGAAAAACGCGGTGGGACGGCCTTAATCCTGCCAGACCTTCCACGGAGCTTTGCCCGTATTCCAGATCTTGTTCAGCAGTTCCTGCTCCCGGAACGTATCCATGCACTGCCAGAATCCGTCGTGCAGGTAAGCTTTCAGCTGGCGCTCCTGGGTGAGGCGCTCCAGCGGCCTTTGCTCCAGCGGCGTCCGGTCGTCCTCGAGGTAATCCCCAATGCGCCGATTCATGACGAAGAATCCGCCACTGACAAACCCGGCTTCCTTCTCCGGTTTTTCGTGAAACGCGGTGATGGTTTGCCCGTCCATGGCCAATTCGCCAAACCGCCCGCTCGGCTTGACGGCGGTCAGGGTCGCGATGGCGCCGTGCTTCCGATGAAAGTCGATGCTTTCGTTGATGTTGCTATTCGTCACCCCGTCTCCGTAGGTGAAGAGGAACGTGTCGGTGTCGATGTGCGCCAGCGCCCGTTTCAGGCGCCCGCCCGTTTGCGTTTCCTGGCCTGTATCCAGAAGAGTCACGCTCCAATCCTCCTCCGCGTGGGCGTTGTGATAGGTGATCTGGGGTTGCCGGCCCAGCTTGAGCGTCACGTCGCTCATGTTCCAATGATAGTTGCGGAAGTAATCTTTGATCACCTCACCTTTGTATCCCAGGCACAAGATGAAGTCTTTGTGCCCGTAATGGGCATAAATCTTCATGATGTGCCACAGGATCGGACGCCCGCCGATCGGCACCATGGGCTTGGGACGAAACTCGGTTTCTTCGCGCAAACGCGTCCCTAGACCGCCGCAGAGTATGACAACTTTCATTCGGATCGACGCACTGAATTGCGCAATTAATCGTGCGGCCGCGAAAAGATCAAATTGAATTTGTGCGTGTAACTGTTTTCATCCCGGCGTGGTTCAAACGCCAGGAGATGCATTACGGCCCGTTTCGCCCGTTCCCCGGGGGAGTGAACCTTCGAGCCGAATGATCGTTTGGGGTGTCGTTCTGGGCATTCTCGTGTTTCTTTTATTGGCGTTCGCCGTCGAGAGGAATGTGACGCGCCAGGTGGACGATGGCATTCTCAAAGCGGTGCGGGCTCTGACGCTGCGCGACGAACGAACCGGTCGCTTGTGGGGCGAGGAGTCTGTGGTGGCTGTCACTTCCCTGGGCAGTCTGGCCGTTTTGATCGCCGGGTGTTTCACCACCATCGTGTTGTTGTTGTTTGCGGGTCGCTGGTCCACGGGCCTCTTCCTAGGGGTGGTTCTTTCGGGCGCCGCCGGACTGAATTACGGGCTCAAGCCGCTGTTTGGCCGGGCGAGGCCTGAAATCGTTCGGCATGTTCAACCTGTTGATACTCTGAGTTTTCCAAGTGGCCATGCTTTGATTTCCATGTCCGTTTACCTGGGGCTGCTCCTGATTGGATCGAGTCTTTTGCCCGACCGTCGTTCGCGGCTTTTCCTGCGGGCGGTGACCTTCCTGCTCATCTTCCTGGTGGGCGTGAGCCGAATCTATCTCGGCGTTCATTATCCGACGGACGTGTTGGCGGGGTGGACGTTGGGGCTGGTTTGGTTTTCCCTCTGCTGGCTGCTCGCTCGCTCGGCCGAGAGGCGCGAGAAACTGCCCCCTGTGTTTGGACCGTTTTGACTCTACCTCGATTGGGTGCGGTCGGTTTTCCCGTTTGGCGCGTGGTTGGCGGTCGATTAAACTAGCCAGCATGAATGTTTCGGAAACGGTGCTCGTCCTGGCTCAACAAGCCAAGGCCGCATCGCGTGCTTTGGCCATCCTGAGCACCCATGAGCGGAATCGCTGCCTTCTGGCCATGGCCGATGCTCTGGAGGCGCAGAAGGATGCCATCAAGCAGGCCAACGCCAAAGACATGGAAGCGAGCGTCGACTACGGGCTGTCAGCGGCCATGCAAGACCGCCTGCGTCTGGATGAAAAACGAATTGCCGCGATGGCCAAAGGGTTGCGGGAAGTGGCGGCCTTGCCGGATCCGCTGGGCCGGGTGCTGGACGAGCGGGTTCGTCCCAATGGGTTGAAGCTGCGCAAAGTGGCTACTCCGGTCGGAGTCGTGGTGATCATTTACGAATCGCGTCCCAACGTCACCGCGGATGCGGCCAGCCTTTGCTTCAAATCGGGGAATGCCACGATCCTCCGCGGCGGCAAGGAAGCGATTCATTCCAATCTGGCCATCGCCAGGATCATGATCGCGGCCGCCCGCGAGGCCCTGCCTTCTTTTCCGGAACACGCCATCCAAGTGGTGCCGACCACGGACCGTGAAGCGATTCGCGAATTGCTCTCGCTCACTTCCTACGTTGACCTTTGCATGCCCCGTGGCGGCGAGGGCTTGATCCGCGCAGTCACGGAATGTTCAAAGGTCCCGGTGATCAAGCATTACAAAGGGGTTTGCCACGTGTACGTGGATGAACGGGCGGATCTGAGAATGGCGGAGGAGATCGCGATGAACGCCAAGGTTCAGCGTCCCGCCGTTTGCAATGCGATGGAGACTTTGCTCGTGCACGCGAATGTAGCGGACCGCTTCCTGCCCCATTTGAGCGAGCGTTTGAAGGAATACAACGTCGAATTGCGCGGCGATGAAGCCACGCGCCGCATTCTTGGCTCTGGCGTGAAGGCGGCCACGGATGCGGATTACTCGACGGAGTACAATGATTTCATTCTGAATGTGCGGATCGTTGCCGATGTCGCCCAGGCGGTCGACCATATCAATCATTTTGGCTCGGCCCACAGCGATGCCATTGTCACGTCCGATGAAAGCCGGGCGCAGAAGTTTCTCACGGAAGTCGACTCCGCCGCGGTCTATTGGAATGCCTCCACCCGCTTCACGGATGGCGGAGAATATGGCATGGGAGCGGAGATCGGGATCAGCACCGACAAAATTGGCGCGCGCGGTCCGATGGGGTTGGAGGAGCTGACCACCTATAAGTGGCTTGGGTTCGGAACTGGGCAGGTGCGTGTTTAGATGAGCCTTTCACCCCAAGCGGCGGCGGAATTTGTCAGAAGCAAGATCCCGGAGCACGGCCTCTTCGCCGGCCTGAACTGGAGAATTTCCCCGTCGCCGTTGTTGCTGGAGAGGACGGTGATCGATGAATTGACGAAGCTCGGCCGCGTGCTTTTGCAATTCAATCGGGCGCTGAATCAGTTGTATCGGAAAAGCAGCTCCGGCAAGCTCCCAGACTGGGTGGCAGGCTGTTTTGACCGGGGCAAGCCGGATCAAATCCTGGCCTGGCAGCGTGGTCCCGCGTTTAAAAATGATCTGCCCCGGGTTATCCGGCCGGATGTTCTGCTCACGGACGAAGGCCTGAAAATCTCGGAACTGGATAGCGTGCCGGGAGGCATCGGGTTGACCGCCTGGCTGAACCGCACCTATTCGGAATTGCGCTCCCGCGGGGGCGGGTTTGGCGAAGTGGCGGGTGGTGAGGCCGGCATGTTGCGAGGCTTTTCCTCGATTTTTCCGGCCAATTCCCCGGTGCACATCGTGATCTCGAAGGAGTCCGAAACTTATGCGCCCGAGATGGAATGGCTGGCTGCGAATCTTGGGGAGGATCGTTTCTCGGTTCGAGATAGTCACTTTCGCGATTTCAAAAAGGGAGATTCGGTCTACCGCTTTTTCGAGCTTTTCGACCTGCCGAACGTCAAGAATTCCTTCGAGATTTTCGAACGGGCGGAGCGCAAAGAGCTGTTCGTGACCTCAGCGCCAAAAACCTTTTTTGAGGAGAAGATGGTGTTCGCCCTGCTTTGGAATCGCAACTTGCGGGACTTTTGGCGGCTGGAATTGGGCGAAGGGTTTCTGAAACGGATGCTCGAGGTCGCTCCTTATACCTGGCTTGTCGATCCGGCTCCGCTCCCGCCGCACGCGGGCATTCCCCGGCTCGACCTGACCGATTGGCAGCAGTTGAAGACGCTCTCCCAAAAGGAGCGCGATCTGATCCTCAAGGTGTCTGGCTTTTCCGAAAATGCCTGGGGCGCCCGCGGGGTTTATCTCGGGAGCGATCTGGCCGTCTCCGAATGGAGTGAAGCGGTCGACCGGGCCCTGGCCTCTTTCGCCAGGAATCCCTTTGTCTTGCAGCGCTATCACAAGCCGCGCGTGGTCGGGATCGATTGGGTCGATTTTCAAACGGGGAAAACCGAACGCATGGAAGGGCGAGTCCGTTTGTGTCCTTACTACTTTGTGGAGGGCGAAGGGGATGCGGCCCGCGCGGTTCTGTCGGGCGTCCTGGCGACGATCTGTCCGGCGGATAAAAAGATCATTCATGGAATGACCGATGCCGTCCTCGCGCCGGTGGCGGCCGCTCCGTAGCTGCCTTTTTATGACCGGGTTGCTCGAATACGCCTTGCTTGCGACAACCTCGCTGCTGGTCATTATGGATCCGGTCGCCAGCGTGCCCGCCTTTTTGGCGATGACCCCTTACGACAGCACGCGGAATCGCGTGCGCATGGCCCGGCTGGCTTGTTTTGTGGCGGCCGGAGTGTTGATGACATTCGTGGTCGTTGGGGAAGGCCTCTTCCGGTTGCTCGGGATCACTCTGTCCGCTTTCAAGATTGCGGGCGGCATCGTTCTGTTGCTCATTGCCATCGACATGCTTCGCGCCCAGCGTTCGCCCGTTCAGGAGACGTCAGAAGAAAAGGAAGCAGGAGCCGAAAAGGCCGACATCGCGATCACGCCTCTGGCCGTGCCAATGCTGGCGGGGCCGGGCGCCATTTCCACCGTGATCTTGCTCAAATCCCAGGCTAGGGACCTGGCCCAGTCGGTGGCTCTGACCTTTTGCGTTTGCGGGGTGTGTTTCATCAGCTATTGGGTCTTGCGCCTGGCGGCCACGCATGGCGCCCGTTTGTTCACGCCGATCGCGATGAAACTGACCACGCGCATTATGGGCCTGCTCCTGGCCGCGCTGGCTGTTCAGTTCACTCTCGACGGGATCGCGGAACAAAAGGCGAAGCTGTTCCTGCGATAACCCTGGTGGCGCGCTACGGGCCGATGGCCGCCGCGCAATAGGCCGAGCTTGTCAGGCGTTCGTTCCCGAAAGGCAGTGAGAAACAAAAGGTCGCCCCCTTGCCCGGTTCCGCATGAGCCGAGACGCAGCCTCCCTGGGCTTCGACCAGTCGCCTGACGATCGCGAGGCCGATTCCATTTCCTGGATATTCCGAGGCCGGGTGCAGTTTTTGAAACACCTGGAAAAGCCGGTCCGCCCCGCGTGGATCGAAGCCGGCTCCGTTGTCGCGCACGTAGAAGGTCACGGCCGTGGAGTCGGTCTTGAAGCCAATCTCGATCGACGGCTTTGTGGTCTTGCTGGTGAACTTCAGCGCGTTGGCCAGAAGCAAAGAAAAGATCTCGCGCAGTTGCACCGGGTCCGCGCAGAGGTTGGGGAGTTCATGCTGGGTGAGAGCGACATTTTTGGACGCGTCGGCTCCCAACGCCAGGAGCGCTTCTTTGCAGACGCGATCGGCGTCGACCGCGATCTTCGTTGGAACTTGTTTGCCCGCCCGGTAGAACCGGAGCAGGTCATCGAGCAGGCCGCTCAGGTTCTGGCTGCCCGACACCACATGCTTCAAATAGGTGCGCGCTGCCGGGCTCAGCTCGCTTTCGTGATCATCCAGCAGGATTCGGGAAAAACCCTCGATGGCCCGCAGGGGCGCTCGCAGGTCGTGTGAAACCGAGTAGGCGAACGCCTGGAACTCAGCCCGCATCTGCTCTAGCGACTGGCGGCAGGACGCGAGCTCGCTTTCCAGATCCGGCGCCGCCGGGCCGCGCGCGCCCTCCTCCGGGCCGTTTGCAGAAGTCCGTCCGGCAGCATCGGTTTTAGCGGCGTTGGTTGGACGACGATTCATGGAGGCGCCACGCAGCGGAGAGTATCGAGTTGCCTGGAATTACGCAAATGCCTTACTTGCAGGATGAGAGGAATTCAATCAAATCCCGCAAATCCCGCTTGGTCAGCAGTGTCGCCAATCCCTCGGGCATGGACGAAAGGCCCCGCTCTCGAGCGGTGATATTCGCCTTTTTCACTGTCACAATTCCATCTTCGGGCGAGTTCAGCACCAGTTCAGTGGCTGTTTCGGATTTGACCACCCCGGCCACCGTTGTTCCGTCCTTGGTTGTCACCAGAAGGCTCTCAAACCCCTGGGCAATCTGCTTGTTGGGGTAGACGATCGATTCGAGAATGTAGTCGCGGGTTTTTTCCGAGCCCACATGCGTGAGCTGCGGGCCAACCTCACCGCCCTCGCTTCCTTGGCCGACAATTTTATGGCAGCGAACACAGGCCGCTTCCGCTCTCTCAAAGAAGATCTTTTTGCCGTCCTGTGCGCTTCCACCGTAGAGCGACACGCGGAACGCCGCGAGCGGATCGTCCTTGGGCAGCGCGTCGGTCCAGCTCTGCAATTTGGCTTTGATGGCCGGGTTGGTGCGCTTCTCGGCTGCCTCCACCAAGTCCAGCTGCAATTCCTTTGGCACGGTCCCATCGGCCAGTTTCCTTAACCAGTTCAGAATGACATCGTCGGCTTCGCGGTTGGTCAGGGACCCCAGCGTGCCGAGGGCCGTTTGCTTTTCGCCCGTGCTGCCGTTTTGCAGCACGCTCTCGATCTGGGACAGCGCTCCGCCCGGCGCGAGCTCGCTCGAATATTTGAGCGCTTCACGGCGCAGCTCTTCCTCGGAATCATTTTGCGCAAAATGCACGGCTTCGGTGAGGCGGCTGTCGTGCAATGTGGCGAGGGCGCGAATCGCTTCCACGCGGGCGCGCGGTTCGCTCTTCGATTGAACTGTGGCCAGCAGCGCGCCGCCGAGTGAACGGAGATTCAGCGCGGCGGCCGCGCTGGCTGCAGCTATCCGCACGCTTTCCGGCCCGGTTTGCAGGAGGCCGGCCACTTTCGGCTCGATGGCCTCCGCCGCATCTTTGGCAGGCCGGACGCCGGCGGTTGGCCTCCAGAGGCCGGTAATCGGGTCGCGTCCGGAGGGATGCTCCCAGTTGGCGAGGTCACGCAAGGCTTCGGCTCGAAAACTTTCGTTCAGGCGGGAGTCGGTTGCCAGCTGCGCCAGGGCTTTGGCGGATGCGGCCGTGCCGTAGCGGAAGTTCGCGTTGACCACCCGCCGTTGCAGTTCGGGGCGGGCCTCTGCCAGGCTTGGGCTGCCGGCCAGAGCCGCGAGGTCGCGCATTGCTCCGCTGATCGGGACGTCATTGATCGCTCGAGCCGCTTCGAGAACGATGCGGGGATCCTGGTCCTGCAGGAATCGGGCGATTTCCACGCGCTCCAATCGACGCATGGCGATCAAGGCTGCCATGCGCACGGCGGACGAGGCATTCGTCGCCGCCGCATTCAGAATCGGCATGTCTTGAAGGCCCGCCAGGGCGAACGCCCCCGCGTGACGCAGGTACGGATCTTTATCCTGATTGTCGCTGATCAGTTTGAGGACGGCTGGAGCAAAATCCGCGCTCTTAAGCTTTCCGGCGGTGATGCCGGCGAGCAGTCGAACCCGAGGGGCGCTATCGCCCAGCAACCGAATCACGACTTCCTGGGAGCCGTTGTAATGGGTTTCTCCGAGCATTTTGGCGACCTGTGCGCGGATCTCTGCATCTTTGTCCGTGGCCAGCGCAAACAGCACTTTGCTGATCTCGCTTTTCTGCTCGGGGCCCGCAGTCCGCGCGATCTGTCCCAATCCCCAAATCGCGTGGATTTGAGCCAGCTGGCTTTGGGCGGATCGCGCCGCTTTCCCCAGAACATCCAGCTTGCCGCGGCGAACCAATTCAAACTGGGCCTCGCGGCGCACGCGCAGGTCAACATGCCCGAGTAGTTTTTGCAGATCGGAAGGGGAACGCTTCTGTATGCCGTCCATGAGAAGGCGCTTGGTTTCCGCGATGACCGGCTGGCGCAGAGTTTCCGGATCGAACACCCGATAAATCCGGCCCTTGCCCGTCATTCCCCAGCCCTGGACCCAATCCAGGAAATAGATGCCCCCTTCGGGTCCGAATGCGACGTCCGTTGGGAGCGCCTGCCAGATGAACCGGTCGGCCTTCTGCAGTTCAAAACCGGCTCCGCTCGGCGCAAGGTTGAAGGAAAAGATCCCGCTGTTGCGAGCGCCGTGGAAATCGACCAGAAAGAAGTGATCTTTGTAGGCATCCGTCAGGCCTGTGCCCGGATAATAGGCCAGCCCGGACGGCCCGTCCGCCAGGTTGGCCACGGGCGGCAGGAGAAACTCGGGTTGCACGTCATTCGGCGGGTACCACATCTTCTCCGAGTTCCACGGGCCGCGTGCGTTGGGTCGTTCAAGGAATTGGAAGCCGACCCGCCAGCCGCTGTCGCTGCCTTCCACCAGGTAAACGATGCGCGCTTTATCGCCGCCATCCGAGTTGTTGTCGCCAGTGAACAGGTTCCCGTATTGGTCAAAGGCCAGCTCCTGCGGATTTCGGAGTCCGTAAGCGAAAACCTCAAGATGAGATCCGTCCGGTTCACACCGAAAGACGCACCCGGTATCGGGAAAGCCCACATGAGTTCCGTCGGAGGTCTCAACATTCGAGCCTCGGTCTCCAATGCTGAAGTAAAGCCGGCCATCGGGCCCGGTGATCAGGCCGTGCAAATCATGACCGAGAAACCCAACCCGGACTCCGAAGCCATAATGCAGGGCTTTGCGACGATCGGCCACGCCGTCGTTATTGGTGTCCTCGAGCATCCAGAGGTTGGGAATATCGGCGAAAAAGACCTTGCCATCCCGGGCGAGCACGCCGGCAGCAATGCCCTCCGCCGCGGAGTTAAAACCCTCCGCGAAGACGGTGGAGGAATCGGCCTTGCCGTCGTCATTCGTGTCAAGAATCAGCTTGATGCGATCGGATTCCTGCTCGTAGCTGGAAAAGTTGGCCCCTTCATGCCGCTGCATCATGGCGATGCGATCGCTTACCGTCCGGCACGCCAGATCTTCGTCCAGCCAGCTCATTTTTCCGCGGATATCCGTGACGCCCGCGTGCAGCCGGAATGTCTCGACAACCCAAAAGCGATTCTGGTTATCGATATCAAACGCGACCGGATTCGCCAGATGTGGTTCGGCTGCAAACAGCTCCGCTTTGAAACCGGCGGGAAGTTGCAAGGATTTGATGGCTTTTTCGCCCTCGTCGGATGCTGCCGCCACTTTGGGCGCTCCGGAACTGCCCGGTGTCACCAGTTCACCTCCTTCCGAGACTCTCAGCACTTCAATTGACCAGCAAAACAAAAAAAAGCCCTTTTGAAGGGCTTCCTTGAAGGAAGATAACATGGCGCGAAGTTAAAAGGCGGGGGCTCGAGAATCAAGTCAGGCTGCGTTGCGGGCGGGGCCTGATCACGGAGCATGTTTTTCTCCAGGGCTTTGGAGAAAAAAGCGAGCTGAAAGTGGCGAGAATTCACGCTCAGCGTTTGGCATGGGAAAACCAAGGAAGGCCGTTGACCTTGGGACCGGTGCCAGCGCCTGACACAGGCCGATCCAGCTGGCTGGGAACCCAGTTGGATCAAAAGTAAAAAGGGCAAGGATTGTGTCCTTGCCCTAGCGAATTCTTAAATACTTTGATTTACGCTCAGCTCAGCTTGCGGCGAGCAACGGCGAAACCAACAGTGGCCAAACCGAGCAGCATAGCGGTAGCGCCGCCATCCGGAACGGTGTCACGACCGAGCGCCGAGGTCTGCATCGAAGCGATATCGAAAGTGAACCCGGAAGTGCCGGTTCCAGAGAAGGACCAGCTAGCGGCTGTCGCATCTTTGCCCGTCATGGTGGCGGTGCCGACACCGGAGACAGCGATTGAGCTTGGGCTGCCAGAGTTAATTTTCGCGGACGTGAGGGCCTGCAGATTGAAGGAGTAGGTGATCCCAGCGAGAGTGAATGTCCATTCAGGAGTGACCGGGGCGACCAAGTTGCCGCCGGCGTTGAACTGGAACGGACTGACGGTCACAGACGATCCGCCTGTCCCTGCATAATCACCGGTGTCTGCCACGACGGTCATCGGGCTGGACGGAGTAACGGTGGTGATGCCAGCCGAGACAGAAGCGGTGCCGCTGCCGGTAAATTGGATGTTACCGTTGATGAAGTTAGCTGCCGGAGTCTGGGCCACGCCGAACGCGAGAGCACCAGCGGCGACTGCTGTTGTGATGTATTTTGTCATACTGTTTTATCGTTTAATTGTTAACTGCACCCGTTGGTGCCAAGAGATAAAGCAGCAGCCGTGCCAAGGGGTTTTTGTTTGTTTGATGTGTTGATTACCAATTGGTTGCGTAATTACTTCTGGAGGGGTGTCCGCGAAAGCTCATCCAAAATCGTAAAGCAAAGCGACGTTTTTAGGGTTCCCGTTTTTTTGCTCATTCCTTGGCAAATTCTTTAAGATTTGCTTGGTTCCGTGCGTCTCCGAGGTTTAATCCGACTATGCCCAAATCTGGTTGGCTGCAGGCGGTCCAGAAGTGCGCGGACCCCCACCGCGCTCTCACATCTGGCAACAGGCTGGAGTCAATCCTAGGCGAAGGCTGGCTGGAATCTCTCGATTCAGGCCGGGCCCAAGTGTTGGCAACATTACTCGCCGGCTCTCAACTTTCGGCCGAGTGTCTTCTTGAAGGTGGACAATGGCTTCAAGCTATTGATTCGGAATATATTAAGCATCCAAGGTATTTCTCAGATCTGCTCCGTGATCTTCGATGCGTGTCTCAGGAAACCGATGGTTTCACCGCCTTACGCCTGTGCAAACAACGGGAGATGCTCCGGATTGCGGCGCGGGATTTGAACGGTTTCTCTGATGTAAGTGCCTTGCTCACAGAGATTTCAAATGTTGCAGATGTGTGCTTGGCTGGGGTGGTGGGCTTGGTTTGGGCCTCGTTAACCAAAAAACTGGGCGTGCCCTGCGCTCATGATGCCTCGGAGAGATGGCTTCCGGTCACTTTTTGTGTCTTTGGCCTCGGCAAGTTGGGCGGGCAGGAGCTGAACTACAGCTCAGATGTGGATTTGCTGTTCGTCTACAGTGGCGATGGATTTACCTTTCGATACCCCACGGGCCAAAGGCCGTCCGGCAAGGGGGTGAGCAACGCCGTGTTCTTTGGAAAATTGGCGGAAGCGGTTGTCTCCGAATGTACTCGAATGACGGCGGAAGGCTTTTTGTATCGCGTGGATCTGCGGCTGCGCCCGGAGGGGAAGGCCTCTCCGCTCGCCCGAACGCTATCCTCCTACGAAAACTACTACGCCCAGTGGGGGCAAACCTGGGAGCGGATGATGTTGATTAAAGCGCGGCGAGTGGCAGGGGACGCTGCGTTGGCCTCCGAGTTTCTCGAAATGATCCAGCCGTTTCGTTACCCGCGGTCGGTTTCCGAGCAGATTCCCCGAGAGGTTGCTGAGATGAAGGCGCGGATCGAAAACGAGGTCGTTCGAAGCGGGGAACTGGATCGGAACGTAAAGCTGGGTCGGGGCGGAATTCGGGAGGTGGAGTTTCTGGTTCAGACGCTTCAGCTTTTGCATGGGGGCCGGAATCCCTTTTTGCAGGGCGGGCAAACGCTTTCGCTCCTCGATAAACTGGCCGATTACGGTTTGATCCAACGGACGGAGGCGAAGAATCTGCGGGACGCTTATTGCTTTTTGCGGAAGGTGGAGCACCGGCTCCAGATGGAAGCAAATCAGCAAACTCACACCATTCCGGTGAATCGCGTGGCGCGAATGCGGCTGGCCCGGCTGATGGGCTTCCAGACGTTGCGCGCGTTCGAGCGAGCGTTGGAGCGGCAGAGGCGGACCGTCCGGCGCGCTTTCGAGAAAGTGGTGGGTCCGCCCGAGCTTCGCGGCGTGGCCAAAGATCTGCCGGTGGAAGTGGAGTCCAAGGCGGGTGATTGGGCTCGGATTCTGCAGGAGCATTCCTTTCGCGATCCGGTTCGCTGCGTGAAACTGGTGCAGGAATTCATCGAAGGACCGGGGTTTGGCCACCGGTCCAGCCGCACGCGCGACCACGCATTCCAGCTGTTGCGCGCTCTCTTCGCGTTGTGTCCGAGAAAAGGCGCCGCCGCGCCGCCCTCGCCCTTCCTTTCGGATCCGGACCGGGTTCTGGCCCGGCTGGACGCGTTCATCGCGCGCTATGGCGCTCGCGCGATGCTCTACGAGGCTTGGGTAAGCAATTCCAGCCTTTTTCAGCTGCTGCTCCTGGCTTTTGACCGTTCGGAGTTTCTCGCGGAGTTGGCGATTAAAGAGCCGGATCTGGTGGATGAAATCGAGCAGAGCGGCCAGCTGCGCCGTCAGAAGAGTGCGGAACAGATCCTGGCCGATCTGCGCCACGGACGCCATGACAAGGACCAGTACCGGTGGATGCGCCGCTATTTTCAAGGGGAACAGATGCGCATCGGGCTGCGGGATATCCTGGACCTCGCCACTCCAGAGCAAACCCAGGCGGAACTGTCATCGCTGGCGGATGCGTTCATCGCGTATGCGCTGGAGGTGGTGCTGCGCAAAAATCGGCGGAAGCGGGCGCCCTTTGCGATCTTTGGGCTCGGGAAGCTTGGAGGGCGGGAGTTGAATTACGCCTCGGATCTGGATGTCATTTTTGTCGCGAATGACTCGATCCGAAACCTGCCGAGCGTGCAGACCCTGGCGGTTCAGTTCCTCGACCTGCTGACGAAACGAACCGAGGATGGACGCACGTTTGCCGCGGATGCCCGCTTGCGTCCGGATGGCGAAAAAGGGCTTTTGGTGAACACTTTGGCGGGATGCGCTGAATATTACCGCAAGCGGGCGATGCTTTGGGAGATCCAAGCGTTGTCCCGGTTTCGTCCCATCGCGGGAGACCCTGCCGTTTTGGACCGATTTGCCGCGCTTGCCCGCAGCGTGACGCGCCTCCAAACGGCTAATCCTGGCGTCCCGGCTCACTCTCCCTCCTGGAGGGATGAGATTCAGCGCATGCGTTTCCGCATCGAGCGCGAGCGGACTCCTCTGGGCCAGGACGCGTTGGCGATCAAAACAGGACGCGGCGGCCTGATGGATGTCGAATTCGTTGCGCAAACCATCTGCCTGGAGCAGGGATGGCACGAGCCAAATACATTGGCGGCGATTGGCAGGAGCGCTTCGGCGCGGGTGCTTTCAGGCGCGACGGCGCGCGTGTTAGTCGAGAATTATCGTAAATTGATGGCGATTGAACGGATTCTCCGCCGCTGGAGTTTTGAGCCGGAATCTGTGCTTCCGGTTGATCCAGCCCCTTTTTATCGCGTGGCGGTGCGATGCGGGTTTAGGACGTCTGAGGAGTTCGCGCGCGCACTGGCTGGGATTCGGCTCGCCATCCGCGAGCACTATTTGCGGTTCTTTGATTCGACGCGGTCCTCTCGGAAAACGCCGCGGCCCGGCGGACGCTTACCGTCCGGTCGATAGGGGAACCAGGCGCGTTTTCCAATTCTCAGCGCGCAACGGCGTCGGCATCCCTTCGTCATCCATTTCCGTCGGAGCGAAATAAAGCAGAAAGAGGGCGTTGCGCGGCAACGGCAGCAGCGAGGGCGTTTTGTCCACCGTGTTCCGGCGGCTGAAAAGCCGGTTCAGCAGTTCCACATTTTCGGTCTTCGATGGGTCGAATGAGAACTGTTCGCCCGCCTCAAGCGATTCGGATTTCACGATCGTGCCGGAGTTCGCTTCGAGAAAAATGGCCGTCCCTTCCGCGGGGGCCTTCCATTTGAGGCAGAGCCCGCCGGCGACCAACCGGGCGCCTTCCGGCAGTTCGCTCTCTGTGAGCAGAGGCGCGCTGGCGCAGCCCGCCAGCAGAGCGAGCAAAGATATCGACAATAACACTGACAGCATTCGCATAGCAGAAGCAGTCTCAACCGGCCGCTTTGATTTGGGCGGCGCAACGGCGAAAAGAATGCCTCACAAAGAGGCGGTCGACAAACGCTGTCTCAACCGCAGGCCAACGGCCGGTTCAATCAGCTCAAATTGGGGGCATTGGGGGCCGCCTTTTCCTCGCCGAGCTCCGTTTTCTCCGCCACAGTGGGCGTCATGAACTACGCTCCCTATCGGGGCCTGCCCGCGCTGGCAGGGCTTTGCACGATGGCCGAGGCGATGCGCCCCGGGCTTTCAGTAGAGGAATGCGTGAGGAGGCTCAAGCGCTATCACTATGCCTTCAAGCGGCTCAGTCAGATCTTTGTCGCGCGGATCACCGCGGAGCCGATCTACGAACTCAAAATGGCTTTCAGCCTGCACGCCCATTACTGCGCGGAACACGTCACCGAGCTCCGCCAGCGGGTGAGCGAAATGCGCGAGCCTCCGCTGGGGCTGGAGAATGTTCCCGATCATTCGCTCGAGCTCTTTTTTGATGAGATTCTGGCAGCGCCGGATGCCGAACAGTTGATTCTGGGCTTGTACGAAAAGGCGATTCCCGCGCTCGCGCAAGCGCTGTCCCGTCATCTGGAAGGCACCAACCTCCTCGCGGACGCTCCCACCGCCCGCGCATGCCGCTTTGCCCTCCTCGAACTCGAAGAGATGCGGAAGTTCGGCGCCGAAGCCATTCGCGCCCTCGTCACCACGGAAGCGCTCAGCCGGACGCAAGCCTGGCTGCAGTTGCTCGATGCCGCCCTGGCCGCGGCGGGCGGCCTGGATGGGGTGGCCGAGCCCTCAGGCCAGCCGCCCGAACGCCTTTACTCGGCTCGCGCCTTCCAGTTTGACCCGATGCCCCGCCGGGATGAGCGCTTTCCCGATCCATACAACATGGGGGTGAATGCCGAGGTGTTTCTTTATGACGACCGGTTTCCGCCGGAACCCAAAACCCTGATGATGTTTTACAAGCGCCTTCGGGAAATCGATGTGCCCGAAATGATGGCGAGCATCATTACGGAGACGCCCGGCAAGCCCTGGTCGTACTATCGTGACATGATTCGCCAGCTTTGGGATGAAGCCCGCCACGCCATGATGGGGGAGGTTGGATTTGCAAATCTGGGCCTTGATTGGCGGAAGGTGATGGTGAACTTCACCTGGTCGATGGCCCTGAACACGCAGCTAAGGCCGATCGAGCGGCACGCCGTGCTTTATTTCATTGAACAGGGGCTCATGCCCAAGACCGGGAAGCGTTTTGAATGGGAAGTGGGTGTCGCGTCGCACAATCCTCTGGCGGCCGTTTTTCAAGACTACGATTGGGCGGACGAGGTCCTTCACGCCCGCATCGGCCGGGACTGGTACCTGAAAGAATTCGCGGACCCGCGAGAGGCGGTCCGATATGGAGACGAATGCTGGTCCCGGGTGCTAATGGGGTGGGAAGAGTGGCGAAATCGCGGTTTGACCGAGCACCGGAATTGGTGGCCGGACGTCTACCGAGAGGCTTGCGTCCGCTGGGGAATCGAGCCCGACCCCGAGGTTTTGGGTTACCACACCACCTATCAGGAGATCCGGGCTGACCTTAAAGCCATTTCCGGTTCCGCTTAGGATCGGGAAGGGGCGGGCACATCCTCTTCGGCCTGGTGCTGGGGCTTATCCCCCCAGCTTTGGGCAAAAAAGGCGGAAGAGAGTGGGGTTGGGTTGGTGGGATTGCTTCGTTCCGGGGAGTTTTTGGGGAAAATCGCATCCGTGTGGTCGGCACGTGGATTGCTCTGCAAATGGTTGAACCGGTAAAGAAGCGGGCTCCGCCTTGTCTTCGGATGAACGATGCTCTAGCGTTCGCGGCATCTTCGCGTGCCCTGCCGTGTTCGACGCGGAGGTCCATTTTTGTTGAATGAAAACTAGCCTGTTAGCTCTTGTTGGTGTTTTTCTGCTTGCTGGCCGAACCTTGGCCAGTGAGACCATTTATGAGAACTCCGCGAATTACCTCGCCCAGTATGCCGACACAACTCTCGAAACAGGAGACCAGGTGCAGTTCGCGGGGACCGGGCGGTTGATCGATTTTTTCAGCTTCGAGTACTTTGCCATCCTGGGCCAGGTTCCTTCCGGCAACGAGACGGCTCGCGTTCGGTTTTACCTGAACGATGGAGCCACCGGGGCCAATCCTGGTCCCAGCCCGTCCTCTCTTTTGTATGACAGCGGCCCGTTCACCATCACCGCCGGCTATCGCACTGTCGATGTTTCTGACATCGCGGTGTTTGTGCCGACCAACAGCATTACCTGGACGGTGCAGTTCGCCGGCCTGAGTGCCAACGAACATGCCGGACTGCTTTTTTACGATCCCCCGCAAACGGGAAGCAGTGACAATTACATCTGGCAGAAAGATACGAACGGCTGGGCTGCCGTCGCCTACGATGGGGTGACCAACAATTTCGCCGCTCGCTTTACGGCTTTGCCCGAGGTGAGAATTGCTTCGCTGCAGATGCGCGCCAGTGCCGCCACGCTGGTCGTTACGGCTGCGTCCGGCAAGTATTACCACCTCGAGTACAAGAGCGATGCGGATCAGACGGGCTGGACTGCGGTCAACCTTCCTGCCGTGCTCGCCACCACCAACACGGTCACTCTGGTCGACTCGACCCTCGCGGGCGCCCGCTTCCGCGTCTATCGTGTGGTGCAAACCGACACCGCCGTGGCTGCGGCGGTTCCTTCCCGGCCCGGGCTGTGGAATGGTGGTCGCACGATATTTCTTGTCATTGACCGTCCGAAGTTGCCGGTCGGCAATTCTTGACCCATGCAGGATGTCCCCGTTTCGTCGTTCGCCCCGGCTCGTTCTCTTCCGCCATTATCAGCTCACGACCGCGCTTGAAGTGGTCGCTTTTTGGGCGACGCCGGTTCCGGTTGGAGCACCCTCTTTGACCGCGTGATGCCAGAGCACGCCCAAGCCGAAGACCGCGATCATCAGCACGCAGCAAACGATTCTGCCGACGGCGCCAAGGATCATTCCGACGAACGCGCCCGCGCCCGCGCGGGCGGATTCTTTCCACTCCCGGCCGCCGAGAAACTCGAAGAGAAACGCGCCCAGGATCGGGCCCAGAATAAGGCCTGGCAGGCTGAAAAAGAGGCCGACGATGGCGCCGATGACCGCGCCCGCCATTCCCTTCCAGGTCGCCCCGAGCTTCTTCGCCCCAAGCAGGCTCCCCAGAAAATCGAGCGCCATCGAAAGAATCGTCAGCAACGTGAGCAGGGCCAGCGTCCAGTAGCTCACGCTGTCCGGCCCAAAGAAGATCTTGTGCCCGACCGCCGCCGCCAAAATCAATGGAGCTCCGGGAATGCCTGGGACAAGCGCGCCCAGCAATCCCGCCAGCATCACCAGGACTGCCACCGTAAGCCCGAGAAGTTCAGCTCCAGTCATGCGCGAAATATACACGGCGCCCTTCTCCTGGGAATTGACCGCGTTTTTCGCCGAACATTTGGAGCGTTGCCATTGTCAGATCATTGAGTCTCTTGCGCTTCAGCATTGACCTGGACTCGTGAGTTTTCGTTAACTCGGCCTCCGATGCGCAGTGGTATCGTCCTAATATTGATTCTGGGAGTCTTGGCCGCGGGCTGTAAAAGCGCGAAGAAGGAGGCCAACTCCGCTCCAGCTTCCACCCGCCGTGCGACCGCCAACATGCTGCCCGGACCGGCGGAGCGGGGCGCGGTGCATCCCGTCCAGGCGGCTATTGGTCGGATCATCGCGGTTCGGGAAGCCTTGCGCTTTGTGATTGTTGATTTTGGCGCCGCAAAAATGCCAAAGCTCGAGCAGCATCTTTTTGTTTACCGGCTGGATCAAAAGGTGGCTGAACTGCGAGTGTCCGGGCCCTATTTGGGCACCACCGTGGCTGCCGACGTGACGGCGGGCGATGTTCGCGAGGGGGATTTGGTTCGCGAACAGTGACCGCTTTCGATCAGTCCGCCTTTCCTGCGGCCTTCACTCCGCCGTTCTTCTTGTGGTACGGGGAGGAGAGGTTGAAGTAGATGCCGCACAAGGGCTTGTCGCTTTCCGTCTGACTCAGAATGATGGTCACTTGCTTGTCCAGCGCGATGCCGTGCCGGAGGTTTGGCCCGCGGTTTTGGTAAGCCTTGATCGCTTTTTCCATGAGGGAGACGAGCGAGCTTTCGCACTCCTCCGGCGTTTTATCGAGGCACACAATGTACTTCTCGAACGCCTTCATGGCTTCGGCAATCTCCGGTTTAAACGAGTCAACCGTCACGGGCTAATTCTTTAGTGGCCTGAAACCAAAAGGCAAGGGACAAGGCGAGGGCGCGACCAGCATTGAAAAAGAAAGTGAATCCCGCCACTCTTCGTTCAGTCTCATTCTTAAATCACCTATGAAGTATTCTGTCCTTAAACTGGCTGCGGGGCTGGCTTTTTCGGTTTTCCTGTCCGCGAATGCCGCCGCCGCGCAAAAAAGGTTGCTGGTCGTCACCGCCACTCAAGGTTTTCGACACAGCTCCATCCCACTCGCTGAGAAAGTCCTGGCTGGCTTGGGAGAGCAATCCGGCATCTTCACTGTGGATTTTGCCCGGGGCGGCCCTGACGGGAAAGGGAGCGATGATCTCAAAGAGAAGCTCTCCCTGGAGTCCTTGAAGAATTACGATGGCGTCATTTTCGCGAATACGACCGGTGATTTGCCATTGCCCGACCGAGAAGGATTCATCAAGTGGATTGAATCCGGCAAAGCGTTCGTGGGCACCCATTCCGCCAGCGACACCTTTCACGGCTTTCCCGCTTACATCGATCTGCTCGGCGGCGAGTTTCAGACGCATCACGCCCAGGTGGCCATCGAACCGGTGAACGCGGACATGAGCCATCCCGCCACCCATCATCTGGGCGCGAAATATCCGGTGTTCGACGAGATTTACATCCTCAAAAATTTCCATCGCGAAACCGTCCATGGCCTGCTCACGCTCGATAAGCATCCCAACACCCTGCAGCCCGGCGATTACCCGATCTCCTGGTGCAAACAGGCCAGCCACGGAAAAGTGTTCTACACCTCGCTTGGCCATCGCGAGGACGTCTGGCTGAGCGACGCCTACCAGCAGCATCTCCTGGGCGGCATCAAATGGGCCTTGGGGCTGGAAAAGGGCGATGCCACTCCCCAGAAGACCAATGCGAAACTTAGCGCCGACGAGGAAAAGCAAGGCTTCAAGCTTTTGTTTGATGGCGCCGATCTGAACGGCTGGAAACTGCGCCGCCCGGACGGTGCGAAAAGCTGGGGTGTCCAGAACGGAAATCTCGTTAATCTCCCCGACGGCCACGGCAACGACCTGGTGACCGAAGAAAAGTTCCGCGATTTCGTGATCCGCTACGAATACATGGTTCCGGCGAATTCCAACAGCGGCCTGTACCTCCGGGGCCGCCATGAAATCCAGATTCTCGATGACTCAGCGCAGAAGAAGGCTGAGCCGGGCGGCAACGGCGCGATCTATCTCGTTTCCGCTCCGTCGGAATTTGTGACCCGTCCTCCCGGGCAATGGCAGAAGGCTGAGGCCAGAATCCAGGGCAACAAGGTGTCAGTCATCCTGAACGGCGTGAAAATTCAGGACAACGTCGAAGTGAACAAAGCAACCGGCGGCGAGCTGGACCAGGACCTGGATCAGCCCGGTCCCATCCTGCTGCAGGGCGACCATGGCGCGGTCTCTTTCCGGAATATCCGCATCAAGCCTTTGAAGTAATCGGCTCTTTCCGCGCGCGCCGTTCCAACCGGGACGGCGCGTTTCCGTGTACCGAGCCGAATTTGGACCTTGGGATCAGCGCCCGGTCGGCGAGATTCTGCTTAGGTCATCTCCTTCTCGTTCCGACAGTAAACCTATGAGCATCATTGATCAGAAGGGCAACCCGGTGGCTCACGGTTGGAACGACGAAGCTGCGGCCGAGCGGTGCAAGCGCGACCGATGTTTGCAGGTTTTGCCGGATGACGAATTTCAAAAGCGGTTTCCCGGCCTTTTCCCGCCCCCAGACCCGCCGGGGCCTCCTCCTACGCGCTGAGCATCTCCAGTTTCGTCGCTTCTTCTTCCCACTCCCGGTGCAGGTCTTCCAATTCCTTCTCGATCTCTTTCAGCTCCCGATTCAAATCCGCCGCCAGTGATCCCTTGCTATAGGTGTCCGGCGCCTGCAGGAGTTCGTGGATTTCTGCCTGCCGCCCCTCCCGCTCAGAGATTTCTTCTTCAATGCCCGTGACCACCTCTTGTTGCTGCTTGCGCGCGCGCGCGCGCATCTGGCGTTCTTCGGCCTCTATCCGGCGTTGTTCCTTGGCGGAGACGGACGGGCGGATTTCCTTCGTTTCGGCGCTTTTCTGCGCTGAATTGAACGACGTGGAGGCTCCCCAGCCGGTCTTGTCCACGTAGTATTGATAATCACCCGCGAAACGGCGCAACCGCCCGGACTCCACGTGCACCACCTGGTTCGCCAATTGCCGAATGAAGTAAACATCGTGGCTGATGAAGACCAGCGTTCCTTCAAATTGCTTGAGCGCGGTAATCAGCGCTTCGATGCTCGCCATGTCCAGGTGGGTGGTCGGCTCGTCCATCAGGAGAAAGTTCGGCGGATCGATCAGGATCTTCACCAGGGCCAGCCGGCTCTTCTCGCCGCCGCTCAGCACGCGCACCGGTTTGTCCACGTCATCGCCCGAAAACAGGAAGCAGCCCAGCAGGGTGCGCACGAACTGTTCCGTCACTCGCTGCTCCGTGTCGAGTGCTTCGGCGAGCACCGTCCGGTCCATTTTCAGCATCTCCACCCGGTTTTGCGAATAGTACCCGCACTTCACGTTGTGCCCGAGCACCCGCTCGCCGCCGCCGGGGGTGAGCACCCCGCCCATTAATTTCAACAAGGTTGATTTGCCCGCGCCGTTTGGCCCGACCAGCACCAGCCGCTGCCCCCGTTCCACTTCGAATTCCAGCCCCTCGTAGACCGGCGTTTTGCCGTAGGCGAAATCAACTCCCTTGAGCGTCAGGACGCGCTGGCCGCTTCGGAGCGGCTGCGGAAAGCTGAAATCAAGCGTCGCGGTTTGATCGACCGGCGCTTCAATCCGGTCCATGCGCTCGATCTGCTTGAGCTTGCTTTGAGCCTGGGCCGCCTTGGTGTTTTTCGCCCGAAACCGTTCGACGAACAGCATCAGCCGCGCGATCTCGCGTTGCTGATTTTTGTAAGCAGCCAGCAGGTTCGCCTCGTTCGCCTCCCGTTGCGCCACGAATTCGTCGTAGTTTCCCTGGTATCGATTCAACTGTCCGAAGCGCAGTTCCACGATCGACCCGATGATCCGGTTCAGGAACTCCCGGTCGTGCGACACCATGAGAATGGCCCCGGGATAGTTCTGCAGGTGGCTTTGGAACCAGAGCAGTGAGTGGAGGTCCAGGTGGTTTGTTGGTTCGTCCAGCAGCAGCAGGTCCGGTTCCTGCACCAGCAAACGGGCGAGATGCGCCCGCATCGCCCAGCCGCCGCTCAATTCACGCGCGGGCCGTTCGTAGTCGCTCTCGCGAAAGCCGAGGCCGGCCAGGATGCCTTTCGCCTTCGCCTCATGTTCGAATCCGCGCAGCTCCGCGTAGCGGGAATGCGGATCCGCGTGGTCGTGGTGCGTTCCGGGCTGTTCGTGCCAATCCTCCTTTTGCAGTGCTCGCCGCGTGGGAATCAGTTCGGGGTGCAGGTTGATGGCGATTTCGATCACGGTCTCGTCGCTCACGGCCGCCGTTTCCTGCGGCAGGAATCCCAGCGAGCAACGGCGGTCCCGGGTGACCTCCCCGGCATCCGGTTCTTCCCGTCCCAGGATAATATTGATCAGGGTCGATTTGCCGGCCCCGTTCGGGCCCACCAAACCGATCCTCTCCCCCCGATTCACTTGCAGCGAAGCTTCAGTGAGCAGATCCCGCCCTCCGAAACTTTTACTGATATTGACGATCGAAAGCATCGCGCGAGCCGTTAAAATGCCTTGCGAACGCAATCCCGCAAGAGCCGCCTTCATCTTCAAGCCCGCCCCGCTGTCTCGTCCCGGCGTCTCGTTCCAAGCACTCCGCTGCAAAGACCACTTGAAAAACCTCGTCCGAAGCCGCATGCAATTGGGGAATGTTGATCTCTGCAAAAACGCGGATGGCCTTTTTGAGCTTTTGGGCCATCGCGCTCCTGGCCTTCGTGGGGCAGGGGAGGGCGGCGGCGCTGGTTGGATTGCCGACGGTGGAGTTCACCAACCGCACCCAGGCGGTGATCCGTTGGAGCACCGATGTCTCCACCGGCTCAAGGGTCTTTTATGGCGAGTCGCTCAGCCGGATGTCCCAGCGCGTCAACGGCGGCCTGGGGGTGGATCATAGGGTGATCTTGCCGCCGCTCGCACCCGGGACAAAATGGTTTTTCACGGTCGGCACTGCCCGGCTGACTCTCTGGACGAACACCTTCGTCGTGCCCGACCGAGGGGCGGAAGCGGGACAGATCCCCGGAACGGCCAGGGGCCCACGCCCAGCTCCCGCGCAGGAGCCGATTCCACTGCAGGCGCCGCCCTCCCGGGAAACCTGGGGGCATCTGGCTTCGCTTCGCGATCATTTCGAAAGGCACGGCGCGGATTTCAAGGCGGCCAACCCGGATGATTACGCTCGGATGGCCTGGGAATTTCGCCAGCGCGCGAAAAGGGAACATCTGCCGGTCAAAGTGGATTCCGAAGGGGTGATTCGCATCTTCGATCCCAAGACCGGCGCCTTTGCCGCCTACAATCCAAACGGCACGACCCGCACTTTTTTCAAGCCGGGCAGCCGCGATTATTTCGATCGCCAGCCTGGAAAGCTGATCAATGAGAAGGGGCGTGACCAATGAAGAAGCCTGTTTGTCTGTGCTGCGGGTTTTCCGGGCTGCAAGAGCCGCCGCGTTCCTCCAGCGGTGGCGGATCTTATGAGATTTGCCCTTCGTGCGGCTTCCAGTTCGGAGTGTCGGATGATGACGCTGGCTTCACCTACGCTCGCTGGCGGCAGGATTGGATTCGGCGCGGCTCGCCCTGGAGCAGCAAAGGAATCCCCGCCCCTCCGGGATGGAATCCGCAGACCCAACTCGCGTCCCTTGCAGCTTCAGAGGAGTTGGGTCGTGGAGGGAAATCAGCGGGCCTCCCTCGTCCGCGTTAGCTCAGGTGTTTTCTAACGCTTGCCCGATTTCCTGGGGGTCAGAACTGCTTTAAGAAACCGTCCTGTGTGGGACGATTTGCATTCCGCCACCTTTTCCGGCGTTCCTTCCGCCACGAGTTGGCCGCCCTGTTGGCCGCCTTCAGGGCCGAGATCGATCACCCAATCCGCCTCCGCGATCAGGTCGAGATTATGTTCGATCACGATCACGGAATGCCCCGCGTCGACCAGCTTCTGCAAGACTTCCACCAGGCGCTTCACGTCCGCCATGTGCAGCCCGATGGTGGGTTCCTCGAGGATGAACAGGTTGCGCTTGGACGGCGCTTCGGGAAGATCGGCCGGCTCCTTGAGCCCGGACAGAAGATGCGTCACCAATTTCATCCGTTGCGCTTCGCCGCCGCTCAGGGTGGGGCTGATCTGGCCGAGCTTGAGGTAATCCAGCCCGGTATCGCGCAACGCTTCCAACGGGCGCCGAACCCGGGGAATCGGGTCGAAAAACTGCAGCGCCTCCTCAATGCTCAGGTCCAGCACCTGGGAAATGTTTCGCCCCCGGTACTCGATATCGAGCGTCTCCCGGTTGAACCGGGTGCCCCGGCAGGTTTCGCACATGACATAGGCTGGCGGCAGGAAGTTCATCTCCAGCTTCACCTGTCCCGCTCCTTCGCACTCCGGGCAGCGGCCCTGCGCGCTGTTGAACGAGAAGCGGCTCGGGGAATAACCGCGCAGTCGGGCTTCCGGCGTTTGGGCGAACAGCTGGCGGATCACGTCAAAGAACCCCACGTAGGTCGCCGGGGTCGACCGTGGCGTGCGGCCGACGGGCGACTGGTCGACTTCGTAGACCGATTTGATCGACTCGAATCCCGTCAACGGGCAAACCCCTTCCCGCACCCGGTCCTTCGGCTTCGCCAGGCTGTTTTGGATCGCCGGCAGCAGGCATTCGCGCACCAGGGTGCTCTTCCCCGAGCCGCTCACGCCGGTGATCACCACAAAGCGGCCCAGCGGGAAGTCGATCGCGAGATCCTTCAAGTTGTTTTGCCGGGCCTTCTCCAGTTTCAAGCGCGGCGTTTTGCGGTCCACCGGACGGCGTGCGCCGCGGGCCGGAAAGCTCTTTTGCTCCCGCAAGCTCCGGCCAGTGACCGACGCCTCGTTCTCCAGCAGTTCGGCGAGCGTGCCGGCTCCGGCGACCGTCCCGCCATGCACTCCGGCGCCCGGGCCGAGATCGATCACGTAATCCGCCCGGCGCATCGTCTCCTCGTCATGCTCCACCACGATCAATGTGTTCCCGCGGCTCTTCAAAAGCTCGATCGCATGCAGCAAATGCTCGTTATCGCGCGCGTGCAGCCCAATGGTCGGCTCGTCCAGGACGTACAGCACCCCGCTCAGGTTCGACCCGAGTTGCGCCGCCAGGCGGATCCGTTGCGCCTCACCGCCGGAGAGAGTGGTCACGCTCCGGCCCAGCTGCAGGTAGTGCAGCCCGACCTCCCGCAGGAAGCGCAGCCGCTCCTGGATTTCAGGCAGGATGTCCCGCGCAATGTCCGCCTCCCGGCCGGCCAGCTTGACGCGTTGAAAGTAATTGAAGGCTTCCTCCACCGACGCCTGGCCGAAAAAATCGATGTTCGGGTGCGCGCTGGCCAGGCCTTTGCCGTAAGTCCGATCTTTGGCCGGGGCCTGCGTGTTCCAGTGCAGCCGCACTGCCCGGGTCAGCCGGTTCAACCGGGCTCCCTGGCAGTCCGGGCACGGCTCCCGCTTCCCCTCCTGCCATTCGAACCACGATTCTTCGATCGCGTCCGCCCGCGCGCCGCGTTCCACCTCCGGCAGGTAAAAAAGCTCGCCAAAACCGCGGCAGGTCGGGCACCAGCCTTGCGCGGAGTTGTAGCTGAACATTTTCGGGTCGAGCACAGGAAAGGATTGGCCGCAGCCGGGACACGCTCGCTCGGTCGAATGAACGCTGGTCTCCCGGTCATTGCTAAGCGTCAGCAGCGTCCCGTGCCCCAGGTCGAGCGCCTCGTCGATCAGTTGTTGCGGCGATTTGCCCGACTTGGAAGGCTTTCTTTCCAGCACGCCCACCACGATTTCCACGTCATGCTCCCGGAAGCGATCCAGCCGGAACGGTTCGGCGGTCGAGTACATCTTTCCGTCCGCCCGGATCTCCGCGTAACCATGCTTGGCGGCCCATTGCGCCACGTCCGTGTGGAACCCTTTGCGATTGCGCACCACCGGCCCCAGCAGGAGCAGATCGCCCCGGCGTTTCATTTCCGCTTTCAGCCGGGCCCCCAGTTGATCGCGCGTCTGCGCCTCCACCGGCAGCTCGCAATCCGGGCAGTACGGGGTTCCCAGCCGGGCGAAAAGCAGGCGGATAAAGTGATAAATCTCCGTGACCGTGGCGACCGTGCTTTTCCCGCCGCCGCGCGAATTTCGCTGCTCGATGCTGACCGTCGGCGGCAGCCCGGTGATCAAGTCAACATCCGGCCGGGACATCTGCTCCACGAACTGCCGCGCGTAGGCGCTCATCGCGTCGAGAAAACGGCGCTGCCCTTCCGCGAAGATGATGTCGAACGCCAGCGTGCTCTTGCCCGAACCGCTCACCCCGGTTATCACCACAAATTTGCCGCGCGGGATCTCGATCGAAAGATTCTTCAGGTTATGCTCGCGCGCGCCATGCACCGCGATCACATCCCTCCCCGCATCCAGAATCGGCTCGTGAACCACGGTTGGGAATATAGGATGGAAAACCGGATTGTCTTGAAGATTTCCGACGGGGGTTTCCGGGCGAATAACTGAGAGCTCCGGTCCGTTCCGTGCTCGTTCCGATTGGCAACTCAGGTCCATCCGTGCATCATCTGCCGAACGATGTTGCAGAACCCGGACAAGCTTCTGGCCGAATTGATTGCGCTTCCCAGCGTCAATCCCGCCTTCCTGCCCGCGGGAGATTCCCGGGCGGGGGAATGGCGCGTGGCCGACTTTTTGGCCGCGGGCGCGGCCAAGGCGGGCTTGCCGGTCGAGTTTCAGGAGGTTTTTCCCGCGGGCGCGGCCAGCCCGGCTCGGCGCAACGTGATCGTCCGCCTCACTCCTTCCGGCCGGACCCGCCGCCGGATCATTCTCGCGCCGCACCTGGATACGGTGGGCGGCGACCCCTTGACCGACGACTATTTTCGCCCGCGGAAGATCGGCGGCCGCCTGCATGGACGCGGCGCGTGCGACACCAAGGGCAGCGTCGCCGCCATGTTTGCCGCGCTTCTGGCCGTGGCCCGCTCCGGCCCGGTTCCTCGCGACGCCGAACTCGTGTTCGTGGGCCTGGTGGATGAGGAGAACGGCCAATGCGGGTCGCGGGCCCTGGCTCGCGCCCGCTGGAAAGCGGACCTGGCGATCGTGGGGGAGCCGACCGAGCTCCAGGTGGTCACGGCGCACAAAGGCGATCTTTGGCTGAAGCTTGTGACTGCCGGCAAGGCCGCCCATGGCGCCCGGCCGGAACTCGGCGTGAACGCCGTGCACGCCATGGCTCGCGTGATCGATGCCCTGGAGACCGGCTACGCCCGAAAACTCCGCCAGCGCCGCCACCCGTTGCTCGGCAGCCCCACGATCAACGTTGGCATGGTTCACGGGGGCGCCCAGCCGAATATCGTGCCGGATCGGTGCGAAATCCAGGTCGACCGCCGGACCCTCCCGGGCGAGAACGACGCCAAAGTTCAACGGGAAATCGTCAGGTTTCTCAAAGCGGCCGGCTCCAAAGTGGAACTGATCAGCGCGAAGGGCGCCGACTGCGTGCCGCTGGAAACCAGCTCGGATCTTCCCCTCGTGCGGCAATTGCTCGCCGTGACCGGGCAGAAGGCCGGAGTGGGCGTCGACTTCTTTTGCGATGCGGCCATTCTGGCCAGTGGCGGCATTCCTTCGGTGGTGTTTGGTCCCGGCAATATCGCTCAGGCGCACACCCGCGATGAATGGATCTCGCTCCGATCGCTGGAGGACGGCGCCCGGCTGCTGACCCAATTTCTCCGCTCCCTTCTCTGATGCGCCTGGCCTTTCTCACGCACGAACCGTTCTATCCCCCCAGCGGCGGCGGCTCGGCCGAAGCGATCTACCTGGTGGAGGAGATGGTGGCCCGGGGGTGGGAGGTTCACCTTTTTTGCCCGCGGGTGAAGGACCCGGCGGAGGTCGCGCGCCGTTTTCGCGTTCAGCTGCACCAGTTCACCCAATGGGAAATGGGCCGCTACACGAAACTGCGGAACGCCAAATACTTGATTTACCCAACGTTCCTCCAGCGCCTGGTCGAGAAGACGGCCGGCGGCCAGCCCTACGATTTTGTCTTTTCGCAGCACGCCATCGCGGCGGTCACCGCCGGGCGCTTGAAAAAGAAATGGGGCGTTCCGGTGGTCATGAACTTTCTCGATTATCTGACCGGCTTCATGGAAACCTGGCCGATCTGGCTGGCGCCTCCCCCGGCTCTGGCCGTCCTGAAACGCTACGAACTCTCCCTGCCTCGGCGCTACCAGGTCGACGGCTTGCTGACCGTTTCGGACACCCTCGCCGATTATTTCGCCCAGGCCGGTTATGCGCGCGAGCGCATCGTGCCGATCTACTACGGCTTCGATTCCCAGCTCTTTCCTTTTCGGGAGCCGCGCGCCTGGGATCCCAGCCGGCCGCCCGTCGTCGTCATGCACGGCTCACTGGATCACCATCACCTGCGGGATATCGCGCTCGTGGCGTTCGAGCGGGTGCTGCGCGACCTGCCGAATGCGGTTTTCCGCTTTGTCGGGCACAAGACCGCCGCGCTCGAGGCGTTTCTGGCGCGCGCCGCGGTGCGCCTCCCCGGGGCCCGGATTGAATGCACCGGCTTCGTCCCTTACACCGACGTGGTGCAGTATTTGCATTCGGCGGACCTCGGGATTGTCCCGTACGAGGAATCGACCGGAACGCACTGCGCGTTCGTGGCAAAAATCGTGGAGTATCTCGCGGTCGGCCTGCCCGTGGTCAGCACCAGCATCAACAGCATTTCGCGCTATTTCGCCCAGGAGCCGACTGTGAAGTTCGCTGGGTTCGATGGCGAGCGCTTCGGCGCCGCCATGGTGGAAATGCTCAAAAATCCCCCCGCCGATCTGGCCGGATCCGCCCGGCGCGTGAGTGATCGCGTGCGCCGGGAACTCGACTGGCGCGCCCTCAGCCGCAAAGCCGCGGATGTGGTGGAAAGGATTGCCTTGCAGCAAAGCCTGCCATGAGCCGGGAAAGCAAACTCGCCTTCTTCCGGCAAAGCGGCTGGCTGGTGGCCTCCACCATCATTTGCGGCCTCGCGCTGATTACGGTCACATCGATCGTCTCGACCCGCCTCGCTCCGCGTCCCGCCGATGTCGCCACCTACCTGAGCATGCTCCGCTTCTTCACCGTTCTCGGCATTGTCACCTCCGGGTTGCAGTCCGTCATGGCCCAGGACGCTGCGGCTGCGGTGAGTGTCGAAGCCGAACGCCAGTTGAGCGCCGCCACCCGGTCCGTCTCCCGCGCTATCTTCCTCTTTTGGATTCTCCTGTCCGGGATCTGCCTGTTGAACCAGGAATGGCTGCTCCGAACCTTGAAAATTGGAGATCTCCCCACGCTCCTGGTGACTCTTGGCCTTGTCCTGGCCCAGCTCTTCCTTCCATTTTCCCAGGGGTTGCTCCAGGGCCAGCAGCTTTTTGGCTGGCTCGGCTGGTCCATCATGATGAATGGGGCCGGTCGCTTTGTAGCCATCTATCTGCTTCTGAGGTTCTTTTCGAAAAACGCCACGACCGCCCTCGCCGGGGTGCTCCTGGGCCTGGCCGGGGCCGTCCTGCTCGCCGCCTGGCCCTCCCGCCGCCTTTTTCTCGGAGGCCGGGGCGCTTCCTTTTCCTGGAAACCATGGCTCCAGCGCGCCGTGCCGCTCATCGCCGGGAGCGGCGCTCTCTTGTTCCTCATGAATGCGGACGTCCTGATCGTGCAGGCCCACTTCAGCCGCGAGAGCACCCTCTACTACAGCGCGGTCGCCATCCTGGGCATCGGCCTGGTCTCCTTCACCACCCCCATGGCCGCGGTCATGTTCCCCAAAATGGTCCGCAGCGTCGTCCAATCGCAGCAGTCCGATTCCCTCATGCTCGCCGTCGCTGGCACTGCGGTTCTTGGCGTTCTCGGCGCCTTGTTCTGCACCCTCTTCCCGGCGTTGCCCCTCCGGATTCTTTTCTCCAAAACTCCGGGAATCCTCGATTCCGCCCGTCTGGTCCCCTGGTTCATGTGGAGCATGCTGCCGATGACCCTCGCCACCGTCCTCGTGGGGAGTCTCCTCGCCCGCCGCGACTTCCGCGGCGTGCCTGTGTTTGTCGCCATCGCCGCCGGCTACGGCCTGGAACTCAACCGCTATCTGGGCGCGGTGAACCAGGAACAGATATTCCCCGCCTTCAGCGGAGTCATTCTCCGTCTGGGGCTCTTCAGTTTGTGCATGGCCGGCGCGGCGGTGGGCTTTACCCTGCTCCAGCCCCGTGCGACGACCCGGTAGGTCGGGGTCCAACTGCGCGGAACGATTGATCGTGTGAGGTGCGCCTCATAAGAATCGGGTAGAAGCGCGAACCAGTTCGAAGGAGCGAAGCAGAGATCCTATCTCCTCCGCGAAACGAGGCGGAGAAACTCAGGATCGCCCCCAGGAAATCCGCGGAAGAATCAGTCGGCTTTGCCCTTACTCGTTCAAAGTGAAGAAATTGTCGGGCTAATCTTTCTGCTATGTCCGTGATTTTCCCTACGATCGCGAGGGTTTCCAATAGCTTCCACAAATTTCTTCTTTACGGTTCAAGCTCCTATCCGGTAAACCCTGATTAGGCATTCCTATGGGCGGCAGGCTGCAGAAAAAAACTGAATTGGGAGTTCTTGCGGTGGACGATCATCCAACGGTTTTGGATTCCATTCGCATGGTCCTTCGGTCTTCAAAATCCTTCACCTTGATAGATACCGCTGCGGATGGTCGTGAAGCCATTGATAAGGCGTACGATCTCAAGCCTCGCGTGATCGTCATGGATGAAAACATGCCAAGGTGTTCCGGTGTTCGGGCCACCGCTGAGATTCGTCGCTTTGCCCCGAACGTCAGGATCATTTTCTATTCTGGATTTCCGCGTGTCACCGAATCGGCCATGGCCGCTGGCGCTAATGCCTTCTTTGGCAAGGATACCCCGGCCACCGATTTGCTGCTGGCCATGCAAGTGGTGCTCAACGGCGGCGTGTATTTGGATGAAATTCTTTGGCGTTCCTTGCGCCAGCGTTGGCCGCTTTCTGTCGCTCAGCCGGATGATCCTCATTTTGACGCCGAGGAACAGGCCGTTTCCGAATTGCTCACTCTGGGGCTAACCACCAAGGAAATTGCCCTTCGACTGCAAAAGAACCCGCGTCGCATTGATAAGATTCGCGCGCATCTGATGGCCAAAACCGGAACGAAAAACGTCGCCTCCCTGGTTCTGAAGATCGCTGGATTCGCTGCCGTCAACCAGACCATGCGAATGCCACGGTTTCAAGGGTGAGTCTCAGGCAAGCTTCCGGATCGATTACGGCAAGGACCAGGGGTCACAGTCATCTTGAATCCATACAATCATATGAGCGGTGCTAGATTTTTGGGCGTTATGGATCCTGACATAGCTTCGGCATCTTCGGAGGTTCGAGCGTTTAGTGCGCTCGAGAATGTGCGATGACTTGTTGCGGGATTCGGTCTTGGTTCGGCCTACGGAAGAACTACTGGGCTCGCGCTAAACGCTGGCATACAAACGCGAGTCGGCATTCAAATTCAATTGTCGGCCTTATCGGGAGGTGCCTTGTGAGCGTTGAGAGCGAAGAGCACTGTGTGTCCCGAAACGACGACGGCACGATCGCGGTTACAAAGGCACTAGAGAAAGGTACCTGGGTCGGTCGGCACTATCACGCGGACGGCCGAATAAGGCGGGAAATGGCCCCGTACCATCGTGCAGTTCTCGCGGTTCCCTTCGGCAAGGTTGAGCGCGCTGCGCGAAGCGAACGTCCCGAAGGGCGCGGCTAACTTGTCGCTGGCGAGGTCGCCACTTGTTTCGACTCCGATCGGCGACTCAGGGCCGATCCGATGTGCCGCGAAATCTCCGATGGGACCTTGGCTGGTCCGCGGCTCCACTCTGCAATTGAACTATCAC
This sequence comes from uncultured Verrucomicrobiota bacterium, assembly GCA_964566945.1. Classification (GTDB taxonomy): domain Bacteria; phylum Verrucomicrobiota; class Verrucomicrobiia; order Limisphaerales; family SXQI01; genus DASVNK01. The sequence goes on along the minus strand of CAZMKE010000001.1, from coordinate 422,406 downwards.
CGGAACCTGGCAAGACTCTTGATCGCGATGGACTCGAATCGACTCAGAAGGAGGAAGCGCCAACTTCCCTTTCTCTGCCACCGACACCCGATTACCGGCACGACGGGCAAAGTGTTTGGCATGTTGCGGGGCCCGATGTCACCTGCAATCGTCGCTGTTTTTGGGTTACGCGCGGTGGACGTGCTTTAACGAATCATCGAGTGAGAAGTATTTTCCCCAATAAGGCGAGGAGCAGCGCGGCTCGTCCTATTGAGTGGCTGCCGTCCATGAGCGGGCGCGCCGGACAGCGGGCCTTCACGCTGGTGGAACTCCTTGCGGTCGTTGCCGTGGTCGGCGTGCTTGCCAGCCTCGGTCTGGGCGCTCTTTCCCGGGGCAAGGCACAGGCGCAATCCGTGGTTTGCCGCGCGAATCTTAAGCAGATGTCTCTGGCTCTCGGGCTGTATCTGCAGGATGGCCGCTTTTATCCACCGACTTTTTACATGAGCGAAACAGAAGGCAGCGTCGTCGCGGGCTGGAAATTTCTCCTGAACCCGTATCTGGCCCATGCATTTCAAAACCCGATTCCCGATGGCTCCACTGAACCGATCGACCGCATTTTCTGTCCCGCTGCGGATGTTCGCCCCATGGGAGACCCCGATCCGGATGGGTTCGCGTCGTTTGCTCCCGGATTCGGCTGCCAGACCTACGGGTATAACTCTCACGGCATGACCATCAAAGCCGGCTCGAGCCTCGGGCGGAAATACGCCCAGGCGGAATTGGGGCTCTCCGGTTGGGGGGCAATCGACCCGAACGGGAGCCAGACCACCGTTTCCGAACCGGGCGGGGGCTGGGTGACGACGGTACCTTGGTTGTGGCACGGTGTTTCCGAAGCGGACCTCGCAGCCCCGGGGGATATGCTTGTCTTCGGGGATGCCTACGCCGGGCGGCCCGGCTCTTACATCCAGACCGAAAGCATGCTGGGGTTTCTGATCAACATTCCCGAGGATCCCGGTGCGTACGGCCTGGCGTTCATTGCTAAAACCGCCGAAAAACGCCACCAGGGCAGACTGAATACCATGCTTTGCGATGGCCATATCGAGGCGACCCGCGTCGAAACCCTTTTCGGCGATCGCGACGACACACTCGCCCGATGGAATCGCGATCATGAACCCCATCGCGACCTTATCCAACGTTAGGGGCAATTGGCGGGTTGGCCCGAGCACCAAACGGTTGACGTTGACCGGCCCGCCATTGCGGTAAACGTAAGCGCGGCATTCTATGTCCGCGGCTGACACCAGAGCGGAAGCGACGATGCTTTACGCCTGAGGAGCTGGAAGGCGGCAAAAATGGAATTTGAAAGCACACCCCGGTGCCTGGCGAGCCGACCGCCGGCATGTTTGCGGTTGCTTTACCTGACGTTTTGTGGCTAGAATTCCCGAGGACATTGGCAACGAACATGAACACTTCCAAAGAGCGCATCTCTGTCGACAGGCCCGGCGCGCGGCTTTCTGCGAATGGGATTGAAGCAGTTGTTCGGCTTTTGCGCTTTTTGGTACTGGGACTGATCTCGCTCGGGGTAGCAGCCTTCCGGGGTGATGCGCAAACGCTCACGACCCTGTACTCAGCCGGAGACGTGTCAACGCAAGTGGGAGTGCGCCCGGCGGCGCCATTGCTTTACGCTCCAGATGGGCTGCTCTACGGTTCAACGAGTGAGGCCTTGGGGGCCGGGATTGTGCGGGGCGCGATTTTTAAGATATCCAGGGACGGTTCTGGGTTGGCGATTGTCAAGCAGTTCACGAATGTGTTGGAGGGCAGCAGCCCCCAGGGACGCCTGGTTTTGGACGGTGATACGCTTTATGGACTGACCACCAGAGATGGGCTCTCGGGTGGCGGCACGGTGTTTCGGGTGGATACGAATGGAGAAGGCTTCTCTGTTTTGGCCGCGCTGCCGGGCAATTCGTTCATTAGTTCGCCACACGCCATCGGGGGGTTAACGTTGGCCGGTTCGACTCTCTTTGGAGCAGCACCCTCGGCGGGAAGGTCAAATGCGGGCACGATCTTCAGATTGAATCGCGACGGAACGGACTTCGCGATTCTCAAAGAGTTTTCAGGTCCGGACGGAGCGATGCCTTGCGGAGACTTGGTACTCTCTGGGTCGACCTTGTTTGGAACTACAGCTGGGGGAGGAAAGAATAGCGCTGGAACGATCTTTCGCGTGGAGACCGATGGAACTGGGTTTGCGACGTTAAAGGCTTTTACTTTCGCGACATCTGCGGAGGGAGGAGCGGCGCCTTCCGGAGGTCTGGTTCTGGCAGATGGCGTTCTCTACGGCACGACTTTAATGGGAAGCGCGGCGGGTGCGAGTCCGTTTGGGCCCGGAACCGTTTTCAGGATCAAGACGGATGGGAGCGCGTTTCAGACGATTGCAACCTTGCCGGAGCAGGACGTATCAGGATCGTTTGGGAGAGGCCCGGTCGGCACGCTCGTGATTAAAGACGATACTCTTTTTGGGGTGACGAGTTCGTTTTTGAGCCTGGCACCGGGCCCAACGGTTTTCCATGTGAAGACGAACGGCTCCGAGCTGATCGCCGAGAGGTGGGCCGGAGCCGCCGATGTTCGCGCCGGGCTTACGCTCGTGGAGAACAACGCTTTCGGAGCGGCCTACGATACCGTTTTCTCGGCTCAGTCTGGGTATGTTCGGAATGTTCAGGGCCATCTGTTTCAGGGAGGCCTCTTTCATGCGTTTACCGGTTATGTTGGCGAGGGTGGGGTAAATCCTGTCACACGAGTCGGTGATTATCTCTACGGCACGACGGCGTTGGGTGGCGCCTCGAATGCCGGAACGATCTTCCGGACGAAGAATGAAGGCGGCAGGAAAATTGAGGTGCTGTTCAGCTTTCCAGCCGGGACCAACGGCTACCAACCAACGGGCCGTTTGGCCGTTTCCGGAACGAATATTTTTGGCATGGCGCTGGGTTCAGACACCGAAGCTGTCCTCTATCGGGTTGCCACGGATGGACGGAACTATCAGTTGATTCGTCGATTCTTCATTGGCGACGTGAGGTTCGTTGCGCCGTTTCTGGCAAGCCCAGTCGTGTTGAATGGGCATGTTTATGCCGCCTACCGCACCCTGTCAGGCGCCGACGCCGTGGTGCGCATGGATGAAGATGGGTTGGATTTCCGCATCCTCGACACGAGTACGGTTGGCGAACTGACGGTGACCGACGAAGGCATTTACGCGCTGGCCAAGGCGGATACGTCCGCCCGCGTGATCCGCATCGATACGAACGGAGTGGTCAAAGTCATCAACGAAATCCCGAACGCGTATGCGGCGCCCCCAGGACGTTTCGCCGTAGTGGGCAACCATCTTTTTGGGTTGGTAAATTTTTGGACAAATGGAGTCGGGGTGACAACCCGGATTTTCAAGACAGGGTTCGATGGAAGTGATTTCGAACTGGGCGAAAGCTTGAATGCTAAAGTTCCGGGAGACGCCTCCAACTCGAGCCTTGCGACGGATGGCAATTACATCTACGGCATTACTCAGCTCAGTTTTTCGATTTCGAACGGTGAAGCAATCTTTCGGCTCTCGACAAATGGCACTGACCCAAAGGTAATTTACCAATTCCCATTGGATCGCGGCGATAGTCAGCCGAATAGCGACCTGATTGTGGAGAATGGCATATTGATCGGCAGCACCTACGCGGGAGGAGGCGCAGGTCAAGGAACGGTTTTCCGGCTCGATTTGCAGCCGCGGTTGAATATCACATCGGACGCGTCAGGGGTTGGCGTGGCCTGGCCCGGTTATGCAACGGATTACATCCTTGAGACAGCGACCAACCTTGCCGCGACCGCCTGGACGAGGGTGGGAGGGGTATCGATTACGAACAACACTCTCCACACAAGCGGGACTTCGCAGAATGCGTTTTTTCGCCTTCGCGTGCCCTGATCGTGTTGGCTGGAGTTCTGCAGAAACGAGGCGGCAGGCTAGAGCCTTTGCGGCGGCCGATGAGCGGAATGACAGCCCTCAGTTGCCCTTCCCGGTCTGATGTCCCTGCACATATGCCTCGGCTTCCTTGAGTCGGCGCTGGCTGTCTGCCGCCTGCAGGGCCCGGTCCAGCGCCGCCCGTTCTGAGCGGTTGAGTTCCGTCTCCGATGCGGTTTTCTTGCCGGTGTAGGCCTCGTAGAGATCGTTCATGGTCCAGCGATCGCTGCGCGATATGGGCAGGGGAAGCTCGGAACGGGTGATCTTGAGGTTTCCCATGGGGTTGCGGTGCCAGCCGTAGCGGTAGGCCACCGGCTCTGGGACAAAGGGGCTGGTCAGGACGATGACTGAGCGGATGGTGTTTTTCTTCTCATCAACCAGGTAATTCGCCTGCGCGGGGTAGAACTTCTTGTCGCCGCCGGCGATGGCAAAGCCGCAGATCGGTCCGCTGTGGTACGGGGACGCTTCCGTGTCGAGCGTCACGATCATCTTGTTTCCGTCGACCTTCATCTCCTGGACGGTCGGGGGAAGCCAGCGGATGTCGACGTCGTACTGCGTCGCCAGCGCCCAGCGTGCGATGCGTTCGCCGACCGGGATCTTGATTTGTGGGTGGTACCAAGCGCGGCGCATGTCATCACTGGCAGCGAAGCCGATGTTCTTGTCGCCGGCCTTGCGCATGGCCGCGAAGGTGTTGTAGTGGGCTTCGCGGATCAGGCAGCCGTTGTCCGTAAGGCCCGAGAGGAAGTTATCGAGGGTCTGCGGTTCCTGGTCGGTTTCCTGGGCGATGATGCCAAATGCCAGGTTCGGATTGCCGAGCCCCTTGCGCCAGGCTTCGATCATGAGGGTGAGCGTTTGTTGGTAAGTCTCACCGCAACGGGTGCTATCGGTGAAGGCGTTGTTGTAGCCCTGGTGCCAGAGGGCGCCCCTGACCTGGAGGCCCATGATCGGACCGAACATCCCGCCGTAGCAGTTGCCCGGGCGGTTCATGTCGACCTCGGGGCCGGGGTCGGGCTCGGTGGGTTCCTTGGCGTCGGCGGGCGCCTTGCCGTCTTTTTGGCGCTGGCGGAAATGCGCGACGCGCTCCTCGAGATCCTGCCTGGGGTCCCAAACCTTCACTTTGGCGTCCCACTCGCCCAGCAGCTTTTGGATGTCGGCATTGTCCATCGCGCGCAGCACTTCGATGGGCGTCCACGTTTCGACACAAGTGCCGCCGCGGGAGATGTCGATCATCCCGATCGGAACCCCCGTGGCCATGTGCAGCCGGCGGGCGAAGGTGTAGCCGATGGCGGAGAACTCTTCGACGCTCTGCGGCGAGCAAACATCCCAGAAGCCTTTGCGGTAGTGAGAACTGTCCCAACCGCTCCACTCCTCCAGCCGGGCGAAGCTCCGGGCCGGCGCCTGGCTGACCCCCTGGGGGATAGTCAGCAGGCGGATGTTCTTGAAGTTCGCGGAAGCCAATTCGAGATCGCCATTGTCCGTCCGGGACATCGGGAACTCCATGTTGCTCTGGCCGGCGCAGACCCACACCTCGCCGATGAGGACGTTGTCGAGGGTGATGGCCTTGTTCCGGCCATGGATGATCACGGTGCGCGGCTCAGCGCTGGCGGGCAGCGCGGGGAAGGTCACTTTCCACGTGCGGTCCCCCGCCGCAGTCGCCGACTGCGTCTTGCCATCAAATCTCACCGTGACCGTTTCTCCCGCGTCGGCCCAGCCCCAGATCGAGATCGGCTTTTCCCGCTGCAACACCATGTTCGACTGAAACAAGCTCTGCACGCACAGCCCGCCGTCGATCGCCGGCACATAGACCAGGTCCTGGCCCGCGACTGGCTTTTCGGCGGACTGGGCTCCGGCATCGCCGTGCAGCATCAGACTCAGCACCGCCGCCAGCATCACGCAGATTCGGGTAAAACAAACTGTCTTCATTTCCCTTAAGTGATATCCGGAATTTGCCTTTTGGACACGTTTCGGTTGTCACTATCGTGCGGAGCGCGTTCCGCGCCGGGACATAGGTGAGGAGTTCCCACTCACATGAAGCCGTCCCGCCGCAGCTTCTCGAAGGCATCTTCGGATTCGTGGTCGTGCGCCCGGCCGGCCCGCTCCGAAACGCGGGTCGCCCGCAGTTCCGCGATGATCTCGCGCACGTTCCGGGCGTGAGACGGGAAGGTCCCGGTGCAGGGCCAGCAGCCGAGGGAGCGGTAACGCTGCCCGTTGGCTCTGGCGAAGTAGAGGTCCGGCACCGGGATTCCTTCGCGTTCGATATATTCCCAGATGTTGGTTTCAGTCCAGTGCAGGAGCGGATGGATCCGGAGATGAGTCCCGGGCGCGAACGAGGTGTTGAACTGGTCCCACAGCTCGGGCGGCTGGTTCTCCACGTTCCACTCCATGTTCCGGTCGCGCGGGCTGAAGAAGCGTTCCTTGGCCCGCGTGGGCTCTTCGTCGCGCCGCACCCCGACGATCACGGCGTCGAACCGATGCTTGTCCAGCGTCTGTTTCAGCGCGTCCTTCTTGAGCAGGGCGCAACATTCCACCCGGGTTTTGCGCCCGTTCGGGAAGGTTTCGCCGGCGGCCAGCGCGGTCTCGTTTCGAGCGACGATCAATTCCAGCCCCCACTCGGCGGCCAGCCGATCGCGGAACTCGAGCAATTCCGGCATTTCATAGCTGGTGTCGAGGTGCACGAGCGGTATCGGCACATGGCCGAAGAACGCTTTGCGGGCCAGCCACAGAATCACATTCGAGTCCTTGCCCACGCTCCAGAGCATTGCCAGCGAGTTGAAGCGGTTGAACGCTTCCCGCAGGATGAAAATGCTTTGGTTTTCCAGCCGGCTCAGCGTGTCCATCAGTCCTCCCCCTGCGCTTTGGTGAACCCGGGCTGCCCGTCAAATTCCTGGAGCTTCTCCAGGTGCATCCACCGGAGCCCGCAGCCTTGCACCTCGGCCAGCAGCCGCGTCACTTTCTCCGCCGCGAGATCCGGGCCGGGTTGCAGATCCAGAAACCGGCAGCGCCAGTGATCCACGCAGTCGGTGTTCGCGCCTCGCGTGGGATAAACCTGCGTGCCGCGATTGGAGATCATTTTCAGCTTGAATCCGGACCGCTCCGCGGCCCCGGTCAGCTTGCTCCCAAGATCCCCGGGTGACTGTTCTGCTTCGACGAATACGTCGATGCCCGCCACGCGCCGCGCCTTTGGCAGCCCGTGGGTCAGCGGCTTGAACCGGGTTTCCGCGATCTGGATCGGCCGGTATTCCCGCGCGCTCCACCCGGTCGGGCGCTTGTCGAAATTGGCGATGACCGCTTCGGTGAAGGCGCGCGTGCCTGCCGGGTGAGCCGCGCCCGAGACATCCCGGGTGACAATGCGCGCCTCGGCCAGCGTGTAGACGACTGCGTTCTCGATCCGCGCCGCGGCCTGCATCTCTCCCAGATGCCGCAACATCATAACCCCCGAGAGAATCATGGCCGTCGGATTGGCCACATCCTTGCCCGCGTACTTCGGAGCGGATCCATGCACCGCTTCGAAGATCGATGCTTCGTGCCCGAGGTTGGCCGACGGGGCGAAGCCCAGCCCCCCCACCAGAGCCGAGGTGAGGTCGCTTAGAATATCGCCGTTCATGTTGGTCGTTACGATGACCTCGAACTGCTCCGGCTTTTTCACCAGTTGATGGGCGCAGTTGTCCACCACGATGTGCTGGGTTTTGATCTCCGGATAGGTCAGCGCGGCTTCCTCGAAAACGCGCTTCATCATCCCCTCGGTCAGCTTCATGATGTTGGCCTTCGTGGCGCAGTGGATTTGCCGGCGTCCTTCCGCCCGCGCCAGTTCGAAGGCCAGGCTCATCACCTTCTCGCATCCCTTGCGCGAGATCAGCTTCAGGCACTGGGCCACCGTCGGGGTTTGCATGTGCTCGATTCCGGCGTAGAGGTCCTCCACATTTTCGCGAACGACCACCAGGTCAATCCCGCGGCCCGCATACGGCGTGGGCACGCCGGGGAACTCGCGGATCGGGCGGACATTGGCGAACGTCTCGAAGAGCTTGCGCAGCGTCACGTTCGCGCTTTTCTCGCCGGCTCCCACCGGCGTTTCGAGCGGCCCCTTCAGCGCCACGCGCGTCCGGCTTAATGAGTCGATCGTTTCCTTCGGCACGCCGGATGCCGACCCTTTGAGGAACACCGCGGCCCCGGCCTCGGCGATCTCCCAGTCAATCTTCGCGCCGGAGGCGTCAATCACCTGCCGAGCCGCGTGAGCCACTTCCGGCCCGATGCCGTCCCCTGGAATGAGCGTTACAGAATGTCCTTTCATGCTGCGAATTCGTAAGAGTTGCCTTCATTTTTCAGTCCCGGCGCAGGGAACGGGCTGGGAAAGTCCAGCCCTTCGCCCGTCCGTCCGAGCCATTCATCCGCCGCCAGGCGGGCCAGGTAAGGCACGATGAATGCGGCCGAGGGCATCTGCTGGATTCGCAACCGCCGCTCGAGTCCGTCCAGGCACAGCACGGCCTCGCCGCCCTCCAGCCATGCGCCCCGAATGTTCTCGTTCAGGGCGCCCACCACGGCCTCCGGGGCGCGGGTCGATACCCAGAGAATCTCGCCATCCAGCCCGTCCAGGCCGCCTGGCAGCCAGCTGGCTTCCAGCGGCAGGAGCCAGTGGGTTGGCTTCCGGGCGGAGGCCAGCCAGCGGAGGGCGTTCTCGCTCAAAGCCACCGCCAGCGTGCCCCTCGCTCCAGGGAAACATTGGCCATCCAGGTGCAGCATCGCGCCGCCCGTCAGGGGCGGGGCGATTTCCTCATTTGTTCTCAGCAAGTTTTTCATGTGCGCAAGAGATTTAGTTCAGCGCGCCACGTGTAGATATTTGAATTAAACGAAATGTTTGTTCTAAAAAAGTGAACGTGTATTCTGCCTTCGTGCCGCAGCTCAACTACCATCATTTGCGCTATTTCTGGATCGTGGCCCGCGAGCGGAATCTCACCCGCGCCGCCCGGCGGCTTAATGTTTCCGCTTCAGCGGTCAGCACCCAGTTGCGCGGCCTGGAGAGCGCGCTGGGGGCGCCGCTTTTCAGCCGGAGCCAAAAGCAGCTCGCCCTCACCGAGGCGGGCCGCATCGCCTTTGATTACGCCGAAACCATTTTCCGCGCCGGCGACGAACTCCTCGACAGCTTTTCCAAATCCGCGCAGCGGGCCCGCGTCGTGCGGATCGGCGCGATGGCGACGCTCTCCCGCAACTTTCAAATGGAATTCATCCGGCCTTTGCTCGCCCTTTCAGACGTGGAGATTGTTCTCCGCTCCGGGAATCTGCGGGACCTGCTCCCCCAGTTGGAGGCTTATGCCCTGGATATCTTCCTCGCCACCGAGCAGGTGCGCTCGGAGGGGGGGCATCGCTTCGATAACCATCTCATCGCCGAATATCCCGTCTCCCTCGTTTGCAGCCGCAAGCTCAAGGTGGCGCGCAGCCGGTTCCCTGGCTTCCTGCGGCATGTCCCGCTCGTCCTGCCCGGGCCGCAAAGCACCATGCGCGAGCCGTTCGATGCGATCCTGGCCAAGGCCGGGATCAAGCCGCACGTCGTCGCGGAGGCGGACGATATGGCTCTCCTGCGCTTGCTCGCCCGCGAAGGCGCCGGGGTTACGCTGGTTCCCCCCATCGCCGTTCAAGATGAATTGCGCAGCGGCGAACTTCGCGAAATCTGCCAGGTGCCGAACCTTCGCAAGGCTTTCTTCGCCGTCACTTTGCAGCGTCAGTTCCCGAACGCCCTGGTGCGCGAGCTGATCGCCACTTCCGGCGGCAAGCGCAAATTCCGGCCGGGCGGACTTCACTAGGGTTGGCGGCCCGGTCGATTCGCCTCCCTATCGCCTGCGGGCCCCTTCGTTCCTCCGCCAGTCCGGCTTCAGATCACGGAAGTTCCTGGATGCGGATTCTGCGGTACTCCATCTGCCCGCGGTCTCCCTCCAGGCCGATCGGGCCCGTGGCCGGCAGTTTCATCGCTTTTTCCAGCACCTCGCCATTGCATTGCGCGAAAGCGGTTCCGTCCTTCACGGTCACTTCGATCTCGTTCCAATCGCCGGCGCGGTAGTTCTTGAGCTGCTTGTACGGGCCGGCCAGGAGGTAATCCCGGCATTGCAATTGCGGGCCGCGCACGAAGATGCCGCTGTCCGCATTCGGCGTGGCGCGGAACTCCAGGCGGAGGATGAAGTTTTTCGGAAACTCCTGCGTGGTCGAGATCTGCTGGATGCGGCGGCCTTCCGCCGGCGTCGTGACGATCAATCGCCCGTTTCTGGCCACGTAGCGGCCGTCCGGGCTGCTGGTTTTCCCGTCGAACGCGATCGCTTCATTGACGATCGGCCAGAGCGGCGCGCGCGGATCGCTCGCTTTCCATTTGGCGATCGATTGTTTCTCGGCGTCGGTCGTGGCACGAAAGCCCCAGCCGGTGAGATCCTTGCCGTTGAACAGGCTCACGAATCCCGGTTCCGGGGTGAATTCGTACGGTTCGTTTTCCAGGAACCCGAGCGTGGCCAGGACCGGCCGGAGACCTGCGGCCCATTTTGCGTAGCCGGCCAGGTTGGGATGCAGCAGATCTGGAAATTCGGCGGGAATGGCGTCGCCCTGCACATCCGCGAAAAGCGGCCAGGTCTCGACCAGGGTCACCTGGGTGTTTCCTTTCACCGCTTCGGCGTAAAGTTGATTGATCTTCTTGATCTGGTCGGACGGCCGGGCTTTCGAGGCCGAGCTGGGGAAAACCTGGCAGAGCACGATCGGCATTTGCGCGTTGGCGCGGGCCAGTTCCGCGAGGATCAGCTTCAAATTGGCTGCGATCGTCTCGGGAGTGGCTTTCTCTTCCAGGTCGTTGGTGCCGATTAACAGCACCACCGCTTTGGGCTCCAGCGCCAGCACGTCATCCTGCAGCCGAATGAGGACGCCCCGGCTGGTGTCTCCGCTGATGCCCCGGTTGGCGATCTTCAAGCCGGGAAACCAATGGCTGAAATCTTCGCCCCAGCCTTGCGTGATCGAATCGCCGAGCAGGACGATTGCGTTGTGATCTTGTTCCGCCCGTCCGGCCCAGCGGGTGCGCCGCTCGGTCCACAGCCGTCGAAACCAGTCGTACCGGCGGATCGGCCCGTCCCCGGGCAATCCAGCGTCGGTGTCGGGAATTTGCAGATAAGCGGCGCTCTTCGCCGCCGGTTTGTCCTGGGAACGAGCCGGCGCGGCCCAAACGAAAGCAACGAGCAAGACCGAAAGTAAGCGGGTTCTCATGGGCGGTTATTGTGCGACTCGCGAGGCCGGAGGCAAGCCTGCGGTCTTGGCAGATTTGCGGCGGCCTGACTGACGAGGACGAATCGTTTGGACCTTGGCTTGTTTCTGATGATTTCGCCCGGTAGGATGGGCAATGTGTTGACCCGTGGAAAATCGCGCGTGTTCCGGGCGTTGGGGCTCGGCCTGGCCTTTCTTGCGCTGGCCGCTCCCCGGCTTCGAGCGGGCGCCACGAATTCCGCGGCGGTGACCGCAGGCGCGATGCGCTTGTTGAACGCGAATTGCCTCTCCTGCCACAATCCCGAAAAGCACAAAGGCGGGCTCCAGATGCAGGCGCGGGCGGCGTTGCTTAAAGGCAATGATTCCGGTCCGGTCCTGCGCGAAGACAAGCCGGGGGACAGCCTCCTGCTTAAAGTGCTCGCCCCGGATGCCGATCCGCATATGCCGCCCAAAAAGCAGCTTTCGGCCAGCCAGGTGGCGCTCCTCGAACAATGGGTTGCGCTTGGGGCGCCGTGGGATGACGAGGTCCTGTCGCAGGCGGCAGCTCCGCGGATGGTCAAGCTCGGAGCCTTGCCCGCTTCCTATGAGCCGGTCATGGCGTTGACCCTCTCTCCCGATGGAAAGCGGCTGGCCGCTGGCCGGGGCCGGGAGCTGGCGGTCTACAGTTTGGAGTCGACCAACTACCCGGTGCTGGCCCGCGTGGAGGCGCACGGTGAATTGGTGCGCGCTCTGGCCTGGAGTCCGGATGGCGAATTCCTGGCGAGCGGCAGTTTTCGCGAGTTGAAGATGTGGGCGGTCCGGTCCAATGAGGTTCAGCTGCAGTGGTCTGTTTCCTCGAATTTGCTCGGGCGAATCAATGCGCTTCGGTTCACGCCGCACGGCGGAGCGGTGATCGCGGCGGATGGCGCCATCGCCGAGAACGGCTGGCTGCGCGTTTTTGGAACCCCGACCGGAACGCCGATCAGCGCCTGGCGGACGGATGCCGATGTGATTTACGACCTCGCGGTCAGTCCGGACGGCGGCCTGGTGGCGACGGCCAGCGGGGACAAGCTGGTGAAGTTCTGGGAGCTGGTTTCTCAAAAGGAGGTGGGCCAGATCGAAGCGCATTTCGGCGCAGTCTGGGGCGCTGCCTTCAATACCAATGCCACCGAGTTGATCACGGTCGGGGCGGACAAGCAGTTGAAGCTCTGGGATGTGAAAGCCCGCGAAAGCGTCGTCACCATTTTGCGGAAGCACAGTTTCATCAATGTCGCCTGGTCTGGCGATGGCAAGACAGTGGTGGCCTCCGATGACGAGGGGCGCTTGACGCGGTTCACGAACTTCAAACGCCATAACGGCGAACAGAGCTCCGAGACCGCGAGCGAGAAGGAATTGGGCAGCTGGCCGGAACCGCTCCACTCCCTCGCTTTGTCCAGTGACGCCAGCCGCATCGCCGCCGGGGGCGAGGACGGGATGATCTATCTGGTGGACGGCGAGGGCCGGCTTTTGCACAAGTTCGAGCCGCGCGGACCGAAGGTTTTCAGTTCGCTGGCGGCCGGGCCATCCTTCGTTCACGATGTTTTGCCGATGCTCGCCCGCTCGGGCTGCATGGCTGGGGCTTGTCACGCGAAGGCCGAGGGGCAAAACGGCTTTAAGCTGTCCGTCTTCAGTTACGATCCGAAGTCCGATTACGCGGAAATTGTCAAGGAAGCCCGCGGGCGCCGCGTCTTTCCGGCCGCTCCGGAAGAGAGCTTGCTGTTGCTGAAGCCCACCATGGCGATCGATCACGGCGGAGGGCAGCGGATCGAGCCCGGCTCCGAGTTCTACCAGGTGATGGTCGACTGGATTCGGGGCGGCATGCCTTACCAGCGTCCTGGCGAGCCGTCTCTTGTCCGGATCTCCGTCGACCCGGCGCAGGCCACCTACGCGCCGAACGAGGCCAGGCCCCTGCGCGTGCGCGCCATTTATTCCGACGGCAGCGATCGGGATGTGACCCGGTTTGCGGACTACATTTCAAACGACAAGGAGATCGCCCGGGTGGATGCCGACGGCCGGGTGCAGGTCGGGACGCTCCAGGGTGAAGGGGTGATCGTGGCGCGATTCATGGGTTTTGTGGACGCCGCGCGGATCACTGTTCCCGCGGCCAAAACCCTGCCGGAAGAGCGCTACGCCGCGCTGCCCGTGCAGAATTACATCGACCGGCTGGCCTACGCCCAATTTCGCAAGCTCTCGCTCTTCCCGTCGGACCTGTGCTCCGATGCGGATTTCATCCGGCGGAGCGCTCTCGATGCGATCGGGGTGCTGCCCTCCTCGGATGAGGCGCGCGCGTTCCTGGCGGATGCCAGCCCGGGCAAGCGCGCCCGGTGGATCGAGCATCTGCTGCAGCACCCGGCCTATGCCGATTACTGGGCCAACAAATGGACCGACCTGCTCCGCCCCAATCCCGATCGGGTTGGCGTGAAGAGTATTTTCTTTCTCGATCAGTGGGTGCGCGATTGCTTCCGTGCGAACAAGCCGTACGACCAGTTCGTGCGCGAGATTATCACCGGCGAGGGCAGCAATCATCAGCCCGGGCCGATGACCGTGTATCGGGACCGCCGGGAGCCGCAGGATCTGACCACCATGTTCAGCCAGCTTTTCCTCGGGGTCCGGATGGAATGCGCCAAATGCCATCATCACCCGAATGAGAAGTGGAGCCAGGACGATTTTTACCAGCTCGCCGCTTACTTCGGCCCCGTGAAACAAAAAGGCGCCGGACTCTCGCCGCCGATCTCCGCCGGCACGGAGAGTTTTTATTTTGCCGCGGGTGGGTCCGTTCGCCATCCGGTGACGGACGCAGTGATGAAGCCGCGACCGCTCGATGCGAAGGCGCCGGACAGCGAAACTGCCGGCCTCGACCCGCGCCAGCGGCTGGCGGATTGGATGACCGATCCGCAGAACCCGTTCTTTGCCAAGGCGGCGGTCAATCGAATCTGGGCGGTTTTCTTCGGGCGCGGCCTGGTCGATCCGGTTGACGATTTCCGCATCTCCAACCCCGCGACCAATGAACCGCTCCTGGATGAGCTGGCCCGCGATTTCGTGCAGCACGGCTATGATTTGCAGCAGGTCATGCGCACCATCATGAACTCCCGCCTTTACCAGCTCAGTTCTCTGCCGAATGAATACAACCTGGCGGACACGAAAAACTTTTCACGATCGTACCGCCGCCGGCTTCCGGCCGAGGTGCTGCTGGATGCGGTGAATGACATCACCGGAGCGGAGGACGAGTTCAATGGCTGCCCGCCGGGAACGCGCGCCATCCAGACCTGGAGCTACAAAGTGCGCTCCCATTTCATGGACGCCTTCGGCCGCCCGAACTCGAGTTCCGACTGTCCCTGTGAACGGGACGCCCGTTCCAGCGTGGTCCAGTCCCTGCACATGATGAATGCGGCGACTCTGCAGGCAAAACTCTCCGGGAAGGAAGGACGCGTGCAGCGGCTGGCCGACAGCTCGGCCTCTCCGGCGGACATCGTCAAAGAGCTTTATTACGCCGCGCTCTGCCGGCCGCCGGCGTCCGAGGAACTGGATGCCGCTCTGGCGGCGTATGCGGCGCCAAAAGCCACGCGCCAGACGGCCTCCGAAGATGTGCTTTGGGCGCTGCTGAATTCCCCGGAATTTCTGTTCAACCATTAAGCGGCAGCGAGCCGCCTCACACGAGGCGGCGGTACCAGAACGGGGAGTGAACGGTTTGAACGTAAGTTCCCGCGCGGCCGCTGTCTCTCAGGGATGCCCTGAATGCGGGTTCGGGAGACGGCAGAATCAGGAGGTCAGAGCGCACTCGTAAGCCCGCAGCAGTTGTTCTACCGACTTTTCCCAGTTTAAATCCTGGTGCAGCCGCTCATATCCCCGCTGGCCCATCCGGTCGCGTTTGGCCGGGTTGTCGAGCAGTCTGATCATCGCCTGGCCCAGGCTGCGCGGGGAAACCTCGGCCACGTATTCCCCTGCATCGAGCGCCGAAGCGCGCGATTCCTTGAGATCGAACGACACCTGCGGTTTGCCGAAGGCCATGTACTCGAGGACTTTGTTCATCGTGCAGCTGTGGTTGTAGGCGTTCGGAATGTCGCACGTGACCCCGAGGTCGATCGTTTTCAGCGCTGGAAAGAGGAAATCGTTCTTCGCCCAGCCCGGCATGTCCACGTACTCGCCCAGTTTCAACCGGTCTCGAATGGCCAGCAGTTCCGCGTATTCCGGGCCGTCCCCCATCAGCAGGAACTGGATGTCACGCCGGCCCATCCCATGGACCACTTCCGCAGCGGCCTCGAGCAAAACATGCACTCCGTCCGCGCTTCCCATCACGCCGACGTACCCGACCAGGTGCTGGCGGCCTTTTTTTAGGCTGGGGTTTGGAGGCAGAGTGGTGTTCGGAATCTTCGGCGCGGTCCGCACCAGGAAGATGCGCGCCGGATCTTTTCGCCCGTTGGTCAGCGCCGCCTGCCGATTAGTTTCATTCGTGGCCAGAACGACGTCCGCGCATGCGTAGTTCAGCCTTTGGGCCAGCCGGACTGCCCAGTACATCAGGTTTCGCTTGTTGAATTTCGCTTCGAACATCTCCGGCCAGAGATCATGCACGTCGAAAATCACCCGCACCCCCAGCAGCTTGAAAGGCCAGGCCACCGCAAAGATCAGGTCGGGCGGATTGCACATGTGGATGACTTTGAACCGATGCCGGCGGAACGCTTTCCATGCCAGGACCGTCTCGCCCCAGAGCGCGCTGGCGTATTCGGCCAGGAAGCCGGCCAGGCCTTTGGCTTCGGGCAGCATTTTGTGCCGGTAAATGTGAATTCCTTCCAGCACCTCCTCCGGCGCGGTGAACCCTTTCATTTGGGGGCAAATCACCACCACTTCGTAGCCCGCGTCCCGCAAGGCCAGCGCTTCCTGCCAGACCCGCCGGTCGAGCGGCACCGGCAGATTCTCCACGATGATCAGGACCGCGGGTTTGGAGGCGGGGCGGGTCATCCGGCGGAGATCAGCAGGGCGCACGGAGCGGGGGCATCCGACTCCAGCGCGAGATAGGCGGCGCTGGCGATCGAACGAAACGCGGGCGACGCCAGGGATTCCAGGGGCACGCTGCCCAGTCCTTCAGAGGCCGGGCTGGTTTTGTTTCGCAGCGGCTCGGGCGGGTTGTACGTCCGGTTCATCTTCCAGCCGGCGGCGACCTGCAGGCGCACCGGGCCGGCCCGAAATTCGTTCGCCGACAGCCGTTCGACGTTCAGGCCCGGGGCAAACTTCCAGCGGGTGATCATCGGCGCGGGCTCGCCCGGCGTGGCGAAGGAATCCTGCACCTGCAGCGCGTTCTTCTCCGGCAGGAAGGTGATCGTCCGTTTCATGCGCCCGTAAGGGAGGTCAAGTTCGGCTTCGATCGCGTGCGGCGAGATTTGGCGGCATCGCGGCGCCGCGTGCTGTTCCCCCCAGAGGAACGTCCCGAACCGCTTGGGATAATCTCGCGGCGGACTTTTCAGCTGCGGGCTGTTGTGCGCGGACCAGCCCGCCAGGTAATTCCGCGCGGCCTTGTCCGCGTAGTAGGCCCCGGTGCCCGGATCGATGATCACCGGCTGTCCGCGATGGCTGACCGAGAGGTGGAGCGCGTCCAGATGCCCGTGCGGCGCCATGCTCAGATATCCCAGCGGCGAGAAGTCGAGCCGCGCAAACCAATCCCCGGTCTGGAAAACGGCATAGCCGGATTGCGGGAACAGCGTCCAGGCGCCGGTCGGCGGCGTCGTGGATTTAAAATCACCCCACCAATACTGGAGGGCGGGACTGGCAGCGGACCGGGTGAACCAGCCGTGCCACTCGCGGGCCGCCTGCTCTTCCCGCGCGAACAGAGGCGTGACCCAGGCGTTGTCGCTGTCGCCGAAATCCCAGGGGTCGCTTTCCTGTTTGATCGCGGCGTAAAAGTGTCCGGCGTTTTGCAGGCGCGTGACGGCCGCCGGTTCCAGCGGAGCGCCGGCCTGCTCCAGCGCGCGCTGCGCCTGAAAGCAGAACTCCCAGGAGAAAAGGTGGTAACCCAGGGCCTGTTCGCGATTGCCGCCGTCCTCGGCGAATTGCGCGAGAATCTCCCGGTTCATCAGGGCCCCAATTTCCGCGATCGGCGCGCTGATCTTGGCCAGGCCGGGCCACCGCGCCTGGGCGACAATCAATCCCGCCAGTTCGCCAATCAGATGGTTATTAGCCGACGAACCAAAAGATTTGTAGCGCCACGTGTACCAGGCGTGCGGCGGGAGCACCCGGCCGCGCAGTTCGTGCAAGGTTTTGTGCGGCACGCCGGCGGCCGTTAAAAAGGCGTCAATCCAGGCGTACTGGATCAGGCGCATCCCCGTCTCCAGGCCGCTGGTCCAGTTCAGGCCCGTAAACGGGGGGTTGCGCGAGGCCCAATCGTGCAGCCATTCCACGCATTTTTCCTGCGCTCGGGTGTGGTCGAGCAGCCACCCCGCCAGAGCCAGGCGCGTCAGTTGATACCAGCGGCTCGGCTCCCAGATGACTTTGATGTCCGCCCCGTCCGGCTGTCCGCGGTGATCCAGTTGGAACGCCACCGTGTCGCTTTCGAGATTGCGGGATACCAGGTTGTCCGCCTGCCATTTCGGCGGGTCGCTCACCGTCAGCGGCAGGTGCCCAAACGCCTTCCACTGGCCGCGGAGAATCTCCTCCGCCTCGGTGCGCAACGCCTGGAGCAATGGCTCCGGCGCACGGTTTTTCGAGGGCAGCAGCGGAAACGCTCCGGTGGCTTCAAGCCCCAGGCCCACGGGAGGCGAGTAGTTGCGATCTGCGAATTGATGCCCCTTCTTTTGCACCCGCAGCAGCACTTCGCGCGGGCTCATCGCCCAAAGCCGGTGCCAGTACCAACCTATCTTGGAGAGCTTCGAAATCATGGCCCGCTACCGAACGCCTGCGAGGAAACGGTCCCGGACCGGACGGATGGACTCTGAGGCGCCGGGGCAAAGCGGCGCACGATCAAATTGGCGTTGAGCGGCTCGTTTCACAGTGATCGAACGTAACAGTTCTTACTGGCCGGAATCGCGAGGGTCAAAACAATTCACCTGCCCATGAACTCCCGGCCCGTCCGGATCTGGTGAGAACGCCCGGCGGCGCAGGTTCCGGCGGCCGCCGCGGCTAAACCAACGACCACCCTTTGCGGTAAGTCCGATGAATGAACGCATCGGCCTTCGCCGTATCCGCCTTCAGCTTGTGGCTGTTCCACTTGATTTTGTGCCCCACGCGGTACGCGACGTTCCCCAGGTGATTCGCTTCGGTCAGCAGGCCGCTGTAGCTGAACGGGCAGGTGGTCGGCGCGCCGGTTTTGCAGGCGTGGATCCATTCCTTGTGGTGCCCGATGCTCTCCGGGATGAACGGATCAGGCCGTTTGAAATCCTTGAATTTCTCTTCGGGCAGCAGCACATGCTTGCCGTAGTCCGCCAGCAGCATCCCTTTGCTCCCGATGAACAGGACGCCGCTATCCCATTTCGGGATGAGCCCGCCCTGCCAGAGTTCCGGTTTGTCTTCGCCCTGGTGCCAGGTCAGCGTCACTCCGGGCATGTCGCCCCTGGGACCATACGTATAGGTCGCCCGCATTGAGGCCGGGGCCAGTTCGGGATGAGGTTCCGGCCCGCTCGCTTCGATCGTGAGCGGCGCATCCAGTTTGAGCGCCCAGAATGGCAGATCATTCCAGTGGCTGCCCAGGTCGCTCATCGTGCCGCCGCCGAAGTCCCACCAGCGATACCATTTCGGTCCCGGAAAATAGACCTCATGGAACGGCCGTTCCGGAGCCGGTCCCAGCCAAAGGTCCCAATGCAATCCGGCCGGGATGGGACTCGCTCCCGGGGGCCGCTCCTGCACGAACACGATGTCCTTGTTGCGTTTCGCCGCTTCTTCGCTTTGGCGGCCCCACGCCCGGCCGACCCACACATGAGCCTCCTTCACCGGCCCGATCGAGCCCGACTGGATCAATTCCACCACGCGCCGGTAGTTCGCGGTCGCGTGGATTTGCGTCCCCATCTGGGTGGCCACTTTCGCCTTCGCCGCCGCTTCCATGATCTTGCGCGTTTCCCAGACGTTATGCGCCAGGGGCTTCTCGCAATAGACATGCTTCTTCAACTGCAATGCCGGCAGCGTGGCGAACGCGTGCGTGTGCTCCGCGCAACTCACCACCACTGCGTCGATGTCGTTCGCGGCGTCAAAGAGTTTCCGAAAATCTACATACTTCCGGGCGTTCGGGAATTTCTGCCCGGCCGCGTTCAGGTTGTTCTCGTTCACATCGCACAGCGCCACGATGTTTTCGCTCGAAACTTCCTCCAGATTGCCCGCGCCGCGCCCCCCGCACCCGATCACCGCCAGGTTGAGCTTTCCGCTCGGCGCATCGGCGCTCAAAATGGCCGGAGCGCTTCTCAGGGCCGCTCCTGCCAGGCTGGAGCGCTTCAAAAAATCACGGCGTGTGATGGATCGACGGTTGTTCATGGAATGCCCAGAGCCTAACGGGATCGACCGTCGCAGGACAACGGATTTTTCCGGACGCGCCGGAGAAATTCTCAGGCCAGAAGTTTTGTGATGATCTCGCCGTGCACATCTGTCAGCCGGAAGTCCCGCCCCTGAAATCGGAACGTCAGCCTTTTGTGATCCAGCCCCAGGAGGTGCAGGATGGTGGCATGGATGTCATGCACATGCGTGGCATCTTCCACGCTGTTGAAGCCCAGTTCATCGGTTTGTCCCAGCACCTGCCCGGCCTTCACCCCGCCCCCCGCCATCCACATGGTAAAGGCATCGATGTGATGGTTGCGCCCGGTGGTGTCGCGATTCTCGCCCATCGGGGTGCGCCCGAATTCTCCGCCCCAGATCACCAGCGTGTCGTCGAGCAGGCCGCGGGCTTTGAGATCTTTCACCAGCGCCGCCTGCGCCTGGTCGACTTCCCGGCAGACCTTTTCGAAATCTCCCTGCAAGTTCTCTCCCGGGCCGCCATGGCTGTCCCAGTTCGTGTGGTAGAGCTGGACAAACCGGACCCCGCGTTCCACCAGGCGGCGCGCCAGCAGGCAATTGCGCGCGAAGGATGGCTTGTCCTTCTCCACCCCGTACAACCGCAGGGTCGCCTCGCTCTCCCGCGAAAGGTCGATCAGCTCCGGCGCGCTCGATTGCATCCGATACGCCATTTCATACGAGGCGATCCGCGTGTTGATTTCCGGGTCGCCCGTCTCCACCAGGTGCGCCAGATTAAGGTCCCGGATCGCATCCAGCGTGCGCCGCTGCTTTTCCGCGGTGATCCCCGCCGGTGAAGTCAGGTCCAGGATCGGCTCGCCTCCCCCGCGAAAGGGAACGCCCTGATAGCTGGTCGGCAGAAATCCGCTGCCCCAATTCACCGCCCCGCCCCGCGGCCCGCGCGGCCCCGACTGGAGCACCACAAAGCCCGGCAGGTCCCGCGATTCGCTCCCGATGCCATACGTGACCCACGCGCCCATGCTCGGCCGGCCAAATTGGCCCGACCCGGTGTTCATGAAAAGCTTGGCCGGCGCATGATTGAACAGCGTCGCTTTGCACCCCATCAGGAACGACACCTCATCGACAATCTCCGCCGTGTGCGGGAACAACTCGCTCACCCAGGCGCCGCTCTGCCCGTGCCGTTGAAACTTCCGGCGCGTCCCCAGCAATTTTGTCCCGTGGCTGCTCCCCATGAACGCGAAGCGCTTCCCCTCGATCAGCGAGGCCGGAATCGGCTCCCCGTTCAGCTCCACCAGCTTCGGCTTGAAATCAAACAGCTCCAGCTGGCTTGGTCCCCCGGCCATGAAAAGGTAAATGATGTTCTTCGCCCGCGGCGCGAAGTGCGTCGGATGCGGGGCCAGCGGGCTTTCCACCGGCGCCGCCCGCCCTTCCCGGAGCATCGAAGCCAGGGCCAGCGAACCGAGCCCGACCGAACAGCGGCTGAAAAAATGGCGCCGGGTGATCTCGGGCAAATATTCCGGCGCGGGGTTCATGCTTGAACGTTCAATTAACCCGACTCGCCCCCCGAACGCAAGCGATGCCAATGTCGCCCAGCCCGCGCTCGCTCGGTAAACCCGGCGCAAATCGCGTCGCCCGCCTTTAGTTTGGCGCCGGACGAAGTCGAACGACGCCTGCGGTCTGGCCCTGATTGCAATCGAACGGGTTCTTGCGTGTAATCCGCCCGTGAAAGAGAGGCCGAGCAATGGAGGAATCGTCGCGGGTTTGATCGCGGCGATTCTTCTTTGGGGACAGAATAATGCGGCGACGAAGTACATGGTTGGTTATTGGCCGCCCGTGACGATCGGCGTTTCGCGGTTTTTGTCCGCGGGATTGATCTTGCTTGCGGTGCTCCGTTGGACGGATTGGCTCGGTCGATCGGAGCCGGTTTCCCGGGAATTGAACCGTCGATTGTGGCGCGTGAGTTTCTTCAGCCTCGCGGCCTACATCGTCTGCTATTGCCTGGCCATCAAGTTTACCTCCGCGTCGAATGTGGCGCTCCATTTGGGCGCCGCGCCCGTCTGGGCGCTGATTTGGGAGGAGCGTCCGCGCTGGACCTGGCGCAGTTTTCAGAGCTACGCCGCGGCTTTCCTGGCCTTGGCGGGAGTTTTCATTTTGGTCTGGCCGAATTTGCGCGGACGGAATAGCCCGTGGGTGGGTGATTTGTTCGGGCTCGGAGCCAGTGTTTTGTGGACGAGTTATGGGCGGGAGTGCCGGAACTTGAGCAAATCCCTCCTGCCACCCGAAGTCTCCGCGTGCACCTTTTGGCGCGCTGGCGTCATTCTGTTGCCGGTCGCGTTGGCCGAGCTCTTGACCCGCGGCGCGCCGATGCGGCCTCACCTGCTCCTGCTCCAGGGGTATTGCATCGTGGCGAGCGGCGTCGTGGCTTTCATTTTCTGGAACAAGGGCTTGCGTTGGTGGCCGACCTCCCGGGTTTACTTGTTCAACAATCTGATCCCCGTCAGCACCATGGTTTTCGCGGCGATCTTCATCGGCGAGCCGATCAGCGCGACGTTTTGGGCCGCGATGTTTTGTATCGGTGGCGGCGTTCTGCTTGGCCAGACGAACTGGCAGAAGTTGTTTTCCCGCTGGCTGCCGTTCGAGTGATCTGCTGTCCGGCCATCCCTTGCTCCAGCCCTTCCTGATTTTCACCGAAGGGGCCTGTTTGGAGTTGCGGAGAGCCTGCCGGGTTCGCTTCGTATGGAACACCGAACCTCGGAGAGGTTCAGGCCGCAGCCCACCCTGGCGCTTGCGCCGCCCGCGTCGCCGGGCGCCAGGGTGGTTTGGATCCTTTCGACCATCAACCTCGCGAGAGGTTGTGGCCCGGCGCCCAGCCGGATCGGTGGTTGTTTCTGCAACTCTTTTCGCCGCTACTCGGTTGCCGGGCCTGGGCTGGTAGGCCCCACGACACAAGCGCCGCAAGTCATTGCGCGTTCACCCGCATCCATGCTATCGGTCCGTAACGCATTGCAGAACCAGACTTCCATCGGCGTTCATCGAAAGCCAAACGGGCGTCGCCGCGGGCGGAAATCCCTGGTCATCGTTCTGGTGTTCCTGGTCATAGGGTTCCTCGTCTCTCAGCGGCCGCCCGAGCCGAGCTACGCCGGCAAAACCTTGACGCAATGGCTCCTGAATACGAACGCCAATTGGGTTTGGATTCCGAACGACGTTTACGGACACATCCACGACGAACTTTGGTCCCAGCTTTGGAGTCCACCCGAGGTGTCCGGCAGCACCCGGAATGAACTTGGGTCTGACGTCATGGGACAAGATTCCGGAACGAACTTCACCGGGGCGGTTTCGTGGAAAATCGCTGCTCCGCCTGGCGAGCTCTGCAACGCCGTCCGGCATATCGGCGCCAACGGCATTCCGCGACTGCTCGAACTCATTTCGTCTAGGCCCAGCCTCTGGACGAAGCTGCGCGGCGCGATCGCGGAACGACTCCCGGAAGAAATGGGCGCGTGGTTTTACCCCGGCGATTCTCTCAATTCTGTGGAGCGAAAGCAGGCGGCCGCGTTCGACGGCTTTACCATCCTGGGAACCAACGCCGAACCCGCGCTGCCCGCGTTGAGCAATTTGCTATTCGGCGCCGAGGTGAATCTGCCTTTGACCTGGGCCATCGCCAACATCGGCCCGAAAGGCATCGCCTTGTTGACCAGCGCGCTCTCCCGAACGAATTCGTACCCGCAGCGCGAAGGAGCGGCGCTCGCGCTCGGCCTCAAATATCAGCAAGCCCGGTCGGCTGTGCCGGCGCTCGTGGATTGCGTCGAGCGAGGGCAAGCGAGTTATGACGTGCTTGGGGCCTTGGGCCGTATTGGGTGCGATGATCCGCGGCTGGTGCCGGCTTTGGTGCGTCAGTTGGAGCTTAGCCCCCGGGCCAACCCGACCCTCGACATCACCATGGCGTTTCTCCTTCTCGGTTTGCAGGGCGAAAAGGCGCGCGTGGCCGCACCGCTCGTGATCGCTGAGTACCGCCTGCTGGAAGGCGACCCCATTGCCGCGGCGAAGCGTAGATTCCATCGCCGCATATTGAGGGCGATCGCGCCCGATTTGGAGGCGCAATTGCCGCCGCGCCCGCCCGATGAAGAGTCCGGGACCTGGCCTTAACCCGCGTCCGGCTCAAGCTATTTCATCGATGTACGCGACGAACTGCAACTCCCTTTGACCCTCTGCTGCCCCTCCTACTTCAAGCGGAGACGGTAAAAACGGGGCAGGGCGGATCCGGTGACGGGATATGGGCTGAGCGCGTCGGGGATTTGTTCCCACGGGCCGGAGAGGTTGGTGGTCGTCTCAAGAGTGCCCGGGACGTCCCATTTCACGACAAGAGTGCCAGCGGACTCCTGCTCTATGGAAAGACGGGCGGTGGTGGCTTGGGTTGAATCGAGAATCAGGGCTGGGATGGCAAGAGTGGCGAGTTGGTTGGTCGTCGCCGGATCAACGAGCGTGACGTTTAGCACATCGGAGGAGCCGATCTCGGCGCTGGTCCCCACGTTCAGGGTGATCAGGATGTTGGTGTCAAAGCCGGGTTCGAGATGGAAATCGCGTGGAGACCAGTCGATGGGAAACGATCGCGTGTTGGTCACCTGGATCGAGTAGTCCCCAGCAGCAGCGGTGGCATTTCGGCAGTTGATCACGAACTGCGATGGAGTGTTTGCAAATAGAACGTCCGGGCGTTCGGTGACTTGCAATGTAGCCGAGCCAGCCGCTTCGCCTCCCGAGATCAATCTCTGGAACGGCATCCGGGCTGAATTGGTGCCGAAAAGGTAAATGGAGTAGTTGTTGGTAATAACGACATCTGTCGCAATGAAGCTATTGGTTGCGTCGTATCCTTGAACCATGGGTGTCATGGAGAGAGGCGTTGTGTCTGGCAGGCACGACTGCAATTTGAGGCCGGTCGATGGTTCCTCCATTAGGATTCGCACGATTGTTGGCCCGTCAAGCGAGGGCAGAGTGGACATCGGATAGTAGCCCTGGTGGCCTGGGCGTCCTTTGGGCTCCACGTAATCGAACTGCTTGACCATGGGGCTGCCAAGTCCGTCCACGGTGATTAAATAACCGATGGGAGCCGTGGCGTGCAGCTTCCAGGTTCCGACGGACGGGGCAGGCACGTTGAACTCTGTGATTGAGTCGGAGGGAAATTGGGCTGATGGAGCATTGGTTTTCCCATTGGGATCGATCAGGACGGTGGAGACCGATCCATAGGTGCGAATGTTGAGTGACGAGAGTTTGTCATCGACGAGGAAGGGATATTCTTTGTCCGTCGGCGTGCTGCCGTCCGCAAGGATTTGCAGCAGATGAACGATCGCAGGCGCAGGCTCCGCCGCCGTTGCGGCTTGTTTGGCTAATGCCCTTCGTGCCAGGGGAATTCGACGGATCAGCTGTATCGGCTCCGCGACGCAGATGGCGTCCTGACCCGTTTCCGTGTAAACACGGAGAGCGATTTGCCCCTTGCCATTCACCTTTTGCGAGTAGGAGACGAAAAGAACCTTACCCAGGCCCCGTTCCGGTGACTGACGCAGGCCATCTCCGTTCGCATCGATGTAGAGTTCGTCGCCCGTCAAAATGACCGGCACCGGCGGCGTATTGGTGAAGCGGGTGGTCGCGGGGTCGAACGCCCATTGGGTGGCGACAATCCCGTAGGCCTGGTGGCCATTCACAGATTTCGTGTTGGCATCGAAGGCCACCACGCCATCGCCTGCAGCGGTTTTCGGAAGGAGCGGGTAATCTGTCACCAAGCCAAAATCCTTTTGCGCGTTGTTCTGTTTTCCCCACGCCTCGCCCGGTTCCAGGATGCCGTTCTCGGACTTGCCTGAGAGTCTTTGGACAAATTTGTGCCCAGCTGTCCCCTGGACCACGGCGAAAACACCTTCTCCCTTCTCCATTTTTGCGAGCGAGTCGGGACGGCCTGAATTGATCGCGTTGGGATCGGTCACTGAACCGTGAAACACGATCAGATTCCCATCGTCCGTCGCAGATACGGAGTTTTGAATAATGTCGAAGAGCGTATGATCAACGACCTTGTCGAAGGTCTTCAGGTCGGGCGCAAGCCTGATGATATCAGGCGAATAATCGGTCGGACCGAGTAAGACGCTATTGTCGTCGACCACTTTTGGCCGCGGCGGGAGGAGTGTTCCAGGGAGACTGAGCGGCTGTGAGATGGAAGTGGTTAGAATGGGTTTGGAAAACAGGAAGCCGGGCGTGTCGCCATAGAACGCAACAGTCCCGGCGGAGTTGATACTGGGGTAAGGGTAAACGGCGGCATATTTATAATTGAAACTTGAGTCAGTGCTTCCACGGGCGACAATGATTTGATCGACGTTCGACTTCCAAACGCGGATGAGCATCTGCAGGGGAGGAGAGACTCGCTCGTAAACGACCACAGAGCCGGCGTTGTTGATCTGCGGAGTGGAATAGGCGCGGGTGGAAGGCGGAAATGGATTCAACAGGGTGCGTCCGCTGGCATCTTTGACGAAAAGGGCCTGCTGCCTTTTCGATCCGACCAGGCCGACGAATGCGACGTCGCCGTCATCGTTGATGGAGACATTTGGATCAAAACCGGTGAAAAGCCCGTATGTGCCCGCTGCATCGCCGGTCTTCGCAATAATCCGGATTTTGTAACGCAAGCCTTCGACACCGAGCAGAAGGGCGAATTGATCATCGGTCAAAGCATTCGGCCCTCGCAGCGCGCCGACGAAGTTTGTCGTCGCGTGGACCGCAAGACCGGCGGCGATCAGGTGCAAACTGCTGTGGGGATTGCCCCTCGTCGCATCTTTGGAAAGGCCGCAATTGAGATACGCCGTATTCGGAAAAGGCAGACTGCTATCAAACGGGTTTCCATGATGGGCTTTTGTGACACCGGGAGATGGGTTTTCGTGTTCGCCCCCAAAATACCCACTGGTGAGATGAGAAAGTCCGAAAAGTAATGGCCAATAACCGTCCTCTCTGTGGAAGGCCGTACATTCTTCACATGTATTCTCAGTGACTCCTGCAAAGTTGCTGATTGGCATCCCGGGGATGCCCAGTTCGGGTTGGAGGTCGCGGTTCCCCATCTCTATCCAGTTACTGTGGGTGTAGAAATCCTGAAGTGGATGCAGGATGTGACCGAGAATTTTGCGGGCTTCGACTGCGTTTGGTTGCGGAGCTTTCATCGCGGCGATCAATTGGTCCCGAAGCTTGCCTGGGCCGACAATCTCATCCTGCCCCCTTTGGAAGCTTTCACCGTCGAAATGTTTGTACCCATTCTGTTGATCGAGATCGACCTCTGAGTCGGCAACGATGATCTGCCGTAAAGCTTCCTGCATGCCCGCATCGAAGTCACCATAAAGAAGACGGTCCAACTGTTCGACGGCTTGCTCCGTAATCCTTTCGTGGGTGAACCCGACCCCGGAGTTGATGCCTGTGTTAACGGTATCATTCAAAGGCCAGAAACCGCCGACGGGCAGAGCAAGGCCTATCAGGAGAATCAAGAGGATGAAGAGTTTTGTGACACGATGGATCGCGGCATGGTATCGGAATTGACGGAAAATTGCCTTTTGCGAGGCCCGTTTTGACGATGGCTCCGGGGGGAGTGGACAATTGCCCTTTTTTTCTTCTCCGAGCATGAGGCTATGGTAGGAGCGGGGCCATAAGGGCTGTCAATGTTTTACATTTCCGGCGTGATCGTGCCATCGACCTTCTCCTCGAAGTCGCTCCGTTGAGTGCCTCAACTGGGGTCGTTGACCCGGACAAAGGGTTCGGCTACAGGAGTCAAAGTCCACTGGCATCTTGAATAATCTTGAATAAACCTGACACCGCGCCAAGGCTGAGAGAATTCCCAATTTGGCTATGAGAGAGAACAGACGCGCGTCGGGAGTCGAACAATCAAGCGGCTGACGGAATGCTGACGCGTAGACGATGGAGAATTGGTGTTGTCGCGGCCGTTGTCCTGCCTAGCGCGCTGCTGCTTGGCGCTGCCATATTCACCAGGCTAAGGACCCAGGAAACCGACTGGCAGCTGAGGATAGATTCAAAGAACTGGAACATCGATCGCACCGAGCGTGCCTCTTTTGCGGAAGGCTCTCAGGCGAGAGTGTTGCGAAGGACTTTTGAGTTCGGCCCGATCATCCTTACTTCTGAGCGTGTAGACCCATTCTGGTTGTCGACGAACAGCCTGCCGTCGACACAGAGGTAGATAGCGCTTGACGCCCGCGCAAGATCCTATTCTCAAATGATTTGCGGAAGAAGTGGTTCCGCCGCAGTAATTGCCATATCGCTCTGGGAGTTGTGGCTCCCTAGCGGCAGCAGTTGACACAAAAAGTCCTCTGAGATTACATTCTCATAGTGATCAAGAACTCTGAGTTTTGGTCACTGGAATGGACCTTTCAGGGCAGGGCCGCTTTTCCGGCTTTGCCCTCAGAAGTCACCACCAGTGGCCCTCCAGCAGCGCTCCCTTCTTTTAGCCTTGAGCCTTCAACCTTCAGCCTTTCCTCACTGCTCCGTTCACGAATCGTTCATGAACGTTCAGGATATTTTCCACCTCCCCCTCCCCGGGGCCCTTGCCGGGAGGAAAGACCCTCAAGACCGTTGCTCACTGCTCACTGCTCACTGCTCACTGCTCTCTAACGTAAGTGCCTGATAAACAACAAAACGAAAAACGTAAGTCCTTGATTTAACCTTCTTAACAATGGCGACAAAACTCCCATGACCCGATCCTCTCCAGGCTCCTTTCGTTCTCATCCGTGGGCCGATAGCGCATACAATCTCTTTTGTCCTCGTTCTCTTCGCTCCCCGAAAACCTCTGCCGCCTCGGCGCGCCCCGTTGGCCCGCGGCATTTGCCAGGTGGTTTTTGTTATTTCACCCCGGAGCAAATCTCCGTTCAACTCGTCTAAGAAAGAGTATGTTGCGATGTTTTCTGGTGGCGTGGCTGGTGGTTGGGGCGTTCTCGCTCAGAGCGGCGGAGTCGGAAGGGCCGATGGCCGCGGCGGAGCGCCTTTATCGGGAGGGCTCCTACGGTCTGGCCTACAAGGCTTACAGGCAGTTGAACACCAACGATTTCTCCGCCGAAGAGCGGCGTTGGCTCCAGTTTCGACTGGCGGAAACTCAGGCTCGCTCGGAGGCTTCCAGCCGTCAGGGGGATGACTCCTTGCTGCAGCAGGCCGAGGCGGATTTACGGCGCTACATTGATGAAACAGCGCCGGTCGACCGCGTTTGGGCCGAAGCGCAGGAAACTTTGGGCGACGTGCAACGCGACCGGCGCGGGAACGTCGACTTGGGCGGCAGTTGGAATTACTACTCCCGCGCGCTCGATTACTGGGCCGGCTCGACCAATCTGGTCGTTGGCGCGGATAAATACTGGTCCATTCTCCGCAAGGCGGCCGAGCCGCCGCGCGCCGATCTGAACTGGTACTTTGGTTCCTGGGGAACACAGATCCCTCTGAACGTCCTGGAAAACGCCCTCAAGATCGCTCGTAATGACGAGGAGCGGGCGCGCGCGCATTTCATGATTGCCATGACGCTGCGGTCTCAAGGTGGAGAATGGGAACAGCGCTTTCGCATCCCGGAGGAGTTCGAAGGCGCCTTGAAGCTCAAGAAGGACACCCGCTGGTACGATGATGCCCTCTATTTCTACGGCGAGTGGATGAGCAGCAACGGCCGCGCGGTGCGCGATGAGGCGGGCAACTGGCACACCGAGCCGGATTTCGGAAAGGCGCTGGATCTGTTCCGCCGCCTGGCTTCCGAGTTTCGCAAGGGCGAAACCCCCTGGTTCGAACCGGCCCAGAACCGCATCAGCGAAATCACCCGGGCCGAGGCGCAGGTGAGCGTGGCCAATGTCTTCCTGCCCGAATCGGAGATCGAGTTTCAGTTCAACTGGCGCAACGTGGAGGAGGTAGAGTTCACCCTCTATCGCGTG
The DNA here is from genome assembly GCA_964566945.1 of uncultured Verrucomicrobiota bacterium. GTDB lineage: Bacteria > Verrucomicrobiota > Verrucomicrobiia > Limisphaerales > SXQI01 > DASVNK01. The sequence goes on along the minus strand of CAZMKE010000001.1, from coordinate 392,856 downwards.
GACATGACTGAGGACTTCACTCTCCGGGGTGACAACACGGAGTGGCTGCAAGGCTTTGATCCGGGCCGCGGCCAAAAGGTGAAATCATGGAAGAAGACCGTCGGGAAGACGCGTCCTTACGCTCCGGGCCGCGAGACGATCCGTTTGGACGAGCGTTTGCCGCTGGGCGCTTACGTGATCACGGTGAAATCCCCCCAAGCGGGCGGGCGCGAACTTCTCCTTGTGAGCAACGCCTCTCTGATCCTGCAAACGGCCGGACGCAAAACCGTGGCTTACGCCTGTGACGCCGGGACCGGAGCGCCCCTGGCCAACGCCCGGATCGCCTTGTGGGAACGGTATTACGCCGACTCCCAATGGCGATGGACCAAGCATGCAGCCGTGGCTGACGAGTCCGGGCTGGCCCGGATTGATCTGCAGGGCGGCGCTTCGCAAAGCGTCCTGCTTGGCGCCGTCAAGGCGGGCGATCATCAGGCCTTTGCCCAGGAATCGACTTATGCCGGTCCGCATTCCGAGGATTCCTGGAAGATCTATGCCTTCGCCAACAAGCCCGCTTACCGGCCCGGCGAGAAAGTGGAGTGGAAAATCATCGCCCGCCAAATGCGGGGCGAGACCTATAGCGTGCCGTCGGGCCAGAGCCTGCTCTTGAAAATAACCGATCCGCGCGGCGCGGATTTGAGCAAGGAGAAGCTCTCCCTGAATAGTTTTGGCAGCGCCTGGGGCTCGTTTGCCCTCAAGGGCGAATCGCCCCTGGGCGAGTATCAGGCCGTCTTTATGACGGCGGATGGGCGGCGCGAAATTGGCCGGGCGGTCTTGTTCCGGATGGAGGAGTATAAGCTGCCCGAGTTCAAGGTGGCGATTCACACGCCCGAAGAAAACGGTCGCAGGAAGGCGTTTATCCTTGGCGAGCCCGTGGAAATCGAAATTGCCGCGGACTACTACTTCGGCGGCCCGGTGGCCAACGCTTCCGTCGAAGCGGTCGTCTACCAATCGCCTTACTATCACTATTGGGCGGAACCCAGGGAATTTGCCTGGTTCTATTCCGAACCGGAGCCGCGATTTCGCCGCTACGATCCCGGCCAGGTCGTGCAACGCGAAGCTCTGAAGACCGATTCCGAAGGCAAGGCCCATCTGACGATTCGCACGCCGCTCGGTGGCAGCGACCTGGAATATCGAGTCGAAGCCCGAGTCACGGACGCGTCGCGCCGGGAAATTTCCGCGACCGACAAGGTCCGGGTGGGGCAACAGCGTTTCTATGTCTATCCCAAGCGCTCCCACGCCCTCTACCGCCCCCAGGATAAAGTGGAGGTTGACTTCCGCGCCTTGGACGCCAACGAACAGCCGGTGGCAGGGGAGGGGACCGTCCGCGTGACGCGGGAGTACTGGTTCGAGATCTGGCTGGCGCCGGACGGCCGCGAGGTGAAGGGGCCCGAGCTGAAGACCTTGCAGCGGGCCGGTAATTTCCCGCCGCCACCCGAACCGGGCCGCAAGCCCTGGCGTCTGAAGTTTCGTGGTTATCAACAAGACGATATTCTGACGCGTTCCCTGAAATGCGGCACGAATGGTCTCGCGAACCTCACTTTCACCGCCGAACGGGAAGGTTACTATCGCGTGGCCTGGCGGAGTGACGAGCCGGTCAAGGCTGGAGTGATCCCCAGCCGTCCCATCCATGCCGAGACCACCGTCTGGGTGGCGACCGGCCAAAGCGCGGACCTTGGCTACCGGAGCGGCGGGCTGGAAATCCTGGTGGATCGGGACACGTTCCAGGCCGGGCAAAAAGCTGCGGTCATGCTCAGCGCCCCGTCCAGCGATCGGTACGTCTTGCTCACCTCGGTGGGGGCCGGCCTCCTCGACGCCCGCTTGGTGCACCTCAATGGCTCCGTGAAGCTGCTGGAACTCGACGTGGATGAGAAGCACGTCCCGAACTTCTTTCTAAACGCGGTCATGGTCGCCGACCACGAGTTTCTCATGGATCAAAAGGAAATTGTCGTTCCGCCCACCCGCAATTTCTTGAATGTGGCCGTGGATTCGGACCGGCTCGAATACCGTCCCGGCGAGAAAGGCACAGTCCGCATCAGGGCGAGGGATGACCAGGGCAAGCCGGTTTCAGCCGAAGTGGCGCTGACGGTTTTTGATGAATCGGTCTCCTACATCCAGCGCGATCTGGCGGGCGATCCACGCCAGTTCTTTTTCGGAACGAAACGGCCGGCGCTGCTCACCAGTTCCAGTTCCTTCAATTACCGGTCATTTCGCAAGGTCGTCCCGGCCGCTCAGGATAGAGAATTTGAAGCCGAGCTCCTCGAAGCCAAGGATAAGGCCGACGCCTATGGCCGCCGAGACCTGGGATTTTTTGGGCTGAGAGGCGTGAACGGCGCGGTTGGAGGGGGAGCCGCTCCAGAAACCTTAAACTTTCTTGGAGATCGCCCGCTCAGTTTGGCGAAAGCGATGAAATCCGAGCGATCGCTGGGCCGGGCGATGAATGCTCCCGCTTCCGCCTCGCTGGGTCTCGAGGCGGTCAATCGGCAGGAAGGCGGCGGCGAGCCCGCGGTCGAAGTGCGCTCCGATTTCCGATCGGCCATTCTCTGGCTGCCGGATGCGCGCACCGATGAGAACGGCCTGGCGGAAGTCAGCATTACCTACCCCGATAGCCTGACCGCTTGGAAGACGGTCGCCCGCGCGGTAACGAGCGGCAACCAGTTCGGCCTGGGCGATGAAACGACCCGCACCCGGCAGCCGCTGATTGTGCGTTTGCAGGCCCCGCGTTTCTTCCTCGCAGGCGATCGCGTCACGGTTTCGGCCGTGATCAATAACAACACCTCCGAGGATCTGACCGTCTCGCCCGAGTTGGACGCGGCCGGACTGGAAATCGAAACCCCCGTGGCGCCGCCGATCAAAGTGCGCGCCAATGGCGATGCGCGGGTCGATTGGCTGGCGCGCCCGCTCAAGCCCGGCGAAGTTAAATTGAAGGTCCAGGGGCGGGCCGGCCGTTTCGCCGATGCCATGGAGAAGACGTTTACGGTTTATGAACATGGCATCGAGAAGTTTCTCGCCGCCTCCGGCAAGACCCGCGGGAACGAGATCACTTCAGAAATTGTCCTCCCAGCCGCGCGCAAGGCAGGGTCGGTCACTTTCAACGTGCAGGTGACCCCCAGCCTGGCCGTGACGATGCTCGATGCGCTTCCTTATCTGGTGGACTTTCCCTATGGCTGCACCGAGCAGACCATGAGCCGCTTTTTGCCCGCGATCATCACCGCGAAAACTCTGAAGGATCTCGGCTTGCAGCCTGAGGATGTTCTCGGCCGGGTTTTCGGCGGCATCGAACCGGCGCACGCGAATCAGACTCACCCCCAAAAGGGGAAAATGGCGAAGCTGGATGAAGTAACGCAAAAAGGGCTGGAACGCCTGGGACAATTTCAACATGCCGACGGCGGCTGGGGTTGGTGGAAGGAGGGCGAGAGTGATCGGTTCATGACGGCTTACGTCGTCTGGGGCCTCACCCTGGCCAGGGCAGCAGGCACGAAAATCGATGAACCGGCCTTGGAGCGCGCGGTGCGTTTTCTGAACCTGGCATTGGTGGAGGCCGAGCGTGATTTCGACCTGCAGGCGTTCATGCTTCACGCCCTGGCGGTTGCCGGTCGCGGCCAGATCACCAGCGAACAGCAGACCGCTTTCGACAACCTGTGGGAGAACAAAGACCGGCTGAACGCCTACACGCGCGCGTTGTTCGCCCTCGGCGCGCATGCCTTCGGCAAGGCGGAGCAGGCGCAAACGCTGGTCCGCAACCTGGCCAACGGGGCGAAGCGGGATGAGGCGCCGGCCCAATCCGTTCTCGCCGCCACGAACAATCCAGGAGGCCTCTCCACGGCGCATTGGGGCGAGGACGGCATTCACTGGCGCTGGTCGGATGGTGGCGTCGAAGCGACGGCGTTTGTGCTGCGCGCTCTCCTGGCGATTGATCCAAAAAACGAACTGATCGAACCGGCCGCCCATTGGCTCATCAAGAATCGGCGCGGCGCCCAGTGGAGCAATACGCGCGATACCGCGATCGTTCTGCTTGCTCTCAACGATTACCTGCGGGTGACTGGCGAGATCAAAGGCGAACTCGGGTATGAGGTTTTCGTCAATGGAACCTCCCTGGGCTCCAAAACTGTGCAAGGCGCCGAAATCTTTGGCGCGCCGCAGAAATTTGCAGCCCCCGAAAACCTGCTCAAGGAGGGTCCGAATCAAATCCGCGTTCGCCGCAAGTCAGGGGATGCGCCGATCTACCTCGCGGCGGAGTGCTCTTTCTTCAGCTTGGAAGAGCCCATCGCGCCGGCCGGCAACGAAATCTTCATGCAACGGCGTTACTACCGGCTCACGCCCGTTCCGACCTTGCTCAAAGGTTTTGTTTACGAGAAACGGGAAATCACCTCCGGCGAGAGCATTGCCAGTGGCGATCGGATCGAAACGGTGATCACCATCGAGGCGAAAAACAACTACGAGTATTTGCTCTTCGAAGATCTGAAGCCCGCGGGGGTGGAAGCGGTCGAGATTCGCAGCGGAGAATCCCTTTACGCCCGGCGGATTCGATCCTTCAAAGTCGAAACCGGCCCGGCCAAAATGAAAACGGCCGCCGAGCCAATCATCGCCAATGATCGCTCCCCGGCCGAGACCGGCGAAACTCGTTGGGTCTACCAGGAACTCCGCGATCGCAAGGTGGCGTTGTTCCTCGACAAGCTTCCCGAAGGTTTTTGGGAGATCCGCTACGAATCGCGTGCGGAGATTCCCGGGGAGTTCCACGCTCTGCCTGTGGTTGGGCATGCCATGTATGTCCCGGAAATCCGGGGCAATAGTTCGGAAACCAAAATCGTGATTCGCGATGCTGATAAAAAAGGACAGTTATGAAAGGTCTCTGGGTCGTTCTGGTGGGGGCGGGCGCCGCAGCCCTGTTATTCGCGGCGGAACAACCGAAAAAGGAGCCGACGGAATTGGATAAGCTCAAGGCCAAGGTCGCCTTGCTGGAGGGGCGAATCGACCAGTTGGAAGCCCGCCTTTTTGTCTTGTCGCAAGGACGCAAAACCGGTCTGGAAACCCCGTCGATGGAACTGCCGCGCGATCCGTCGGCGCCTCCGAACATTGGCGAGCTCGAAGTGAATGGCCTGAAGATTTACAAGGTGCCGCTCAGTGGCGGGCGGTAAGTCAGTCCTTGGTGACTAATAGGCAAAAAAAGTTGAGCCGCCTGCGCCGGTTCAGACTTCATTGCTGGAAGGCCATTGGGAGCAACGGGCGATCGCGCCCGACCGAACGTCGTCCCATGGCCCAGAACGTCATGACCATGCCAGACACTCAGCGAAACCGGTCGCTCCTCCCGGCGCTTTGCAGTTGCCGGATGTTTGCCGGCGCGGATCGCGGTGAATTGGCGGCCATCGCCGACACTGCCGTCCCACGGTCCGTCGCGAAGGGGAGTTATTTGTTTCACGAAGGCGATCCTTCCACCGGCTTCTACATCGTCCAGAGCGGCGCGATCAGCGTCCACCGGGTCAATAGCGCCGGCAAAGAGCAGGTCATTCACGTGTTCCGCGCGGGCGACTCTTTCGCCGAAGGCGCGATCGCCACGCCGGAAGGGTATCCCGCGGATGCCCGGGCGCTTGAAGATTCGCAGGTTCTGCTCATTCCCAAGGATGGGATTCTCGCCCTGATCCGGCTTCGGCCGGAATTCGCTCTGCGCATGCTGGCATCAATGGCCACCCATCTGCGCGTGCTCGTAACGCAGCTGGAAGACCTCACTCTGAAAGATGTAGAAACGCGGCTGGCCAACTGGCTCCTGAAGCGGTGCCCGAACCCGCAAAGCGACCGTCCGGCGGTCGTGGCCATTCCCACCACGAAGCGCGAGCTGGCTGCGGAGATCGGCACGATCAGCGAGACATTTTCGCGCACGCTCGCCTCCTTGCGCTCTGCTTCCCTGATCGACGTGAACGGCAAAACCATCACCGTTCTTTCACCCGTGGCCCTCGGAACTCTGCTGCGGCGCAACCTGGGCGAGTAGGGTCTGCTTTTCAGGGATCGGCGGGGAGATGTCGCTCCGCGGTTCCCGTCAAATGGCAAAGATCGCAGAGCTTTTGATAGTACTCTTCTTCGAGCAACCCCAGCAGGGTGGCCCCGTAAGCCAGGCAATGGCCGTCGGCGGCCACTTCACCGTAATTGATCACCGGGATCATGTAGGCGACCGCCAGGGGCAACAGGTCAGGGCGTTCCCGCAATAGAGGCCGGACATACAGAATCCGGCCGTCCACCGCGGCGCCTTCGGAGCGCTCCCAATCGACCGCGGGCTGGGCGAACTGGTGGAACGCCATCTCGCCAAACTCGAACACCAGCCGGGTGGGGTAACGCAGGCATTCCGGATCGCGCAGGAATGCCTCCAGTGATTCCCCCGAAAGAGGCCCGTATCTGCTGTGAGCCACCATGGCCTGCGCCACCAGATGCTCGCGCAGGCTGTTCTGGCCCAGCGCCTCCAGTTCATGCGCGGCGAGCTTCCGCAGGTCCGCGGGCGTTGTGTCGGCGCAGTTCATTCAGGATTCAGGCGCATTCCAGGTCCCAGGCCGGTTGTAGTTTCGCGAAGCGTCCGAGACGTGGCATTGCTGGCACTGGCTTCGGAACGGATGCGGCGTGGCGATGCGTTGTTTGCCAGCCGGGCCATGGCACGACAAGCAATTTTCCCGCATGAATGCCTTGTGCGGCATGGTGGGAGGCGCGCCGGGAAAGGCCCGGGTTCCTTTGCCCGGATCATCCAATCCCACAAAACTGTTCTCGCGAAAAGGAGCCGAAGGAGGCGCGGACCCGTTCACGTGGCATTGCTGGCATTGGGTGAACTCGGCGTGGGGCACGGGCGCAATCGCCTGCTGGCGTTTTTCAATGCGAGTCTGTCGGGCATGGCACTCGAGGCACGCACGGCTGTCCCGCTTTCCCGCAAACGAATGGGGCATGGGCGGAGGTGCTCCCAGGAACGCCCGCGAGGAAGGCCGTTTCTGCCCGACAGGTTGATCGGCCACCGGCGGATCGAACGAGCGTTGGGCGTTGTAGGGCGCCGGTGCATCCGCGGCGTGCAGCAGTCGGGCGATTGCCAGCCACCCGGCCATCAGGAAGAGGAAACGCTTCATCGGTTCACCTCAGGCTTTTTCGATCGCCACGGCGCATTTCTTGTAATCTGGCTCTTTCGAGAGCGGGCAATGCGCCTCCAGCGTCACCAGGTTGATCAGGGATTCCTCTGCGAAGAACGGCACGAAGACCAGCCCTTTGGCGGGCGTCGACCGGCCATTGATCCAGGCGGGCAGAATGATTTCACCCCGGCGCGACTTGATTCGCACTTTCTCGCCGGTGGAGATGTTCAGGCGGGCGGCGTCCGTCGGGTTCAGTTCGACATAGGCCCTCGGCATCGCGCGGTGAAGTTGCGGCACCCGGCGCGTCATCGTGCCGGTGTGCCAATGCTCCAGCACCCGCCCGGTGCAGAGCCAGAACGGATAGCGTTCGTCCGGCACTTCGGGCGGAGCCTCATAAGGACGGGCCCAGATGAAGGCTTTGTGGTCTTTCAGTTTGCCCCAGTAAAAGTCCACGCCCCGGCCAGGCTCCACAAACGGATCTTCGCCTTCCACAAAGCGCCGCGGTGTTTCTCGATAAACTCCCTCCTTGGTCTGCACGACCGGCCAGCGCAACCCGCGCGCCTTCACCAATTCGTCGTAGGGCGCGAGGGAGTATTTCTTCATCTGGGTGAAAGCCCGGTACTCCTCGAACAACAGGCGATCGACATTGTGTTTCTGAAAGACCTCCCAGTTCCAGATCTCCAACGGTTGGCCGTTGCTGTCTTTGAAGGCGAACAGAAAACTCCCGTCCTGGTCCTTCATTCCGGGATGGCCAAGTTCATAGCATTTTCTGGCCACGGCGATCACCTGCCAGACGTCATCCCGAGCGCCGCCGGGCGGTTCAATCATTTTGAACCATTGCTGGGTGCGGCGTTCGCTGTTGCCGTACAGGCCGTTCTTCTCCACCCACATCGCGCTGGGGAGAACGATGGCAGCCTGGTCGGTCGTGACCGTCGGGTAGACATCGGACACCACCAGAAAGCGTTCTTTCAGCTTGCTGGTCAGGCCGGTCAGGTTGGGCATCGATTGCGCCGGATTGGTCACCTGGACCCAGCAGCCCGTGAGTTCGCCCTTTTGCAGCGCGTCGAAAAGCGCGACCGCATGATGCCCCGGCTTTGGATTCAAACGGCCCGCCGGGAGCTTCCACAACTGCTCGCACTGTTTGCGATGATCCTCGTTCGCCACCAACCGCCCGCCCGGCAGCGCATGGCCGAGAGTTCCGACTTCCCTGCAAGTTCCACAGGCGCTCGGCTGCCCGGTGAGGGAGAAGGCCGTGCAGCCCGGTTTGCCAAACTTCCCGCTCAAAAAATGAACATTGTAGACCAGATTATTGATCCAGGTGCCCCGCGTGTGCTGATTCATGCCCATGCACCAGAGCGAGACTATTTTTCGCTTCGGATCGGCAAAACGATCCGCCAGCAGCTGGAGCTGATCCGGGCGAACTCCCGAGACTTTCTGGACGTATTCCGGCGTGTAGGTCTCGAGCCATTTCGCGTAGTCCTCGAAACTCATCGCTTCGCCGTCCGCGTCGCCCCCTTTGCGGAAGTTGCAGTGTTTGGCCACCCATTCTTCGTCGTGTCGGCGCTGCGAAACGAGGTGGCGGCAGAGGCCGTTCGCGATCGCCAAGTCGCCCTGCGGAATGAACTCGATGTAATGATCCGACTCTTCCGTCGACCGGGTGCGGCGGGTGGCCATGTCGATCACTTCGACCTTCTGGCCTTTGCTTCGCCGATCGATAATCCGCGACCAAAGCACCGGGTGCATTTCCGCCGGGTTGTTCCCCCAAAGAATGATCGTGTCCGCCAGATCGAGATCGTCGTAGCAGCCGCTCGGTTCATCAACGCCATACGTGGTGGTCATCCCGACGACGGCGCTGGCCATGCAGAGCCGGGCGTTGGGATCGACGTGATTATTCGCCAGCCCGCCTTTCATGAACTTCATTACCGCGTAGCCTTCGCAGATGGTCCATTGGCCTGAACCGTAAAAGCTGAAAGTCGCGGGATTGCGCATGATCTCTTCGGCGATCCGGTTGATGGCCTCGTCCCACGTTGCCGGCTCAAGCTTCCCGTCCCGGCGGATCAATGGGGTGGTCAGCCGGTCTTTCCCGTAAAGCGCAACGCCCGCGTGGTATCCCTTCGCGCAGAGCAGGCCGCGATTCACCGGGCTTTCAAGGTCGCCTTGGACAGCGACTACCCGCCCGTCTTTTACGCCGACCATGACGCCGCAGCCCGTGCCGCAAAATCGACAGGGCGCTTTGTGCCAGGTCAAGCCGTCTGCGCCTAACGCCGGTTCAGCGGCCAGCCGGGCCTCGCTTCGCCCGGCCAGGACGCCAGCGGCCGCGGCCAGAGCCGCCTGTTTCAGGAAGGTGCGTCGATTCGTTTGCATGGAGGGGCCTTTCATGATTGCGCGGGGAAGGGCGCGCTCTCCACCACATCCTCGAAATTGTGGTAGACAAGCACCGCGGATTGCACGCCGGGCAGCGCTTGGATTTCTTCTCCGATCTCGGCGGCTCGCCGGCTCGATTCGGACTCTGCGACCACCGGAAAGCCGAAATCCGTGCTCTCGCCCAGTTCCAGGCCGGGCATTTCCGTGAGGCGGCGCCGGACCGCGGGTTGATCCGCGAGCCGGCAGCGAATGACGTAGGAGGAAACGGGCATACAAAAGATCGGCTGCGGCCCTGGGCGGGCGCAGCCAGCTGGAGCTACTTGGCGTAGCGTTTTTGGAATTCCTTTACTTGTTGTTCCCGGCGGGCTTTCTCCTCCGGGTCCATCTTGTTCAAGTACCATCGGTGATTGTCGCTGCCTAGCGTGTCGTCGATCAGTTTTCGCAGCTTGGCGGCAGCCTCCTTTTTTCCGGCGTCGGCGTTGTCCTTGTTCTTGTCGGCCAGTTCCTCCAGTTCAGGGACGAACTCGGCGTAGAAGTGCTTGGCGACTTCATAGGTTCCATGCCAGTGGGTGTAGTCCGGCCCCATCATCGAGACGCCATGGCGGGCTCGGCGGCCTTCGTGATGCCAGATCTCGTACCAGGTGAAGTCGAGCTTGTTCGCAAATTGAGGGCCCGTGAGCAGAGGCTTCGCTGCCTTGTAGAGAGCCAGTCCGGGTTCGGCGAATTTGCCGTGATAGAGATCGATCAAACCGTCGTATTGCTGGTAGAACGAGTTCACGTAATTCACGTTGTGGCAATTGATGCAGACATTCTGCATGTTCGCCCGGCGTTTCTCCCAGGTGACATCTTTGCCTGGCAGTCCCAGCTTCGCATCCCCAACTTCCGGACGAATGGAGATTTCCGGACGGTTGTTCCAGGAGATGCGCATCCCGACGTCGTGCGTCACCGGTTGGTCCTTGGTGGCGCTCATATGGCAGGTGGCGCAAGTGGGCGCGGCGCTGTAATCCTCCCCCACGATCCACTTGGCGCTGTCCAGGTTCATCTTTGTCACGTTCGCGTGATAGGCGATCCCGTGCTTGGATTCGTTATAAATCTCGATCTGCGGGTGATCCGGCCCCATGTGGCATTTGCCGCAAGTGTCCGGCGTGCGGGCTTGCGCCGCGCTGAAGGAATGCCGTGAGTGGCACGCGGTGCAGGAGCCCTCGGATCCGTCTGGATTGATCCTGCCGATGCCGGTGTTCGGCCAGGTTGCCGCGTCCAGGCGGCCGGTTTTTAGAACTTTCACTTCTCCGCCGTGGCACTGCCAGCAGCCGCTCACGGCGGCGGCGCTGACTCCTTGCGGAAAATTAGGCGTTTTCAGTCCATGATTCCCTTCCACCACCTCGGCCAGCGTGTTGTCGAGCGAGCCGAGAATCCGGCCGCCTTTCGCGTGGTGGGAGTCGTTGAATTCCTTGACCTCTTTCTCGTGGCAGCGCGCGCAGTCGCGCGGCGAGGCAATGGTCGCGATGAACTGGCCGTAATGCTCGAAGGCGTCCGCGTCTTTTTCGTTGGCGGTGTGGCATTCGAAACATCCCACATTGGCCCGGTAATGCTTGGAAGATCCCCATTGCTCGTAAATCACCGGGCTTTCCTTTTTGTGGCACGCGATGCAAGCCGCGCTTTGCGGTGAGATTTCCGCCAGGGTGAAACCGGCTTTCGCGCACAGCGGAGCCAGCAGCGCCGCCGCGGCGAGGAGGAGCAGTCTTCGTGTCGTCGATTTCATAGTCATGATTTGGTTTTCGTTTCGAGGGAAAGGCCGGGTTGAGCCCGCAGGGAGCCGTTCATAATCGGGATGGCCACGTGGAGCATCCAGGAGAAGGTGAGGGCGCCGAAGGCCCAGATCCCAAGGCAGACCAGCGTTTCATTGGCTGTCGGCAGGTACTCGACCACCTGGCCGAGCGGCGTCGGCACGAACCCGGGAATGATCAGGCCCATGCCCTTTTCGATCCAAATGCCGATAAAGCAACTGACGCACGCCGCGTTCAGCCAGGGAATCCGGCGGCTCAATGGCGTGATGAGCAGCGTTGCTCCGATCAGATCCAGGGCGATCGCGCTCCAGATCCAGGGGACCAGTCCGGAGTGGCCATGCAGGCCAAAGTAGAGATATTGGGCAGCCGCTGCATGTTCCGTGGGATAATAAAACTCGGTGAACAGTTCGCAGCCGAGCAGGAACATGTTGATGATCATGGCTACCGTCATGATCATGCGCAGCGTGAAAATAGGCTGATCTCCGATGTAATACCGCGTCGCCCGCCGGATGATCTGAAATGACAGGATCATCAGGGCCGGCCCCGCGACAAAGGCCGAAGCCAGGAACCGAGAGGGCACCAGCGGGTGATGCCAGTAGCTCCGTCCGGCCAGTCCCACATACAGGAAGGCCGTAACGGTGTGGATGCTCACCGCCCAGGCGATGGAGAGGAAAACGAACGGGATGTAGAATAGCCTGGCCGGTTTGCGCTGCTGGTAACGACAGTAGAGGAGGTATCCAGCGATGTGGAGATTCAGGAGAAGGTACCCGTTAAGCACGATCACATCCCAGGAGAGAATCGATCCGGGAAAATTGAAAATTCCGAACGGTGGGATCATGTGATGAAAACGGTCGGGATGCCCGAGGTCCACTGTCACGAAGAGCAGGCACATCGCGATGACCGCAATGGCCATCAGTTCGCCGAACAGCACCACTTCGTGCATGTGCTCCTTCTTATAGATGTAAGCGGGAATCACGAGCATCACCGCCGCGGCGGCGACGCCGACCAGGAAGGTAAAGTTTGCGATGTACGCTCCCCAACTCACCTGGTTGGTCATTCCGGTGACCTGCAAGCCGTAAACGAACTGCCGGCACCACGCGTTCAAGCCAGCCAGGCAAATGACGGTCAGGGCCGTCATCCAGAGGTAAAATCGGGCGCTGCCCTGAAAGGAGAGCCGCCAGACGCGAAAGAGGAAAATGACGTACTCTTTCATTTGTCGAAGAAGTAATAGAAGCGCGGTTGGGTTCCCACATCCTCTTTCAGGACGTAGACGCGCTTGTTATTCAGGATGTAGTTAATCTCGCTCTTGGGATCGAGCAGATTGCCAAAAACGCGCGCTCCGGTCGGGCAGACCTCGAGACAGGCCGGATATTTGCCTGCGCGGGTGCGGTGCAGGCAAAAGGTGCATTTCTCCACCACGCCTTTCGGGCGAATCCGGTTGCTGAGATAGCTTTGATTCGGGTTGATCGCTTCCTTGTTGATGACTGGCTTTTTGTAGTTGAAGCGCCGGGCGTCGTAGGGGCAGGCCGCCATGCAGTAGCGGCAGCCAATGCACCAGTTGTAATCCACCACCACCAAGCCGTCTTTTTCCTGCCAGGTGGCTTGCACCGGGCAGACTTTGGTGCAGGGCGATTGGCGGCATTGATGGCATTGCACCGGCATGTAGTAACGGTCCTTGGCGGGGACGGAGGCCGGATTGTAATAGACGTCCGAGGTTTCCAGGTTGATCGCCCCCTTTTTCATCTCCAGAACGCGGATGTAGGACATCTCGATGTCCTCAGCATGGTCGCGCGACTGGTTGTTCTCCTTCAAACAGGCGTGGGCGCATTTCCGGCAGCCGATGCACCGCGTCAGATTCAGGGCATAACCAAACTCCACTCCATCGAGCGGCTTCGCGTCGTGGAGGCTGGGCCGGACGCCATATTCCTTCTCGGTCCGGGAGGCGAGGGAATCCATGATCCGTTTGAGATCTTCGGGTTTGAGTTCGCGATAATGTTTCTGCAGCAGGTCATCGATGGAAATGGCCCCATTCTCGAGCTCCAACAATGGTTTCAAGGCTGCCATCAGCCCGGCGAGGCCCACCATGGAAGCCGCGGCGCCTTTGAGAAAGGTGCGCCGGGTCAAAGGACGATAGACTTCCTCGATCGTCCTGGGGCTTACCTGGTTTTGCGGACTGTCGTTCATGCCGTTAATGATGCGGTTCCTTCCCTCGGGGTTGATTCGCCGCCCGCGCCGGATAGGCGGGGGGCGCCAGTGGCTTCATCGCTTTGAATGTGGGGCTGTGCGGATCGTGACATTGAATGCAGCGCAGCCGGGTATGTTCTCCCAGGCTGGAGTTCCAATAGCCGTTTTGCCGCCCATGCACCCCAGCCTGCCAGTCCCGATAAATGGTCCCGTGACATTTCGCGCACAGTTTCACCACGTCTGCCTGGGCGATTTCCGCTCCGTCGTAATCGACAAACACGTTGCGATTGGTTGGGTGATGGCAGTTCAGGCAAAAGCGGTTTTCCCCATGTTCCAGATGGATGTCCTTGTGTTCATTCATTGGGCGGTCGTAATGCCAGCGGGCGGGAAACAGCTTGTGGCACTCCATGCAATTGTAGGTCCAGCCCGCCTTCACCAGGTCCAATCCTTTGGTCGCTCGCGGAGGTGTTTTGTCGAGGTGCGCGTCTGAAGCGGCACCGACCGCAGGCTGTTCCGGCGCCGGTCTCGGTGGGTTCGGGAGCACCAATTCCACCTTCTTTGCCTCGTTTGGCGTTTCGTTGCCCGGCGCTCCCAAGCTGAGAGCGACCGCCAGGGAGCAACAGAGCGCTCCCGCGGCGAGGCCGAGCCCGCGAAGAACGTTCTTTTGAATGGGGAATCTTCTTCTCAAGAGAGCTCCGGTTGAAGTTGAGAGTCTTGGACCGCGCCTCTTCTCGCGCCGAGGCCGTCGCTCGCGAGGACCCCGGTTGAGAGGATTCGGGCTCGGAGCCCGCCCCTCCCGCGCAAGGCTTTTTCTGCGCCTGGACAGAACGCTTCGTCCATCCAGTGACAGGGGCGGCATTCCTCGGTTCCCTCGAATCGAATGCCCTGCACCTCAAATTGGACGCCTATCAGGCCGTTCAGATTGACGCCCCGAGTGAGAACGTTTCGGCGAAACGCTTCCGGGCCTTTGCTAAGAACGCCAAATTGCTCGCAGAGCGCCTGGTAGGTTTCCTCAGCAAAAAAGGTGACCTGCCCTTTGTAATTCTCGGCGTGATCGAAGAATCGGTCTCCGCGAATCCCGCGGCCGGCGATGCAGTCTACAGCCACGGCCTCGACCGCCTCGTGGCGTCCGGGAGCGCGCCCGTGGTGTCCCACGTAGTTGTGGCCTTCTGAGATGAATATGCGAACCACTTTCACAGCTTCGCGGCCACATAACTCCAGAATCCGGAAGGGGACTTTGACTCGAGTCAAAACTTTGGGAGTCTGCGCAAAAAATGAACCTGCTTTGGCAAGAAAGGGCCAGGGCGGCTGGGCGGAGCATCCCGGCCCGGGGGAAAGGGCTCAAGGTTAGCGTTTGCCAGCGTCTTCGACTACGCGCAGCCCGTGTTCGCGGGCGAGCGCGGGCGCATGTTCCTTGGGGTAGAACGAGTCGAGGTAGCGCTGATCTTCCAGCAGGTGCCCTGGAGGCTGGCCGGCCTGGCGTTTGACGAGAAATTTTAATTCCCGCAATTCGCGGCTCCAGCGGAAGCCGTTGAAGAACTCGAAACCTCGGAACTGGGTTTTGTAGAGCGCGCGTTCGCTGTAACAGGTGCCGAGATAAAGATAACCCGCGCCCTTTTCGGAAAAGTGCTTCACCACGGAGGTCATGATGAAAAGGCCGAGGCTGCGGTCGAAGAGGGTCAGGTCGTAAAAGGAGTAGTAGAAAAACGCCAGCCTCGATGATTCGAGATATAACACCACGTAGCCGGCCTCGCGCCCGGTCTCCGGATCATCGAACAGCATGACGTGGGTCGCCACCGGCGCGGTGAAGAGCGATTCGAGCCGCTCGGCCGACATCACGCCCTCGCCAAAACGGCTGTTGGCGTAAGCGCGGCAAAACTCCAGCCGGTCCGGCGTCAGCTCGAATTCCCGGGCGGGCAGGAGCCGCATCCGCAGGTGGGCGCATTTTCGCAGCACGCGGCGATTTTCCGAGGAGGCGCTGAATTCCGGGAGATGAATCCGGATATGCCGCGCGAGATAGAACCGGCTCAAGTCGCGGTTGCTCGGCAGAAAGCCGGCCTCAAATAAATCGGCCGGAGTTTCGCCCTTTTCGGGGAACGCCCAGACGGCGTAGGGGAAAATGTAACGCTCGTAATCCGGGAGCGCTTCTGAAAAGAGCAGTTTCATCCCACGTAGAGTCGCGGCAGGCGCTCGCTCCAGCTCACCATCGCGTCGTACGAGACCGTGTTCCGCAGCGCAGCGATGTCGTGGATGGTAATTTCCTCGGAACCATCGCGCCCGAGCAAGGTCACCGGGTCCCATTGCTGCGCTTCGACGATTTCCGTCAGATCGACCGTGATGGCGTCCATCGACACGCCGCCAATGATCGGTGCGCGGCGCCCGTGCGTCAGCACGGTTCCCTGGTTGCGCACGCGGGGGAAGCCTTGTCCATAACCGATCGGAATCACCCCGATTCGCATCGATTTCTCCGCCGTGAACCGCATTCCGTAGCCGACGTGGTCTCCCGCTTGCAGGTTCTTGACGGCCGCAATGCGCGATTTCACGGACATCACCGGGCCAATTCCTTCGAGCCGGCGGCAGACTTTGGACGGATAGACCCCCAAGGGCAGGATGCCGATGCGCACGAGGTTGAAGTGCGCTTCGGGCAAGTCGAGCAGCCCGCCCGAGTTGCACATATGGACGCGCGTGGGCTGGATGCCTGCGGCCTGAGTTTTGGCGAGCGCTTCCTTGAACCGGGCCAACTGCAGCCGGGCGAACGTCTTGTCCAGTTCGTCCGACATCGCGAAGTGGCTCATCATCCCCTGCACCCTGATCTCGGGTGAGTCTTGGAGCGTGGCCAGAATGTGATCCAACTCGGACCAGCGGAAGCCATAGCGGCTCATCCCGGTGTCGATCTTCAGGTGAACTCCCATCGACCGCCCGGCTTTGCGCAGGCGCCTTCGGAGTTCGGCGAGGCTGGTGTAGGTCCCCAGGCACGGGGTAATCCCGCACTCCAGGCATGTTCCGTATTCATCCGGTTCCCGTTCGCCCAGAATCACGATTGGCAGATCCGAGCAGGTCCTCAATTCCAGCGCCTCGCGCAGGGTTGCGACGAACAGCGTTTCCACGCCGAATTCCGCCCCGATCGGCGCCAGGCGGGCCACTCCGTGTCCGTAGGCGTTGTCCTTCACCACAAAACCCAAGCCGACTCCGGCCGGTTTGTAGGCCACGATGGAACGCCAGTTTTGCCTGAATTGCTTCAGGTCGATTTCCATCCAGGTGAGAGGCGCTGTCCCGAAATGCTTCTGCATGTTAGGTCTTTCCCGGCGGCCAGAGCGATTCGCCAATATCCGTCCGGTAGTAGCTCGCGAGGCAGCGAATGCGCTCGATGTTTCGATAACACTCAGCTTGCGCGGCTTTTCGGTCCCCTCGAATGGAAATTACGTCCGCAATCCGGTGGCCGGTGGCGTAAAGCTGTTTCCCAGCCGTTCGCACTTCGTTCCACCAGATGTCGCAGGATGGCTTCCCGTCCACTTCTAGCGGGAACTCCGGTCCGGTCACTTGCGTGAAAGGGTAACCGTAGCCCGCCAGCGTGACGGAGCAGCCGAAGCGGCGGCCGGCCCGAAAGCGAATTGGGCCGAGCGCTTCGTTTGCCGCCACCTTCCGCAGCACTTCCACCGGCTGCTCCAGCATCCGTAATATCATTGCTCCGGAAGTGACGCCAATTCGCACATTGTATTCAACCACGTGCCAGCGTTTTTCCCTCCGGATCGCGGTCACCTGGATCGGGCCATGAAAGTTCGTCTCGCGAAACCAGGGCAGCAGGGGATGCAGGAGGCTCCGCGCCAGCCCGTGTTTGTCCCGGGGATCCTGCTCCACGAGGCCGCCCAGCGGCGCCCCGGCCACCACTCCCTGATTTCCGTCGAACGCCCGTTTGTATTCCTGGTTTGTGACGATCGAGTGAATCTCGCCGCCGCTGACAAAAGCGATGTGACCCGCTTCCGCCCGCCCCAGGTATTCCTGGAGGAAAACCCCGTCACGATAGTTCAGGCGGGGCAGCCACGCCCGGGTATCCTCCGCCGTCTCGCACACGATGGTGTGAATCGGGCTGAAGGGGCCGCACAGCGGATTCTTGATGACGAAGGCCCGCTTTTCTCGCCGAACAATTCTTTCGGCCTCGGCCTGGCTTTTCGCCCAGAACGAGCGTGGAAATGGAATCTCGTATTGCTCGCACAACCGCCGGGCCAGATCCCGCTCCCGTTCGATCTGCAACGCCTCTCCGGTCGGGCAAAAAATCTTCACTCCTGAAGCGATCAGAGCAGGCGCCCACGGTTGAGCCGCCCAATCAATCGACATCGGCACGATCAGGCCGACCTTGTGTCGTCGAATCAGGGGCAGGGGATCCGGGTGCTCTCGAAAGGAATAGCACCGGGCCTCCATTTCCGCGGGAGCATGGCCGTAATCCCGTGTGAGATAACCGACCACTTGCGCGCCATTCTCCCGGAGGATTCTGAGCGTGGACTGGGCGAATGCCCCAATCCCAAAGACCATGACCGTCAGCGCGGCTCTCACATCAAAAAATTACGGCGCCAGCCTAAGTAGGCCGGCGCTCGCATGTCAAAACTTCTACATGACCCCGGCGAAAACTCAAATGGTTGAGCCGCCGCCCGTCGTTGCGTAAGGTGCCCGGCAGAAAATCGTTTGCGATGCTGATTGATTCCAACGCTGAACCGTCCCACGCGGACCGCTCTTCCGCCCGGACCGCGGCCCCGGAGGCCTGGCTGGCCCTCGGGCAAAAACTCGAAGTCCTGATCGTCGATATCGCCTTTGGCGGTGAAGGCGTGGCTCGCCACGGGGACTTTGTCATCTTCATTCCGTTCGTGGTGGCTGGCGAGAAGGTCGAGGCCGAGATTACCGAGGTGAAACGGAAGTTCGCTCGCGCCCGCCTGGTTCGAGTCCTCGAACCCTCCGCGCATCGCGTTGCGCCCCAGTGCGAATATTTCGGGGCCTGCGGCGGGTGCCAATATCAGCACATGGCCTACGCCGAGCAGTTGCGCGTCAAAGGCAAGCAGATCCGCGATCTCTTTCAACGGGTTGGCCGGGTCGAGACCGTGGTCAAGGATGTCCTCGGTTCCCCGCGCGAGTACGGATATCGCAATCGCATCATGATTCGCAGCCAGTGGAACAAGCCCGAGCAGCGGCTCAATATCGGCTTCATTCGTTGTGACAATCGCCTGGTCGAAGATCTCGACCATTGCCCTATTTCCGAACCGGAAGTGAGCGAGGCGATCAAGCAGGTCCGCGCCAATCCTCCGCCCAAAGGGGGCATCAAGGTGGTTTTGCGCAAATTCCCGGAAAACTGGGATGTTCCGCGGGACTCGTTCTTCCAGAACAACTTCTTTCTCCTGCCGGAACTGGTCCGGACCGTGCGGGAGGCCTTGCAGCAGAGCGGGAGCCGCTACCTGATCGATCTTTACTGCGGCGTCGGTTTCTTCGGCATTGAGGCGGCCGGCCAGGTGGAGCGCTTTGTCGGCGTGGAAATGGATAAACGCGCGATCGACTCCGCTCGGCTGAACGCGGCCCGCCGTGGCATTTCCAATGGGGAATTCATTCTGGGGGATGCCCCGGAATTCCTGCCCCGTTTGTTGACCGCCTTTCCCCCGGAACAGACGACCGTCTTGATCGATCCGCCTCGGACCGGGTGCCAGCCCGCCAGCCTTCGGCTTCTTGAGGAGACCCGGGTGCGCCAGATCATTTACGTCTCCTGTCATCCCGCCACCCTGGCGCGCGATCTCGGCATTCTCTGCCAGAGCGGAGTCTATGAAACGCAGAGCGTGCAGCCGCTCGACATGTTTCCGCAAACCCAGCATGTGGAGTGCGTGGCGAATGTTCGCCTGAAGGTGCAGGCCCCTGCCGCCGCCTAAAAGCCGATGGCTAACCCGGCGGCATCGTCCGATGGCGGGCGGCGATTCGGTCGCTCCATACCAGCTCCTGGTGCAGTCGGAGGCTGACCTGTTGGACGATTTGCTCCTGGTCCCGCCCACCGAAGCCCAGATCCTGGATCCTTCGGCGCTCTTCGCGGCTCGCTTTCCGCCAATGGCAGCCGGGCAGCTGGCTCGTGAGCGCGTTTGCCCCCGCGACGATTCGCGCCAACTGCCGGTGCTCCTGGAAGCAGTTCTCCGGCGCATGGTGGAAGGCCACCGCCACTGCGACCTTTTCCGGAAATCCCGCTTCACCCAGCAGCCGTCCGCCGATCGAACCGTGGTTGAGATGCAGCAACTTATTTTCCAAGGGGAAGAGCGGCTTGGCTTTGCGGGCGGAAAGTTGCAGCAGGCGTCCGTAGTCGGCCCCGAACTCTTCGGCCATGGCCAGCTTGCCGATATCGTGCAGCAATCCGGCGGCGAAGCTCTCGTGCCAATTCTCGCCCCAGTAGCTGCCGATCACCTCCGCGCCCAGGCCGGCCGCGAGGCAATGCCTCCAGAAGTTCTCCTTGTACGGCAGCAGGTGTTGGCGTTTCCGGGCGCAGGTCATCACCAAGGCCGCCAGCGCCACCCGGAACACTCCGGCCACCTGTCCGGCCGGATGACACGCGGCGATCTGCCGAAAGCCATTTCCCCGGCACACCAGGAGAAGGTCTTCGCTCAAGGTCCGATCGAGGAATATCAAGTCGGCCACCGCTTCGCTGGGGTTTTCGGCCTCGGCCGCCACCCGCAGCAATTCCGCCGCGACTTCCAGCCGGCTGGCCAGCGCATCCGGCTGAGGCGCAGACCGGAGCCGGCCGCCAAAACCGGGCGACTCGCCCGTGCTGGGGCACGGCTCATCCGCATCCTTGTTGGCCGCAGGATTCACCGTCCTGTTATCGGTTCCGCAGTCCCTCACTTGACCTTGAAACCGGCCAGCCGCCCCCTTTCGGTGAAAACCCCGATAAAGGCGGCCGATTTGGCCCCAAACGGCGAGCTTTTCAGCTCTATCCTGGCGCTCTGAATGGCCTCATTCGTTTGGGTGGGTTGGATGGGCGTTCAGTGATCCTTTGGCTTTCCCTTCCTCTCCTGGGCGGCTTATTCTCTCGCCCATGCCAAAGCACTTCGTCACCGCGGAAAACGTCCAGCATGGGGATCTGCCGTGGTGCCACGTTGAATGGATGTCCAATCCGGAAGTGGTTGGCGCCCGGGATATTCTCCTGGTGCGCGCCACTTTCGAGCCTGGCAAAGCTCACCGATTTCACACCCATCCCGGACGCGAGGAGATCATTTATGTGCTCGAAGGGACCGCGGAGCAATGGGTGGGCGCCGAGAAACGCCAGCTACAGCCTGGAGAGATGGCTCACATTCCGAAGAACACCCCCCACGCGACCTACAACAACTCCGGCGTCGTCCTCAAATTCCTGGCGATCCTCAGCCCGGTGGAGGCCCCTGGAGAGTTTGCAGTTGATGTCTTTGATCAGGAGCCCTGGCGTTCGATTCCTGTCGTGGGCAGCACCAGTTCCATGTAGACCACGTCCAGCCAGCGGTTGAACTTGTAGCCCACTTCCTTGAACCGCCCCACCACCTCGAAGCCGAATTTCGCGTGCAACCGGATGCTGGCCTCATTCTCTCCGTCGATCGCCGCGATGATCGCGTGCAGGCCGAGCCTCCGCGCCGATTCAATCAGCGGAGCCAGCAGCAACTTCCCGATGCCCTGGCCTCGATACGGAGCGGCGATGTAGATCGAGTTCTCCGTGGTGAAGCGATACCCTTTCCGGTCGTGGTAGCGGTTGAGCGCGCTCCAGCCCACGATCTGTTCCCTCTCATTGGCTGCCACAAAGATTGGCAGGCCAGTCTGTTGATGATCATCAAACCAGTTCCGGCGATGTTCCAGGGTTCTTGGTTCGTAATCGTAGCTCGCGGTCGTGTGCATGACCGCGTCGTTGTAAATCTCCAGGATCGCCGGGCAATCTCCCCGGACCGCTGGACGAATCTGAATGCTGGACCGCCCGTTGCTCATCCGCCTTTGTGATAGCTCGGTCCTCTTCAGGGGGA
Source organism: uncultured Verrucomicrobiota bacterium (assembly GCA_964566945.1). Lineage (GTDB taxonomy): Bacteria > Verrucomicrobiota > Verrucomicrobiia > Limisphaerales > SXQI01 > DASVNK01. The sequence goes on along the minus strand of CAZMKE010000001.1, from coordinate 371,391 downwards.
AAGCATCATCTCCAGCACGGGGTATTCCGGGTGCGAACGGCGGGGCGGCCAAAACGTTTGGCCTCAGGCAATTGCACCCTGCCTGGCTGCGTTGATTCATCGGAACGGATTAAAGGAACTGCCCCAACCTGCCGTTGACAACAAGGGACCCTCTCAGAACAGTGGGGACGCAAGGATTTTTACCCAATGTGCGGAATTGTTGGATATCTCGGTAAGCGTCAGGCCGGCCCGATCATTTTGGAGGGACTCCGCCGTTTGGAATATCGCGGCTATGATAGCGCGGGAATTGCCGTGCTCCACGAAGGAAGTTTTCACCTGCACAAAAAGAAGGGGAAGATCGACGAAGGCTTGGGCCGCCTTTTGCAGGGCGCACCGCTGCACGGCTCGATCGGCCTGGGCCACACGCGCTGGGCCACTCATGGGCCGCCGACGGACGAGAACTCCCATCCTCATTTCGACAAATCCGGACGGATCGCCGTGGTGCATAACGGCGTGATTGAAAACTACGATCGGATCAAGAGCCGCCTGCTCAAGCTCGGCCACAAATTTCAGTCCGCCACCGACACCGAAGTGCTCGCTCACCTGATCGGAGAAAAGTACGAAGCCCGCGGCAAAGCCAACGGTGCCCATCCCCTGACCCAGGCCGTTCTCGAAGCCCTTAAGGAGGTCATCGGCACCTACGGCCTTGGCGTCATTTCTGTCGATCACCCAGGCGTGATCGTCGGAGCCCGCCGCGGCTCTCCGCTCATTCTCGGCGTCGGGGAAGGGGAGAACTTTCTCGCCAGCGACACCTGCGCGGTCGTTTCCCACACGCGCGAGGTGGTCTACCTGAACGATTACGACGTTGCGACCATCACGCCTGAGAAATTCGAAGTGGTCAACCTCGGTTCCGACACCGCCAAGGTCCAGATTTCCAAGATCGAATTCAGCGCCGAGGATTCCGAGAAAGGCGAATTCCCCCACTACATGCTCAAGGAAATCTTTGAGCAGCCGCGCACCGTCCAGAACGCCTTGCGTGGTCGCATTGATAATGACGAGCTGACGGCGAAGTTTGGCGGGCTCAATTTGACCACCGCTGAACTGCGCGCCGTGGATCAGATCGTCATCACCGCGTGCGGCACCAGTTGGCACGCTGCGCTCGTGGGCGAGTATCTCTTTGAGGAATTTGCGCACATCCCCACCGAAGTGGAGTACGCCAGCGAATTTCGCTACCGCAACGCCCCCATCGAGAAGAACACCCTCGTCCTGGCCATCACCCAATCCGGTGAAACGGCTGATACCCTGGCCGGCCTGCGCGAGTCTCGCCGCCGCGGTCATCCCGTGCTCGCCATCTGCAATGTCGTCGGGAGCACCATTGCCCGCGAAGCCAACGGCGGCATCTACCTCCACGCCGGCCCCGAAATTGGGGTTGCCTCCACCAAGGCGTTCACCTCCCAGGTCACGGTGCTCACCCTATTCGCCCTCCTCATGGGGCGCATCCGCATGTTGCCTAATCAGCGGGCCATGCAGCTTATCAAGGCTCTGGAGCGCATTCCCGAGCAGATCGAAACCATCCTGGCCCAGAGCGAGCACATCCGTCAGATCGCCCTCAAATACGCCCAGTGCGAGGATTTCTTCTTTCTCGGCCGCCAGTACAATTTCCCGGTCGCCCTCGAAGGCGCGCTCAAGCTCAAGGAAATCTCCTACATCCATGCCGAGGGTTATCCCGCTGCGGAAATGAAGCATGGCCCCATTGCCATGATCGATGAACGCACCCCCAGCGTCTTCCTCATTCCCCAGGACGCCCTCTACGAGAAGACCATTTCCAATCTCCAGGAGATCAAGGCCCGCAAAGGCCCGATCATCGCCGTCGCCACGGAGGGTGACGAGCACATCGCCACTCAGGCCCAGGATGTGATCTATATCCCGCCGACCCTGGAGCCCTTGAACCCCCTCCTTGCAGTCGTTCCTCTCCAACTCCTCTCCTACTATATCGCCGTTCAGCGCGGGTGCGATGTGGATAAACCCAGGAATCTGGCCAAATCGGTGACGGTGGAGTAGTGGATTCAAACGGTGGCCGACGTGTAGTCGCACAATAATGTTGTGAACCAGGCAATCAAGTTGTGAACTGGGCCAATATTTCCATTTTCGCAGGTGCGATGCCGAATGGATCGACCGTCTTCTTGCCAGTTCGCTTCGACGAGTCGTGCTCGCGCGCAGATTCGCTCGATAGCTGTTAGTTGCGTCTTTGAATAACCTGTGAATATCCTTGCAGCGCCGGTGAGTTTCTCTTTTGATCGGGCTCGTAACTGGCCAACCAGTCCCCCATCATCCCGACCAAACGCCGGCCGCACGGATAGTTGGCCGCGCTCCAGATCGCCCGCAAGACCGGCCTAACTGGTGCGCGTCATACTCTCGCGGACGCCCCGCTCGCGATCGTCAGCGACTGCACAAGGGGCTCTTTTCGCAAGGCGCGGATCGCCGCTTTGCGATTATAGCCCAGCAACGCCACCGCCTCGTCAATCAACTTCCTCTTGTGCTCTCGTCCGGCACTCAAATACCGGCGCCGCAATTTGCTTAAAACCTCATCTTTTGTCTGTTCACTCATGCTCTCATCCATCCCTCGCGACGGTAACAGGCACTTTTGGCGCAGCGACTGGTTTCCTCACCGGCTTTACCCCCTCCTCGGGTAACAAAACTTTTGGCGCAATTCGCCTGCTGTCTGTGCTGAGAAGTTCTTCTTGTCATCGGACAGACATCCTTCCAAATTGGGAGCGCGTGATGCTTTTGAAGATTTTGCGCTCGCTCGCTCGCGAGTTGTTTCCGAGGAAACATGCTCGCGCCAGCGGAGTGGAACCAAACCAAAGCGGCAGAGAAAATAATGAGGAGAACAAAGGCGAAGATCCCTGGACGCTCGAAGAATATAAAATCATCCAAGCGAAAGTCGACAAAATAGGTGATTTCTCGCACAAGGTCAAAGGATGGTCTCTCACGATTACTGCCGGGATCGTAGCCGGCACTGCCAGTACAGACGTTCCGGCTTGGTTCGCACTCGGGGCAATAGTGACAACCTTTTTGTTTTGGCTCGGCGATAAACAGCAGCAACGTCTTAAAACGATTCTGATGAAGCGGGCGACGGCGATCGAGGCCTATTACAGGAAGGCTAACGCAAGCAAGGTGTCACGTGAGCTACGTTCTCCTGAACTCGCCTACTCAATCTATTCGGAAGCGTATCTTCAGAAGAGGTCGAAATTCAAGCTATGGCCACCTTCCTTGAACAGAAAAGGGATAGGCCATCTTCTAAGCCACGATCGAGACTGGTTGGTCGCGCGATACGATGGTGTGTTTTATCTAGGACAGTTGGCATTCTCGGTCGGAACGGCAGTCCTTCTCTACTACACCACAAAAACCCCGCTTAAATCCGAAATGCAGCGGAATATGCGCCAGAACTTGGCTTCGATGACTAATTCTGCCCTCTGGACTGGACTGGTTCAAACGATCGTCAACCCACTTACTAATCAAACCGTGATAAACTCCTACTTCCAGATAACAAACGTGCTTCCAGCCATACAGTTGACCCTCGCGCCGACCATCACTATTACGAACATTATTGTCGTTTCAAACATGCCGTCGCAGATCGACAGTCCGCTGCCGTGAGAACTAGTTTAAGACAATCAATCGAGGAACTCTCGGACGTTGATCTTACGGACCCGGCTGAGGTTGAGGTTGTAATGGACGCCTTGGCATCCAGTCTGATGGACGCCTTTAGGGTGAGATCCGGAGAGTTCTGGGGTAGAGTTCCTTCTCTTTCGGATGTCCTCAGCGCACTCGCGAGAAGGAACCAGATTAGTCGCGAAGCCGTCGAGTTGGTATCTGAGATCGAAGATTTAATTAAATCAGCCTATGATGAAGATTTTAACGATGCGCAACGTGAAGAGGCAGCCGAGCTCATAGAAGAACTTCAGAAAGTGCTGTTGTCTGAGCTCAGTGAGGCAAAAAGTGAAGACGAGTAGAGAGAAATTACGCGCACTCGCCATCCGGAGGTTGAAAGCGCACAATCTGGGTTACATCTGGAACCAATCGAGTGAAGTCGTGGTTTTCGGATCTTGGAGCACTGGAGATAACCGACCTGACTCTGATTTGGACCTGCTCATTATTGGTAATGGAAAGCGGCTTAAGCGCAAGCAACTTGACATCGTTGTGAAGACACGCGAGCAGTGTTTGAGCGCCGCTTGGCTCGGATCAGAACTCGCAAATCACATTGCACGTTACGGAATTTGGGTCCGGGGAAAAAGCATTTGGCGTTCAAGGATCTTTACAAGCAGAAGGGCGATTGACGAAAAGTGTCGTCTCATTCGCGGAAGGGGCGAAGCTCTAGCGCGTCTTTGGTTGTTTTTGGCACCGCCTTACCGCGAAAAACATGTCCGAAAGCTTCGTCGGGATTTTCAGCGGTTGGATTATCTCAAGCAGGGCAAGCCGGTTCCACCGACTAAGCGTCTCGACCTGGAATGGTGTGCGGTCAGGTTTCCAAATCGGCGCATTCAGGCGTTCGCGAGCAATTGCGGATCGAAACGAAAGCTCTCCTCTATGCTCTTGTTTGCTCCCGAGTTCTTGCGAGACTTACGCGCTCTAAAAGGAAAAAGTGCATAACATTTGATCCCGATACGCTTCCTCATCGCTTGAGCGGAAACAGAGGGAAGAAAAATCCCGGCGCTCGTATGAGGCGTCGGGATCTGTAAACGAAAAGTCCGCGCTCCCGCCGCCAGGTGCCGGAGCGTGTGATAGAGCCGAGAAAACAGGTCTTTGATCCGTCCGCCGCTTCGATCACGCCAGCTTTCCCACGGAGGAACACGCGATCTTTTTGGCACAGCGCGGATTTTCGACGCGTCCACTGCGTAAGCAGTTGGTAAAGTGTGCGATAGCGGCCCCGACGCAGGAGGAACTCCACTTCCGCAGGCGCTTCGTTCCACTGCTCCTTCAATGCGGCTGTTCGCGCGTGCTCTGAAACAGCCAGGTTCGCTGGATCAAGGATCAAGCTCGCTGTTGGAGACGATCTGGGCGTGACGAATGGCGGAGATCTCCTCGTGAACGAGTTCAAAGATGGAACTTCGGAAATACCCAGCAATTGGCCGGTAGGGCTTTGCTCCCTTAAGTTTTGCGTTGAGGAAGGTGTGATCGAGCCGTTACCGACGAGATGAAAATCTGTTGATGGCGTTCATCACGGGCTGTGGGTCACGACGGAATTGTCGCTTGAATCCGCCGCTTTAGCTTATGACGAAGGTCCGTCGGTGTATCCCAACCGATATGATTGTACTGCCGAGTATCGAAATGCGCGCCCTTCAAATCATCGGATCGGCACGTAAAGATGACGGGACGGCCAAGTCCCATCATCAGCCCTGCTTCAAAGTATACCCCTCCACGATGTAGAGTGAAGTCCGCTACGAGAAATCTGCTGTTCCGAATCTCGGCAACGATCGTGTCACAAATCTTGTTGTTGTGTTCCTTCGTATCCACACGAAGAGGCTCATAACCCGCATCCTCAATGCCGAGCTTTAAGCCAGTGGAAAAAGCGTCATTTAGGCTTGGATCAAAGGACATCGCTACGAAAACCTGCCTGTTCGAAGCGCCGAGAAGGCCCCGATTCAAGTCGGCAACCCGGGCGAATCCCGTTCCTGTTAATGTGACGCTGCAAGGAATTGTTGATTGAAAGCCGGCCAACAAACCCGCATCGGTCAGGTGCCGAAGAACAAACATCATTTCCGTAGTATTTTTCGAAAACAGCAGAGCAAAATTCTCCTGTCGAAGCGGAATTGGATGCCCTAGGTGTTGTGTTAGTCGGTCAAAGTTGAGTAACACTCTATCCAGTCTCTCCGCGACCGATGTTGGAAAAGCGTCTAACGCGAAATCAATTCCCACGCTTCCTTTGGGAGCAGTCGTGGGAATACCTTTCTGATCTGGAAACAGCACCACGTCAAATCCCTGTAATGTCTTTTCTCTAACGTACGCGGCGAGCTTCCATGTGACATCGGCGAGATGCGGTGACTTGCACGTCGCTGGAACCTTGTCGCTCATCCAATATGAGCCGCACCACTCACAACCTATCCGGAATGCCGGGGGGGATGTACCGGTTTCCGAAGAAATCGGGTTGCGTCCGCATAGTGGGCAATTTTCTGGCATAACTATTCGATCTCGTATTTGACATTGCCGTCGACGTACTGAATCGAGTGGACCCGGTATCCATCCGCTTCGTCATCGTAATAAAGCTTGATCTGAGCGACCGCATTTACATCGGTCCTGGAATTTTCGTTGATAATCTCCATCGCCTTTTGCAATCCGGCCTCAGCGAGTTCTTTAGTAAATGTTTGCTCAATCTTTCTTCTATCGGGAATGAAAAGAATGTTCACTGTCTTACCACTTGGCGCTGTCGCCATGAACGCGAAATCCAATGGCATGTTCTTGAAACGCCCCTCGCGATATTTAGCCCAAACGCGCTTCACGAAGGGCCATGCATTTTCGTCCCAGACGCTTTTCCAGACCGGCGTAAGCAGGAAAAGGCAGACCATCAACACGCCTTGCGCTGGATCCATCGCTTTCTTGATCCATTGGCCCGCGTGAAGTCGGGAATCGTAAGAAAGAATTTCGTCTACCGCCGCAGGCTCGCGATAGAAGGGGTAAGGAATATAAAGAGCGCCCACCCCATCTTTCTGGCGCTTCAGAATTTCTGTATTTGAATAACTGAACCCCCCGCCCTTTGACCAGTCGAGGTCTTCCTTGATGGTGATATCACCGCGAATGCACCAATCGCCCGGATGCTCTTGTAGCTCTTCGATACGGAAATTTTCGATAAATCCGGCATTTGGAAGTAAAGAATCGTGGTGCTGCCCCAATGGATAAAGGGGAGGCATTCTTTCAAGGATCTCCTCAAGAAATTTCTTGTCTCGACGTTCCCCTTGAGAGTCCTCCAAGGTGGACATCAAGAGCTGACCTTTTATCGTTTTCATTGTCGTAATTACCGAAGTCTCTGGTTTCTTACCATTTCCCGAAGAACGCGTGCGGCGCTGGCTTCATCCGGGCGGAGGGTTTCGAGCTTTTTCGCCAGGTAATCGGCAATTTCCACTACGCGTTCTCGCTGGGACTGTTTCGAACAATAATCCGGAACGTTGAGGCTGAGATGGGCAAGGAGCGGAAGGGGGTTTCGGGGGGGCCAGTTTTTTGAAATTAAAGTAAGCCCTCACGCGGGGTGAGATTTGAATAAATCCAGAACTCCGGTCATCCAGTATTCGAACCACTTTTCCCGTCACGAGGTCAGGGAGATTTGCGACTTGCTTCGCGTAGGTTGAAGGACGAGGTCAAATGCCGTCGGAGGAGTTTGATTGTGGTCTACACGGAACAGGACGCGCGTGCCGATAGCGAGTGAGGCGCTTGAGTTTCGCAACGAACGCCGGTTGAAATGTATTTGTGCTCCCTCGGACTGAGTTAGGTCGGTCCGGATGTAGCCCTCGTCCGTGCGATCATCATAAACCACGATATCACCGGAGTGGAAGCGCGAATCATTTGGCGGTCGCCCCGATGCCAATTCTTTATGAACATCCTTGCGCTTGAAACTCATGGGTAGTACGGCCAGTGTACTGGCCGCTCCAGCTTATGCGAGCACAAATCTTCTGTCACACGGTGTTTTTATGAGTGTTTAACCGACGAGGCGTGACGGTCACCTGCACAGTTCTTCGTCCGCGACGAGCCCCAGACATCGCAGGGTGCTGCACCTGGAATTCGCCGCGGAGCGGTTGCCAGCTCCTTTGGATTGGATTCGGTTAAGCGGATCTCCCGAAAATCTGCTGCCGGTATGCGCGCCGACTTAGCTTTGACCGCGCTTGGCACGAAACCGGCGGAGGAAAGCGAAAGTGAGCAACGGGACGCCGGCTGCGAGCCCGCAGGTTGTTGGCTCCGGAACAGCAGTAAAGCCGGAGATCGTGAGGACGCCGGGTCCGGATCCGCCGTCGGTGCTGTAAACGCGAAAGCCGATGGTGTCGCCGGTATTCGCGGTGAAGCTGATGTCGCCAGAGCCGCTCGTGGAATCATTCCCAAAGATGTAGGTTTGGGCGCCGTTTTTCAGCCAGTAGGCTTTGTCGGCGAATGGGTCATCCGTGCTCGCGTAGCTCCAGTGGAAGCTGATGTTCCCGGAAGCGACCGCGGCAATGGTGAAGTCAAGATTGCCCCCTGAGTTTTGGTCTGGACCGATCAGGGTGACCGAAGCGGGCGACTGGGAAAGATCGATGCTGCCGCCGATCGGCGCCGTCGTGGTCCAGTGGCTGACATCATAGGGACCGCTAAAGTTCACGACTTGAGCACGAAGCTGAGCCGCGGCCGTGAAGCCCGCCAGCAGGACGAAAGTTGCAATTCTCATATTGGTTTGGATGCCTCTGACAAAGACTGCTGGGTATGAAATCGGCAGTTGGCGGCGAAAGTTAAGCTCGGCAGATTTCTGTCTCCGGATGAGGTGGATTTCCCGGAAGTACGTGGTCCTGGCTTGGGGCTCTTCGCCTGGCAGGTCGCCGGTGAGGGAGCGGACGGGCTCTCCCCAAGCAGCACAGCGCGAAGTGACGCCAGGTGGCTCACGAACCAGGGGTGGTGCGAATCCCGGAGTTTGATCGGCGCTCACTTGCAGGCTCTTATGCTTGCTTCCCATTTCGCGCCAGCGACACTGGCCGGATGAACAATGAAGTGGCTCAACGGTTGACCCGCCTGGAATCAACGGTCGCTCATTTGGAGCACATCACGGAGCAGCTCAACGCGGTGGTCACCGAGCAGGCGCGCAAGATCGGCCACTTGGAAAAAAGACTGCAGCGCCAGGCTCAAAGCCTCGAGACCATTGAGATGGACCGGATCCGAGCGACGAATGCGAAGCCGCCGCACTACGGGTGAAGCGAATCCGGCGCCGGCGGATCGCTCCCGACGTTTACGCGTTGCCGACTGGAGGCTTCTCGCCGGTCGGCTTGACTACTTTCAAAGAGAAGGTGGCCCGCTCATGCCGGAAAATCAGCGCGCGCGCCATTACTTTTGACGCGGTGCGCAGCCAGTCTGCCGGCAGGAACGGAATCATCGCTTCGTCCACGATCAAGAGATCGGCTTCACGACAGCCGGCCGCCAGGGCGCTGGAGTGCCCTTCAAAAACCCAGACCGTGTGGCCGATGTAGGCCAGGCCCGAAAGGAGGCCGAAGAAAGGGATGGCCTTGCGCAAATCCGCCCGCAAGACCTCCAGTTCGGTGAAGGCGATGACGGCTACTTTGCGCTTCGTCGCGGACGGCAGAATCTTTTCCACAGACTCCACCACAGTCGCCGGCATGCTGCTCGCCGGCGGACATGGATGCAGCATGACCATCCGGCCCGGAGTGACGACCGCGACATGCTTCCCTTGGATTGCTCCGGCCGGGGGCGCTTCTCCGGCTCCGCTGGTTCGCGCTTTGGCGAAGGTTCCCTCCAGATCGCGGGGAAAGTCCACCTCCGGCATGCGCGGCTCGAAAAATTGGGCGTCTTTTTCGTCCATGGGGTTGAGAATGCCTCCGGCCGGCCGGGTGTAAAGGCGATCTTTGGCGCGGGTAATGCTATATCATCGGCATGTGTTGCGATCGAAGTCTAAGGGCATTCGCGTTACTCGAGCTCATGGTCGTTTTGGTTGTCGGCATTTTGTTGGCCGGGCTTTTTTATGCCTTCGCTTTCACCCCGAATGTCCACAGAAAATCGCCCCGCATTCGCTGCGTGAACAACCTCAAAAACGTGGGTATGGCTTTCCGGATTTATGCCGTCGATCACGATGACAAGTTTCCCGGCGAGTTGGCGGTTTTGCGCAGGGGGCCGGAAAAGATAACGGCGATCGATCTCTACCGATCGCTCACCAACCTGCCGGATCCGCGACACCTCGTCTGCCCCGAGGACAAAGCCGTCAGGCCTGCCGCCAACATGGGCCAGGCGACGGCGGCAAACCTCAGCTACTTTGCCAGCATCACCGCCCGGGAGACGGAGCCGCAGGTTTTCCTCGCCGGCGATCGCCATCTCGTCATTAACGGGCAGCCCGCGCGCGGCGTGGTGAATCTGTCCACCCACGCGCAGTTGGGCTGGTCGCAGGCGATGCACCAGGGCGAAGGCAATATCTGCATGGCTGACGGGAGTGTGCAGCTCTTTCCGCCCGCCCGCTTGCAGCAGGGGCTGCTCGATCAGCAGATAACCAACACGGTTGTTTTCCCGTAGAATCGCCCGGCTGGAAGCCGCGGTTGCTTCAGGCCGTCTGGCCATTGGCGCGCATCTGCCTACTCGGATGGATTCGGATTGGCCGTGTAGTGGTGCTGTTCCTGGAACAGAGGGATACGCTCTCCGTAGTACCAATGGTGGAACAGGAAGACGAGATACAGTCCGATTCCCCCGGCGACGATCCATTTTAGGGACAACTGCCGACTGGCCGATGGGGCTTGGGGTCGTTCCGCTGTTGCGGGGGCAAGTTGATCGATCCCTTCGATCGCGGTCCGTGCTGCGGGCGCCGTTGCGGGGATTTTTATTTCGTAAAACCGGCTCTCACACGTCTTGCGCGCGCAATACCCCAAGCGCACCCGGTCCAGCTTTTCTCCCACGACTTCCGCCCGGCCCAGGTCCGTCAGCTCCGCGCCGCTGATTCGCATGCCACAAGACAGGCATTCCGCCTCCACCTCAGCGATCAGGCTGGGCGGCGGGATCGCGACGAGCGCAGCCGCCACGCGTGGGAGGCTGTCGATAGGCACGCGGACTGAGGACGCCTCAGGGCTGTTCATGACGCGCTGTTCTACGGTTTGGGCTTGTACCAGACCCAGTCTTTCGTCGGTTCATAGGGATAGTAAGGATCGTTTGCCAGCACTTTCGAAAAGTTGTGCGCCGCCACGTGGCCATCGACGAACTGCACCGGCGAGATGAATTGCTTCCGCGCGTAGACCGGATCCAGGATATCGCTCTTTCCGCGCAGGTAATGCCATTGGCACCAATAGGGCGTGTTCGGACAGGCGTAAATCCGCGCCGGGGGTTCGTGCGTCAGGATGTAGCGCACCGGATCATGCACCCACCCCTCAGGCTTGGAGCCGATCCCGTTCTCCGGGTCATCCGGCGGCAGCCGAAATCCCCCGTGATTGATCGTGGTGGGGACGCCGACGTTATACTGATAGCTGCAGCCCACCAGGCCGAAGTTCGACGGCTTGAGCGGGGGAGCGTCGGGCGCGCAGGGCTGCGGTTCCTGTCCTTTGTCCACCGGGCAACGAAAGGTCTCGGACGGACGAATGTAATCATACAAGGGCCGCCTCCTGGCGCTCGGATAGTAATGGGCCTCGACCGGAATCGGATCGTACCCTCCCAAGGCTGCCCTCACCGGTTTGGGGTAGTGGTCATCATCGGTCAAGGTCTTGGGGGGATAGCGGAACTCGTGATCGTCCACATAAAGCTTAATGGCCATGCCGATCTGGTGGAGATTGTTTACGCAGGTCGTCAGGTGGGCCTGCTCTTTGGCTCGGCCCAGCGCTGGCAACAGCATTCCGGCCAGAATGCCGATGATGCCGATCACCACCAGCAACTCGATCAGAGTGAACCCAGGGGAGCTTTTTCGCATGTTCGCGCGGACTCTTCGATATTTCGACCGGGCGCGCCTTCAAACTGCTCAAAGAAGGTCGCTCGTTTTTCGTCCGGGGAGATCGGATTTTGCAGACGTTCAACACCTCAAGTAGTCTTTCTTCGGCTCCGATGTTTCTTCTGTGCGGGTCCCGTTGGACCTCCGGAGGAGGTCCAAGCTCGGATCTGCTTATCCATGACCGAATGCGAGAGACCCATCTAGTGCCGTTGACTGGAATCCGCTTCTTTGCGGCGGTCTGGGTCGTTCTCTGCCATCTCGGCGGGACGTTGATTGCGCTGGCGCCTATTCTGCGGCCGTTGGAGACGTTCTTTTCGCTCGGCTATCTCGCGGTACCGCTCTTCTTTCTGTTGAGCGGGTTCATCCTCAGTCATAACTATTTTTCCCACTATTCTCTCGAGCAGCATCCCAAGTTCCTCTTCCTGCGATTCGCCCGTTTGTGGCCGGTGCATTTTGTCACGCTGGTTCTGATGTTCTTCTACGATGGCGCCAGCTTCTCGGCATATCCCGCGAAACGGTGGGGCGAGGAACTGCTGATGATCCACTCGTGGTTCCGCGCGGATCTCGGATTGAATTATCCGGCCTGGTCGGTCAGCGCCGAATGGTTTGCCTACATTTGTGTGTTCCCGTTGGTGTTTGTATCTCTGAAGCGCATTCGATCTGCGCCCCTCCTCGTGCTGGCGCTCGGTTTCCTTCTGGCTGGGGCCAGCTTTGTCCCGGCTCGGTGGATTCTGGGCCGGGGTGGCGATATTCTCTTCCTTTTTTTGGCCGGCTCAACGCTCTATCGCCTGCGCTGCCTGCGGCGAACTCCCCCGGGCTCCTGGATTCAAAATGCCGGGCTCCTTCTTGTTTTGATCTATATCGCGTTCAGTCGAGCCCTGCCGCGGATGGTCATTTTTGCGGGGTTCGCCGCACTCGTTTTCGGGCTGTCTTACCAGCGAGGACTGCTCGCCCAGGCCCTGTCGACGCGGCCGGCCGTTCTTGGCGGCCTTGCGTCCTACTCCCTTTACATGACTCATGCGGTGGTCGGCAAAGTCTATGGCCTATTCACCGGGAGCCTTCCGCCCCAGCCGCCCTTCGTCCGTCTCCTGCTCCTGGCTCTCCTGGTGATGGGGGTCGCCGGTGCGGCCCTTGGTTGCTACCGTTGCATTGAAGAGCCCGCCAACAAGGCCTTGCGTCGCTGGATCGGCCGCTCCAAACAGCCCGCGCGCGATCTCGCCGCCGCCCCGCAGCCCGTGACCTAGTTCGATCGGTAACGGTTGATTCCAAGTTTTTTAACTTTGGGAATCTTCTCCTTAAGCAGCCGCCAAATCATACCGATGCGCATCCTTAGGATCGGTTCGTCCAGCCGGCGCCAGATCGCATGCATATCACGAACGTTTCGTACGCCAGCACCTCCGGCATTTCCGCCGGAAGAATCGACGCCATGAGCGGCGCCAGCCCCTACGTGCCTGCCAGCGCCGATCAACTCGCCGGCATGCGGGCCGATATCAAACAACGTTCCCAGGATTTCCAGGATTTGCGCTCCAGCCTGAAAAGCGGAGATCTGAGTGCCGCGCAGCAAGCTTTTGCCACCCTGAGTCAGGACATCCAGAACGCTTCCAGTTCCGTCGGGAAAAGCCTCTTCGACCCGAGCAGCCCGATCGGGAAGGATTTCGAGGCCATCGGCAAAGCTCTCCAGTGCGGCGATCTTTCCAGCGCCAAACAGGCCTTTCAGGCATTCACCCGGGACATCCGCAGCGCTCATCGGATGCAGGGTGTCGGGGGAGACAATGGCAGCGATCCAGGCGATTCGGCGGGCCAAATGGCTGCCGCTATCCTGGCTGCTCCGTCCGTATCCAGCTCTGGTTTGAACACGGTCGCTTGACGCTGCCGCTGCTGGCGCCTTTGCCGGCGACTCTCCTTGTAGCGGGGCCTCGTAAGAGAGCCGTGCTGCTTTATATTTCTTTTGGCTTTGTCACCGCCATATATGGCCAGACTGCTTGTTGATGACGCCCATCGATCGCATTCAAATTGAACGGCCCTCCTTCCCGGCTTGTCATATGCACAGATGACGGCTGTCCTCTATCAAGAGGATAGTCAAGGAGGGCGGGGAACTGATAAGGTAGCTGAGTATGAAACGATGGATGGCAATACTGGCGGGGGCACTCGGGACATTTTCGGCCTCGGATGGCGCTACTGTATTTTGGAGTTTTCACCCCTCCGTCAATCCTCTGGCTTCGGATTCATTTCCGGCGCAACTCATCCAGTATGCGGATGGGCTGCGGGGGGAGACGGCTGGGCAAACCTTGTTCGGGCGGGACTTAATGCGGTTTGGCACGAATGGTCCAGGCCGCGGCTATCTAGTCCCGGTTCCCTTCGCGGCGAATGGCGGTGGAACCAACGTCAATTCCTGGACCGTGGTGATGGATGTGCAATTCCCGGCCAGTTCGAGTGGCAAATCCCGCGCGCTCCTGCAAACAGATCCGGCCAATCCGGCAGGCCAAGACGCGGAGTTCTATATCAATGCCCAGAACCAGATGGTAATCGGGAATACCTATGGCGGCACGGTTCCGGCCGACACCTGGGTCCGGCTGGCGGTCACGGTCGACTTTGATGCTGAGCCCGGGGCGGTTAAGGCTTTCGTCAACGGCGCGAAAGTTGCCCAGGAAGGCGCGTCGCGCGACGGACGCTATTCTCTGGCGCCCGGCTCGTTTTTTCAGCTTTTCACTGACGGGCATGCGGACTCTACCCAGCCCGGCTTTATCGATCAGTTGGTGATTCTCGATCGTGCTTTGCCGGAGGCTGCGCTGGCGGAAGCCTCTTTGCCGGGCGCTCCCGCACTCGCTTTGGACGGTTCGGCTCCTTACCTGGTTCAGACGCGGCCCGGGCCGGACGATAATGCCAGCCCGTTGATCCAGTTTGCCGCGGCGATTTACGATGGCGACGACAACCATTCTCTGGACACCAACCGGTTTGCGCTGCGCCTGGATAATACGGTGGTCACCCCGGTCCTCGTCCGTTCGAACAATGTCACGTTCGTCAGCTACTCGTCCGATGGCCTGCTCACTCCAGCTTCTTCCCACAACTGGAGGCTCTCGGCCACCAACGGCCCGAGTGCCGCCTCCATCTGGACCAAATCGCGCGGAAAGGGCATCCGCGTGGCGAACTACTACGATTGGCGGCTTCCCGCGCCGATCTATTTCGAAGATTTTGAAGGGACGGCGGAAGGACTTCTCCCATCCGGTTGGGCGAATGAAAGCTACAGTTTCAGTCCGAACCCCGAGAATCTGGCCGACTTGAACTCCCAAAGCTTTACGCACTGGCTGGTCATTGACTCGACGCGGTTCTCAAAGCCGTTCGGGATTTACGACCAGTCTGCGGCCGCCAACACCGACTACCAGCGAGTCCTGAGCAATCCCAAAACCTCGATCGTCAACTCGCAAGTGATCCGGAACCTGGCGCAAAACAAGATCGCTTTTGCCAATTCGGGTTATATGCACGCAGGCGGGAGCCAGATCCTCTATCTGAGCACGCCGGATTACAATCTCACCGGCAAAACGAATGTCGCCCTCGCATTCCACAGCATTTGGGAACAAAGCCCGAACGCAATCGCTGGCGTCGAATATTCTCTGGATCAGGGGCGCTCCTGGAATTCCGTCGCCTATTTTCTGGATCCAAGCGATATCGTCCACTCGGGCGATGCGATCGACGCCGTGGCCACGCTCACTGCCCCTCATAGTGATGTCGCTTCCTACACTAATTCCTCCGGCGCGGTGGTCGGCGGAACCTATGGGGCGTTCATTGGCGCGCCGTTGGATCAACGCCTTGCTCCGTTCATCGAGGGGCGGCCCGCCAATGATCCGCTCGCTTCCAAACGCTTTGAATGCTTCCGGCTTCCCCTCGCGGATAACCAGTCGAGCGTTCGGGTTCGCTTTTTGCTGGCTGGCCGGGATGCGGGCTATTTTGGCTTGGATAACATCGGCCTTTATTCGCTGGCGGCCATCCAGCCACCGCTCATCGTGGAACAGCCGATAGTTCCTCCGACCGCCGTCGCCGGTTCGCCGGTCCGGTTCTCTGTTCAAGCCGCTGGGGTAGGTCTCCGCTATCAATGGTTCGCGCGCGAGCCGGGAGGCTCCGACTGGTCGCCCGTTCCCGGGGCGACCAACTCCAGTTTAACGGCAACGGCGGTTCTCGATGGGCCCAGACGCTACGTCCAGGTGAGCAATCATGGCGGAACCACGAACAGCGAAGTCGTGAGTGTTACCGTGCTGGTCCCGGACCCGCCCCAGCGGGAGCTCTGGCAATTTGACGGTTCGCTCTCGAATCACACCAGCCTCGGCACGCTCGCCCCCGCCAACGCGCAATCCACCTTCAGCTTCGGGCAGAGTGACGGAACCACGGTGCCGAACATCAAAGGCGTCCCGGTAACTTACCTTGAAGTTCCGGCCTTTCCCGCGGGCAATAATGGCCTGCTTTTCTCGACGGCGGCTCATGCCTACGCCCCGGCCAGTTCATCTCTGTTGTTTGGCCAGTCTGCTTTGAGCCAATACACTTTTGTCTGGGATCTTTTGGTTCCGGATTCGCTCGGTTGGACCCCTCTATTCAACGCGCAGGCCCGCTACGAAAGCGACGCGGAAGTGTACGTCACGCCGGGCGGCGCCATTGCGGTGATGGGTTTTGGCAATTCTCCGGACGGGGTTATTGCGCCAAATCAGTGGCGCCGGGTCGCGTTGACAGCGGACCTTCGCCAGGGTCGAGTCGCCTGTTACGTGGACGGCGCGCCGGTATTTAATTACGCGGGGGCTGATCTCTCGGAAAGCCGCCTCACCCTGAGCAGCGCAACCGACAGCGGTCCGGATGCAATACTCTTTGGTGAGCCGACGGGCAGTTTCACCCATCGAGTTCTGGTCAACAGCATGTATTTCACCGACCACGCCCTCACTGGTCAGGAGATTGCCGCACTCGGTTCACCTTCTCCCCAAGGCATTGAGCTCCCGACCGCCCCGGCGACTCTCCAGATCAGCAAGATCCCGCTTCTTTCCAACGTGCGCCTTCAATGGAACGTGCCGTTCGGCAGACTGCAAAAGACCACCTCCTTGCTGGCGCCTCGATGGGAAGATGTGCCTATCAACGGTCAACCCCAATACGACTCAGGCACAGACAAAGCCGCCTTCTTTCGGTTCATCGCCCCCGAATAGATCGCAGTAGCGGCGCCTCGCGAGGGCGACGCACGATTCCGTCATGGCTGTTCCGCGATCGAGATGAGATTGCGTGGGTTGAAGTCCACTTTTTGTACACAAAGCGGGAACGCCTCAGTGTCTTATCAGAGAGACAATGAACAACGCTCCAGGAAATTCTCGTCCAGATCGCCACGCCATCGCAGCTGCCGGCTGTTTGTTTCTCATCGTTATCGGTTGGGTGCTGATGGGGACCGGATCAGCCCGCCGGGGGCAGTTCCATGGAGGCGCCGCCAACGCTGCGTCCCAGGCCAATTCGCACACCAGCGCACCTCAGGAACGCGAAATCTGGCGGCGGCGTTTCGTCGCAGCGCGGTCGCAGACGGCCGAACAGGTCGTGGCCGCCAAAGTTGGAGACTTTGCGCGCAAGAGGCTGGAGTGGGTTCGGGCTCAGGGTTTGCGGACAGGCCACGACGTTCCCCGTGAGGTGGAAGATTTCTTTAAGGCGCTGGAGCGCGGCAAGTGGGAGGAGATTGACGCAAGCTTTAGCGGATTGGCCAAACGCTCGAGCCAGTATGAGAACTCCACCCATTGGGAGGAATTGGATCCCTTCTGGCCCGCCGTGCTCGAAGCCTACGGAGCGGCCGAACAGGCGCATCTCTGGCCTGCCGAGAAGCTTCTTGAATATGGAACCGATATTCTTGGCTCTCTCAAACCAGGAATGGTCTACGTGGGCGGCACCGATCCGGGGCGGTTCATTCCCACGCTCCTGAACGAAACGGGCGAAGGAGAGCAGCACATCATTCTGACTCAAAACGCTCTCGCGGATTCGCGTTACCTGGAGTACGTCCGCGCTCAATATGCGGACGAGTTTAGGTTGCCCGATCAGGCGGACAGCAGCCGGATCTTTGAGGAATATGTCACCGATGCCCGGCAGCGTCTTGAGCACGACCAGGAACATCCAGATGAGCCGAAGCAAATCAAGCCGGGGGAAAACGTGCAGGTGGTGGATGGCAAGACCCAGGTGTCTGGCCAGATTGCGGTGATGACGATCAATGAGAAGCTTCTGCAATGGATGATCCAGCGCAATCCCAGCGCGTCCTTTGCCGTCGAGGAGTCGTCGCCGATGCGTTCGACCTATAAAGACGCGATCCCGCTCGGGCCCATCATGGAGATCCACAGCCCGGCGCCTTTTGAGGAGAAGGACGCCAGCGCCGTGGTGGAACGCTGGCGTGATTTTGCGAGCCAGCTCCCTTCGGGAGCGCCTTCGGACGAAGACGCCAATCTGAAAACCTACGCCCACATGGCGGTCGGCCAGGCCAATCTGCTGGCCAGCCGGAACTTCTCCGCGGAGGCCGAAGCCACCTACAAGCTCGCCAGCGACATCTTTCCGCGCAGCGCCACTGCCATTATGAGTTACGCCCAATTCCTGGCGGAAGCTGGCCGTTTGGATGAAGCCCGTCAGGCCCTCGGCCAATTCCAGCAGCGCAACCCGGACCTCAGCAAGCAGATCAAACCTGAGATGGTGATCACACATGACTGAGCAGCCGCCGAAGCGCAGGCAGGCAACGTTTTCAGAGTCCCAGAGAGGGTTGCGCCCGTTTTTTGTTGGGCAAGGCCACCGTTCCTAATTGGATCGACTTGCTTCGGAGGACAGGCTTTTCTGGAGGCTGGTGCAACCGTGGACCCAATCAGATTTGGTCGGTCGCCGGCGGGTTCCCGGTGCTTTGGAATTTGGAGCGCTGCTTCTGCTCTCGTTTCTGTTCTGTCTCGCCGCCGGAGCGGCCGATGATTGGCCCCAGTGGCGCGGGCCTGGCCGAGACCAATCCTGGAAGCGGGAGCAGCCGCCTGTTTTGTCCTCCCCTCCGAAGGTCCTCTGGAGAATCCCGGCCGGCGGTGGTTATGCATCGCCCGTAGTCTGGGAGGGGCGGGGCTATATTCTTGATTCAGTCTTGCAGAAGCCGCGCGCCTGGGAGCGACTGCGGTGCGTGGATCTCGACTCCGGGCGTTTGCTCTGGACTGAGACGAATTCCGTCAGTTATCCGGATTACTGTTTTGATCCGAATAACCGGGGAGGTCCGAACGCCAGCTGCCTGGTTGAGCATGGGCGGGTTTACTCCATCGGGGCGAATGGCGATTTGTTCTGCCGGGACGCGCGCGCGGGGCGAATTCTCTGGGGGACCCATTTGACCGAATCTTGCGGTTTGCGCGATTACGCCGCTGTCACTCCGAGCCCTTTGATCGAGCAGGATCTTCTCATCACGGCGCCGGGGGGAGATGCGAATGCCACCGTGGTTGCCTTCGACAAAGAGACCGGACGGGAGCGCTGGCGGGCGCTGAAGGACTCCTGGACTTACAGTTCGCCCATCGTCATCACCGCTGGCGGAGCCAGAGAATTGATCCTCTGGACGCAAGAGGCGGTTAACTCCCTTGATCCGGCCACCGGCCGCCTTCTGTGGCGGGAAAAGATCAGCACCCCGGGTGATATGACCGTTTCCACGCCGGTGTTTCGCGCCGGGCGGTTGTTGGCCGGAGGTCTGATGTTCCGGCTTGGGCCAACTGATCGCGACCATCAGGTGCTCTGGCCGGAGTCGATCGCGGTAACGAAACGGGTTTTCAGTAACACCTCGACGCCGTGCATGCAGGAGGATTTAGTTTTTACCGGGACGACTGCCGGCAAGTTGATCTGTTTGCGCAGCGATACCGGCAAGCTGCTTTGGGAAACGAATTCGCTGACCGCTCCCGGGAATGGATCGAGCCTGCATATCACGGCGGTGAAGGATGCCTTCCTGATCTTCACTGATCAGGGCGATCTGATTCAAGTTCAGTTGAGCGAGTCCGGCTGCCGCGAAATCAGCCGGGTGCACCTGATTGATCCGCTGCATCCCTTCGGTGGAAAGAAAGTCATCTGGCCGCCGCCGGTCTTTGCCCGCGATTCCGTCCTCGTAAGGAACGACGAGGAAGTCATTCGCGTGGATCTGGGGCGATAGTTCACCCCGCGCCGAAAAGGCGCGGTCCCGGCCAATCCTTATTCAGCGGCGCTTTTGAATCGTTCCAGCAGCGATTTGCCCGGCCCGGATTGGGGAAAGAGAAACCCAAAATGGCCCGCTGTCTCGAGATCGAGCAGAGCCACTTTATCTCCCCTGGACTTTGCCTCCTTGGCATAACTCGCTGCCTGCTCCCGGATTCCGCCCAGCAGGCTGCCGATGACAATCTCCTGCTGGACGCCCAGCGGCAGAAAAGAATTGGCGGATCCGGCGCGATATCGTTCCGGGTGATCCGTGGCCGAGCCGCCCATGAATTCTTGAATGGCCGGGAAGCCGCAGAATTGCTCGGTGAACGCTGCGCCCGTCTTCAGATCGATCGGTCCGTCCAGATCGATCACTGCCTTGAGAGGGAGGGGTTTGGGGGTGTAGAGCGCGTCCGATGGTGAGAGTCTTGGCCGGGCGGCAGCCCAGAACGCGAGTTGCCCTCCCGCCGAATGGCCGGTGGCGATTACGCGCCGGAGATCGAGCGAATGCTGGCTAGAGATGGTGCGGAGGAAGTCGATCGCCCGCCCAATGTCCTCGAAAGTTCCGGGCCAGCCGCCCCCCGCGTTTCCCACTCGCCGGTATTCAATGTTCCAGGTCGCCAGCCCGCTGTCTGCCAGGGCGGCGGCTAGCGACCTGAGCAAATCGAGGGATGTCGCGCGCGGATCAAGCCCGGGAAGTTGGGCCTTCCAGCAGCCGCCGTGAATCAGGACGACCACGGGATGGGGGCCGGCCCCTTTGGGCAGCCGGAGTTCTCCAAATTGCAGCTCGTTGGTCCCGTACGCCAGGCGATAGTCCGGCGCTGGCGTCTTTTCCTTAAGGAGGAGCAGGGGATTCTGGGCCCGGCTTGCGGACAGTCCCACCGCCAGAAGTAGCAGGTAGCGGAGCATGTGCGGAGACTACGGATTCATTTGCTCCATTCACAAGCGCCATTTGCCACATTTGCCGCTTTGCGGTCGCCCGTCACAGCCATCAGCGGTGCAAGGATGAATCCGACACGCCGTCTCGAACCCGTTAGGAAACTATCGATTGTTCACCTCGGATCCGCGGCGAACCGGCAGGCCTTGGATCCTTGGATCAGCTTCGATTTGCGCCCACCGTGAATGCGGAATACCGTCCTCTCCAGAATGAACCACGCCCCGTTTGTCGTGCTGCTCATGGTTTGGCTTCGCCTGTTCACCCTGCATGCGCAGCCCCAGCCAGCAGCCAGCTCCCGGGGAGCGGTGGATCAGTATCATGGGACGCGCGTCAGCGACGACTACCGATGGCTGGAAAACGGGACTGATCCTGCGGTGCGCGCCTGGTCTGCCGAACAGAATAAGCGGGCGCGAGCCTATCTCGACGGGTTGCCAATCCGCCGCGAGATCGAGGATCGGTTGACTCGGCTCCTGACGAACAGCGGCACGGATTACTCTTCCCTGATGGCCCGGCGTGGCGGCGTCTTCCTGCTCAAGTTTGATCCCCAAGCCCAGCAACCGGCTCTGATCACGGCGCCGTCCCTCACGAATCTCAGCCAGGCCCGGGTCGTTTTCGATCCGAACCGAGTGGATCCATCGGGCGGCACGAGCATCGATTGGTATGTCCCTTCGCTCGACGGGCGTTTTGTGGCGATCTCGTTCTCGGAAAATGGCAGCGAGCTTGGCGCCTTGCATGTTTATGAGACCGCCACCGGGCGGTCTTTGGGTGACATCGTCCCGCGCGCGCAGGGTCCGACCGCTGGCGGCAGTGCGGCCTGGAACGCGGATGGGACCGGCTTTTTCTACACCCGATATCCGGGCCTGGGAGAACGTCCGGTCCATGAAGCGAGCTTTTACCAGCAGATCTACTTCCACCGGCTCGGCACACCCGCCGAACAGGATCGTTATGAACTGGGCAAGGATTTCCCGAAAATTGCCGAGATCCAGCTCGAGGCCAGTCCGGACGGGAAATGGATACTGGCCACAGTCGCGAATGGAGATGGAGGCGAATACGAGCATTTCCTGCGTTCGCCTGCAGGCTCCTGGAGCCAGGTCACTCGATTTGAGGATCAAGTGACGCGTGCTTCTTTCGGACGCGATCCTCTCTACATCGAGGCGGGCGCAGACAACGGCTTGTACCTTCTATCGCACAAGAACGCGCCCCGAGGCCAGGTGCTGCGGGCGCCTCTGGATCAGCCGTTGCTCGCGAACGCCAGGCTAATTGTGCCGGAGCGGGCCACCGTGATCCAAGAGATCAAGCCGGCTGCCAGCGGGATTTATCTGGTTCTGCAAAACGGCGGGCCGACCGAACTCGCCCTGTTTGATTACTCGGACCAGAGCCTCAGCCGGCCGCGCGACGACGATCGGAGCTTCTCGAGCATCGACGAAGTGGTCGTCACGAAGGCGGACGAGGTGTTTTACCGGATCAGTTCCTTTACACACCCGTTTGCCTGGATGCGGTTCGATCGCACGGAGAGCAAGGAAACCAGCTTTCCGACTGGCGTTGCCGGCCATTCCGCCGCGCCTTTCGAAGATATCGAGGTGGTTCGGGAAACTGCCAAATCCCGGGATGGCGCCAAGGTTCCGCTCCGGATTCTGGTGCGGCGCGGGCTTTCTCGGACGGGTGACATGCCGACGGTGTTGACGGGTTACGGCGGCTTTGGGATCAGCACCGGGCCGGACTTTGACGTTGCCCGGCGTCTTTGGCTGGATCAGGGCGGCGTGATCGCCATCGCGAATATCCGGGGCGGCGGTGAATTTGGAGAAGGTTGGCATTCGTCGGGCAATCTCACCAACAAGCAGAATGTCTTTGATGATTTCGCCGCCTGTGCGGAGCGGTTGTTCGAGCTGAAGTACACCAGCCCGGAACGGCTTGCGATCGAGGGCGGCAGCAATGGCGGACTGCTCATGGGGGCCGCTTTGACTCAGCATCCGGCCCTGGCTCGCGCCGTGGTATCTTCGGTGGGCATTTACGACATGCTGCGGGTGGAGTTGGACCCGAACGGCCAATTCAATGTCACCGAGTACGGCAGCGTCACCCGGCCGGAACAGTTTCGCGCTCTCTATAGCTATTCGCCTTACCACCACGTCACCAATCGCGTGGCTTACCCGGCCGTGCTCATGCTGACTGGGGATAACGATGGACGGGTGAACCCGGCGCATTCACGGAAAATGATTGCCCGTCTTCAGGCTGCCACCAGTTCGGGCCATCCGGTCCTCCTCCGCACCAGTTCCAAAGCGGGCCATGGCATTGGCTCCGCTTTGAACGAAAAGATCCAGCAGTTGGCCGACATTTACGCATTCCTCACCGATCAACTCGGGCTCGATTATTCCTTGATCGACCGCGGCCCCTGGGCTGGAGCAGCCACGCCGAACTCAGCGGTCATCAAAGCCAAATTGATCCGCGAGGGCTTGCGTTCGCGGCTGGCCCTGAGCAAGAGCCCTTCCTTGGCCGATCCGATCTATCTCCCCAGCGCTCCGTCGCACGCTACGAATTTCAATATGGTTGGCTGGCAGGCCGAGCGGCTCGCGCCCGATACTCAATACTACTATGCCGTGGAAGTTGAAGGCCGCCTGGATCGCCGCCACGCCGGTCAATTCAAGACCTTCCCGCCTCCCGGCCCCGCTTCGTTTAGCGTCGCTTTCGCTTCCTGCGCGCGCACAGGATCCACGCTCGATACTTTCGACCGCATTCGTGAGAACCACCCGCTGTTCTTTATGCACACGGGGGATTTTCACTACCTCGATATTCACACCAATAGCCAGA
The DNA here is from genome assembly GCA_964566945.1 of uncultured Verrucomicrobiota bacterium. Lineage (GTDB taxonomy): Bacteria > Verrucomicrobiota > Verrucomicrobiia > Limisphaerales > SXQI01 > DASVNK01. Next base: position 347,863 of record CAZMKE010000001.1, on the reverse strand, counting down.
CCGTGTTCGCCGCCGCCTATAACTCGGTGCTGGCCTCTCCGCCGCAGGCCGAACTCTTCCGGAGCCTGCCCATCGTTTACATCTGGGATGATCACGATTTTGCCGGCAATAACAGCGACGGCCGGGCCGCTGCCCATCCTGCCGCGCTGCGTGCCTACGATCTGCACGTTCCGCATTACCCGCTGGTTTTTCCCGGGCCTTACGGCGCGGTGAACCAAAGCTTCTCGGTCGGCCGCGTGAAGTTCATTCTCACCGATCTTCGTTCCCAGCGGGACGATTCCCACAAGCACGACGGCCCGGAGAAAACCATGATGGGTCCCCGGCAAAAGGAGTGGTTCAAGAATGAATTGCTCGCCGCCAATGGCAAGTATCCGCTGATTTGTTGGGTCAGCTCCGTGCCGTGGCTCGGCGAGCCTCGCACGAATTACTATCATTGGATTCACGCTGACCAATACGGCTATTTCCATCATTCCAACTACGTCGGCCTGGCCGAAGGCCGCACCAACCGAAACGCCGTGGCCGACGACCATTGGAGCGTCTATGCCGCCGAACGTCGGGAAATCGCGGATTTCATCAAGAATAATCACATCCAGGGCGTCTGCATCCTGCATGGGGATTCTCATATGCTCGCCGCGGATGACGGCAGCCACAGTGACTACGCGACGGGCGGCGGTGCTCCGCTCCCGGTGATGTGCGCCGCGCCGCTCGATCAAGCCGCTTCGATCAAGGGCGGGTATTACAGCCAGGGGGTCTATCGGGTTCGCCCGGGCGAGGGCGGCTTCGGCCTTCTGAACATTTCCGATGTCGGCGACCGCATCGACGTGAGCTACAGCGGCCGCAACAATAAGAACGAAGAAAAAATCAGCCTGAAGTTTTCTGTCCCAGCCCCGCCGGTTTCCACCCCCTCATCCCGCCCATGAAAACCTGGATCATTCTGGCCTCGCTGGCCGCTCTGCCGCTCATTTCCCGGTCGCAGGATCAGGCCCGAGAGTCGGTCTCGCCGGTGGCCGGAATCTGGCGCTGGAAATTTCCCATGCCGGACGGGAGCGTCGCCACCCCGACGCTCCGCCTGCAGCTGGACGATGGCAAAATCACCGGCACCTCCAGCTTTCGCGCGGGCAGCGAGACTCCGATTACCAACGCGATTTACAATGCGAACGGCCTCCGATTCCAGGTGGTGCGCCTGCGTGACGGCAGGCCGGTTACCACCACCTATATCGGCCAGCTTGTTGGCAAGACTCTCAGCGGCAGCGTCGAATCCGATTGGCTCGGCGAACCACGGACCTACCCTTGGCAGGCGGAGAAGCTGCACGGTCCGGCCGGATCTTGGGAATGGACCGTCGCCGTTGGCGAACGCAAAGCCGAGGCCCGGATGTCTCTGAAACAGAACGGGGCGAAACTGGAAGGCACGGTGGCGGCGCGGGCCCGCGGCGCGCGTCCTTCCCGCGTTAAGAACGGCACGATCGATGATGATGGCCAGCTCTCTTTCGAAATTGAGACGGGTCCCGAAGGGGCTCGCCGCACTACACAATACAAAGGGAAACTGGAGGGTGACACGATCAGTGGCGCGATCGAGACGACCGTGAATGGCGTCGTGCACAAGACGGAGTGGCTGGCCCGACGGGTTTTATAGGCTGCGGCGCCACGGGCCACGGGGCAGACGATAAAATCATCGTGATTTTTGTCGGAATGGAGTATGAACGCGCATCCTATGAACACCCGACTCTCTGGTCTTTTGGCGTTGGTGACTTTGCTGCTGGCCGCCGGCCTGCCGCTGCGAACGGCAGCGGGCGATGGCAAAAGCACGGCGGCCACGGTTGCGGCCGCCAAGGCGCTTTTGTCCACGCTCGATGATTCGGCACGGGCCAGGCTGGTGTTCAATTTCGGGGATGAAAAGCAGCGCAGACGCTGGTCCAACCTGCCGACCGGCATTTATCAGCGCGCCGGCCTGCGCCTCGGCGAGTTGAGCAAGGCGCAAAGGGAAGCTGCGCTGGCCGTGCTGGCCGCCGCGCTCAGCCGGTCGGGTTATGAAAAAGTGCTCGGGATCATGGAAGGGGACGAGACGCTGCGCAAAGGCGGCGGAGGCGGTCCGGTGTTCGGGCGGGACGAGTATTATCTTTCGTTTGTAGGCAAACCTTCGGAAACCGATCCGTGGACCATCCAGTTCGGCGGCCATCATCTTGCGTTGAATGTTACGCTGGCGGGCGCGCGTGGAACTTTGGCGCCCAGCCACACCGGGACCCAGCCCGCTCGATTCACACTCGATGGCAAATTGGTGCGTCCGCTTGGGGAGGAGAATGATCAGGCTTTTGCCTTGGTGAACGCGCTCGACGAGGAGCAACGGAAGGCTGCGATTTTGGGGGCGGAGTTTCGCGATCTGGTGCTTGGACCGGATAAGGAATACCGGGCGCTCGCCCCCGAAGGAGTGAAAGCGTCGACGTTTAGCGAGAAGCAAAAGGCTCAGCTGCTGAGCCTGATTCAGCAATGGGTGGGCATTCTGCCCGACGAGGCGGCGGCCGCGAAAATCGCGGAAGTCAAAGCGGGACTGAATGAAACCTGGTTTGCCTGGAGCGGTCCGACGAAGCCGGGCAGCGCCTCATATTTTCGGATCCAGGGGCCAGCCGTCCACATTGAATATGCCCCGCAGAAGCTCGGCGGCGATGCCACCCAGCACATCCATACGATTTATCGCGATCCAACCAACGAGTACGGCCGCCGCTGGTGGAAGGAATGACGCCCGCCGTGCAGAGGCGGGCGTTTGCCGCCCTCGCCGCGGGAATCGCGCTCGGACTGAGTGCGTTGCAAGTTCGAGGCCATCGCCTGGACGAGTTGTTGCAGGCGGCGTTGATTGCCATCGAGCCGGATGCGGTTACGATTCAATTGCACCTCACCCCAGGAGTCGACGTCTGTGAGCGTTTGATCCGGGAGGTGGACCAGAATCTGAACGGGGCGATTTCCGAGGATGAAGCAAAGGCGTATGCCGAACGGGTCCGGGGCGATTTGGAGCTGGAATTGGACCAGCACCCGCTGAAGCTGCAAATCCTGGAACGGTTTTATCCGCCAATCGAGATTCTGCGAACCGGCCAGGGAACCATTCACTTCGAACTAAAGGCTCAGACGGCGCGGCTGAAAATGGGCCCGCACGAGCTCGAATTTCGGAACCGGCATCTCACGAACGTAAGTGTATATCTGGCCAACGTGGTGCTCTCGAGCGCGCGAGAGATGCAAGTGGGCCGGCAGACTAGGAATACCAACCAGAGCGACTTGCGGGTGGCATTTCGAGTCGCGAAGTAAGAGCGCTCACGCCCGGGGCTTACTGGCTCGGTTCGCGGAAGGCGCGTTCCGTTTTATTTTCCGGGTCCGTGGAGACAGGTTCGGCATCGCGCCAGAGCCAGCGCATGATGTCCGGGAAAAGCGCGCCGCCTTGTTTCTGGCCGTGGTTGCCGATGCCCCACGCGTAGTTGACGTCATAACCTTTGCGGGTCAGAGCGCCGGCCATGCGGACGTTTTGGTAGAACCAATCGAACGCGTGCGGTTCACTGCCGGGGCGGGCGAGGCCGCCCCGATTGTCGTTCCGGCCGTCCTGGAGGAACACGCGGATCGGCTTTTTCTCGGCCTGGAGGATCAGATCGGGATAGGTGTGGCCGCCATGGTTCCCGAGGTTCACGAAGCTCCCGACAAAAGTGAAGACTTTGTGAAACTGTTCGGGCCGCTGCCAGGCGACCGTGAAGGCGGCGATCCCGCCGGAACTGGCGCCGCCAATGCCATGGAGGTCTGGGCTGTCCGAGATGTTGTAGTCCTTGCGGAGCGCGGGCAGCAGTTCATCCACAATCACCCGAGCGTATTTATCGTTCAGGGCGTTGTACTCTTCGGGCCGGTTGGTGGTGCGGTCACCCCATTCCTGCGGGCTCGGCTCGGGTTGATCGGGGCGGCGTCCCGGATTGATAAAGACACCGAGCATCACCGGGATCTCGCGGCGGTAAATGAGATTGTCGAGGACATGCTGCGCCTGAACGTCGCCCGGTTCGTTTTTAAAAGCCTGGCCGTCGTTGAAGATCATGAGGGCGGCCGGCTTCGCCGGATCGTACTGGGCCGGGACGTAGACCCAGTAGGTATGTTGCGTGCCCGGGTAGGCCTGGCTGGGGATAATCCTGGGGCCGTCCATCCGGCCATGGGGCACTCCTTCATGCGGTTGCGAATCCGGGCCGATCTTGTAGTAGGCATCCATTTTCGGGTCACGCCCGCCGGGCCGCGCGGCCGGGGCATTCGTTTTTTCGGCGGTGCTGTTGGTGGTCTGCGCGGTGGCGAGGCGGGCGGCCGCGAGAAGGCTCAAAACAACGAGGCTGGTAGACGGCTTCATTTGGATTCTGCGACCGTAAAACGTCCGGGTTTCGGCGGACAAGGAGAAACCGTGCGGACCTCACGCACCGATAAACGGAAACCAGCCTCGGAAAAAAGTTGCTCCCGCTGCGATCCGTCGGGAAACTGGCGAGACAACCATGTTTTTACTCCGGTCGTGGATTTTGGTGTGCGCGGTGTTGACGGCCGGAGGCTGGCTCGCATCGGCTTTTCATGCCCTGAATCGGAGCTCTTACCTGGCCCTGGGATTGGCCGCGGCCGGTTTGTGCTGGCTGGCCCGTGGCGCCGGGCGGCCGGTATCGATTTCGGCGGGCAAATTGCGTCGGCGTTTTGCGCGTCCCTTGCCCGCCCTTTACCTGGTCCTGGCGCTGCTGGCGATTGGAGGTGGATTGCTTTACGCGCCGACGAATATTGACGGCCTGTCCTACCGTTATCCGAGAATTCTCCACTGGCTGAGCGAACAGCGCTGGCATTGGATCCATAGCGCGGACATCCGGCTGAACGTGGTGGCCACCGGTTTTGATTGGTTGAGCGCGCCGATCCTGCTCTTCACGAAGTGCGATCGGATGATTACCGGGCTCAACGCCGTCTCGTTTTTTCTTTTGCCCGGCGCCTGTTTTATGGCGCTGCATCAGCTCGGAGTGCGGAAGCGGGTGGCGGCGAAATGGATGTGGGTGATGCCCGCCGGATTCTGCTATTTTATGCAGGCCGGAAGCGTAGCCAACGATATGTACGCGGCGATCTTCACGTTGTCCGCGATCGGCCTCGCGCTTCGCGCCCGGGCCGAACGGACCGTGGCCGATTTGGGAATCTCGCTTTTGGCGCTCGCTTTGGCCAGCAATGCTAAACAGACCAATCTGCCCTTCGCGCTGCCGTGGTTGATCGCGGTTGCTCCAGTTCTGCCGCTGGCACGGCGCCATCCGGCCGCTTCCCTGGGAGTGGTGTTGCTGGCGGCGGGCTGTTCGATCCTGCCGAACAGCATCATGAATGTGGCCCACGGCTTTCCCTGGCAGGGCTTCATCCCGGGACGGGATGCGACGCCGCAAAGCCCATTTTTCGGCGTGGCAGGCAATCTCTTCTGGGTGACCTTCAGCAACCTGCAGCCTCCGATCATTCCCTGGACAGGCAAATGGAACGAACTGCGCCTGCATTTTCTGGCGTCACCCTGGGGCGGGCCGTTTCGTTCGTTTGAAGCGTTTGGCTATCTGCATCGGGCAGCTTCCGAGCAATTCTCCGGCCTTGGTTGCTTCGTTACGCTGCTCTTAGCCGTTTCGTGGCTGGCGGCGTGGGGTCGTCGCGCAGGGGGGTGGAACGCGCGTCGGTGGATTCGCGCGAGCCTCTGGTTCGGATTTTTGATTTTCCTGGCGAAGGTGGGCATTAATCAGAACCCGCGCTACCTGGCGCCGTGGTATCCGGTGCTGAGCGCTTCGTTTCTGCTCGGCGCCGGGCAGGCCGCCCTCATTCGGGGGCGTTGGTGGAATCGAGCGGCGCGGGCGGTTCTGGCGCTGGCCATTCTCCTCACGATTTTCTCCCGGCAAAGGCCGCTTTTCCCCGCGGGCACTTTGGTGGAGATCGCCCGCCAGCATTTCGGAGCGAATTCGGGATTCCAGAAGGTTCTGAACAGTTATGCGTTTGCCGAGACGGTGCGAACGGAGTTGGATCCGTTCCTGAAAACGATTCCGCCGGGCGAAAAATTGCTCGGCTATGCCGCGCGCTTTGGAGAAAAGGAGCCGTTCTTCTGGAAGCCGTATTTCGAACGCAAGGTGCAGCGGGTTTTCAATAGTGATCCTCCAGAAGCCTTGCGCGAATGGGGCTTGCGGTACTTGGTAGTCAGTTCCGGCGTGCTGAACACAAACCAGGACCCGATCCTGGTGCATGAACCGCCCTCGCCCCGATCGAATCTCTCTTCCATCGAGGAGTGGACCTCGGCTTACAAGGCGGAACTGGTCTCGTCCGCCAGTTACCTGGTGGGGCCGGAGGGACCGGTGGAGAAATTGTACCTGGTGAAGCTGAAGTAGCCTCGCCGCAAAGGCCAGCCGGCAGGCGGGCGACAGTTGTTTTGTAATTTTTGCGGCGGCCCGTATGCTCGATCCGTGCTTTCTCGAAAGAAATCAGACGAACTGTTTGCTCAAGCGTTGCGCTGGATTCCGGGCGGCGTGAATTCCCCCGTTCGCGCTTTTCGCGCGGTTGGCGGCCAGCCTTTCTTCGTTGAGCGGGCCAAAGGGGCCTCCATTTATGACCTCGATGGAAACGCTTATGTCGACTACGTCGGCACCTGGGGGCCGGCAATTCATGGCCACGCCTTTCAGCCGATCATTGATGCGGTAAAAGCCGCGGCTGATCGCGGGACCAGCTTTGGCATCCCGAATCCGCTTGAGGTGGAGATGGCGCAATTAATCCGGTCGCTGGTGCCGAGCGTGCACAAGGTGCGCATGTGCAATTCCGGGACGGAAGCGACCATGTCCGCTATTCGCCTGGCCCGGGGCTATACGAAACGGGACAAGATCGTCAAATTTGACGGGTGCTATCACGGGCATGTTGATTCGCTCCTGGTCAAGGCGGGATCAGGCGCATTGACCTTCGGCAATCCGGATAGCGCCGGGGTTCCGGCGGCCTTTACGCAGCACACGATTGTCGTCCCTTACAACGATGAAGAGGCCCTTCAGGCGGTCTTCAAAGCCAATGCCGGCCAGATCGCCGGGATCATCGTGGAACCTGTGCCCGGCAATGCGGGACTTTATTTGCCGCGCCCGGGTTACCTGGAGTTCCTGCGCAAGATCTGTGATGAAAACGAGGCGCTGCTGATCTTCGATGAAGTCATGACCGGTTTCCGGCTTGCTCCGGCCGGCGCGCAGCAGCGTTATGCGATCAACCCGGACCTGACCTGTTTCGGCAAAATCATCGGCGGTGGGTTGCCGGTGGGCGCCTTTGGCGGGCGCGTCGAGATCATGGATCTGCTCGCGCCGTTGGGGCCGGTCTATCAGGCTGGCACTTTGAGCGGGAATCCGCTCGCCATGGCGGCCGGCATTACAGCGCTCCGCGAGCTGCAAAAGCCGGGCATCTACGAGCGGCTGGAAAAGTCCGGCGCCGCCCTCGAAGAGGGGATGAAGTCCGCCGCGCGCCAGGCGAATATTCCGGTGCAGTTTAATCGGATAGGTTCGATGTTCTGCGCCTATTTTACTTCGACTCCCGTGCATAACCTGGCAGACGCCATGACGTGTGATCGAGACCGTTTCGCCCGCTATTTCCATGGAATGCTGGAACGCGGGGTTTATCTGGCGCCTTCCCAGTTTGAGGCCGGCTTTATTTCCCTGGCGCATTCGCCCGAACAAATCCAGCAGACGGTCAAAGCCGCCGCGGAAGTTTTAGGAAAGCTCTGATATGCGCGTTTTGGCGATTGATCACGGCACCAAGCGAATGGGGATAGCGCTGAGCGATCCCTCGGGAATGATCGCGCAGCCGCTGGAGTTTATTCCCGCGGAGCCTTTTGGCCCGTTTTTGGCGCGTTTGAAGGAAATCCTGCGGGAGAAAGAGGTGGAGTTGATCATCATCGGCATGCCCCGCAACATGGACGGGAGCTATGGCCCCGCTGCGGCGAAAGTGCAGGAGTTTGTGGCGGTGCTGAAAGAGAACATCGCGACCCCGATTCGGACGTGGGACGAGCGTCTGACCTCAGCTCAGGCCAATCGATTCCTGATCGAAGCGAACGTCCGGCGGCAAGACCGGAAAGAGAAGGTAGACAAGGCCGCCGCAGCCATCCTGCTGCAGAGCTTTCTGGACAGCGGAGCGGTCTAACGCCGTGGAAGCCGTGAACCCGTTGCGCTTGAAGCTGACGATTGCTTACGACGGCACGAATTACCAAGGCTGGCAGGTCCAGAAGGTCGGCCTGGGCATTCAGGAAGTGGTCGAGAAAGCCATTGCGGACATTTTTCAGGAGACGATCCGCCTGCACGGATCAAGTCGGACAGACACCGGAGTGCACGCCCGGGCGATGATCGCGCACTTCGATCTTCGGGCGGAGAGGTTGAAAATGCCTGTGTCGAAAATTCCACTCGCGCTCAACGCCAGGCTCCCGGATGACGTGCGCGTGATGGACGCGCGCAAGGCTCCCAGCGACTTTCACGCCCGCTTCAGCGCCAAGGGCAAGCAGTACCGTTACCTGGTTTACAACGGGCACGCTCACGATCCGCTGCTGCGAACCCGCGCCTGGCATGTTCCGCAAAAACTGGACCTGGCGGCCGTCCGGGCGGCGAGCGCTTATTTCGTCGGCAAGCGGGACTATGCAGCTTTCGCGAACAATCGGAATTACGAGATGGAATCAACCGTCCGGACTCTCTATCGGTGCGATGTGCGCAAGCAAGGGCCGTTGCTGACTTTCCTGATCGAGGGGGACGGTTTTCTTTACAAGATGTGCCGGGGGATTGTCGGGACGATCGTCCAGGTGGGCCAGGGCCGGTTTTCGCCAGATGATGTGGGGCGGATGCTGGAGGGCAAAGATCGGCGGTTGGCGGGGATGACCGCCCCCGCGCACGGGCTTGTCCTTTGGGAGGTTTTCTACTGATGCATGTCGTCCTGCTCGAGCCTGAAATTCCGCCGAACACTGGGAACGTCGCACGCCTTTGTGCTGCAACGAACACCGAACTGCACTTGATCGAGCCGCTTGGGTTCAAGCTGGACGACGCGCAGCTGAAGCGCGCCGGCATGGATTATTGGCAGCACGTGCGCTGGCATCGGTGGCGGAACTGGCCTGAATTCCGCGCGCAGATCCCTCTGAGCGCCCGATTGTGGTTTGTGGAATCGAAAGGGCCGGTCCTCTATTCAGATGCCGCCTTCGGCGACAACGACTATTTGGTGTTCGGCCGGGAGACGGCCGGTCTGCCCAAAGCTCTCCTGGAGGAGAACCCGTCCGCGTGGCTGCGGATTCCGATGTTCAATCCCGGCGCCCGTTCTCTGAATCTCTCGAACTGCGTGGCGCTGGTGCTGTTTGAGGCTCTGCGCCAAAATGGCTTCCGCGGCGAGCTGTCGTGACGCGCTGCCTTAAGCTGTGATTAAGCCGCGATGAATCAGCGATTAAGAACGCTCTTTTTTTGAATTCGGGCCGCCGTGGCTGTGTCATTAAGCCGTAGAAAGGCGAAGTGACAAGGAACCTGACAAATCGAAAGAGACGCCAGCTGCGGTTGCAAATCGTTTACCGGCCCGATTCGGGCTTCCGGGTAAGAATCAGACGAGGAAAGCAGCGGACCGGGATTTGCCTCGCGTCGGATCCGGGTAAAACGGCACCCAGCGCCCGCGAACAACGCCGAGTGATCAGGGCAGGCAGGATTGGAGCCGCATGAAGTCGCGCGTCTCCTGAATACTGGGCAGGCTGGAGACGTGGATAGTTGCCCCGGTCGGTTCCTTGCGGGCGTACCAGCGCCAGTATTCGATGTGGCCGTCAGCAAAGGAAAGATTGCAGCCTTGCGCGTGCCGATCGGCCGGCGTGCTGAGCCAAACGGCGCTGCTGGCGGCGGTAACGCGTCCCTTGCCGACCGGAGGAGGCACCAAAAAGCTGCTGTGCCAGCGGCTGGCCTCGTGTTCTTCAATGAACACGAAGACGTTGTCGGGCCGGGCGATTTGGGCGTACTTGAACTTCGGTTCGGGATTCAAATCGGTGTCGCCCCCCAAATAGGAATTCATCGAATAGCTCCGCGTTCTTAAGAGGTCGGGACGACGAGGAACGGTGGAGGTATCCATCGGGCAGTGGTAGGAGGCCGTCGAGCCAACGTAGGGGTAAAGCGTGCCGCGGGTCAGGCTTTCGGTGGAGACATCCTCTAAAGGATTGCCCGTAACCCACGATTCCTTGGAGCTGCGCCATTGAGGGAAACGAGGGTCGTTCGGTGCCGGAGCCGTTTGATTCAGAGGCAAGGCATCGTCGTTATCCGCCACAAAAAACGACCAAGCTTGCTGAAGCTGCTTGATGTTGTCCAAGCATGTGATCCTCAACGCTTTAGATTTTGTGTGGTTGAGGGCGGCACACAGAAGGCTGACGAGGATCGCGATGATCGTCACCACTGCGGACATTTCGATCAAAGTAAAGCCATCACTGCGGAGCGGGACGCCCCGGCGTGCAGACCCTACAGTTATCGTCCGCGTAATCGTCATTAGTGCTTCTCTCTACATTACCCGTTGACCCGCTGGCTGTCGAGAACGCCGACACGGCGCGACCGACTCGATGGGCCTTCGAGTTCAGTAGTTGCTTGCTCTTTTCTCCATAGCCGGTCGGGTCGTCGCGGTCAATCACGATCTTTTTGGCCGTTTTTTGACTTGCTAAAGGCCATTCCCAGTTAGTGCCATACACGAACCACTGTTTTGCCGGTAGATGTCTACCCGTTGTTGGAATTGAAACGAACAATTGAAAATGGATCTATGTTAAAGAACTTGTTGTTCTCCGGTGTAGCGGCCGCTGTTTTAGCCGCTCCGTGGAGCCTGGGAGCGGCCACGGATTCCGAGATTTATCAGGCAATAAGGAGCGGGGATCGGCTGCCCGTGGAAATGTTGCTCCAGCGAGGGGTAGGGCCGAACCAGAGGGATGAGCAAGGGAACACCTTGCTCATGCGGGCGGCCATGTATGGCGGCCCGGACCTTTTGGAATTGTTGATCGCCAAGGGGGCGGACGTCAACGCGGCGAGCACCAATGGAGCCACCGCGCTGATGCGTGCCGCCGGGCATGCGGGCAACGTCAAACTGCTGGTGGAAAAAGGGGCGAACGTAAACGCCAAATCAACCCTCGGGAACACCCCTCTGATTCTGGCAGCTCGGGCCAATCCGTCCGCTGAGGCGGTGCGGCTGCTCTTGGAGCATGGAGCCGAGGTGAACGCGACGAACAACTTTGGAGGAACGGCGTTGATGGCGGCGGCGGCGGGCGGTGATCTCGAAACGGTGCGGTTGCTCATCGGCCGTGGCGCTGATGTAAACGCGCACTCGCGCGGGAGCGAGCCGACGGTGCTTTGGGGCGGGGGGCGTTCCCCTCTGATGTGGGCAGCGGCCCGGGGCGACCTGGCCATGATCAAGGTGTTGCTGGCGGCGGGAGCGAAAGTGAACGAGCTGGAAGGGTTCGGCACGGCGTTGATCCAGGCGGCCTGGATGGACCAGACGGAAGCCGCGCGGTTGCTGGTAAAGAATGGAGCCGACGTGAACGCGCGCGATTTCCGCAGCGGCTACACCGCGCTCCACTGGGCGGCGTCTTCGGAACGGGACAACGGTGAACTCACGGACCTTCTTCTCAAGCATGGCGCTGATCCGAACAGCGAGGGGGGCGAGCAGGTGGATGCTTTCCTTGGCGTTCCGCAAACTCCCCTGATGCTCGCCAAAAAGCGGGGCGATACGGCGATGACGCGTGAGCTGAAAGCGGTCCATGGCAAAGTAAACGCCACGACGGAAAAGCCGCTGGACCGGGGGCATCGCGACCTGGCTGGAGGAGTCAATGCGGCCGCCATGCGAGTCGCGCTCAAGCAAAGCGTGACGCCCCTGGAAGTGACGGCGGTCGAATCGAAAAAAGCATTTCTCAATCATGCCAGCAGGCAGCAGTGCGTTTCCTGTCATCAACAGTATCTGCCGATGGCGGCCACAAGCCTGGCCGCTCGCGCCGGAGCCGCCCTGAACGACGGGGCGCAAAACCAGTTGCTCGCCATGGTCAAGGGCGACAATCGTGGGCTGGAACAGATTACGGTTGAATCCACTTTCCATCCGGAGCCAGCCCATTCGTATGGCTATGCGTTGTTCGCGCTGGCGGCCCGCGAGCAGCGGCCGGATGCCCAGATCGACGCAATCGTGCATCACTTGCTCGTCATTCAGGGGAAGGATGGCCAGTGGCACAACAATCTTCCGCGCCCGCCGATCCAGACCAGCGATGTCGCCCCGACCGCGCTCGCGATCAAGGCGCTGAAGACCTATGGATTTCCCGGACGGCAGCAGGAGATCGATCAGAGGATCGATCGTGCCCGGGCTTGGCTGTGGAAAGTGCGCCCGGCAAACACCGAGGAGCGCGCCTACCAGTTGATGGGGCTGGCCTGGGCCGGCGAGAGCGCTCGGAGCCTGCAGAAGCTGGTTGCAGCGTTGGCGGCCGAGCAGAGAGCGGATGGCGGTTGGGCGCAATTGTCCCGGCTCGAGACCGATGCGTATGCGACCGGCCTGACCTTGTTCGCCTTGAACGCGGGGGGCATTCCGCCCAGCGCCCCGGAGTATCGCAAAGGCCTCGCTTATCTGTTGAAGACCCAACTGGAGGACGGCACATGGCATGTCGCCCGGCGCGCCTTCCCATTCCAACCGACCATGCCGAGCGGATTCCCGCACGGGCGGGATTCATGGATCTCGGCCACCGGAACCAGTTGGGCGACGATGGCGATCGCGCTGGGTCTCCAGGATAAGCCGATCCAGGTCAGTCTTTCCAAGTAAGCAACTGGGTTATGGCAAACGCTCCGCCGGGCCAAGGTCCGGCGGAGCTTCTCTTTTGCAAGGGGCGCGCATTCCCGTCTTTTGGCTTTGAACTGTCGGAGGCCCGTTTTTGTGGTAAAGTGTTAAAAATGGTCCCGGCGCGTACCACCTCTGCGAGCGCGAACAAGGCTTTTACCCTGATCGAGTTGCTCGTGGTCGTGGCGATAATTGCGATCCTCGCCGGCCTGCTCCTGCCCGCACTGGCCCAGGCCAAGGAGAAAGGGCGGACCGCCCGATGTGTGAGCAATGTGCGGCAGATGGCCCTCGCCCTGACGATCTACGTGGACGACTTCCATCACTACCCAGCCTGGCGTTATTTCGCCCCGGACGGTTCAGAGAAGAACTGGTACGACAGCCTCGCCAGCGCGCTGACCAAATGGACCAATGGCAACTCGGTCTTTAAATGCCCGAGTTTCAAGTATCAGCAGGCCGATGCCCTCGGAGGGAGCGGTTCGATGAAATCAACCGGCGTCGGATCATACGGATACAATGCTTTGACCCCTTACAGTCTGGGCCTGGATCAGACTCTCAGTCCGAGCCTGACGGGCGTTTACCTGAAGGAGAATGCCGTGGTCGCTCCTTCCGCGATGCTCGCATTTGGCGATTCCTATCTGGCGCTCCTGCAGCCGGACAATCTCATTGCCGGCACGACCGACCTGCAATACGTGCCGATCAGTTATCGCGCCAAGCAGCCCGGCTACCCCGCCGAGGTGCAAGCTCTCCAGCAACGCCATGGCGGAAGACATGTGGTTGCTTTTTGTGACGGACACGTAGAGACTTTCAAGTATTCCAACCTTTTTGCGGACGATGCTGAAACCCGTCGGATGTGGAATTTCGACCATCAACCGCATCCGACGCCATACGACTAATGAAAACGGAGGGCTTAGCGGTAAATCGTCTTGGGGCGGAGCGCGAGGCTTTCACTTTGATCGAGTTGCTGGTGGTCGTGGCGATCATCGCGATCCTTGCCAGTTTGCTGTTGCCAGCCCTGGCTCGGGGGAAAGAACAGGCGTTGCGGGCGGGCTGTGTGGGCAATCATCGGCAGATCGCCCTCGCTTGGCGGCTCTATCTGGACGATAACAACGACCGCATCACCCTCAATCTTCGCAACCCGCGCGGTCCCGACACGCTCACTTGGGTGGAGGGGACTATTCATGGGGATAGCCCGGGATTCACCGATCCGAACGCTTTGATCGACAAGAAGCGAGCGGCCTTCGCTCCCTACATTGCCACGGCTGCTACCTATCGCTGTCCGGCGGAACACAGCACCTTTAAACATCCGAAGGGATTGGTCGAAAAGGTGCGCAGCTATTCCATGAGCGACTTTATGACACCTCCGAATTCCGATGAGCCGATGCGCGGGCCGATTCCGAAAGGCTATCCCGCCCCGTTCGTTAAAGGGGCTGATATTCTGGAGCCGTCGAACACGTTTGCCTTCATCGATGTCGAGCCCGGGAGCATTTGCTTCACCCCTTTCGAGATTCCGACCTCAGACACCCAGCAATGGTTCAGCGCGCCGGGGGCAATGCACGCCCGAGGGGCTGTGTTGTCCTTTTCCGACGGCCATGCCGAGAGCCATCGCTGGCAAAAACCGTCCAATCGCAAGGTTCTGGTGGCGAACATGCCGCATCCGTCTCCCACGGGGAAAGAGGATGTTTTCTGGCTGCGCCGCCGCTCCCATCACCTGATCAAGTAGGCCAAGCCGGATCTGATTCCTTGGTGGGCCTTGAAAAAAGGCAAAAAAAAGAGCCGGCTCCGCACCGGCTCGCAGGATGATGAGATCTTTTACGCCCTCATCCAAGGCGCTCAGAAGCACTGTGAAGCTAACTGTTTTACTAACTGCGCCATCTCGCTTCACAGTGAAGCAGGATCTCTCTGCCAACCCATTGCAGACAGCGCACCTGTTTGCTGTAGGTTTAGAACCAGGCTGCGGAGAAAACGTTCAAACAAAATAATCCATTTTGCGCGCGAGATCTTTCTGGCGTTCCCGGAGGACGATATACAAGCCGGCGTAAATGCGCGGATCAACCGCGATGCCTTGTTTCTCCTTCTCATGCAACCACTTCTCGATGGAGTGAAGTGGAGCCTCATGCGTTTGGATCTTTTCGTCGCCGGTTCCGCCGCCCGAAGCGGTCTTCCGCAGTTTCTTCGCACGAAAGAATACCACCACTTCGTTGCTCAATCCGGCCGAAGTGGGCCCTCCCATCATCTGTTCCCACTCATCTGCTTCGTAGCCAGTTTCTTCCAGAAGCTCGCGGCGTGCCGCGTTGATGAATTCCTCGCCGCCGTAATGTTCATCGCCCGCCAGGCCGGCCGGGAGTTCGATCACATTCTTCTGTAACGGGATCCGGTACTGCTCGGTGAGCAGGATCTTGTCCTCGTCGGTCACCGCCACGATCACGATTCCGGCTGGTGAATTCGGCCTTTCGGCGTACTCCCAGTGCCCGGAAACCCGCACGCGGAGAAACTTCCCTTCCCAAACGATGGGAGCATTCGATGGTGGCATACGATTCCTGAATCTCCGGGGGACCGTGGGCCCCTCGGTCTGGAGGAAACGTACTCCAGTCTTCCCCTTCCCGGCAATCAGATCTGGCTTTTTTACCGGCTCGCCCATGGCTCCGGCAGTCCGCCGTAATGTTTCTCCGGAGATTCTGCACTACTGGGTATGGCACTGAAGGGATTCATCCTGGCGGCTGCGGCCGCGGGTCTGCTCGCCAAGATGGCTGAGCTCCTGATTCAGGTGCTTCACGGCTGCTAAGCGGCCCGAGGGGGTTGAAAATGACCATTCAAATTGTGTCCGTCTCGTCCGATCCGTCCCGGCGGCGGCAGGAGTACCGCCGGCATGTGACCCATCCCTGGCCGCCTGAGGGAGGCCCAGCGTCACGCATTATCTTGAAAAGAAAGGCGCCCGGCGAGTCTGAGCCGGTGAAAAGGGTCAGGTTTCTGGAAAACGTGACCGTCATACTTTAATCGCCTCGGAGATGTCTCAAGTGGGTTGACCGCTTCTTTTCAGGAGTAACGCGTATGCCTAAACCAGGTGATAAACTGAACCCGGCCGATTTCGTCGGCCGCGTGGTCAAAGATCCAAAATCTCCCCCGGCAACCTTGCTGCTGCACGGTTTCGTGGGGCAGTCGTCCGAAGAGGGCCATACCCGGCTCTACTTGGACGCAACGTTGAACAACTATGTGGAAATCCCCGACGATGCGATTCTGCATTCCAAGGAAGTGCCGGATCAGGGGCCGCTCGGCGGGACCTACGTCTGGATCAAACGAGATGCCCAGGTGATTCACGGCCAGGCCGAGCCGCCGCGTGTCAAAGGCGCCTTTTTACAAGGGCCCATTCTGGGTGCGGCGGGAGGACTGCCTCCCGGTCTGCCCGGTGGGGGAGTTCCGCTGGTGACGGTGCCGCCGCAGTGCCCCATTCCGCAAACCCTTCCGGCGTTGTGTCCGCTCCCGACGCCGTTGCACGGATGTCCTCCGCCGACGCCGTTGCACGGGTGTCCTCCGCCGACACCGCTGCACGGGTGTCCTCCACCGACACCGCTCCACGGGTG
Source organism: uncultured Verrucomicrobiota bacterium (assembly GCA_964566945.1). Classification (GTDB taxonomy): domain Bacteria; phylum Verrucomicrobiota; class Verrucomicrobiia; order Limisphaerales; family SXQI01; genus DASVNK01. Next base: position 331,478 of record CAZMKE010000001.1, on the reverse strand, counting down.
TCCTCCACCGACACCGTTGCACGGGTGCCCTCCGCCGACACCGTTGCACGGGTGTCCTCCGCCGACGCCGTTGCACGGGTGTCCTCCGCCGACGCCGTTGCACGGGTGCCCTCCGCCGACACCACTGTGTCCTCCGACGCCCTTGCATCATTGTCCGACACAGCCGCCGCAGTGCCATGCCACCCTCCCGCCATTCTGCCACCAAACGGCTCCGCCGATCTGTCTGGTGACGGTTCCGGCCGCTTGTGGGATCACGCACTTGCCGGCCTGCAACACGGTCGTGAATTGCCCGGTAACTGTTTTGCCGAACTGTTTGCAGACCGGGGTGGCCGTGTGCTTCCAAACCGTGGCGGCATGCCCTTCGGCCGTCGATGGATGTCCGTCCGCTCCGGGTGGATGCGGATTCCCAGGCGGTTTGCCAGGAGGGATCAATCAATAGCTAAGAGAGCAGGGGAATAATCAAGCGCGAGCCCTGAGCCAAGGAGGCTGGGCTCGCGCTCCAACTGCAGAATCGTTTTAAGCCTGCATCGTATGATCCTTTCGCCCGAAAGCGTTGTTCACTACCTGATCGAGCAAAACTTGCTCGAGATGGACCCGGTCGTTGACGGGGACGTGGCAGTGGTGGAGACGTCTCGCCGAAACCGGAACTTCAAAGTCAACCGCCGCGCCGGCGCTGGCCTGTTCGTGAAACAGATTCAGAGCTGGCAGCCGCAAGCCGCGAGTTCGTTGCAGCGCGAGGCGATCTGTTACTGGATGGCGGCCAAAGAGGAACGCTTCGGCGGGCTGGTTCAATTCGTGCCGCGTTACCGGCACTATGACCCCGCGCGCAGCGTGCTGGTGACTGATTTGCTGGCCAACGGGGAGAGCCTCGCAGAGCTGCACCAGCGTTTAGGCAGCTTTCCCCCGGAAATTGGGGCGGAGCTGGGCGGTGTTCTCGCGGCTTGCCACGCGCAGCCTGCGACGGAGATCGGCCGCAGCGCCTATCGCGGGGCGTTTTTGGGCGCCGTGCCGTGGATCCTGTCGTTTCATCAGCAGAGTCCGGGCGGATTTCAATTTCTCAGTTCGGGCAACACCCAATTGCTCGGCGTGCTGCGACAATATCCGGATTTCGAAAAGCATCTCAACGAGCTGAGCGCGGATTGGCGGCGGGACACGCTGATCCACGGCGATATGAAGTGGGACAATTGCCACGCCTCCCAGAGTGCGGACGGAACCCGCTCGCTGCGGATCGTGGACTGGGAACTCGCGGATGTTGGCGACGCCGCGTGGGACGTAGGCGCGGTGTTCCAAGCCTATCTTTCCCATTGGATTTTCTCCATGCCGGTGCAGGCCGGCGTTTCTCCGGACCAGTGGGTGGAGAGCGCCCCGCTGCGCCTGGAGTCCATGCAGCCGTCCCTGCGCGCTTTTTGGGAGGCTTATCGAACCGCTTCTCCGGAGCGCGCGGCGCGTGATCCCGGGCTGCTGGGGCGGAGCGTCCGATCCGCCGCCGCTCGAATGATCCAAACGGTTTATGAGTACATGCACCGCTCCCCGCAACTGACCGGGAACGCGCTTTGCCTGCTCCAGGCCAGCTTCAATATGCTTGCCCAGCCGGGCGCGGCCCAGCGGGAGTTGTTGGGATTGGAAGAAAGGTAAGCCATGCAAAAACCGCTCACGCAAGAATTGAACGAGATTTTCGATGCGTTGATCATTGAGAATGAGGATTCGTTCACGTTTGCCGGCCGGCAGTATTCAGCGAACGATCCGCGTTTCGCGCCGCGATCCGCGTCTGCATCACAGCATCAGGCTTCCCCGATAGCGGACGTCCTTACTTTGGCCTTCTACGAACACGGGTACTGTCGGCGGTTTGCCGGGACACTCCCGGATTCACCGGCAACGGCGACGGGGGAAGATCTGACCGCGGCGCTTTCGCAGGCGAATAGCAGCCGCGATCGGTGGGAATCCGGTTGGACCGTGGCGCAAACACTCGCCTCCGGACAGGTGGCGGCGCGGCGTCACGGGAAAGCACGGCTGTTCTGGCCGGGGGAATTCATGGCGGCCGGGGCGCCTGGCCCGCTGAATTCTGGCGCGCAGATCACCGTTTTTTGGAAGCGTGAATCGACCGGACTGCAGCCAGGGTTTTATTTCGCGTTTGGAGAGCAGAGCTCGGATCACCAGGACGAGAGAAATTGGATCCGCTTTTACTGGAACGTTCGCCCAGGCGGGGCCGCAGCTCTCGTGCGGGCAGTGACGGCGGAGCTGAACCGGTTCGAAACACCCTTCCGGTTCAAGCTGCTCAGCAACTCCCGCCTTTATGGGCGAAGTGACGCGGCGGTTCTCTATGTGGCTCGACGCTACTACCGGGTGGCGAGCCAATTGCTCGAGCGAGTGCCGAAACTCTTGGGCAGCGAACTGCAGAAGGATACGCCGCTCTTTACGAAACTCCTGGCCCCGGGCCTATCGCTGGCGGAAGACCCCAACACTGGCGAGAGCTTTGGCATGCACCGCTGCCGGTTGATGGCGGAGGCGGTGATGGCGGCGCACAGCGCTGGCCAATCGACATCAGCCCGGCGGTTGGAAGCTTTAACCCGGCGGTTCCATGAGGAGGGGCTCTCCTTGGAAGCGCCTTATCTTAACGCCCGTTCCAAAGATGATTATCCCTGGCATGAATAACCCAATTCCCTCCCGGCCGGAGTTCCTGGAAGCGGCGACCCGCGTCGGCGCACGTTTATGTCGTGATGCCCTCTGGGCTGGCGATCGATGCAACTGGCTCGGCGACGCTATGGAGTTTGCCGGGAATGCCTGGACAGTGGCGCACCGGACCTTCGGGCCGGACCTCTATTCCGGCACGAGTGGGATCTCTCTTTTCCTGGGGCGGCTCTACGAATTCACCGGCGAGCGGGCATTTCTGCGCACGGCTGAGGCCGCCTTGCGCCAGGCCTGGAGCCGTCGTGAAACCGTGGCCGACCCGATGCGCTTCTCCTTTTACTCGGGTTGGCTTGGGATGGCTTGGGCGCGGGCCTCTCTGGGGGAGATTTTGCACCGGGAGGATTGGGTGCAGGAGGCTCTGTCGTTGGTGGATGCGCTCATCCGGTGCGAGACCAGTCCGCAGTTGCTCGACGTCATCTCCGGCAGCGCGGGCGCGATTCCGGCTTTGCTCCATTTTCACCGCAGATACCAGCGGGCCCCCTGCCTGGATCTGGCGCGCTTGCACGCGGAGAATCTTCTGCAAACGGCGCGGCGGAGTGACGCCGGGTGGTCGTGGCAGACGTTGAACTCGCCGTGCCACGCGGACCTCACTGGATTCTCGCACGGCGCCGCCGGCATTGGTTGGGCGCTGCTGGAAGCGGCCCACGCTTTCAACGACCCGCGCTTCCACCATGCCGGGTGTGAAGCCTTGCGGTATGAACGACGGTGGTTTGATGCAGCGCAGCAGAACTGGCTGGACTTGCGCGTGATGGAGGCTGGTCCGGTGGCGGCGTCTCCGCCATCCACCTGTGCGCTGGCGTGGTGCCATGGCGCGCCGGGCATCGCGCTCTCGCGATTGCGCGCGTTTGAACTTTTGGGGAGAACAGAGATTCGCAACGAAGCGGAAATTGCTTTGCACACCACGGCGCGAGCCGTGGCGGCCGCCGGCCAGCCAGGCGTCGGCAACTTTTCGCTTTGCCACGGGCACGCGGGGAATGCCGAGGCGCTGCTTTACGGAGCCGAAGTGTTAAGTCCCGGCTGGCGGCCCCTGGCCGAGGAGGCCGGACGCCATCTGGCCGAGCGGATTCTCAAATCGGACGCGCCCCTGCCTTGTGGAGTTCCGAATGGCGGTGAAACTCCGGGCCTGATGCTGGGCAAGGCTGGCATGGGGTATTTCCTCTTGCGTTTAGTGGAGCCGTCGCGGGTTCCGAGTCCGATGATGCTCGTCCCCGCGGCTTGCCGGAACGTTCCGCCAAAAAGTCCGAGCACCGGGAGGCCGGGCGTTGCGGTTGACCGGGTGGAGTCCGGAGACCGCGATGGGGCAGCGAGCTTCGGCCGGGAACGAGAGCCCGCCGAAGCCCGGTGACGAGCGGTTATTGCACGAGCTTCAAACGGTAGAAGCGGTGCGTGGTCGACATCGGTTCGATGTGCTGGTAGGTCGAGGAGCCTAACGGCACTTGGATCAATGCGTCCCAGGTGGCGAGGTCGGACGATTTTTGCAGTTCATAAGTGTGCCCGGCATCCGCCGTGATATCGATCTGCACCAGGTTGTTGGGCAATTGGCTGACGGCCAGGCTCGCGCCGCTTCCCGTGACGGTTACCTGGAACGTTTGAGCGGCGGACTTGGGCGGATTTCCATCGTCCGTGGCGTGCAAAGTCACGGTGTAGACGCCCAGTTGCGCTTCAAGTGGAGTCCAACTGATTATTCCGTTGCTCGCGGTCATCCCCGCTGGAGCATTCTCAAGGGTGAGCGTCACCGTATTCGCCGGAATATCGGGATCGGTCACGGTGGGATGAAGGGAGAGCGCCGTGCCGAAATGGACCGAAGCTGGCGGAATATCCGCGATGGATGGAGCGGTATTCACTTCATTGACGATCAGGGTGAAGCTGTTCGTCTGGCTTTTCTGTGGGTCGACCAGGGCTGCGGGGTTCAGATCGGTGACCACGATGGTGATGGTATTCGTGGACGGGCCTTGCGCTTCTGTGGGCGTCCAGGTGATCTGGCCGTCGGGAGTGATCACCATGCCGTCCGGCCGTTGAAGGAGTTGGAAAGTGAGACTGTTGGCGGGAATGTCCGAATCCGTCGCGGTGACAAGGAGGCTGAACGGGGTCAATTCATCGACCGTTTGCGCGCTCGCAGGGAGGTTGAGCACCGGGGCGCTGTTCACTTCGTTCACGACCACGGCGAAGGAATTGGTGGCGCTCAAGGGAGGAACGCCATTGTCGGTTACAATCGTGGTGAGAGTCACATTGGTCGGCCCCTGGGCTTCGGATGGAGTCCAACGAATGATGCCGCTGGCGTCGATCGTCGCTCCGATGGGCGCTCCCACCAGGACGTAGGTCAGGGTGTTGGCCGGGAGGTCCTCGTCGGCAGCCGTGTTTGTCACGACGAGTTGCGTCAGTTCGTTGATCGTTCGCGAATTGATGACCGGGAGCGTCGGGGCCGTATTCACCTCGTTCACGGTCACGGCGAAGCTGTTCGTCACCGAAAGCGGCGGCACTCCATTATCCGTCACCACGGTGGTGATAGTGACGTTGGTCGGCCCCTGAGCTTCGGTTGGGGTCCAGGAGATGACGCCGCTTTGGGAAATCGTGGCGCCGCTCGGCGCACCGACGAGCGCGTAAGTCAAAGCATTGGTCGGAATGTCCGGATCGCTCGCGACATTGGAAACGGTGAGAGTTTTCAACTCATCGATCGTCTGCGCGGCGATGCTGCCGAGGACGGGTGGAAGATTTACTTCATTTATGACGAGCTTGAATGTGGCCGTGGCGGTCAGATGCTGCTCGTTCACGGCTACCGGATTGTCGTCGGTGACCATGACCGTGATCACGTTCGTGCTTGGGCCCTGGGCTTCCGTCGGAGTCCAGCTGATCACGCCGCTCTGGCTAATCACGAGCCCCGGCTGGGGATTGACCAGGGAATAGGTGAGCGCGTTGGCGGGACGGTCCGAGTCTGTCGCCTGGACTTGAAGATTGAAGAGTTTGCCCTCGTCCGTGGCCAGGTCTCCGATCGTCGCGATCTGCGGCGGAACGTTCACCTCTTTTACGGTGACATTGAAGGTCTTGGTGTCGCTCAAGTGCCGCTCGTTCACTGCGGAAGGGCTGTCGTCGGTAACCACCACTGTGATGGGATAGCTGCCGGGTCCCTGGTCTTCCGAAGGCAGCCATGAGATGACGCCGGTGTCGGGATCGATCGTCATGCCGCCGGGCGCAGAGACTAAAGAAAACGTCAGCGGATTTTTCGGCAAATCCACGTCGGTAGCGGAGGCTGAGACGCTTAGCGGGGTGAGTTCATTGAGGACCGTGTCGGGCGGCGCGGTAAGGATCGGCGCGACATTCACCTCGTTGACGACCACCGTGAATAAATTGGTGCGGGTGAAAGAGGAGACGTTGACGATGTCCGTCACTGTTACGAGGAAGGTGTTGGTGCTGGGGCCGGTCGCTTCCGTGGTCGCCCAGGTGATCACGGCGTTGGTGGGGCCGAGCGGGGTGAGGACGACGCCCTGTGGCGCATTCTGCAAGTTGAACGTGAGAGTCTTTTCCGGAACGTCCGGGTCCTGGGCGGAGATGGGGATGTTGAGCGTTTGGCCTTCGTTGATGGTGATGGCCGCGGGCATGTTGATATCGGGCGGGACGCGGGACTGCTTGAGATTGTACGGCCCTTGCTCGCCGGAGAAGAGCGCTTCGGAGACCAGCGTGTAAGTGCCGTTGTTCGTCACGACATAAACCATTTGATTCGTGCGATTGGCCGTCGCGTTCACAAAGGCTTCCTTCACCAAATCGCCGGATGGACTGTAAAGCCGAAGCCAGGGGGACAGTGTTCCTCCGGTGCCGATGCGGAAGATATTGCTGTCGCCAACCGTTCCATAGAACGTCCAGACATCCAGGTCTCCGAGAATGTTCGTGCCGAAATAGACGAAACCATTCGCCATGGTTCCACCCTCATCGCCCGGCGAAATTGTGAGCGGGCCGCCCGGGGCTTGAGCCAGTGTGAGGGAATATCCGCCCTGAGTTCCGGGGTAGAAGCTGTTCACGGCCACGGTGTAGGTTCCGTCCGTGCTGAGTCGATTGGTCAGGACCGTGTCGCGCAGCGCGCTGCTCGGGCTGCCGGCTGGCTCGCTGTCGATCAAGGCGCCGGTCGGTCCATAAAGAAAGATTTGCGGAACGAAATTGGTCCCGCCCATGCGCAGTTGGATGCTATCGCCCGCTTTGCCGGCAAAGCTGTAGAGGTCGACATCGCCCAGATCGATCGTTCCGATATGAGTCCAGCCGTTGGTCAAAGGGCCGCCTTCATCTCCGGGAGAGACAACGATCTGGTCGGGAATGTGGACGAAACTCAGATCGTAGGTCCCGACCGTTCCCGAATAGAAGCTGCTCACCATGACGGTATAATTTCCGGTCGATGTCAGCTGGGTTTCAATGGATGAATCCCGCAGAGCGCTGCTGGGGTTGCCCGCAGGATCGGTGGTGACGAGCGCGCCATCCGGACCGTAGAGATCGATCCGCGGGACAAACGAGCTGGCGCCCATGCGCAGCTGAATGCTGTCACCGGCGTGGGCGGTGAAACTCCAGAGATCAAGGTCGCCCAAGGTGATCGTTCCCGATGCAAGCGCGCCGTTGGCGAGCGCGCCTCCGTCGTCGCCCGGTGAGACGAGGAACGAGCCAGGCGCCTGGGCCAGCGTGAGCGAATATCCGCCCTGGTTTCCCGAATAAAAGCTGCTGACGACGACGGTATAGCTGCCGTCGGCGGTGAGCCGCGTGTTGATCACGGAATCACGCTGAGCGGAACTCGGCGAGCCGGTGGGAGCAAATGCGATCTGGGCGCCGTCCGGACCGTAAAGATCGATTCGCGGGACGAGGTTCGTGGCGCCCATTCGCAATTGAATACTGTCGCCAGCATGGCCCGTGAACGTCCAGACGTCCAAGTCGCCCAGATCAATCGTTCCGGTGTTGAACGCGCCATTGCTCAGAACACCTCCGGAATCGCCGGGCGACACGACGAAACTTTCCGGGGCTTGCGCCAGCGAGATCGCGTAACCACCCGAATTGCCCGAGTAAAAGCTGCTCACCACCACCGTGTAATCGCCTTTGGCGGCAAGCTTAAAGGGCAGCGCGGTGTCGCGTTGCGCGCTGCTCGGGGAGCCGGCGGGCGCGAATCCGACCAAGGCTCCATCCGGCCCGTAAAGGTCGATTCGTGGGACGAAGTTGGTTGCTCCCACGCGGAGCTGAACGTTGTCGCCGGCATTGCCGCTAAAGGTCCAGAGATCAAGGTCGCCCAGGTCAATGGTCGCGCCATTCAGCGCGCCATTGGCCAGAGTTCCTCCGTCGTCCCCGGTCGGGACGGAAAATGGTCCGGGCGCCCGGGCCAGATGCAACGTGAACGAGCCGCTCCCGTTGGCGTAAAAGCTGGTGATGGTTACTCGGAATGATCCTCCGGCGGCCACGCGATTGGTGAGCACCGAGTCGCGCAAGGCGGAGCTGGGGGAGCCCGAGGGCGCGGTGCCGAGCAGCGTGCCGTTGGCCGCGAAAAGATCGATGCGAGGCACGAACCCGGTGCTGCCTGCTCGCAGAATCACATTGTCACCCGTGTTTGCGTCGAACGTGAACGTCACGGTTCCATTGGCGGGCAGGGCGGACGGATAGTTCCCTCCGTTCGACATGGCCGTCTGAGAGAAAATGATCGTCGGGACGAACAGCGCGGCGAGCAAAAGGCGGATGGCGAAAGACGGGAGGCAGCGAATCCGGAATTGGCTGTTCGATAGTAAGGTTCTTAACATACAAACTCTCCTGGGTGAAAATGGGCGCTCCCTGGCACCTCCGGTTTTGATGGTGGAGGCGCAATTTTTGGAAAGCCAGTGAAAAATGGGTGAAATTAGCTGGCCGATTAAATCTGGTAATGTGAGGTTTTTCCGGACGGCCGGCTGGGGGCGTCCCCATGTGGGTGGGCTACATTGGCAAGATCATTTGCATCGGCTCCCCCTCGATCAAGCTGCTGACCCCAAGGCCGAGCAGGCGAATTGGCTGCCTCACCAGTCGATCGCGGGCGAGAAGAAAACAGCCCAGGCGATAGATCTGGCGGGCATCCTGGAGTGGATCTTCCAAAGTGATCTGCCGGGTGAAAGTCTGGAAATTGCGATAGCGCACTTTGACCTGCACCGTTTGTGCGGCTAACCGCTTGCGCTTCAGGCGGGTGGCAATCTCCTGAGCCTGCGCCCAGAGGCACTGCCGCAGTTGGGGCCGGTCCAGAGTATCGCGCGCAAAGGTCTCCTCGCTGCTGATGCTTTTGACTTCGTCGCCGAGTTCCAGCGGGCGGTCATCCTCGCCAAAGGCGAATTTGCGGAGGCGTTCTCCAAACGCACCGGCCAAGGCCCGGAGATTTCCCGGGTAATCCTGTAAATCTCCGATGGTCTGAATGCCGGCTCCGGCGAGCACCTTTTCGGTGGCTTGCCCAACTCCGTGGATTTTTCGGACGGGCATCGGCCGCAGGAAGCCAGCCTTGCCCTTTTCGTGAATCACCGTCAGGCCGTCCGGCTTCTGGAGGTCGCTCGCGAGCTTGGCGAGGAACTTGTTGGCTGCGATCCCGATGGTTGCGGTCAAGCGTCGTTCGACGCGAATTCGTTCTTTGATCGCACGGGCCACGCCAGCCGCGGCATCCAGGATGCCGTCGTGATCCTGGTCCAGCTTCTTCGCGAAGAGTTGGGTAAACTCGAGATAAGCTTCGTCGATCGACATTTGCTCGATCACTGCTTCGCTTTGGCGCACCAGGGCCATGATTCTCCGTGATTCCTCCCGGTAAAAATCGATGCGCGGTGGAATAAAAACGCCCTGGGGGCACAGCCGACCCGCTGTCGAGCTGGGCATGGCGGAACGGACCCCAAATTTGCGAGCCTCGTAACTGGCGGCGCAAACCACGCCGCGGCGTTCGGGGGGGCTGCCTACAATCACAGGCAGGCCTTTGAGCGAGGGATTTTCCCTCTGCTCGATCGACGCATAGAACGCGTCCATATCGAGGTGGAAAATGACGCGTCTGAGAGTCTCGGTTTCCCCGCCCGGCACGGCTTCTATATGCCAGCGACCTGGCTCGCGCGCTATTGCGGATTTCCCGGCGCCGGTTCTAGACTGGGTCCATCCCGTGATCCTCGATCCGAAACGCCGCCAGCGGCTGGGCCTCTGCGTGCTGGCCGCTCTGCTTGGGCTGCTCGTGGCTTTGCATGCGCAACGCTCCGGCGAGCTCCTGATTTCGTCGCGCAAGACGAGCCGTTGCCGCGCTTGTGGCGCGCTCGAGAGGGAGCGCCATTTTGTGATTCTCGGCGCCACCTTGCATGACGGCTCCCGCTTTTCCGAGACTCGCCTCTCCAGGATTTTGTATCCGCCGGGCGCTCCAGCGTGCGTGCATGGAGCCAAACACCCGGTCTGCTTGCGGAGTTTTCGCTGGACCACGGAGACGTTCCCGGGCGCGAAATTTGTCCAGGTCGACTACGACGACGTGGCTGGGCTCGCTGACAACGACCCGTTTCTGGGAGTGATGGGCACGGTCAGCCGAACGAACCTGGAGGAGGCGCGGGCGGTGTGGATGGCCCTGTCGCGGATCGACTATCGGTCCTCGAATCAGATCGCTCGGTTCTACCCGAGCCTTACGCGAACCAACGTGGCGGAGGTGATTGCCTTCATTCATTCCGAGCCGGTGCTCGCGAGTGAACGACGGTAGTGCGTCAGAACGCGGGCGGGGGTTGCTTGGTCGGGGCTTTGTTGGCGGCCGGACTGCTGTTCGGCAGAAAGACCACCCGGCGAAAGATTTCAAATCCATCGTCCTCGCCGGTGGCAGGAGTCCCGGTGGCGGGAGCCGTGTCGATGGGCGCGGGATCGCGTCCAATGCTGATTTCCACGCCGGCAGGCAGATCCAAGGTGCTCCAGGAATCGACCCAATTGGTGCCCGCCCAGTAGCGGAACTGGAGAAACTTGATGCGGTCGGAGAGTGGGCGGCGAATCAGTTGAACCTCATTTGTTGCGGAGAGATTCGTGTCCACTTCCGAGATCACGTTGGTTCCCGCCGCGTTGACGAACTCCGTCGAGTTGGTGCCCGCGGTGAACGCCCCGGCCGTCAACATTTCGTCCGTCCTATCCAGGCCGAGAATGTCGAGTTCGTTGGTGCCGGCCAAAAGACGGTAGCTCACCCGTTTGAGGTCAGAGACAGGCGCGAGCGCGACGGGATCGTTAGAGCTGACGATCCACCGAGTGGTCACCGGAATGCCGGTGCAAATAAAGCTGATCGCGTTTGAGGATCCCTCCAGTCCGAGGAACTGATCTTCCACCACGCGGGCGGTGCGCAATTCCCCGGTGATTTGCTCCATCAACATGCGGCTGACGGAGAGGAATTCCGCTTCCACGAGGACCGTTTGGCGGACCTCGACGGAGCGCTGGTAGAAGTAGAGAAGCACCGTGATGATCGCGGAAATGATCAGAATGGCCAGGATCACCTCCACCAGCGTGAACGCGCGCGCCAAGGATTGGACGGGCCTTTTCACTGGATCAGCGCGGGCGGGCTGTCCGATTTTGGACCGGCCTCGCCTTCCGTCACGTCAGCCGCGGAGAAAAATTGCGTGAGGCGATGGACCACATTCTCGCGACTGTGCCGGATGATGACCTCGACGGGCCGCAATGTGTCAGACGCGTCGGTGGAGCCCGGGTCCCCGGCAATCTCCACTTTGAACGTCCAATCCTGGAACGGGGGAGGGAACGGCTCCGGGCCGATCGCGGCGATGGGCCGGGCATGCATTTGCATTTCGGAAATCACGGAGATCGCGAGATTCAACGCGTGATTCTGCAAGCGGATGCGGTCCACCGAACGGATCGACGCGTTCAAGCCGGCGCTGATGACGGTCGCCGCGCCGACGAACAGGCCCAGGGCCAGGATGACTTCGAGCAGGACGGAACCGTCCTGATTTTGAGGACGGTTGAAACGCAAAAAGCCTGGAGCCAGCATCCGCACAGATGACTCCTTCTGCCAGATCCGGACGAAGAAATCGATCGGATTTCCGGAGCGTGCCTCCCGCGCCTTAGAACGCCGACGCGTGGCTGACTTCAGCAGAAGAAGAGGAGTTGATCGGCTGGGAGGATTCAAACAGTTCGTTGAATTCCTGTTCGGGATTCACCGCATCCGTCTCGCTGTTGTTCTTGTCTCCACTAACCGTCCGGCCGGAAACCGATCCGAGAATTCCACCGAGGCGCACTTGCACGCGCCGTTCGTCGTCCGGATTTCGCGAAGCGAGGACGATTTCGGCGGAGTCGCAGGAGCCGTCGGGATAAAACGTGATGGCCGGGAACTCGCTGGAGGTGGTCGCGTCATTCGCGGTTTCCGGACTGTTTGAACTGGTTGCGTCAGAGCTTGGAGCCAGTGAAGCGGCGGAAGCCGTCTGCGAAGGAACGTTGGGCGATTGGACTTTTTCCACGCCCACCAGCTCGTTCACCATCTCTTCGCTCCAGGTCTTGTTGGTATAAACCTGAAAGACGCCCGGAGCGTTGAGCACATCCGCTTCCCAAGTGACTTCGATCTCACGCAGCTCGGCGCGGTCCGCAGTGCTGCTGGAGTTGTCGCTGCTGGGGGTGGCGCTCAAGTTGTCCCCGGAGCGGGGGCTGACGAATTGCAGTCGCACCTTGTGGCCGGTAGTGGCCGCCTCGGCTTGGGCGAAGCGGATCAACGATTGAAAACGGTCGTACCCTTCATCCAAATTCGCGCTGCGATAGAGCGTGGTGAAGGTGAAGACCGAAGCCGCGGCAAGGCAAAGGATCAGAACCAAGGTCAAAAGCAATTCGACCAAGCTGAAACCCTGCTGCGACTGTTGAGTTCGAATGATCACAGTCTATTCCGACTTCGTTGTCGTGCCGACGCCATTACTATCGGTGGCATCGGGCCGCGCCTTAATGTCGTCAGCGGTATCCGGCTGGCCATCAGGGCCTACGGAAAACAGCTTGTAGCGCGGAGCATTCTTGTTCGCGTCATCGCCCGTGGAGGCAGTCGTATCCGCCAGTTCGTAGCGGATTTTGTTGCCCCAAGGGTCTTCCAGCTTTGTTCCAGGCTTGAGGTAAGGGCCTTGCCACTTGTCTCCCAGCTTTTCATTTTCGAAGGTCGGCTTGGTCAGAAGCGCGTCCAGCCCTTGTTCCGTCGTAGGATAGCGGCCCATGTTCAGGCGATAGGTGTCGAGAGCAGTTTCAACATTCTGCAAGAGCAGTTTCGTCGTGTTCTTTTCCGCCCCTTCTTGCTGTGGCAGCACGAAAACCACCAGAGCGCCCGCCAGCATCAGGATAATGACAATCACCAGCAGAACCTCGATGAGCGTGAACCCACCGGGGCGTTTTCCGCCTCGATTCTTCCTGATATGCACATTCAACATCATATTTTTTCTTCTTCAATGGACGTTTCGCCGCTGTCGATCATTCAAACTTCTTTCGAGGGGGGACTGGAGGATTCGAGCCGCCCTAACTCCTTGCAGCCTCAGCTCTTTCCGAGCGAGCTGGCCATGGTAAAAATTGGCAAGAGCAGGCCAAGGGCCAGGAAGCCAATCCCCGCCGCGACAACGCAAAGAATGAGGGGTTCCACCAGGCGGACCGCCTGATCGACCTGCTGGTTGGTTCGTCTTTCCACCGTATCCGCGATCTGCAGGAGGACTTTCTCCAGCTGATTGGACTCTTCCGCCACGGCGAGCATGGCCAGGACCTGCTCCGGGAAAAGCCCTCCAACGCCGAGGGGCGCGGTCAGGCTCTTCCCCTCGCGCACGCTTTCCGCCGCTTCGGCAATGCGGTCGGCCATCAGGGTTGATCCCGTCGCACCCCGGGCGATGTTCATGGCCTGCAGGAGCGGAACTCCGTTGGCGAGCATGGTTCCGAGAATCCGGCAGAACCGGGTGATGGCCACCATGCGCAGCGCCGTCCCCACCACCGGGATCTTGATGCGCCACCGCTCCAGCAGCCGTTTGCTCGCTTCGGTGCGCAAGGTGCTCCAGGCTGCGACCACGGCGATGGCCAGGGCAATGGCTACAAAGTGCCAGTAGTTGCGCAGCACCAGGCTCATGGTGAAGATCGCTTTGGTGGGGAGCGTTTGTTTTACGTTTGCCAGCAGCGGCTCGAACTTGGGGACGAAGAAAATAAGGGCTCCGATCATCACGCAGGCCCCGACCACCACCAGGAGCATCGGATAAATCATCGCGCCCAGCACCTTGCTCCGGAGTTCATCCAGCCGTTCCAGGAAGGTGGACAGGCTTTGCAGCACCGTCTGGAGCATGCTGGCGCGTTCGCCCGCCTGAACCATCGAGGTGTGGAGCGGCGGGAAAAGCTCCGGGAACTGGCGCATCGACTCGTTAAGCGATTTTCCGTCCGCCACCGAGGCGCGAATTTCCCGCAACACCAGCACCAGGTTTTTGTTCGCGGTTGAACGGACCAGCGTATCAAGCGCGCGGAGCAGCGGGACTCCGGAGCCGATCAGGTCGGCCAGCTGTCCGTACATCACGCCCACGTCGCGTCCCCGAACGCCCTTGCCCTTTTTCGCGCGGGCGGTGCGCTCGACTCCGCGGGCCAGGACGGAGACGGGAAAAAGGTTCTTTTCCTCCAAAGAACGCAACACGGCCGACTCATTGTCGGCTTCAAGCTGGCCATTAACTTTCTGGCCGGTGCTGGTCAGTGCTACGTATGCGTATTGCATGGGCGGCAATAATTCGCGCCTTCGACAATCGCGCTGATTATTAGCGTTGGCGGCCCCGGGGAAGAGTTCTGCTCCTGCCGCCAAAAGGCCATTCTAATACACTAATGACGAAGGTGGTGCGAGATTTATTTTATCGGCTTTCAATTCGTCCGGGCCGCTGGCGGGAGGGTTTAGCGAGGTTTGGACTTTTCGGAAAATGGGAGCAGCCGGCTCTTCAGCCGCTTCGAAAAGAGTTTGACGGATTGCACAGCTGTGTAACATCGAGGTCGATTCCCTGCGAACTCTCTCCGTTGGTTCTGGCTGTGTCCCGGTTCGCAGTGAAGGAGAAAATGAAGCATCGCGTTGCCATAGCCTCGGTGATTTTCGCCGCGAGCCTCCGGGCGGATGTGACGGCGGTCACTTTTGATCGCGACATCGCGCCGGTCGTCTTTACCAAGTGCGCTGGCTGTCACCGCCCGGGCCAGGTTGCGCCGTTTCCGCTGCTGACTTACGAGGATGCGCGGAAGCGGGCCAAGCAGATTGCCGATGTGACCGGCCATCGGTTGATGCCGCCCTGGCTGCCGGATTCGCCCGAGGGCCAGTTTATCGGGGATCGGCGCCTGTCGGAGGAGCAGATCCAAATGTTCGCGGATTGGCTGCGCGAAGGGACGCCGGAAGGGTCTGCGGCGGACCTGCCCAAAACTCCGGTGTGGAGCGAGGACTGGCAGCTCGGCAAGCCTGATCTGGTGGTGAGGATGCCGAAGAAATTCGTGCTGGCGGCTGAAGGACGGGATATTTATCGAAATTTTTTGATACCCACCCCGCTCGCTGAGGCGCGCTACGTTCGAGCGGTCGAGTTTCGGCCGGAGAACCGCCGGGTGGTGCATCACCTGGCGCTGGCAGTCGACTCCGCGGGGACCGCCCGACAATTGGAAGGCGTGGATGGACAGCCGGGCTTTGGAGAAATGATTCCGCCGGAGGGCGTCATACGGCCCGGCGGCTCGTTCTTCAATTGGACACCGGGAACTGTGGCCTTCTTTGATCCGCCCGGGTTCGGCTGGACGCTCGAGCCGCGCCAGGATCTGGTGGTGCAGGCGCATCTTAAGACCGCCGGCAAGCCGGAAGACCTGCAAATGCAGATCGGCCTTTATTTCAGCAATGTCCGGCCCACCAACCGGACGTACGTGATCACCCTCGCCTCGAACCAAATCGAGATTCCGCCGGGCCAATCCAATTTCGTCACCGAAGATCGCTTCCGGCTGCCGGTGGCGGCTGATCTGCTGGCTCTGCTCCCTCATGCCCACTATCTGGGGCGCAAGCTGGAAGTCTTCAGCGAGACTCCGGCGGGGCAAAGCGTCCCTTTGATCCGGATCCCGGATTGGAACTTCGACTGGCAGCAGGAGTTTCGGCTGAAGACTCCGGTCCATCTGGCGGCGGGCACGATTCTTCATCTGCGCTACGAGTACGACAATTCCGATGCCAATCCCCGCAATCCGAGCCGTCCGCCGCGGGCGGTGCGCTACGGGCCGCGCGCCGTGGATGAAATGTGCGACTGCCGGCTGCAACTGCAGGTCCGGCGCAATCAGGAGATGGAGAGGCTAGTGAACCTGAGCAATCAGCATGCGGCGGAAGTGGCCGTGGCGGGAGATGAGTATCGATTGAAGATTAATCCGCATGATTCCAAGGCCCGTGCGAATATCGGCCTCGATAAATTGTTTCACGGGCAGTTGGAGGACGCAGCGGCGCAATTGCGGCTGGCGGTGAAGGACGATCCGCAGAATGAGATCGCCCATTATTATCTCGGATTGGTCTATCGAAAGGCGCAGCGCTATGCGGAGGCCCGGGAGGAGTTCGAAGCGGCCGTCCGCATCAATCCGCGCGACTCGAAAGCCCAGACAAATCTCGGCCTCACCTTTGCCGAACTGGGCGACGGGAAAAAAGCCGAAGGCTGCTTCGTCGAGGCTCTGCGCTGGAATCCAGGTGACGCGCTCGCGACGGAAGCGCTGACCGAACTGCGGCAATACAACGCGCAGAAGCAGGGCCGCTAACCCGAGCGCTGCTCGTTCGCAAGTTCAGAGGGCTGACCGGGCTCGGGCAATCCCGGCTGGCCGGCGCCGGCTTGGTTCGTGAGTTTCTGCTGCTTCGGGAACCTTAAAAAAAACCGCGTTCCCTCTCCGGTCCGGCTTTCGACTTCCACTCCGCCATGGTGGAGCGTGGCAATCGATTTGACGATAGCCAGCCCGAGTCCGTACCCGCTCGGGGCATGCGATCGGGCGGCGTCGACGCGATAAAAACGGTCGAAGATTTTTGGCAGGTGTTCCGGGGCGATTCCGCAACCGGTGTCGGCTACGCTGACCTCCACGCAGCCTTGCTGTTCTTGGACGTTCAGCCGCACCTGGCCGCCCGGCGGCGTGTGGTTCAGCGCGTTGGAGAGCAGGTTGCTCACGGCTTGTTCGAAAAGAATCGGGTCGACCTGCAAGGCCGCGTCCCCCTCGCAGCGCACCGCAATTCCTCGATCTTCGGCCAGGGCTTCGTAAAACTCGCGGATTTTTTCCAGGGACTTGCGAGCGTTGCACGCTTTGGGAGAAATCTGCGTCGTGGCCTGGTCGGCTCGGGCGAGGAAGAGCATGTTCTCGACGAGGCGGGAAATGCGCGCGTACTCCTCTAGGTTGGATTCCAGGGTGCGGCGATATTCTTCCGCGCTTCGCGCCTGCGAAAGAGCGAGGCCGGTCTGCCCGCGCAGGTTATTGATGGGGGTTCGGATTTCGTGCGCCAGGTCCGCCGAGAACTGCAGGAGGCGATTAAACGAGCTTTCCAGCCGCTCCATCATGCGGTCGAGGCTGGCCGCCAGGGCGGAGAGTTCGTCCGGCCAGGCGCGCGCCGCGATGCGCTTGTGCAGCAGGTGTGCGCTCACCTGGTCGGTGGCCTGGGCGATCTCTTCGATCGGCCGCAGCCCCTGGCGCGCGATCCAGAGCCCGAGCGCCCAGGCCGCCACAATCCCCAACAGCAGAACCGCGAGCAGTTTGCGGCCATATTCGTCGAGAAGTGCTTCGTCAGCCGACGCGTCGACCGCTGCCTGGACGATCCGAAACACGGCCGCTGGCGCGTCGGCTTGCGCGCGCGCGGCCATCAGCAGAAAGCTTTGGCCGGAACCGGCCTTCCACGGCCGGCCGTTCGGCGGCGTGGCCAGGCCGGTGGGCAGGCTCTGAAAAGCGGCCGGCGGCACGGCCCGGCTCATTCCGGGCGTTTCCGCAATTGTTTCGCCTTTTTCGTTCAAGACCCGGACGTAATACTTGATGAACTGGCTGGCCTCCGGTTCAATCCGGATTTCGCGGTCGAGGGTTTTGCGGGAGTAGGGATGCTGCTGCAGCACCGCCAGGCATTCCTCAATCTTTTGAGCCAGAAACGCGCTGTCGTCCCGGCGAATCCCGCGCTCCAGGGAAAAATAAAGATAGCCCGTGGCGACCACGAGAATCAGAAAATTGGCGCCGGAAAAGAAAAGGGCCAGACGCCGGGAGATGGACCAGCGCCGGTTGGTGTTCGAGCTAAGCGCTCCGTTCTTCCAAAACATATCCCACGCCCCGGACTGTGTGGATGAGTTTCTCCGGAAATGGTTCATCCACCTTGGTCCGCAACCGGCGGATGGCGACCTCCAGCACATTCGAATCGCTGTCGAAATTCACGTCCCATACTTGCTGGGCGATCAGCGTGCGGGACAGCGGTTCACCCCGCCTCCGGACCAGCAATTCGAGCAGGGCGAATTCCTTGTTGGTCAGGTCCAGGCGCTCGCCTTTCCGGGTGGCTTTCCGCCGCCGGACGTCGATCTGCAGATCTCCCACGCGCATCACTTCATCCTGCCGGCCGGGACCCCGGCGCAAAACGGTGCGCACGCGGGCGAGAAACTCCGCAAAGTCGAATGGCTTGACCAGATAATCGTCAGCGCCCAGTTCAAGGCCCTTCACCTTGTCCTGCACGGTGTCTTTGGCGGTGAGGAAGAGCACCGGCGTTTGCTTGCCCGCCCGCCGGAGTTCCGCCAGCACGGTCCAGCCGTCTTTTCCGGGCAGCATCGCATCCAGGACGATCACGTCATTTTCGGCGTTGAGCGCCTGTTCGAGCCCCTGGGCGCCGTCCGCGCGGACTTCCACCGTGAAGCCGTTTTCGGCGAGGCCCTGGCGCAGGTAGGCTGCGGTTTTTGGCTCATCTTCAATCACCAGGGCGTGCACGGAGGGAAGTTAGACCAACTCGCGGCCCCGGGCAAAGCTTCGGGCCGGATTTGGCCAGTCATCATGACGCGGACCTGTCTGCAAAATAACATTTCTGTAAGGTGTCGATAAATCATTTGCGGGCATGAACCCCGTTGATACGTTCGGCTTATGCACCTTGTCCCGCGACGCTCTTCCAGCGCAGCGTTTACCCTGATCGAACTGCTCGTGGTGGTGGCCATCATTGGCATTCTGGCCGCCCTCCTTCTCCCGGCGCTGGCCAAGGCCAAGGAAGCGACCCGCCGGGCCGTTTGCACCAACAACCTGAAGCAACTGGGGCTGGCCGACACGCTCTACTCGACCGATAACGGCGACTTGCTCGCAGCGAACGGCGACGGCGAAACGGTGAAATCCTGGGTGGCGGGAGCGATGTGGAAACATTACGGCGACACGACCAACACGCTCCTGCTGACCGACGATCGCTTCGCGTTGTTCGCCAGTTATGTCAAATCCTCGGGCACTTACAAATGCCCGACGGATCAGGCCTCGGAGAGCGGGTCGGTCGACTTTTCCCAACGAACCGTTCGGAGCTACGGGATGAACGTCTACGTGGGCTGGAATGGCGATCCGGTGGATGCGCTGCCGGATGAAACCCAATACAACGTGTTTCGCAAGAGCTCTGATGCGCGCGCCCCGGGGCCTTCAAATCTGCTGGTGTTCGAAGAGATCCATCCGAAAAGCATTGATCGGCCGTTTTTCGGGGTGTTCATGGATGGGGGCAGGCGGCTGCGGTTCTATCATTTTCCCGCGACCTACCACGCGCGGCGCTCCAGCATGAGCGCTTTCCTGGACGGGCACGCGGAGGTGCGCCACTGGCTTGACCCGCGCACCGCGGACGTGCAGCAGTACCGCAGGCATGACGTCGCCTCGCCGCTCAACGATGATTTGACCTGGCTTCAGGCGCACACCACCAGCGGGCGATGAGCCCGTGCCCAGAGGCCAGAGACCTATTTTGCGGGCGGTCTCGCTCGCGGACTACAGCACTATGATAAGCAAATCAAAATGGACGGCCTGCCTGTCGACGGCGCTGGCCGCCTTTGTTTTCCTGGGCGCGGCGGAAGCCTTGATGGCCCAGTCTGGAACCGCGGATGTGCGGTTGGTCTGCCTCTCGCCCCGCTTCCGGCCCGCCACCACGCGCGTTGGGGGCATCAACTACACCGTCTTCTTCGAGCACTTCTCCGGGCCGAATTTCGATCCCTATCCCAACGGCGAGCTGCGCCCGTTTCTCACCGATTCGGTGGGGGATTTTCAGTCGGTCTACGGCTATTACATCTTGCGATCGCCCGCTTACACGGCCCGCGATCCGGTCGATGATTTTTACATCGACCTGCCCGCGATGGGCGACGCGAACAACAATGGCTTGAGCGATTTTTACGAGGTGCCGCTGGCGGTGGATCCGGCCACCACGCTGGGCGATTTTGAGGAGACCGTTCAATCGAACGGCACCAACATCATCTCCTGGAGCCGGGCCGCCAATACCAATGTGGGCGCGTGCAACATGCATATGATCAGCCATTATCTGCAGCTCGATGCGACCTTTCCAGTCGTGTTCGAATTGATCGACTACGCGGGGAAGCTTTACTACACGCCGGGGAATCCGAGCGTCGGCGGCTGGCTCAGCCTCACCCAAACCGGCCACGCCACCAATCAGCTCTTCGGTGCAATTCGCTTCGACAAGGCCAGTCCGGACCTGCTTTCCGGACAACCGGCGTCGTTGACGAATTCCGCGCGGCACGTGTTCCAGATTTCCTGGAGGATCCCCAGCCAGACCGAACCTTCGCTCGTGCAGCGCTTCGGCCAGAGCTATTCCGGCTATTTCTCCATGGATGATGGTGATCCGAGCACCGCCACTTCCGATTACTGGATGTGGGCCATCCTGATCACCGATAACAACGACGCCAATGGAGATGGAATTCCAGATTTTACCGACTCCGTTCTTCCACCCGTCACTCCGCCTGTTTTGCCAACGCTGAGCATCGGGTGGCAGGGAACGAAAATCGCCTTGGGCGTGGGCGGCACTCCCGGACAACCCTACGCGGTCGAAAGCTGCACGAACCTCACGGGCGCAGCCTGGGCGCCAGCCTTTGTCACCACGGTCACGGGCAATGAGCCGCAAGTCACTCTGCTCCCGTCGCCCGCTGGGCCCACCTTCTGGCGAGCCCGGCAGGCTGAGTAGTGAGAGGGCGAATCGATCGATAAGGCACTCTGGCGTCGTGTTCTGGAGCTTCTCGTGCCTAATTTTTCCCAGTTATCTCCCTGAAGAATTAGCTTGGCGATTCTGAGAATCAATACATTAGCATGTGTTATAGACGGAAGAGAGCTTGCATCGCAGTCTGAAATTGGCCGGTTTGAGCGGCGGCCTGCGGAATCCCCCAACTGGCGGATCGAGATGAACGGCTTGGTCTTCTCGGCCTGAACCCGCTCCCCGATCCCACTTTCCTTGCTTTCCGAACGGCAATGAATGTGAATCGAATGTAAGGTGTTCTCCATAAGCCGACTAGGTGAATCATTGGGAGGATGATTTCTTGCTGATTCCAGCTCCCCTAACTCCGAAGCGGGCTCGGTCAAAAACTCTCTGCAAACCCTCGTCCAAATGTTTTGCCGAATTGCGACAAAAAGTTTGACACCCATTTTACTTTGTGGGAAAACCCGCGAGTCCAATCCATTCCGCCAAGCGGTAGAGCGCCTTGGCGTTTGGATTAATCAAACCAAACAACATGCGACCTATGACACATCCAAATACTGGAGGATTGTCGGCGCGTTTTCGGCAAAGGTCCGAAAGCACCCGCCTCTTCCATACCGTCTCCAAACTGGTGGCGACCTTCGGGCTCGCCGCAGTTGCGGCTTCCGCGGCAGTGACCGTTCCTGGTTACCTCACTTACGAATACTATCCTGGCAAAACCCGTGACGATATCGAAAGCGGCAATGCTGGCACCCCGTCCACATCTGGTTCGGTCGTTGGCTCCGATAAAAGCGGCGTTATCCCGACCTTTGAAAGCGGCACCAACTTCGCTGATAACTACTCCAATCGTGTTTACGGCTACTTCGTTCCCCCGACGACGGGCGACTACGTTTTCTTCCTCGCGTGCGACGATGACGGCGATTTATTCCTCAGCACCGATGCAACGGCGGCCAATAAAAAGCTGATTGCACAGGAGTCTGGGTGGAGCGCTGTTCGCTCTTACAACTCGGTCGGCGGCGGATCCACGGTTGGTGACAAGCGCTCGGATCAGTGCACTGTGAGCGCCTGGCCGACAGCTACTGGCACTGGCGCGAAGATTACTCTGACGGCGAATCAGAAGTACTACATCGAAGCTGTCCATCATGAAGGCGGCGGCGGCGACAACCTCGCGGTGACCTACAAGCTCGCTTCCGGTCCCGATCCGAAGAACGGTGATGCTCCGACGCTGACGGGCAAGGTCATTGCGACCGATGTGGCCAGCGCGCCTCCTGCGCCGCACATTGCCATTACAGCGCAGCCTGTGGGTGGCGCTTTCTACACGGTGGCTCCGATGGCTCTGGTTGTTGGTTACACCAGCGATAGCCCCTATCCGGTGCAATTCCAATGGCGCAAAGACGGCACCGCGATTCCTAATGCGACCAGCCAAGCTTACAGCGTCGGTGCACCGACCGCTGCGGACGCTGGCAAATACGATGTGCAGATTTCTGCTCCTGGTCCGGATGGCAACCCAGTGACAGTGACCAGTTCGGCTGCCACGGTCACGATCAGCACTCCCACGGTGGCGACGGTGACCGGTCAGGTGAAGTATGAATACTTCCCGGGCTTTGCTCGAACCGACGTGGAAGCGGGCACTGCTATCCCTGGCGGCACTGGGCCTGCGGGCAACGACGGCAATGGCTACATCAGCATTGCTGAATCTGGAACGAACTTCGCTGACAACTACGCCAACCGCATCAGCGGCTATTTCATTCCTCCGGCGACCGCCGACTACGTCTTCTACATCGCGGGTGACGACGATAGCGATCTGTTCCTGAGCACGGACTCAAGCCCGGCGAACAAAAAGCTTATCGCCCAGGAATCGGGTTGGAGCGGGGTTCGCGTTTACAATGGCGTTGGCGGTGGTTCGAAAGTGGAGGACAAGCGTTCGGATCAATCCACCATTACCCAATGGCCGGGCGGCAACACCATTCATCTGACCAAAGGCTCGAAGTATTACTTCGAAGGCATCCACCACGAAGGTGGCGGTGGCGATAACCTCGCGATTACCTACCGTCTGGCGACCGACGACGAAAGTCTCACTGCTGACGGCACAGCTCCCCGCCTGACCGGCGACGTGGTCGCGGTTGACATCCCCAAGATCATCTCGGTTGGTGCTGTTAACTCAGCGAATCCGAAAGCCTTCTCCTTCTCGATTAGTGATTCTGCCCCTTCTGTTGTCGACAATGCCAACGTTACCCTGCTCGTCGACGGCGCATCAGTTCCGGTTGTCGCCGGCACGAAGGACTCGACGGGTTCGACTCCGTTCACCGCGACCTACGCCACTCCATTCGCTCAGGGATCGAGCCATGTCTACACGATTCAGGCGAAGGATACCAGCGGTCAGTCCATCACCAAGAGCGCGGCCTTCGGCATTGGCGTTCAATGGTGGCCAACGGCTGATCTCAAGGCTCCTGCTGTCGTGGATAAGAAATGGGCAAGCCGCTTCATCTTTGGTGTCAAAGATGCAGCCGGAAACACTGTGGGCATTGGCGGAGGAACGGGAGGTCTTCAGCAGACCTTCAAGATCTTGGTTGCTCAAGGCTCTCCGGACTTCCTGACCGGTGCCAATAACTCCCCATACAGCGGATCATATGCGGACGTCACCACGGATGTGGTGAATTGGAACGGCGGCGGCCATTTCGGCAACGACAATCCTTATCCGGATGCGGCCACAACTGATGCAAACTGGACCGGTCACCAATTCATCAATCTGAACATCGGCAATCTCGTGATTGGCGAAGAAGGCGACTACACCTTCGGCATTCACTCCGATGACGGCATGGCGCTGCGCATTCGCGGCGGTCAGGCCGTGTCGATCAGTGGCAACGGCCAGCTCGACCCTGTGGATTCAGAAGCCATGGTTCATCCGGCTGACACCGGCGACAGCAGCACCCGCGTGGTTTATCACCTCCGCAAGGGCGTTTATCGCATTGAGTTCTTCTGGTGGGAAAACGGCGGCGGCAACAACGGCGAAATCTATGCGGCCAAGGGCGCCTTCAAGAACGACGGCGACACTTCCGCCTGGCGCTTGATCGGCGACCCAACCCCGAGCCAGTCCATTACTCTCCTGGGTGTGGATAACAACGGCTGGAGCATTGCTTCTTCCGACCCGAACGGCGCTGATCAGATCACCTCATGGGATTTGGCGAATGCCGCTTTTGCAGCCACCGGCGGTGGCGCGAAGAACTACGACACTCTGAACGTTGGCGATCCAGACACCAATGCTGGCGTTGCCGCGTTCCCGAAAGATGTTGCCGGCAAGGATGACAACGATTACGTCCTGAAGGCAACGGGCACACTCGTTGTGCCGCAGGATGGAACTTACATCCTCGGCTTCAACAGCGATGACGGTGGCTACATGAAGGTTCCGGGCGGCACCTTTACTGCGATCCAGCAAAACAACACCGGCAACAGTGTGATCAACGGCGACACGGTCATCTGCGATTGCTTGACCGGCGACAGCGGAACGACTGCGACGATCACCCTCAAGAAAGGTAATCAGGCGATCGAATTCGGCAGCTTCGAACGCGGCGGCGGCTCGTTCCTTGCCGGGCACGGCGCATTGCTGCCTGCCAACCCGATCAGCACCGGCGACCTGCCGTTCCTGTCCAAGGGCGCATCCGGGACGGTCATTCAGACCGCTTCTGCTCTGCAGTTGACCAGCGCTCCGGCGGATGGCGGCGGGCCTGTGACTCCTTCTCAGCCGACTGCCAAGATCGCCGTGAGCGGCACTTCTGTGACGATCTCGTCCACCAGCGGGACGCCGACTGTGCAGAAGACCGACAAGCTCGGCACTGGTGCAACCTGGAGCGATGTGGGGCCTGCTCCTCAGACCGTCCAGACCACTGGCAAGGGGCTGTTCTTCCGCCTCAAGCAGTAAGCTAGTTTAAGAACACACGAAAACTCCGGCGGGGCAACTCGCCGGAGTTTTTTGCTTTAACGGGGCGTGTCTGCCAGTCGAACGGCGCTAAAGGTGAGCTGGAAGCGAGCCGATGCTTTCTTTCAGGCCGTCGCGATGACGGCCTTATCGCGCTTGGCCCGGTTTGTTGGGTGACGAATCTGGCGAAGCGTCCAACAAATCGAACGAGGTGGGTGCCTTTTGAAAATGGCCGTTCCGTCTGCCAGCGTCGGCCTGCCAGGGCTGGCTCTGCTTTTCGCGCTTGCTTTGAGCGTTCCTTCGATCTGGGCGGCGTCGCCGACCATCGGGATGCCGGACGCGACCGCGTGCGGCATTACAGTCGCAATTATCGACGCGGGCTCGATTACGATTATGCCAGGCACGTTGACCGTGGCGCTGGATGGTGATCCGCTCAACCCGAGCGTTGCGCGCAGCGGGCTCATCACCAAGGTGACCGTCGAGCCGCCCGATTTTCTCCAGCCCGGCTCCGAGCATAGCCTGGCTGTGCGATTCACAGACAGTTCCGGCCAGTCCGTGGTGAAGACGCAGGATCTGACCGTTCCGTTCTACAGTTCTTTCCCCAGTTCGGCCGCCGTGATGAATTACGATGCCCGAAGCTCGGGCTTCAAAGTCAGGACGGTGTGGGCTCCCGGGATGCAGCGCGGCCCTGGTGATCCGAATTCCATCGCCAACGCGGAGGCTCAACTCGCCGGTCGATATGTCGATGCCTTTGGCACGCCGTTGGCCAATCAAGCGGAACTGTCGGGGACGGACACCAATGGTTTTTTTACCGTGCCGCTCATCAATTTCGAGCAGAACGGCCAGGATATCGACGGACATCCGGATAGCTTTGATTCACTGAACCCGCCGGGCCACCCGCAGCCGAATCAGACCATTCCTGGGATTCCGGCTGGCGACCGAGACAATCTGGCCGTGGAGATCCTGACATACCTGAGCCTCAGCCGTGGGTGTTACACATTCGGCGTCAACAGCGATGACGGGTTTATTGCCACGCTGGGAACGAGCGCTTTCGGTACGGTCTTGGGCGCCTTCAACTCGGGACGAACGGCCGGTGATAGCATTTTCCAAGTCGTGGTCGAGAAAGACGGCGTCTACCCGGTGCGCTTGGCGTGGTGGGAAGGAACCGGCGGAGCGAGCCTGGAATTCTTCAGCATCACGGATGCCGGGGAGCGGATTCTCATCAATGATCGCAGCAATCCGGAGGCGATTCCCGCGTACAGCATTGGCCATGCGCCGGGCGCGCTGTTGAATGTGGGGGCTTACCAGCAGAACACGGGCATTGATGATGTCACCCGGATTGTGGCGCGGTTCCGGGATGATCTGACCCGGGTGGATCTGAATTCGGTGAGCCTGTCATTGGATGGCGTTCCGTTGCCGGGCACGGCCACCAAGGCTCAGGGAATCACCACGTTCAGCTTCGGGCCGACGCGGCAGCTCGCCCCAGGTTCGGATCACACCGGCTCGCTGAGCTATAGCATAGGCGGTCTGGGCAATTCGGCGGCCCTTTCGTTTCGGGTGCGCGCGGAAACCGCGGCGGAGCTGCCCGGAGGCCTGGTGATGGAGATCGAGCATTTCGATTTTGGCGGCGGCAAAATGATTCCGTCGGTGAACAAGGTCCCGTATTCCGGAAACGAGTACAGCGGGCTTTCGGCGGTCGCGGAGGTTGATTATCACCGTCCGGACAGCATTACGGACGGCGATGTGTATCGCCTGGGAGAACTGCCCAATGTTCCGATGGAGGCGGATGTCACGCCCAACACGCTAAGCGTGCAGCGGCCCGGCGGCTGGAATGTGACGGCCAACTATCGGATCGGCTGGGCAGGCAACGATTGGTACAATTTGACCCGGGCGTTCACGAACGGGAATTATAAAGTTTACGCGGCACAATCGGATGGCAATAACGCGGGCGATCCGAATCATCTCCGGTCGCGCTTTGGAATTGTCACCTCGGGCTGGGGCACGCCCAATCAAGGCGTCTTCACGATTGGCTCGTACAGTGAACCGGCCACCGGAGGGTGGGGCAACGATGCGCTTGTGAAAGTAAAGGACAACGGCGCTGACGCCGTGGTGCATCTGAGTGGGACGAATACCGTTCGCGTGTTTGTCGACGAGGGGGACTTCGACTGGCTGGCATTTGTCCCGACCACCGAGTCGACTCCGCCGCCGTCAGTGGCATTTGTTTCTCCAGATCCGGCGAGCACCACGTTGGCGGGCGCGCTCAATATCGATCTGCGCGATCTCTTCCGGGATCGGACCATCCAGCTGAACGCGATCCGGTTGTTCGTCAACGGCAAGGATGTCACCGCTTTGTCCTCCGTGAGCAAAACGACGGAGGGCGTGCATGTCAGCCATGCTCCGGCCGGAGGGTTTTCGGCGGGCCTGGTCGATTACATTCTGAAGTTTGGCGTCAGCGACGGGACTGTTCTCAGCTACGAAACGAACTTCGTTTCGGTGGGCGCGAATCCCTTCATCGTGGAGGCCGAGGATTTCAATTACGACAGCGGCAAAACTCTGAACCAAGCCAGCGTCATGCCGCTGACCAGCGGGCTGTATCAGGGATTGGGCGCCGTTCCGGGAATCGACTATCACTCCGAGGGAGACGAGGTGAGCAGCAATGCGCAGCCCTATCGCAAGGCGGACAATCTCAGCGCCACGATTGTGGATAACAGCAGCGACCTGGGCCGGGGCCCTTTTGATCTGGATGGGAATTTTCGCATCGCGCGAGTGACAGCGGGGGACTGGTTCAACTATACGCGGACGTTTCCGGCGGGACGCTACACGGTGTGGGCGGCGCTCTCCCATGGGGACGCAGGCCCCACCAGCGGATCGCTGCATGTGGTGGCGAACGATCGCACGCAACCCAGCCAGGTGCTGAACTTCCTGGGCAATTTCAACGTGGCTGGAGGAACGGGCGGCTGGGGTTTAAACCGGTTGGCGCCTTTGGTGGACGCAAATGGCAGCCCCGTCGCGATTTCTCTGAGCGGGATTCAGACCGTGCGCTTTATCGCCGGCAGCGGCGATTTTGATTTTCTGGCGTTCATCCCGGTCGAGGGAAATTCAGATTTCGGGCCGCCCGCGACATTGAGCGTCGTCGACCAAGGCCAGGGCAAGCTGCACATCACCTGGAACAACGGGGGCAGCCTTGAAGCCTCTCCTGTGCTTGGGCTGGGTGCTCGCTGGACGCCGGTCGGAACCACGGGCGCTGCAGACGTAACTACGGATGGCGGTTCCCGCTATTTTCGGGTGAAACGCTGAGGATCAGCTGTGGGCGCATCGCCCTTTGCCACGATCAGGACGCGGGCTTGTTTATCCACGGTGACGCGTTCCCGCGATTTTGACCTGCCGGCGACCGTCCCATTCTCAGGGAAATCCGGGAGCGATCAGATGCCCTCCGTGCAGTTCCTCAAGCACGCCGGTGTTGGTGAAGTTGGCTGGGGTAATCCGGATGGTTCCGCCGAAAACATCCGCGGAAATCCTTCCCTGGTTAACCATCGTGCCTGAGCCGCTGACTGTGCCTGACAATCCGTGCAGCCAGACGGCGGGGGCGAAGGTCACTATGGAATTATTGTAGATATCGACCGTCGACGCGTTTCCGATAAGCTTGAACTCTCCGCCTGCGATGGTTTGGGTATCGCCGAAGCGCAGAGTGCAGG
>CAZMKE010000001.1:0-302982 GCA_964566945.1 uncultured Verrucomicrobiota bacterium | reverse complement strand
GCAGAGTGCAGGCCGAACCGATCGTGCAAACGCCGTTGAGGGTCAGGCCGCCCTGGAAGTTCAGGAACGCGCCGTCTCCCACGACCACATCTCCGTTAACCGTCATCGCGCGCATTGTAGCTGTAAAAGTCTGGCCTGCCCGCAACACGGCGCCGTCCGCCAGGTTCAGCGCCCCATGGCCGATCGTTCCATCCAGAATCCAATCGCCGGTGGCGGCGTTGAGCGTCAATGTGCCGCCTTGGAGGTCGCACGCACCTGTAAGCCTGACTATCCCCGCGGCTTCTTTAGTGACGACCGCCTGGAGAGGGCCAAATTGCCCGCCGAGATTGAATGTCCCATTCTGCACCGCCACGGAACCGGTTCCGCTCCAGTGGCCAGCAAAGGTCAATTGCCCGCCATTAAGAACCTGGGCGACGCCGGCGTGGATGTAGGCGTCCGGTTGCACCAGAATCGATCCGCCTGCGGCGTCCGCAGAGATTTTGCCCTGATTGACCAGCGTGCCTGATCCACCCAGGGTGCCCCCGAGGCCGTGCAGCCAGACTCCCGGAGCGAAGGTGACCGTGGAATTATTGTAGATATCGACTGTCGACGCGTTTCCGATGAGCTTGAACTCTCCGCCTGCGATGGTTTGGGTATCGCCGAAGCGCAGAGTGCAGGCCGAACCGATCGTGCAAACGCCGTTGAGGGTCAGGCCGCCCTGAATGTTCAGGAACGCGCCATCTCCCACGACCATATCTCCGTTAACCGTCATGCCAACGATCGCGCCTCCCGGGAATGTCTGGGACTTTAAAACTGCTCCGCTCAACAGATTTAGCGTCCCTTTCCGAAGGGCCGCGTCATTCAGGAGCACATCTCCCCGCGCCACCCATTGATTGCTGACAGTGATCGACCCCATCGAGAATTCGATCGGGCCAAACGTCGTGAGATTTCCCAGCGCGACATCTCCTAGTTGGATGGTGAGCGCCTTGTCATTGGCAGGATTATCAATGATGACGTTGGCATTGGTCCCTGGAACTTGCCCGGTGCTCCAGTTCATGGGCGAATTCCAAGCGCCACCCGAAGGTCCCACCCAGAAAGGGGAATCGCCCACGCCAAAACGCCAGGCAAAGGGAGCAGCCAGCGGATTCTTCGCCAAATCGGTGATCTCAGTCGACAATGTTGCTCGATAGATGCCTGCCGGCAGCGGGTC
Source organism: uncultured Verrucomicrobiota bacterium (assembly GCA_964566945.1). Taxonomy (GTDB): domain Bacteria; phylum Verrucomicrobiota; class Verrucomicrobiia; order Limisphaerales; family SXQI01; genus DASVNK01. The sequence goes on along the minus strand of CAZMKE010000001.1, from coordinate 301,793 downwards.
CGCGAAACGCGCTTCCACCGAGAGCGAATCCGGGTCCACCGAGTAGGAGGAGACGGGCACGGGCAGATCGTCCGCAGTGCCAGGGCGGCCATCCGCGCCGGCGGCAAAAATCCGAAAACTCGCTGAAGTCACGGTCGAGGCGTCGATTAATTCCGAAAAATAGACCGTAATGTGGTCGACGTTCAGGCCTCCGCCCGCCGGGCTGACTCGCCGTACTTTCGGGGGAGTAGTGTCTGGTCCGAGAGCGACGGTGTAAAGCTGGCTCCAAGTGGAGTTCCCGCCCGTGTCGAAGGCGCGCGCCCGAATGGTGAAGTTCGTTTTGGCGGCCGTGAGGACTGGTGCGATGAAAGATATCTGGAAGGGAAAATTCCCGTCTGAAGCCACCAATTGGTTGTCGAGGTAGAATTCGACGTTTCGCACTTGCACATCGTCGGAGACGTGCGCGGTCAGGCGGGCCGCCTGGCCGGAAGTCGTGGCCGGATTGCCCACGAGAGGGAAACTGGCGGCCAGTTGGATCTCCGGGGCCACGCCCGCGGTGTCCACCGGCAGATAATTGAGCACCAGCAGGCCGTTGGTCCCGTCCGCCACGTAGGCAAGCCCATTGAACAGACTCACCGCTCCAGCCAGCCCGGGCGTTGGGAGTTTGGAGAGGAACACGCCATTGGTTCCTTCCGGGGACAAATTGTAGAGATAAATATCGTGATCGCCGTCGTTATTGCTGGCGGTGCCGACCGCGGCTATGCCCAAGCCCGATCCGTTCGGCGTCATTTGTTTCCATCCACGCTGGGCGGTGTTGTACGCGGCGACAAGCCGGGGGTTCAAAGGGTCGGACAGGTTGAAGACGTTAAAGCCCGCGTTTTGCGCGGTGTAAAGCAGTTGGTCGCCGCCTGTAACGCGAAGCCGGCGCGCGTTCGCGCCGAAAAGGCCCGGAGAGGCGACCGAACTCGCGACGCGCAAGGAATCTTCATTGATCGGCAGCGACAGTAAAAAGGGCGGAGCGAGAACATAGAGGGCGTCGTTGACCACGGTCAGATCTGAGATCGTCTGGGAATTCAGTGACAACATTTGCAGCACGGCCCCTGACCCCAATTCGACCACCGAAATGAAGCCATTTTGCAATCCCACGTACGCCAAGCCTGCCGCGGCTGTCACCGCGACCGACGGAGCCGACAACACCACTTGACGGCGCAACGCGATATTCGGCAGAGACGAAAGGTCGAGGACTGCCAGGCCCATCGTTCCGTCCGCCACCACGCCCCACGGCCCGTCGAGCGCCACTGCGTTGGCTTCACCCGGCGTGTCCACTTGGCCGATCCGGACCGGTTTGAAATAATTACTCGTGTCGAACACCGAGACGCCGGACGTTCCTTCGGCAACGATCGCCACCCGGTTTAGGGCAGCCACGTCGATGGCTTCCCCGATCGTTTGCACATGGGCGATCGCCCCCACTTGCATCGGAAAACCATCGAGCGGGTCAGTTCCTTGCCTCACCTCTGCTCCGTCGGGGATCCCGTCATGATCCGTGTCCGGGTTTTGTGGGTCGGTTCCGAGGATGGTCTCCGCCAGATCCGAAAGACCATCCTGGTCGGAATCCACTTCCGTGTCGTCGGGCGCTTCGAACGGGGCCGTGGGAATTGAGGTCGTTGCGCCCACCGGTTTCGCCTGAAAGAACGCGGCAGCGGTCCGCCGAGTCACCGGGTCGAAGTACGCCACGGTGTAAAAAGCATCATTATTGAGGATGATTCCCTCAAACCGGCCCGAAGCGCTCAGCCGGCCGCGGCGCACGAAGCCGGTGTTGTGATCCTTGAGATAATAAAAGTGAGCCCTCGGCGGGAACGCATCGCCGCCGAACGCAGGCGCATTCACCTGCGAAAGGCGAAGGTTTCCCTCCAAAAGCCCATCCAGCCGATATTTCCAGCCGCGCGCCTGCAGGAGGAGCACCAACTCATCCAGTCGCTGTTGCGCCGCCACCACCTCGGCTGGCGGCGGCACTCCCTGGAGAGCATCCAGGCGATCGATCAGCGCCGCCCACTCCGCTGAGGTGAATTGCACGGGGTGCGGCAGGGCCGCCAGCTCCGCCTTTTCGGCCGCGCTCAGTTTGATGCCGGCTGGCGTGTTAGGCTGGGCACGATCGGAAAACCCGTCGAACAGCGCGTAGAGCAACGGCAAATCCTGGCTGCGGTTCTGAATGATCTTGGGAGTGGCGTAGAGGATGGTCAGGTAATCGCCTTCCACTTGCCACAGCCGTTTCTGCTCCTCGAAGCGGTCCGGAATCAGGTTCTCGACGGAGAGGGCGCGGAGAGGGCTCGGTTGCGGACAAGGATCGGTGAATCCTTCGCACGGCACGGTGTAGGTTACGGAGGTGCCCTGCGGGAACTGGCACTTGTCCATGCAGCCGCGGCGATCCGGCGTCAGCGTGTCTTCCGGATTATGGGGGCATTTGTCGGGGCCTCCAATGCAGCGCAGGCCGGTTTCCACGGGAGTGCGTTTGGTTTTGGTTTCCCCCCCGAACAGATCTTTTCTGATATCTCCAAGGCATTCGAACATGCAACTGGTGTAGCTCTTCCCCTGGGCAGGGATCTGGCAGGTGATCTTTTGCAGGCACTCACAATCCGGCCCTTCGCACGGAGCAGGCCCGTCTCCGGGCGAACCCGGCGCCACACCGTGCCACCCTGGTTGGCGCACTCCCACGCCAGGATCCGTCTCGGCGAAGTTGCCGTCCGCTGTGATGGTCGCGGTGCCCTGCGCCTCCCATCGTCCAGTATCATGATTAAAACTCCAGAGCATCGTTTTGGCTCCGGCCGGCAATTTCACACCGGTGATCGGGTCCGGCAGGTTCGGAAAGCGGACCGGCACTGGCATGTCGAAATTTTGCGGGCCATCCGTTTGAATCGTGATGACCAGCGGCAGGTTCAACCCGGCGGGCAAGGGCTCCGGCAGCCGGTCCGGCGGCACCGGAGCGAGGCCGACTCTTCCTCCGCGGACGCCATTTTCGCTAAAGAGCCCGTTCGCTGGCACGCTGATGGAAACGCCGGCCAGAAGCGGGTTGGCGGCGATCGCGGAGGGTGGGAGAGTGATGACCGTGGTCCGCGTGGGGCTGATTTGTTGCAGTGCGTCCGCTGGAATGATCGGCAGGAAGATCTCACCGGTTCCACCCGCCAGGTTGTTGGACTTGCCTGGAATTGCCTCCCACGCTTTGCCAACGAACGGGTAGTAAGCACCGCTGGGCCAATGGCTCCCTTCTGCCGTCCGGCCGTCCACATGCACAAAGAACCGCCCGCTCGGCGCCGGATAGAGGAAAAACGCGCCTGTCGCATCCGTCACGGCCCGCAGAGTCTCCTCGGCGCCGTCCACCGTAACTGTTACACCCTGGATTGGCCGATTTGTTCCACCGGGTGTTGGCGCCGAATCGTAGACATGTCCGGTGACACCGGTGTTTAGCAAGGCGGAGTTCCCTGCCGTTTCGAACTCAAGTCGGAAAGCATCCGGTTCCGCGCCCGGTAAAACTACGGACGATCCACCATTTAGGCCAAACGGCGCAAATGTGACCTGGATCCGTGCGCTTGCCGGCAGGTTTTCGAGGTAAAACAGAGTCACCGTCTGTCGATTGCTCGATAGCTCCGGCCGCGACAGAATGCGTCGGCCGCCGAACTCAGCGAATAACGAGGATGAATCAACGAGGCCATTTGCGGGCAAAGGTTGCGTCAAACGAATTACCGTTTTGCGCGTTACCGCCACTCCGGTTTCCTCCGCCACCGGAGACGTCTCCGCGATAAAGCTCGCGATCCCAATGTTCGATTCGCGCAGGCGGAAGAACTGCGTCGCCCGGGTCGGAAGGATTCTCGACCTGAATTCACCATTCGCGGCGACTGGAACCGGGGCAGCCTCCTGCCAGACCGCTCCCGAGCCGACTCTATCGGAGGATTGCAGCCGGTAAGGCGTCGCTGCTACGGACCAGCTGATGACGATCGCTCCATCCGATTGAACGGTGGATGAGAGCCTTGGCGCGTTCTCCAACGCATGAGCAAGGAAAGGATAAAGGCAGGCGCAGATCAGCAGGCTTGGTAGATAGGCAGGGGAATTCTTCATGTGATCAGGCGCTCGTCGCGGTCAGTGCTGGCGCAAAAATTAACTCAGAAATAGTGCGTGTAATCCAGCTCCAAATCGCTGCTTCACATCCCCAAAACCATTTGCATTAGGCCGGCTCCGCCCTCCAAGCCGCTTCGCTCTGAACCACTCCTGCCCCTTGCCGTCTTCCGCTCTTCAGGAGCTCAAAGCACCCGGAGAACCATCAAGTCTGCCAAGTTTTAGTGCGGGATCATGTGGGCATGCTGCCAGGCATGAATCACGTAAGCGGCGATTTCGGGAATCCCAACTCCGTTTTTGACTTGGGCAAAAATAAAGGGACCCTGGCCGCGCATGAGCCGGGAGTCCCGATCCATCACTTTCAAATCCGCTCCGACTGCTTCGGCCAGGTCGGTCTTGTTGATGATCAGCAGATCGGACTGCGTGATGCCGGGGCCGCCTTTGCGCGGGATTTTGTCTCCGCCCGAGACGTCAATCACCTGGATGGTGTAATCGGCGAGTTCGCGGCTGAAGCAGGCCGCGAGGTTGTCTCCGCCGGATTCGAGCAGGAGGAGATCCGGGCGGAATTTTTGGTGGAGCTCCTCCAGAGCGAGAAGGTTCGCAGAAATATCCTCACGGATCGCGGCGTGAGGGCAGCCGCCCGTTTCGACGGCGCGGATCCGTTCCGCGGGCAAAGCCTGGTTGCGAATGAGGAATTCACCGTCTTCCCGCGTGAAGATATCGTTGGTCACAGCGGCGACGCTCATTTTCTCCCGCAGATAACGGCAGAGCTGGAGCATCAGCGCGGTTTTCCCGCTGCCGACTGGTCCGCCGACTCCGACGGTGAAGGCGCGCTGGGCGAAGTCCCGGTTGAGCGGCAGTTCGCGTTCGTGGAAATGCCCGGCATGCTCGAGATGTTCGTGAGTATGACCGTGCTCTCCGTGGTGATGATGGTGGTGCATAGCTAACTTTGGAAAAGGCGTGAGTAAAGGCGGTCCTGGCAGCCCTGAAAAAGATCAAGCAGAGGCGCGGTTTGGGCCGCGTCCTCCAGGGAAGCGCAGCGGCGGATGGCGGTTTCGGCGGATGACGGCAGGGCTGCCTGCAGCGCCTGGGCTTCAATCGGCCCGATGATGTTCAAGCGCACGGCGCTGCTGAGCCATCCCCGGATTTGGGTGAAGAGGTAGAGCCGGAGCGAAGCCTCCTTCTCGAAGCCGAGTTGCCGGGCGACGGCGCCAAAAATCGGAGCGAAATGCGAGGGAGATTGCTTGGCCTGGCTCCGGAGGGCTGTCAGTTCCGGCTGGTTGAAGGCCCGGTCCGCGGAACTGAGGAAAGCTTGGCCCTGCAAGCGGCTGGCGCGGTTCGCCACATGATTGGAGGTGAAAGCGTCATACAGTTCATCGACGCGGTCGAGGGCGGGTTCGCCGTCCCAGCCGGCGGCCACGAATGGGAGTGAATTTGAGGCGGACTGCGCGATGGCGGCATCCATGAACTGCCGGAGTTGCTCCCGGTTGCGGACTTCGCCCAGTTGGACCGTTGCTTCCAGCCCGCCCGAATGAGCAAAGCCGCCGGCGGGAAAACCCGAGTCAGCGATTTGCCAGAGCAGCCAATCTTTGGGCGGGCCAGCGTTCATTAGAAGAGGGAGTAGCGCTGAGCGAGCGGGAGCACATCGGCGGGCTCGCACCGCAGGTGCTCGCCGTCCGCTCGGACCTCGTACGTTTCGGGATCCACCGTGATGAGGGGCAGGGCGTCGTTCCAGCGCATTTGCTTTTTGCCGATCTGCCGGCAGTTGCGCACCGCTTCGATCCGTTTCGTCAGGCCGTAGGAGTCCGCCAGGCCCCGTTCCTTGCAAGCCCCGCTGACGAAGGCGATTCCGCTCGCTCCGGCGGCACGGCCGAAGCTGCCAAACATCGGCCGCATGAAGACTGGCTGCGGCGTGGGAATGCTCGCGTTGGGATCGCCCATCTGGGCCCAGGCAATGATGCCGCCCTTGATGACCATTTCCGGTTTGGCCCCGAAGAAAGCGGGCCGCCACAAGACCAGATCGGCCAGCTTGCCATTTTCCACCGAGCCGATGAGGTGGGAAAGGCCGTGGGCGATCGCGGGATTGATGGTGTATTTCGAGATGTAGCGCTTGATCCGGAGATTGTCGTTGGCGCCGCGTTCGCCGGGGAGAGAGCCGCGCTGGCGTTTCATTTTGTCCGCGGTTTGCCAGGTGCGCGTGATCACTTCCCCGATCCGGCCCATCGCCTGGCTGTCGCTGGACATCATGCTGATCGCGCCGAGATCGTGGAGGATGTCTTCCGCCGCGATGGTTTCGCCGCGAATCCGGCTTTCGGCAAAGGCCACGTCTTCCGGGAGGTTCGGATCGAGGTGGTGGCAGACCATCAGCATGTCCAGATGCTCATCGATCGTGTTGACGGTGTAAGGCCGGGTCGGGTTGGTGGAACTGGGCAGGACGTTGGGCTCCCCGCAAATGCGAATGATGTCCGGAGCGTGGCCGCCGCCCGCGCCTTCGGAATGATAAGTATGAATCGTCCGTCCTTTGATCGCCGCGATGGTGCCTTCCACGAAAGTCGATTCGTTCAGCGTATCGGTGTGAATCGTCACCTGCACGTCGAACTGGTCGGCGATCGAGAGGCAGCAATCGATCGCGGCGGGAGTGGTTCCCCAATCCTCGTGCAGTTTCAGCCCGATCGCTCCCGCCAGGATCTGGTCGGGCAAACCGGCGGGCAGGGCGGTATTGCCTTTGCCCGTAAAGCCAAAATTCAGCGGCAAGGCATCGGTGGCTTGCAGCATGGCGCGGATGTAGAACGGGGACGGCGTGCAGGTGGTGGCGCAAGTCCCGACGGCTGGGCCGGTGCCGCCCCCCACCATGGTGGTGAGCCCGGCAGCGATGGCTTCATGCGCTTGCTGCGGGCAGATAAAGTGGATGTGCGTATCGAGCCCGCCAGCGGTCAGGATCAGGCCTTCGCCCGCGATGACCTCGGTCGTGACGCCGATAATCATTCCGGGGGTGACGCCGGCCATTACGTCCGGGTTCCCGGCTTTTCCGATCCCTGAGATCAGGCCGCTTTTGATTCCAATGTCCGCCTTGAAAATGCCGGTCGAATCGACCACCAGCGCGTTGGTGATCACGCAGTCCAGCGCCTGGTCCGCGCCAACTCCGGCAGCCTGGCCCATCCCTTCACGGATGACCTTGCCGCCCCCGAATTTGCATTCATCACCGTAAACCGTGTGATCGCGCTCGACTTCCAGCCAGAGCGACGTGTCTCCCAGCCGGACTTTGTCTCCGGTGGTGGGTCCAAACATTTCGGCATAGTGCCGGCGGTCCATTTTGTGGGGCATGGGTAAATTCGGTGCAGAGTTTTGACCAGAATCGCACGCAGGCGCGGAGTTACGAAAGGCCCCGGCTCGTGCTGAGGTGGACCTTAGCGAGCGGCCCGTTTTCGAGCAAGGGGGGAAATTGGAGTGAAGTCGGCGAATCCGCCTTCGTCCCTACTCGGCCTCCGGGACGGCCTTGACGAAGCGACCGAAGCGCAAAGCCAGAACGGGCAAAACGAGCAGATTCAAAACCGTGGAAGTGATCAAGCCGCCAAGAATGACGACGGCCATGGGCCCCTCGATCTCCCGGCCGGCTTCACCGGCGCCGATGGCCAGCGGCAGCAGGCCCAGCGCGGTTACGAGCGCGGTCATGACAATCGGGATAAACCGCTCAGAGGCGCCCCGCAGGGCCGTTTCCAGATTCCAAAGCTGTCGCTCCTCGTTGACGAGGTGTTCGAAGTGCGAAATCATCATGATGGAATTGCGCATGGTGATGCCAAAGAGGGTTACAAATCCGACCAGGGAGCCAATGGTCAGGGCTTGTTTCCCGGCTTCATTCAGGTGGGCGGTCAGGTAGACCGCCAGCACTCCGCCCACCAGGGCGAACGGAACGTTCGCCAAGATCAGAGCCAGGTTCCGCCAGTTGCCGGTCACGATGATCAGGAGGAGAAGAATGCTGACGGTGGCGATAATCGAGTTGAGGAGCAGTTGCTGCCGGGCTCGTTCCGTGGCCTCGGCGGTTCCGCTGAAGACCGCGTAGATGCCTTTGGGAAACGCCACCTTGGATTGCACTGCCGTTTTGGCTGCGGCCACGAAGGAGGTGACGTCGCGATCCACCGGGCGGCAGGTGACGATCTGACGACGGCTCGCTCCATCGTGCAGGATTGAGTAGCGGCCCGTGGTCAGGTAAATCGCGGCCAATTCCCGGAGGGGCAGGGTGAGGCCCTGCGGACTTTTCAGCATCAACGCGCCGATGCCTTCTGGGTCGCGCCGTTCGGAATCCGCGAGAATGACCGCGACATTCGACACGCGATTTCCTTGATGAACCTGGGCGACGATCGCGCCTTGATAAGCCGTCTGGATGGCCTCCAGGACCTCCACCGGGCGAAAGCCGAAGCGCGTGAGCCGATCGGGGAGGAGCCGGACTTCCAGCCGGGGCGCGCCGGGCAGCGATTTCACCTGCACATCCTTGGCTCCGGGCACGCTCGCCAGCACTTCGGCGATCTCACCCGCTTTTTCGTCGATCTGGTCAAGATCATCGCCGTAAACATTCACCACCACGGGCGCGGTCTCGCCGGTCAGCGTCTCGCCGATCCGATCGCCGAGAAAGGTCATGACTTCGGATTGAATTCCGGGAATGCCTTCGAGCACCTCGCCAATGTCCTTGCTGAGCTTTTCCTGTTCTTCGCCGGGGACGTTGGGGATCAGTTCAACGTGGAACTCGCACTTATGGGACCCGAACGTATCCTCACCCTGTTCCGCGCGCCCCACCTGCTGTTCGACGCTGGCGATGAACTTATTCTTTTTCAGCCGGTCGGTGATCAGCCCGCCGATCCGGAGCATTTCGGCCAGGGACGTTCCCGGGGCAGCTTGGACTCCGAGGACGAAGTGGCCCTCCCTGAATTCCGGAAGGAACTCGCTGCCCAGGTTCGGCAAGCGGGAGGCGGCAGCCGCGCAACCGAGCACAGCGACCGCCACCAGGGTCTTCGGCCAGCGGGCGCAGAATCCAACCACCCGGCTGTAGACGGACTTGATCCAGGTTTGGAGCCGGGGCTCCGACCCTTGGCGGACGCCGTTTGCGAAGAGAATCAGCGAAAGAGCCGGCGTCAGGGTCAATGCCACGGCCAGCGAAGCCATGATCGCGAGAATGTAGCTCAGGGCCAGCGGGGCAAAAAAACTTCCTTGCAGCCCGGTAAGCGTCAGCACCGGAAGGAAGACCAGCGCGACGATGAAGGTGGCATAAACCACGGCGGATCGAACTTCGATCGACGCCTGGAGCACCACCCGAAAGGTGGAGACTGGCTGGGCTGCCGTCTGATTCTGCCGCAAGCGGCGGAAGATGTTTTCCACATCGATGATCGCGTCGTCCACCACTTCACCGATGGCGATCGCGAGGCCGCCGAGCGTGATGGTGTTGAGAGTGACGCCGAACTTATCGAGCACGATCACGGCCGCCAGCAAGGACAAGGGAATGGCGGTCAGGGAAATGAACGCGGTCCGGACATGGCCCAGAAAGATAAAAAGCACCACGGCCACGAGAATTCCCCCCAGATAGATCGAATGCTTGATGTTGTGCAGCGACGCTTCGATAAAGGTCGCCGGGCGATGCAAGGGCCTGGAGAGTTCGATTCCTTCACGGACGAAGATCGGCTTCATCTCGTTAAGCGCCGCCTCGAGCGCGAGGGTGACCTCCATGGTGTTGGCGCCATACTGGCTGGCCGTCGAGAGGAGAACTCCGGGGCGGCCGTCGATGATGCAATCGCCAAACTTCGGTTCAGGGCCGTCCTTGACCTGGGCAACGTCTTTGAGCCGGACGCTTTGGCCTTCCTTGTGAGCGACCACCACCTCTCCGATCAATTCCGGCGTGAGCAATTGCCCTTCTGTTTGAATGATGATGCGTTGGTTCGAATTCTCGACAAAGCCGGCGCCCATCACGCCCGTCGAGGCCTTCGCCGCGCTGAGAACGTCCGAGATGGGCAGGCCGTACTGCAGGAGGCGATCCGGCAGGACCTGGATTTGCAGTTGGCGAACCTCGCCGCCGAACAGGATGCAACGCGCCACCCCCGGCACCGAAAGAACGCGGGGCCGGACGGTCCATTCGGCAAAAGTCCGCAAGTCCATGGGTGAAAGTTTTTCGGACGTTAGTCCGATTTTCAGCAGATCCATGGTGGCGGACGTCAGCGCGGACATGGCGGGCGCCTTGACTCCGGCGGGCAGTTCCCGCGCTGCTTCACTCAACTTTTCCGCCAGCATTTGGCGGGCAATGAAGATGTCGGTCCCTTCTTTGAAAACGACAGTGATCACCGAGAGGCCGGGGATGGATTCCGACCGCATGGAGTCCAGTCCGCCCAGTCCGTTGATCATGTTCTCGATTGGCCGGGTGACCAGCACCTCAACCTGCTCTGGAGAAAGTCCCGGCGCCTCCGATTGAACCACCACCTGGGGCGGGACAAAGTTAGGGAAGACGTCCAGCTTGGCATGCGTGGCCACATAGATGCCGTAGCCAATGACAAGGCAGGCCAGTGCGACCACCACGCCGCGGAACTTCAGGGAAAAATGGACGATCCGATTCAGCATGGAGCGAGATTAATCCGGACCACCGGCGGGTTTGGTCTCTTGCGAAAGGATGGTTTGCGCTCCGGTGGTTACCAAATAGTTGTTGGTCGAAGGGCCGTTGGCGATGAACCATCCTTTCTCCGTGGGATGATCGAGGGAAATCGGCGTCCGGGTGAAAGTGTCGCTGCCGTCTCCCATGACGTAAACCCAGGCGGCGCCTTCGGCGCGGACCACCGCCTCCGGAGGAACGATCACGCCGGCAACGGCCGCTCCAGAAAACCGCAGGAACGCCGTGAGAGCCGTGCCGGGCGTGAGTCGTCCCTTGTTATCCGAGGCCAGGAAGAAAAGGCCCCGGCCTTGTGTCTGTGGGTCCACGGTCGGCGCCAGGCTGAAAAACTCGGCTTCAATCGAAGCGTTCTGATCGACAATCGGGGCGAGCCGGGCGCTCTTGATTTCAGCCGGATCAATCGTTTGACCCGCGGGCAGATCAATGCGAATGAGCGCGGTCCGGCCCTCCGCCAGATTGGCGAAGAGAGGGTCGGGCTGGGCATCCTTGGCTTCCGGTTTGACCAGCACGGAGAGTTTCTCGGCGATCTTGTCGCCCCACACCGGCCGGATTTTCACCAGGCTCAGGTTCACTACGGTCTGGTCTCGGGCGTAGGCGGCTTCAGCGGTTTGATAGGCGCGTTCCGAAGCGTTGTTTTGCGCTTTGAGCACCTTCATCCGCTCCAGTTCCTGCCGGGAATACTCCGCCGTCATTCGCGCCGCGAGCAATTCGGCAAAAGCGGCCGAGAGCGGCGCGATATCCACCACCCGGCCGTAACCCTTCAGTTCCGGGCTGAACTCGGCGCCTGCCGGTTTGGAGACGGTCACGCCGGCGTTGCCTTGGATCTCGTCCGGGATGTGAACCACGACGTTGCCGTTAGTGTCATGGGTGATCTTAATCTTTTCTTCTTCGGGCGGTTTCGGGGCCTCGGCGGGTCCAGTTGGGTGAGTTCGGTTCTTCCACCAAAGTCCGCCCGCAACAGCGCCGACGATTATGAGAATGAGGATGGTTCGATTCACGGGGTCTCCCTCCTGGCCTGTGGGCGGGGTTGCTCCAGGACGGCCGGCGCAAGGCTGGCCAGCGGAAGTTGCAGGGTGTCTTCCAGAGCGCCCAGCGCTTGATGCGCTTTGGCTCGCCCGTCCAATTTGGCCAACTCGCTCAGGCCGAGTTCGAGTTGGGAGTTTAGTAAATCGATCGGATCGGCGGCGCCCGCTTTCACCTGGGCGGCGATGGCGTCGTGCTGCTCGCGTTGGGCCGCGGCGAATGTCTCGAGGGCTGCGAGATTCTCCTGCGAGACCCGGTAGGATGCGCCGGCCCGGTCGAGGTCTGCGATAATTTTGGCTTGGAGCGCGCTGAAACGCGCCGCGGATTCCACTCGGCGGGCTTGGGCTTCCGCAATGGGCCCTTGGTTCTGGTTCAAAATGGGCAGCTCCATCGTCGCGGAAAGAGTAAACTTGTGATCGCCCTGGTCATATTGGTAGCCCGGGCCGAGATGAACATCTGGATATTGGCGGGCCACCTCCAGTTGCAGCGCGGCCTGCGCCGCTTCGTACTCGGCGAGCCCGCTCAATATGTCGGCGCGTGAGCGCAGGGCGAGGCCTCGGGATTCCGCCGTCAGAAGGTTGGTCGCGAGGGTCGGGGCGGCAAGGTCGTAGGACAGCTTCGCGCCTTCCAAGGCGCGCGCAGGAACTCCGATGGCTTCCGCAAGGCGCGCTCGCGCGTCGGCCGTCTGCCGGCGGGCGTCGGCCAGGTCAACCTCCAGTTTGGCTCGGGCCAGCCGGGCAGGAGTCAGCTCCGCCCGCGCCACTGCGCCGGCCTGCAGCCGCTGTTCGAGGGACCGAAGGATCTGGTCCTGCAGATTGCTTTGTTGTTGGAGCAGCTCTTCTTTCCGGGACCCGGCCACGAAATCGATCAGGCTGCCACGGACATTGGCGCGCACCTGCCAGGCGGCGGTGACAATGTTCAGGCGGGCGGCATTTGAAAGATGCCGGGCGTGCGCCCGGCGGTAGCCCCGTTTGCCAGCCGTTTCAATCGGGATGTCGAACGTGACCGCGGGAATCCAGGGAGTCAGCCCACCGGTGGCGCTGAAGTTGTAACCGGGTTGGGCATTCACCGTCGGATTCGGTCGCGCCGCCGCGGTCTTGTCGCCCCCGAGGGCTGTCTGCCACTGCGCTCGGGCCAGATCCAGGCTGGGATGATAAAAAAAAGCAGCGCCGGTCAATTGATTGAAATCCCACGGTGCTGGAGGCCACGGAGAGATCTCAGCGTGCAGATTAGCTTCCAGAAAAGCACGCAGTTGCGCATCGCTCAGGGTGCGGTTTTCCAGTGCGGCCCCGGTGGACGACGGGTTCAGCGGTTCAGGCTTATACGCGATGCAGCTCGTCAGGAGAGCGGCCCAGACGCATAAGGTCAGTTGCAGTCCACCGAACAAATCCGGCAGACGTTTTTGAGAAGCCGCGTTGCCGGCGGGCTGCTCGCCATTCACCGCCGTATCGTGGTCTGCGGAAAACGATCTCAGGCTGGCCCTCCTATTTGCCGTGAACGAGCACTTTGAAAGTCTCGTCCGCTCCGACTGCCTGGTAGATCTTGTGCGTTTTCGGATCCAGCGCCATCGTGCGCGCCCCTTTTTGCGTCTTCAGGGTCTGAACCACCGTCAATTTGTTCGGGGAATCTTCGTGCGCAATCGTCAGCGTGCCGTCGCCATTCGAAGCGAACGCGAGCTGGGTCCCCGGATCGAAGGCGGCGGCGTCCGTTTCTGAACCGATGGGAACGCTGGCCACCACCTTGCCATTCGCGCAGTCCAGCATCACCATGGTCTTGTTCTCGCCCACCGCGAAAAGGCGCTGATGTTCCAGGTCGATCGCCATGCCGGACGCGCCCTCGGCGGGCGCGATCGGCCAGTGGGCGATAATCTGATGTGTTTTGATGTCGATCACGGCAATTTCGTTTTTGTCCTCCACGTTGCCGTAAATGCGGCCGGCTTTCGAATCCGCGACCGAGAATTCAGGTTTCCCGGGATAGGGAATGGTAGCAACGAGCTTGCCGGTTTTCGCTTCCAAGACGGTGACCGAGCCGCCGCCATTAAAGACGTAGACTTCCTGCTGTGCCGGTTCGTAGAGGATGTCGTCCGGGTTCTTGCCGGTCTGCACTTTCGAAAGCGTTTTTAACGAATCGAGATCCACGATGCTTACTTTGTTTTCCCGGCCATTGCTCGAGAAGCCGCGGTGGAGTTCAGGCGCCAGCGCGAAACCGTGAACACCCGGCGTGTCGGTCACCTCGCCGACGACCGCGTCTTTATCGGTGTCAATCACGACCACCTTGGTTCCGTGCGTGACGTAGAGCCGGTGGGCATCAGGGTCGACCGACAGATAGTCAAACCTGCCCGCGCCTCCGACGTGGATTTCCTTCAGATTATGGTAGCCCGCATCGGCGGCCCGAATCTCGAGCGCGGTGGCGGCGCTGATGGCCAGCGTAAGTGCGGCGGCGAGCGGAAGATTCTTGTTGTTCATGGCAGGGATGGTTTTCGCTTGGATCTCCGACGAAGAGACTATTCGGCCTCGAGTGATTCGCACAAGGATTGTTTCAAATTTCTGAAATCAAAGATAACAAAATTGTAAGGATTGATGTCGATTGAAGAGTTGACCTGCCAGTCCCTTGCCCATCTCATCGGGCTGGGTGTCCGAGCTTCTGTTTTATGAAATCAGTGAAAAAGCTCTTGAGCTGCCGAATGACACCGGCAAGCGGGGCTGTTGCGGTGTTGAGCCTGGCGTTGACGGTTCTCGTCGTTTGGGGAGGGTGCGAGCTCGCCGCCTGGCTTCTGTTGAGGTGGCGGGTTCGGAACAGCCTCCCCGAGATTGTGCGAGCTGTCACAATCGAGCGAGACCGGTTGATTGCGGCCATCGAGGAGTTTCACGCCCGGTTTGGCATTTACCCGCCCGATCACATTCTCAGCGTTCAGCCGCTGCGGATCGATCCGATCACGAACCAACTGTTCTACGAATTGACGGGAGCGGTTTATGATCGGACGAACCGGACCTTCTTCGTGGACGGCGCCGAGCCTTTGCACGAGAGCACGCTCCGGGAGTATTTCAACACGAATACCCTGGTCAATGCCACGAATCTCGCCGGGGGTGTGAAGCACTTTCTTCCGCGGGAACTAATGGCGCTGAAGGAGATTCATGATGGTCCGGATGTGATGGTTCTCCGGCCCAACTCTGTGAATCTGATTGAAGGCATCGATTTCAAGGTTCTATGGGAGTGGGATGTTGACAGCTGGCATTATGTTTCGTCCGCGCCGACGAACAATCCGGGAAAGTTTGACCTTTGGGTTGAGCTGAAGGCTTTTGGGCAAACCGTGACGATTCGCAATTGGTGAGGACGATGGCTGCCGGTCAAAATGAAAAAGCCGCTCCGGCCGGAGCGGAATTTCCGGCAATCTTAATCTCCGCTTAATCCCGGAAGAGTTAAAGAGGGGGCATTGAGCGATGACATCGCCGCGCCGACATGGAATCATCCTGATCGAGAGAGAAACTCTCCTCCGATCCAGCCTGGCCTGGTTTATTCATACCACCGACGACTTCCAACTCCTGGGGGATTTTCCAGATGTCGCTGACGCCCGGGAGGGATGCCGCCTCCTTAAGCCTGAGCTAATCATCATCGACGTCGATTTCGGGCCGGAGGAAAGCATCGAGTTCTTGCAGGTGCTGAGGAAGGAGGCGCCTGAGGCGCGGGTCCTCGCGCTTTCGGCAGCGCAAAATCCCCAAACCTCCTTCCGGCTGGCGCAGGCTCAAGTGGACGGGTTTCTGGCGAAGCAGGAGTCGATCGAGTTTCTGGAGGAAGCAATGCGCGAGGTTTTATCTGGACATCGTTACCTGCCAGCCGCATTTGTGCGCGATTGCGCTAAGTTCCGCGAGCGTCAGGCAGAAAGTAGCGCAGAACTCTCTTCCAAGGAACTGCGGATTCTGCGATTGGTAACGAACGGGCAGACGAGCCGGCAAATTGCGGCCCAAGTAGGCCTCAGCCCGCGGTCCGTAGAGACGTATCGCAGCCGTCTGATGAAGAAGGTGGGCGCGGCGAACGCCGCCGGGTTGGTCGACTACGCCTTCCGCTCCGGGCTGACGCGGGAGACCACGGAGCCGGGAAGTTGAGGGAAGGAAGGAAAGACAGATCGCGGGCCGTCGGGCGCAGAAATTCCACCCAGCCCCCCCAATAGACGCGTCGTTCGGCGCCTGATATTGTCCCGCCGCCCCTGAACTCGTCCTGGCAGGCGGAGCTGCGCGCCAGACCGGGCAGGCCAATGGACCGTAAAACTGCATTATGAAAAAATGGCTGCTTCCGACCTGGATGGCGGTGTTTATCTTCGCGGGCCTTCCGGCTTTTGGGACATCTGTCCAGATCGGGATAAATTTTACCGCCAGCACTTTTGGGGTCGACTCCGCGGCTCTCCCCGCGGACGCGAACGGCGTCATTGGGCCGGCGCACTACGTGGAATTAATCAACGGACAATTCGCGGTGTTCGACAAGAGCACAGGGCAGCGGGTGTTGAGTTTGCTGGATGAGACTTTCTGGGTGAACGCCGGCATCTCGCTCGGGCGCACGTTGAGCGTGACCGATCCACGGGTGATTTATGACGGCAGTTCCGGCCGTTGGTTCGCTTCGATGGTGGACGTCAACAATCGCCGCCAACAGGCAAACCGCTTTCTCCTGGCCGTGTCAAACGGCTCCGACCCCACCCAAGGCTGGCAAGCGGTGGCCATTCCCGCCGCCAACGGACAAAACTATTTTGCGGATTTTCCGACGCTGGGGATTGATGCCAACGGCGTCTACCTGAGCGGCGACCTGTTTGACCTGCAGGAAAACCCCGCGGGACCCATTGTGGTCGCGATCCCGAAAACCAGTTTGTTGAGCAACCCTCCCGCCACGAGCGGGATGTATTCCTCAGGACTGCAAAGCTACGATACTCGAGGAGAAATTCTGCAACCGGCGGTGCTGACCGGGAGCACGAGCACCCCGGACGTGTTGCTGTCCGTGGGAGATCTGGGACTGGACTTCGCACCACATTCCACCTTGATTCTCACCCCGATCAAGAGCGACAGCGGCGGTTTTTCGCTTGGCCCGTCAGTAGCCATCAATGTGCCGAGCTACGAAATCCCCATCAACCCGGTGCAACCGGGAGGAATCGACTCGCTGGACAACGGCGACACCCGATTCAGTGCCCAGGTGCGGCGGGTTGGCGACATCCTTTACGCGACGCACTCGATTGAAATCGATGACCGCGCGGCGGTGCGCTGGTATCGCATCGACGCGGCCAAGCAGTCGCTTCTTGAGTCAGGGACCATTACCAATAGCGAGCTTGAGCTTTTCTTCCCGTCGATCGCGGCAGACGCAAATGGCACGGTGGTGATCGGCTGCAACGGAACGAGCGCCAACCAGTTCATCAGTTCCTATGCCTATATTGGCCGGCCCACCAACGGGGTCCTTTCATTCGAGGGCCCGATCTTGCTCAAAGCAGGCCTGGCGGCATATGACACTCATGACAGCTCGGGCGCCTCGCGTTGGGGGGATTACAGCGCGACGACAGCCGACCTCGATAATCCCGGCAGGTTCTGGACCATTCAATGCCTGCCAGTCGATTCGACCACCTGGGCCACCCAAGTGACCGAGTTGATTGTCGATCACCCGCCTTTAAGCAGTGGACCGTCGCTGTCCATAACTCACGCGGGAACCAGCGCGCAAATCAGTTGGGCGTGGGACGAGGGGGAGAAACTTCAATTCTCCACCAGCCTCTCCCCTCCAGATTGGCGGGATGTTCCCGGCGTCCCTACGATCGCGAACGCGATCGCCACTCAGAGTGTGACTCTGTCCGGCGTCCGCGAATTCTACCGGGTGATCCAGAGGTAGCATCAGGCTAAACGGACGGGGCGCGAGGTTGTAAATTACGGGCTGATGGGTAGCTTACGCCTATGTCATTTCCACGCTTCCGGCAGCTTCTGCTCGCAGCCGTAGTGTTTTCCCAACTTTGCGCGTCGAGGGCGCAGATTTCGATCAACGAAATCATGGCCGAGAACAAGGATGTGCTCGGGCCGGACGGCAGCATTTCCGATTGGGTGGAATTGTACAACGCCGGGGCTCAATCGGTGAATCTGGCCGGATACAGCCTGACCGACAGCACTTCCATACCGCGAAAATGGGTCGTTCCTCCGAATGTCCTCCTCCCGGCCAACGGCTATCTCTTGATCTTGCTTGATTCCAGCCGGGCCGCCAGCACCACCAGCAAATCTCCATTGAATGCCGGTTTTTCCCTGAAGGGCAGCGGAGCGAAAATCGAGCTTTATTCGCCTGCCACTCAACTGCTGAGCTCCGTCCGCTTTGGTCCGCAAGCGGTGAATTTCACGATTGGCGCCGTCCCTGGGTCCCCCGGTCAGATGGTTCTCTGCGCCCCCACTCCCGGCGCCCCTAACATCGTCCAGCCGCTGGGCGCTCAGACTGATCTGCGCATCAACGAATGGATGGCCAGCCCCTCGACCGGCAAGGATTGGTTCGAACTGTTCAATCCCGGAACCCTACCCGTTCAGCTCACTGGACTCTACGCCACGGACAGCGGGAACACGCCTTCACCCATCGCGCCCCTCTCGTTTCTCGGCACCGACCGCTACGGCTACGTGCGGTTTTACGCCAATAACAGCACCAATGACAATGAGGTGAACTTCAAGCTAAGCGGGAGCGGTGACTCCCTCTCGCTGTTTTCCGGGAACGGCACGCGGATTGATTCGGTCCAGTTTCAACAGCAAACTTTGGATGTTTCGCAAGGGCGTCTGCCCGACGGATCGGTCAACATCAGAAGCCTGACCGCCGCCACTCCGGGCGAATCAAATCTCATCCCGTTCCCGGGCCTGGTGGTGAATGAGCTTCTCAGCCATACCGACCCTCCGATTGAAGATGCCGTCGAGTTCTACAATCAGACGGACACAGCGATCGACGTCAGCGGCTGGTATTTGAGCAATACGCGCAATCAGCTCAAACGATACAAAACGCCTGCGGGAAGCTCTGTTCCCCCCAAAGGCTATTTCGTGATCTACGAGTACCAATTCAAGCCGGCTGGCGACACCAACGCGTTCACCTTTAATTCAGCGCACGGCGACCAGGTTTACTTCTCGCAGGCAGATGCGAATGGGGAACTGACCGGTTACGTCGTATCGGAAACGTTCGAATCGGCCGCGCACGGCGTTTCCTTCGGGCGGTACGACACCAGCGTGCCCGGCGACTACAAGTTCGTGGCGATGGAACGACTCACTTTTGGGATGGATAACCCCACAACTCTCGCTCAATTCCGCACCGGCAAAGGCGAGACGAACTCCCCGCCGTTGGTGGGGCCCCTCGTGATCAATGAAATCATGTATCATCCGCCTTCAACAGCTGCGGACGGATCGGACAACACCGACGACGAGTACGTCGAGCTGCGAAACATCACCGGGCAGGCCGTGCCGCTGTACGATCCGGTGAATCCGGAGAATCATTGGCGGCTGCAGGGAGGCGTCGGATTCTTGTTCCCGGCGGGATCGAGCGTGCCTTCGCTCAGTTACGTAATGGTCATCAATTTTGATCCAGCGGCGTCCGCGACAAAACTGGCCCAGTTTCGCACGAAATACAGCGTGCCCGCCGGAGTGCAAATCTTCGGGCCTTATTCCGGAAAACTAAGCAACGGCGGGGATGCGGTGGAACTTTACCGGCCGGACCCGCCCCAGGAACCCCCGCACCCGGACGCCGGGTACGTGCCGTACATTCGGGTGGACAAAGTGAATTACAAGAACGCCGCGCCGTGGCCGACGGACGCCGATGCCACCGGGCAATCGTTGCAGCGCAAAAACAGCCTGGCCTTCGGAAACGATCCGATCAACTGGCAGGCTGCCCCTCCCACCGCCGGCAAGGCCAACTCCGCCGAGGTCACAGATACTGACGGCGATGGAATGCCGGACGTTTGGGAACGGGAATATGGGTTGAATCCGAACGACCCATCCGATGCGGCGCTCGATGCGGACGGGGACGGCTATACGAACTTGCAGGAATACCTGGCTGGAACCAACCCGAAAGACCCCGCCAGCCGCCTGAGCCTCGCCCTTGTTCCGGCGACGGCCACCGCGGCCGCGCAATTGACCTTTCCGTCCGTGCCCGGACACTCCTACACGATTCAATATCGAAATAACCTCTTGCCCTCCTCCGCGTGGCAGAAGCTAATGAGCACGAACGCAGTCGGGAGCGCGGTCTCGCTGGAAGATTCCGGAGCTGCCACGAAGACGGAGAGGTTCTATCGCCTGGCGACCCCTGCGACCGATTGATCGCGCCGGCTTCCCAAAGGTCCGGCCTAGCCGAAAGATGATATGAGCTGGTTGCGGCGCGTCAGCCTGACGCAATGGATACTGTTTTCGATGATCGCTGGGATTTTGCTGGGCGTGCTCGCGCCGGAGTCCTCCCAGGATCTCAGAATGCTCTCAAATCTCTTCCTGAGATTGATCAAGTGCATCTTGGTCCCACTGGTTCTTTCGACGCTGATTGTTGGCATTGCCGGACACAGCGACGATCTCAAGGCAGTTGGGCGGCTCGCCCTGAAGGCGTTAATCTATTTCGAAGCGGTGACCACGGCGGCGCTCGTCATCGGATTGCTCGCGGTCAACCTCGTCCAACCGGGTGTGGGGGTAAAACTGCCGCCGCCGGACGCGACCCACGAAAAGATCACGGCGACACCCGTCACGCTCCAAAGCGTGGTGGAACATCTGGCTCCGAAAAGCGTGTTCGAAGCGGCGGCGAACAACGACGTGCTGCAGGTGGTGGTGTTTGCCATCCTGTTTGGCATTGCCATGACGCAGATTCCCGAGAAACCGCGGGCCAGCCTGCTGGCTTTCTTCGAAGGCCTGATGGAGGCGATGTTCAAATTCACCGGGCTGGTGATGCGAATTGCTCCCTTCGGAATCGGGGCAGCCATGGCGGTGACCGTCGGCCATAGTGGCCTCGGCGTTTTGCTTAACCTGGGCAAGCTAATCCTCACGCTTTACGGCGCTTTGCTCGTTTTCTGCGTGGGGGTGCTGCTTCCCGTGGCTCTTTGGGCGCGGATTCCGGTTCGCGAGTTTTTGCGGACCATTCGGGAACCAGCGTTGCTGGCTTTCTCGACGACCTCGTCGGACGCGGCGATGCCGGATGCGATGAATCGCTTGATCCGATTCGGCGTGCCCAAGCAAATCGTGTCCTTCGTCATGCCGGTGGGCTATTCGTTTAACCTGGATGGCTCGACGCTTTACCTTGGGATCGCCTCCATCTTCGTGGCCCAGGCGGCGGGCGTTCACCTCGCGCTGGGAACTCAGCTTTCCATGGTCCTGACGTTAATGCTGACCAGCAAAGGCATGGCAGGCATTCCGCGCGCCTCGCAGGTTATTCTGGCAGGAACCCTCGTCACGTTCGACCTGCCATTGGAAGGAGTGCTGTTGATCATCGGCGTGGACGCGCTGATGGACATGGCCCGCACCACGGTCAATTTGATTGGAAACTGCCTCGCGACCGCGGTCATCGCACGCTGGGAAGGGGAATTCCGCTCTGGGCCCGACTGGAACAACGCAGCCGCGGGCTCCAATCCGGCGGCTCAGTAGAGCACATGCCGATAGACATCTGCGGCATCAAACGCCTCCGGAGCAAATTCGAGGGCGTGACCAACTCCTTTGGGAACAAACACGTGGACGATTCCGGGCGAAATCCGCACCAAGTCGCCCGTGCGCATCAGCACCCGGGCTTCCTCCGATGAATCGAGGCTGTAAAGGTGGAGGTCAAGTTCTCCGCTGATCAAATAGAACGTTTCATGGCGCAGCTTGTGATAGTGATTGCCCCGAGCCTTGCCCTCCCGCAATTCGACATAACTGAGGTGGCGAATGGGAGTCAAGCCGTCGGCCAGCACCACCAACTCGCCGCTCGGAGATAGCAGCCGGGCGATAACTTCGGGACGGCCCGCGGGCTGATCGGTGGCCGGCAAGGCTCGAATCTCCACTTTGCCTCCAAACAACTTCATAAGCTAATGAGCCGGAACAGTCCCAACCCGCTCGTTCAAACGAGCCAGCAAACGAGGGATCAGATCAATCTCCTCCCGATTGCTCCCGCCTGGCGGCGCGGCGTAGGCGTTCAACATGACGGAAAAAACCAGTTCTTCACCCGCGGCGGTGGAAAGGTAGCC
The DNA here is from genome assembly GCA_964566945.1 of uncultured Verrucomicrobiota bacterium. Lineage (GTDB taxonomy): Bacteria > Verrucomicrobiota > Verrucomicrobiia > Limisphaerales > SXQI01 > DASVNK01. The sequence goes on along the minus strand of CAZMKE010000001.1, from coordinate 279,873 downwards.
TGACAGCGTATTCACGTAGCGAATCGTGCCGGTTTTGGCCTGCAGCTTGCCTTTCAGCTCCTTGAGGCGGTTCCGAAGGCTGCCTTCGCCCCCGGCTTCCGGCAGGCTGTCCCGATAAGCGGCGGCCGCTTTATGGCTGGACATGTAACGGAGCAATTGCGTCATCGCGGCGGGCGTCACCAGACCGCTCCGGGAAAGGCCGGCTCCGTCGTCCAACTGAACCTCTCCGGAGCGAATCCCGGCGCGCGCCACAAATTCCCGCAGGCGTTTAATGCCAGCCTCCTCCGTCGTCGACGGCCAGCGCTCAGGCCCGCCGGCCGCGCCCGCCTGCAGCAACAGCAGCTGAGCGTAGAGATTCTGCGAAACCTTCATCATGCGATGCACGATTTCAGAAATTGGGACGGAATTCACACTGGCGATTTCCAGCCATTCCTTGGTGACAGAACTGGCCTTGGGATAGGCAACCGCGCGCGGCTGCCCTTTCACGGCGATCCCGGCGCGAGCAAGTTCCTCCTTGAGCAGCGTGACAAACCAGAGTGTCGGATTCGGCACGCTCACGCTCTCCGTCCACGTTCCGTGATTCTTCGGCAAGGCGCCCTGGATGTACGCTCGCCCCTGGCCGGGCAGCCGCTCGATGGCAATGGAAGGCTGCCCCTTCGCGGCGATAGTCCGGGTCCGGTTCACCAGCTCAACAAAGGACGATTTGGCGGAGAGGCGGCAGGGCTCCCCGACCTCCGCGCCGGGCACGATGGCAATGTCCAGGGAGTTGTCATTCACACTCAAAGCAGTCGCCTCGGCGCCGTAGTAAAACTGCAGATCGTCCCAGGTCCAGCCAGTGCCAAAGGGCGGGCCGGAGAAGAAAGTGCTGTCCCCCACCAAATCTCCGGAAATCTCCCGAACGCCCGCACCCTCCAAAGCTTCGATCAGGCGCGAGAAGACGTTGGTCCGGCCATCGCGCAGAAACGCTGGCGAAAAGCTCGGATCGCCCCGCCCGTAGACCACCAGATCCCCCGCGATGACGCCCGCTTGGGGCCGGGCTTTCGCATAAACTGACGTTCGAATCTGGAACTCCGGCCCCAAAACATCGAGCGCCAGCGCGCCAGTAAACAATTTTGCGGTCGAAGCCGGCTTCAGCAGTTTGCCGCTCTGATGCTCAAAGACCACCTCTCCAGAATCTCGGGCTACGACTTTCAAGCCCCATTGAGCGTTCTGAAAACGCTCCTCGCCAACGTGGGCAGCCAGCTGAGCTCTCAATTCGGACAGGGAAAGGCCGGCGGCGCCGGAAGGGTCGCGGGCCAGCAGCGTGGCAGCGGCGCAAAGACAGAAAATAAAGTAGGAACAGGCCCGCATCGGCTTCCACTCCTTAAGGCAGCGCGCCGGAAAACGAAAGAAAAACCCGCATCAGACGCCCTGGCGAAGCATGTCCGGGGTGTGCGCCGCCGACGTGGTCAAGGCTGCGTTGAGCAGCTTCCACACCCGCAACGCTTCCGTTGCGCCCCAGGCCTGCGCATCGCAGCCCCGCTGCGCGTGAGGCGCATCGCCATCCAGCACTTCGGGAATATGCCCGATGCAACCCTCTGCCAGTTCGGCATCCATGCTGCCGAGATAAGAACGCGCCGCTTCGAGGGCAACCGGAGAGAAATCCCAGGCGCGGGCGAGCGCTTCGCAGAGGCCGGGAAAGGTCCAGGTCCAAGCTGTCCCGTTGTGGTAGGCCGGTTTCCGCCGGGTGTCTTCATCGCCTTCGTAGCGCCCCCAGTACGGGCTTTTCGGGTCATTCAGCAGTCGCCAATCCGGGCCGTAGATCGGGAGGAGAGTGTTCACTGGCAACGGAGCCAATGAACGCAGAGCCCCCGGCACCACCAAATGGCGCAGGATGTTTTGGAGGCACCGGCGCGCCTGAGGCTTGGGCGTCTGGTCAAACATGATTGGAATGACGCAATTGCTGCGCAAGGCATCGTCCAGCGTGGCTTTCGACGCTGGATCGCGATAGGCGGCCAGAAGCACGTCTCCAAACCATCCCTTCTCCTCCATCCAAAAGTAGCGGATGAGCGAGGCGCGGGCGAGCGCGGCGCGGGCGCGCCAGCTCTCCCCCTCCGGTGGCGCTCCAATGCGCTCCAACTGCTCCAGAAGGCGGATCCAAAGCGCCTGAATCTCGATCGGATAGCCTTCACGCGGCGTGCCGGGCGGGTAGTTGGTGTCCATCCAGGTAAAATGGCTCGGGCTCCAGACCAAGCCCGACTCGGCGTCCACATGAATGCGGTTCGGAGTCGTTCGAATATAGCCGGCCGCAATCGCGCGCAGAACGTCCGCCACCGTCCGCCCCTGGGCATCCACCTTCAGTTCGTAAACGCCCGGGCCCTGCGCGGTCGCCAGTTCTTCCACGACCACGCCGTACCACAGCGGCGCATCCGACGTATCCCGATTGGAAGCGTCTTCACCGTGGATGGTGTTGGGCAGCGTTCCATCGCGCTCGAAACGGCCAAAGGTCAGGAGAAGATCGCGCACCTCGTCCAGCATCCCCGCCGCGATCAGGCCCCGCGCGCAGATCAGCGAATCACGCCCCCAATCGAGGAACCAAGGATAACCGGCGATCACGCTCTTCCCTTCGCTTCTCCGCACAACGTAGGCGCGGGTGGCCAACGCCAACTGCCGGCCGAAATCACGATTCAAGCCGGACTGCTTTTCCGCTTCCAAGTTCGCCGCTCGCCGAATCTCGGCAAAGCCGGCAATTTGCTCCTTCGACGGCGCGGCTGCCTCCGCGTCGACGACCAGGAAAACGGGCACTTCCCGTGACAGTCCAATCTCGAACCAGCCCGGGCTGTAGCCATCGCCCTCCCCGGTCTGTCCGCGAGTTTGCTCTACGAGATGCGGCAAAGCGGTGCTCCATTCCGGCGCGGAGTGGAAACGGCCCGCGGTGGAATAGACTCGCAAATGCCGGTCCGAAGCGGGGTGAAACTCGAACCCGGGTGGTTGCTCCAGCGGCCGCGTGTTGCGCGCAAAGTGATAATCCGCCCCATCGGTCCGATGCGTCTCGCTATGGAAATTGCGATCTTCAATGTCGAACCGGACAGTCACGCTCAGTTCGGTGAATGGCTTGGAGGTGTCCAGCAGGCGCAGGGAAAAGACCGTGGTATTGCGCTGGTCGAGCATATCCGCCACCAATTCGATCCGGGCAAACCGGCCATCACCCGCGATCGCCGCAAACTCCCAGCGCGCGGGAGGCCCCGCTTCAAAGCTCTGAAGATTGCCCGCGTTCAGCGGAGTGATAAATCGATCGGCATTGGCCCAAATGCGCACCCGTTTCACAAAAACGTGGCGATCGACTGGAATAGATGGATGAAGATTCGCGCCCAGGACGCAATCGTACTTGCCCTTCACGGAGCCAAGATCGACGCACAGGCGGGCCATGCCACCCCGGCCGTTCGTGAGCAGCGCGAGGGGCGATTGAGTCGAAACTCCGCGTTCCCGGATGGGCAGGGAGATCGAGGAAGAAAACTCCGGCTGTTCCCTGAGAAAAATCAGCGAGCCCAGGGTGGTTTTCGGGCCATCCCCATAGTTTTCGATTCGGAGCCCGGCCTTCCCGGCGCGCGGCCGGCGAAAAGCGTCCGAGGGCGGAAAGACCACGCAATGGCCGCCGCGCATGGGCACTGACTCGCCATGCTGCTGTGCCCCGGCCCAGGAGAGCGTAGCCCGGAACGGGGCCTCGCCATGAACCAAAAGCCAGTGTTTCGGAGGCACCGGAGTCACGCGGCGGGTATCGGCCAGCCCCCACTCCACCACGTTGGTGTAATGTTCCTTGTCTGCCGCCTCGCCGAGCGCCTCGATCAGATCGCGGCTCGACTGTTCCGGCGACAAAATGGAGAGGCTGGCCAAAAAGGACCGCGGGTCTTTTTCAACCAGGGCGGCCAGCTGGGCCCAGTCGTGCGGGCCAATCTGTTCGGGCTCGAGCACTCCAGCCAGGGCAGTCATGGCCCAGGCATGCTGAGCGCGCCTTAAACGGTAGACGTCACCCCGGAGATCGGAAGTTGCCTCCTGGGAGGAAAGGCAAAGGCTTTGGCCCGGCCGCAAGCGGAACTCAACCAGGCCGGCCCGGATCTGGATCGGGACGCTCGCCTCAGTCAGGAGATCATGGCCGGGATCACCCAGCTCATTGTACGTGCTGAGGGCGAGGAAAAAGGAGCGCTCCTGCTCCGGATCAAGGTTGACGAGGATGAGCAGGCGCTCGCGGCGGCTGGCTGAGCGGCGCGTGAAAGAAAACACATTCGATTCGGGCCCGCTCAGCCGGCGAACTTCCGCGCCATCGAAAAAGCAGGGATGTTCGAGAAGCAACCGGCTCAGGCGGGCCAGCTCGGGGACGATATTGTCCGGATGGTTCCAGGACAGGCCGCGGCAGGAGTGAACATTGACGCGCTCGGCGGCCAGCCACTCGACGCCACACGTATATCCAAACCCGCCGGATTGACTGGCGAGGGCGCACAGCTGATTCCTCAGGAGCGACCAGGTTCGCCCGCGCGCCGCGAGCCTTTCATTATCGTGAGTCTCGCTGTAGTGGACCAGAACGCCGACCTTTTCTCCTTTGATGGCAGTATGATCAAAGTAGCCGCTGACCTGCGCCGGCGAATAATTCTGGAAGAGTTCGGAATACGCCCATTGCATGCCGCCGCGCGTCAGCAACTCTTCGGTCGCCTCCCAGGCGCCGCCCAACCCCTCCAGGAGGAAAAGCGCGTTCGGGAATTCGTGGCGCACTTTCGCTGTGATGTAGCGCCAGGCCATGACCGGCACTTTGTAACCCGCGTCGCAGCGAAAGCCATCCACACCCCGCCGGCACCAGGTAATAAACACATCCGCCAGATAGTCCCACGACAAGGGCATGCGATGATCCAGTTCGACCAGGTCCTCCCAGGTTGTCCCCCAGGCCCCCGGGCTTTCGAAGGAACCGTCGTCCTTGCGCAAGAACCATTCCGGATGGTTTTCCTGCAACGTCGAACCCCAGCCGGTGTGATTGATCACGAGATCCAGAAAGACCAGCCCGCCCCAGCGATGGGCGGCGTAGGTCAATTCTTCGAACTGCTCAATGCCAGTGGTGCGGCGGTCGAACTCCACCAGCGCCGGATCCACCGCGGTCAGGTCTTCACACGCGTAAGGGCTGCCGAAACGGCCAAACCGCGCATACGTCGTAGGCGCCGGGTTCACGGGCAGCAGGTGCAGGATGCGACACCCCAGAGTGCCGAAAATATGCGGAAACTCACGGAGGAGATCCCGAAATTTGCCCGATGGAGGTATCACCGCATAGCGCCTCTGATCGAGTTGATCGAGCAACGGGTCTGCCGCGAGGCTGGAAACGGCCGTCTTGGTCTCTCCGAACATCCGCGTGAACGCGCAATAAATCGTATTCCCGGTGCGGTAGGCGCTGGGATGCACCGTGATCCCAAGATCCGCGCCGCCCGGCCAGATCTGCCGCCCCTCGGCATCCACCAGGTAACCCTTGGCATTGAAAAAGCCCACCTCGGCCAGGGCTGCCTCTACGGTCCAATGCCCATCCTCAAGGCGCATCGGGATATCCCGCCAGGCCATTCCGCGCGGCAAAGTGTGACTCGCTCCCTGAATCGCCGGCAAACCCCAATGGGTCAGTTCTTCGCGATATTCCTGCACGATTTCGCCGTGCAGGAAAGAGCCGCGCCCCAGGTTGGTTCGCAGGAACGCTCGCGGAACGGGCTCACTCGCGCGGAGAGAAAAGCGAAGGCGGTCTCCGACAAATCGGAGAAGCATCTCGCCCGGGGCGGGACTCATCAAAACTTCCATGCTGCAGTCGGCTCTCGCCGCACGAGAGAGTATAGGGAAAGGCGGGATGGGACGAAAGCCCAGCCCGAAAATAAAAAAGCCGGGCCAGCGAACCGCCGGCCCGGCGTGTTTTCGTTCCAGAAGGAATTAGAGCTGTTTCACCCGGAAGAATCCGGACTTCCCATCCACGGGAACCGTGAAAGAACCGGAGCTGCTCGGCGCGCCGACATCGGTCCAGCCCGGATCACCCAGGCTCGATTTCTTTTGGAGCTGGAAGTTGCCCGAACCAACGTGAATGAAGAGGTTGGCGCCAGCGTGTTCAACACCGGTGATTTTCGGACCACTGCTGCCGCCGGTGAGCGTGCTCAGGTCCTTGCCAGAGCGACCCGAACTGGTAATGCAGACCACTTCAGCGCCTGACAGCTGGCGGCCCCAGATGGCCACATCATCCATCAGCAAGTCGACCGCCGCCCCGCTCGTCCCATCGGTGTAAGCACCGGTGCCGTCCTGGCCGATGTTCCACTTGAGGTTCAGATCATCCGTATCGACGGACACCACCGGTTTTCCAGCATCGGGCGCGACATTGGAGCTGTCCACCAAAACGCCATCGACATAGGTGGAAGCGGTGCTGGCGCGCGCGAAGGCGATGACCACGTGATGCCAGTTGTGATCGAGCAACTGGGGCGCGACGTGAGGGCTGTCCCGGCGGCCGGAGGATTTGTCGTGGTCGCGAAAGTTCCACTTCAGGCCATCGCCCTCGGTTGCAATCGCAAACCCAGGGTTGCTGCCGCTGTTCCAGTCCTTGTTCGAGATGAAAGGCTTGTCGTCATTCTGGCTGTTGATCTTCGTCCAGAACGAAATGGAGAAGTCGTTCGTGCCGACCTTGAGCCCCACAGGATAGCCGAGGGTGACGTAGTTATTCACGGCGTCAGTGCCGTCGCTGATCACATGGACCGCCTGGCCGAGCAAGCCCGCCTCAAACGTGGGAGAGCCCACGGCGGTGCCATTGATGCCGGCCCCGGAAGCATCGCTGTAGTTGCCGTCAAATTTGAGATAAGCCAGGAGCTTGTCAGAGAGAGTACAGCTGGCAGCCGCCGCGTTGACCGTCAAGTTGCCCGGGGTGCTCTCGACCGTACCGCCCTGACCGGTCACCGCCACGGTGTAATTCCCGGCGTCCGCCGCTTGAGGATTGTAGATGGCAAACGTCGCGTTCGTGGCGCCGGTGATCGCCTTGCCGTTGAGCTTCCACTGGTAGGTGAGCGCACCCTGGCCGGTCGCTTTCGCGGTGAAGCTGACCGCGATGCCCGCGGTCGTCGTGGTGTTGGTGGGGCCGGCGGTGATCACCGTCGGCGTGGACGGAATTTCGCCAGAGGCTTTCGTGAGATCTTCCCCCTTCAGGCCGTGGGCATAGATGCTGGCGATTTCCTGCGGGGTCACCACGCGGCGCCAAAGGCCGAAATCGTCGATCCAGATATCTTTGAAATGAGCCCCGGTGTCATTGGCAAAGCCATAGCCGCCAGTGCCGTCCTGGCCGATGTAGGTGCTGAGGCCGAAACCATCGATGTCGCCATCCCCTGCGATGGGCTGGGTCGCCTTCAGGACGCCATCCACGAAAAACGAGGCGTTCCCCTGGCGATCGTGCGAAACCGTGATGTTATGCCAGGTATTGTCCGCTATCGGCGGGAAGCCGACATCGCGACGGCCAGCGCTGTCACCTTTCCAGTTCCATTTCCAGGCGCCGCTGCCCTGGGCGGCAATCACGTAGCCCTGGGAGCTGCCGCTGTCCCAATTCTTGTTCGAGAAGAACGCGGGATCACCCGTCCAGGCGTTCGCATCCGCGGCTTTCACCCAAAACGAGACTGTGAAATCCGTATCCGCGCCGAAAGAGAGATCGGTCGGAGCGCCCAGATTGATTGCTTGCCCGTCCTTGATATGGAGGGCTCCCGCGCCAACAAGCTGGCTGCCGCTGCCAGCGTAGGCTGGCAGGCCGGGGTCAGTGCCGTCCGCCAGGGTTTGAGACTCCGGGCTGCCATTGTTGTTGCGGCCGGAAGTGTCATTGGCGTCCTTGTCAAACGGAAGGTGGACAACCAAATCCTGGGCGATGGTCCCGGAAAACACTTTCACCGTAACGTTGCTGCTGGTGACGGAGCCCTGGGGGTTGGTAACCACGACATCGTAGACACCGCCGTCTGCGGCTGCGGCCGCAGTCACCTTATAGTTGCTGTTGGTGGCGCCCGTGATGTTCTGCTGATCCTTCTGCCACTGATAAGTGATCGGCGCAGGCCCGGATGCGGCCACCGAAAGGGTGAAAGGCGCGCCAGCGCTGACCAGAAGTCCTGCAGGCTGCGTATCGATCTGCGGCGCGGCGATGACCGTCACTTGGCCCGGATCGCTGGTCATTTGGCCTGCGCTGTTCTTGACCGTGACGGTGTAGAGGCCGCCGTCGGTCTGTTTGGCGTTGCCGATCGTCAGCGTCGGGCCAGTGGCGCCAGCGATCTCAGTCCCATCGTGGCTCCACTGATAAGTCAACGGAGCCTGGCCGCTCACCCCCACGTTGAAGGTGACGCTGCCGCCCAGATTCACCTGGGCGTTGTGGCCCCAATTGGGCAGCGTGTACGGTGCCACGGTGATTCGAGCTTCCGACAAGCTGTAGATGCCGAACTCGTCGATGCCCCAGTACCAACTGCCGGTGCCCGCTTGAAAGAAGCGGAAACGCACTTTCTTTTGGTTATCGGCTTTGGGCAGGCGAACGAACTCGATGCGCTTGCCATCCAGCGCGTCATCATTGATCCGGCCCTGGATGTAGACGGCCGTTTCAGGGGTGATGGGCGCGGCAAAGAAAGAGCCGTAGGACTTGCCCAGAGCCTGATCGGCGCGGGCCGTATTCAGCGTCTTGTCGAGGTCGATGTTGCCGAGAGCGTCCAAGATAATGTCCGGGCCACCCTGCCCGGAGTCGCTCTGGAGGTAATAAAGCGCCGGCAGCCAGTTAGCACCGCCGTCAATCGAGTACTCCATCCCATTCACGTTGTCCTGGTTCTGCTCGTAGAGGCTGTGGAATACGGCGAAAACATTGGTCTTGCCCGTGAGGTCGTAGTCGCTGGTAAAGAGATACTGGACTTGGTTGCCGTCGCGAACGTCGGATTCACAGTAAATCAGATTGCCGGTCGCCAGCGCGCTCAAGGATTCGCCGTTCACAGTCGTCGGATTCATCTGGAAGGCTGCCGCTTTCAGCCCCTGCAAACGATCCGCGCTCACCACTACCCAGTTCTTGTAAGCGTCAGACTTCAAGTCGCCAAGATCGTCCCCCGGCGTCACCGTGTCGGTCTGGTTGGTCACCGTCCAACCCGGCGGAAGAGCCTCCTCCGCGAGTTCGTCGAAATTCTCAAGGTAGATCGGGGCTGGAAGCGTTACATCCTGATCCGCCAATGAACTCCTCTGATTTCCTGCCAATGCCGCCAGCGCGAGGGCCACTGCCAGCAAACGTCGTTTTCTTTTCATTTTTTTATGGGTTGTCGTTGAAGCCGGGCAGATCCAAACTGCTCGGTAAAATCTGTGGGCTAACGAGTTGCCCGGTAATTCGCGATGATCTTCTCCGCATGGGCATCCCCTTTGGGAATGGCGCCTTCCGCGCCGCAGATGGAAAGGGAGCGCGATCGAAGCACCAGCCCCGGACATCCAGGGTTAAAAGGAAAACCGTCGAACACTTCAGCAATTAATCAGCCCGCTGTGTCAAACGGGTAACAACCAGGTGGCAGATTCGTAAAATCCAGGTTTAGTTCGCCTGCTAATTAGCCACATAACCAAATTGCGCTCCCTGCAGAGACGCGCAAAAGCAATTGCCCAATGATTGCCAGCGAATCGCTGCCCCGGGGCCATGCCCGCATCAGAAACTCGCGCCTCGACCGCAGCCGACGGCACTGGGCAGTCCTCGCTGAAGCATGACAAGACTGACGGATCGATTCGGGGATAAAAGGGTCCGCATTGGACCCGGCACAAGCGAAGCGCGATGGGCGATGAAAGCGAGGTTTCTTTCCGGCCTGATGCGCCCGCCGGAACTGCCGCGGCGCAAAGAAACACCGCCAATAACTACTTTTGGCCGGGAGAGGCCAAGGACTGAGCGTAGCGACCCGGCCAGGCAATCGCTGGCCAGAGGGGAGACCATAGGACCAACTCGGCGATTTTCACTCTCCGCGCCGGCGCGGTTCGCTATCGGCTGCCCTTTGAAAACCGGAGCAAGCTGGACGGGCTAGCGAGTTGCCCGATAGTTCTCGATGACTTTCTCCGCGTTGGTGTCCCCTTTGGCCGCCGCGTCGCGCAGTTTCTTGCCCATTTCGAGCATGGATTGGTTGGCGGCATCCCGTTGCTGTTGGTTCAGCTCAGGGTTGAGAGAAAGCGCTCGATAATGCACGAACGCCGTGCCGTAATCGCCTTTGCTCTCGGCTACGACTCCCTGATCCGCAAAGTCCCTGATATCCGGCGCTGTGGATTTGAAAGCACTCTGCACGTTCGTTGCCGTGCCGGCAGGCAGGGCGTTCCGGCCGCAACCGGCCAGGATCATCGCACAAGCGCCGGAGCAAAACATGCCGACACCAAAGGAAACGCTGAATGCCTTGAACATGGTGGTTTTGGGATGGAGCCTAATCTCAGTTCAGTTGAGCCGGATTCTGGATCGTCTCTCCGGTGTAATAGCGGTAATCGATCCCTTTGTAGTCCTTGAAACGGATGAGAGAAGCATGCCCTCCCACCCAAAGCGTAAGACACCGCTGGTTGTGCCGGTACCATTCCCACTGAAATGGGTAACCATTGTAAAGAGACTTGCTTAAGCCGCCACTTCCAGGAGGGCTGCCAATCCACTGCGTAAGAATCGTCGAGTTGCCCGGGAACAGGCCGATGCTGTCGTCATCCCCTTCCATGCGCTGTTCGGCGGCATCTTGACAGAAGATGGTCGTTCCCGGGTTTGGCAGAGAGGAAACCTTCAGGCGGGGCTTACCAGTTCCATACTCTTTGGTGAGGAACTGGCAGATGCCCAAAGTGGAATTCTTCCAGAAATCTTTCGGATAAAATCGACCGTCATCGTGCCACTCGTCGACCGTCTTGGCGGAAGGACATCCAAAAACCGCTCGTCCTCCCTGGCCGCCGAGATATTTCACGTAACCAATCCCCCAGTAAGCCAGGGGGTCGTTCGGTGCGAGCATCGCGTCATAACGAGGGCCTTTGGTCCATTGACCGTCATTCGGGATAGTGCCATCCGCGCCGATGACGAAGAAGGAGTCGTTGTAATCGTCCGCGTAAAGCATCATCGCCAAACCGACCTGATGAAGATTCGACTGGCAACGGGCCATGCGACCTTTCTCTTTGGCCTTGGACAAAGCGGGCAAAAGCATGCCCGCCAGAATGGCGATAATCGCGATGACAACCAGCAGTTCGATCAGCGTGAAACCGCCACGGCGCCGTCTCACCGCCGGGCTGTTCATATCGATAAAGGCCATCACAGGTCTCTCCTTCATACGCGATCCGTAGAACTGATGGGGGCAAGCAAGCCCGATTTCGAGAATACGGGTGTCGGATTTCTTGTCAAAACCAAAACTTTTAAACACGGGCGGCAACTAACCAGCACGGTGTGACGAACCAGTAACAGTCACGTGGCGGATTCGCAAAATCAGGAGTTTTTTGTTTGCCAGCTAACCACCCTCAAAGGAAATGCCAACCTTCACACAGCCAGAGGACCACCCAAGAACCTCAAAGGCAATATGATACAACAAGATGCAAACCGTCGCGGCAGCCAAATCTCCGCCCCCAACACCGCCGAACAACACGGCCGGGAATTCGCGCTGCCGCCCGGTCCCGAGGCGGAACCGCGCATTATCCGATTGCACCGCCCTTATTAACAAATTGCCAAAAGCAAAAACGGGTCACTATATTCTCGCCCTCATGAAAGTTCGCGCAGTTGTAACGCTGGTTGCCCTTTCGCTGCAGGTGCTCATGCCCGGCACGAAGGCGGCTGGGCCAGATGATCTCTACTTGGACGCTTATCGCCTCATCCAGGAAGGAGACCAATTTGTCAGCGCCGGCCAGGGAGAACTGGCCCGGCAGCGTTACGCCGACGCCGAAACGAATTTGCGGAGAATCCAGACTTCGTATCCGGATTACCAAAAGAATGCGGTCGATTTCCGTCTGGATTACATCCACGAGCACGTCAAGAACCTGCCGGGCGCCAAGGCCGAAACGTCTCAGCCTGCGGCGAAGCCGGGCCGGCCAGGGTCCAAGGATGATCAGATCAAGGACTTAAACGCCCGGGTGGCCCAGCTTGAGGCGAACAATTCGCTGCTGGAAGCCAAGCTCAAAGAAGCCCTCGCTCCGCAACCGGCCGCGACCGACCCTCACGAATTTGCCCGAGCCCAGGAACGGATCACCCAGCTTGAGAAGGAAAAGGAACTGCTGCGGGCCAGCCTGCAACAAGCTCAGGCCAAGCAACCTCAAGCCGCGGACAATGCCCTGCTGGAACAAGCCCGGGGAGAACTCGATGCGGCCCGCAAGAAGGAGGTGGAGCACGTCGCCTCCATCGCCACGCTCACCCAGGAAAACCAGAAATTGCAACAACAACTGGCGGCCAGCGCGAAAGGCGCTGATCAGTCGGCTGCGGTCAAAGATCTGCAGGCCAAGGTTTCAGGCTTTGAGCAGGAGCGCGCAGAATGGCAGAAGCAGCGGGCCGACTTGGAAACGAAGCTGGCTAGCGCCCCCAAAGCGTCGCCGGAAAACACCCGCCTGAAAGATGTCGAGAAGGAACGTGACTCACTGCTCAAAAAACTGAACGATGCCAATAAGGAGCTTTACGATCTCAAAGCCCGCGGGGAAGCTTCGGACCGCGGCACGCTCACCAACCAGCTCGCCAACCTGCGCGCCCGGCTTGAGGTTTTCGAATCCCGCAAAGTGCCTTACACCAAGGAAGAACAGGCTTTGATGGACAAGAATGTGTCCAAGGTGGCCACGGCGGCGGAAGTCAAACCGGCCAAGCGCTCCCCTCGCGAACTGCCGCCAGGCGCCGCCATCGTGGTGGCCGACGCGGAACGAGCCTTTGCGGCCAAGCGCTATCCGGAAGCGGAAGAGAAATACAAGGAAGTCCTCAAAATGGACGAGGAAAACCCGACGAGCCTCGCGAATCTGGCCGCCATCCAGGTGCAAATGCAAAAATTTGACGAGGCCGAAGCCAACCTGAAAAAGGCGCTGGCCATTCATGCCGACGACGCCTATGCCCTCTCATTGATGGGAATGATGCGGTTCCAACAAGGAAAGTACGAGGAAGCTCTCGACGAGCTGAGCCGTTCGGCTCAACTCGACCCGAAAAACCCGGAAACGCAGAACTATCTGGGAATCACGCTTAGCCAGCAGGGACAACGGGAAGCGGCTGAAACCGCCCTCCGCAAAGCGGTAACCTTGAATCCCAATTACGCCGGGGCGCACCACAACCTGGCGGTGATTTACGCAACCCAACGACCGCCCTTCATGGAGTTGGCGAAGTATCACTACAACAAGGCGTTGTCGCTGGGCCAGCCTCCGAACCCTGACCTCGAGAAGCAACTCGCTGCCGCCAGCGCGAACAAATAGCCGGGGGGCACGCCTCTTCACCGGCCTGATTCAGGCTCGGTCTCGGGAAACCCGAACTGAGCCCGGAATGTTTTCATCGGCGCGTTGATTTCGACCTGCCGGCGGTTGAAGGGATCGCGAAAAGCCAGAGACGCAGCCCGCAGAGCCATGGGGAAATCGGGTGAACGATTTCTGGAGATCGTGCCGTAAAGCGGATCACCCATGATCTTCAGCCCAGAATCCAGGAGATGAACGCGAATTTGATGCGTCCGCCCCGTTTTGGGATGAGCGCGAATGAGAGACAAGCCCTCCCGCCGGCCCGCGACGACAAACTCGGTCTCCGCTTCTTTTCCCTCCCGGGGGTCAATGCGCATTCGCCCCGGCTTGCCCGGATCCTCTCCAATGCAGCCTCGCGCTGTCCATGAGTCCGCCGGCGGCGCCCCTTCGACCACTGCGAGATAGGTTTTGAGCACCAAGCGCGATTCAAAAAGGCGGGAATAAACCGAAACCGCCCCGGAACTCCGGGCGAACAGGAGGACGCCCGTCGTCTCAGCGTCCAGCCGGTGAATAAAGCGGAGGAACTTGAGGTTGCGCGAGCGAGCCCAGAATTCCCCGCCATGGATGGAGGAAGCGATCGCGAGTTGAAGATTGCGGCCAGTCCGGTCCCATTCGGAAGGAGCGAGCATCCAGCCCGCAGGCTTGTCGATGGCCAGAACGGCCCGATCTTCATAGATGATGGGGATTTCGATCCCCCGCCCGAGCGAGATAAACTGCGGTTTAGCCATTCCCCGAGGCGGGCGAACCTACGCGCGCTCGCGGTTATGGCTGTACTTGCCATTCCGGCGCTGGCGCGTCTGGTTGAAGTCAGATGAAGCGCCATCGCGGCCATTGGTTTGATTCAAATAAAGGCCCACCAGCTTCGAGCGGTTCAAATCCTTTTCGTTGCGTCCAAAAAGGCGCGAGAGGCTACGGGTCAGGCCCGCCAGAATCTTCATCGCACTCCATCATGAGAAACAGCGCACGGATTGACAATACTTTTGCGGCTGCGCCGCGCCGAAAATGATCCGGCGACCCTGACCGAGGCGCCCTACGGACCAACGCGAACAAGGCGGGACGCTCCCGTTTTCCATTCGCTTCGCGAATTACCTGGTGTAGCGTGGAAACGCGATGGAGCGGGTGAAGTTGGATACGCATCAAAAAGCGCTGCAGATCAATCTCGATCCTGCCAAATACGGAACGTTTGCCGAGATCGGGGCCGGCCAGGAGGTGGCGCGCTGGTTTTTCCGCGTGGGCGGAGCTGCAGGCACGATCGCCAAATCGATGTCGGCTTACGATATGATCGTCAGCGACGCGATTTACGGCCCGACAGAGCGCTATGTCAGCCGGTCCCGGCTGAACAAGATGCTCGATTACGAGTACCAGCTCCAGTACGAGCGGTTGAGCGGGAAACGCGGCGATACCACGAAGTTCTTTGTCTTCGCGGACACCGTCACCGCCCGCGGCTACAAAAACCGGGATGAGTCCCATGGCTGGATGGGCATTCGGTTCCAAACCGAGCCACGCTCCGAGCCCTCGCAAATCATCATCCACGTGCGCATGCTCGATCGCGAAAATCTGCAGCAGCAGGAAGCGCTCGGGATCATGGGCGTGAATCTGCTGCACGGGGCGACGTATCATTATGCCGAACCGGTCTACCTGCTGACCTCGCTGCTCGACAACCTCACGCGCGAACGGGTGGAGGTGGACATGGTCAAATTCTCCGGCCCGGCTTTTCAGCAGATCGACAACCGGTTGATGAGCCTCCAATTGGTGGAGAGCGGCCTGGCTGACTCGGCGATGTTCACGGCGGACGGTGAGGTGGTGCAGGCCGCCGAAGTTCTCTACAAAAAGGCCATCCTCGTTGAACGCGGCAGCTTCCGGCCGGTAACCCGAACCACCATGGACATGCTCAACTGCGCTCAAGCCCAATTTGTCCAGGAGCCCGGGGTGCAGGGCGAAGACCTGCTGGTGGTGATGGAAATGACCATGCGCAATCTCGCCACCGAATCGGGCATCGATCAGAAAGACTTTCTGGACCGCGTCGACACGCTCTGCCGGCTGGGGAAGCCGGTGCTCATTTCGAATTACGGCGAGTACTACCGGCTGGCGCAGTATCTTTTCCGCTACACAAAAAAAATGATCGGGCTGGTGATGGGCATCCCGAGCTTGCGGGAGGTTTTCGAGGAAAAGTACTACGCGGACCTGGAAGGCGGCATTCTGGAGTCATTCGGGCGATTATTCAAAAATGCCCTGAAACTTTACGTTTACCCGTCGCAGGACCCCACGACCGGCTCGATCATCACCGCGAATAATCTCCGGGTGGCGCCCCATCTTCAGCACCTTTACGCCTACCTGCTGGAGAACCATTTCATCCAGGCGGTGAAGGACTTCAACGAGTGCTACCTCCCGATCTACTCGAAGGAAGTGCTCGCGCAGATCAAAACAGGCGACGCAGGGTGGGAGATCATGGTGCCACCGCAAGTCGCCGCGATCATCAAGGAGCGGAAGCTTTTCGGCTTTCCGGGTTAGCTTTTGTACCAGTCCCGCAGGCGCACCTCGATGCCGCCCGACGCGCCGACCAATTCCTGGAACTTTTTCGTGTCGCTCCCGCGATAGTGGTAAGGGTAGACAATCTTCGGTTTAAACTCACGCACGGCGCTGGCAGCCTGCTCCACGGTCATGGTGTAGGGCAGGTTCATGCAAACAAAAGCCGCGTCGATGTCCTTCAAAGAGCGCATTTCCGGAATGTCCTCCGTATCCCCGCTTACGTAAATCCGCTTGCCCCCGAGAGTAATCACGTAGCCATTGCCCCGGCCTTTGGAATGGAACTTCAACCGGTCCGGCGTGAGGTTGTACATCGGCACCGCTTCTACGGTTATTCCTTGAACCTCCTTCCTCTCGCCGTTAGCCATCACTACGATTCGGCCCTTCAGGTCCGCTGGCAGTTGGGATGCGACCGCGTCCGGGGCCAAGATTTTGGCATTCCCGCGCGCGACGCCCTTAAGAGTGTCGGCGTTCATGTGATCCCCGTGAATATCGGTGACCAGGATGAGATCCGGCGTTCCTTCGAATCGCTGCGCTCCGCCGACCGGGTCGACAAAGATCTTCTTGCCGTTCCACTCCAGAACGAACGTGGCGTGATTGAGCGGCTGAACTTTGATCCCGCCTTGGGCAGCCGGAATCAGGTCGAGCGCCTCCGCCCCGAGCGCCAGGCGCAGAACCTGAACAGACAGGAGCAGGGAAAAGGCCATGCGTCGAACAAATGAGTTGGTCTCCATGAACCCGAATTTGAGCCAGACAGGGTGGCTTGGCAAGGCCCGGAGAAGAGGCGCATTTAGGCCAGCCGCGCCGACCGCTTCGCGCCCTACCGCAGCCGGGCGGAGCGTTTGATCTCTTCGATCCGCTGCTGAACGCCAGCGGCGTTCGGGGAGGCCGCCTTGGCGATCTCCAGGTAAGAAACCGCTTTTTCGAAATTCCCGGCCTTTTCCTCCAGAAGCGCCAGATGCCAGGTGATCTGCAAAAGAAGGAAAGTCTCCGGCTCGGTTTTGGCCGATTCGATCTGTTGCCAATGCTTGAGCGCCGATTCCCAAAGATTGCGCGCTCGCTCGGAGTCATGCTCGCTCTCCTCGTAAATACGCCCCAATTCGAAAAGAATCGCGTAATTGCCGGGATTCGCCCGCAGGCCTTCCCGGAGGAAAGCTTCGGCTTCCTGCGGTTTGTTCATTCGGGTGCGAAGCCAGTAGGAGCCCACGGTGTAGGTCTCCACGCGATTCGGGTCCAGCTGGGCGGTCATGCGCAACCAGGGCAGCATCTCTCGCATTTTCCCATCCTCGGCCGCGGGCTCAGCCTGCGTTTCGCCCGATGATTCGTGATCATGGTGATGGGCATGGGCAGCCTCGTCGAGATGCGTGTGGGTGGACGGGAAGAACGAGCGGCTGAAGCTATCGATGCAATCGAGCGGCCGCCCCAGAAAATCCTCCTCGCCGTGCTCCTTGCTCTCAATCGCTCCGGCACTGCTGGCGATGTGGCTCTCTCGGCCGGCGGAAGCCTGGTCGAAAATGCTCGGGTAGTAACCGCTGTGAAAGTAAATATCGGCCTTGGTAAAAAAGTGGGTGGCAAAGAGGCGCCGGCCATCGCCCAAAACTACTTCGACGGGAGACTGATCGTGGCGGGCGTAGGGCTTCAGAGAGACCAACTCGGGCTCCACCGTGACGCCCAGGGCAAAGCAACCGCTGAGCAAGGCAAAGGTGATGAGCGCCGGCCTTTTCATGGTCAGTTCACCTGCTTCCTCTGGAAGACCCAGCAGGCGATCCAGATGAAGAGCGCGGCAAAGACGCATCCATACCCCACCGCCAGAGCCCAGGCGTTCCAGGGGATGAGCGGCCAATTATGCACGATCAGGTCGCGCACATCGAACAACTCGAGGTGTGGGATCAGATAGTAAATGATGTAGGTAATGCTCCGCCCCGGTTCGGTCATCTGCAGGGCGACTTTATTTAGATGCCGGCCGAGAATCAGGATCGCCAGGGTGGCGACCACGGAAATCGTGATGTTGGACGACGGCGCGGCAAATACGAGAGAACCGAGCAGAACAAATGCCACCACGACCCCCAGCATCACCCAATGCAAGCCGAAGGCCTGAAAGTAATTCAACACCGGCCATTCATGTTCCCGGCTCATGGCGAGCGCGCCGAAAAACAGATAAAAGCAAAGCAACGCCGCGCCGGTAGCGAGCCAGCATCCGAGGAACTTCCCCATCATCACCTGGGAACGCGTCACCGGTTTGGCGAGCAGCGGAAATAAGGTGCGCTGCTCCCGCTCCGCCGGGATCTGCCGCGCCGCGCTTGTAACCGCAATCACCAAAGAGGCCGCCCAAATCATCAGCAGGCAGAGTTCTTTGACGTAGCGGACGATCTTTTCCTCGTTGAAGAAAGTGACGGACGCCATGACGAGGCTGAGAAGCACCGTGAGAATGAACAGGACATAAAAGTCCTTGCGGCGGCACATCTCGCGCAGCACAACTCCGGCCATGGCGAATATTTTTTTCATTTCCCAGGCGTTTCGCGGTTCGTCTCGTCGAACCCGATCACCTTAAGAAAAATCTGTTCCAGGTTGAGCTGATACTCATCCAGCAACGCCGTGACAGAGCCCATCTCTTTGACTTCCCCCTGGTGAAGGATCGCCACCCGATCGCACACCGTTTCCACTTCCCCGAGTTCGTGGGACGAAAAGAAGACCGTTTTTCCTTCATCTTTCAGCCGCTGAATGATATTGCGCACTTTCATGCGGCCGATTGGGTCCAAACCGCTGGTCGGTTCGTCCAGAACCAGCAGGCGCGGGTTGTTAATCAGGGCTTGGGCGAGGCCCACTCGTTGCTGCATTCCTTTGGAATAGCTGCGAATGGGTTTGTCCGCAGCCTGGGTCATCTCGACCAGGGCCAGGAGGCTTTCAATGCGCTTATCCGCTTCGCGTGAAGGAATCTCAAAAAGTTTGGCGTAAAACCGGAGAATCTCGCGGCCGGTAAGAAACTTGTAGTAATAGGTGAGCTCCGGCAGATAGCCGAGCGTCTGCCGGGACTCGGTATCCCCCGCGTCCTTGCCCAGGATTCTCGCGTTGCCGCTGGTCGGCTGCACGAAACCGAGCAGCACGTTCATCGTGGTGGTCTTGCCTGCTCCATTCGGCCCCAGAAATCCAAAGACCTCTCCCTGACGAACGGACAAGTTCAGCGCCTTGAGAGCGACTTTCGGCGTTTCGCCGCGCAGACGCGCCGGATAGACCACACGCAGGTTTTCGAACTTGATCGCCGCGGTGTCATGCACCTCATCCACGCAGAAACGATTTCGCGTCGCGGAGCGCGACGCGAATTCATCCGTTTCAGCCCCCCCGAGAAGACCGTTCATTCGATAGGACTATCGGAGGTTGAGAGTGTTCGCTTTAGAAGAAATCCGATATACCACAGTTTCAACCACTTAGAAACACAAGCAAAGCCATCCCAAGAGGGCTTCAGGGACCTGCCAGTGGACGATTCCCTATCCACCCTACCCATTTGTTCGGTGCGGTTTCTGTCAGGCTTTTTCGCTCTTTTTTATTCGTTGACGGCTGACCCTAGCTTGCTACTCTCACCCCGAAAACCCTTTTCCGTGCAGGTGTCGGTTAGACAATTTGTCGGTAATGCCTTGGCATTGAGTGCTCACATTGAGTGCAACCACCTCCTCGTTGGGTTTTAAAAGCTCAGACCAACCAAACCAAACAACTCCGCCATGAACCCTACTAGACTCTTCGTTGGTAACCTATCGTTCCAGACTTTGGAACAGGACCTGCAGGAATATTTCTCGCAGGCCGGGAGTGTTACCTCTGTCAATCTGATGTTCGACAAGTTCACTGGGAAATCCCGTGGATTCGCGTTCGTCGAACTCGCCAGCCCCGAAGAAGCAACCAAAGCTGTCGAAATGTTCAATGGCAAGGAACTTCAAGGGCGGGCCTTAACCGTGAACGTCGCCCGTCCCCGCGAAGATCGCCCGCGTCCTTCAGGCGGCGGCGGTGGTGGTGGGTATCGCGGTGGCGGCGGAGGCCGCGACCGGGAGGGCGGCCGCCGGGAACGGTACTAGAACTTGGTTCAACGCTACACATAAGAGAGGCGGCTCCGCGCTACAGGAACCGCCTCTCTTTATTTTTACGCGGTAAAAAAAACACCCAGCGAGACAGCTCGCTGGGTGTGCGATTTTAGTAAGCTGGGGCGGCTCCCCGCCAGATCACTTCTCGGAGGCAATTTGCTTTGGCGGCTTCCAACCGGAGGGAATTTCCGCCATGCCCATGAACCCGATGAACATCTCGTCAAACGATTGATCCCCCCAATGGATGGTCGCTTTGGGGTTCGGGTTCGCCGGATTGCGGGAGGAGTTGTCGAATCCGCCGCTGCACAAAATCCAGGTTCCAGCGGGCAGGCGTTTCGGCTCGGCCAAGCGGTAGTTATGCTGCCACTTGAAGTCGTACTTCGGCACGGAGAGCAGCGTCTCCCGCTTGCCCTTCGGGTAGAGAGCTTCGAACTTGAACCAGGAGCCTCGCAAATGCATGTGGGGGCTCATGTCGTAAAGCATCGTATCCCGAGTGACCGCGTAGCTGGCCATTGTCGTTTCGGTCGCGGAGCCGGGAGCGATTTGGAGATCGAGATCCAACGCCGCGCGCGTCTTCATGACCAGTTCAGGGGCGGAGGGCAAAAGGTAAATGCCGATTTTGGATTGATCCTTTTCCTCGCGTCCAGAGGTCGTGTAGTGCATTTCAAAATCCAGGATGGAGCCTTTCTTAATCAGCTTTCCGGTTCCCTGGGGGAAGAACATCTCCGGCGAGCCAGGGGCCCAGCCGAGCAGAAACGCGTCATCCGGATTGTTGTTATCGTCGGTCGGTTTTGACTTCACCCGCACAATAATGTGATGGACCACCCGGGTGTTATCCGGCTTGGCCACCACACCTTTCACCCACACATCCTGATCAAACGGCGCGGTCACCTGCAGATGCCGATATTCCAGCACGCCCGTCGCCGGAATTTCCTCCACGCGAGGAATTGAAACGACCGCGTCGGGCTGGCCGAGCGCCCAGTCTTGGGACGGCGCCTTGGCCGCAGTGAGCAGATCGGCGCCATCATCCTTTTGGGCGCCCTGTTCGATCCAGCGGAGGATCGTTCGCGACTCCTCGGGCTTCAGCGAGCAATCGTTCACAAAGGAACCATGCTGACGATCCGCGTGCCATGGGGGCATGCGGCGCGAGATCAGAACCTCCTGAATCATGTCCGAGACCCCCTGGACTTTGGAATAGCTGGTGAACTTGTTCGGGCCGATGTTTCCGGGGCTGTGGCAGCCAAAGCATTTCTTCTCCAGAATCGGGGCCACTTCCTTCGCGTACGAAACGCCCTGCTTGCCGCCGAAAGAGATCAGACACCCGCGGGCGGTCGTCTGCGCGCGCTCCACCGGCTCGCCTTTCAGAAAATGGCTCAACGCAGTTTCAAGATACTTCTCCTGAGGTTGAGGCTTCTCCGCTCCCTCCACCAATTGGTCGTCAATCGCGCCTTGGTAGAAAACAGTCCAGCCCTTCGTCTCAATGCAGACAGCCGTGCCCGTGCGCTTCACCTCGAGCATTCCGGCCACACCCTGGTTCTCATCCAATAGAATGGGCAGGGCGCCCGCATGAAACTCGAACGCTTCTTTGGCGATGCTTTCGCGATCATCGGCAGAGTTTGAATCCACCATCCAGAATTGAACGCCCTGATCTTCGAACGTCTTCCGCAGCTTTTTCAAACGGGGAATGCTCTGGCGGGCAATCGGACAGCCGTTGGCGGTGAAGAACAGAACCACGGCCTTCGCATCGACCTGGCGCAAGTGGTGATACCGCCCTTTGAAATCGAGCATGGCGAAATCCGGAACTTCCCGCGCCGCCTGGACCACTGGTCCGGAAAGGACCGCAGCCACCGCAACGAACCAGCCAAGACAAATATGCAATTTCATTTTATCCCACTAAAGTCTAAAATGCTAATCCACTCCACCGCCCCTGACAACACTTCGAAAGTGGTAAAAATCCCCCCAGCCCCGGCAGAAAACACTCCAGCCTCCACCGCGCCTCTCCTTCTCCGCCCTTGGCGCCAAACGCCGGCAAGGTAAATTGTCCGGCATGAAGCCCGTGACAATTTGCCTCGCCGCCACTCTTTTGGCGATCGGTTGCGGCAAGAAACAGAAAACCGCGGAAAAGAACCTGCTTACCAACAATGGAAGCGGCAATCCGATCACCGCGCCCGCGGATTATCTCGGGGCGATCAATCAGGCGCGAAAAGTCGCCGTCAAGCAGATCGACCTCGCGTCGTTGCAGAACGCCATCTCTCTGTTTAACGGACAGGAAGATCGCTATCCTCGGGACCTGAATGAACTTGTGGCCAAACATTACCTCCAGAGCATTCCCGAACTGCCGGCCGGCTCACGATTTTCTTATAACCCGCAAACTGGAGAATTGCGGGTGTTGCGCCAGTAAAGAAATCGCTTTTACTTCCCCTTTTTGCCCGCCGCGGCGGCGTGTTCCAGCGTTTCCAGCATCGTTCCCGCGCTGAAAAGGCCGTCCGGAAGCATGATCGGGTCCGCAGCCGGATCTGCCGGATAGACGACGACCAGAGGAACGCCCGCACGATCAAAGCGCCGAATCTCGGCCCCAATCATCGGGTCTTTCAGGGTGAAATCCGCGATCAGCGCCACGGCGCCGATTTCATCGAGCTTGGCCTTCACCGATTCGACCTCGATGGCGTTCGCTTTGTTAACCTGGCAGGTGAAGCACCAATCCGCTGTAAAATCGACGAGCACCGGATGCCCTTCGGACCGGGCCTTGGCCACTGCCTCATGACTCCAGCGCTTCCACTGGACGCCGCCCGGCTCGTTCGCAATCTCGTCTCCCGAACTGGTGGGCAGTTGGAGCCTGCGCCAATTGAGCTTTGCTTCGAGCGTGTAGAAATATCCAAAGCCGAGAATCACCAATGCCACGCCCATCGCGAATCCCCGATGACGGAGGCCGCGCTGGACGAAATCACCGTAAATCCAAAGGGCCAAAGCCACGAACACCAGAAAGATGCCAAGCCACAACCCGCCGGATTTCCCAAAATGCCGCCCGCCGAAGCTCCAAAGCCAGATCGCGGTCGCGGCCATCGGAAAGCCCATCGCCACCTTGAACTTCTCCATCCAGGCGCCCGGCTTGGGGAGGAGTTTCAGCCAGCGCGGATTCCAAGAGAGCAGCACATACGGCAGGGCCAGCCCAAAGCCAATCGTGAGAAAGGTGAGAATCACCTCGTAGGAGGGGCGCGTCAGCACCGCCCCGGTGGCAGCGCCCAGAAACGGGCCGGTGCAGGGCGTGGCCAGAAGGGTGGCCAGCACGCCGTTGTAAAATGCGCCCGAGCGGCCTTCGCGGGAGGCCAGTTCGCCCGCCGCTCCCAAAGCCTGTCCGGGGAGAGTGATCTCGAAAACGCCCCACAGATTCAAAGCGACGATCGTCACCAGGACCAGCATGGCGACCACAAAATAGGGGTTCTGCATTTGCATGCCCCAATTCACATCCCCGGCTGCCTTGCGGGCGCCAAGGATCACGCCCGCCAGCGCCAAAAAGGACGCCATCACCCCCAGCATGTAGATCAGGCCCAGCTCGCGAATCTTTCTCGGTTCCTCCCGGCTCTGATTCACGAACCCGAGAATCTTCAACGCGATCACCGGCAACACGCACGGCATGACGTTCAGGATGATCCCGCCCAATAAGGCAAATACGAGGATGGCCAGAATCGAGGACGGAGCTGAGGAGCCGCCCGCTTGAATTGGTTTCACTTTGGCCGTCGCATCCCCCGCCAGCGGCGGCACAGAAAAGCGCGCCTCGTAGCCCCTCCTGGCATCGCCGTTGCCATCGACGACGATTCCCAGCACCTCCGCGGGCCACATTCCGTTCGAGCTTTTCACCTGCTTGGCAAGGCGCACGACATTCGAACTCGCTTCCAAAACTTCCGTGCCCGCTTCCACCGCCGCTGAGTCTTCGAACGGGTAAAAATCCGGGTTTTGCGGAGGCGTTTTCGGAGCCCATTCGATTAACAGTTTCCGGGAAGAGGGGTCGATCACTTCCCACTTGCCCGAAAGTTTCAAGCTGGGATCAACAGTCGGCAACCGCTTGCGCCAGGCCTCGATCAAGGCCGCGTCTGGAGAAAGCTGCGAATCAAGCCCGACCGTGAAGGAGTTGGTGACATTGCCACTGGCCGGAAAGCAATTCTTATCATTGCATTCGAGCCACTCGACCGCGCCCATGATGCGCGCGGGACCCGACTTCGCGCCGCGAGAGACGGAGATCGGTATCAACAAAAGGATTTCGTTCTCGTAGACGTAATCCGTGAGCTTCGAGATCACGAGCTTTTCGGGCACAGGCCACTGGATGGAACCGGGCGCCAAGCCCGGTGGCAATTGCCATTGAATGCTGGTCGCCACCCCGGCATCCCCGGCATTGCGCCAATAGGTGTGCCAGCCCGGCTCCGAAACCAGGCGCAACGCGGCGGTAACCGTCTCCCCAGGCTTGGCGGTGGCATGAGAGAAAAGCAGAGAAACTTTTGTGTGAGTCGCAGGGACAGCGCTTTGGACGCCCATCAAATCTTGTGACAGGCACAGCAAAAAAAGAAGGACCCTCCACAGCATCTTCGTCATAGAGTCAGCGCAAATAAATCGGAGGGAACTTAAGCAGGTTTTTGGCCAATTGTAAGCAGGAATGGCGATTGTTTCGCAGCCTCCCCGACCGGTTCTTCCGGGATTCGCTAACAAGAGCGGTGCAAAACGGACCGGATTACACGCTGGACGGGCCTGGCTCCCTCCTATAGGGTCCCGCCTGTTTTAAACCGGTATGTCTCAAGCGTTCCCAAATATTTCCAAAATCCAATACGAAGGACCCCAATCGAAAAACCCGCTCGCCTTCCGGTGGTACAACCCGGAGGAAGTGGTCGAGGGGAAAAAGATGAAGGACCTCCTCCGTTTCTCGGTCACGTACTGGCACACCTTTCGCGGGATGGGGGCCGACATGTTCGGCAGCGGCACCATGCAACGCCCGTGGGAGGCAGCGACCGACTCACTCGAAAATGCCAAAAACCGGGTGCGCGTCGCGTTCGAGTTCATCGAAAAGCTGGGTGCGCCGTTCTATGCCTTTCATGACCGCGACGTGGCCCCCGAAGGCCGCAGCCTCAAGGAAAGCAATCATTTCCTCGAAGAGGTGACCAAAGTGCTGAAAGAGGAACAGAAGCGGACCGGGGTTCGCCTCCTCTGGGGCACGGCCTGCCTGTTTGTGCATCCCCGTTACATGCACGGCGCCTCGACCAGCTGCAACGCAGATGTTTTTGCTTATGCCGGAGCCCAGGTGAAGAAGGCCTTGGAAGCCACCCATGAACTCGGCGGCGAAGGTTACGTGTTTTGGGGCGGCCGCGAAGGTTACACCACGCTGTTGAACACCGACCTCAAGCGCGAAGTGGAGCACCTGGCGAAATTCCTGCACATGGCCGTGGACCACAAAAAGGCGATCGGGTTCAAGGGTCCATTCTACATTGAGCCGAAGCCCAAGGAACCGACCAAGCATCAATACGATTCAGACGCGGCCGCGTGCCTGAATTTCCTGCGGGAATTCAACCTGCTCGAACACTTCAAACTCAATATCGAGACCAATCACGCGACCCTCGCCGGCCATACCATGCAGCACGAACTGGAAGTGGCGGCGGCCGCGAACGCCCTCGGCTCGATCGATGCGAACATGGGGGACATTTTGCTGGGCTGGGACACAGACCAATTCCCAACCGACCTCTACCTCACCACTCAGATCATGCTGACGATCCTGAAGATGGGCGGCTTCACCACCGGCGGCACGAACTTCGATGCCAAGGTGCGGCGCGAAAGCTTCGAACCCGTTGACCTCTTTTACGCGCATATCGCGGGCATGGACGCGTTCGCCCGCGGCCTGAAGATTGCGGCGGCCATTCGCAAAGATGGACGGCTGGCGGACTTTGTGAAGAAGCGCTACCGATCCTGGGACACCGGCATCGGCGCGAAGATTGAATCCGGCCAGGTCGGCTTCAAAGAGCTGGAAGCCTACGTTCTGGACAAGGGCGAAATTGAGCCAAATGAATCCGGCCGGCAGGAATTCCTCGAGAACCTGATTAACGAATTCATTTAAGCGTCTCCCCGCCTTTCGCTGTTTCGAGCCGCTCCGACCAGGGGCGGCTCTTTCATTTTCGATCAGAAGCCATTGTCCTCACCCGTTGCGAATCGTCATGGTTCGCCCGAAAGCCTTCAGCTCAACTGAAAGATCAAACTTTCCAGGATGGTTCGTCGGCGCGGAGGAAACAGAACGCCAGCTGCCGACATCCCAC
This sequence comes from uncultured Verrucomicrobiota bacterium, assembly GCA_964566945.1. Lineage (GTDB taxonomy): Bacteria > Verrucomicrobiota > Verrucomicrobiia > Limisphaerales > SXQI01 > DASVNK01. The sequence goes on along the minus strand of CAZMKE010000001.1, from coordinate 253,565 downwards.
TCCCACAGGACCTTGAAATCGATGCCTTCGATCAGATTCACAGAGTTGGGACGGAGAACCATCACATCCGGACTGTCATGAATCTCCTTCAGCGCCATCGGCTCCCGAGGAAGAAAATGCTTCACACCGCTGCGGTCCAAAACGGCAAAGTTGTCTTTGACGGCGGTTTCTGGTTAAACAAGGCTGAATTATGCTTCTGAAACGAACTCTGTTCGCGTTTATCGTTGGGCTCACCCTTTCCTCGGCTCTGGCGGCTGAGAAGAAGCTGGTGATCGGCTTCAGCCAGATCGGCGCCGAGAGCGGCTGGCGCACCGCGGAAACCGAATCCATCCAGGCCGAGGCAAAGAAGCGCGGCGTCGAGCTCAAGTTTTCCGATGCCCAGCAAAAGCAGGAAAATCAGATCAAGGCGTTGCGCGCCTTCGTGGCCCAGAAAGTTGACGCCATCATTTTAGCGCCCGTCGTTGAAACCGGTTGGGAGCCGGTGCTTCGCGAAGTGAAGCGCGCGAAGATTCCCGTGATTCTGGTCGACCGCGGTTTGAAGCTGGCCGATCAATCGCTCTACACCACATTGATTGCCTCGGACTTTGTTGCGGAAGGGCGCATGGCGGGCGAGTGGCTGGCCAAAAAGATGAACGGCAAGGCCAATATCGTGGAACTGCAGGGCACCGCGGGCGCGGCCCCTGCCAATGATCGCAAAAAGGGTTTTGCTGAAGTGCTCCAGAGCCATCCGGAAATGAAGATTCTCAAGTCACAGAGCGGCGATTTCACCCGGGCCAAGGGCAAGGAAGTTATGGAAGCATTTTTGAAGGCGGAGGGACGCAATATTCAAGCTGTGTACGCTCACAATGACGACATGGCCTTGGGGGCGATCCAGGCGATCCAGGAGGCCGGCCTTAAGCCGGGCCAGGACGTGGTGGTGGTCTCGATCGACGGCGTCAAGGGCGCTTTCGAAGCGATGGTGGCCGGCACGCTCAATTGCAGCGTGGAGTGCAACCCGCTGCTCGGGCCTGCGGCTTTCGATGCCGCCGAAGCTGCCGTCGCCGGCAAGCCGCTGCCAAAAAGCATCATCATGAAGGATTCGGTCTTCGATCAATCGGTGGCCAAAGATGTGATCGGTCAGCGCAAGTACTGAGTCCCGGCGCCCCGGCGTCTTCGGGTTCAACCAGCAACATCAAGATGAGCGATTCTTCCCAGCCTGCGTTGCTGGAAGCGCGGGGGCTCTCCAAATCGTTCCCGGGAGTCAAAGCCTTGCAGCAGGTCGATTTCTCGCTTTCGCGGGGCGAGATCCACGCGCTCATGGGAGAGAACGGCGCCGGGAAATCGACCCTGATCAAGGTCCTTACGGGTGTTTACCGTCCGGATGCCGGGACCATCCATTTGAATGGCGTCTCGATTGCGCCCCGGTCCACCCTGGAGGCTCAGCGCGCCGGCATTAGCACGGTCTATCAGGAGGTGAATCTCGTGCCCCAATTGAGCGTGGCCGAGAATATCTGCCTCGGGCGGCAGCCGCGCGTGTGCGGGTTCATTCGCTGGCGCGGCGTCCGGGCCAAAGCGCACGAGGCCCTGCGGCGATTGGGCGTTACGCTGGATGTGACTCAGCCGCTGTCGTCTTTTTCCATTGCCATCCAACAGTTGGTTGCGATTGCGCGGGCCGTTGACCTGTCCGCCCGCGTCCTGATCCTGGATGAGCCGACCTCGAGCCTGGACCGGGATGAGGTCAAACATCTCTTTGAAATCATTCGCGGCCTGAAAGATCAAGGTTTGGGCATTCTTTTTGTGACCCACTTTCTGGATCAGGTCTATGCCGTTTCGGACCGGATCACCGTGCTGCGCAACGGCCAAAAAGTTGGATCCTACTCCGCCGCGGAGCTTCCGCGGCTGGAATTGATCGGCAAGATGATCGGCCGTGACGCTTCGGCCCTCGAGCACGCGCCCGCTCCGGCGGCAGGCGCTGTTGGCGGCACGGAAGCACTGATCGAAGCTCGCGACTTGGGCCGGACGCATTCCGTCAGCGGGCTGAATTTTTCGATTTGCCGGGGAGAGGTGCTTGGGCTTGCCGGCTTGCTCGGCTCGGGCCGGACGGAAACGGCTCGTTTGCTGTTTGGCATCGACCGGCCGAGCACCGGTGAATTGCGGATCGACTCGGTTGCGCAGCCGCGGTTGACTCCCCGGCAGGCGCTGGCTCTTCGGTTTGCGTTTCTTTCGGAGGATCGGAAGACCGAGGGAATCATTCCGAATCTATCGATTCGCGAAAATGTGGTGCTGGCGCTGCAGGCTCGGCGCGGTCCCTTTCGGCCGATCGGCCGGGCCGCGCAGCAGGAGTTGGCCCAGCGCTATATCAGCGCGCTGCGCATTGCCACGCCGGACGCCGAAAAACCGATCCGGCTTCTCAGCGGCGGCAATCAGCAGAAGGTGCTGCTGGCTCGCTGGCTCGCTTCGGAGCCACGCTTCCTGATTCTGGATGAGCCGACCCGGGGAATTGATGTCGGAGCGAAGTTCGAGATTCTCGCCCTGACCAGCGCCCTGGTGAAAGACGGCATGGCTTTGCTCTTTATTTCATCCGAATTGGAAGAAGTGGTCCGCAGTTGCAGCCGCGTGCTGGTGTTCCGGGATCGCCGGCAAATCGGCGAATTGAAGGAGGGCGAGATCTCCGAGCAGGCGGTGATGAAGACGATCGCCGCGGACGAGTAGCCTTATTTCCCCGCGGGCGCGGCCAGGGTGGAGCGAGTGCGGATGGCGCGCGTATGGGGAACCACGCTTTGAGGCGCGCTGCTCGTTGCGGTGGCCGCCATGTTCTGAATCACCGGGATCACCAGGGTGGGCATGGAATCAATGCCGGTATCCGCAGTGATCTCGTAATGTTCGCCGGCCTTTATCTGCAGTTTGGCAGGCAGCACCACGTTGAGGCTGGCCAGTTGTCCGGGTTCCGTTTCCACAATTTCGACTCGCGCTCCGGGGATGGTGCTTGCGGCTTTGGAAAGCTGCAGCCGCTTCGCCGTTTGGTTGCGAACATAAAACACGTTGGTGGTTCCCGAGGCCGGGCTTTGATCTGGCAGCAGCAGTTGGGGAGGGCTGACCGCGATCGGGGGTTGCACGATCAGATAAGCGGACATGCTCAGGATGGGCGTTTCTTTCAACGAGGTCTTGGCGGTGATCGGGATGATTTGGGTGCCGGGTTGAAAAGGCGGTCTTGCGGTGATGTCGATTTCAAAGGCCTTGCCCGCTTCGATCGGGTTCAGCGAGAGCGAGATCTGAGAGTTTGAACACTGCAGGTCCGAGAGGGAGAGCGGAGCCTCGGTGTTATTCTCGATCCGCAGCTTTCGAGTCTCCACGTTGGTGGCGTCGCTTCGAACATTGAAGACAGCGATCGACGGGGTCACCTGGATCGGAGTCCAAATCGTGCCTTTCAACTGGAGAATGATCGACGGATTCTGCGAGTCGTTACAGGTCACCGTTGCTGATTTCTCGACCATCCCGCTGAAACCCGCCGAGTTGAACTGCAGCGGAATCCGGCCTGTTTTTCCAGGCTCGACCAGCCGGTCCCAGGCACCTGCGGTGGTGCAGCCGCAACCGGGGTGCACATCTGTGATCTCCAACGTGGCGTTGCCGGCATTGGTAAAGATGAAATCATGCTTCACCGCGTCGCCCGTGGGAATCTTTCCGAACTCGTAGAGGTTGCTTTCAAAGCGGATGCGCGGCCCGGACTTGGCATCCGCTGGGTTGGTTTGCGCGCGGATGCCAAGGGCGGTGACGGCCAAAAAGCTGAGCAACAGGCGGCGGATCAAAAAGGGATTCATTTATTTGCCTCCAGCGGTTTTCGGCAGCCGTGAGTTCAGATCGGTCTGCGCCTGCTCCAGGGCGCTGAGGGCAGCGGGATCGGAAGTGACGGCTTTCAATTCGTTGATGAGGGCAGTTCGTTGGTCGATGAATTCAGGCGTGCTGCTGGCCGGATTCGGAATGGTAAAATAGTTCTGGTTGCCGAATTTGATCGAGGTGCTTTTCAAATCGCTTGCCAGATTCGATGCTCGCGTCTGGCCGCCGTCTGAATTCAGATATCCAAATTCGCGGCCAGCCAGGCTGTCGATCATATAGGGCCAGTAATTGGCGGGTATCTTGTTCTCGCGGGCTTGCTGGAGCAGCGCCGTCCGGGCGTCGGGATGATCGTAGGCCAGTTGACCGAGAATTTGCAGCGCCGGTATTTTTCCGCCGGTATCTTCGCTCGCCATCTTGATGAGGGACGGAACACCGGCGCCATCCGGGAGGCTCCCCAGGGCGATGGCTGAATAGTATTTCCATTGCTGGCTTCCCTTTTCCAGGTCTTCCAGAACCGTTTGGTCGCCGTATTTCTGCAACACCTCAAAAATGGGGCCGACATCCGTGTCTGCCGGCAGTTTGCCGCTGGCTGCCAAACCGAGCACTTCCCGGCTGGCTTGAATGATTTCGGGTTTGTGTTCCTCCGGAGAGAGACTGGCGAGCCGATCCGCCAACGCGGCAATCTCCCGTGGATCTGCGGAATCTTTTAAAACCCGGGTAAGGGTGCCGGTGGCTTCAGGACCCCCAATCTGCGCGAGCGCGTCGAACATCGCCCGGCGGGCTGAAGAGTAGCCCAGCGCGGTTTTGCCTCCCGGTCCGAATTCCGTGTCCTGATTCTTTTCCAGAAACTCGGCGATAGCCGGAACGGATGATGTTCCCTGCTGCACCAAATTTTGGAGATTTGCTTTCCACGCATTGATTTCGTCCGGCGTCATCGGTCCCGCACTTTGTTCGGTGCGGGCCAACGCGGCGACCAGGCTCTTCGACTGCGGGTCGGCGCCAGGGGGAGTGGTGGTGGGGGGAGTGGGCTGTGCCGGTTGCAATGCCGTGGCTCTGACGGGCGCGAGTGGTTTTGCCGCGGGCGGAGGTGATGGCTTGTTCGCCTCGCTTGCATGGGAGATGTCCGTGGCGGCGGGCGCAGGATCCCGAGGCGCCTCCGTCATGCTCGGGGCCTCGGTCTTCGAACAGCCTCCACAGGCCAGAATCAACGCGGCGATGGCGAGCGCGGTGGGGCGTGCGCCCGTCTTTTCGGTTTCTAGAAATCGGTCTTTGGTTTTTGCTGCCGGACCCATAGTCATTGTCACTTTTCTGTTATCGGAAAAACAGCGGTCGCTCAAATCTTGTTACTCAAATGTGGTTGGCCTGATTGCTCCAGACAAGCCCCGCCCTCTACTTGAGGAGCCGGGTTTTCGTCTCTTCCGGGACCGAAGCTGCCTCCAACCAGTGACTGGCCTTTTGCCGGTCTGTTTGCATCCAGACCGAGAGGACGGATTCGAGCTCCTTCTCCCGCGCTTCCGGGTCATTAATTTTTTGGACCCAAGTGACCGCGGCCTCGGGTTCGCTCGGAGCGATCTTTCGGGCGTATGCGCCGATGCCGCCGTCCCGGACGGGGCCGTTCTCCAAGCCCTCCAACCAACCGACAGCGTCTTTAGGGTTTTTATCGGTCCAGAGTTGGACCAGATTCTCCACCGACGCATCCCGCACTTCCCCCTGCGGAAACCGCGCGACCCAAGCCGCGGCCTCCGCGGGTGCCGTCTGCGTCCAACGTTGAACGATGCTCACCACCGTGTTGTCCTGCCGGGCGCCCGGCGAAAGTTTCTGCAACGCGAGATTGGCGGCGCCGATCGGATCCTTTTCGCTCAGGGAAATGGCGGCGTTGGCGAATACATCCTCCTGGAGGGACGAGGCTTTCATTTTCTCCGCCCAACTGATGGGCGCTTCCGCATCCTGGCTGGCCCATTCGCGGACGGTATGGGTTATCAGCCCGTCTCGCGCGGGAGTCGGGCTCAGTTCCGAGGCTAGCCAGAGCGCGCTCTCGGGCGCGGTGCGGGCGGCTTCGTAGGCCACCGCGATCAGGCCGCTTTCCTTCTCGTTTTCGGGCCAATGGCGCACCCAGGCTGCCGCATCCTGAACATTTTGATTGGCCCAAATTACGGCCACGGACCGCGCCGCCGAGCGCTGCAACGCGCCGGCCGGTTTTTGGGTTACCCATTCCGAGGCGGCCTGCGGCATTTCCTCGGCCCACTTGCGCACCAGTTCTTCGGTCAATTCCCGTTGCGCGCCGGAGCTCTCTTCGCTCCAGAGGCGTTCGAGGGCTTGGACTCGCTCAGCGGTCGACATTGCGGCCACCGCCTGATCAATCTGCGGCTTTCTTGCGACTGGGTCGGCGCTAAAGGTCTCAAGGATGTTCGAGATTTTGTTGGTCCTGGGGCTGGCTGTTGACTCGGGGGTTCCGTGTTTTCCCGAAGCGCTCTCCCCGGGCTGGCTTGCGTTCAGATGGGCCGCGCCGCTTGGTGAAGAATCTGCCGGGTGCAGCGCCGGCCGCTGGCGGATCAGGAACCCTCCGGCTGCGGCCAGAACGGCACAGCCGAAAACAATGAGAGAGCCCCTTAAAACAGACATCTTCATGACACCTTGTCAGTATCGGATAACCCCCGGCCTCGTTAAAGTAAAAAGGCGGCGCCCCGCGAGGAGCGCCGCCTGTGCAATTGGCTTCGATTACGGATTCACCGTGATGTTGTCGAACGTCGCCGTGCAGACCGACGAGTTGTTGTGGCTGGTGACCGCCAGGCCGATGTAGCAGGAGCTTCCCATGTAGATGGTCTGCTCGCCGCACTTCGTCCAGTTCACCCCGTCATTCGAGCGGTAACCACTGAAGACGTTCCCGGTGCGGACCAGTTTCAGCCAGCAAGGCGTCGAGGTGCCAGGCTGGTTCGAGTTGCCGCTGCTGCCGCCGGTCGTGCCGCGCCATTGGAAGGCGCAACCGTTGCCCGGAGTCGCGAAGCAGGAGGCGTGTTTCGAATCCGAGTTGAGCGTCTCGCGGATCATGCAGCCCGCTTTCGCCCACGGATCGGTGTTTCCCACGCCGGTGCAGCGCACGATGATTGCGCAGTCGCCGCTCGCCGGCTGCCACTCATAGTGGCAGCTGTCGCTGTTGTTCCAGATGTCGTCACCCGAGCCGCACACCGTATGGATGTAGGGTTTGTAGTTGCAGGAGCCCTGCTTGTAGCAGGAGCCGAAGTCGCAGTCCTTCCAAGGCGGAGGAACCGTCGAACTCGAGCTGCAGATGTTCAGCGTCGAGATCTTGAACTGATCTTCCGGTGTGGTATCGCTCACCAAGGCGGCGACCAGGATTGCGTTCCCTGTGAGTTTGCCGGAGTTCACCACCGCGGTGCGGGGATAGCCGTCGCTCGCGAGGTTGTCTTCGCTGTAGGTGAAGCCGGTGAACTGGCTGCTGCTCAGCGGATTGTTGTAAGGATCGGTGAAAGTGCCGATCTTGAGTGTCAGATCGCTGTCCGACACCACGTAGCCCAGATACAGGCTTTCAACGGTCACTGTCTGCGAGAACTCAAACAACACGAAGTTGTTGTAGTCGCCCACATTATCCACGGTGTGGCTGTTGTTGAGTCCGTTCTCCGAGGCGTCGGTCACGCCCAAGCCGTGCGAATACCAGCCGAGGTAAGCCGGAGCCCAAGCGCCGGTGATCTTGTTCCGGCTGAACGCACGGGCGCGGACGGTCACGCCACCGGCGGTGAAGGTCTTCGAGTTTCCGGCCGTGCCAGTCACGGCGCTGTAGCCGCCCGTGAAGTCGAACGTGCTAGAGGCGACGCAGTTGTCCGGAGGCGGCGGAGGAGTGCCCACCGTCACCGAGCAGTTCACCGTGCCCGATTTGCCGCACTTGTCGGTAATCGTCACCGTGTAATTGAATGTGCCGGTAACCAGCGGTGACCCGGAGATTTTGCCGGTCGAGTCCATCGTCAGGCCCGAGGGCAAGCCCGAGGCCGAGAACGTGTAAGGTCCGCCGCAGCCGCCGCTGGCCGTCATGGTGACCGGCGTGATCGGCGTGCACTTCAGGGCCGTGATGCTCACGCAGTTGCCCGTAGGCGGTGGCGGAGGAGGCGTGCAGCTCGGCTGGCAGAAGCCCAGGCTGTTGATCTTGAAGTAATCGTCCGATTCATCGGGCTTGGCCGCGATGATCAGCGCATTCCCCGCGATGTTGCCGCTGTTGAACGACGCGGTCCGGATGGAAGATCCGCCGAGATTCACTTCGGAGGCGAAGGTCGCGACCGCAGAGCTCAGGTCAGCCGGGTGGCTGGCCAGATTGCCGAAGTAGACGACCATGTCGCTGTCACTGTAAACCCAGCCCACGCCCGCTTGAGTCACGATCACAGGGGCCGAGAACTCGAACAGGAGATATTCCTTGTTCCCGTTATTGTCGAGGGTGTGGTTCGGGGAGGAACCATCTTCGCCAATGCTCGTGACCCCCAAGCCGTAGCTGCCATATTGGCCGACTTGGGCTGGGCTCCAGGCGCCGCCGATCTGGCTGAACGCCGACACGGTCACGGTCACACCGTTGACGGTGAATGTCGTGCTCGGCTTGCAGGTCGAGCTGCCATTGAACGTGAAGGTTCCGGGGACGCAGTAACCAGTAGCGGTAACCGTTACCTTCTGGGTCTTTTGGATCGAATTGTTGCAACCGTCAGTCGCCGTCCAGGTGATCGTTGTCACGCCAGCCGGATAGGCATCACTGATATTTTTGCCGTCGGAGCGGACGCCAGTGACCACCGGAGTGCCGCAGTTATCCGAAGCGGAAGGAATAGTTACGACAGGGGTTGCGCCGCAACCGAAGGTCAGATCGTTGATCGTTCCGAACACCGGAGCAGCAGTGTCTGATTTCCAAGTGTAGGTCACCTGCTTCGGCTGGCTTGCGTTGTTGCAGCCGTCGGTCGCAGTGATCGTGAAGGTGCGGGACGGGGCGCAGGCAGTTCCGCCATCCGTGTGGGTGACGGTGACCGTCGGCGTGCCGCAGTCGTCCGACGCGGTAACCAGAGCTTTAATGCTGGCATCGGTCGGGAGGCTGTCCGCAGTTGGATTGCAACCGAGATCTCCACCCTTCGGAGTGCTCACCAGCACAGGGGCCGTGGTGTCCGCCTTCCAAGTGAAGACCACCTGAGTCGGCTGGCTTGCGTTGTTGCAGCCGTCGGTCGCAGTGATCGTGAAGGTGCGGGACGGGGCGCAGGCAGTTCCGCCATCCGTGTGGGTGACGGTGACCGTCGGCGTGCCGCAGTCGTCCGACGCGGTAACCAGAGCTTTAATGCTGGCATCGGTCGGGAGGCTGTCCGCAGTTGGATTGCAACCGAGATCTCCACCCTTCGGAGTGCTCACCAGCACAGGGGCCGTGGTGTCCGCCTTCCAAGTGAAGACCACTTGGGTCGGTTGGCTTGCGTTGTTGCAGCCGTCGGTCGCAGTGATCGTGAAGGTGCGGGACGGGGCGCAGGCAGTTCCGCCATCCGTGTGGGTGACGGTGACCGTCGGCGTGCCGCAGTCGTCCGACGCGGTAACCAGAGCTTTAATGCTGGCATCGGTCGGGAGGCTGTCCGCAGTTGGATTGCAACCGAGATCTCCACCCTTCGGAGTGCTCACCAGCACAGGGGCCGTGGTGTCCGCCTTCCAAGTGAAGACCACTTGGGTCGGTTGGCTGCTGTTGCCGCAGCCATCGCTCGCGACAATGGAGAAGGTGCGGGAGGGGGCACAAGTGGTGCCGCCATCAATGTGGGTCACGGTAATAATCGGGGTCGCGCAGTTGTCCATCGCGGAGACAAGAGCCTTGATAGTCTCATCGGTAGGGATGCTGAGCGGATTGCAGCCCAAATCGCCGCCTGCCGGGGATTTCGTAATGACCGGGGCAGTGGTATCAACCACGGTGATCCGTTGAGTCTGGCTGGATTTGTTGCCGCAGGAATCGGTCGCTTCCCAGGTGCGGTCCAAATAATATGTGCAAAGCGCGGTGCCTGGCACTTTGACCTCACCGATGAACTTAACGACCGGGTTTTGATCACAGTTGTCAGTCGCCGTGGCGTCAGAGTCTTTGGCAAGGCCTGGAACCTGATCGCATTGGACTTGGACATTCGCGGGCACCGTCAGGGAGGGAGCGGTTCCGTCGATTCTAACGTGATAGTCCACGCTTGCTGTATTCCCGCATGAGTTGGTCGCGTTGACAGTGATTACAGCGTCACAATCCGGTCCATTGCGAACCGCGCCCAGGGGTTGAAGGCCACAGCAACTATTTCCGGAAGTCGTCGCGGTGATGGCAGCGGCTATGGCGTCAGCTTCACTGGTGTAGCACGCTTTCAGGGTGGCCGGTATGAGCGTGACTGGCGGACACCAAGGAACTTCGATGAGCAGAATTTGAAAGTCGCCGAGGAATGTCCTAGGGCTTTGCCAGTCGGGTGCTTCCACCAAAACAACGGCAACCTTGTCGCCGCAGGCGGGTCGCCAATCTGTGTGATTGGCTGCTGCGTTTTTGAGGCATTTCACTACGTTCGGGTCAAAGCTGGGATAACCTGCCACCACGTCGTTAGGGCGGGTTTGCCCGAGCAGGTCGTAAATTGCAATTTGAACTTCCCACATGGTTGGATGTTGCGGGGGCGTCGTCAGCCCGGGGATGCTGGCTAAGCAGGGGAAGTTTGCTGGATTGCGCCGAGCATTAAGAAGCCAATTGATTTCATTCCAGACCGCTTGGGTCGTCACGATGTTTGTATGGCCGATGTCTTGAAGGGGCTGGAGGTAAACATTGAGCGCCGCAGCGTCACAAGTCGAGAACAACTCTGCACTCGGATATGGTCCGTCGGCGACGTCGGCAGACGAGTCCATACACCAGCCCGCATAATGCCCGGCGGAAACGCCGAATGAGGGCGGTGTGACAACCGCGATGTCGAATAGACTGTAGAAATTTGGAAGGCCCTCGCCATAGTGCGCCGGATCAAGGTAATTTTGTGGATTGGGAGGAGGCAACAACGGTCCCCACGTTGTAGTTATTTGAACGTCCGATTGATTGTCCGGCGGAGAGGGCAGTGCAAGGCAGCAGCCCGTGTCGCTGGCCTTCACCGCACTACTACACAGAAGCAATCCTGCGAATAGTGCTAATGCACGATTAATTGGATTCATATTTGTTATGTTCTGGATGAGGCTCTGGAATTAGAGCGTGCTTCGATCAGATCGGCCAACAATGGAAGCACAATGGCAGACCCCTGTTGAAGGCCAATCGCTCGCCAGCCATTTGTTTTTGGGCTCGCGAGCGATTGGCCGAAGAAACGGACTTGCGTCTATTTCTTCGACAACAATCGCGCGTTACTTTTTCAGGATGCGCTTGGCAACCAAAACACCACCGGCGGCCACCGCGGTTAAAAGGGCAGTAGCGCCGCTATCGGGGGTAGGAATGTTGCCCGGCGCAGGAGTGGCGAAAACTGACGATGCAGCAATCACCGAAGCGAGGGCCATCAACTTGAAGATTACGTTCATAATTTTTATTTTTCTGTAACTACAGGCTTTTGATGGTAAGGCAGTTTTTGTGCCGAAAATGGACAAATTGATAATACGTTGGTCATGAATGCTTTACGTTTTTGATGTTGGTATTCGGCTCTACGCTTGAGTTGTTTTTTGTAAAAACAATTTACGATTTAAAGGTCTTTATTGCTCTGAGCTTGTAGGGCTTAAGGGCTCTATCTGGCTCTGTTAATTCTTTTGGACTTGTTCTCGCCGAACATGCGGAGAAGCTTTCGGTAAATGACTCCCTCGCTACTCATTCTTTGTGCCTTTTTTTCCGCATTTTCCTCGATCGACTGGCCCGACTTCCGCGGGCCGACGGGGGACGGTTTGACCCCAGCTGCGCAAACGTCTCGCGGACTTCCGGTGACCTGGAGCGAAACCAACCATGTACGGTGGAAGACCGAAATTCCCCTGCACGGCATTTCGACGCCGGTTATTGGGGATGGCCAGATCTGGCTGACCACCGCTCCCGATGACGGTCACGACTTTTACTTGATCCGGGTCGCAGCCGAGAGCGGCACCGTAACGTTGAACCAGAAACTGTTTCACGCCGACAATCCGGAATCGCTCGGGAACGGTGCCTCGATGAACTCCTACGCAACCCCCTCCGCGGTGCTGGAGCCCGGGCGGGTCTACGTCCATTTCGGGAGCTTTGGCACGGCTTGCCTCGAGGCGGACTCAGGCAAGGTTTTGTGGAAAAGGGAGGATCTGAAGTGCCGTCATTACCGGGGCGCTTCCTCGTCACCGGTCCTTTTCGGCAATCTGTTAATCCTGACGTTCGACGGCGCGGACTTGCAATACCACGCCGCGCTCGACAAGCGGACCGGGGAAACGGTTTGGCAGACCAAGCGCTCCGTGGCGTGGAATGACGAGGGTGTGCCGGGGCAAATGGCCAAAGACGGCGATCTGCGCAAAGCCCACAGCACGCCGTTGATCGCGAAAACCAGCGTCGGCGCCCAACTACTGAGCGCGGGCGCCAAAGCGGCTTACGGGTACGATCCCGCCACGGGCAAAGAGCTTTGGCGGGTGCAGTACAACGATTGGTCGGTAGCCCCTCGCCCTCTCTTCGCCAATGGGCTCGCGTATTTCGTCACGGGCCTGACCAAAAAGGAAATGATTGCGGTCAAGACGGACGGCCAGGGGGATGTGACGGACACGCATATCGCTTGGAGGCAAAAAGCGGGCATCGGTAAATACGCGTCGCCCATCCTGGTTGACGGCTTGATCTACACGGCCGCGGACGAAAGCTTCATTTCCTGCCTCGATGCCGGGACCGGGCAGGTGGTCTGGACCGAGCGTGTCGGGGGCAAGTTTGCCGCGTCGCCGATTTACGCGGATGGTCATCTTTACTTTTTCGATCAGCAGGGCAAGTGCCTGGTCGTTCAGCCGGGCCGGTCTTTGAATGTCCTTGCGACGAACACCCTGGCGAGCGGATTCATGGCGTCGCCCGCGGTTTCGGGCCAGGCTCTCTACGTGCGGTCGAAGACGCACTTGTACCGGCTGGAGAATTGATCCGGCCGTCAGATTTCAGTCCGTCTGGCAGAACGTTTTAGCCGATGAATTCCCAACAGTTGATCGGACTGGGCGTTCCTCGCAGCGCTCATCGGGCCGCGATCGATTTCGTCAGCGCTTATCTCTTGAAGAGGGGCGACAAAGCCCGGCTCGAAGAGGAGATCAAGGCGGTCGTAGCCAATCCCGGTTCTTATGCCGAGGATCCGTTGCGCCGGGAATTCGCGAAGAAACTGGCGAGCGCGCCTCCAGCTCCCCGCCTGTCCTCAGCGCCCTGGCGCCAGTGGGGCGAAGGGCTCGAGAGTCAGGCCGTGGACCAGATGAAGAAGGCCTGCCTTTTGCCGGTGGCAGTGGCGGGCGCACTGATGCCGGATGCCCATGTTGGGTACGGCTTGCCGATCGGAGGGGTGCTGGCCACGGAGAACGCGGTCATTCCCTACGCCGTGGGCGTGGACATCGCGTGCCGGATGAAAATGACCGTGCTTGACCTTCCGGTAAAGCAGCTGGAGCAAGGCTCAGACCGGCTGACACAGACGATTGAGCGTGAGACCCGTTTCGGAGTGGGCGCTTCCTTCAAGGAGCGCCGCGAGCATCCGGTGATGGATCAGAATTGGTCGGTCAGTTCCGTCACCCGGCAGAACAAGGATAAGGCCTGGGCGCAATTGGGAACGAGCGGCAGCGGCAATCATTTTGTGGAGTTTGGCGTTTTTTCTCTCCAGGAACCGTTTGGGAATCTGCCGCCCGGAGAGTATCTCGCGTTGCTCAGCCACAGCGGCAGTCGCGGAACCGGCGCGGCCGTGTGCGATTTTTACAGCAAGGTGGCGGCGGAGCGCCGGCGGGATATCGACCCTGAGTTGCGGCGGCTGGCCTGGCTTTCTCTGGATGAAGCGGAGGGCCAGGAATATTGGGCAGCGATGGAATTGATGGGCCAGTATGCGGCGGCCAATCACGCTCTGATTCATGCGCACGTGGCTCGCCATCTGGGCGCGCAGGCTTTACTGGATGTGGAAAATCACCACAACTTTGCCTGGAAAGAGAAGCACTCGATCAACGGTGTGGAGCGCACACTGATTGTCCATCGGAAAGGCGCCACTCCGGCGGCGGAGGGCGTTCTGGGGATTATTCCCGGCTCCATGGCCTCCCCCGGCTTTCTGGTTCGCGGCAAGGGCCAGCCGGACTCTTTGAAATCCGCTTCGCACGGCGCCGGACGGGTGATGAGCCGGACAAAAGCCGCGCAGTCGTTCAACTGGAAGGACGTGAACCGGTTCCTGCGCGAACGGGGTGTGACCCTGATCTCCGCCGGGCTCGACGAAGTGCCCATGGTTTACAAGGACATCCACGAGATCATGCAGGCTCAGCGTGACCTCGTCGAGATGATCGGCCAGTTCGATCCGCGCCTGGTAAAGATGGCCCCGCACGGGGAACGCCCGGAGGATTGAGGCTACATTCGCACCAGTTTTCGGGCGGAATTGGCGATGGCTTGCGCGGTTGGCCGGTGGCTGGACCAGAGGTTCGGGTGGTAGGGAATGGGAGTATCCTTGGCGTTCAGCCGCTGGGGCGGGGCGTCCAGAAGCCCAAATCCTTCGGCAGCCACGCGGGCCACCACTTCGGCGGTCACGCCGCCCCACGGGAAAGCTTCCCCTACGCAAAGAATCCGCCCCGTCCGGGCCACCGACGCAATGATGGTATCGGTATCGAGCGGCTTGACCGTGCGCAAATCCAGGACCTCCACTTCCGTTCCTTCGGTGTGAAGCTCTTCCGCCGCCGCGAGCGCTTCGTGAACCATGGCGCTGTAGGCCACGATCGTGATGTCCCGCCCCTCCCGGGCGATCCGGGCCTTGTTTGCCGGCATCGCTTCCCGGGGCAGGGATTCCGCCTTCAGGTGGTAATAGAGATACTTGTGTTCGCAGAAAATGACCGGATCGTCGATCGCTACCGCCTCAAGCAGCATGCTGTAGGCATCCTCAACCGTGGCTGGCGTCATCACCACCAGCCCGGGATAGTGCGCGTAGAGGGCCTCCAGGCTTTGGCTGTGAAATGGGCCGCTTCCCGACGTGCCGCCGCACGGCAGCCGGATGGTGATGGGGCAGGGCACTTGCGTCCGCCAATAGAGAGTGGCGGCCTGGTTGATCACCTGGTTGAAACCGGGCAGCGAGAAATCGGCGAATTGCATTTCAATGATCGGCCTCATCCCCTCGATTGCCGCTCCCACCGCCGAGCCCACGATCGCGTCCTCGCTGATGGGCGCGTCGATCACCCGCCCGGGAAATTCTTGTGCGAGGCCCTTGGTGGCTTTGAAAGCTCCGCCAAAGGCGCCCACATCCTGTCCATAAATGTAGACACGCGGATCCTGGGCGAGAGCTTGCGCTTGCGCCTCACGGATCGCTTCGAGGTAGGTAATACTCATCTACTTGCCCGCAAGGTAATAGCAAACCAACGGGGCGGGTAGCGAGCCGATTTCACGACAATCCGATCTTTGCTTTGCGGTCTGACTGGCGGATCAATGGGTGTGCCCCGGCAGAAATTCGCGTAATTGTTCCTCTGTGCCTTCAAAATCAGCCGTCAGGATGTGCGGATCCAACCCGCGAATGGGCATGTACTTCGCGGTTGCGGTGGCCAGGGTGGTTCCCTCGACCGTGGTGATTTCTCCGTAAGTGAGGAAGATTCGCCCGCGCCTGTTCTCGGTCATTTCGCCGCGCGCCAGCACCTCCATTCCCACCTGGATCGGGCCGAGATAGCGGACGGTCATTTCCGCGCTGAAACAAAACTGCTTCTCCCGCACGGCGCATGCCCAGACCATCACTTCGTCCAGGATCGTCGCGGTGATGCCGCCATGCACCACGCCGATGAACCCGTTGTGCTCCGCTCGCGGCGTGAAGCGGGCTTCGACCCGCTGTCCGTCGGTGAAGAAACGCAAGCGAAGTCCGGCGGGGTTGCGTGACCCGCAGGCAAAGCAGGATTTGGAATGAGGCAATTCTTTCATGGCCGCTGCTCGTCACCGCAACCGATTCGGCTGATCCAGTCAAGCCCATCGTTCTTCGGGCGCGGCGAAGCGGCAAGGCCCCCCCGGGGCCAGACCTGCGTCCGTTCCGGAGTTTCTCGCTTGTCCCGGCCGCCTGGGTTAGAGATGACAATTATGCGCACGCGGCTCAAGCGGTTGAACCTCGCAGTTGCCAGACGGGCCGTCCGTTTCCTCCTGCTGGCGGGAATGCTCGTGCAATCTTCCGTCGGCAGTCTCGTCATCACCATTTACCACGATCAGGCCATTTTTATTGGGAGCGATTCGCTGGCCGTCTCCATGGCGACGGGCGAACGGGTGCAGAGCGTGCAAAAGATCTTTCGTGTTTCGAGCAATGCCTGCGCCGCGATCACCGGCTTTGCGGTGCTTAAGCTCGGAGGACTGCCCGGCCGGCCCGCGTATTCCTTGAACATTGTCGACGCCCTCGAAAAGCTCTGCGAGCGGGAGGCGGACGCTCCTGTCTCAACCGAGGCGAAGATCGCCCTGATCGCCTCCGACCTGAATCTGCGGTGCAAATTCTTTTTCGATGATCCCGCGATTAAGATTCCGGCCGGCAATGACGCGGGCAAGACCCGCATCCAGTTTGCTGGCTATGACCCGGACCAAAAGCGCTTCTTCGTAAAGTCCTTCATCCCCGGGGTGGCGGATGCGCCCCAGTTTGACATCGCCTATGAGTTTGGCGGGAAGAAGGAGAAGGCCGGCTCATTCCCTTTGAGCTTCCAGGGGGAGGCTCGGTTCCTTTCTGAATTGATGTCGCATCATGCCGGCCTTTGGAGCCTGGTCTCTTCCGATTTCGCCAAAACCATCGATAGGTTGAACAGCCCCAGGAAAGTTCCGGATTACATGATCAAGAACTGCATGCTGGAGATGTTCTACCTGCACCGCCAAAATGCCGCCCGCTACGATCTGGACAAGGGCCTGATCGGTCCCCCTTACCACGTTTTTAAGATCACCAGGGACAAAGTGATCCCTTTGACGCTGGACCCGGCCGCGAGCGGGACTCCCCAGAAGCTGAAGTAAACGCGTTTCAGGGCTCAGAGCTTTTGCCCGCCGACTTTGTCCGGATCCCAGATTGTCGCGCCGATGTATCGGTAACCTTTGGGAGTGTCGTGGAAATAGTAAATGGTGACTATTTTGCCATCCGGTCGCTGCACCGTTCTGGGATAGCCGAGGTCGCGCCCGCCTCCATCGTTGCGGAGCACAAGGTCCGGGCCCCAGCTCTGGCCGTTATCCCCGCTCAACCGCGCCCGGATTCCAAAGGGCGCAGCCCGGTAGCCGTAAGTTAGGCACAGGCGGCCATCCTTCAGGCGAATCAAGCTGGCTGGATTGCCTTCTCCCGTGTCGGCTACGGGGACGCCGGCTTTCTCCCAGGTCCGGCCTTCGTCCAAGGAACGCCAAGCCTCTATCCAGCTTTTGTCTTCCAGTCGGCTGCGAAGGGCGGTGAAGAATCCATGTTCCCCATCCCGCACCGTGGAGGGCATGATCGAATATCCTTCCGGTTCCGATCCGATCCACGCGATGAATTCCCAGGTTCGGCCTCCGTCCCGAGTGCGGACGCAGAGAGGACGCCCCTCCTTGCCGTTTTCTTTCGCCGCCGTGAGAAACAAAGTGCAATCGCTTTTGCCGGTGACGATGTAGTCCGTTCGCGCGGCGATCCCCTTTTGTCCGAACAGAGGGAGGGCGAACGGGCCTTCCCAGGCATGGCCGCGCGTGGTCGAATAGTAAAATCGTGAGGGGCCGGCGTTCGCGTCGGTCATTCGCAGAGTCATTGCGAAATCTGGATGCGTGAAATCGATGCCTCCGGGACATTCGCGCCAGGGACGTTCCACCAAACCCGGCGGGGGCAGCCCATGCAACGCTCTGCCCGCCGGAATCAGGGCGCCGTGGTCGGACGGATTCTCGATCGTCCAGGTCTCGCCTCCATCCAGGCTGCGCGCCAGGAGGTGGCTTTCGGGCCTCTCCCGGTCAATGTTGTGCAATGGGCCCAGGTCCTTGTGAAATCCCGCGCTGAACCCAACCAGGATTTCATTGCCCCAGATCCAGATCCCATGATTTGCCGGCCACCCTCCAAACCGGCCGGGCTCGGCGTAGACCTTGATTTGCCGGACCGGTTCCTCGCTTCGGACCGTGCCTAGAAACGGAAGCGCTAAAAGCGCGGCCAGGAGAGTGGAAGCGCGTGCTGACATGAGGCGATTGTCATCCGTTCGTGCGGTTTGGCAAGCCGGAGGCTGCGTCGGAGGGAAGCATCGCCCCAACGGTCGATCATGGTTTGGCAACGGCCTCTTTGTCGCGGTTTGCCGGTTTGATTCCATAGACCAGCCGCAATTTCTCGCCATCGATCTTGCTGATGTGGTTGTCCGTCCATTGGCCGATGATCGCATCGAATTCCGTGCCAATCGGATCGATCACGGCGCATGGGCTCGTGCCTACCCCGTCCTTGCATTCCGACTCGCACCGGGACGCCCAGCAGGTGCGGTAATGCATGATCGACCAGTAATCGTAGGTGGGCGTCGCCACGATCCAATTCGTCCGCGGCACCCAATTATAATCGAACTCCCGGCCCGGCTTGATATGCTCGTAGTGCACGGTCACGTGCCGGTCGCGATCCCAGCGCTGGTGTTCGTGGAAGAATCCCAGCACATGCCCAAGTTCGTGAGCCGGCATCCACGGGCCCTGCTTCCACCAGAAGGCCGTGATGTTCACCTCCTGGCGGCTCCCCTTTTTGTAACCGATGAAGGGGGTGTTGTTCCCGGCATCGGTTTTTCCGGTGAAGTAGACATACTCCGGCTCCGTGGTGTGGGGAACAAATTGGACGTCCGCGCCAGTCTCCATCCAGAGCTTCATCGCCTGTTTTGCCTGGGCCGCCTGCTCGTCCGTTAGCTTCGAGACGTCGTAGGGGATGACTCCTCTGGGCCACGGGAGAGGCTTTTCAGCCTGCGCATCCACATGCGCCGGGTCAGAATCCGCTCCGGCGCTTTGCGCGAGCCCTCGCGTCGGTCCGAGGACAAGCGCGCCCGCGGCGCAAACCAGTTGAAGGGCCGTTCTGCTTGACCAACCGTGTTCCATACGAGTCGCGATCATTCCCGTTTTTTACGTCGGAGCAATGGCAAAGGTTCCACCGGAAGCCTCAATGCGCCTCACTTATTTGCCATCCTTTTTCGGTTCGGCGTTGTCTTCAGACGGCTTCTGGTTTCGTGACGCTCCATCCTTGGCTCCAGGTCCGTCGGGCGCAAAGTGCAAGCGCAATTTCTCGAGTGTATAGGCGTCACCCCAGCGGAATTTGGGGAACAGATCGTCGTAGGCTGGCCCAGGCCGATATCCCACGGCGGTCAGTTGCACGCGGGTTTGGCCTGCGCTTTCCGGAATCAGTTCCAGCAGCGTCGACGTGGCGAAAAACTCGTTCTTGTGCTCAAAAGCCTGCGGGGCCTGGACGCAACGAAAAGCCAGGATGCGCCCGGGCACGTACGCCTGGATCTGGTTCTTGATGTTGTTCGGATCGCCCAATTGTGCTTTGGGATTGTAGCTCGTCTCAATCATCCCCCCCACCTGCATGTCCACCGCCGCGAAGGCTACGGCGTAACTTCTCCAGCCTTCGGATGTCGTAAGCGTCCGCCAGACCTCGTTGGTGCTGGCTGCCACGACCACAGATAATTGGATCACCCGGTCTCCGTTTGCTTCCGTGGACGAAGTGTCGTCAATCTTGGGGTAATCCTTGTTGGGTTCAGCGGCGACGGGCAGGGCTGCCGCGAGGGCGGCCAGGATCAGTTTTCTCATGCAATCGGCCTTTCTGGTTCTTTTGAGTTGGTTGGAGAATTCGGGAAATGTAATCGCGCAGTTGCTCCACGCAGGTGTCGAACGCTTCCAGGCTTCGGTGCGTGCGCGCCTGCATGACCGCGCCTTCCATCACGGTGAGGACGAATTTGGCCAGCGCAGCCGGGTTCGCTCCCGGGAGCAGGCCGGCGCGCGTCGCCTCGGCGAAGCAGCCTTCCACAAAAGAAGTCCAGCGGTTGAAGTTCTGGGCGAGCAATTCGCGCACCGGCGGGTCCGGTTCATGCAACTCGAGAGCCAGGCTTCCGATCGGGCAGCCGTATTGGCAATCAGACCCGCGCAGCAGTTCCCGGTATCGACTCAACAACGCGAACACCCGTTCGACCGGGTCATCCACGCCCTTCCAGGCTGGCGCGATCAGCATCGCTTCGATGTGATCGCGATACGTCTCGAGCACCGCCAGCAGCAGGCTCTGCTTCGTTTCGAAATAGTGGTAAAGGCTCCCGGAATTGACCCCGGCTTCGTGCAGGATGTCGGCGACGCTCGTCGAGTTGAACCCTTTCTCGGCAAAAAGCCTCATGCCCACGCGAATCAACTGTTCTCGAGTTGGGTGCATTTGTTCTGAGTTGAACGATCAATCAACTTGGCCCCTCCTGTCAACAGGCATCTGCCAATGCCCAATCGGCTTCGGGCTCACCCATTCCCAATTCCGCCGCGCCTGCCACTTTTGGGCCAATCCGATTGGCGGCGTTTTACAGGGACCGGTTTTTGGCGGAAACTACCTTCGGAAGTTCAGGGAACGCCAGACTTCCGAGGCGATATGGTCGAAGCAGTGATGCCCCGGCGGACGCCGGTGAACCGCGAGCAGCTCTTTTTTGTCCGAGGGCTGACGAAGACGTATGGGAGCGGCACCGCCGAGGTGCATGCTTTGGCTGGAGTGGATCTTGATCTCTTTGCCGGTGAATTGATTGTCTTATTGGGGCCTTCCGGGAGCGGCAAGACCACCCTGTTGAACCAGCTCGGCGGGCTGGACGTGCCGACGAGCGGAATTTTGCGCTACCTGGATTTGGACCTGACCGACGCCACCGAGGAGCAGCTGACTTGGTATCGGCGGGACGCAGTCGGCTTTATCTTCCAGTTTTATAACCTCATTCCCAGCCTGACCGCTCGGGAGAATGTCGGCTTGATCACGGAAATCGCCCCCGACCCGATGCCGTCCGAAGAGGCCCTGGCCCTGGTGAATCTGAGTGCCCGGGCCGATCATTTCCCCGCCCAGCTTTCCGGTGGCGAGCAGCAGCGGGTGGCTATCGCCCGAGCTATTGCCAAAAGGCCGAGCGTGTTGTTGTGCGACGAGCCCACCGGGGCTTTGGACATCCGCACTGGCATTGTGGTGCTGGAGGCGTTGCAGCGCGTCAATGAGGAACTCGGCACGTTAACGGTGATCATCACCCATAATGCCGCCATGGCCGCGATGGCGGACCGGGTCATACGTTTCGCCGACGGCCGCGTGCAAAGCATCGAGAGCAACGCGCACCGTGCTTCTCCGAGCACTTTGGTTTGGTGATGATTTCGAACCTTGATCGCAAGCTGTGGCGCGACCTGGCCCGAATGAAAGGCCAGGCGGTCGCCGTGGCTTTGGTGATGGCCTGCGGCCTGGCCATGCTGACCATGGCCCGCAGCCTCATCCATTCCCTCGAAAGCACTCGCGGCGCATATTACGAATCGCATCGGTTCGGCGAAGTGTTCGCCCAGCTCAAGCGCGCGCCGAACTCCACCGCCCGCCAGCTGGCCGCCATCCCGGGCGTAGCAGGCGTGCAGGCCGGCATTTCGGCGCAAGTGACGCTGGATATTACGGGACTGGATGAACCGGCGAGCGGCCTGGTTCGTTCCCTCCCGGACTTCGGCGAAGCGGAGTTGAACCGGCTTTACCTTCGGGCCGGCCAGTGGCTGCGGCCCGGGAGCCGTGGCGAGATCCTGGTGGGCGAAGCATTTGCCCAGGCCAATCAATTAAGCGCGGGCGATCGCATCGCCATGGTGCTGAACGGCCGGCGGCAGGAGTTCCGCATTTCCGGAATTGTTCTTTCTCCCGAATTCATTTTCGAGTCCCGGCCGGGAGCGGCGCTGCCCGATAATCGGACCTATGGAATTTTCTGGCTGCCCTACGAGGAAGTGTCCAAAGCGTTCGATCTTTACGGGGCCTTCAACTTCGTCTCGCTCAAGCTCGAGCCGGGCGGGTCCGAGCCGCGGGTCATCGCGGCAGTGGATCGCTTGCTGGAGCCGTATGGAGGGCGGGGCGGCTATGGACGCAAGGATCATCCATCTCACATCCGGGTTTCCGACGAGATTCGGGTGCTGCAGACCTTGTCGATCGGGTTTCCGGTGGTCTTTCTGAGCGTAGCGGCCTTCATGACCAACTCGGTCTTGTCCCGCCTGCTGACTATGCAGAGGGAGCAAATCGCGATCCTCAAGGCGTTCGGCTTTACCAATCGGCAGATCGTCTCCCATTATCTGAAGTTCGCATTGGTAATGGTTGCGGGCGGCACACTGCTCGGCACGATGGGAGGTGTGTTTCTCGGGCGGCGGCTGGTGGGCATGTACGAGATGTTCTTTCGCTTTCCGGTCCTGCAATTCTCCTTCGATCGCTCGGCATTGGTGGTGGCGTTGTTGGTGGCGGCGGGCGCCGCCACGGCCGGAGTTTTCGGCGCGGTGCGGCGCGCCGCCAGGCTGCCTCCCGCCGAGGCGATGCGGCCGGAGCCCCCTGCGCGCTACCGTCCTTCCACGATCGAGCGCACGGGTGTGGCGCGTTTCTTTTCGCACACCTTCCGCATTGCGGTGCGCAGCCTGGAGCGGCGGCCGATGCAAGCCGCGTTTACCATCGCCGGGCTTGCGCTGGCCACGGCCATTCTCATCGTGCCGAACTGCTTTCGCGACAGCGTGGCGCGCGTGCTCGGCTTTCAGTGGGATATCCTCGAACGCGATGATGTCAGCATTGGGCTGGTCGAGCCGGTCAGTTCGAAAATGCACCATGCCTTCGAGAAGCTGCCTGGCGTCGTGAATGTCGAATCCTTTCGCAGCGTGCCTGTTCGCCTGCGGGCGGGCCACCGCAGCCGCCAGCTGGCCATCCGCGGGTTGCCCCCGGACGGCCTTCATTCCCGGGTGGTGGATGCCGCCGATCGTCAAATCCATTTGCCGGACCAAGGGATCGTGATCTCGGCCAAATTGGCGGAAGTGCTCCAGGTGCGAGTTGGCGACGAGATGCTCGTTGAGGTCCTGGAAGGTAAACGTCCCGTGCGCCGGGTTCCTTTGATCGGTCTGGCTGAAGATTTGGCCGGAGTGAGCGCCTACATGGACATTCAGGCCCTCAACCGCTTTCTGGAGGAGGGGCCCGTCATCAGCGGCGCGAGCTTTACCTTGGATTTCGCGCAGCGGGCGGAGTTCCTCCACGCTTTGAAAAGGATTCCCCGCGTTGGATCGGTTGCCATTAAAGAGTCGCTTCGGGATAACTTTCGCAAAACCACCGCCGCGAGCATCAATCTCATCCAGACGATCTATCTTTTCTTCGCCTCCGTGGTGGCTTTTGGCGTGGTCTACAACAATGCGAGCATCTCTCTGGCGGAGCGGAGCCGGGATTTGGCCACCTTGCGGGTGATTGGCTTTTCGCAGCGGGAAGTCGGCGTGGTGCTCATTACCGAGCTGTCGATTCTCGCGTTGATCGCGGTTCCGGCTGGTCTTTTGCTGGGCACCGGGTTTGCCACTGGCATCGTGGGCATGGTCAATACTGAGACCGTTCGGCTGCCCTTGGTCCTGACCGCGAGAAACTACGCTTTCGCCACCACCACCGTGGCGGCGGCTTCGACTTTTTCCGGCTTGATAGTTCTGCGCCGGCTGAAACAGCTTAACCTGATCGGCGCTTTGAAAGCTCCAGAATGAACATTGATACTCCACGTGACGAGCAGGCGGTCCATCCCTCCCAGCCGATGCCCGGCCGGGCGCCGGGCGCTCAGGCGATTCGCCGCCGAGGCGGTTCGAGCCGGCGGCGCTGGCTGCCCTATCTTGGGGTCGCCGCCCTGGCCGCGTTGATCATCGCCGGTTTTTATCCCCGGCCCGTGCCCGTCGAAACGGCCGTCGTGGCCCGCGGCGCCATTCGCGCGACGGTCAATGAGGAAGGCAAGACGCGCATCAGTCAGCGTTACGTCGTTTCGTCCCCGATTCCGGGACAATTGCGCAGGATTCCCTTTAAAGCGGGAGCTCTGGTGAAAGCGAGCGAGACTGTCCTGGCGGTGGTCGATCCGCTCACGCCCACGATGCTGGACGCGCGCACTCGCGCTCTTGCCGAAGCCCGCCGCGAATCCGCGCGCGCCAACGCGGATCGCGCTCGCGTGGCGGAGGAGTTTGCCGCCAGCGAACTCAAGCGGGCGCAGGCTCTTTTCGCGGAGAAGGCGCTGTCAGTTCAGGATCTGGAGAACGTGCAATGGCGCGAGGCGGCGGCGGCCAAGGACTTTGTCGCCGCCGAAAGCGCCCTGCGGGAAGCCGAGGCTCAGTTGACCGAGTTCGCCCTGATCGATTCCGGCCAGCGCCTGCCTCCGGTTGAGATCAAGGCGCCGGTGACCGGCCAGGTTCTCCGGGTGTTCGAGGAGAGCTCCCGCGCAGTCACGGTCGGCACTCCGCTTTTGGAGATTGGCGATCCCAAAGATCTCGAAGTGGTGGTGGAGGTTCTCTCGCGGGACGGGGCCGTGATCCTGCCCGGCGCTCGCGCTGAGCTGCACCAGTGGGGCGGGCCGCAGCCGCTGGATGCGGTTGTCCGGTTGGTCGAACCCTCGGCCTTCACCAAGATTTCCGCGTTGGGCGTTGAAGAGCAGCGGGTCAACGTGGTGGCGGACATCGTCACTCCGGTCGAACAACGGCTTGGCCTAGGGGACGCCTTTCGGGTGGAAGCCCGCATTGTCACCCACGAAGTGACCAATACGTTGAAAGTCGCGTCCGGAGCTCTTTTTCGCCGACAGGGTGGTTGGGCGGCTTTCGTGGTGCGCGATGGCCGGGCGCGAGTCCAGAACGTGGGCGTGGGCGTGAGCGCGGCGGCTGAAACGGAGATCGTGAGCGGTCTCGCCGAAGGGGCCTCCCTTGTTCTCTATCCGGGCGATCGGGTTCGCGACGGCCAGCGCGTTCAATTGCTCAATTTAAACCGTTAAGACCGCGTGACATGGGGATGAGTTCCTCGGATGGGAGGTGGCCACAATCCCTTCGGAGCGTCGGCCGAATGATTGCCGAGCTTTTTCACCTGAGGTTCCCGCTGGCTTTGATCCTTGATAGATTCTGGCAGCTAATGAGCAATTAATGTTGAGCGTGAGCTGGAGCCCGCCACTAGCGTGAACGTGCGTTCGGAAAGTCCGCCGGGCGCAGCCTTGTGCAAGTTTTATTGCTGCGTCTAGCCGCGGGCGCCATTGAGTTTCGCCGCGCTGTGACCTCGGGACAAACAGCAAATCGTCCCGAACCTGGCCTATTCACGGTCTTATGATTCCTAACTCCCTCACTCCCAGCACAGCCTTTCGCAGGCTTAACCTGAACCGGGCGTTCGCTGTCAAGGCGGCGTTGGCCTATCTGTTGATGGGGTCGACCTGGATTCTCGCCACCAGCCGGTTGGTGGATCGGTTTACCCAGGACCCACAGCTGGATGACCTGGCGGAAATTGTGAGCAACGGCTTGCTGGTCGGAGCGACCGCGCTTTCACTGGGACTGGTTCTGGATTTTTGTTTTCGCCGGATGGAACGATCCACGCGCCTGCTCCAGGAAGCCGAAGAGCGCTGGCGGCATGCTTTGGAGGGCGCCTGCGAAGGGGTGTGGGACTGGAATGCGCAGACGAACGAGGTTTTTTACAGTCCGGAATGGAAAGGGATGCTTGGCTTCGGGCCGCAGGAGATCGGCAACACTTTCGTCGAATGGGAGAGCCGTGTGCATCCGGACGACCTGCCTCAAGCCCTGGCGATGGTGAAACGGCACTTGGAAGGCCAAAGCCCGTTCTACCTCTCCGAGCACCGGATTCGCTGCAAAGACGGCACGTTCAAATGGATCCTGGCTCGGGGCAAAGTCGTGGCCTGGACCTCGGAGGGGAAACCGCTCCACGTGCGGGGCACCCATTCCGACATTTCCGAACAGAAACGGGCCGAAGAATCGCTTCGTCAACGCCTGGAGCTGCAGGATCAACTCGCCAAAGTAGCCGCGTCCGTTCCGGGCTTGATCTGCTCCTTCAAATTGCATCCGGACGGTTCGGTGAGCATGCCGTTTGCCACGGCGGCGATTGCCGATCTCTATGGCGTGCAACCGGAGGATGTGCGAGAGGATTTCTCTTCCGTTCTGAACAGGGTCCATCCCGATGACCGCGATCATTTGCACAAAGGCATTCAGGAATCCGCCCGGTCTATGGAACCCTGGCATGATGTGTTCCGCATTCAACATCCCTCCAAAGGCGAGAGGTGGGTCGATGGCCACTCTGTGCCCCGGCTGGAACCGGACGGAAGCATCCTGTGGCACGGCTTTGTTCAAGATATCACCGTGCCGACACTCGCGGCGATCAGCTTGCGTCGCCAGGAGGAGCGTTTGCGCCTCGCTCTGGACGCTGCCGAGATGGTCACGTGGGAGCTCGATATCCCCTCCGGACGGCTGACCTACTCCAGTAACCCCGCGGCGTTGGCCGGGTCGGAGGCGATCGGACAGCATCTGAGTTTGGAAACGTTTCTCGATCAGGTCCATCCCGATGATCGGGCGGCAACCCAAGACGCCATTCAGGCGGCCATTCAGGAAGGCAAACTGTTCAATAGCGAGTATCGGGTGCGGCTGCCGGACGGAAGCTGGCAGTGGCTCGCCGGGCGAGGGCGGACAATCGCCGGTCCTGACGGTGCTTGCCGCCAGGTCATCGGGGTTTCCCAGGATATTACTCAACGGAAGTGCGCAGGAGGCCTTGCGCGCCAGCGAAAGCCGATTTCGGACCCTGGTCGACAACGCGACCGACGCTCTGTGCGTGAGTGATCTGGGCGGGCGGATTCTGGATGTCAATCGGCAGGCCTGCGTCAGTCTTGGCTATAGCCGGGAAGAGCTGCTGGCAATGAACGTCATCGAGATTGATGCAGGCTGGAATCTAGCTTCGGCCCAAAGCGCCTGGAGTGAATTCCGGCCTGGAGGTTCAGCGGTTTTGCCGGGTCTGCACCGCCGGAAAGACGGCACGCTCTTTCCCGTCGAGGTGCATGCGGGCTGTTTCGAAGCCGACGGCCAGGTTCGTCTTCTTGGCCTGGCCCGGGATATGACCGAGCGCCGGAAGATGGAAGAGGAGCGCGCCGTGGCTCTGGCGAAGTACCGGAGTTTGTTCGATACACTCCCGGTTGGAGTGATGATCGCTGATAACGCGGGCTTGATCGTTGAGTCGAATCGTTTCGTTCAACAGCTGCTGGGCGTGACCGCGGCTGAGCTCGTTGGACGGGCCATTAATGATCCAGAGTGGAAAATCCTCCGTCCTGATGGAAGCCCGATGCCACCCGAAGAATACGCGAGCGTGCGGGCGTTGCGGGAGCAATGCTTTATCGAGAACACAGAAAAGGGCTTGGTCCGGAAGACCGGGGAGATCGTCTGGATCAGTGTGACTGCGGCCCCTCTGATCGCGCCTAATCTCGGGGTGGTGATTGTCTACAGCGATGTGTCCGCCCGCCGGCGGGCCGCGGAATCGCTGCTCCGTTCAGAGGAAAAGTACCGAATCGTTGCGGATAACACGTTCGATTGGGAATTCTGGCTGAGCCCTTCCGGACAATATATCTACACCTCCAATTCGTGCGAACGAATCACCGGCTGCCAGCCCGCCGATTTCGAGGCTGACCCCAGTTTGATGGCGCGTTTGGTTCACCCGGAGGATTTCGATCGATTCATCGCTCATCAATGCGTTGCCTTGAGGGGGCAGCACGAACCGGAACAGGAGTTCAGAATCATCCGTCCCGACCGAGAAGTTCGGTGGATCGGGCACGTCTGCCAGCCGGTCCGGGACCAGGCGGGAACATTCCTGGGCGTGCGTGGCAGCAATCGCGACATCACAGAGCGCAAGCGCGCTCAGGACCGGCTCATGTCTTTGAATCAATGCCTCCTCGCATTTAGCCCTGATTCCGCCGAGAACATTAATAACCTGGTCCGTTTCCTGGGAGAGAAGCTAGGCGCTGCCTGCGCATTCTACGTTCGGCTCGAAAATGAGCGGTTGCACACTGTAGGAGGATGGAATACGCCGCCCGGTTTTATGGAGCCCGCGGATCCTCAAGCTTCGATCTGCCTTGAGGTCATTCGGAAAGCCGACTCCGCGCCGAAATTTATTCGCGATCACGCGGAAGCAGCCTCACCGTTCCGCGATCCGAATTTCGCGCGTCGCGGTCTCCGAGCGTGTCTGGGTGCGGCGGTTCGCGTCGGCGAATCGTCCGCGGGCGCACTTTGCGCCTATTATCACGATGATCGCGAGCCAGATTCGTCCGACGTCGATTTGCTGGGGATCGTCGCGTCGGCGGTGGGTGCGGAAGAAAAGCGCAAACAAGCGGAATCGGCGTTCGCC
This sequence comes from uncultured Verrucomicrobiota bacterium, assembly GCA_964566945.1. Classification (GTDB taxonomy): domain Bacteria; phylum Verrucomicrobiota; class Verrucomicrobiia; order Limisphaerales; family SXQI01; genus DASVNK01. The sequence goes on along the minus strand of CAZMKE010000001.1, from coordinate 225,333 downwards.
AGCGAGGCAGCGCGGCGCCAGGTTCTGGTCGACGGTTCGCGGGACGGCATCGTTTTTCTTGATTCCGAGGGGAGGGTGGTGGAAGCCAATCAGCGCTTCGCGGAGTCGCTCGGCTACACAGCGGAGGAAATCCAGGCGCTGCACGTTTGGGATTGGGATCGGGATTGGCCCAGGGATCGAGTGTTGCAGTCCATTCGCGAGTTGGGGCCGGAAGGAAGCCACTTTGAAAGCCGGCACTGGCGCAAGGATGGATCATGCTTTGATGTCATTGTTTCCAACAGCGCTGCGGAGGTGCAGGGGGAGAAACTGGTCTTTTGTGTTTGCCACGACATAACCGAACTCAAACAGGCTGAATCTTTGCTGAAAGAGAGCCTTCTCTTCCGCCGCGAGGCGGAGGCCATTGCCAGGATCGGCGCCTGGAAGGTCAATCCTGAGACCGGCTATCTTAATGCGACCGAGGGAATCCACGTCATCGCGGAGGCGCCCGATGACTATTCCCTGGGCTTGGAAGAAGCTCTCCAGTTGTTTGACGCCGATTCAATTCCCGAGATCCGGGCGGCGTTGCTGCAAGCCTGGCAGGAGGGTGCGCCCTTTGCGCTCGAGACAGGTTTCACCACTCTGCGGGGCCGCCATCTTTGGATCGAGGTGCGCGGCCTTGGGCGGATAGAGGCTGCCTCCGGCGCGCACGTGATCGGCACGCTTCAGGATATCACCGAACGAAAGCAGCGCGAGAAGTTGAACCAACTCCGCCTCCTCACGCTCGAATTGCTCGCGACGCATGCTCCCTTGGGCGAGGTGCTCGATTCCGTGGTGTTTCAGCTGGAATGCGAGCACGAGGATTGGATCGGGTCGATCATGCTGGTGGATGAGGGGCGAGGCCGCTTGGTCAATGGGGCCGCTCCGCGATTGCCCGAATCATTTCGGGCGGCGGTGGATGGACTGGCGGTGGCAGTGGGAAATGGTTCATGCGGCACCGCGGCAGCCACCGGGGAGATCGTGATCGTGGAGGATATTGCGACGCACCCTTACTGGGTCCATTTTCGCGAACTTGCGCGCGAAGCAGGGTTGCGCGCTTGCTGGTCCATCCCGATTTCCTCGGCCCAGGGCCAGGTTCTCGGCGCACTGGCAGTTTATCACCGTCAGTGCTGCGCCCCGAGTCCCGAGGACTTCAAAGCGATTCAGGTGGTTCTGGACCTTGCTCGCATTGCGGTGAGCAAGTTGCAGGCGGAAGAGCAGCTCCGGGAACGAGAAGAGCTCTTCTCCAGCATCGTCAACCAGGCGGGGGACGCCATCACCGTGGTCGACAGCGTAACCGGGCGGTTCACCCAGTTCAACGCCGCAGCTTGCCAGGGGCTGGGCTATTCAAAGGAGGAATTTGCGGGGTTGCGCGTTACTGATATTCAGGCGGAGCATTCGCCCGAGGCGGTTTTGGAGAACAATGTTTCCGCCCTGCAACTTGGAGGTCTCGACTTCGAAACCCGGCACCGGCACCGGGACGGCTCTTTGAGGGATGTGCGGGTCAGCCTCCGGCCGCTGCAAATCCGCAAACGTGACTTCGTCGCCGCCGTCTGGACCGACATCACGGAGGCCAAACGTGCCGAGACGCGGGCGGCGGGCGAACGCCGGCGGACAGCCTTTCTCCTTGATTTGCATCAGCGCGCGCCGCAGTTGACGGATCGCGAGCTGTATCGGCATGTCCTGGAGCAGGCGGTGGGCCTGACGGAAAGTTCGGGCGGAGTCTTGCGTTTGACCTCTCATGACCAACCGGTGGTTACTCTCACCCAGGGCGCCCCCGGGGATTCCGAAGCCCGGCTGGGCGATTGGGTTCATGCGCTGCCCGGCTGGGGCTCCACCATTCGCAACGTGCCTTCGGATCTGCCGGCGCAGCCTGCATTTCAGCGATTTATGAGCGTTCCGGTGACTCAGGGGCTCCAGGACCGAATGACCCTCATGGTCTGGGACAAGGAACTGGCTTATGACGAGGCCGACCTCGCCCAGTTGCAGGTGGCGGCCAATGAGTTGCACAAAATCATGGCGCAGCGGGCCGCTCAGAACCTATTGCGCCACAGCGAGCAACGCTTCCGGCATTTGGTCGAAACCACCTTCGATTGGATCTGGGAAGTCGACGCCGCAGGCTGCTATACGTATGCCAGCCCGAAGGTTCTGGACCTGCTTGGCTACGCTCCCGAGGAGGTTTTGGGCCGGACGCCGTTTGACCTGATGCCCTCGGCCGAGGCTCGCCGGGTGGCAGCGATCTTTGGAGAGATCTCGGCTAAGAGGGAGCCATTCTCGGGACTTGAGAATAGAAATTTGCACAGAAGCGGACGCGAGGTCGTTCTCGAAACCAGCGGCGTGCCGGTGTTGAGTGATCATGGGGAACTGCTGGGATATCGGGGAATGGATCGCGATGTCACGGATCGCAAACGCCTGGAATCTCAACTGCGGCAGGCGCAGAAGCTCGAGGCGATCGGCCAGCTCGCCGGCGGTGTGGCTCACGACTTCAACAACATTTTGGCGGCCATCCTGATGCAATTGGGGTTGATCCAAATGAGCCCGCTTCTGGATCCGGAAATCAACGACGCCGTTTGCGAGCTGGAAAAAGGAGCGCAGCGCGCCGCATCTCTGACCCGCCAATTGCTCATGTTCAGCCGCCGGTCGGTGCTCGACGTCAAAGCCCTGGACCTGAATGTCGTGGTGGCCAATTTGCTCAAAATGCTGGGCCGATTGATTGGTGAGGATGTCAAACTGGTATTCGAAGGCCATACCGGCCTGCCCTCCGTGCGGGCCGATGCAGGCATGCTGGATCAGGTGCTGATGAATCTCGTGGTGAACGCCCGGGATGCGATGCCCCGGGGAGGCCGGATTGCCATCACCACGGATGTCGTCACGATCAGCGAGGAGCAAGTTCGCCAGAATGCCAACCGGGAGGCTGGCCGCTTTGTCCGCCTGGGAGTGGCTGATACCGGCTGCGGGATGAGCAAGGAAGTTCAGGATCGAATCTTCGAGCCGTTCTTCACCACCAAGGAGCCGGGCAAGGGCACGGGTTTAGGCCTCGCCACGGTGCACGGCATCGTCGCCCAGCATCAAGGGTGGATTGAAGTCGAGAGCGAGCCGGGCCGGGGCGCCACCTTCCTGGTCTTTCTGCCTGCGCTGGATCTACCGCTGGCAGAATCGAACGGCGATGCCAGGAGCCGGCCGCTGATGCGGGGCCAGGAAGTCGTGCTATTGGTTGAAGATGAAACGGATCTGCGCCGGGCCGCGGGCCAGACATTGCGGGCTCTCGGGTATCGGGTTTATGAAGCTGAAAACGGCCAGCAAGCCATGATCTTGTGGCAGAAGCATGGGGCGAGCATCGACCTCCTGCTCACGGACATGGTGATGCCGGAAGGGATGACCGGCCTGGAGCTGGCGGAACGGTTGCACGAAATGAAGCCCGCTTTGCGCATCATCATTTCCAGCGGCTACAGCACGGAAATTTTTCAGGCCGGAGGCATCAAGCAGGCCGGAGTCTGGTATCTGCCGAAACCGTACGAGACCCATACGCTCGCCGATGCCATTCGTGCCTGCTTCGACCGGCAGAGCAACGAAGGCCGCAAAGGCCCGCCGGACGCGCCTGAGAGCGTTTAAGAAATCTCGCGAGCGCCCTCTTTCCGCCGGGAGGAAAAAACGTTAGCCTGCGCGCTGAAAAATGACGCGACCACTCCCCGACTCTGAATTGCTCCAGTTGCAGCGCTGGAACACCCCCACCATTTACAACGGCTGGGAGCAGATCACCGCGCAGAATGCCGCCCGGGATGCGTTTAACCTGGAGGAGACCCATGATTTCATCCCGGAGGCCTTGCCGATCTGCGGCTGGGCGGTGACCGTGGTCATCCAGCCGGGCGACCGCTCACATGCCCCGCGTGGGGCGGAACTTTGGGCGGCATATCGCGCATATCTCGCCTCCCAGCCGGGCCCGAAAATCGTGATGGTGCAGGACCTCGACAAGCCGGCGTGCTATGGCGCTGGTTGGGGCGAAGTGAATACGAATATCCACCGCGCCCTCGGCTGCATTGGCGGGGTGATCGATGGAGCGGTCCGTGATGTGGATGAAATCCGCCACACCGGCTTCAAGGTTCTCGCCCGCCGCCTCGCGGTCGGGCATGCGTGTGCCATACCCATCCGCTGGGGCTGCGAGGTTGAGGTGTTCGGCCGCAAGATCGTGCCCGGGCAATTGATCCACGCCGATCAGCACGGCTTTCTGGCGGTCCCGATGGGCGAGGAAAAGAGCCTCCTCGAAGCCGCCCGTTTTATGGATCAAGCTGAGTGCGACACCCTGATTCCCGCAGCTCGGGGAGCGCAGGGGCTGCCTCTGCCGCAAGTCTTGGAGCGGATCAACGGCGCCGCCGCTGATTTTGGGCGCAAGGTGGGCGAGCGCTTCTCCAAACGGGGAGAATGGTAGAACGCTCAGGGCCCCGTTTGATCGGCGCGATCCAGCCGCAGGCTGAGGTTCCTCAGTTCGAGCTCGACGTCAAAGGTCCCCGGCAGTTCCCAACCCAGATTCATTCCACCGATGGCATAATCCTCCAGCTTCTGGCTCGAGGGCAGGAAGCCTTTGGCCCAAGCGGTTTCGACGGCTTCACGCAACAGCGGCAGCAGGTCGTAGTCGATCGTGATCCAGCGCTGATCGTGCGCGCTTTCCGTGGTGAACACGCTGGCAGCCGGCGTGAAGATGAATTTACCGGTGCCTCCAAAGTCGCGGGATTTGAACTCGGGCGGCTGGCGGTGGCGATTGTCGTAGATCGGGATGCCGAACCAGAGCAGGTCGCCGTGGCCGGGTGAGCCGGGGCGTCGATTTTGGACGGTCAAGAAAATCTGAAACTGAGCGGCGTGGCGTCCCGGATCGTAATCGCCTTGGTGGAGGTTGTGGGCGCGAACCAGTCTTGCCTCCACGTGCAGCCGGGCTGCAGTGATCTGGTCCAGAAAGGGCGTCTGCTTGAAGTCTTGCTCCACGAGCAGATGAACCCATGGTTGCTCCGCGGAGCGTGCCGTCCGCCCATATTCTTCGGCTGAATTTGCCGCGAGAACGAGATCCGGCCCGGTTCCGGCCGTCGGGCGGAGCCGAACGGTTTTCGCCGCGTTGCTAAGAACGATATATCCCGCGCTGTTGGTCGTTCGGCTGGCTATGTCCAGCGGGAATCTGCTGCTCCACTGCGCCAGACCCCACTCTGGCGGGTTGGTAGATCCGCCGAGATTCAGCGTCCCGGACCGGACGTGCCGGCCGGGCTTCGGATCCAACACCACGAAGCCGCGTTGAAAATGGGGATCGGGTATCAGCTCCTGTCCGCAGAGGTCGACGCCCGACGTGATCCAGAGGACGATGACGAGGCAAAAATGCCGGAGTTGAGAGGACGGAGCTGGGCGCACCTGGACACTATGCGGCAATCCTGGAAAAAAGATAACCTCCCAAGCGATCGAGCGCTTGGGAGGTCTCCTTGCTGGAACCCAATACTCTACCTAAAAGCGATAAGCGATATTCGCGAGGACGCTGAAGTCCGAGAAGGCCGCATCCCCGCCCGAGCTGCCGTTCATTTGATCCAGCACGCTCCGTTCACGGTTGCGATAAACGGCCACCGGGGTGAAGACATTGAACGACCACTTCTGAATGTTGACGGCGACTCCCGGCTCAACCGAGACAGCGTAGCCAGGGCGCCGGAAACCCTCGCTCCCTCCCACCAGATCGTGGACGGCAACGCCTTCCACCCGTCCGCCCAGGCTTACGGACAATCCGTACTTGGGCCACAAGGAATATTCGAGCCCGGTCCGGCCGTAATACGTGTCGGAAATTGAGTAATCCTGCGTTCCGAGGTCGGGACGGTATTTCTGTTCCGGCGTGATGACGTAGCCGCCATTCAGGTAGGCGTTAAGCGAGTGACTGAGGCGGTAAAAGGCGTAGAGGTCGAGCATGATGCCCCAGCCGCCGCCGCCGGGTTGGATCGATTGATCCACGGCGCGCCGGACGCCGCGTATTTTGCCCGGAGCTGCGGCGTCGTACACTTCGAATGTATCCACGGCATTCCGGTCGCCGCTTGGAACGACCAGGCCGAGACCGGTCAACAAATTCCATTTCTCGTGCTCCTTGGGATTAAAGATCCAGGCGTTCCCTTCGACCCGGATGTCGGCCAGTCCAGAGGCTTGGGTATGGAACCGGTCGATAATCGTGCCGCGCGGATCGATCGGATTCGGGATGGTCGGATCCTTGACCACCTGGGAGCGGTCGTGATCGACAAACGGAATGGTGAGGGAAAGCGAATAGCGCGGGGTGAAGCTGTAAGTCAGGCCCAGGTCGATGAAATTGCTGTTGTTGATGACCTGGTCACCGCGTTGCTCGCGAATCTTTTGGAACTCGTCTCCGACGTAATGGCTGTCCGATTGGAACCAGCGATAACCGACGGATGCCTGGAAACCGGTGTCGGGAGGGAGAATCTGGCTGCTCTCACCCCCCATTTGGGCGGCCGATACGCCGGCGCCGCGCGCTGCCACGCATCCCTGGGCGAGGGTTTTTTGAGGCCCGCATACCGCATTCAGCATCCCGGCTAGAAGGACGAATCGACACGGGGTGGATACAATGGATCGGGTAAGTCGACGGGTCAGGTCATGCATAGTTGGCTGAGTGCCGGCTTTTTAGCGTGTTTTTTGGGACAGCGAAGCGCGTGGGGGCGGATTGAGGGGTTTCCGGGACAGGCTGGATTAAATCCGAGGCGAATAGAATCCGCTTCTTGCCGGGCGCAAGGCAAGGAAGGGTGGGACTCTGGTTATAGGCCAAAAATGAGCCGAAATGTTTCCTCGCCGAGCAATTTGCGGATCTTTTCCTGCGCTTGGGCGGCTTCCTGCCGGCGGTTTTCTGCGAAGAAATGGGAGAAATCGACCATCCAGCGTCCAGCTTCCCAGCTCCGTTGAACATCCGGCGGAAATTGGGCCACCCATGTGCGTGACGCTTCGCGCACGCTGTTCTCCCAGGCTTGAAGATGGCGGCCGCTGAATGTTTCCCCAGCCCCCGCGGGGAGCGAGGTGGCCTGCCGCAGTTCGAGCCACGGAGCGTTTTCGGAATTGAGCCGGGGCAGCGGAGCAGGCAAATCAGAAAGAGAAATACGTCCGACAAACTGAATCCATAAGCCCGCGGCCTCGCGCAGTTGAGGGTTGAGCGGATCGGGCCGCATGGCGCGCAGGTTGGCGGCGATTGAGCTGGAATCGGGGCTGGAGCTCGGGTTCTTAAATGCAAGGAGCCCGTAGGCCGGCTGGTTCGGCGAAAAGTCGCCGCGCCACAGCAGCGTTGTGCCGAAGACCTCAAGGAAAGTTCGAAGGATCATTTGGAATTGCGCCTCGTTCACCTGGAACATCGGGACCCACGCGCAAAACACGCCCATGTCGGCCAGAGCCGCGCGCACTGACTGGAAGTGCTCGAGGGTGTAAAGGGAGCTCTCGCCGGGACGCCAGGGGACCACGAGGTCTCCGATGACCGTCGAGAATTTTTGCCGGGTTCCCCGCAGGAAATTGCGGGCATCGTCCAGGATCAGGCTTGATCTCTCGTCGGCGCCAAAGTGTTCGTTGGCCTGGGCAAAATAGCGCGACGCGAGGCTTGCGACCTCGGGGACCAGTTCGACTGCCTGGCAACGGAGTCCGGGGTGAAACAATCCCCCTCCCGCGGTGATGCCGGTGCCGTAGCCGAGGAAGATGGCGGAGCGTTGTTCCGGCGAAAGAAGCAGGGGGATGTGGGCTTGGAGGCGTTGATCGCCCGTTGCCCGCGTGCCGCCCAGCACGTAATGATTATTCAGTTTCAGCCGCCTCGACTGGTCGGTTCGTTCCAGCACCGCCGCAATTCCGTGAGCGCCCTCCTCCAGGGCCAGAATGCGTTCATCGGTCGCGACCGAAGTTCGGGGCACGGGCAGGAGAAAAAGGAGCGACAGGGCTCCGACCACGGGCGCCAGAACGAGTCCGGATTTTTGGGTTAGGCCGGTGAAAACCGAGACGGCGGCCCGAAATTGCACCAGGTGCAGGCCGAGCCCCGCGAACAGAATTCCAGCGGCTGTCATGCTCCGCCAGAGACCGATCCACGAAGGCAGGATGAATCCCCCCAGGATCGCCCCGCAAATGCAGCCCAGCGTATTGACCGCCACCAGATTTCCGATCAGGCGCCCGGAGAGTCCGTTTTTCGTATTGCCTTTCGGGCTTAACTCCTGAGCCAGGACGGGGAGAGCCGCCGAGAGCGCGGTCACGGGCAGGAAAATCAGGAGAACCGCGGCCAGCACCAGGGGCGTGCTCAATCCCAACGGCGAGTGGGGATCCGCCGAGTAACTGAGCCGGCCTGTCAACCGGATGAACAAAACCGGGGCGATCGCGGTCCAAACACCGCCCGCCATCCAGCAAATCCCCAGAATCCTGCGCCAACTCGGAGCGCGGTTGAGAATCCAGCGGGAGACCTGTCCTCCGGCGGCGATCGCCAGGATAAAAAACGCGGTGATAGTTGCAAAAGCCGAGAGGGAGTTTTCGTGCACTTGCGCGAACGCCCGGTTCCACAGCACTTGCAAAACAAACAGGCCGAGGCCCGAGCAAAAGCTGAGTTCGTAAGCGGCGCGTCGCCGGGAGTTTTCAGGGGGGCTGGCGAAGGCCTGCGTTTCCAGAGCCGGACCCTCGGGCGGCCCGATCCCGCCAGGTGTCGGGGAGGGGGCTGGAGGTTGGGGCGCCTTTGCCATCATCAACGCGACGAGTCCGATGGCTATGTTGAGCGCCACGCAGAGGAAGTAGAGCTTTTGCACCCCGAGTTTCGGCAGCAGCAAGGCCGGCGTCGCGAGCGTCCCGCAGGCTGCTCCCAGGGTATTCAGTGAGTAAAGGCGGCCCAGGTCGTCGCCCAGCTGGTTCGCGCGGGTGGAAAGCGCGCCGGTGAGAACCGGCAGAGTGCCCCCCATGGCGAGCGTGGGAATCACCACGGCCGCCATGCCCAACGCTCCTTTCACCAGGGTCAACGCGAGCGGGCTTGCGCCAAAGCGCGCCACCAGGCCGGGATAGAATGTGGCGTAGAGATGCAAGATCGGATCCACCCCGAGCGCGCCCAACGCAATTCCGAATTCCAGCAGCCCATAGAACCGCAGTAGGTTCCGGTGGCCCCGGCTGGCCGCTCCGCAAAGATAACTCCCGAGGCCCAGGCCGGCGAAGTAGGCCGTCAGCGTGGCTGCGGTGGCCGGCGCGGAACTGCCAAACAGCAGGGTGAGCTTGCGATGCCACGTTAACTCGTAGACGAGCGCAATCGCTCCCGACAATGCGAACAGCGCGGAGAGCATCGCGTTCGGGCTGGATGACCGTGATCGCATGCCGAGTTCAGAGAACGGCCCTTTGGCCGAATCCCGCGCCCAACGCGGGGAAAGAAAAACGCCGGACCGTGCTGTGTGCGGCATTGCCGGGGCCCGTGGCTGAAACGAAAAGGAAAAGAAATCCGATCACAATGGAGGCCGGTTCATCGGGGGGCGATTGTGTTGTTTTTAAGAGGATTGGCCAGAGCGATTTGTGCTGATTTGTCGCAGCCGCGGGATTTTCCCGTTCGCGATGTCAACGGCGTGCCACCGGGCGAACTTCGATCGCCATCCGGTAATCCAGCCCGGGGCAATCCCGCGCCGCTTCCACCGCTTGTTCGAAATCGTCCGCGGTGATGAGCACATAGCCGCCAATGATTTCTTTGGATTCCGCGAATGGCCCGTCGCAAACCGTCCGTCCGCGCGGACCTCGCAGCACTGTGCCAGCCGGTTCAAGCCCGTTTGTGCCCACCACCATTTGTTTTTCGCGCAGTCCCTTCATCCAGAGCTCAAAGCGCCCCATAATCTCCTTCATTTCCTCTGGACTGGGCGGTGGGCCCGCGTTCGGCTGATGCAGAAGCAGCATGAACTGAGGGCGCGCTGGGGAATTCTGTGGATTCATAAGGGTGGATTCAGCGTTGTGTTTGCATGTTCATTGTATTCGACGAATCCCGCGCAGCAATCAGGACATGAATTTTGGCCGCCCGGCCTTTTGCGAGCGTTGACAATCGTTTCGATTCCCCGAAATGCTTGGCCGGATGCGTTCCCTGTTCTTGATGTTGGCGATTTTTGCTTTGGCGCCTGCCTGGGCCGGGCAGGAGGGGGTTTTGCGGGGAGAGTTTATTTTTCCGCCGGAGAAGTGGCACAACCATGCTTCCTGCATCGTTGAAACTCCCCGGGGAGATTTGCTGGTTTGCTGGTTCCACGGCTCCGGCGAGCGGACAGCGGATGACGTCAAGATTCTCGGATCCCGCAAGCTCAAGGGAGAGGATCGTTGGAGCGAGCCATTCGTGATGGCTGACACGCCAGTATATCCAGACACCAATTGTGCCATGGTGATTGATCCGCAGGGCCGCCTTTGGCTGTTTTGGCCCACTATTCTTGCGAATCGTTGGGAGAGCGCGCTCATGAAGTATCGGGTCTCCACGAATTATGACGGGGAAGGATGCCCCGTCTGGAACGTGAACGAGGTGATGCATGTCACTCCCGGGCTGGAGTTCAAAACCGCGGTCGAGGATTGGTTGGTCAAAGCGGAGGCACGGTGCAAAGATTTTGACCCGTCTCAATGGGAGGAGGTCGGCCGTGGCTACCTCGCGGACCTCCGGCGCATGGCGAATGACAAGTTGAGCAGCCGCCTGGGCTGGATGACGCGGGCGCATCCGTTGATCCTTGGAACCGGTCGGATGATTGTCCCGCTCTACTCGGACGGCTTCTCTTTTTCCCTGATGGCGATCACCGACGACTGGGGGGCGACCTGGAAGGCCAGCCGGCCGCTGTGCGCCTTCGGCAACATTCAACCCAGCATCGTGCAACGAAAGGATGGTTCGCTCTACACGCTGATGCGTGACAACGGCCCCGCGCCGAAGCGGTTGCACCAGAGTTCTTCCTACGATGGCGGCGAGACCTGGACGGAAGTGACCGACTCTGCTTTGCTTAACCCTGGCTCGGGCGCCGAAGTGATTCGGCTCCAGAACGGTCACTGGCTCCTGATCGGCAATGACACGGAGGATGAGCGCTCGCAGCTCGCCGTCCAGATTTCGGATGACGAGGGAGTGACCTGGAAATGGAAGCGCTATTTGGAAAAGGCCGAGTCCGACCCCAAGAGCACGCGGTATCACTATCCGAGCGTGATTCAGGCCCGCGATGGCGCGTTGCACGCTTCCTATAGCCATCACCGGGATGGGAGGCTGAAGGACGGCCAGGGCGAAGAGGCCAAAACCATCAAGCATGTCCAGTTCGACGAGGGCTGGGTGCGAAAGGAATAAAAGGAGAAGTCTATGAAACGACGCGTCCCATGGCTGGCAGTCTTCGCCTTCCTGCGAATCGTCTCCGCCGAACCGTTGCGAGTGGGCGCCGGATGGGTGGACATCACGCCCAAGCTGGGCACGCCCATGGCCGGATACTATTCAGAGCGCGGAGCCGACGGAGTGCATGATCCGTTGAAGGCCAAAGCCATCGTCTTGCAGGCGGGTGGAACCAAAGCAGCCCTCGTTTCCCTCGACTCCATCAGCACTCAGCGTGGGACCGTCGAAGAAGCGCGCCGAATCATCGAGCAGGACACCGGCATTCCCGGAACCCATGTCATGATTAGCGCCACCCACTCCCATACCGGACCGGTGCTTTTCAGCGGGCGGCGCTTCGACGCCCTCGGAGGCAATCATCCGCTCGCTCAGGAGTACATGTACGCTTTGCCGGCGCTCATTGCTCGCGCCGTCTCCCAGGCCAATGAAAGGCTGGCGCCCGGCCAGGCCAGTTACGGGACCGGTCGGGAGGAGAACCTTGCATTCAATCGCCGCTTTCTGATGAAGGACGGGTCGGTCGGTTGGAATCCCGGCAAGCTCAACCCCAACATTATTCATCCCGCCGGTCCGACCGATCCCGAAGTGCAGGTCGCTTATTTCTCTGGCGAAAAGGCCGATCCGGTCGCTGCGTACGTGAACTTTCCCATGCACCTGGATACAGTAGGCGGAACCGCCTTTTCCGCCGATTATCCTTTCACCCTTTCGGAATCTCTCGGACGCGCCAAAGGGGCCAATCTGCTGACGGTCTTCACCATCGGTTGCGCGGGCGATATCAACCACATCAACGTCAGTCACGATCTGAAACAGCAAGGGCATGGCGAGGCGGCCCGGATCGGAACGATCCTCGCGGCCAATGTGCTTCGGACGTTTGAGCGGCTCCAACCGGCTGGCTCCAATCTGGTCCTCCAAAGCAGCGCTGAGACCGTGCGCCTGCCCTTGCCGGAAGTCACCGCCGATGAGATTGATGCCGCGAACAAAGTGGCGGACGCCGTCAACTCCCGGCAAAAACCCGAGCCGAAGTTCATGGACCAGGTCAAGGCGTTCAAAGTTCTGGATGTGGCCGAGCGCCAGGGCAAGCCGCAGGAGGTCGAAGTGCAGGTCATCGCGCTCGGCCGCGATCTGGCCTGGGTCTCTCTCCCGGGCGAGATCTTCGTCGAGCTTGGGCTCAGCATTAAAGCCGGTTCGCCTTTTCGTCAGACGATGATTGCGGAATTGGCCAACGGTGCGATCGGCTACATTCCGACTCGCCGGGCTTATTCGGAAGGCAATTACGAGGTCGTCAGCGCGCGTTGCGCGGAGGGCTCGGGCGAACTTCTCGTGGAAAGCGCGTTGCGACAGTTGCGGCGCCTTTACGGCGTCGAGCGGGCGCCGTCGACCGCTCCTTAATCAGGGGGCAACCGATAAATCGTTGGTTGGAGCGGGAGGATTGACGCTGGCCGGGGGGGATTGTTGTATCGTCCCATAGAATTGAAGGAGGAGCTCATCATTCCAGCGGACAGGGTGGACGCGGTTGCTCGTGGGCTGCGCACCGCCTTCGGCGTCCCGCACTTCGAGGACGTCTCGCAGGTGTTCGGGGGGCGCACTTCGTCTCTCGTTTATCGGGTCCGCGTTCGGGGCGTCGATTATCTCTTGAAGGTCATCGTCCGTGCGGAGGACCCGTCGCGCCATTTTCGGTGCATGGCGTCCGCGGCGGAAGCCGGGCTGGCGCCCCGGGTCCATTATGTGAACGTCGAGGATCGATTGTTCATCACCGATTTTGTACCGTCCCAACCCTTGTCCAAAGCGGAGGCTTTCGTCCGGTTGCCGGTCGTGTTGCGCGAACTGCACGCTTTGCCTGCCTTCGAGAGAGCTCCCTTTAATACCACCTGCACGTTCTTTCTTGAACCGACTCCTGCTCGGGAGAGCTGGCTGCAAAAGTTTCGTGCAGCCTGCCTTCTGCCCCCGGCCGACCTTGATCTGTTCTTCACCAGTTATGCAGAACTTGCGGCGGTCTGCGCGCGTGCTCCGGGCGACCCCGTGGCGAGCCATAACGACCTCTTCAAGCCCGATAACATTTTGTTCGACGGTCAGCGAGTGTGGCTGGTCGATTGGGAGGCCGCCTTTTTGAACGACCGCTACGCTGACCTTGCGGCGGTTGGGAATCAAATGGTGGCGAGCGACTCGGAAGAGATCGCCTATCTTGCAGCTTATTTCGGATCTCCGCCCACTCTGGTCCAGCGAGCGCGCTTTCATCTCATGAGCCAGATCGCTCACTTGTTCTACACCACGGCGTTCCTGTCGTTCGGTTCTGCCGGCCGACCGATGATCGATTGGCGCGAAACCGTGCCGGAATTCCACGCTTATCAGGGCCGGATCTGGGCGGGGGAAGCAGGTCTGGCGACACCGGAGGAGAAAATCCGCTACGGCAAGGTTCACTGGCAGCGGTTCCGGCAGAACCTCGGGCAGGCCCGCTACCGGGAAGCTCTTCGGATCGTTGCCGATTTGCCTGGAGCGAGTTAGGGCCAGGCCCTTTCGGCTCGGTTCGAATTTTTGGCGGAATAAACGGAGCGGCGCGAGCGTCTTTCTTGTTGTAGGTTGTGGCAACCCTGGGCGGTCTGCTGCCCTCGAGAGAGAATGACCATCGGCCAGACATTGATCGGCAAGGGGCTTATCACCCCGGAGCAGTTGCAGCGCGCCAGCGAACTCCAGCAGCGCGAAGGACTGCGCTTGGATCGCGCCGTCGTTCAACTTGGCTTCCTCTCCGAGCGCCAAATGCTCGAACTGCTCGCCGAGCAGTTGCATCTCGCCGTGGTCAGCCTCGAGGAGATCACCATCGGGAACGATGTGCTCAAAGCCTTGCCTCCCCGGTTCGTCTACCGCAAGCGTTTGGTCCCGATCGCCCGGGAGAACGGCGCCTTGCGCGTCGCGATGAGCGATGCCTTCGACAATTACGTGCTCGACGAGATCCGCCTCGTCACCGGCCTGCAAGTCGAGCAGGTGCTTGCCTCGCGCGATGAAATTGAAAAAGTCATCAAGACTCACTATGGCGTGGGCGGTGACACCGTCGAGGAAATGGTCGGCGGTGACGACCTGCAGATCATGGGCGGGGGGGAAAGCGCCGAGGATCTCCTGGAAATGGCGCAGGAAGCCAGCGTCATCAAGCTGGTGAACGAAATCATTCTTGAGGCGATCAACGAGCGCGCCAGCGATATTCATATCGAGCCCTACGAGCACGATCTCGACATTCGCTATCGCATCGACGGCGTGCTGCAGGTCGCGAATGTCCCGCCGCAAATCCACCGCTTCCAGTCCGCCATCATCAGCCGCATCAAGATTCTCTCGAACATGAACATCGCGGAGAAGCGGCTCCCGCAGGACGGACGCATCAAGTTCCAGGTGGGCGGCCGGCAGGTGGATGTTCGCGTCAGCGTCATTCCCATGCTCTTTGGCGAAGGCGTGGTCATGCGTATTCTCGATAAGACCAACGTCCTTTACAAGCTGACCGAGATCGGCATGGACCTGGACACCTACGGTCCGTTCAAGGAACTGCTCGACCGCCCCCATGGCATTATTCTGGTCACCGGCCCCACCGGCAGCGGCAAGACCACCACGCTTTACGCCGGTTTGAACGAGATTGTTGGAACGGATCTCAAGGTCATTACCGTCGAAGACCCGGTCGAATACAATCTGCAGGGGGTCAACCAGATTCCCGTCGATCATAATGTCGGCATGACCTTCGCCCGCGGTTTGCGCGCCATTCTTCGTCATGATCCGGATGTGGTCATGATCGGTGAAATTCGCGATCTCGAAACAGCCCAGGCCGCCACCCAGGCCGCGCTTACGGGCCACCTTGTGCTCTCCACGCTGCACACCAACGATTCTGCATCCGCCGCCATGCGTCTGATCGACATGGGCATCGAGCCCTATCTCGTGACCAGCACCGTGGTCGGGGCCATGGCCCAGCGCCTCGTGCGCAAGATCTGCCCCGATTGCAAGGAGGCTTACGAGCCGGATTACGCCAAGCTGCCCAAAGACCTGCCGATCAACCCGGGCGAGAAGCTCTACCGGGGCGCCGGCTGCCAGAAATGCCGCAATACTGGCTTTCGCGGCCGGGCCGGCATTTACGAATTGCTCTCGATGAATGACGAAGTCCGCGAGGGGATCATGAACCGCGCGCCCCTGACTCGAATTGTTGAAGCTGGTCGTCAGTCAGGTTTGCGCCTTCTTCGCGAGGATGGCTGGATCAAGGTCCGGCGCGGCATGACCACCCCCGAGGAAGTGGTTCGTTGCACCGCGCTCTGATTTTCCTCCAGGCCCGGAGTTTTGTTATTCCCGGCGTGGCTCCAGCTTCTCGAAGGCGAAATACGCCCAGTTGTTGCCTCGCCGGTAGTGAAACGTCAGCAGCTGCGGTCCGGCTTCCGGGAAGGTAATCGTGGCGATCTGTCCATAATCCCAATAGTGCCAGCCTGGCGTCGCCTGAGGCAGGGTGCAGACGGCTGCGGGTTTCCCGTTCAAATCAAAGCGGATGTCGCCGATCATGTTGCCATTCGCATCCCGATGGACTTCCTTTTCCGCGTAGGAGTAGAGGCACTTCACAGCATAGGTCCCCGGTTCGCGGACGTTGACGGTGTAATTCACCCACTCGCCATCCGCTGTCCAGCCGATGTAAAACTGATTGATCGCCGGACTGACCGCATTCGTGTGGTTCAGGTCCGCCCAATCCTTCACATAAGAAATGTCGACCCCTTCTTTCGCCCGGAAATGCCAGATGTACTCGCCAGCGTGGGCGCGCTGGTGGTTGTGCGGGCTGGTCTGCCGGTTGAGCACATCACTCCCTTCGTTGAGCGGGGTGGTGTCGTGATAGGCCACGCCTTCGCCCCCCAGATCATAGAGCGCGCATTGCACCATGCCTGGAATGGTCGGCGGCCCGGCCTTGTGGAATTCGTCAATGAAAGGCTTGCCCTGGTATCCAGCGAGCATCTGGGCTTGCGCGCCAGTCGCGCCGCAGATGAGCGCGGCGGCGCAGCACCGTCGAATCAAGGAAGTTATCTTCATGATGGGCAGTGTATGTCGGCGGCGTTGGTTTGCCCAGCAGGTCGTTGAACCGAATCGCAGTTCGGCGGCATGGCCATTGATTCTCTGGTTGCCGCCAGAAAGAGGTTGTGCGGTGGGGGCCATCCGAAACGGCGTTCGCCCCGTCCTATATTTCACAAACCACAATTTCGGGCGGACAGCAGAAGCGGGCATTGAGAAAGAACCAGCCGATTCCTGAACTTACGTAGAGCGGTCCGGCCTGCGTTTCGTACATTCCCCACTGGTAGTCACCCACGCCGGCGCCAACGATCAGCGCCCCGTAGCCCGGCACGCGCACTTGGCCGCCATGAGAGTGGCCTGCCAGAATGAGATCGAATTTCCCTTCGGCGTTCTGTCCGAAACGCGACGCCGTGTCGGGATAGTGGCACAGCAGGATCCGTTGCGCCGAACCGGCTCGCGGGAACAGTTTCGACTGCTTTCCAGCGAGACCGCAGAGCTGGATTTGTCCACTCGCAATGATTGCGGATTCGTCCATGAGCCAGGCGCCGCCCGTGGCGGAAAAGGTCCGGCGGACAGCGTTGAAGTCGATCTTTGCCCAGTAGTCGTGGTTGCCCGGGATGCCGTAAAGGGGGGCTTTGATCCCCGACAGAATCTTCAGAGCCTCCACGGCATGTTGCGATTCCTCGACCAAATCGCCGGTGAAGCAGGCGAAATCAGGCTTCGCGTCGTTCACCTTTTTGACTACCTGCTGCAAAAAGGCCGCGTCCCCCTTGTGGTGAATGTCGGTCAGGTGCACAAACCGGTGGCGGGGCGTTTCCCCAAACCGGAGTGAACGGACTCTCAGGCTTTGTGGTTCGATCGCGAAGGCGTCGGTCGCCGCCATGGCCGATGCCAGGGTCAGGCCAGCAAAGAACCTCCGGCGTGAAAAACGGCGTGGCTTCATAATGGATTGGACAGGCCGGCGCCGCTTTTGTTTCGCCCTGCTCCATCCGCTCAAGGTACTGCTGATGTTCTGCGGATTTTTTGCATCCCGCCGGGACCAAACGCGGATTCCCCGACGGCGGATTCAGGATTGCGGATTCAGGATTGTGTTGCGCTCCGAGGGCGCGCACCGCCATCCTTTCACCACGGGGTGGTTGGATGAGAATGTAGGGATGGCCTTAAAGCTTCTGTCGGTGAATGTCGCCTTGCCGCGCGAGGTTGAGATCAACGGTCGTGCGGTTCTCACAGGAATCTACAAGAAACCGGTCGCAGGCGCGGTTCACCTTGGCCGTTTGACGCTTGATGGGGATGGCCAGGCGGATCTCACCGTTCATGGCGGACCTGATCAGGCCGCTTATGTTTACGCTTACGAGCATTACCCCCACTGGGAGCAATGGATCGGGCTTCCCGCTCTCCCGCCCGGGAGTTTCGGGGAGAATTTCACCACGGCTGGGTTGCTCGAGACGGAGGTGTTCATCGGCGATGTGCTCCGCATTGGTGAAGCTGTGGTCCAGGTCACCATGCCGCGCCTCCCTTGCTTCAAGTTTGGCCACAAGATGGGCCGTCCCGATATCATTAAGGCGTTTCTCCAAAGCGGCTTCAGCGGATTTTACGTCCGGGTCTTGTCCGAAGGCTTGGTTCAGGCGGGTGACCCGATTGAGTTTCAGGAGCGCGATCCGCGCGGGATCACCGTCCGCCAGATGCTGGGCCTCCAGCGGCTCAAGGAGGGCGACCTCGGCCTGCTGCGCCGCGCCCTCCGGATCAAGGGACTTCCCGCCTCTCTCCGGAACGACCTTCAAGCGCGGTTGGCGGACGAGGAAGGCTAATCGGAGATCAGTCACCGATGTCGGTTCGCGGACGGCGGTTCGGCGGCCGTTGGCTGCTGGGGCTCGGCGTTTTGCCAGCGCGATAGGTCTCCTCGCGGCTTGATCCGTCGGCGTCCCTGTAACGGAAGATCCAGGCCCCATTCCCCGCGAACTGGTAGTGGATCTCCGCTGGCTTGTTGTCGACCGAGTAAAATAACGCGAAGGTGGTTTGGTCGGCCGACATATTGAACCCGGTAATCCTCGCCCCACGCAGGGGTGGCTGATCTCGGCGAATCGGCTGCGCTCGTGGTTGGGGATCGGCCTGACCGTCGCGCTCGACAATCTGGCCGTGGAACCCGCCGTTGACGTAGGGGTAATTCGTGGAGGCGTGATAATGATAGCCGGCTGCTCCGCGGTCATGCCCGTTGAAAACGTCAAGACTCGCCGGGCGAGAGCCGTCCGGTTCCTTCAGGCCGTAAATCGGGTAGCCATCCAGGGCAAATGCAATGGGCAGCTTGTCTCCCAGCGCGGCCTGCAAATGCAGGGGCGCGGCGTGGTAGTGGTAATCGTCGGCCCGGCCGCAATGCCCGCCCCATCGGTCGAGTTCGCCAATTTCTTGCGAGATCTCTCCGCGGTTATTCTGCGGGTTGAAGATCGGAATTCCATTCGCCGCGATGGCGATCGCACCTCGCAGAAATCGGCCGCGAATCGCGAGTGGACGTTGGGCCGCTGCCGGGTGCAGCGGAATGCGCCAAGCGTTCTCCCCAATATAGGGCTGCGGGATTGGCGTTTGCTGCTGCCAGGCCGTGATTCCAATCATCATCGGATGCGCCGGAAGGCCGTCCGATTCAATAAAGACGAACCGGTCGTCCCAATGGGTCCGAACCTTCGGCGCGAATCTCGCAAAGGGCTCTGCCTGGAACGGGCGGTCGAGGCCCGCCGTCCAATTATCGGCCCCCGCCGGTTGCGCCGGTCCTCCCGCCTGAGCCGCGAGCCAGACCCCGTGGCCGTTGGCCCCCGGCGGCGCCACCGAAAAGTCGTAGTGGGGGTGGTCTTCGTCCCCTCCGATGTCATGAGCCCGGGCTTGTCCGGGTTCCAGAGCCACTGCGAGCGCCGCAAATCCCGCAAACTTGAGGAACGACAAGCCGTGTTTCGCCCAGAAGATCAAGCCGGCGCCCAGCAGGTGGCAGGCCGGGCCGGCGCACCATCCTGGCAGGCCATGGTGAGCGCGCGCGGCGGTCTGCTCGCTTTCCCGGAGCACGGTCGAGGCGGCAATTGCTGCTTTCATGGTTCCTTTATACGCCCCCCAACCTTAAGGCCAAGTGAAGGAGGAATCTATTGACACGGGGCGAGCGAGATGACAATTGCCGGGTCGTCAACCTGCTATGAAGTTTGGACAACGTCTGCTGCACGCCGCTCTTTCGCTCTGCGGAGTCCTGGCAGCCGCTTTCACTTTTGTCGCCAGGGGGGCGGCCCCGCCTCTGCTCGATGCGCAATTCGAAATGCCGGCTGGCTTTCACATTTATCGCGCGGCGGAGCCGGCTCTCACCGGAGGCAGCTATGTCCTGGCCTTTGACGCGGACGGGCGGCTCCTCGTCGCGGATGGCAGCGCCATTCGGCGCGTGAGTGATGCGGATGGCGACGGCGTTTACGATCACTTTGAGACCATCGCCACTGGCCTTGGACCGCGCGGTCCCCAAGGCTTGCTCGTTTTTGGTGACCGTCTTTATGCGGTGGGCGGAGACGGACTGCAGCTCTTTGAGGGCTACCGGTCCGGCAGACTGGTTCCGCGTGGACGGCTTGGGGCAAAGTTTAACACGGGAGGTGATCACGATTTGCACACGGTGTTGCGCGGGCCGGACGGCTTCCTTTATCTCATGGCCGGGAACGGCGCTGGCGTCGAGGGCCGGAAACATATCACCGAGCGATCCTCCCCCATGCTGCAGGAGCGCCAGGCTTCGGTCTTTCGTTTGGATCCCGAGGGACAGCATTGGGAATGCTTCGCCGCCGGCGGACGCAACCCGCCCGGGCTCGGCCTGAATTTCCTCGGCGAGCTTTTCAGCTTCGACAGTGACATGGAGTGGCATGTCGGCTTGCCTTGGTATCGGGCCATCCGCCTGAACCATTGGGCCGCTGGCACGGACCAGGGCTGGGAGGATGTCGGCGCGCATCCGGATTATTTCATCG
This sequence comes from uncultured Verrucomicrobiota bacterium, assembly GCA_964566945.1. Classification (GTDB taxonomy): domain Bacteria; phylum Verrucomicrobiota; class Verrucomicrobiia; order Limisphaerales; family SXQI01; genus DASVNK01. Next base: position 204,999 of record CAZMKE010000001.1, on the reverse strand, counting down.
ATAGCGTGGCCCCGGTTCTGGAGGCAGGCCGCGGTTCGCCCACTTGGGGCGTCTTTTATCAGCACCGCCAACTGCCAGCGGCCTATCGGAACGCCTTCTTGAATTGCGATTATCAATGGAAGCGCGAATTCGATAATCAATACGCCACCCCGGGCCGCCTCGTGGCTTTTTTTCTGGAACGCGACGGCGCCGAATGGAAAGCCCGGATGGAAACTGTCGCCCGCCCCAAAGCCGGAGCGCGCGACTCGCAAGGAAGGCCGATCAACTTTGCACTCGTGGCGGTGGAAGTGGCCCCGGATGGCAGCTTGCTGCTCTCGGATCACAATCAGGGCCTCTGGCGCATTTTTTATAGCTCCAGTCCCTCACCGATTCCACCGCTGCAATTGGCTCGCAACGCTGTGCCCTCCGACTTGCCGGGCGTCGTTCGTGAGATGCTCGATCTTCCCCAGCCGTTCTCCGAATGGACGCGAGCGCGCGAGGAGATGTTGTGGAAAATCGGTGGAGCTGGCCTGACCAATGCCTTGCACCAAGTCGCCTTGTCCTCTGGCAAAGCTGTCGAGGAACGGGTGCGCGCCATCCATTTGCTCGCGCCGGGCTATTCGGAAATGGACCAAGCCTGGATGCGCGGTTTGGCTGGCGATGCCGAGCCGGAAATTCGCGCCCAGGCGGCCTGGCTGCTGGGCTTGCGCTCGCAGATCCAGGAGCTGCCTTTGCTTCTGAACCTGCTTGCGGATCCTCAGCCGTTAGTCCGCCGCCGCGCCGTCGAGAGCTTCACTCGCACCGATGCCCCGGAAGTCCTGCCCGAACTCGTCGCCCGTCTGAATGATTCCAGTCGTCTCACCCGCTACATCGCCATGAACGCTCTTGCGCGCCACCCGCTCGCGAGGTGGTTCGATCTGGCCGCGCGCGGACCCGAGCCGCAGAAGGTGCTGCGCGCGCTCGTGGCGGCCCGGATTCGCGGCGAGGCGCTGCCGGATGAGCGCGTTCGCGAAATCGTTCATCGACTGCTGCAGCCCGGCCGCAGCCCGGTCTCCGCCGAGGATCGCACGGACCTGCTCCGAGTGCTCACTCTTTTCGAGAAATCACTGTCTGCCAATCCGGAGTCCCGGGCGCTCGTCGAAAAATATCTGCTCGCCGCTTTTCCGGCTTCCGTCGCCCGCATCCGCTGGGAACAGGCGAGCGTGGCCGGCGCTTATCGCCTGGAGAAAACTTTCGGTCCGCTGGCTCAATGGCTTAAAGTCGAGCGCGATCCGGTGACCCAATTTCGCGTCGCGCAGGCCTTGGCGCGCCTCCCGGGTGGCTGGACCGAGAAGGAGGAGCTGATGGCCATGACCTGGTTCGAAGGAACTCAGCACGGGTGGTTCGCGGACTTTGCCGACAAAGGAGTGGAATTTCCCGGGTTTTGGGCCACGACTTTGAAGGAGTTCGTCGGTCACCACCCCGATCTCTTGCGCCGCCGGGCGGCTCAAATTGATGTCACCAGCCTGCTGGGCGGGGCTTTGATCGATCTTCTTGTCGAAACCGATTGGGGCGGCGGCAGCCTCGCGGAGCTCTATTCCGCTCAAGGCCGGCCTGAAGCCAAAGCCCGCGTTGCCGATGCGTTCGGCCGGGTGGCCAATCCGCAAACTGCCGCCCGGGTTCGCGCGGCGTTGCAAGCCAGCCCTGAGCCGCCCGTTCGGCTGGCCCTCCTGCGCAGCCTCTGCAAGCAGCCCGTCGATCCGGCTAACGTGCCGTTCCTGATCGGCGGCCTGAACGAAGGCAATGACGACTTGGTCCGGTTCTTGGCCGCGGCCTTGGTGTCGCATCGTCCAGCTCTCGGACGCGATTTGGCTCAGATCTGCCTGAGTAGAGCCGGGGCGAACCTCGGCCTGGTCCATTCCATGGAACGATTGCTGGCCACACTTGCCGGCCTGCAACGCCCTGGCTATCGCCCCGACCTCGACCTCAACTCGCGCGCGGACGAACCGCTTCGCGCCGACGTCCTGCGCTTTTGGGGTGATTGGTATCAAAAGCAATTTGGGCAGCCCTTCATCGCCAGCGCCGCCGGCAATGATCGGTCCGATGATGAAGTCCTTCGTTTCATCCTGAGCGACGCCTCCCGCGGTGGCTCTGCCGGCCGGGGCGCGGCGGTTTATCAGCGGCTCCAATGCCACACCTGCCATGGCCGCGGTCCGGACAATTCCGGCCGCATTTTCGGACCCGACCTCAGCGGGGTTGCCCGGCGGCTGTCCCGCTCAGAATTCGCCGAAGCCCTCGCCTTTCCCTCTCGCCAGGTGGCCGACCGTTTCAAGGCATTTGAACTCGAAAAGGCGGATGGAACCCACCTCATCGGATTCGTAACCGAACAAACAGCCGAGGCGGTAGTCATCGCCACGCCTCAATCGGTCGAAACGGTCCCCAGAAAGTCGATGGTCCGCCTCGCCCCCCAGTCCGCCTCCCTTATGCCAAGCGGCCTGCTCAATAAGCTGAGCGACGATGACATCCGCGCTCTCATGGACTACCTCGAGGCTTTGTGAGGTGGTTGGAGGCGCATGTCGCGCGTGCGGGTCGATGCCCGCCAGCGCCAGCGGCCGGCTTCTCAGATTGACATGGGCCGGGTGTTTGTTTTGCTCCGGGGCGTGAGTTATGTCCGCCCAGTTTTTCTCGTCCTCCTCTTCCTGGTCTCCCCAGGGAAGGCACGGGCGGCTTCGCCTTGGACTGAAGGTGTCGGGTTTCGGAGCGCGCCTGTGAATCAGGCTGCTGCCGGCGGCAAGGCGGGCTTTACGCTGATGAACCCGACAAATACTGGGGTGTGGTTCACGAATCAGCTGCGGGGCGATGCTTACCTTACGAACGCCGTGGCGCACAACGGTTCGGGGGTGGCGATTGGGGATGTGGATGGCGATGGCTGGCAGGACATATACCTGTGCAGCCTCCAAGGGCCGAACCGGCTGTATCGGAATCTGGGCAATTGGAAATTCGAAGAGATGGAGATCGGGGCAGCGGCTTGCGCCGGTCAGTTGTCGACCGGTGCGGTTCTGGCGGATGTGGATGGGGATGGCGACCTGGATCTGCTGGTCAACGGGATCGCGGCTGGCACTCGGCTTTTTCTCAACGAAGGCAAAGGCAAGTTCACGGAGCTGATCGATTCGGGCTTGTCGCGCACCGCTTCGGCGACTTCGATGGCTCTGGCGGATATCGATGGGGATGGCGCCCTGGACTTGTACTGCACCCACTACATCGACGTGATGCATCTTTTCGATCCGACCACCCGCTTCGGCATCGTCAACCGGAACGGGGAGTGGATGGTGCAAAAGGTGAACGATCAACCGACCACGATGCCGCGTTGGAAGGATCGGTTCGAAGTGTCGGCGGACGGGAAAGTTCGGGAGCTGCCTGAGGTGGACGGCCTTTACCGGAACGATGGGCATGGCCATTTCACGGCAACCCAGTTCCAGCCCGGGGTATGGAACAACGAGGAGGGCAAGCCGATCCCGCCCTATCGGGATTGGGGGCTGGCCGTGATGTTTCGCGATCTGAATGGGGACGGCATTCCGGACATATACGTCTGCAATGACAACGCTTCGAAAGCCGACCGCGTCTGGATCAACAACGGCAACGGAACTTTTCGGGCGCTGGAATCGTGGAAGCTCCGGCATACCAGCCGCGCTTCAATGGGCATCGATTTCGCGGATGTGAATCGGGACGGTTGGGACGATTTCATCGTGGTCGATATGCTCGCTCGGGATCCCGCGAAGCGGCTCACCCAACTGGTGCGGGACCGTCCCGAGCCGCAGGATTACGAGCGGGCGGACGGCAAACCGCGCTACAATCGGAACATGCTGTTTTTCGGCCGTCCGGACGGCTCCTTTGTTGAAAGCGCTTTGATGTCGGGAGTGGCGGCGAGTGATTGGTCGTGGTGTCCGATCTTCCTAGACGTGGATCTGGATGGTTACGAGGATCTGCTGATCACCAATGGGTTCGAATTCGACGTGCTCGATCAGGACGCGCGGGATGACATTCGCAACCCGCGCCAGCGTCTGACCCAAGCCCAGTTAAAGCGATCCCTGCAGTTCTATCCGCATTTCCGCCCGCCCAACGCCGCCTTTCGGAACCGCGGTGACGGGACTTTCGAGCCGATGAGTCATGATTGGGGATTCGAGCAAACCGGCGTGTCGCATGGCATGGCTCTGGGTGATCTCGACAACGACGGAGATCTCGATCTCGTGGTGAACAATCTGAATGACGGAGCGAGCCTCTACCGGAACAACAGCCCGGCCGGGCGGGTGGCGGTTCGTTTGCGCGGTGTTTCCCCAAACACGGAAGGGGTGGGGGCGAAGGTCAGTCTGGTCCGTGATTCCCTGACCCAGAGCCAGGATATGATCAGCGGCGGACGTTATCTCTCGAGTGATCAGCCGATGCGCGTCTTTGCCGCTCCCGCGGAGACGAAAGAGCCGATGCGGCTCCAAGTCAAATGGCGCAATGGCGACCTGACCCTAATTTCGAACGTGCAGCCGAACCAGATCTACGAGATCTCTCAGGACTCTCCCCACACGCAGCGCGGCGCCGCCGGACCTGGGAAATCTACTCGGGAAAGCCCGCCGCTTTTTAAAGACGTCAGCGCCTGGCTGAATCACGCCCACGTGGACACGGCCTTTAATGATTGGGCGCGCCAGCCGATGTTGCCCCGGCGGTTGAGCCAGCTTGGCCCCGGCCTGAGTTGGTGCGACGTGAATGGCGATGGCTGGGAGGATCTGATGGTCGCTTCCGGACAGGGCGGCAGCCTGGCAGTATTAACGAACGATCACGGAAAAGGTTTCCAGAAGATGGGCGGGTTTCCTCCGGCCAAAGGCGATCAAGGCGCGGTGTTAGGCTGGCCGGATGGCCTGGGTAATCAACGCGTGCTGGTCTCCGTTTCGAATTTCCAACTTCCGCCCGGGCAGGAGAGCGAGGTTAGCGTTTACGGGGCAATCCCGGGCTCCAATAATTGGCCGGCGCCCGGACGCCTCGGTGCTGGCCAGGCGAGCATCGGAGCGATGGCGGAGGCGGATCTCGACGGCGATGGCGATCTGGATCTGTTTGTGGCCGGACGCTTTCTGCCAGGGCGCTATCCCGAGCCGGTCGGCTCATCGATCTGGCTGAATGAGAAGGGTGAACTGCGGCTGAGCAGCGCGGCCAGCCAACCTTTGGCTGCGGCCGGCTTGGTCAGCGGCGCGGCATTTACCGATCTGGACGGGGATGGCCGCCCAGACCTCGTGCTGGCGGTGGAATGGGGGCCGGTGCGGGTATTCCACAATCAGGCTGGGCACTTGGTCGAGACCACCGCCGATTGGGGTTTGGCGGAGCGGACCGGTTGGTGGACCAGCGTGGCAGTGGGGGATTTTGATGGTGACGGCCGGCTTGATCTGGCGGTGGGGAATTGGGGCGGCAACAGCGCCTATCAACTCACTCAACCCGGTCCGTGGCGGATTTTCTACCAGGATGGGAATGGCGACGGAGTGGATAAATTGATCGAGGCGCGCCCGGAAGCGGATGCGTGGCTGTCGATTCGCGATCGAAATTGGCTGGCCTTGGGCTGGCCCGATATCGCGAGCCGATTCGCCACTCATAAGGCGTTTGCCGGAGCGACCGTCGCTCAGATTTTTGGCGAGAAATATTCCAGCGCTCGGTTTGTGGAGGCGCGGGAATTGCGGTCGGGCATCCTGCTCAATCGCGGCACGCACTTTCAGTGGGCGCCGCTGCCGCGCGAGGCTCAGGTCGCTCCGGTTTTCTCGGTCAACGTCGGTGATTTCGATGCGGATGGCGTGGAGGATTTATTCCTCAGCCAGAACTTTTTCTGCGCCGCTTCGGATATCTCCCGCGATGACGCCGGGCGCGGACTGTGGCTGCGTGGAAGGGGGGACGGATCGTTTGTGGCGGTGGATGCCAGCATCTCGGGGATCAAGGTGGCGGGCGAGCAGCGAGGAGCTGCCTTGGCTGATTTCAATCACGACGGCAAGGTCGATCTCGCCGTCTCCCAGAACAACGGACCGACCCGCCTGTATCTGAATCAGCACGCGCGCAGGGGGGTTCGGGTGGAGTTGGCAGGGCCGGTCGGAAATCCCGAAGCGATCGGCGCTCAGATGCGGTTCATTTACGCAAATGGCCAGAGGGGGCCAGTGCGTTTGGTGCAGGCGGGTTCGGGCTACTGGTCGCAGGACTCTTCCGCTCAGATTTTGGGGGCGGCAGGCACGCCCGCCGCGCTTTGGATCCGCTGGCCGGGCGGCAAGGAAGAAACCGTTCCCGTAGACGGCACAACCGACGCGGACGGAAAGCCCAACACTCTGCGCTTGCTTATGGGCGGCCAACGCCGGTAAGCACAACGAGCGAGTCGAAAATGTATGATGAAAGACCTTGTGCTTCCGACGGGTCCACGCGTGCGCGGGCTGGTTTCTCTTGCCGCCTGGTTGTGGTCGGCTGCCGCCGCTCACGCCGCCGATCCTTCGGCCGCCAGGCCGGTGATCGACCCGATCGATCAGCATGATCGAACGATCCGCGCGTTGGAAAAGAATCGTCAGGTTCAGCTCGAAGCCGCCAAAGCTTGGTCCGTTTTTCATGATTTTACCTTCACCGATCGTTACGAGGAGAGTGGCATCCGTTTCCACCAAAACCCCGTCGACGACGCCTCAAAGAATTACAAGGCGGTGCATTACGATCATGGCACCGGGCTCGCGGTGGCCGACGTCGACCAGGACGGCAGGCTTGATGTCTACTTCGTCAATCAACTCGGCGGGAACCAGCTTTGGCGCAACGTCGGTAATGGGAAATTCGAGGATATCACTGCCGGGGCGGGCGTGGGCCTGAACGACAAGATCTGCGTGGCCGCCTCGTTTGCCGATATCGACAATGACGGCTTGCCGGACTTGTTCGTGACCACGGTACGTATGGGCAACTTCCTCTTCAAGAATCTGGGGCAGGGCCGGTTCAAGGATATCACCGCGGAATCGGGGCTCGCGCGGTCCGGCGACACCGGCCCGAACCGGGCGTTGCACGCGTCCGGGGCGGTCTTCTTTGATTACGATAACGACGGGCTGCTCGACCTTTTCGTCACCGGTGTGGGCGTTTACACGACCAACGACAAGGGGCGTGGCGGTTTTTACCTCGGGCGGCGCGATGCCTTTCAGGGATGGCGCTATCCTGGCCGCTCGGAGCCAAGCATTCTTTACCGCAACCTCGGCGGCGGGAAGTTCAAGGACGTGTCGACCGAGATGGGGCTCGACCATCGGGGTTGGAGCGGCGACGCGACGTTTTGCGATGTGAATGGGGACGGTTATCCGGATCTCTACGTTTTGAGCATGTCCGGCGAGAACAAATATTACGAGAATGATCATGGCCGGCACTTCGTTGACAAAACACCCGCGTATTTCCCCAAAACCCCGTGGGGTGCGATGGGGGTGAAGTTCTTCGATTTCAATCTCGATGGACTGATGGATCTGCTGGTCACCGACATGCATTCCGATATGACTGGCTTGCAAATCAAAGCGGGCGACAAGGATTACAGCCCAGCCTTCGAGAAACAGAAGAGTGATGCCTGGTGTTCAGCCGAGTGGTCGCCCATGGATTTTCGGAGGGCGTCCAACAGCATTTTTGGCAACGCGTTTTACCAGAACCTGGGCAACGGACGTTTTGCCGAGGTTTCGAGCAAGGTGGGGGTGGAGACCTACTGGCCATGGGGCGTGAGCGTGGGTGACCTGAACGCCGATGGATACGAGGATGTTTTTGTCACGGCCGGCATGGGATATCCTCTGCGCTACGCTGTGAATTCCGTGCTGTTGAATGACGGTGGACAGCGTTTTGTGGACAGCGAGTATGTGCTGGAGGTGGAACCTCGCAGCCAAATGCGGATTGAAAAAGTGTTCTTTACGCTCGATTGCTCCGGCGAGGACAAGAAACACCCTTTGGCTCAGGGCAAGACCGGTCAGGTGGATATCCTCGGTTCCACCAGTTCCCGATCCTCCGCGATTTTCGATCTCGATGACGATGGTGACCTCGATATCGTGACGAACGAGTGGAATGATCACCCGCAAGTGTTGATCAGCCGGTTGTCGGAGACGAAGCAAATCCGCTATCTCAAAATCAAACTGGTCGGCGCTGCTTCGAATCGCGACGGCCTGGGCGCCTGGGTGAAAGTTCATTGCGGCCCTAAAACTTTCACCCGTTATCACGATGGAAAGTCCGGCTACCTCTCGCAGAGCGCCATGCCTCTCTACTTTGGCCTGGGCGACGCGACCCGGGTGGACAGCCTGGAAGTGCAGTGGCCTTCGGGCAAACGCCAGACATTGACCAGCGATATCCCGATCAATTCCCTCCTGACAGTGGCCGAACCGCGCTGATCATTCGAGTTTTGTCGTGGGCGCGCCCTGCGGACGATAGCCGGCGCGGGCGTAGGCCTTTGCTTGGGGCACAAAGCGTAGGTCGAATTCAGGAGGCGGGGGCTGAAGCACGTTCTTTTCCGGCGAAACCACTTTGTTCACGTCGTGGATTTTGCCGTTGATGACGCAACCCGTCACCGTGGCCCCGCCATTCACCGCCAATTCGTAACGGCCAAACCCTTTCAGCCCCGCGTCCAATCGATTGTCCACAAGGATGCAGTCGGTGTAGGAGCTCTGGCCTCCCATGTCATCGATGCCATTTCGGTTCCCCGTGAAGGTGCAGTTCCGCACCTCGGCCCTGGACCGCCAGAAGATCGTAAGCACGCCGTTGTTGGCGAAAGGGCGTTCACCGGAGTTTTTGGCCACGGGATCTTCCCCGGTGTTGGACACATTCCCGACGAACAGGCAGTTGATAATTCGCGCGGAACTGCCGGCGAGCAGGTCAATGGCAGCGCCGGTCCCCTGGGCTTTGTTTCGCCGGAAAAGGCAATTCTCGATGACTACCGGCTGGCTGCCGGTATCCTGGTGTTGCACCGAGATGCCCGCGCCGCACGGGCTGGAGAAATTATCCGCGATCTCCAGGTCCTGAAGCGTGGGCGCGGAGCGTCCGAAGATTTTGATTCCGCCGCCATCGGAAAAGAAGAAATAGTTTTTGGGAATGGAAGTGCATGGTTCCATTTCCTTTGTTCGTTCCCGGGTGATCGAGTTGTTGGCGCCCGTGATTCGGAACCCTTTCAAGACGGTGTTGGAAGTGATCCCGTCGCCAAAATAGACGACGTGGTTTACCGCGGCCGGGTAGCCGGGCTCCGAGGGGAGGCTCAGCTCGGGATTTGCGGCGTTCAACGTGACCGGACCAGCCGCTTCGACCCGCACTCCTTCATGGTTCTTGTTGAACCAGATCAGGGCTTGCTGTTTCCGCTGGGGGCGGTACTCGCCTGCGTGAACCTTCACCACCTTGTTTGTCGGATTGAGCGCGGCGGCTTGAATAGCCTCTTGAATGTCGTCTCCTGGCGAAACGTGATAGCCATCGCTGGAAAGAGAGATGGCGGCGTCGGACCACGAAGCCTGCAGAAGGCAGCCCGCGATCGCCGCGCGGCTCCAGCGTTTCAGAATCGAGCCGATGTCTTGCTTCGCCTGCATTCTCAAGGTCCTCCGGAAGATCAACCCGGCGTCTTCTCTTGTTATGATTATTTCCGAGCGAGCGCGACCCGGAAACCGACGAAATGGATGCCGTTCGTCGGCACCATCATAAACCGGTTGGCGCTGCGAGCCATGTTGACGTCGTTATTCCATCCGCCGCCCCGGAAAACTTTGAACTTGCTCTGCGGTGGCCCAACGGGATCCACCAGATTTGTGGCTGGATAAGGCTCGAACCAGTCCAGGCACCATTCCCAGACATTTCCGTGCATGTCGTAAAGTCCCCATGGATTGGGCTGCTTTTGCCCAACGGGATGCGTGGTTCCCTCGGCGTTTTCCAGCGTCCACGCGAACTGATCGGCGTTGGTCGTGGAGTTGCCGAAACTGAACAGATTCGTCGTTCCGGCTCGGCAGGCAAACTCCCACTCGGCTTCGGTCGGGAGGCGATATTGCCACCCGGCGGGCAGTCGGCCCGCCTCCGATTCTTGGCGTGAGACCTGGCTGCAGTAGGCCATGGCATCATGAAAGGTCACTTTTTCCACCGGCCGGGCCGGGTCGCCCTGAAAATGGCTCGGGTTCTTGCCCATGGCTTTCTCGTATTCCCCCTGCGTGACCTCGTACTTTCCGATCCAAAAATCGTGCGTAATCGTCACCGGGAAGCGAATCCGCTGAAAACTGCCCGCCTTGATCAGCACCATATTGGTCAGCGGCGTTGGATTCGCCTGCTCCACTTTGGCCGTGGATTCACCGGAACGACTCCCGTCACCTTTGGGAGGGTTGCAGCCGAGTTGGAGGAACAGGGCGGCGGCCCCCAGCCCGAGAACGGACTTGGTGAGGCTGGGTTGGCGCGGGGCGATCTTCATTGGATGCTGGGCGACATTACCTGCCGGAATATGCAGGGTGAAGCCATTTTTGTTCCCGTTTCGAGGCTGTTCGGAACTGGATCAGTGTGGGTCTGCTTTAGGGTGAGAAATGAGTTTTGTGAGTAAAACACAATAACAATGTAAGTAAAAACGCTACCAAATTAGCCCGGGATATATCCGGGTTTTTTCGTTTGGTTTCAATTAGAAAAGCAGCATTCATGCGGTCGATGTAAAACTTTCGTGAGCGGTCCTTTTGTGTTTCAGGTAAAAAGCTGTGGGGCGAATTGGTGATTGCATGGGGTGAGATGATGGAAAAATGTGGTGAACTGCATAATAGTTCTTTACAAGCCTCCGTCAGGTTTGAAACACTCCAGCCCGACCGACCCAACTACGGCCCAAATTAGACTATGCGATATAAGTCCTTCGTCTTTGTGAGTGCTTTGCTAGGAAGCTTGGCGTCCGCTGTTTTCGCAGCGAACGATATCGAGCCTGGAAAAGAGCATTACACCGTCCTTCGTACCCCAGCGCCGATCGTTTTGGATGGCGATCTCTCTGAGTGGTCCGGCATCCCGGTGCTTGCTGATCCCAAGTTTTCCATCCCCAAAGGCTCGGGTCCTGCTGGAACTGGAAAGTATGTCCTTTTTGAAGAATACGCCGGTGGGACTTGGACGGGACCGGATGACCAAACTTCTGCGGTGCAAGTGGCCTACGACAACGACAACGTCTATTTCGGTTTCGTGGTCACCGATGACTACCATGAAAACTCGGCGAATAGCGCTTGGAACGGCGACTCTGTCCAGTTGATGATCGCCAGCGCGGACCGCACCCAGCAAATTGCCTTGTATAACTACGCGTTGGGCGGCACCGAGGACAATTTGGGCCAAACGATCGTCCAGCATGAGGCTGGGCCGGGCGGCACGACTGCCGTGGTCACCCGCAATACGGTCACCAAGCGGACCACCTACGAGATCAAGCTGCCGAAGGAATCGCTGGGTCTCACCAATCTGGCCGCCGGCACTCAGTTCGGCTTGGGCATGGCGATCAATGACGGTGATAAAGACACTCCCGGCCAGCGGGGTTGGGGTGGTTTGGGCGCGCACGCGATTGTTTTCGGCAAGAGCCCGAGCGAAACCGCCCTCATGACCCTGGCAGCGCCGCCCGCGCCAGATAATGATATTGAGCCAGGCAAGGAGTTCTATACCGTTCAGTATGCTCCCACTAAAATCGTGATTGACGGCAGTGTTTCGGAGTGGGCGGGAGTTCCTGTCTTGGCTGACCCGAAGTTTTCTGTTCCCAAGGGATCGGGACCAACAGGAACCGGCAAATATGTGCTTTTCGAAGAGTATGCTGGCGGCACTTGGACCGGGCCGGATGATCAAACTTCGGCTGTTCAGGTTGTTTATGACGATGACAACGTCTACTTCGGCTTTGTGGTGACCGATGATTACCACGAGAATTCAGCCAATAGCGCTTGGAACGGCGATTCGATCCAGTTGATGATCGCTAGTGCCGACAGAACGCAACAGATTGCGCTGTATAATTATGCCTTGGGTGGCACTGAAGACAATTTGGGTGAAACCATCGTCCAGCACGAGGCTGGCCCCGGCGGAACCACGGCGATCGTGACCCGCAACACCACCACCAAGCGCACCACCTACGAGATTAAGCTTCCGAAGGAATCTCTTGGCTTGACCAATCTGGCGGGTGGAGTGCAGTTCGGCCTCGGCATGGCTATTAATGACGGTGACAAAGATACCCCCGGTCAGCGCGGTTGGGGCGGTCTCGGGGCGCACGCCATTGTTTTTGGAAAAACGCCGAAGGAAACTGCTCTCATGACTCTGGCGCCGCGCCCGCCCAAGCCGACCAACGATATCGAACCGGGCAAGGAAACCTACACTGTGGTTCGCGTCCCTCGGCCGATCACCATCGATGGCAGTGTGTCGGAGTGGTCCGGCGTTCCGGTGCTGGCCGACCCGAAGTTCTCCATCCCCAAGGGGTCTGGACCTGCCGGAACCGGCAAGTATGTCTTGTTTGAGGAATACGCAGGCGGCACTTGGACCGGGCCGGACGACCAAACCTCCGCAGTGCAAGTCGCGTACGATAATGATAACGTCTATTTCGGATTTGTGGTGACGGATGACTACCACGAAAACTCGGCCAACAGCGCTTGGAATGGCGACTCGATCCAGTTGATGATTGCGAGCGCCGATCGGACGCAGCAGATCGCTCTCTACAATTACGCGCTTGGCGGCACAGAAGAAAATCTCGGTGAGACCATCGTCCAGCACGAGGCGGGCCCGGGCGGCACGACCGCCGTGGTCACTCGCAACACCACCACCAAGAGAACCACCTACGAGATCAAACTTCCGAAGGAATCTCTCGGCCTGACCAACTTGACCGGCGGAGTTCAGTTCGGCCTCGGCATGGCGATCAACGATGGTGACAAGGATACCCCCGGCCAGCGTGGTTGGGGCGGTCTCGGAGCCCACGCGATTGTTTTCGGCAAGACCCCGCAGGAAACCGCGCTCATGACCCTGCAAACTTACAACGACATCGAGCCGGGCAAGGAAACCTACACTGCGACCGCGGCCAAGAAAGGCATCGCGATCGACGGAAGCTTGTCCGAATGGACCGGTGTTCCCGTTCTCGCTGATCCAAAGTTTTCGGTGCCCAAAGGTTCTGGACCGACCGGAACCGGCAAATACGTGCTGTTCGAAGAATACGCGGGCGGCACTTGGACCGGGCCGGATGATCAAACTTCTGCGGTGCAGGTTGTCTACGACACGGAAAACGTCTATTTCGGCTTTGTCGTGACGGATGACTATCACGAAAACTCCGCCAACAGCGCGTGGAACGGCGACTCGATCCAATTGATGATCGCAAGCGCCGATCGGAAACAGCAGATTGCACTCTACAATTACGCGCTCGGCGGCGTTGAAAACGCTTTGGGCGACGTGATTGTCCAGAGCGAAGCTGGCCCCGGCGGAACCACCGCAAATATCGTCCGTGACGGCCTGAACAAGAAGACGATCTATGAGATCAAGCTCCCGGCTGCGAGCCTCGGTTTGACCGCTCCTCTGCTGCCGGGCACTCAGTTCGGCCTCGGGATGGCGATTAATGACGGCGACAAAGATACTCCGGGCCAACGGGGCTGGGGTGGTTTGGGCGCTCACGCGATCGTTTTCGGCAAGACGCCGGGCGAGACTGCCTTGATTACTCTGGGAACTTCGTCGGGCAGCGGAACAGCATTGTTCTTCCTGTCTGCCGTCAACCCGGGAATTAATACTTTCTCCTTCCGGGCCAGCGATCTCGCCACTTCCATTGTCGATCCGGCCTCGGCGAAATTGACGATCGACGGCCAGGTCGTGCCGCTCAAGGCGGGAACCAAAGTGCTCGACGCAACCGACTTCGTTTACACCCGTTCGTCGCCTTTCCCGGCTGGCACTCACTCCTACTCAATTGAAGTTCACGACACGCAAAACCAGGTTTTGACCGATTCCGGGACATTTATCTCGGATAATATCCCTCTGTTGGCTGGCGCCGTGAGGGCTTCATCGTTCGATGCGACCAAAACCGGTTTCATTTGGCGCGTTTATCAAAACGAGGGTGCGCATCTTTCGCCGGTCGACACGACTCCGGGCAGCTACCTCGCCGAGGCGGATCAAGCCTTGGCCGGCACCCTGAAGGACGGGAATGGCGACCCGCTGCCGAATTTGGCCGATCCGAACGCTCAAGGCGTGGCTTTGGCCGCTGGGGTGGCGGATGGCAAACTCGTTAAGTTCGAGATTCCAACCGTGATCAATCTGAACGTCGCGGCGGATGGCACCGGCGGATCTCCGGACTTCAATCCGGCGGACCAGATGCCAGGCGTTCCCGGACAGGATGGCGAGACGGCGGGAGTTGACGCCGAAATCCTCACATTCATCAACCTCCCGGCAGGCGTGACTCGCCTCGCGGTGAACTGCCAGACCCTGTTCCGCGCCTATGCGGGCTTGGTGAACAGTTCGGCGGACGCACAGCTGGTCGGAGAAGATCTCGGTTTGCAAAACCGGGCTACGATCATGAGCATCTATGCGGACACTGCGGGCGTCTATCCCTTCCGCTTCGTCTATCAGGGCCGTGCTAACGGCTCCATCGAGATCTATTCGATCAAGTCGGACGGCAGCAAGGTGCTCGTGGGTGATGTTGCCAATGGCGGTCTGGCTGCTTATCGCGTCGGTGTGATCCCTGGCAAGGTGACTGTCTTCTCGGTCGCGGAGACGGTTTCAGCCGGCCAGATTCAGATCACTTGGACGGAGCCGGGAGTTGTCCTTCAGGAAGCCTCGACTGTGACCGGCGGCTGGACCGACCTGCCGACTGCCAAATCGCCCTTCACTCCGCCGACAGGCCGGAAGGCAGTTTTCTACCGTCTTAAAAAGTAACTCCACCATTCGAAATCCAAACGAAAAAGGCCGGACGCTAGTCCGGCCTTTTTTCATCCACAAACGGCCTTCGACCTGTCCCGGATGCCGAGCTTGAGCCCAAGGCGGGGGATCCAGCCCCGCTCCTATTCAAGTTCCCTGTCCTCTCTGTTTCGACCCACCCACGCTAGCCTAACTTCCCCGAAAGATTGCAGTTGCCTCTTGAATGCGAGGCCTATGGCTTTACGACCATGGCAGAAAACGGGGGGACGTAGGCTTGTAAAAAGACGAGCAGGCCCACGAGAGCGGCCAGGACCAGGCTGTGGACGAGGACAAAGCGGAGGATTTCGCCTTCGCGGCCGTAGTAGCCGGTGGCGGTGCTGGCGACAACGATGCTTTGGGCGTCCACCATTTTGCCCATAACGCCGCCGGAGCTGTTGGCCGCGGCCATCAGCACCGGGCTGATCCCGATCTGATGGGCGGTGATCTTCTGCAGGCTGCCAAAAAGGACATTGGAGGCGGTGTCCGAACCGGTGAGGGCGACTCCGAGCCAGCCGAGGAGCGTTCCGAAGAAGGGGTAAAGCGGGCCGGTCCGGGCCAGCGCCAGCCCGAGCGTGGCGTCGGTGCCGGAGAATTTGGTGACATACCCGAGGGCGAGCATGGCGGCGATCGTGATGAGGGAGAAACGGACGCGATGGAAGTTTTGCAGGTAGATGCGGACGAGTTCGGCCACGGAGAAGCGCATGATGAAGCCGGAAAGGATCGCGGCGACCAGAATTCCGGTGCCGGTGGCCGAGAGCCAGGCGAACGAGTAAATAGCCTCCTCAGCGGTTCTTTCCGCGACGACGGGAGGCATGCGGAAGACGAGTTTGTGCAGGAAGGGCACCTGGATCTTCAGCACCGAGAGAGAGTCGAGGAAGGCTTTGGATTTGGGCAGGCCCCAGAGAAAAACCAACACGGTGAGCAGCACCCACGGCGTCCAGGCCTTCAGGAGTTGCCGCCGATCCGGGGCGCCGGGTTCACAGACTGGCGCGCTGGAACCTTCCCGGTCATCGAGCCGCCAAAGGGTGGCAGGCTTCCAAAACTTCAGGAGGAGCAGCAGGGCGGCAATGGAGCAGAGGGAGGCGACGATATCGACCAGCCAGGGGCCGTGATAGTTGGACATGAGGAATTGCGGCACGGCAAAGGAAACGCCAGCGACAAGCGCGGCCGGCCAGACGGCGAGAGTGCCGGCGCGGCCAGCGAGGGCCCAGACCACCCAGAAAGGGATGATGAGAGAAAAGAATGGCAACTGCCGCCCGACCATGGCTCCGAGCGTCTGTTCTCCCAGGCCGGTCACTTTGTGCAAGGCGATGATCGGCGTCCCGAGCGCTCCGTAGGCGACAGGGGCGGTGTTCGCAATCAGAGAGAGGCCCGAGGCGAGCAGCGGCTTAAAGCCGAGCTGAATCAGAATCGCGGCGGTGACGGCGACTGGCGTGCCAAACCCGGCCGCCCCCTCGAAAAACGCCCCGAAGGAAAATGCGATCAGGATGACCTGGATGCGCGGGTCCGGAGCCAGCCCCGCGAGGCTCGAGCGGAGGACGGCAAACAGCCCTTTCTGAACGGTGAGTTGATAGAGAAAAATGAGGTTGAGAATGATCCAGCCGATCGGAAAGAGGCCGTAAGCAGCGCCGTAGACGGTCGTGGCGGTCAGAGCGGGAAACGGCATTTTGTAGATGGCCGAAGCCACCAGCAGGGCGCAACCGAGCCCGATCAGGGCCGCCCGGTGGATGCGCACCTCAAAGACGGCGATCAGCGCGAGAAGAGTGACGACCGGCAAAGCCGCGACAGCGGTGGAGAGCCAGGCATTGTGGAGCGGGTCGTAATTTTGCAGCCACTCCATGGCGGATCAGGCGGACTGGGGCGGCTGGGTGGAATCGGTGATCCACTGCAGGTATTTCTCGTTGCCGGCATCGAACTTGAGCACGACGAATTCCGGCGTTTGATAGGGGTGATGCCGAAGGACTGAGGCTTCCAGATCGGCCAGCCTCTCGGTTCGAGTTTTGAAGATGATGAGCACTTCGGAGCTCGACTCGATCTGCCCCTGCCACCAGTAGTGCGATTCGATCTTGGGAATCAGGTTGGCGCACGCCGCGAGGTGTTCGCAGAGTGCGGCCGAGGCGATACGGCGGGCCACGCTGATATTCGGCGTGGTCACCATCACGCAGGCGTGGTCGTTCGAGGCGTGCATAGCCCTCAGTAAGCCTAATCGCCACGCGCTCAAACAAGCCAAAATTGCGGACCTTTTTTGGCCGGGGAGCATTTTTGAGCAATTCAGGGTTAAAAAAAGGAAAAATCGGGATAGCGCCGGGAATTGTGCTATCGTTGAGTACCAAGATGATTCACCGAGTGGCGATCTGTTGGCTTTTGCTGTTTTTTTGCTTTCGCAGCCAGGCTTCCGATTTTCAGGGGGCGACGCACTTGGTGCCGATCGACGAAGATACGATCAGTTACGGCAAGACCGAGCCGGTCAACGCCATCGCCCTCCTGCAGAAGCGCATCAATTCCGGCGAGGTCAAGCTCTCCTGGGACGAGAAATACGGCTATCTCCCGGCGATGTTGAAAGCTCTGGATGTCCCGGTTTCCTCCCAAATGCTGGTCTTCTCGAAAACGTCGCTCCAGCGCGAACGCATTTCGCCGCACAATCCGCGCGCGCTTTATTTCAATGACGATGTGTATCTCGGCTGGATTCCCGGCGCGCCCTTGATGGAGATCTCGGTGGCGGATTCGAAGCTCGGCGGCGTTTTTTACGCGCTGGAGCAGAAGCCGGTGGAGCGGCCCCAGTTCAAGCGCAATGATCAGTGCCTCGAATGCCATGCTTCGAGCAAGAGCATGGGGGTTCCTGGTCATCTGGTGCGGTCGTTTGCCACCGATGAGGAAGGGATCGTGGACTTGAACAGCGGCACCTCCCAAGTGAACCATCGGACGCCACTGGAGGAACGCTGGGGCGGTTGGTACGTGTCGGGGACGCATGGCAAGCAAACCCATCGTGGCAATCTGATCGGCAAGGCGGCCTTCGAACGACAGGAAAAAGAGCCGAACTACGCCGGGAACTGCACGAACTTATCGAGTTACTTCGCGACGGAGAAGTATGAGCTCCCCTCGAGCGACATCGTGGCGCTGATGGTGCTGGAGCACCAAACGCACATGCATAATTACATCGCCCGCCTGAACTATGAAGCCACGCTGGCGTTGAAAACGTACGGCCATGTGAACTATCTGCGCTCGGTGGTGGAAGGCTTCGTGCAATATTTGCTGCTTGCGGATGAAGCGCCGCTTTCCGCCGAGGTAAAGGGCGTCTCCAACTTCCAGAAGGAATTTGCCGCAAAAGGCCCGAAGGACCACCTCGGGCGGTCGCTGCGCCAATTCAACCTGCAGACGCGGCTGTTTGCCTATCCCTGCAGCTTTCTGATCTACTCCGAGGCTTTCGACGCCCTGCCGCGGCCGGTGAAGGACAAGGTTTACGCCCGCCTTTACGATGTGTTGTCCGGCAAGGAACAGGGGGAAGCTTACGAGAAGCTGACGCCGACGATGCGTCGCGAAGTTCTGGAGATTCTGCTGGAGACGAAAGGCGATCTGCCGGAATCGTGGAAAGAGAGCGCCTACGCCGCCAAGAAATAGAGGTTACAAATTGGCCACGCCAGGGCCGGCCGCGGTCCGCTTTTCCTTGCGGTTGGCCAGTTTCTCCTTAAGAGCCGTTTCGACATGCGGCGGGACGAAACTGCTGATGTCCCCTCCGAGCAGCGCCACTTCCTTGATCATCCGAGAGCTGATGAAGGTGTAGGTCTCCTTCGGCATCATGAAGATGGTTTCGACCTTCTCGTTCAACTTCCGGTTCATGAGCGCGAGTTGGAACTCGAATTCGAAGTCGGATACGGCCCGCAAGCCTCGAATGACAGCATCACCTCCCTTGGCCAGGACATAGTCCACCAACAGGCCGGTGAAGGTGTCCACCTGAACGTTAGGCAAGTGTTCTATCGCTTTGGAGGTCAAGTCCTTGCGCAGTGACATGTTGAAGAGCGGTGTTTTGCTTTCGTTGATCGCCACGGCGACGATGACTCGATCGAAAAGCCGGGCCGCTCGAGTGATCACGTCGAGATGACCGTTGGTGATCGGATCAAAGCTCCCGGGATAAACCGCTGTGCGCATCGGGCGGGACGGTAGCACGAACACTGGGAGAGGGTAAGGAAATGTTCGCCGGAATGTGGGGGGACTCGTCGATTCTAAAACTGTTCCTTATTTGTAATTTTGTTTTGCCGCTGTTTTTGTAATCTCAAACCCAGATATGGGTGTACTGGATTTCTTAAAGTCCCAAGTCCTCGAGGTCATCGAGTGGACCGATGATTCACGGGATACTCTCTCCTACCGTTTCCCGGACGACGACAAAGCCATCAAGCGCGGGGCGCAGTTGATCGTGCGCGAGGGTCAGGTGGTGCAATTCGTTTATCTGGGCCAGTTCGGCGACACCTTCGGGCCGGGCAAGCACACCCTGGCGACCGACAACATTCCCATCCTCACCAAGCTGGCGTCCTGGAAATATGGTTTTGAATCACCCTTCAAGGCGGACGTTTACTATGTGGTCACTCGCTTGTTCACCGGCAACAAGTGGGGCACCCAGAATCCGATCATGCTCCGGGACGAGGATTTGGGCATCGTGCGGGCGCGGGCGTTCGGGACGTTCGACTTCAAGATTGTCGAGCCGCGCCTCTTCCTGAAAGAGGTGGCGGGGACGGACCAGCATTTTCACCTGGACGAATTCAACGACACGATGCGCTCCCGGATTGTGAGCACGTTCAGCGAAACGCTGGCCCAGGCGAAGGTGCCGATCTTCGACGTAGCCACGCGCTATTCGGAGTTGGGCGAATCGCTCCTGCCGCTGATCAACGTGATTACGAAGGCCAAATATGGCCTGGAGATAACGTCGTTCGTGGTCGAGAACGTGTCGGTGCCCCAGGAAGTGGAGCAGGCGATCGACAAGCGCTCAAGCATGTCCGCCATCGGGAATTTGAACGAGTATGTCCGCTTTCAGATGGCCAACAGCCTGACCCAGCCGGGCGGGCACGGGGCTGGCGTGGGAACGGACATCGCGGTGGGCGTGGCCATGGCGCAGCAATTGATGCAACAGGGGCTGCTGAACGCTGCGCAGGGCGCGGCCACGCCGGGAGCAGCGTCCTTGCCCGCGGCCGCCGGTGGTTCAGCGCCCGGATCCGGGGCGCCGGCCAATGGAGGCGGCTTCGACCTGTTAAGCCCGGCCGACGCGGCCAAGATGCTGGGTGTCGCCGAGGCGGATGTGATGTCCGCCATTGAATCGGGCGATTTGAAGGCGAAGAAGATCGGCGCAGCCTATCGGATTTCGCGGGGCGCTTTGCAGGAATTCATCAGCAAATAATGGAAGCGGTCGCCCGCGAGAAATTCGCCTGCCCGGCCTGCGGCGCCGAGGCTCAGTGGAATCCTGCGAAACAGGCGCTGGTCTGCCCGTACTGCGGCAACACTTCGCCGATGGATAAACCGCCGGACGCGGCCGGGGCTGTCAAGGAACACGATCTAGTAGAGGCGCTACGCAATCTGCCGGACGAGAAGCGCGGCTGGAAGTCGGACAAGATTTCCGTCAAATGCCAGAGCTGCCAGGCGATCAGCGTTTTTGATCGGACGCGCGTCGCCCAGAATTGCGAGTTCTGCGGTTCGGCGCAGATCGTGCCGTACGAACAGGTGAAACCGCCGATCAGCCCGGAAAGCCTGCTCCCGTTCAAACTCGACCAGACGAAAGTGCGCGACTCGCTCCGGCAATGGTACGGGTCGCGCTGGTTCGCTCCCAA
The DNA here is from genome assembly GCA_964566945.1 of uncultured Verrucomicrobiota bacterium. Classification (GTDB taxonomy): domain Bacteria; phylum Verrucomicrobiota; class Verrucomicrobiia; order Limisphaerales; family SXQI01; genus DASVNK01. The sequence goes on along the minus strand of CAZMKE010000001.1, from coordinate 184,354 downwards.
CCGCCTCAAGTCGGCCGCGCTGACTGATACGGTCAAGGGGGCGTATCTCCCGTACTGGACCTTTGACGCCCGGGTGCATGCCGATTGGACCGCGGAGAGCGGCTATCATTATTACACCACCGAGACTTTTCGAGACGCCAATGGCAATACGCAGACTCGCCAGGTCCAGCACACGCGGTGGGTCCCTTCGTCGGGCGAGTTGGAACATTTTTTTGATGATGAGCTGGTCTGCGCGTCCCGCGGCATTCAGGCGCAGTTGCTTCGGCAGATCGAGCCGTTTCCGACAAAGCAATTGATCGGGTACGAACCGGGCTATGTGGCCGGCTGGGTGGTCGAGCAGTATCAGCTCGATCTCATCGGCGCGGCGCAGGAATCCCGGCGACGGATGGAGCAGGAGATGTACGGGCTCTGCGGCTCGCAGGTGCCGGGGGACACCTATCGCAATCTGCAGGTCCAGTCGCGGTTCAGCGACCAGACCTTCAAGCATGTGCTGCTGCCGCTCTGGTTTATCAGCTACACCTACGGCTCCCGCAATTACCAGGTGGCCGTGAACGGGGTGACAGGCCAGGTGGCGGGCGAATACCCGAAGAGTTTCTGGAAGATCTTCTTCCTCGTGTTTTTCCTCGGGATTATCGCGCTGATCGGCTACTTGTCCACACGCTGACCTGCGCGGGCGCGCCCTTTACTCCAGGCCGCACGCTTTGCGGGCCCGTTTCAGGACCTTGTCCGCCACGGCCTTGGCTCGCGCGGCGCCATCGCGGAGAACGGATTTGACATAGTCGGGATGGGCCGCGAGATCCGCGCGCTTCTGGCGCGCGTCCGCGAAGTAGCTCCAGTAGTGCTCGAAGAGCGTTTTTTTCAGGTCGCCGTAGCCAAAGCCGCCGGCGCGCAGGCGCTCCTCGACCGCGTTGGCGGCGTCCGAAGGCGCCACCAGTTTGAGCAGCTGAATGGCAATGTTCTTGTCAGCATCCGGTTTCGGATCAGCCAGGCCGCGGCTGTCCATCACCAGGCTCATGATCTTTTTGCGCATCACTTTCTCGTCGCCAAAGATCTCGATGGTGTTTCCGTAGCTCTTGCTCATTTTCTGGCCGTCCGTCCCGGGAACGACCGCCACGGCTTCGCGAATCTGCGGTTCCGGGATGACGAATGTTTCTCCGTAAAGCTGATTGAACTTGATGGCTACATCCCGAGTGACTTCCACGTGCTGCTTCTGGTCGCGGCCGACCGGGACGATATTCGAATCGTAAATGAGAATATCGGCGGCCATCAGTACGGGATAGGAGAACAGGCCGTGGTTCGGACTGATGCCGTGAGCGAGCTTGTCCTTGTAGCTGTGGCAGCGCTCGAGCAAACCCATGGGCGTGACGGTGGTCAGGAGCCAGGAAAGCTCGGTGACCTCAGGAACGTCGGACTGGCGGAAGAAAACGGATTTTTTCGGGTCAAGGCCGCAGGCCAGGAAATCAAGCGCGACATCGAGGGTGTTCTTGCGGCGAGCCTCCGCCTCGAACAGCGAGGTCATCGAATGATAGTTCGCGATGAAGTAGTAGGCCTCGCCCTGCTCTTGCAGTTCGATCGCCGGACGCATCATCCCGAAGTAGTTTCCCAGATGAAGCGCGCCGGACGGTTGAATTCCCGATAAGATGCGCATTGGGGCGAGAACTTAAACGGGCCGCCCCGATTTTCCAATTTCGATTCCTCCCTCACGGCATGGCGGAAGATCGCCGTTCTCCGCAGCGGGCAGCGGCGCCAAAAACGTTTCAGCGGCAATCAGTTCGGCTTTAGCCGCTTCGGGTCCCGCCGTTAAACCGTGGTCTTCTTCCCAAAGAGCAGGGAGAGGACGAAGAGGACCAGAAACACCCCGAAAAGGACCTTCGCAATCCCAACAGCCGTGCCCGCAATGCCGCCAAACCCCAGGATAGCCGCGACGAGCGCGATGACCAAGAAGCTCATTGACCAACTCAACATATTCCATTCCTCCGTTGGCGGGCCGCCGGAGCGGCCCGATGTTTGTCTGGTGGGAATTTAAACCCTGGATGGCCCCCGGGCATATCGGGGGCAAACCCCGAACTCACGCTCGGGGTTTGTCATGGATCCCGGAAAGATTCCTCTCAGGCCGCTTACAGCGCACGCAATGAGAAAGCGAGTCGGCGACGGTGCAATTCCCGATTGTGCGCGTCGTAGAAATCCACCGGGTTGTAGTCATCTGTCAGGATTATTCCACCCGTCGTATCGATCGAAAGGGTGGTGGCGAGGCAGGAACTGACATCCTCCTTCACCTCGGGATGCACGTCAGCGGGAGTGACCGGCCTCAGCTCCAAACTCGGCTGGTTGGAAGCAGCGAAGAACAAATTGCCGTTGCCCGTGCTGTGCGCCCGCACGGAGGTGAAGACCGATCCCAGAGTTTTCGCCAGCGACGCCGCGAAAAAATTCTTCCCGGCGGCCAGGTCGCCAAAGCTGTTGATGACCAGCACGCCGTCAGGCTTCAGCACGCGCCGGACGTTTTCGAAGGCTTCGCGGGTCATGAGGTGGGACGGAGAGGAATCTCCCAGAAACGCGTCGAGCACCACGGCATCGTAGAGCTCGCGCGAGCTGTTCAGGAAGTAACGGCCGTCCCCGATGGTCAACTGGCACCGGGCCGGATCGAAGCCGAAGAACTTTTGTGCCACGCCGACGACCGCCGGATTGATTTCGACGACATCCACCTGGGCTCCGTGGCGGGCCAGTTCGGACGGGACGATCCCGACACCAAGGCCGATGCAGAGCACGCGTTGCAGGCGGGGAGCATAGGCCTGCGCCAGATAACGGAGCATGTAAGTGAACAGTGAGGTGCTTTGGTGTGTCTCACTGTCGTAAGTGTTTTGCACCAGAAAATCGTTCAGGTAGAGGCGGCGCGGGGTGCCTTTGAGCTGGACCACCTGGAGCATGCCGAAGTTGGAGTTGCCTCGATAAAGCTGGTCCACGCGGTTCCAGGCGGGGCGCAGGTCGTAGGCGACTCCCGCTCCGCCAACTGCGAGCGTAAAGCCCAGCAGGAAGCTCCCCGCTTTGAGGCTGCTCCGACCCCAGACGGCGAAGTAGGAGAGGGAGAGGGCGGCCAATAACCCGGCGGTGATGTACATGGTGACGGAGTTTGGAAAGAAGGGAATGAGCACGTAACCGATCAATAAGGTGCCTCCTACGCTGCCAAAAGTGCTGATGGCCGTTAGACGGCCGACCTGGGCGCCGATCCCTCGGAACGACCGAGCCAAAACGCGGATCAAAAATGGGCCGACCGCGGCGAGCAGCGTGAGCGGAACAAAGAAAAGAGTGGCTGAAGAAAGAAGCGCGCCGATCGCAAGATTGAGAGTCAGAAACGCATACGCGACCTGCCGGACCACCAGAACGCTGAGCGCAAGGCAGGCCGCAGCCACCCCGATGCAGAGGAACAGGCGGTCCAGGCGGGGGGATCGGTCCACCAAACGTCCGCCGAGGTAGTAGCCGAACGCGAGCGAAAGGAGAGTCACCGTGATCTGGGCGGTCCAGACAAAATGAGAAGTGCCGACGTAGGGCGAGAGCATTTTGGCGCCGAGGATTTCCACGACGAGGACGGCTGCGCCAGTGATGGCAGCCGTCAGATAGAGAAAACGGCGCAAAAAGGGACTCAAATCGCTGATTTCTCCAGCTTCCGGGGCTTTGGTCATGCGGGGAAATTAAAGAGCTAAAACGGGCGGTTGGAAAGAGGCGAGAATGGCTGCGTGCGAAGAGTCAGATAGGAAAAAAGAGAACAGAGTGTCACGAAAACGACACGGATACTGTCGTAAAAAAACATGGAAAAACACTTGAAAAAGTCGCTCTTTTTCCTATGATTGTTACGAAATACCTCATTATGACTGCGGCGAAGTGTGAAAACAGGCCTGCACGCGTAATCTCCCACATCGTTTGGCATTGTTTGAGCTTTGTCGCTTTTCAGAAAGGAAAGAAATATGACGAAATCATTGGATGTAATCAGCGATGTAATCCGGACGAGTAAGAATCCGTTCCGGCAGACTGCTGATCGCCCCGATAAACCCCACAAACATCGTTACGAGCGTCGCAAGATTAAGCAGTACATCCAGTTGGGAGATTGGTCAGAACAAACCAGACCGTAGAGAAGAAAACAAACCAAACAAAATGTCTTAAGGAAGGAGTCACTCTCTCACGGGTGGCTCTTTTTTTTTTGGCCGGGAAATGCCGCTCGATCCGCGCTTCATTCTCGGGCATGCTCGGTGCTCCCATGTGGAAAAGAGCACTTCTGATTCTGTTTCTCTGGGCTTTCTCGGCCCGTTCTCGCTGTGATCTCCCGCCCGTAGGCGGCTTGTGTCTCCCCGCGCCGTCGGAAGGCCGGACCGCCGAGTTCATTCGTTTCATTGAGGAAGAACTGGCGCCCCGTTCAGTGAATGTCCTGCTTCTGCGGGTGGACTACGGCTTTCAGTACCGTTCCCGCCCGGAAATGGCGGACCCCGGGGGCCTTTCCCGGGAGCGGGCGAAGCAACTGGCCGAAGTTTGCCGGAAACAGAAAATCCGCCTGATTCCCCTGGTCAATCTGCTCGGCCACCAGTCCTGGCAATCGAGCTGCGGAAAGCTGCTCCAGGCCCATCCGGAGTTTGATGAGACGCCGGAGGTGAAGTTCCCGGCGAAATACGCCTGGCCGAACCCCGATCGGCTCTACTGCAAGAGCTATTGTCCCCGCCATCCGCAGGTGCATGAAGTCGTGTTTGACCTGGTTGATGAGGTGTGTGACGCCTTCGGCGCCGAGGCGTTTCACGCCGGCATGGATGAGGTGTTTTACCTGGGCGAAGAGCAATGCCCGCGCTGCCGCGGTCGGAACAAAGCTGAGCTTTTCGCCGCCGAGGTGGCAGCCCTGCATGACCATTTGAAGAAATCCGGTCGGGGTCTATGGATCTGGGGAGACCGGTTGCTGGACGGAAGGAGCACCGGGCTGGGAGAGTGGGAGGCGAGTTTCAACGAAACGGCCCCGGCCGTGGATTTGATCCCCCGCGACGTTGTCATCTGCGATTGGCATTATGAACGGGCCAGCCCCACTGCCGCTTACTTTGCCCTGAAGGGCTTGGACGTGGTCTCCTGCGCCTGGAAAAACCCGGACTGTGCCGCTGCCCAGGTGGCCAGCGTCGCCCTATTCCGCGAAAACTCGCCCCCGGAATTACGCCGGCACTTTCTCGGCGTGGCCGAAACCGTTTGGAATGGAACGGGTAGTTTCCTCGATGAATTCTACGGACGGAAAACACCGGCTGAGAAAAAGCCGAGCCACACCGAAGTGAAGTGCTTCCTGCGGATGTTCGACGATCTGTCGAAAGCGAAGAGCCCCTAACGATCCAGCAGTTTCTTTGCTTCGTTCACCACCCGATCCCATTGAAAGGCCGGGCCGGGATCGATTTTGTTCGTTTGCAAGTGGTAATGCCCGATCAAACCTCGATAGGACACGAGGCGTTCGTTCGGCAGTTTCTCAGGAATCAACGCGCCTTTCTCGTCGCGCGGATAGTCGCAGCGCAGGTTCGGGAAGATCTGGCAGAGCGCGGCCGTCAGTTTGATCAGGGCGGCGTACTGCTCCGGAGTGAAATCGTATTGGAGCACGTTCTGCCCTTGGATCGTGCCGGAAACGGGCTCGGGCCGCGCGGGTCGAGCTACGAAATTCTCCGTGCGGAGGCCGGTCGGTTCGAATTCGGGCGGGATGCGAATGAAGGGCGTTCCGTTGGGGCCGTTCAAATACCATCGGTCGAGAATCTGCCGTTGGCCCGGCGGGTACGCCCCGATATTGGCGATTTCAATTCCCACCGATCGCGAGTTCGCCGCGCCGGCGTGCCAGGCACGTTCCTTCAGGTCGAGCGTCTGGTAGACGGTGCCATCGAGATCCAGCATGAAATGCACGCTCAGGTCGCGATTGTCGTGCAGCACTTTGAAACATTGGCGGCTGGTGCCGCTCGCATCGTAGTGAATGACAAACTGGTCGACCAAGCTCTCGAGTGTCAGCAGGTCTACGTTGCCGCCCCGCGTTTGTTCTTGCTGCCAGTCGCTCAGGCCTTCGCGGCGCGCGCCGTAGCGGTTGGGCGTGGTCAGTTCCGGGTTCTGCTTTTGCGATGCGGCCCAATCCGCTTGAGCGAGAGGAGAAAAGCGCCGTTCCACCCGGTACGCATCATATCCGCCCGGTTCCAGCCAGGTGACCACCCGCGTGCCCGCATGGAAAAGCTCCCCGGCGACAATGATCTCATCGCCCGTCCGGGCGACGTGAGTTCCGGGCGCTGGCAAGCGAACGCAGCCCGCCGTGCAGGCGGCAAGCAGGATTCCGAGGGATCGGAGCCATTTTTGCTGCATGGCTGAGTGTTGCGGGAGCCGCTTCGAGTTTCAAGAAGGCTTCGGACGCAACTGCGTGGAAGCGCGACACGGGTTTCATTCGAACATTCTTGACGGGCTCGGGTTTCAGCGGTCGACTTTGAACGGAATATTTGCTGTATGGGAAAAGCTTCTCCTCTCTTCCGTTCCTTACGGTTCACGTTGCGGCTCTGGGGCGTCACCTGCGGAGCTCTCTTTATTTTGGCAGCGGCGCGGGCCGATGAGACCAGCCTCGTGGCCCGGTTAAAGGAGAAGCTTGCGCCCCGTCCAGCGGTCTGGGGTGAGCCGGATGTGGGCGGGGCGGCGCGGGTTGATCCGGACCCGCGGGCGGCGCAGGTGTTGCAGGGGTTGAAGCAAATAATGGCTGGCCCCGCAGGCGCCGCGCCGGCCGCCGCCAAAGCGGCTGCGGTCAATGCGCGCCTGGCGCAACCCAACGCGGTGGCCCGGCTTCGGGCCAAAGCTGGAGGGGATCTGAAAGTGATTCTGCGCCCGGGCAGTCAAACCGTCATGCAGGTGAGTGGCGGAGTTTTGGAGCCAGCCTCCAACGGCAAAAGCCGCGCTCTGGCGGCTGGAGATTCAGAGCGAACGGCTCGCAATTTTCTAAATAACAACAGCGTTCTGCTGCAGTTGGATGATCCGAGCATCGAACTCAAGCTGGAAGCAGAACTCCGCGATCAGGATGGCACGATCCATTTGCGGTTTTCTCAACTTTACCAGGGCCTGTCGCTCTGGGGCGCCGGACTCAGCGTTCATTTGGCAGCGAATGGCGACGTTCTGTCGCTTGACGGCGCTTATGTCCCAACGCCGGTCGGGCTCGATCTTCAGCCAAAGCTGACCGGCGAGGAGGCGGTCGCGCGCGTGAAGCAAGGGGATGCGTCGGTGACTGAACTGGCGCTGGTGATCTACGCGCCGCTGAACGAAGCTCCGCGCCTCGCCTGGAAGTTCCACTATGCCACCGATCTGCTGCACTCGTGGCTGGTCTTGGTGAGCGCGGACGATGGAACGGTGCTGAAGCGGGTTACCCAGATCTTCGATGCTTCGACGCCCAACTCCGGCAAGGACCTGGCCGGCGTGAATCGCACGATCAACGCCTGGTCTGCCAACGGGGCGCTTTATCTGGCCGACACCACCAAGCCGAGCTTCAACGGCGCTTTCGATCCGATCGCCGATCCCCACGGGGTCATTTCGGTTTTTGACGCCCGCAATGTCACTCAGGACAATCTTAAATCGGTGTTTATTGTGCAGTCCAATACCGGGGCCGATTGGCTGCCGGATGCCATCAGCGCCCTCTACAACTTCGCCCAGACTTTCGACTACTATCTTGAGCGTCATAATCGAAACTCGATCGATGGCAGTGGTGGGAATGTGCAAGCCGTGGTGCGGGTGGCGGAAATGGACAATGCCTTCTGGAACGGCAACTTGAAAATGATGTTTTTCGGCACGGTGCGCCCGTATCCGGTGGCGTTGGATGTCGTCGGGCACGAACTCACGCACGGGGTGACGCAGAACTCCGCCGGCTTGATTTATGAACTCCAGCCGGGGGCTCTCAATGAGTCATTTTCGGACATTTTCGGCGAGATGGTGGAAGCGCGCGTCCAGGGCCAGGCCGATTGGCTGCTCGGCGAGAAGTTGGGCAAGGTCTTCCGCGATTTCAAGAATCCCGGTTCCCTCACCATTGGCGGCCTGAACAAGCCCTACCCGTCGAAAATGAGCGAATTTATCGATCTGCCGAACAGCAATGACGGGGATCACGGCGGAGTGCACCTGAACAGCAGCATCGTGAACCATGCTTTTTATTTGCTGGCCGAAGGGCTCGATGGTGCGGTCGGCCTTGTCGACGCCGCGAAGATTTTCTACCGCTGCCTGACTCAGCATTTGCAGCCCCAATCCCAATTCATCGACGCGCGGCTGGGGTGCATTGCTTCTGCTCAGGAGATTTTTGGCGCCGATTCCACGCAAGCCCGCAAGACGGCGGAAGCTTTTGATGCCGTTGAGATTTTTGCCACTCCGCCAACGCCGGCGCCTCCGCCTATTCCGGCAGTGCAGGCTCCGGATTCGACCCTGATCATAGCGCATGATCCCTTCTTTGGGGGGACGGCGCTCGGCCGGCGGGAAACCGCTTTCAAGGACCCGGATGGAGGCGTCGCCTTGGTGAATTCCGTCAAGCTTGCGCGTCCTTCCGTCTCGGGGGATGGCTCCATCGCGGTGTTTGTCGACGGGGCCGCGGACATCTGCCAGGCGAGGACATCCGATGGCAACGTGAGCTGCGTGGGCCTCCAGGGCGTGGTTCATTCGGTGGCGCTCTCGCCGGACGCAAAGTTTGCCGCCATTGTTTTGCTCAATCAGACGACGGGCCTTCCGGACAACCAGATCAGCGTGATCGACCTCGAACAAAGCACGCTGAAGACGTTCAAGCTTCTGGCGCCCACGGTGGACGGCAATCCCGCGAACAATGTGCTTTACGCCGACTCGATGGTTTTCACCCCGGACGGAAAGCAGTTGATTTATGACGCCGTTTCCGAGATTCGCTTCGGAAACGGAAACCCGGTGCAACGCTGGAGCATCTTCCGGATCAACCTGCCCACGGAAGCCACCACCGTGCTCGTTCCGCCGATCGACGGCATTGATACCGGAAATCCGAACATCGCTCACACCACGGGCCGGTACATGACTTTTGACGCTCAAGACGCCGCGAGCGGCAGCGATTTTATTCTGAACCTCGATCTCGTCACGGGTGAGATCGGTTTGGTCGCCCGGGCCGCGGAGGGGGCCGGGTATCCTTGCTTTACCGGGGATGATACGGCTGTGGTTTACTCCGTCGACGATGTTTTCGCGTTTGAAACCAGCCATTCGCTCGCCGTGCAGAAACTCAATGCCGACCGCATCGCGACGAACGGGCCGCCCTCGCTCTGGCTGTCGGATGCGAACCTCGGGGTGATTTATCGACGGGGAGCTTTCACGAACGCGAATGCCCTGCCGGTGGTGACGCTCAAGACGCCGGCGAACAGCGCTTCCTTCGCTGCCGGCGCCAGCATCACTCTGGCCGCGGATGCGAGCGATCCCGATGGGACGGTGGCTCGCGTGGAGTTTTACGATGGGGGCGAAGAGATCGGCGCAGCCGCGGTGGCCCCTTTTCAGTTTGTTTGGAGCGGCGCCGTGATTGGCGGCCACCGGTTATTTGCGCGAGCCGTGGATAATGTCGGCGGCATAGCCGACTCCGCGCCGATCAGCATTAGTGTCACCGCTACAAACGCAGCTTCCGCGAAACTTGCGGCGGCGCGAACGGCCGACGGGACGATTCGACTGACATTGACCGGGCCTGCCGCGGGTTACACCATCCAACAGTCGGCTGATCTGGCAACCTGGGCGGATGCCTATCCGGTCACGATCCCCGCGTCAGGAACTGCGACGATCGATGATTCGAGTGGGCCGAAGAGTAACCGGCGTTTGTTCTACCGGGCGCGCAAGAATTGAAGTTCAGCTCACGACTTTCTTTGAGCTGGAGCAGGAAGGCAAAGGCGGAGGCAACACCTCTGCCAGGAGCACCTCCCGCAACCCGCTCAGGAAGACCTGGACTTCGGGGTGCTTGCAGAATGCGGGATAAATTCCGGAAATGGCAGCTTCCAGAGTCCTTTCCGCGCTCAGCGCCACGGAGGCCTGGCGGAGGCGGGTTTCGAGCAGCTCCTTTTTCAGATTTCCCAGGCGGCCCAGAACCTCGTCTTTTGCCGGCAGCTCGTTGTTGAAATCGCGAATCACGAACGATAAGGAATCAACAACCCCAATCAGAGTAATAAGATTCTGACTCATATAAAAATCTGGACCCCCAAAGAAATCTTGCCTCGAATCAGATACGGATGGTGTGCAATTGTCAAATGTCTAACGCCCGTCTCTACATCTTTGGCTGGCCGGCCGATGTCGGCGGCGCCTCCACCAAGCTGGCGCATCTCCTGCGCCTGTTGCACCGCCGCTTTCCCATCGTTCTGGTTCCGAACGAAGAGGATGAGATCGACGATCCGGACCGGGAGAAGTATCTGGCCGGCCTCGATGTGGAGGCCATTCCTTTCTCGGAGCTGCCGGACCGGCTGGAAGGCTGGGGTCTCTGCATGTGCAACTTCGAGTTTCTGCTCAGCGCCAAGTGGGCGGAGGTGCGATCCCGCGGCCTCAAGATGGCCTGGTCGAACGAGATGATGTGGACCCATCCGGGCGAACTCGGGGTGATTTTCGCCGGGTTGGTGGATCAGGTTCTGTACGTTTCGAACGCCCAACGCGAATGCCTGGAGCCGGAATTTCGCCGGGTTTGGACCGGTTCCTTGCAGCCCGCGTCGATCCTGCATCGCTCGCTGACGGGTGAGATTCTGCCGGGCGCGGGCGGACGGCCCCTGCGTTGGACGATTACCGGCAACTACATCGATCCGGCCCTCTTTCCGATGCGCGAGCAGCCTCGGCGCGAGGACGAACCGATCGTGGTGGGCCGGTTGTCGCGCCCCGACCCCGCCAAGTTCCCGGAGGATTTTCCCGCATTTTATGAGGGACTGGGGTTGCGGAACCCCCGCTTTCGCGTGATGGCCTGGAGCGACCAGGTCGGGCAGAAATGGGCCGGGCATCCGTTCGACCACCGCTGGGACCGGCTCCCGGCGATGAAAGAGGATCCCGCGGAGTTTCTGCGCTCTCTCGACCTGTTTATTTATTCGTTGGGATCCGGGCTGCGGGAGAGCTGGGGACGGGCGATTGTCGAGGCGATGCTCAGCGGGGCGGTGCCGATTCTGCCCGACAGCCCCGAGCATCATTTGCGGAACCTTATTGTCCACGGGGATTCGGGCTTTCTCTGCCAGAGCCCCAACGAATTTGGACACTACGCGCGGCTGCTGGAGGCGGATCGCACCCTGCTTTGGCGATGTTCGCGCTCGGCGCGCGAGCACGCCGTCAACCAGTTGTGCGCGGCGGCTGAGCATTTGCGGTATTGGGAGACGGCGTTTCCTGAGCTTTAGGATTTGAGGCGGGAACGCTGCCATCGAATTTTTCCAGTGCCGGCGGATTTGATTGAAAGCGCCGGCGGCACCGGGCAACGAGCTGATCCACCCGTCCGCTGCCGTCATCCAGGGACAACGCCTTGCTGGCGATGAAAGAACTCACCTCGACAGTGAGCCTCATCGGCTTGGCTGGCTGGCGATCCAGCCAGTCGAGCGTTTCGCCCGCCGCGGAGATCACCGCCTCCAAATCTTTCCGCTTCGCGTGCGTGCTGACCAGGCTCTGCCAGGCGTAAGCGAGGTCCTCGGCGCAGTCGTGAACATGCCAGCCTTCCGCCTCCTTCAGGCCGGACAGGTTTTTTTTCCACTCTTCGACGGCGTTCTCGTACTTCCGGTTGGCGACGGCGAAGTCCGCCAGCCAGCCGTGGATCGCAGCGTCGGTCCAATGCCAGTAGTACGGAGCTGGTGCGTCGCCAAAGCGGTTCTGCAAATCTCCCAGCCATTTGCTTGAGAGGACGGCGGCTTCATCGGCGCGGCCCTGCTTTTGCAGGAACTGGATCAAGTTGTCACAGGCGTTGGCCAGCCGCCGGTGCTCGCGGAACTGACTGACGAAGCGGCTCGCGTGATCGAAATGGCGTTCGACGCTCGATCGGAGCAGCTCTTCTGCTTCACCCATCTGGTTGGCGGCCTTGTAATAGCCCGCCAGATTCGCGGTCATCTCGTCGATGCTGTCAAAATAATGGTCCGCGTTCGGGTCGTGGACGCTGAGTTGCTGATAGATCTCCAGGGCCTCCCGGAAGCAGGATCGGACGTCGGGATCGGTTTTGGAGCGGTCCCGAGCCAGCAGCCCGGACCAGGCCAGGCTTTGAGCCAGAGAAACCCGCCACGCGGCGTTATGCGGGTCAAAATCGGCCAGCGTGCGGGCGGAGTGGCGCCATTTTTCCACCAGATTCTCGGTGGCTTCCGACATGCCCAAGGCGTAATAGACGCTCGCCGCGCGCCCGTAAGCCACCCCGAGTTCGTGCTGCCAGTCGTGGTCGTTCGCGGCGGCCTGGGAGATCGATTCCAATCCCTGCACGAACAACGCAAACTCCCGCGCGGCGTTGGCGTTGTCGTTGTTTTCCTGCAAGGCCAGGCCCTTGTGGTAGTGCGTGATGGCGAGCAAGCGCCGGATTTCCAGATCGGTCGGATTCTGGGCGGCCAGCGGCTCCAGTCGTTCGCTGGCCTCCTTGAGATGACTTTCGGCTTTCTCCGCCTCCTTTTCCCGGCGGTAGAACGGGCTGGTCTCCATCAGCGTTTCCGCGAGCGAAGCGGCCGCCTTGGGATCCGACGGCGACAACTCGGCGGCACGGCGCTGATCTTCCACCGCGCGCCGGGCGTAGTCCCGAGCCTCGGAGATTTTTCCCAAATTCTCGCTGGTCCGAAAGAGGAGGAATTCCAGGTTCGCCCGGAGGCCAAACGCCTGCGCATTGAGGGAATCCCCTTTCGGAAACCGATCGAGCGTGGCCAGGCCCTTCAGCGCCATGTGTTCCGCCTCGGAAAATCTTCCCAGGTCGCGTTGGAGCCCGCCGGTGCGCCAGAAGAAGGAGGCCTTGCGCAGGAGGAAAGCCGGTTCCGCCTTCGATTCATCTTGATCCCGGAAGTAGGCTTCGGCTTTGCGCAGCACTTCGGCGGTCAGATCCAGTCGTCCCAAAGGACGCACCTTTTGCGTCAGTTCCTTGTCCATGAAGTCTATGAGTTTTTCCGCGTCCGCCCGGGCCTTCCGAGCCTTGCTTAAAGCGAGTTGTTGCGCGGTGATCCCGTAAATCACCGCTGCCAGCAGGGCCGAGGCGCAGAGGGCCAGGGCGGGGTTTCGCTTGGCCCACATCCAGGTCCGCTGGGCGGTCGACACCGGCCGGGCGCTGATCGGTTCGTGGTTCAGGAAATGCCGGAGATCCTCCGCAAGGTCACCTGCCGTCGCGTAGCGCTGGGCGGGGTCTTTCGCGAGGCATTTAAGCGCGATGGTTTCAAGATCGCGTGGAATGGCGGGATTGATGTCCGCCGGCCGGGCTGGTTCGTCGTAAAACACCGACCAGAGCACCTGGTCTCGCGTGCTGCCCCCAAAAGGCGGCCGGCCGGCCAGCAAGAAATAGAGAATTCCGCCGAGCGCGTAAATGTCAGTGGCGACGCTGATTCCATGCCCATCCGGGTGCACCTGTTCCGGCGCCATGTAACTGGGCGTGCCCAGGCTCTCGCCGGTTTGCGTCAAACCAAGGTTATCCGCAGTGGCTTTTGCGATGCCAAAATCGACCACGCGCGGCTCGTCCGCCTCGTCGATCAGAATGTTGCTCGGCTTCAGATCCCGGTGAAGCACCCCCCGTTGATGGGCATGGTAGACCGCTTCGGCGACTTTTTCGAGATAGCGTGCGGCCGTCTGGCTTTCGACGCGGCCTTTCCGGCCCAGGTCGACGCCCCGGACGAACGGCATGGAGAAAAAATACGTGCCATCATCTTCGCCAATCTCATAAACCGAGATGATGTTTGGATGATTCAGGGAGGCGACGATTTGGGCTTCGGCGTTGAACCGCTGCACTTGCGCGGGGCTGGAGAGAACTCCCGGCAGCATGACTTTCAGCGCCACGAATCGGTTCAGGCGCGGCTGGCGGGCCCGATAAACAATGCCCATGCCGCCGCGGGCCACCTCGTCCAGGATTTCGTATTCGCCGAGCTGCCCGGGCAAGCCCCATTGCCGGCTGCCAAAGGGCGCGGCGTGCGTCGCCGAGGACGCCGCGAGGTTGCCCACCGTGCGGCAGGCTGGGCACGCCAGAAAACTTTCGTTCTCCACCAGCGCTCCGCCGCAGCGGGCGCAATGTTGTTCGGTCTGCATGCGCAGGGCGCAGTCGCTCGCTCGGCCCCTCACCCTCCCTTGCCCGGGTCCAGGGCCAGGATGCGTTCACTGAGGCGCCGGATCTCCTCGTCGACCTCCGTTTCGCGCACCGTTTGCGCCACCACTTCCCGCAAAAGCGCTTTATACCGTTCCCGCAACCGGGAGACGCGCACATTCAACGCATTCACCGTCAGGCCGTGGCGGGCCGCCAGTTCATCACGCGACTTGATCGCCTTCTTGTCCCAGATCAGTGCTTCGTAGTCGCCGAATTCGCTTCCTTTGCCGACTTTGTCCCATTCGGAGCGAAGCAGGCGCAGCACTTCCTGGTGCACTGCAGACACCCACTCCGTCAGAAAAAAGTCCTGTTCCTTCGAGTCTCCAGCCAGGTCCTCCGCGTGTTCCTCGACCGGCACATGCACCGCGCCGCCACCCCTTTTTTGCGCGGCATGCGCCACATAATGATTCGCCAAAAAATGCTTGATGCTGACGATGAGAAAACTCCGAAAGCGGCCTTTGGAACGATCCATCGCTGCCAGATCGTCACTCTTCAGCAGGCGGTGGATGTAGTCGTGGGCAAGGTCTTCGGCTTCCTGGGGGTCGCGCACCCGGGAACGGATGAACGCGACGATTGCCGGGCGGTAGATGCGGAACAGCCGGTCGAGAGTTTCAGCTTCGCCAGACTGCCGCCGGGCGAGGGGCTTGAGCAAAGCCGTCCATTGAGTCTCAGGAAAGGCGCCGTTCTCCGGGGCAGATTGCCCCCCCTTCGCCGCGAGTTTTCCAGTGGACTCAGGCATGGCCCACCTCGCGTCGCCGGTATTCTCGTGCATCATCCATGAATCGGGCTCGACTCCCCTTCATAAGGGTAGAAAGCCGCTTTAATTTTACAAGCTCTTTCTCTGGTTCGCCTGCCTTGCTGGCCGCCACCCGGGCGATCTTGGAATGTGGTTTTATGAGCCGCAGCGCCCTTGAACATGCATGTTCCCTTCGGCTGGACAGCAGCCGGAGAACTTAATTAACCCCCGCTGCGGCTCACAGAACCACACCACTGACTCCCTTCTCCCGTCGCCAGCTTTTTTCCGACCGAAACCGGGTCGGACGACACCCATCGTCCGGCCCCGGCTCTCTTTCGGTGTTAGTTCACCTGAGAGAGCCGGATTCAGGAAAAAACATTACGAACGGCTGGGGCGGGAAGGTCCGGTAAGAAAAAATCTCCGATCCGGCTCTCTTCCCCAGACAATCAATGCTTATATGAGAACTATCGAATCCATGGGCGCGAAATGGGCGGCGGGGCTGTTGCTGTTAGGGTCCCCCCTGTTCCTGCACGCGGAAAATCTGAACAAGTCCTTCGTGGCGCAACCGTTCCTCGACACCGCTCTGGGCGGGACCACGTCTGCCGCGCGTCCTGAACTGGCGGGCACGGTGGTGGAGGATGTCCTTCAACCTTTCTCCTTCCTGGGGGTGAGCGGATCGGTGCAGAACCGCGTTGTGCGAGAGGACGGGAGCGGGACGCTCGATTTCTATTGGCGCATCAACGTCGACCCCAATGCCTCCACTGTGAACATTCCGAATGCGATCTCCGCCTTCCGCCTGATCGACTTTGGCTACGATAAAATCAACGATGCTGACTGGCGGTCGGATGGCCTTGGCTCCGCGGCGCCTCATACAGGGCGGGTGTTCAATCCGGCCAGCGAGCCGAGCGGGGCGATCAACTTCCTTTTTAGCGACGGGCTGGTCCTTCCGGGTGATCCGTCGGTCGCATCGTCAGGGTCGCGCTTCTTCTTCCTGCATACGGATGCGACCGAGTATGCCAAAACTGCGGAGTACGATTTGCTGGATCGGGCTCAGAATCTGTCCACGATCTTTTCCACTTTCGCGCCAGCAACGAATGCCGTGCCGGATGGGGGTTCCAGCCTCGGGATGCTGGTTTTGGGAGTCGCCGGTCTTTGCTGGCGCGTTCGCCGTTCGTAAACTCTCTCATGGCTGAGAGGGACCTCGGCTCGGAGCATCCAGGCGCCGTTGGGCAGCGGCGTCTGAACTCTGTGCCGAGGTCGTGTTCCTTTTCAGCAGGCTTGACTCCCGCTGCCCGTCCGAGTTCAGCTCAAGTGCGCATGGCACGCTATGTTGCTTTCCTGCGCGGGATGAATCTCGGCAAACGCCGGATTACCATGGTCCGGCTCCGCGCGCTCTTTGAAGAGATGGGCTTTGCCGAGGTGGAAACCTTCATCGCGAGCGGGAATGTTATTTTTACCGCCGCAGCGGGGGAACCAGACCAGATCCAGGACCGGGTCAGCCAGTTTCTCGAAGCCGGCCTCGGCTATCCCGTGGACGTTTTCCTCCGGACCCCCGTGGAGGTGACGAAAATCGTGCGCGCGTTCCCGGAAGAAGCCTGCGCTGGGCTTACCCTGCACGTCGGCTTCCTCCAGCGACGGCTCGCCCCGGAGATCGCCGGCCGTCTGGCGGCGGTGGCGACTGCTCAGGATTCGTTCAAGGTGAGCGGGCGGGAGTACTATTGGTTTTGCCGCATCCGAACGTCGGAATCCGAAGTCTGGACTCTTCCCGAAATCAAAGCCTTGCGCCTTCCCACTTCGACGATGCGCAACATCACCAGTCTGCGAAAACTCGCCGCCCGTCACCTGCAACCGTCGTGATGACGAGGCCGGCCCGTTCCGTGGGAGGGGTAATCAAACGCTTGAACGCGGTCCCATCTCCGTCAAAGTACGAACATGCCATCCACTTGTTCCGTTGCCGTTGCCCTGATCCTTGCCTGGATGCTCTCGGTGCGCGCGGCGCCGCCCGGCGTCGTGATTGACCACTCTCCCGCATCATCGGGCCTTTACATCGGCTCTCCCAGCATCGTCATCCTTCCCGACGGGACCTATCTGGCTTCTCACGATTTCTTCGGCCCGCAGAGCGGCGAGTTTGAAGCCCCGAAAACTCTGGTCTTTTCCTCCCGCACGCGCGGTCGGGACTGGGAGAGGGTCGCGACGCTCTCCTCTCTATTCTGGGCGGGCCTCTTTGTGCATCGAGGGGATGCCTACTTGATGGGGACCGACAAGCATCACGGCCGGATCGTCCTGCGCCGTTCACATGACCAAGGCTTGCATTGGACTGAGGCGGTCGACGCGGCGCACGGGCTGCTCACGACGCGAGCCGACTATCATACAGCGCCCACGCCAGTGATCGAGCAGCAGGGCCGTCTCTGGCGAGGTTTTGAAGACGCGTCCGGCGGAACGAAATGGGGCGCGCGCTACCTCCCCATGTTGCTCTCCATTCCGGTTGATGCCGACCTGCTGAACGCTGCGAACTGGACCTTTTCGGAAACCGCTTCCCGCGATCCGAAATGGCTGAACGGGAGTTTTAACGCCTGGCTGGAAGGGAACGCCGTGCGCAGCCCTGGCGGGGCGGTTCTCGACATCCTCCGCGTCGACGTGCCGAGCTTTCCGGAAAAGATCGCGCTCATCTCCGTCGAACCAGACGGCCGCCAGCTTAAATTCGAGGAAAAGCGCGATATTGTCGATTTTCCCGGAGGCGCGAAAAAGTTCTCGATCCGCTTTGACCCGGCCAGTGACGCCTATTGGTCTTTGGCGAACGCGGTGCCCGCTGAGTTCCAGCAAGGAGGCAAGCCGAGTTCGCTCCGCAACACCCTGGCCCTTGTGAAGTCAAAAGATCTGCGCGGGTGGGAGATCCGCGCGATTCTATTGCAAATTCCCGAAACGAAGACACACGCCTTCCAATACGCGGACTGGCAATTCGACGGCGACGATATCATCGCCGCGGTCCGCACCGCCGCGGACGATGACCAGGCCGGGGCGCACAATGCCCATGACGCCAACTACCTGACCTTTCATCGATTCTCCGGATTTCGCGCCCTGAGATCGGGTAAATGACGTCGGCCGCTCCCGACTTTCGCTGAGCGCGTTTGTGGCCTACTTTCACGCGCGCTGATGCGAACTGCTGATTTTAACTACCATCTGCCGCCGGAGTTGATCGCCCAGGCTCCCGCGGCAGAACGGGATGGAAGCCGGTTGCTGGTGCTGCATCGCGCCACCGGGCAAAGCGAGCACCGCGCCTTTCCGGCCTTGCTCGAACATTTGCGTCCGGGCGATCTGCTGGTGATGAACAACTCCAAGGTGATTCCGGCGCGATTGCGGGCGGTGAAGCCAGGCACAGGCGGGGCCGTGGAGATCCTCCTGGTCGAAGAAGTCCGAACCAACGAGTGGTGGGTGATGTTAAAGCCAGGCAAGCGGGTCCGTCCCGGGACAAGGCTGCAGTTGCTGAATCGCACGGGAGCGCCCACCCAGATCATGGCCGAGGCGCAGGAGAAGAGTGAGGAGGGGCATTATCGCCTGCGCTTTGAGTGGACCAACGACATCCGAAGCTCCGCTTTTGAGATCGGCGAGATTCCTTTGCCGCCCTATATTTCGCGCCCGGACGGAACCACGGCCGCGGACCTGGCGCGTTACCAGACGGTTTACGCCGGTCCGGCCGGATCAGTCGCCGCGCCGACGGCGGGACTGCACTTCACTCCTCGGTTGCTGGAGGAGATCAAGTCGCGCGGGGTGGAACGGGTGGAAGCGACCTTGCATGTGGGCTTGGGGACATTCGCGCCGGTGAAGGCGGACAAGGTGGAAGAGCATCGGATGCACGCGGAGCGTTTTGAGATCTCCGCGGATGCCGCGGCGCGCGTGAACGCGGCGAAGGCCGCGGGGCGACGGGTGATGGCAGTGGGAACGACCTCCGCGCGCCTGCTGGAGAGCGCCACGACCCCGGACGGCCGTTTGCAGGCGGGGCCGGGCCAAACGAGCATTTTCATTTACCCTCCCTATCGATTTCGAATGGTCGATGCGTTGCTGACCAATTTTCATTTGCCGGAATCCACCTTGCTGATGCTGGTGAGCGCCTTTGCGGCCCCAGGCAAACTGGAGGGCCGCGAATTGATTCTCGAAACCTACGCCGAAGCGGTCCGGGAACGGTATCGATTTTTCAGCTATGGCGACGCTATGCTGATCTTGTGAGCCGCAGTGAAATGAGATGAAGCCGAATTTTTACGACACGCACGCGCATTTGGATTTTCCAGAGTTCACCGGAGAAGTTGCCGCTCTGGTGGCTCGGGCGGAGGACGCCGGGATCAGCCGGATCATCACCATCGGCACGACCCTGGAGAAAAGCCGCGAGGCAATCAAGATCGCGGAACAGTACCCGCAGGTTTACGCGGCGGTCGGATGGCATCCCTCTCATGTAACGGAGGCGCCGGCGGAGATCGCGTCCGATCTGAGAGAGCTGGCGCGGCACCCGAAAGTATTGGCGCTGGGCGAAGCCGGACTGGATTACTCCCGCCTTCCGAGCAGCCAGGGAGGAACGACTGACGACGATGCAGCCACCAAGGAGCGGCAGAAGCGGATATTCCAGCAACAGCTCGATCTGGCCTCCGAACTGGGGCTGAACATGATCATTCACCAGCGGGACTCTTTCCGCGACTGCATCGAACAGATCCGGCCCTACGCCTCAAAACTGCGGGCGGTGTTTCACTGTTTCGTCGGAACGCCCGCGGAGCAGAAGGAACTGGAAGCCTTGGGCTTTCTGGTGAGTTTCACCGGGATTGTTACTTTCAAAAACGCGGCCACCGTGCGTGAGACCCTGCGCGGCACTCCGCTCCATGGGTTCATGTTGGAGACGGATTGTCCGTTCCTCGCGCCGCCGCCGCATCGAGGCAAGCGTTGCGAACCGGCTTACGTCTCAATCATCGCCGATTTTGTGGCGCGCGAAAAAGGCTGCTCGCTGGAGGATTTGTCACGGGCAACCTGCGCTACGGCGGACTCCTTCTTCCGGCGAAGGGGATAAGGCAGTTCGCTCGCGTGCCGCCGTTTACGGCTTTGGCGGGGGAGTCATTTTTCGGCCGGTGTTTTTCCATAGGCGGTTTTTCAGCGACGGGAACATCTCCAGCGCGTTGTCACGCATGATTTGCTGGCCGATGCGCAGCGCATGCTCGAGCCGCAGTTCGCCCCGCTCCACCTTCTCGGCCAGAGCTTCCGCCAGACAGCGCCGGGTGAACTCGGTGGCGGCGTAAATCCCTTCGGCGTGATGAGCGTCCGCGCCCCACATGATGCGGTTGGACCCCATCACTTCGAGCCATTCCTGGTAGGCCCGCTTGCCCATGGTATAGCTAATCGTGGGCAGCCAGACCGAATCGACCCAGACGTTCTTGTAACGAGTGGCAATCGCCCCGGTTTCGCCCACCCACGGGTAGCCGCCCTGAAAAAGGATGAAACGCGTTTTGGGGTTGGCGGCGATCAGATCGACCAGAAGCATTGGGTTGCTCCCCTGGATGCGGGCGTGTCCGGTATGGATCTGGAAAGGCAGGTCGTGCCTGGCGCTCAGTTCCACGATGCGCCACAGGACGTAGTCTTGAAATGCTTTCACCTCTTCGGGCGAGGATTTGTCCCGCGGCCGTCCCCAGGCGCGGGCGGCCGATTCTTTGGAGGCGTTGGCAAAGTCGAGCGCGCGCTCGTAGGCCGTGGTGGTTTTCAGGCAGACCGCGCCGCGGCTTTTGCCCGCGAGCATGATTTGCTCAATGACCGCGATGTAGTCGTCCAGTGAGTCGAGCTTCAGCCCCTCCCAGGCCGCGAACTGATAGGGGGAATCGTTCGGGCTGGTGAAATCGGAGGGATGGATGCCGCGGATGAAAGTGGTGACGTTGATCGTGGGCACGGCAAACGGATATTCGACGGCGAAGCCCAGCCGGTTCCAATACGGATCCATGACCATGAGTTCGATGTTCGCCTTCTCGGTGATGACTTCGTAGACCCAATTCGGGTCCCGGTAATGATCAAAGATGCGCTCGTTGACAGTGCGGGCTTGTTCATCAGTGATCGCATCGAAATCGACCCCGTAAAGGTCGCTGAACGCCGGAAGTTGATACCGGTAGAAACTGGTGGCGCGGGCGTTGTCGAAATCGTGCCTGGCTTGAGGCCACCAATCTTCAAAGCGCCCGGACTTGGGCCAGGCCGCGAGCGGGTTGAACCAGGTGTAATAGCTGCTCTGCCAGAGTGAATGAAGCGTCATGCCTGGACCCCGATCGGTCTGGTCCCGGCCGGCGATCTGATCAAAGGGCGGCAGATGATCGTGGGTGTCGATGGCCGGGGTGGAATCAAGCCGCGCCTTGATCTGGCGATAAGCGGCGGTCTGCTTGACGTCGATGGACTGCGCTCGCAGGGCCGGACAGAACACCCAGGCCAGGAGGCAGACGAAAATGGGGGGCGAAAGGATTTTCACGCGATGGGTCTGATTACAGAGTCCGGGCCGGTTTTAGGCAACAGGGAATCCGCGTACGCGGAGGACTCCGGGACTCGACGTTGCGGCCGATCAAGGGCATATACGAGCCATGTTTGCATTCCTGAATCGTTGCATCGCGCAGGTTTTGGCCTTGGGCGCTCTGGCCTGCATCGCTGCAACCCCGGCGGCAGAGACTTCGACCAATGCGCCCAACGCGAAACTCGAGAAGAATGAAAAATGGGAGGTGGGCAAGCCGCCGGGGTTCGAGCGGGCGATCAGCGCGCAGATCGACGTGACCGAGGGAACATGGCTCAATGTCGATGTATCGCCCGACGGGTCGACGCTGGCGTTTGACCTGCTCGGCGACCTCTACCTGATGCCGATTTCAGGCGGCGAGGCTCAGCCCGTGACCAGCGGGCTCGAGTGGGACATGCAGCCTCGGTTCAGCCCCGACGGCAAGTGGCTTGCATTCACGAGCGATCGCGGCGGCGGCGACAATATCTGGGTCATTCGCGCAGACGCGAAGGCGGGGCAGAGCGTGAAGGAAACCGGCCTGCGCCAGATCACACAGGAGTCTTACCGGCTCTTGAATTCTCCGGCCTGGTCTCCGGACGGAAAGTTTATCGCGGCGCGAAAACATTTTTCGTCACGCCGCTCGCTGGGCGCCGGGGAGATATGGCTTTACGCGCTCGGCGGCGTTGATGCCGGCCTGAGCGAAGGTTTGCAGCTCACCAGCAAGCCGACCGACCAGAAGGATGTCGGGGAACCCGCCTTCTCGCCGGACGGACGTTATATCTATTACTCCTGGGATGCCACGCCGGGCGGGGCTTTCGAATACAACAAGGACAGCAACGGACAGATTTACATCATCTCACGCCTTGACCGGGTAAAAGGAGATATCGACAACTGGGTGACGGGACCGGGCGGCGCGGTGCGGCCCACCCCTTCGCCGGACGGAAAACAGCTGGCTTTCGTCCGACGGGATCGGTTCCAGACAGGCCTCTATGTTCAGGAGATCGAATCGGGCGAAATCCATAAGCTCTACGCTGACCTGGAGAGAGATATGCAGGAGACCTGGGCGATTCACGGCGTCTACCCAACCATGGCCTGGCTGCCCGATTCCAAGTCGATCGTCTTTTACGCCAAAGGCGGCTTCCACCGGATTGAAGTGGCAACCAAGACGGTGAAGGATATCCCGTTTCACGTCAAAGGAGAGCGCAAGATCATGCCCGCGGTGCGCTATCCCGTGGAGATCGCGCCGGCGGAGTTCGATGTGAAAATGCTGCGTGGCGTCACGGTGTCATACCAGGGGGATGCGGTGGCCTACTGCGCGTTGGGACACATCTACGTGCGGACACTTCCCGAAGGCCAGCCGAAGCGATTGACCTCGGATGAAAAGCATTTTGAATTCATGCCATCCTGGTCCCGGGATGGAAAGTCGATCGTCTACGTGGCGTGGGATGACGAGGAAATGGCAAGTGTGCGCGTAGCCGCGGTTGGCGGAGGCGAGGGGCGGAGCGTGACGACCAAGCCGGGGCACTATGCCGATCCGGTCTTTTCTCCAGATGGATCGAAGATTGTTTTTGGCCGGATTTCCGGCGGGCGTCTGACCGCCGGAACTTACGCGCGCGATCCGGGAGTTTATTGGGTTCCAAACACTGGCGGAGAGATGACCCTGATCACGAAGAAAGGCACAAACCCGCAGTTTGGGGCCGAGAACAACCGGGTCTTTCTTGTCACTAGCGAGCCGGATAAGGAGAAGGAAAATACCCGTCTCTTCAGCATCGAATTGAACGGAACCGAGGAACGAACACACCTCGCGAGCGAAAATGCGACAGAGATGAGAGTGTCGCCCGATGGCGCCTGGGCCGCCTGGGCGGAGCGGTTCAATGTCTACATGACGCCACTGCTTCTCACTGGCCGGAAGCTTGATGTCGGGCCGAAGTCCGGGAGCGTTCCGGTTTTTAAAGTGACGAGCGAGGCGGGCGCCAATCTTTCCTGGTCGGGGAATTCGCGGGAGCTGCATTGGTCGCTCGGGCCGGAGTTGTTCACCCAAAGCGTGGCCGACGCGGTTGACCGCGCCGCCAAGGCCGCGGACGAAAAATACCAGGAGCGGGTGGCGAAGCAGGAGGGAGCCAAAGCGGAGGAGAAGAAGGAGGAAAAACCGGCCAAGCCGGCGGGTGTAAATGTGGCGTTCCGGGCGCTGGCGGATTTGCCTGAGGGCACGGTGGCGCTCGTTGGCGGACGCCTCGTGACCATGCGTGGCGAAGAGGTGATCGAGAAAGGCGTGGTGGTCATCCGCCAGAACCGAATCGCCGAAGTCGGGAACTCGGATTCTGTGAAAATCCCGGCCGGGGCCTACGTGCTCGATTGCACGGGCAAAACTTTGATGCCGGGCTTGGTCGACGTGCATGCGCACGGGAGCCAGGGTGAGGATGGGATCACGCCGCAACAGAACTGGGCGCGCTACGTGGACCTGGCGTTCGGCGTGACGACGGTGCACGATCCGTCCAACGACACCGAGTCGATTTTCAGCGCCAGCGAAATGCAACGGGCGGGCTTGATCGTGCAACCTCGCACATTTTCCACCGGAACCATTCTCTACGGAGCGAGTGGCTCGTTTCGGGCGCAGATCGACAATTTGGAGGATGCGCTCTTCCACCTGCGCCGGATGAAAGCGGTCGGAGCGTTCAGTGTGAAGTCTTACAATCAGCCCCGGCGCGAACAGCGGCAGCAGGTGATCGAAGCGGCCCGGCAATTGGGCATGGCGGTGGTGCCCGAGGGCGGTTCGTTGCTGGAGCATAATCTGACGATGGTGGCGGACGGCCACACGGGCGTGGAGCATTCCCTCCCGGTGGAGCGCATCTACAAGGACGTGCGGCAGTTCTGGGGCGCGAGCTCCAGCGGTTACACCCCCACCTTGATCGTCGGCTACGGCGGGTTGGACGGTGAGCACTACTGGTATCAGCACATGGACGCCTGGCGGCACGAAAAACTCCTCAATTTCACCCCGCGGCCGGTGATTGACCCACGATCACGCCGCCGCGAGATGGCCAGCGATGAGGACTACAACGTGCTCCGCAGCGCCTCGATCGCCAAATCGCTGGTCGATTCCGGCGTCCTGGTCAATCTCGGCGCGCACGGCCAATTGGCCGGCCTTGGATCGCAATGGGAGTTATGGTTGATCGCGCAAAGCGGCATGCGCCCTCTCGATGCCCTGCGATGCGCGACGTTGAACGGCGCCCGGTATCTCGGGCTCGACCGTGACATCGGTTCTTTGGAAACGGGAAAACTGGCTGACTTGATCGTGCTTGATAAGAATCCCTTGGAGGACATCCACAATTCGGACTCGGTGCGTTACACCGTTTTGAACGGCCGCATCTACGATTCGATGACAATGAACGAGGTTGGAGCGCATCCCAAAGCTCGGCGTCCGTTCTACTTCGAACGCGTGATGTCGTCCGTGGCGGCGGCCAAATCAGCCGCGACCTGCAGCGGCTGCGGGCGGACGCAGGAGGGGGAGGAACCGCCTGCGTCCAGGGCGTATCGGTGATTGGGCGCGGCGGGCTGGGAGCTCGTTCCGAGGCTTGACACTGCATCGACTTTGTAATACAAAGTGCCAATGGACGCCGATTCAGCCAATGAGCACCTGCAAGCGATCCGCACGCTGATGGAGCGCTCAGCGATTTACCGCCGCGCTCTGGCTCCGATCATGACGCTTTTGGGTGGCCTGGGGTTGGCCGCCAGTGTCGCTGGCGCCTTGCTCAGGATCGAGACGTCGTTTTCTTTCGCGCTATATTGGATGGGGGTGAGCCTGCTCGGGCTGCTGGGCGCCTATGTTCTGGCGCGGCGCCAGGCATTTAAGGATCGGGAGCCATTCTGGTCGCCCCCGACGCGGCGGGTAACCCTGGCGTTATTGCCCTCGCTTTTTGTTGGGGCCGTCTTGGGAATCATTTTCGCCTTCACCCTGCGCGCGCAAATGAGTTTCGCCTGGGCCTTGCCGGTGAGCTGGATTCTTCTTTATGGGTGCGCGCTGAACGCGGCCGGCTTCTTCACGCCGCGCGGCATCCGCTTTCTCGGCTGGCTATTCATCCTGGGCGGCTGCTCGCTGACGCTCAGCAGCATTGCCGTGGATGCCCAGCTCCCGATCGTCACGAGCCATCTTCTGATGGGGATCTTTTTTGGCGGGCTGCAATTGGCCTATGGGATTTATCTGCACTTTACGGATCGACCGTCGTGAACCCGGAACCATTTCTCAAGCTCGACCGGGTGATTCACGAGAAAGGCCGCATGGCGATCATGTCGCTGCTTGCGGCCAACGCAGAATTGTCCTTCACGGAAATGCGCGACACGCTCGGCATGACGGATGGGAACCTGAGCGTGCATCTGCGAACGCTGCAGGAAGCGGGCTACATCGGCGTGACGAAGAGCTTTCAAAACCGGAAACCGCTGACCACGTGTGCGTTGACCGAGAGCGGCCGAAAAGCTTTTGCGGAATACATCGACCTGCTGGAGCAGATCGTTCGCGCCAGCCGGCAGTGATTTTTTTTTACCGTTAAGCTTTGTAGTGCAAAGTAGAAAGCGACCATGAAAATCATTAAAGCAGAACACCTGGGCATGTGTTTTGGCGTGCGCGACGCCATCGCTCTCGCGGAATCAAAGGCGCGCGAGCAACCGCTGACCATCCTCGGGGACATCGTCCATAATGAGACGGTGGTGAGCCGCTTGCGCGAGCAGGGGGTGCGAATCGAGCGGGACCCGGCGAAAGTCGAGACTCGGAGCGCGATGATTACCGCCCATGGCGCTTCGCAAAAGGCCATCGCACACGCGCGCTCTTTTGGCTTCGACGTGTTCGAGGGGACCTGCCCGCTTGTCCAGCACGCCCACCGGGCCGTGGCGAAGTTGGCGGCCGACGGCTATCACCCGGTGATTGTGGGAAAGCGGGGTCACGTGGAGGTGCGCGGGCTGACGGAGGATCTCGCGGAATGCAGCGTGATCGAAGCTCCGGCCGAGGTTGACAGTTTGCCGGCCCGGGCCCGCTATGGAGTCGCCGCCCAGACGACGCAACCCATTGATCGGGTGCTCTACATCCTGGACCTTATCCGGGAACGGTTCCCCGACAAGGAGGTCCGCTTTGCGGACACGGTTTGCCAGCCGACCAAACAACGCCAGCGAGCAGCGGTTGATCTGGCGCTGCGATCGGACGTGGTGATCGTCATCGGAGGCCTGAACAGCAACAACACGCGGGAGTTGGTGCAGAGCTGCCGGCGGTGTTGCGCTCGGGTGCACCACGTGCAAGGAGCTGGAGAGCTGCGGCCGGAGTGGCTGGCCGGTGCGGCCACGGTGGGCATCACCGCCGGGACTTCGACTCCAGATGGGCTCATTGACGCAGTGGAAGCCGAGGTGCGGAGGTTTGCATGAGCCCGAAGCAGCGCGGATTGTTAATTGCGGTGTTTGCCACGGCCATGGGCTATCTGGAAGCGGCAGTGGTCTTCTATCTGCGAACCATGGTTAATCGCCTGGAACCCCATCAGGCCGATCCATTGCCGGATGTTCCAGCGCTGGCCCTGCCGGAGATGGCGCGGGAATTTGCAACCTTGGTGATGCTGATCTCGGCGGGTTGGCTGGCGGGGAGGACCTGGCGCGGACGGGTGGGCTTCTCGCTGATGGCGTTTGGGATCTGGGATATCACCTATTATTTATTTCTGCCGCCTCTGACGCATTGGCCGCGTTCCATGCTGGATTGGGACGTCCTCTTTTTGATTCCCCTCCCGTGGTGGGGCCCAGTCGCGGCGCCGATGTCCATCGCCGGCCTGATGATTCTGTTTGGATGGCTCGCCACCTGCCTGGAGCTGGGGGAGCCGCCGATCTGGCCCGGGCGTCTCGCATCGGCGGTCTGCGGCGCCGGGATTGTTCTCGCTCTCCTGATTTTCATGAGCGACGCGCTGGCGGCAGCCGCGCATGGGGCGGGAGCGATCCGCGCGGTCCTGCCGGAGAAGTTTAATTGGCCGGCCTTTTGCTCCGCCTGGCTGATGATGGGAGCTCCGGTCGCGCAGATGGGCTGGCAACTGGCGACGCGCTATCGCTGAAAGCGGGGATTTAGCTTTGCGAGGGCGCGGTTTGCCGATAACAAATCGGCATGGATAACCTGACAGTAGGCTTTCTCGGCGCGGGCAAAATGGCTTCGGCGCTCGCGAGCGGTTTTGTGCGAGGAGGCATGACCACCCGGGATAGTCTGATCGCCAGCGACGTGAGCGCGCTCGCCCGGTCTGCGTTCAGCGAGGGGGTGGGCGGCAAAAGCACCGACTCCAATCCGGAAGTGGCTAGATTTGCGTCCGTGATCGTGGTGGCAGTAAAGCCGGACCAGGTGGCGGATGTGCTGCGGGAAATTGGTCCTCACGTGAAGGGAACGCACCTGATCGTTTCAATCGCGGCCGGGGTGACGATCGGCAAGATGGAGGCCGCCCTGCCGGCCGGAACGCGCGTGGTGCGGGTCATGCCCAACACGCCGGCGCTGGTCGGCGCTTCGGCCAGCGGTTTCAGCCTGGGGCATTCGGCGACTTCCGAAGACGCGCATCTGGTGACGAAGCTTTTTTCGTCTGTCGGCCTGGCGGTGCAGGTAAAGGAAGCCTTGCTCGACGCGGTGACCGGCTTGAGCGGAAGCGGCCCGGCCTACGTCTACATGATGATCGAAGCGCTGAGCGATGGCGGCGTGGCGGCGGGCTTGCCTCGGGACGTAGCCACCAAGCTGGCGGCGCAAACTCTTTTAGGAGCGGCCAAGATGGCGTTGGAAACCTCTTTGCATCCCGGCGCGCTCAAGGACATGGTGACGAGCCCGGGCGGGACCACGATTGAGGGCGTGCACGAGCTGGAAAAAGGCGGAGTTCGCGCCGCCCTCATGAACGCGGTGCGCGCAGCCAGCGACAAATCGCGCAAGCTCGGCCAGGGCTGATATGGGCAGGGAGGAGTTTCCACGGCCAACGGCGCAGCAGGCCCGGTTGATCTGGCTGGCGTTGTCGGCATTGTCGCTGGTTCTTTTCCTCGCGGTGCTGGCCGCCTTGTTCTGGGGCCTCGGATGGATGCTGGAGCGGCTGACTCCCGTGATCTTGCCGTTCGCCATGGCCGGCATCATCGCTTATCTCCTTGACCCGGTGGTGGACTTTCTGCAACGGAGCGGGGTGCGTCGTTCCTGGGCAATCCTGTTTGTCTTCTTTCTCGGAGTGGCGCTGGTGCTGACGATCGCGGCGATCCTCGTTCCTCGCTTGGTGGTCGAAATGCAGGATCTGATCGACCAGATTCCGCATTATCGCGTCAAGTTCTCGCTCGAAATTGAAGATTGGCTGAAGAAATCGCCTTGGGGACAGAAACTGCAGGACGCGTGGACGGCGGATTTGCGGACCGCGTTGCAGAACTGGCTTGAAAAAGCGGTCCCCACGGTTTCGGCCTGGTTTGTGCAACAGATAACCCGGATTGCGTCGTGGTTCGGCCTGCTGGTCGGCGCGGCCATGGTGCCCGTCTACCTGTTTTACCTGTTGCTCGAGAAAGACGGAATCCAGCGGAGCTGGACGAATTATGTTCCGCTTCAGGAATCACGCTGGAAGGACGAACTGGTCTTTATCCTGACGCAGATCAACGATTACCTGATCCTTTTCTTTCGCGGGCAGATCCTGGTGGCTCTTTGCGACGGGGTGCTCCTGACGATCGGATTTGTGGCCGTGGGCCTGAACTATGCGCTCCTGCTGGGCATGGCCGCCGGCCTGTTGAGCATCGTGCCTTTCCTGGGAGTGGCGACCAGCCTCGTGCCCGCACTTTTGCTCGCCGCCGTGCAATATGGGGACTGGCTGCATCCGGTGCTGGTCCTCGCGGTCTTTGGCATCGTGCAGTTTTTGGAAGGCTTCCTCATTTCTCCCCGGATCATGGGGGATCGCGTGGGCCTGCATCCCTTGACGATTATTCTCGCGGTGATGATCGGCACCACGCTGATGGGAGGCATCATCGGCGGCATCCTGGCCATTCCGTTGACGGCCGCATTGCGGGTGCTGATGTTCCGCTACGTCTGGAAGAAGCGGTCCTGACCGATTAGGTCAGGTAGGGCTGATACTCCGGCACGCCTTCTTTGATCAGCACCTTGAGCTCGTGCGGTTCGGCGGCGTGCAAACGTTCGCGAATGCGTTCAAAGAGGCGGCGCACACTCTCCAAAGACTGAGGTTCCGTGACGAACCGCATGATTTTCACATGCGAGGTCGGCGCGATATTTTCGCCCTTGTGGCTCAGTTCCTCGAACAGCTTTTCTCCGGGGCGCAACCCGACGAATTCTATGGCAATATCCTCGTCCGGGCGGAACCCGCTCAGCTCGATCAGTTGCCGGGCGAGATCGAGGACTTTCACCGGCTTGCCCATATCGAGCACGAAGATTTCCCCGCCGTTTCCTTGCGTGGCCGCCTGCAAAACCAGCCCCGCCGCTTCCGGGATCGTCATGAAATAACGCGTGACTTCGGGGTGGGTCACTTTTACCGGGCCGCCGGCCGCGATTTGTTTTTTGAAAATCGGAATGACGCTGCCGGATGAGCCGAGCACATTGCCAAAACGCACCGCCATGAATTTGGTGCGATGATTGCCCGAGGCCGAGAGGGCCTGGAGATAGACTTCGGCGAGCCGTTTGGTGGCGCCCATCACATTGGTGGGGTTGATCGCCTTGTCCGTGGAAATGAGAACGAAGCATTCCACGCCGTACTCGGCCGCCAGCTCGGCCATCAGCGCCGTGCCGAAGGAGTTGTTCTTCAATGCCTCGCTCGGCTGGCTTTCCATCATTGGCACATGCTTGTGCGCCGCGGCGTGAAAAACGATCGCCGGTTTGAACCGGCTGAACACGTAGCGCATCCGGGCTTCATCCAGGATGTCCGCCACCAGCGGCAAAACGATTCCGCCGAACCCTTGCTCGATCAGTTCCTGTTCGATCTGGAAAATCTGAACTTCGGATTGCTCCAGGAGCAGCAGCCGCGCGGGGTTGAACGCCACGATCTGGCGGCACAATTCGCTGCCGATGCTTCCACCGGCGCCGGTCACCATCACGACCCGGCCGCGCAGCAGCGAGCTGATGTTTTGCGTTTCGAGTTCGACCGGTTCCCGGCCGAGCAGGTCCTGGATCTCGACGTTTCGCAACTGGCTCACCTTCACCTGGCCTGTGGCCAATTGGTCAAGCGAAGGGACCGTTTCGAATCGCAGGCGGGTTTGTTGCAGCAGTTGCACGAGCTCGCCGATGCGTTTGGCCGGGGCGGACGGCATCGCAATGATCACTTCATCCAATTGCAGATTCAGTCGGGAATCCAGAAGGGATTCGGGCGCTCCCACCACCGGGACGTCATGAACCCGCGAGCGCCATTTCCGTTTGTCATCGTCGAAAAAAGCGACGGGAAGCAGGCCGAGGCCCCGCTTGACCATCAGTTCCCGGACGAGGCTGGCTCCAACGTCGCCCGCGCCGAAAATTCCCACCCGTTTGCGCCGCCGCGAGGCTCGACCCTCGGGCATCAGGTAACGTTCCCGAATCACCCGAAAGCTCAGCCGGAGCAGGGAGAGGCCGGTGAAAGAGAGCATGAAATCGATCAGGATCACGCCCCGCGGGTCAGCGTAAAAGGAATGAAACCGGTAGCGGATGGCCAACAGCGCCAACGACCCGCTCAAGCAAGCCACAAACAGGCGCCGCAGATCCGGAACGCTGAAGTAGCTCAGCAAGCCCGAGAATTGTCCAAAGGCCCCCAGCAACACCAGCTTGGTGACCAGCACCCAAATCCAGTGCCGCGCGAAGTACTGCGCCATCTGCGGCGGGACATCGCCGTCAAAGCGGAGTTGGTAGGCAGCGTAGCGCGACGTCACCAGCACCACCGCGTAACTAACCACCAGGAAAAACGGGCGGACGTAAGTCCAGGCGGTGCCGTGCGTTTGGGCGTGGCCGCCTCCGTTTTTAACCGGGCTCAGCGGCTTGCTCAAAAGGCCGGCCGGGCTCCCTATCCCGGGAAGTGTGGAAGTTCGATCCGTCAATGAAGCGCGATGGTAGCAAAGTCGGCGCTGTTTTCAAACTGGTTTTGTAGGGTTTCCCTGATTAATAATTTCTGTAGACAACAATTCCTCTACTTGACGGAGAACTATTTCCGTCACAAAGTCCCAAACAGCAAACATTTGGTGTATGGAAGAGATCAGCGGTGGAAACTTGGAGGGAAGTCAGGACGCAGATTTGGCACCGGACCAAGAGCAACAGTCCTCGACGCTGGATTTGGCCAAGCTGCGGAAGTTGCGGAAGGGTCTCCGGCTGACCCAGGCCGAACTCGCCAAATTGCTTGGGATTCACCGGACCTACCTCGTCTTGATCGAGAAAGGAAAGAAAATCCCTTCCCCTCGTTTGGAGCGGGCCATTTTGGATTTCATGGACAAGGCCGACCGCCAAAGCCTTTCCCCGCAAACACTCTGGACGATGAGCCAGCCGGGACGGGCCAACGCCTCTGCCTTGGTGCCGGAAAGCCCAACACGCCGGGCGCCTGTGGTGAGTTGGGCTGCGGCTGGACAGGCGCGGGCTTACGAAGACCTAGCCAACCAGATCGAGGAAACGGTCGAGACCGATTGTCGGGACGCCAACAGCTTCGCCATCATCATTGAAGGGGACAGCATGGAGAACAAGTTCTACGCGGGGGATCGCGTGGTCTTTGCTCCGAACTCGGAACCCCGCAACGGGGATGCCGTGGTGGCGAAGCTCCAGGATGGCCGTGTGTTCTTTAAGTATTTCTTCCGGACCGGACCCGAGGGCGGCCGGGTAAAGCTGGTGAGCGAAAACCAGAACTACGGGCCGTTGGAGTTTGAACGGGCGGATTTCGCCTTCATTTATCCGGCGTGGGAGGTAAAGCGGCGGCTCCGCCGATAGCCGGCCGGGTCGCGCTCCCGCGCTCGCTCCCTACATATTGAATTCGGGCCCGAGGTAGATTTCCCGGGCTTTCGGATCGTTCACGATGAACTCGGATGGGCCTTGCACTACCACCTCCCCGCTTTTGATCAGGTAGGCGCGATCCACCAGCTTGAGAGTCTCACGGGCATTATGGTCGGTAATGAGAATTCCCAAGCCTCGGTTTTTCAGCTGGCGCACGATTTTTTGCACCTCGAAAACGGTGATCGGATCGATCCCGCTGAAGGGTTCGTCGAGCAACAGCAGCTTTGGCGTGGTGACCAGCGCGCGCGTGATTTCCAACCGCCGTTTTTCGCCACCGCTGAGCGTGTAGGCCCGGCTCGCCTTCACCGGTGACAGGTCCAGTTCATCCAGCAGGTAGCGGAGCCGGGTTTGCCGCTCTGCCGGGCTCATCTGGCAGGTCTCGAGAATGGCGAGAATGTTTTGTTCGACGGTCAGTTTGCGGAAGACGGAAGGCTCCTGGGTCAGGTAGCCGATGCCGAGGCGGGCGCGCTGATGCATCGCCAGGCGGGTGATCGGCTGGTTTTGAAAAATGACCTCGCCTTCATCCGGACGGACCAGCCCAACCACCATGTTAAAGGTGGTGGTCTTCCCGGCGCCGTTTGGGCCGAGCAGGCCGACGATTTCCCCGGGATTCACGCAAATGGAGACTCCATTCACCACGGAGCGCTGCTTGTAGCGCTTCACCAGCCCGTTGGTGCGGAGCAGGGCGTTCTCCGAGTTTTCATTGCCGAGGTCCGCGCCGATCATTTCGAGCCAGGCTCCTTCCGCCCCTTATCGAGTTCCAATTGAATCCGGAATTTGCCCGGCGAAACCGAAAAGCTGTTCCGATTGCGATCAATGATGAAGAGGTCCGAGTGCAGCTTCTTGCCGGGCGAAATCAGCTCCGGGCTGCCGGTCAGCCGGATAAGCCCGGTGCTTTGATCATATTCGGCTCGGTCGCCCAGGGCGGCCAGTTCCGGTTGCTTTATCACCACCGACTTCTCGGCGATGATTTTCTGCAGCTGGTTCGTTTCGCCGCTGAACAGGCTGAGTTGGCTGCAGGTGATCGTCCCGTGCGAGTCGGCTACAACGACATTATCTTTGAAGACGGAGACCTTGTCCGAATGGGAAAGGCTGTCCGCGGTGATTTTCAGCGGAGCGTTGGTCTCGCCGCTGGAAGCGGGCGCGGCATTGGTGGAGAAAAGTGCGCCCAGGGAATGGCCGGGGAGCAGCATCTCGACGTTTTTGACCGCCAGCATTTCCTTCCTTTTCGGGAAGAAAACGACGGTGTCGCCGCGGCCCTTGCCATCGTTCATTTCCCAGCGGGGGGCGCCTTCAACCACCACCTTGTCCTGCTCAAGGTCGTAATCGGCCTGGTTGCCGAAGAGCCGTTTGCCGGGCGATGTGATTTGCACGCCGGTCTCGGCATGGAGATTCGTCAACCGATTGGTCTCCCCGAAGTTCGCCGTCAGCTTTTCGCAGAGGAGAGTCGCGTCCGTTTGCGTCGCCTGAACCTTGCCGGAGTAGACCGCCCGCGCCGGCCGGTTGGTCTGAGGATTGTCGTAATGAAAGGTTTCTGAACGGATTTCGACAAAGCGGTTCGTTCCTGGGGCGTTGGTCGCGGTGCTTTCGGAAGCAGCCACCAGATTCGCCAGAGGCAGTTTCATGTAGACATGGCCGCTCGCGTCAAAGGCGTTTTCCGCGCGGTTCATCACCAGTAAATCGGACGATCCTTCCCGCTGGCTCGCGCTCCAGACGGGGCTTTCCGAAATGCGAATGAGGTTGTCCTTCACGTCGTAAATCGCTTTGCCGCTTCGGACTCGCGTGTCGTTCTGCCGAATCTCGACATTTTGCAGCGCCTCAACCTTCTGGGCGCCGCCATTTTTGACGAACGCAATGTTCAGCCGGTCGCACCGTACCGTGTCGTCTTCGTCCTGGACCGTCACATGATCGAAGAAGCTCACGGCGTCGCCCTCCTGCTGAAAGCGCCCGGACGTGATCCGAATCGTTCCGGATGCCGGGCGGCCGGCGTTGGTTTGGCCTGCGGACGAAAGGGCGGCCTTTTGCACCACGGCGACGACCTGATTCGAAATGGTGAGGAGCGAATCCGATAGGTCCCATTTCCAGCCCAGACCCTCGATCTGATAGCGGGAATCGGTGGTTTTCACCACCAGGTTGGTTGCGGAATAGGCAACTCCGGACTTGGTTTGGTAAAAGCAACTGGACGACTCGATGACCATATCGGGTGAATCGTCCGGGTTATATCGAGTGACGCGCGGTTCCGTCAGTTCGAGCAGGTTGTTGCCCCGCTGTTCCATGTCCTTGCCCTTGACGACATGCCGGCGGCCGTCCGCATCGGTGTTGCTCGGCGCGGTGAATCCCCCGGAAACTTTGCCGGTCAGCGTGGGCTGTGCTGCAAATAGAATCAGGCCGAGGCTGGCAGCCAGGAGGATGCCCACGGCCAGCGGCCAGCGGGCCGGTTTGGTCTGCCTTGAAGATGGCCGGTCGGAGGTCATTGGGCGAAAAACGCGATCAGCTTGTCCCACTTGCCCTGGGCTTTGAGAATCATATCGATCACTTCCCGCACCGCCCCTTCGCCCCCTTCGCGCCGGGTGACATAATGGGAAAGTTGTTTTACCTCGGGCAAGGCGTGCGGCACCGCGACGGACAGGCCGGCGCGTTTGAGCACCCCGAGGTCGACGATATCGTCCCCCATATAACAGAGGTGCTCCCAGGCCACCGCTGTCTCCTGCAGGATGCGCTCGACCGCCGCGACTTTGTTCCCGTCCTGCGCCTGGACCAGGAAATCGATCTTCAGGTCATTCGCACGCTGGGTGGTCGCGAAGGAAGGCCGGTTTGAAACCCACCCTACCTTGATGCCTTCGCGCTGGATCAGTCGGAGGCCCAGGCCATCCTGGATGTTGAAGCGCTTCACCTCATCGGCGCTGCCCATCCAGACCGAAGTGTCTGTGAGAATGCCATCCACGTCGCAGAGGAACAGGCGGACGGAGGCGAGTCGGCGCTCCAGAGTGCCTTCGAGAGAGTTGGTCATGCGTTTACGATCTCGTGAAGTTTCTGCAATTGCTTGAGGAGAGCCGGCATGTCCGCGAGCGGCACCATGTTCGGTCCGTCGCTCAGGGCTTTGTCGGGCTCGGGATGCGTTTCGATAAAAAGGCCATCCGCCCCGGCGGCCACCGCGGCGCGCGCCAGTACCGGAGCGAACTCCCGTTGCCCGCTGGACCGATCTCCGGCCCCGCCCGGCAGTTGGACCGAATGAGTGGCGTCAAAGATCACGGGGCAGCCAAATTCCTTCAGGATCGGGATTGACCGCATGTCTGCCACGAGGTTGTTGTAGCCAAACGTGGTTCCCCGTTCCGTAAGCAGCAGCCTCCGGCCTCCGGCCGCCGTAGCTTTGGCGACGACTTGTTTCATGTCCTGTGGCGCCAGGAACTGGCCCTTCTTGATATTGACGATCTTTCCGGTTTGGACCGCGGCCTGGATCAGGTCGGTCTGCCGGCAGAGAAACGCGGGAATTTGGAGGATATCGGCCACGGTTGCCGCTTTTTGCGTCTCTGCTTCCGTATGCACATCGGTGAGGATCGGGAGCCCAAACTCTTCTTTGACTTTCGCCAGGGTCCGCAGCCCGTCCTCGAGGCCGGGACCGCGAAACGAGGTTGCCGAAGAGCGGTTGGCTTTGTCGTAACTTGCCTTGAAAACGTAGGTGATGCCGAGCCGGGCGCATGTTTTTTGCATGCGGGCGGCGATTTGCAGGCAGAGCTTCTCACTCTCGATCACACAAGGGCCCGCGATCAGGCTCAGAGTGCGCGAGCGAGTGAGTGATTTCCAAAGCGCGTTCGACACCGGCTTTAAATAGCAATGACGGCCCCGGTTGTAAATTCAAGGTTCGGCTCTTCAGCCCGGCGTGCCCGGTGCCGCGAAACGAAACAAGAACGGATTGAAAATTCCAAAGCGCGTTTGGAAGGTGTCGGCGATGCTCAACGCCGTGCTTTTGGCTTCGTTTGCCTTTGGCCCCTGAAAAAGTCGATCCACCGTCTGGCAAAAAAGCGACACCCAGCGCTCGAAATGTTCCTGCCGCACGGGCAGCGGGGCGTGCTTGGGCCAGGGGCGGCCTTTGTATGTGGCCGAGCGAAGCAGCATCGAACTCCAGAACGAGTACATGGTCGGCAGATGATGCTCCCAATCGACCTGGGCCACGTCGTTAAAGATCGGGCTCAATAGCTCGTCCTGGGTCACCCGATCGTAAAACTGGTCTACCAGCAGCTTTACGTCCTCGTCGTTGGCGATGTCTTTCAACGGTGAAAGCATACTCGATAATGCCAGGCGTTCAATTTGGGGGGCTCCCTCGCCAACTCCATGGATTTCATGCCAGCTTTGGGGCTTGCCGCTGGTTTTCCCGCCTCGAATCGATACCATCGGCCTTCGGGAAATGAACATCGAAACCTGGTTTATTGTCTCTCCGGACTGGCACAACGAAGTGGTGCGGGCTTGTTACCGCCAGCGCGGCTTTGATGCCCTCGAAACCGCCGATTCCGTGCGGATGTGTGAAAGCGCCGCGCGCCACGGCGTCCGCACCCACAACGCTCTCAAAGCATTTCATCTGGACGACCTGTTTGGCTCCAAACGCGGCGGATGCGTTCCCGGCGCGGCGATCACGCGACTGAAGAGTCGTTTTCCCGCGACCCAGGTCTGGAACGCCCACCGCAAGCTTGGACCGGCGGTGGCTTATGAAGCCATGGCCGCGTGCGTGAAGCTGGCCGGGGAATTTGGCGTGGGCACGGTGAGCGTGGACAATGCGTTTCATTATCTCTGGGGCGGCGCTTACGCTCTGGAGGCTGCCGCCCAGGGTTATATCGGTTACACCAACTGCACGGCGTTGCTCGCGGAAGTGGTGCCGTACGGCGGCAAGGCCCCGGCGCTCGGCACCAATCCACACACCTGGGCTTTTCCCACGCAGAAATCAATCGGTTTTCCGGTTTTGGTGGACTGGGCGACCTCCGCGATTTCCATGGGCCGGGTCCAGCAACTGGCGCGGGAAGGGCAGGCTCTGCCGCCGGAATCGGCGATTGATTCGACCGGAATGGTGACCAGCGATCCAGGCCGGGTCGCAGGCCTGTTGCCGTTTGGAGGCCACAAAGGCTATGGCCTGGGGCTGATCAACGAGTTGATGGCTGCCGCCATCGGCGGGTATCTGCCCAAACTGCGGGGACGCGCGAATCTCGGAGGCGAAAAGAACAGTTGTTGTTTCCATTTCATGGCCATTCATCCCGAGGCGCTGTCCAGCGGAGATTTTTTTGGCGGGACGGACCAGGATGGGAACGTGCGCCGGGTCCTCGAGAATATTTTGGAGGGAAACGAGGGTGCGAGAATTCCCGGGGCCAAAGCGGCCCGGTGGCGTGAGCGGTGTCAGGCGGCGGGAGGCCTGCTTTTTACCGAGTCCGAAATCAAAGCTTTCAACGAACTGGCGCGGGAAGGGGGCGTGGAGGAACTGCGCTTCCCGCTGAAGACGTTCCGGATGGATTGACCCGGGCTATTGCGCCAGGGGCAGTTGATAGGCCGCGGCTTCCTGGGAGTTCCGCACGTACAGACGGT
The DNA here is from genome assembly GCA_964566945.1 of uncultured Verrucomicrobiota bacterium. Taxonomy (GTDB): domain Bacteria; phylum Verrucomicrobiota; class Verrucomicrobiia; order Limisphaerales; family SXQI01; genus DASVNK01. The sequence goes on along the minus strand of CAZMKE010000001.1, from coordinate 146,343 downwards.
CGCCCACCATCACCGGATGATTCCAAGTTTTCCCTTCGAGCGCGTTGAACGAGGCAATTTCTGTGAACGCCGCGGGATCGGCGGATACCAGCACCACCTGGCCCTGCTCGGCTGCGATCAGGAGCAATCCCGAATCTTCCAGCAGCAACGCCTGGCCTTTGCCGTAATGGCCTCCCTTCCATTTGCGTTCTCCGGTTTTCAGGTCGATGCAGGTCCAGATCCCGGCGTCATTCCCGTAAGCGTACCCTTGGTAAACCACCAGGTCGGTGAAATCCGGCTTGAGCTGTCGCGAGGTCCACAGTTCCTCCGCTTTCCATTGATCTCCTGCTTTGGACACGCGAATCGCTCGCGTGCCGGTATTCATCCCGGTCGGTAATAGGATTGTGTCATTCCCGACTACTTGGGGTTGCAGCGCGCGGTATTGGGGGAATTTCCACTGGTAGTTCAAGCGGGCCTGGCCGGTCTTGGGATCGGCCAGGAGCAACCCGTCGTTGGAGAGCATCAGGACGGTCGAGTCGCCAAGCAACGCGCTCAATTGCGGGGAGGAGTAAGAGTCGCTTCCGGCCGCTGCGGACCAGCGGAACGCCCCCGTGGCGGCGTCGAACGCGAGGAGGCTTTTGTCTGCCGGGCCTCCGGCATACACCAGCACCAGCCCTTCGACGACCAATGGTGAGGCGGAGTAACCCCACATCGGCAGCTTTCTGCCGTCGAGGCCGGTCAGTTCCTGTTTCCAGGCCAATTCTCCGGTCACCGGGTTCAATCGCAGGAGTTTTCCGGTCGCGGCCGTCATGTACAAGGCGCCCTGAGCTAAAGTCGGCGTCGCGCGCGGGCCGGGACCGCCAAGAGGATCTTCCAAGCGGCCCTCGATCTCGCGCTTCCAGATTTCTCGGCCGGTATTGGCATCGTAGCAAACGGTGGCTTCCATCGGTCCGCGTTGTTCCTGTGTGAAGAGCGCAGTGCCAGCCACTGCAAATGACGACCAGCCCGGCCCCACCGCTGCTTTCCATAATTGCCGTGGCGGGTGAGCCGTCCAGTTGGTGGAAATGCGCGGGCCTTTGATGTGCCCGGCCCGGTCCGCGCCTCGGAATCCCGGCCACTCCGCCTGCGTGACGGCGTTCGTGTCCGGCCCGGCGTTTTTGTTCTCCGTCGCGGAAACCTTCTTGTCGGCAGTCGCCGGAGCGGGCGTTCGCGAAGTCACTGCGAGCATCGCTGCTTCCGGCGAGGGGGACCAGCGCCAGTGGGTGCCCAGTTTATATTCGCCGGTCATTCCCTCATTCCGCAGCAGGACGGTAAATCCAAAACCGGCCAGGGCGCAGGCCAGGGCGGCGGGCGTTCGCACTGCCGGCCGGCTTCCGCCCAGGAGAATGGCGGCCACGGTGAACGCCAGCATGCCCATCGGAAACGTCAGGTAGGTGGTGCCCGGGCCCCGCATGGTGGGATCGGCCAGCCACAGGGTCGCCGCCAGGGCGGCTGCCAGCCCGAGAAAGCCGAACAGCCGTTCACGCCAGGTCGCCCGGCTGGCGGCCAGCCACCAGATGATCAGGAGGAGGCAGCACAAGAGCGGGCCGAACACCGAGATCATCCAATAAATCCCGCTGCCGCCTTCCACCAGGTTTGGTCCGAACCGGGCGGCGGGGATGAGCAGCGCCAGGATCGCCGCCGGCCAGACGCGCAAGGCGCGGTAACCAACTGTGCTTGCAGTCTCCGAGGATTGAGATTGGCTCATGGATTCATTCACCCCTTTCAAATCGTGATTCTGTGGCTGCCTTCCTGAAATGCAAGATTCCTTGGTGGTCCCCGACTTTCGATTTTCGAGGATCCCGATGTCGCTTGCTAATTCTTCGCCGGCCGGTCACAATCCGCAAAAGCCCAATCCTCATGATCAGCCTGAATGTCAATGGCGTCAGCCGCCAATTCGACGGCGATCCCGAGATGCCTCTGCTTTGGTTTCTGCGGGACGAGATCCACCTTACTGGCACGAAATATGGCTGCGGGCAGGGCCTGTGCGGCGCCTGCACCGTGCATCTCAACGGCGCCGCCGTGCGCAGTTGCCAGAAAACCATGCAATCCGTGGATGGCAAAGAAGTGGTCACGATCGAAGGCCTGAGCGAAACAGCTTCTCACCCCGTGCAACTCGCGTGGAAGCAGTTGAACGTTCCCCAGTGCGGCTACTGCCAGACCGGACAGATCATGCGCGCTGCGTCGCTGCTCAAAGACCGGCCGCACCCGACCGACGCCGACATTGAAGCCACGATGAAGATCAATCTCTGCCGCTGCGGCACTTATCAAAGAATCCGCCAGGCGATTCTGGCGGCGGCCGCCAGCCAAAGCGGAACGGGGGTGAAGCCATGAGCCAGATCGAGATTATCACTCGCCGGACGTTCCTTGGGAACGTGATTTCCGCAGGCGCTCTGGTTGTGGGCGCCCGCCTGCTGCCGGGGGAGGCCTTTGGGGCCAGCGCTCACTCCGGCGCCGCGGATGCCGCAGCCTGGTCGCCCAGCGTCTATCTGGGGATTGAAAAGGACGGCACTGTGATCATTGTCACTCACCGATCCGAGATGGGCACCGGCATTCGCAGCGTCCTGCCCGCGGTGGTCGCGGAGGAGATGGATGCGGATTGGAACCGGGTTAAAGTGGAGCAGGCCCTCGGAAACACCAAGTACGGCAGTCAGAACACCGATGGTTCCTGTTCGATTCGCGATTTCTACGACGCCATGCGCCAGGCCGGGGCCACTGCCCGCACCATGCTCGAGCGGGCCGCGGCCGAAAAATGGGGCGTGCCTGCGAGCGAGTGCAAAGGCCAAAATCACCAGGTCGTTCATTCTGACGGCCGCAAGATCAATTACGGCGAACTCGTGGCCGACGCCGCGAAATTGACGCCGCCCAAGAAGGAAGAACTTAAGTTCAAATCCCCGGCCGAGTACCGCTATATCGGCAAGCCTCTCCCGATCGTTGACCTGGATGATATCTGCAACGGCAAGGGCGGCTTTGGGATCGACACTGTCCTGCCCGGGATGGTCCACGCCTCGATCGAGCGCTGCCCGGTCTACGGCGGGACCTTGAAGAGCGTCGACGACAAAGATGCGCGCGCGATCAAGGGGGTGCTGGACGTGATCGTCCTGCCGCATCTGACGCCGCCCTACGGTTTCAAGCCTCTGGGTGGCGTGGCTGTGGTGGCCAATAACACCTGGGTGGCGATGCAAGCCCGCGAAAAGCTCAAGATCCAATGGGATCTGGGGGAAAATGCCAGTTACGATTCCGCTCAGTATAAGGAGTCTCTGCTCGCCACCGTCCGCAAGCCGCAGAAGCCCGCCCGCAACCTGGGCGATGTGGACGCGGAATTTGCCAAAGGCGGCAAAACTCACGAAGCGGAGTATTACGTTCCTCATTTGTCCCACGCGCCGATGGAAACGCCGGCGGCGGTGGCGGACGTCAAGGAAGGCAAGGCGGTGATTTACACGGCGTCGCAAGATCCGCAGGCCGTCCAGAACACGGTGGCGACCGCCCTGGGCCTCGCGCCCAAGGATGTGGAATGCCATATCACCCTTTTGGGCGGAGGATTCGGCCGCAAGTCCAAGCCGGATTACGTTGGCGAGGCGGCTTTGCTCTCCAAGAAGCTTGGGAAGCCCGTCAAGGTCACCTGGTCGCGCGAGGATGACATCCGTTTCGATTATTATCACTCGGTCGCGGCCATGTACATGAAGGCGGCGCTCGATGAAAAAGGCAAGCCCACCGCCTGGCTCCAACGCTGCGCCTTTCCCACGATCGGAGCGATGTTCGACGCGAACAATACTTACGGGCAAGCTTTCGAACTGGGCATGGGCTGGAGCAATCTGCCCTTTGACGTGCCGAACCACCGCGCCGAAAACGGCCCGGCCAAAGCCCACGTGCGCATCGGCTGGATGCGGTCTGTTTCCAATATTTATCACGCCTTCGCCGTGCACTCGTTTGCCGACGAACTCGCGGCCCTGGCCAACCGGGACCGGGTGGAATACCTCCTCGAACTCATCGGTCCGGCGCGCAAGGTTGATTTGGGACAACGCGGCCCGCTGGCGGAAAAGTTCCCGCTCGACACCGGCCGGCTGCGGCGCGTGGTGGAACTCGCAGCGGAAAAGTCGGGCTGGGCCCAGAAAAAGCCGGTCAAAGGCCGGGCGCTCGGCATCGCCGCTCACTGGAGCTTCTATAGTTATGTGGCCGCCGTCGTGGAAGTGGAGGTGGATGACGCGGGCAAGATTCGGATTCCGCGCGTCGACATCGCGGCGGACGTGGGGACCGTGATCAATCCGGACCGGGTGAAAGCGCAGTTCGAGGGCGCCGCGGTTTTCGGCACGAGCATCGCGCTGATGAGTGAGATTACCGCCGCGAAAGGAGCGATCCAGCAGTCGAATTTTGACGATTACAATGTCGCCCGGATTCAGGAGTCCCCACTCGTAACGCACGTTCATTTGGTGCCCAGCACCGAGCCGCCAGCGGGTGTGGGCGAGCCCGGCGTGCCTCCGATCCCTCCGGCGCTCTGCAACGCAATCTTCGCCGCCACGGGCAAGCGCATTCGCGACCTGCCCATCAAGAAAAAGCTGGCGGCTTGATTTGAAGCGGACGGCAAGCGCGGACGGCCTACATGGCCTTCCGGACCGCCGGGTCTGCTTCACTCCACACGCATTGCAGCTCCGGTTGCACCAGCGACCGGAGCTTGACCTTGTCCGGATTGCTTGCCCGTTCGACCGTGAGTTCCAGCCAGCGTTTCGCCTCGGAAATTCGGAGCAGCGCGCCGTTCAGGCACGCCATCGAGTAAGCGACAGCCACGCTGCGCGGAAACAATCCTGCCGCTTTGGCCGCGATCTCGAGAGCATCCGCCGCGTTCCCCTGCTGATAAACCGCCCAGGCCCACTGTGTGTAAAACAACGGTTCTCGAGGATAATCAAAGATGGCGGAGGAGGCGATTCTCTCGACCTCTCCCCAGGCCCCTGCCTGGGCGCTGGTCCGGCATTGGAGCAGGAGCAGGTCCGACAGGCGGGTTTCGGGGGCGGAAGGTTCCGCTTCTTGAAGCGGCTGGGCGCGGCTCTCCCGGGCTCTTATATCCGCGGCGGCGTCTGTCTGGGTTGGGACGTCCGGTACGACCAGCATAATGGCTGGGCCGCAGTTTGCCCGAGAGCAGGGCTCGCCGTCTATTCCAGAAACGAGCCCGGTGAAGAAAAGGCCAAAAAGGGCGGCTCGAAGCGGCCCTGGCTATTTCTCGAAGATGATCTCGTCCCTCTGCGCGGTCACTCGGATCGTCTCGCCCGGCTTGAAGTCGCCCTTCAGGATGCGCGAGGCCAGCGGGTCGAGCAGCAGTTCCTGAATGGTCCGTTTGAGCGGGCGCGCGCCAAACTGCGGGTCGTACCCCTGGCGTGCCAGCAGTTGCTTGGCTGGCTTGTCCACCACCAGCGTGAATTGTTGCTGGGCGAGCCGTTTGGCCACGCGTTCCAGCTGGATGTCCACGATATGGGTGATCTGCTTCTCGTCGAGCCGGTGGAAAATGATGATGTCATCCACCCGGTTCAGGAATTCAGGGCGGAAATGCCCGCGTAATTCCGATTTCACCCGCTCCTCCATCTCTGCCTTGTCCTTGCCGGTCAGGCGGCCCGCGTCGAAATATTCCTGGATGATCGGCGAGCCAATATTGCTCGTCATCACGATGAGGGTGTTCTTGAAGTCGATCGTCCGCCCCTGCCCATCGGTCAGCCGGCCGTCATCCAGCACCTGCAGCAGCACGTTGAAAACGTCGTGATGCGCTTTCTCAATCTCGTCGAATAGCACCACGCTGTAGGGCCGTCGGCGCACCGCCTCGCTCAGTTGGCCGCCCTCTTCGTACCCGACATACCCGGGAGGCGCTCCGATCAGCCGCGCCACCGTGTGCTTCTCCATGTATTCGCTCATGTCGATGCGCACCATGGCGTTTTCGTCGTCGAACAGGAATTCTGCCACCGCGCGCGCCAATTCGGTTTTGCCCACGCCGGTCGGCCCGAGAAAGATGAACGAACCAATCGGCCGATTCGGATCCTGCAGCCCGCTGCGCGCCCGGCGCACCGCGTTGGCCAGCGCCTCGATCGCTTCTTCCTGGCCCACCACCCGCCGCGCGAGCCGTTCTTCCATCTGCAGCAGCTTCTGCTTTTCCCCTTCCAGCATTCTCGTGACGGGCACGCCGGTCCAGGAAGAGACCACTTCCGCAATGTCTTCATCCGTCACCTCCTGGCGCAGGAGCCGCTTCCCTTCGCTTTGCTGTTCGTGCTCCTGTTTCTGGGCCTCCGCCAGCTTCCGCTGCAACTCGGGGATGCGGCCGTATTGGATTTGAGCCGCGGCCTGCAGATCCCCGGAACGCTGCGCGCGATCCGCCGCCTCTTTCGCCTCTTCCAGTTGCGAATTAATGATGCTCACCGCGTTGATCGCGGCCTTTTCGTTCTGCCATTGCGCTTTGAATTTCGTCGACTGCTCCTTGAGATCCGCCAGTTCCTTTTCCAGTTTCTTCAGCCGCTCCACCGATCCCGGATCTTTCTCCTTCCGCAGCGCGGTCTGCTCGATCTCGAGCTGCATGATCCGCCGATCCAGTTGATCGATCTCCGTCGGCAGCGAGTCGAGCTCCATGCGCAGCCGCGAGGCCGCTTCGTCCATCAGGTCGACCGCTTTGTCGGGCAGGAAGCGGTCCGTGATGTAGCGATGGGAGAGGGTGGCGGCCGCCACCAGCGCGGAGTCCTGGATCCGGATACCATGATGCACTTCGTAGCGTTCCTTGAGCCCTCGCAAAATCGCGATGGTGTCTTCCACGGTCGGTTCGTTCACCATCACCGGCTGGAAACGCCGTTCGAGCGCCGCGTCTTTCTCGATGTATTTGCGGTATTCGTCCAGCGTCGTCGCTCCGATGCAGCGCAGCTCGCCCCGGGCCAGTTGCGGCTTGAGCATGTTCGCCGCGTCCGCTGATCCCTCGGTTTTTCCAGCGCCCACGAGGGTGTGCAGTTCATCGATGAAGAGGATGATCTGCCCCTCCGCCGAGGTGACTTCTTTGATGAACGCCTTCAGCCGATCTTCAAATTCACCCCGATATTTCGCGCCCGCGATCATCGCGCCGAGATCCATCGAGACCAATCGCTTGTTCTTCAAGGATTCCGGAATGTCGCCGCTGATGATCCGTCGGGCCAGCCCTTCCACGATGGCCGTCTTGCCCACGCCCGGTTCGCCGATCAGCACCGGATTGTTCTTGGTGCGCCGCGTCAGCACCTGCATCACCCGGCGGATTTCGTTGTCCCGGCCGATCACCGGGTCAATCTTCCCTTGGCGGGCCGCGGCGGTGAGATCGCGGCCATATTTCTCCAGCGCCTGGAATTTGTCTTCGGGGTTCGGATCGGTCACCCTCTGGTTGCCGCGCAGTTCGCTCATGGCTTTGAGAACATCCTCCTTCCGGATTTTGTGCGTTTGAAAAAGTTTTTTGAGAATCGGGCTGCCTTCATCCAGCAAACCCAGAAGCAGGTGCTCCGTGCTGAGATAATCGTCTTTGAGCTTGTTCGCCTCTTTTTCCGCCGCATCGAGCGTCCGCTTCAGGTGGTTGCTCATGAAGACGTCCCGGGAGCTTGTCCCGGTGACTTTCACCCGGCGGTCCAGTTCGCGCTCGAGGTCGCTCGTCAGTTGCTTGAGGTTGACCCCCAGTTTTTGCAAAAGCGGCGGAATCAGGCTGTCTTCCTGCCGCGTCAGCGCCTGCAGGAGGTGCTCCGTGTCCACCTCCTGGTGGGAACGTTCGCTCGCCAGGGTCTGCGCCGCTTGCAGGGCGGCCTGCGTTTTCATCGTGAACTTGTCCGGTTGCATATCAGTTTACCTCCAAATCTTTCGATGAACCTTTTACAATTGGAGCATAATCTTGGAGAACAGCCGTCGATTGTAAAGTGCTCCACACATTCAGAGTTTCCCTCCGCCTGAAGCGCAAAATCATCGCATATTTTGCTAAAATTGCACCGGAGCCTTCCCCGCCCGCAATTTTCGCCGCCTCTGTTTCGATTGTTATTTGCCCGTTTGCCGTTAATTTCCTTTCTCACAATGAGCCAGGGAAAGGGATCTATGAAATTCAGGAAATTATTGCTGACTTTTTTCGTCGCAGGCTTTTCGTTCTTGCCGCAGCGGGCCGCCCGGGCCGATGACTCCCGGCTGCCCAGCCCGCCCGAAATCCCTTTCAAACGCTACGTTCTCAAGAACGGCCTGACGCTGATCGTGCATGAGGACCACAAAGCCCCGATTGTCGCGGTCAATGTCTGGTATCACGTCGGGTCGAAGAACGAAAAGCCCGGGCGCACCGGCTTCGCCCATCTGTTCGAGCACCTGATGTTCAACGGCAGCGAGAATTTCAACGACGATTATTTCAAAGCGCTCGATCAAGTCGGAGCCACCGGCTACAACGGCACCACCAACGAGGATCGCACCAACTACTTCGAGAACGCGCCCGGCAACGCCCTCGATATTCTCCTCTGGCTCGAGAGCGATCGCATGGGCCATTTCATCGGCGTCATCGACAAGGCCCGGGTCGACGAGCAGCGCGGCGTAGTGCAAAACGAGAAGCGCCAGGGGGAAAACCAGCCTTACGGCCTGGCCCACGAGTTGATCACCAAGAGCACTTACCCTTCGCATCATCCCTATTCCTGGACCGTCATCGGCTCCATGGAGGACCTCAATGCCGCTTCCGTGGATGATGTGAAGGATTGGTTCAAGACGTACTACGGCGCGGCGAACGCGGTCCTGGTGATCGCTGGCGACGTAAACACCGAGCAGGTCTACGAGAAGGTGCAAAAGTATTTCGGAGACATCCCTTCCGGCCCGCCCCTGGCCCGGCAGGAAAAATGGATTGCGAAGATGAAAGGAACCCAGCGCCAGATCATGCAGGATCGGGTGCCCCAAGCCCGCGTTTACAAAGTCTGGAATGTGCCCGGCTTTGATTCGGCTGACGCCGATTATCTCGACTTGTTCGCTTCCCTGCTCACTTCCGGCAAAACCAGCCGCCTCTACAATCGCCTGGTCTACAAAGAGCAAATCGCCACCGCCGTTTCCGCTTCGCTCGATGGCCGCGAGATCGGCGGCCAATTCCACATCACCATGACCGTCCGCCCCGGCGAAGACGTGCATAAAGCCGAAACCGTCCTCGACGAGGAATTAAACCGGTTGATTAAAGAAGGGCCGGACGAGAAGGAACTTGAACGGGTGAAGATCGCGGATCTCTCCGCGTTTATTCGCGGCGCGGAACGAATCGGAGGGTTCGGCGGCAAGTCCGACATTCTCGCCCAGAATCAGGTCTACGCGGGCGATCCCAACTTCTACAAAGTCAGCCTGCAACGCGTCCGCGAAGCCACGCCCGGCCAGGTCCGCAAGGCTGCCGAGGACTGGCTGACTGACGGCGCTTACGTGCTCGAGGTCCATCCTTTCCCGGAATACGCGACAGCCAAGAGCGATGTGGACCGGTCCGCGCTCCCCAAGCTGGGCGAAGTGCCCGAAGCGAAATTTCCGGCGATCCAACGCGCTGAGTTGAGCAATGGACTGAAGGTGGTCCTCGCCGAACGCCATACCATTCCGGTCGTGAGTCTGAATCTGATCCTGGACGCGGGCTACGCCTCGGATTCGTTCGGCGTGCCGGGAACTGCCAAGCTGGCCTTGGGCATGCTCGACGAAGGGACCAAAAAGCGCACCGCGCTCCAAATCAGCGAAGAATTGCAGAACCTCGGCGCCACCCTGTCCGCCGGGTCGGACCTCGACGTCTCGAGTGTCTCCCTCTCCGCCCTCAAGGCGAACCTCGATCCGTCTCTCGATCTTTTCGCGGACGTCGTTTTGAATCCGGCCTTTCCTCAGCCAGATCTCGAGCGCCTGAGAAAGAGCCAGCTCGACGCCATCAAGCGCGAGAAGGTGCAGCCGACTTCCATGGCGCTCCGGGTCTTCCCGCAGCTCCTCTATGGCCCCGGTCATGCCTACTCCATTCCGCTCACCGGCTCGGGCACTGAAGAGAGCGTTCGCGCCCTGAAGCGCGAGGACCTCGAGAAGTTCTACCAAACTTGGTTCAAGCCGAACAACGCCACTATGATCGTGGTGGGCGATGCCACCATGGACGAGATCAAGCCGCGCCTGGAAAGCCTCCTCGGCGGCTGGAAGTCCGGCTCTGTGCCCCGCAAGAATATCGCCAAGGTCGAACAGGAGTCGAAGAACGTCATTTATCTCATGGATCGGCCCGGCTCGATTCAATCCATCATCTTTGCCGGCAACCTCACCGTGCCGAAGGACAATCCGGAGGAGGTCGCCCTTCAGACTCTCGACAATATTCTCGGCGGCCAGTTCACCTCGCGCCTGAACATGAATCTGCGCGAAGGGAAGCATTGGTCCTACGGCGCCCGCACCATGATCTATGGCGCGCGCGGCCAGCGGCCTTTCTTCGCCTTTGCTCCCGTGCAAAGTGACAAGACCAAAGAGTCGATGGTGGAAATGACGAAGGAACTTGGCGGCATCCTCAAGGACACTCCTCCCACCGAAGAAGAGGTGTCGAAGAACAAACGCCAGCAGGTTCTCGAACTGGCCGGCACCTGGGAAACCATGGGTGCGGTTGGCGGATCGATTTCGGAGATGGTGCGTTACGGCCTGCCGGATGACTACTTCAACACCTACAGTGATCGCGTTAAAGCTCTGAACCTTGACGGAGTGAAAAAAGCGGCCGCTGATCTGGTCCATCCGGATCGAATGATCTGGGTGGTGGTTGGCGATCTCGCCAAGGTCGAAGCCGGCATTCGCGAGCTCAATTATGGCGAAATCCGCTATATCAACGCGGATGGCAAGTTGATCGAGCGCGCGGCCGGACGCTGAAAGTGGACGTCCGTTGGGGCAGATGGCGGCGAGGTGTGCGGGCTGGTCTGGCCAGCCTGATCCTCGTTTGCTGCTCCGCCTGCCACACCCCTCCGTTTCCGTCGGTGGATCTGGCGTCGCCGCTCTGGCAAGCACGGAGCGGCCAGGCCATCTGGAGGCCGGGCCGCGCGCAGCCGGAGATCGTCGGCGATCTGCTCGTCGCCACCGGCCAGAATGGCAATGCCTGGCTCCAGTTTTCCAAGGCGTTTCCCATCGTCACCGCCCAGCTCAACCAGGAAGGTTGGCAGGTGGAATTTCCGCCGCGCAACCGCCACTACGCCGCTCCCGGCCATCCCCCCAGGCGGATTGGCTGGCTGCAATGGCTTCGGGCCTGGAAGGGAGAAGGCATTCCCGCTCCCTGGCAGGTGATCGAACGAACCGAGGGCGCAATGACGCTGGAAAACGCCCGCACCGGCGAGCGGCTCGAGGCTCACTTTTAAAAAAGAAAGCTGGCAGGTTGCACCGGGGGGTGCAACCTGCCAGGTCCAAACTCAATTTAGGTAGGACGCCAGGCTTGCGCCAGGCGCTATAAGGCAGGATAGCTGGCGGATCTTTCGCCCGATGCCGTGATGGCCCGAGCGGCAGGTTTTACGGATTTTCGCAATCTCGTAGCTTTCCATACGAGAGCGTTGAAGCACCTGCCATACCAACGCCGGAATACCTTTATTTACTGCCTTTTTGACGAAAAAATCGGGGAAAGAGTGGGCAAAAAGGAACACCCTGCGCAAACCGATATGGGTTAAAAGCCGCTTCGATCTCCCGCCAGCCACTCCGTGAACCGCGGCAGGGGGAAAGTGAGGATCTTTTGGGCTTTCGCGCAGTTCATCGAGGTATCCGGCGGCCGTGGCGGTCCCTGGTACTCCGCTCGCGATCCGGCCACGATCTTCGGGTTGAGTTCGGGATGCCGGCCTGCCAGAAGATTGCCAATGTCGTAGCGCGAAAGCCGTTCCGCCCCGCAAACATGGAATGTGCCTGTGGCCCGGGATTTTACCAGATCCCAAACCGCCCGGGCGATCACCGGAGCCGCTGCCGGACAGCGGAATTCGTCGACAAAAAGGTTCAGCGCTTTCCCCTGCCGCCAGGCATTTTTCATTTCTTCGTTGAACCCCCGGTCTCCTTTCGGCGAATTCCCGCCGGTCAGGGAAATGCGAACGATGCAATGGAGCGGATGCTGCCGGACGATCTCTTCGGCCGCCGCTTTCGTTTCGGCATACTTGGAGAGCGGGTTCACCGGGTCGCTCTCCACGTAGTTGCCCTTCGCTCCGTCAAAGACGAGATCCGTCGAAAAAAAGAGGAAGGGGATCTCGGCGGCCAGTTGTGTCAGGTGCGCGGTGGCCTCCACATTCACCCGGTGGGCCAGGTCGGGCGCGCCTTGCGAATCAACGCTGCGGCTGATCGCCGCGCAATGAATCAGCACCGAGGGCCGCTCGGCGCGAAAGAGCGCCTCGGCCGCCCGGAAGTCCAGCAGGTCGAACTCCTGCCGCGAGATTCCCCGAGCCCGCAGGCCGGGACAGTAGCTCCCGGCCAGTTGGACCAGTTCGTGGCCGATCAGGCCGCCCGCGCCGGTGATCCAGGCCAGTGGTTGAGCGGCCATGCGCCTTAAGGGTCGGCTTTACCAGCCAGCTCCGCGAGTCAGAGTCTGCACCCGGCACAGATACATGTTCGACGTGATATAGAGCGTCGATCCGTTCGGTCCGCCAAAAGTGCAGTTCGCGGTCGGTTCCCCGGTATTCAAAGTGCCCAGGTGCTTGCCCTCCGGCGAAAGGATCAATACCCCGCCCGGGCCGGTGGCCCACAGATTGCCCGCCTTATCCGCTTTCAACCCGTCTGGAATGCCTTTGCGCCCCGCCATCAGTGGAGCTGCGTCGAAAAACACCCGTCCGTTCGCCACCGTTCCGTTAGCCTGCACGTCGTAGGCCATGATCACCGGGCGTTTGGCGTCGGAAATGGCGACGTAGAGCGTCTTCTCGTTCGGGGAAAACGCAATGCCATTCGGGAAGCTGAGATCGCTGATCAGCAGCGTCACTTCCCCCTTGGTGTTCACCCGGTACACCCCGCAAATGTTCAACTCGCGGCTCGGATCATTTTCGGCCTGGGGCAGGCCGTACGGAGGATCCGTGAAATAGATATCGCCGTTGGACTTGATGGCCAGGTCGTTCGGGCTGTTGAACTGGCGGAACTTGTAATACTGGGCCACGTTCGCAAAACCCCCCTTCGGCAGCAGGCGCGCGACTCGCCGGTCCCCATGCTGGCAGAGAATCAGCCGGCCTTGCGCGTCGATGGCCAGCCCGTTCGCCCCCTGCGCGTTCGTCAGCGTCGTGCCGGTATACCCGCTCGGGACCAGGAATTCTTTCGTCCCGACGCCCGGCTGCCATTTGAAAACCACGTTCTGCGGCACGTCCGAGAAATACAGGCAGTTCGCGCGCCTGTCCCAAACCGGGCCTTCCGCCCAGGTGAATCCGCGCGCCAGCTTTTCGATAAACGCGTTCGTGGAGATCAGTTTATCGAGCGCCGGGTCCAGCCGTTCGATCGTTCCAATCGACGGGTAAATCTTGTCCTTCGGCGGCGCGCTGTTTGCGCTGTTGGTTTTAGACCCGCTGGTGGGTTGGTTGGTTTGGGCAAAACTGCCGGGGCCTGCGGTGAACGCGACGGCGCACGCCAGCAGCAACAATCGACTCGTCATCACTTTTTTTGGTTGGCCGCAGTGTATCGGCCGATTTCCCCGTCTCAATAAAATTCTTGTCCGCCCTTCCTTCTGCTTCTTTCCGCTGGCGCCGCGCGTCGCGGCCGGCCGGAATTATCCGGTGCCCCGTGAAGAATCTCTATGGTCGAGCGTCAATTCTCCATGTTACATTCGATCATCAAACCGATGAATTCGTTCACGTCGCGCCGCGAGTTTCTCCGCCAATCTGCGCTCGGGTTTGGGTCTCTGGCCCTGGCCGGGCTCTGTGCTCAACAAACCCGTGCCGCACTCTCCCCTCTGGCCCCCAAGGCCGCGCAATTCACCGGCCGCGCCAAGCGGGTGATCTTCCTCTATATGTGGGGCGGCCCCAGCCAGATGGATCTTTTCGATCCGAAGCCCCGCTTGAATCAGGATCATGGGAAGATCGGGGACGAAAAACGCAAGCGCATCTACAAAGGATCGCCGTTCAAGTTTGCCCGGCACGGCCAGAGCGGCTTGGAAATCAGTGAACTGCTTCCCTACCTCTCCGTTCACGCGGATGACTTGTGCTTCATCCGATCGATGCAGACCGATTCAGCCAATCATTCGAACGCTTCCCTTTGCCTCCACACCGGCTCCGCGAATTTTGTCCGTCCGTCCGTCGGGTCCTGGGTCGTCTACGGACTGGGAACCGAAAATGAGTCGCTGCCCGGCTTCATCACTATCCGCCCGATGCGTTCTCTGGGCAGCCGCCTGCACGCCAACGGCTTTCTCCCCGCGGTCTGCCAGGGCACTCCGGTTGGCCATGACGGCATCCCGGCCCGCCAGGCTGCCATTCGCTATTTGAACAATGGCGAGCAAACCCCGGGCCAGCAGCGCGGCCAGCTGGAATTGGTGCAGGCGTTGAATCGCGATTTCCAAAGCCACACTCCGGCCTGCCCGGAGATGGAGGGGCTGATTCAGTCGTACGAGCTCGCTTTTCGCATGCAGAGTGAAGCGCCGCGTTTCTTCGATCTCTCCGACGAGCCTGCGAGCGTCCTTAAAATGTACGGCGCCGATCGCGAGCCGACCGCGGAATATGCCCGCCAATGCATCCTCGCCCGGCGCTTCGCCGAAGCCGGCGTTCGCTTTATCCAGGTCAATCAATCCGGCTGGGATCATCACGGCTCAATTGACTCCGGTTTGCCCCATAACTGCGCCCAGGTCGACAAGCCGATCGCCGCCTTGCTGGAGGATTTGAAAATCCGCGGCTTGCTCGAAGACACTCTGGTCCTGTTCGGCGGCGAATTTGGCCGCACCGCCACCGCCGAAGGCGATGGGGACAAGGCCGGGCGCGATCACAATGCCGATGCTTTCACTGTGTGGATGGCGGGCGGCGGCGCGAAGGGCGGTTGCGCTCACGGCTTGACCGACGACTACGGCGCGACCGCCGTCCAGGACCGCGTGCACGTTCACGACCTGCATGCCACCATTCTGCACTTGCTCGGCCTCAACCACGAAAAGCTGACCTACCGCTACGCCGGCCGTGATTTCCGCCTGACCGATATCTACGGCAACGTCGTGAAGGAAGTGCTCGCCTAGCCCCGCGTAGCCCGCAGCACACTCGTTGGGTTCCGGGGCCTTTTCGGTGCTCGTGGACCGCAAATCACCATTTTACGGAGTGCCTTTTGCCACGTAAGTATACCGCTCTACGGAAATGAGTGGAATGAGCTTTTTCGACAAGTTGAAGTTTAACAGTGATGGCCTGATTCCGGCCATCATCCAGGAGCAGAGCACCGGTCGGGTGCTGATGATGGCCTGGATGAACAAGGAAGCCGTGCAGAAGACCATCGAGCTGGGCAAGACCGTCTTCTGGAGCCGGTCCCGCCAGAAATATTGGGTGAAAGGCGAGACCAGCGGTCATGTTCAGGTGGTGAAAGACCTGGCTTTTGATTGCGATGGCGACACGCTCCTCATCCAGGTGGAGCAAACGGGCGCGGCCTGTCACGAGGGGTATAAGAGCTGCTTTTTCCGATCCATCCAGGGCCAGGGCGCATCCTTCGCGGTTACGGAGCCGCAATTGGTGAAGCCGGAGCAGGTCTACGGCAGCAAGTAATGGCCGACGAGTTCGTTCCATTTGGCAGTCCGATCTATTTTGTTCTGCTCAGCTGCCTGGTCGGAGCCCGCTCGATGGATTTCCTCAGCACCTGGATCGCCACGCCGAACCTGGTGCTCGAGGCCAATCCTCTGGCCAAAAAGCTCGGCTGGCGGCTTGGCTTGGTGCTGAACGCGGTTCTCTGCAGTTTGTTTGCACTCTGGCCGCTCCCCTCCGTCGTTATTATCACCACCAGCATGCTGGTGGCGGCGCGCAATTTTCAGTCTGCCTGGCTCATGCGCGCGATGGGGGAGGATGCCTATCGTTTTTGGATGGGGGACCGCCTCGCCGAAGCGCCTCGCGGCTTGTTCTTGTTTTGTCTGGTGGCTCAGAGCGGCCTGATCGGCCTGGTGGGCATTGGGCTGATGTATTTCGCCCACGAACTCGTGCCTTACGGGGTGGGGATGGGGCTGGCCACTTACGCGTTCGCCATTCTCGTTTACAGCCTCATCTCCGTCTGGCGGCGCCTCAGGCATTGATCCGCCCGGCGCGGTGTGAGGATCACGGCTTGATCTGAACCCGCTCGATAAAGATGCGGCTTGGGTCCGAAACGCCCAGTTCCATCAAGCCGGCGTTTTGGTAAATCACTTTTCCTGGAGTCTTTCGTTTGTCTTCCCCTTTTTGTTTCTCCAACTCCACGATCGCGAGCAGATCCACCGCCACCGGGTCCGCGCTGAACCAGATCTGATTGAGCGCGGTTGAATAGTGGAGCAGGCTTCGTTCTTCCCCTTGATACTGGCAGATCAACGCATCCACCACGTTCAGCGCCACCGCGTCCGCGATCTCCGGCAGCGCATAAATCTCAGGAATAGCCGTCGTCAGCCGCTGCGATTCTTCAAAACGCAACGTATTGTCCACGCTGGCAATCGCCAAGCCGTACAGCGCGCCCGACACTCCGGCGAGGTTGTGATTCAGCAGCGGCGTAATGTTCACGATCTTCGTGATGCGGTGCGTCAGAAGGTTGGAAACGTACGATTTGCGGCCGATCCCTTCGCCCTTTTTTCCGAATTCCAGGTCGCCATACACCAGCTTGCCCAGCAACGCGGTCTCGTAGGCATGTTTCGAGTCGTAACCCTCATCCATCGCCCCGGCCATTCCTACTCCGTACTTTTCGGCCAGTTCGTTGTACCCGGCCAGGCGCAGGTCCACCATGCGCCGATCCCAGATGACAATGTTCGAAGCCGGCACTCCGGCCTGCAGCAGGGTCTCAATGAACGCCCCCACCACCGCCGGACGAGTCCCGCTCGTCCGCCCGGGAGCCGAGTGCACCTTCAGCCCCACCACATCGCGCGGCGATATCAGAGAGAGCCAGGCCTCCTTCACATCCGTTTTCGCCGTGAAATGCGTCAGTCCTTCCCGCACCATTTCGCGAATTGCGTCCGGTTGCGGCGCGAACGAACGGGTTGCGCCCGGGTGCTCCACCACCGTGATCTGGCCGGAATTGGTGGAGATCAGGGAATCCGTGCGGGAAAGGGACGGCGCATCGGCGCGGGGCTGGACAATCCCGCTCAAGGTGGCTGCGATGATCAATAAAGCTAACATTATCTTCCCGTTATCTCCAAAAGATGCCGCGGAACCTGCGGCTTCAGCGTGCATTTCTTGACGCTCGAAATCGTGAATGTTACCACCATCCCCGATGCTGACCAATAAAAACAGAGCCGCTTTGGCGATCAGCACCCTTTGGACGGCGTTTTTCCTCCTGATCTTCACCGGCTGCCAGCCCTCTGGGCCTAAGTCGTTGTTGTTGGGCGACAAGTATGTGCGCCAGGGAGATTATCCCAAGGCCCTGAAATACCTGGGCCGGGCCGCCGCGTTCATGCCGGAACGCCCGGAAGTCTGGAATCTCCAGGGCCTCTCTTATCATGGGTTGCAGCAGCCGGGCCGCGCGGTCGAGGCCTACCAGCGGGCTTTGCGCATCGATCGCAACTTTGCCCCCGCCCATTTTAACCTGGGCGTCCTCTTGCTCGAGCAGGACCGGCCGACCGATGCCGTCGGCGAACTGAATGCCTACGTCGCGCTGCGCCCCCGTGACGATCAAGGTTGGTCCCGGCTCGGCGCCGCCTTGGTGCGCGTTCGGAAGGCGGACGAGGCGGATCGCGCCCTCTCCCAGGCTCTCAAGCTCAACCCGAAAAATGCCGACGCCCACAATACCCAGGGCCTGGTCCATATCCTTCGCAAGCGGCCTCGGGATGCGATGCAGTCTTTCAACGTGGCCCTGGAAAATCGTCCCGGCTTTGGCCCTGCGCTTCTGAACCAGGCGATCGTCGCTCAACAGTTTTTTGGCAACAGCCAGATCGCTCTCGAACGTTATCGCGCCTTTTTGGGTTCCAAGCCAGATCCCCGCGCGAGCGCCGCGGTGCAATTGGCCATTCGCCAGATCGAGCAGGCATCCCTCCCCACGCCGCCGCGTGTTCCTCTCGCGGATCTCACCACCAATACCGGGATTGGCACTCTCTTGCGCAGTAATCTGGCTCAGCAAGCGGATCGCGCCCGCGCCCAGGATAACGCTGCCCGCCAAGCCACGGGTGCCACCATTACGGCGGCCACGCCGGCGCCAACGAATCTTCCGGTCGTTCCAACCCCGAAGGCCGTGGCTCCGAATCCGCCCGCCACCGTTGCGGTGGCCGCTTCGACTCCGCCGGCCAATCCAATTCCAGCCGCGGTCCAAACCCCAGCGGCCTTGAAGACCAACCTGCCCGCGATCGCCAATCCGTCCGTGGTTGCCCAGGCGCCGGCCACGAACCAGCCGGCCGGGCCATCCACGACCGCCGTTACTCCCCCTGCGCTCGCCGCCGCGCCTGCGACTCCGCAGCCCGCCGCGAACCCCGCCACCAACGCTCCCACGGCCAAGGTCGACGAGCCTGAACCGGCGCCCGCGCCTATCGAAGTCGTGGCCGTGAACAAGGAACCGGAATTTCAAGCTCCCAAGGATATCGACTCCGCTGTAGCCAAACCGTCCGTGCCGGAAGCCGTGGAGGAAAAACCGCTCATCGCGCCGCGCAAACGGACTGAGCAGGAGAAGCGTGGCCTGCTCGCGCGCCTCAAGTCCGCCAATCCCGTCAAGTGGTTTGAACACGACGAACCCAGGACCGAGCTTAAACCGATCCCGTCATCGACTCCTCCGGTTCCACCGGCCGCTCCGCCTGCGGCGCAGCCCGAGCCACCCGTTGTACCCCCCGAATCCACCCCCCACGCCCCGGTTCCCGCGCCTGCCGCGCAGGCAGCCCCGGTGCGTGAACCGGTGCGCCCGGTCGCCCGTTACGAGTACCGCAAAGATTTGCAGCTCGGCAAAGGCGATCGCGCGCGGGCGCAAAAACCCTTTGCCCAGGCCAATCTTTCCTTCCAGCAAGGCCGGTTGGAAGACGCCATCGCGCTCTACCGCCAGGCCATCGCTGCGGACCCGGGTTATTTTGAAGCTCACTACAACCTCGGGCTCGCGGCGTATCAGGCGAAGGATCTTCTCCTCGCCCTCTCCGCCAACGAGGAAGCCGTGGCCCTCAAGCCGTCCTCGGTCGACGCTCGTTATAACTTCGCCATCACCTTGCGCGAGGCTCGCTACTACACCGATGCCGCCCATGAGCTGCGCCAATTGCTCAGCGACTCTCCGAACGAAGCCCGCGCTCACCTCGCTCTCGCGAACATCTATTCGCAGCAGTTGGACGAGCCGGCTCTCGCCCGCACCCATTATCAGCGCTTTCTGGATCTCGCTCCCAACCATCCCGAGGCGCCTACCGTTCGGGATTGGCTGGTCTCGCGCCGGTAGAACCAGCTGATTTTCTCCGGTCGTCGGCTATATTGAGGGCATGCGATCTGTGCTGCTGCTCCCTCTTTGTCTTCTCGCCCTCGTGCGGGCCGATCTGGTCGAGTGCGAAAATGGCGATCGCTTCAGCGGCCAGGTCCTGACCGTTGACGAAACCCAGGTGAAGCTTCAGAACGAAGTCGCGGGCGTGCTCACCATCCCTCGCGGCAAAGTCTCCACCATCACCTTCGGCGCAAAAAAGCCTGCTCCTCGCGCGGCTGCACCCGGCGCTCCCGCCCCGCTTTCCACCAACCTCGCCTCCCCGGCGAAGCCGTTCCAGTTCGATGCCAGTGCGGTCGAACAGGTGCAAAACCAGTTCCTCGGCGACGCCGGCCCGGAGGCCACGCAGATGTTCCAGGAAATGATCCGCGGCCTCATGAGCGGCAAGCTGGACCTGGGAGATATCCGAGCCAAGGCCCAAACCAGCCTGCAAGAATTGAAATCCCTGCAGAAAGACCTCGGTGACGATGCCGCGGCTGATCTGCTCAACGGTTACGCCGGTATTCTCGAAAACTTCATCAAGCAAGCCCCCGCTCCGGCCTCAACCAATAAACCCCCCGCTGCCGCTAAGCCCAGCCCGCCTGCCAAATCCGAATGACCTTCCGCCCGCGGCGCGAGAATGTTTGCTTAGCGGGGGGGCCAGCTTGCGGAAACTGTGCGTGGTCCTAATTAACGGGCTTTCTGAGAGCGTCGAGGGTGGGGAGCCATCCCTTTGACCCTCGCTGGGAGGGAGGCTATTTCTCGCGCAGAGAGCGCGGAGGGCGCAGAGATCAAAATCGAAGAGGGACGCCCGCCAAAGCTCTCGGAAGTCCCGCAAAAGAATCACGAGATTCCCAGCGGCATTCGTGAAAGCCCATCATCTCCCTCCTCTGCGCTCTCCGCGCTCTCTGCGCGAGAAAAGTCACCCCCAAAGCCGGGGCAAGGTGTAATGCCGAGCGGTTTCGTGGGAAGGGCAGGGGAGCCTGTTTTTGAGGACCGGCGGCGTCTCAGCGCTGGTCTACCGGCTTCACCTTCAGGCCGATCGGGCCGGTGTAGTGGCTCTGCGGGCGGATCAAGCGGTTGTCCGCCAGTTGTTCCAGAATGTGCGCCGTCCAGCCCGCGGTGCGCGCGATCGCGAAGATCGGCGTGAAAAGGTCGGTCGGAATGCCCAGGGAGTAATAGACTGTGGCGGAATAGAAATCGACGTTGGCGTTCAGATTCTTCCGTGTGAGCATCAGCTCGGCAATGCGGTCGCTCATCTGGATCCACTTCGGTTCGCCAATCTTCGCGCTCAGCTTTTGCGCCATCGTCCGCAGGGTGGGGGCGCGCGGGTCGAGCGTTTTGTAGACCCGGTGGCCGATCCCCATGATCTTTTGCTTGTTCGCCAGCGCGTTCTCCACGTAGGCATCCACTTTTGCCGGTGAGCCGATCTCCAGCAGCATTTTGATCACCCCTTCATTCGCTCCGCCGTGCAGCGGACCTTTCAAAGTGCCAATCGCTGTCGTGATGGCGGAGTAAATGTCGCTCAAGGTGGCAATGGTCACCCGGGCGCTAAATGTGGAGGCGTTCATGCCATGGTCTGCGTGCAGCACATAGCACAGGTCGAGCGTCTGCTCCTTTTCCACGCCGGGCTTCTCGCCGTCGATCAGGTAGAGGAAATTGGCCGCTTCGCCCAGCGAAGGATCGGATTCCAACAGGCTCTTCCCGTTGCGCAGCCGGTGAAAATATGCCGTGATCACCGGCAGTTGGGCGATCAGCTTGAGCGCTTTGCGCTTTTGCGCTTCGGGCGCGGTGTCTTCCGCTTCGGCGTCGAAACAGCCCAGCGCGGAGACGCCCGTGCGCAGCACGTGCATCGGCGGCGTGTTCTTGGGCAGCGCCTTCAGGATCTCGATCACGTTGGGCGGGAGCGCCCGGTAGCCGGCCAGCGTGCGCTTCAAGGCCGCCAGTTCCTGGGCGTTCGGGAGGCGGTTTTCGTGCAGGAGATGCACCACCTCTTCAAACGTGATCTTCCCCGCGAGTTCGTTGATGTCGTACCCCGCGTAGATCAGGACCCCCTCGTCTCCACGCACATCGCTCAGGCGCGTATCGGCTGCTACAATTCCTTCCAATCCTCTCGAGGTTCCTGCGGTATTCATCTCAAACTTTTCTACAAATTCGTTTATGTTTTATGGGGCGTCCACTGGAGCGTCAACGGTATTCCAAGCAATTTTGCCCCAAACTAATGCTTAAACCCCATCCGGTCGCAGGAAAAAGTTTCACTGTTGAGGGTGGGTGGATAATAAGCGGGGCTGATGTGAGGAATCGTTGCGGAAATTCAGTTGGGGTCGGCTCTTGGTCATGGGCGCTCCCGAGCGGCGGGATGTCGCTCCCCGACTGAACGCGGGCGAACCGTGATGCCGGGGCCGCCCAAAATGCGCCGCTGCGGTCTGGGAATCGGGGGGCTGCGTTGCCTCGCGGAGCGAGGCCCGTTCATAGCCGTGGGTTTCAACCCGCGGTTTCGATCCATCCAGCCTTTCCGCGTCGCGGAGCGACGCTTGATTGATTGATGCCGGAACCGACGCTTTGCCCTGTTTATCTGACTGAACCTGGGCTTTTTGGGGGGGGGCCTGCGTGCCAAACCTCAAATATGTCGCGTTTTGACCACAAAAATCGGCGCTCCACGCGTTTTCCCTGAAAAACCGGCCGGCCCGCTGCTTTCGGCCCCGAAAATGTCCCCTCGCCGCGCGTGTAACCTCCTTAACCGCAATTCCACCCTGAAACTGGCCAAAAACGGCTAAATTAAGCCCAAATTAAACCTTGCAACTGATTCTGCCGATCATACAATTTGATTAAATGAACCGGCGGCCAAGGTTTGTTGGGACGCAGGAGCGAGATATTGAAACCGCTTCAAATTTTCCTATTGACACTCCATTTGCGTTTTGAGAAATTGGCCATACACACGGAACATAACAGAACAAAATGAGAACCAAAACACTACTCCTTACGGCTGCCCTCTGCGCGGCAGGCATTGCTACCTCGAAGGCTCAGGTCTACTCAGTCAACGCGGTCGGCTATGTCAACACCTCGCTCGCTAAGGGCTACAACCTGATCTCGAACCCTCTCGACAACAAGACCAGCAACAAGGTCCAAGACCTGTTTGCTTCTCTGCCGGGTGGTTCCCAGATCTTCGTGTTCAACGGCACCAAATTCGACGGGGCGGACGTTGATGAATTTTCCGGCCAGATCACTGGCGCTGCGGCGGCTACAGTAGTCGCTCCCGGTAACGGTGTGTTCGTTCGCGTTGATGCGGCGACTACTCTTACCTTCGTGGGTGAAGTTCCTGCTGGCAGTCTCTCGAACCCGATTCCCAAGGGATTCTCGATCAAAGCTTCCCAAGTTCCCCAAGCGGGCACAGCTACCGCGCTGAACTTCCCGGCGGACGAAGGCGACCAGATCTTCATCTACAACAGCACGACTGGTAAATATTCCACCAGCAGCTACTCTTTCGGTGCTTGGGATGTGGAGCCCAGCCTCGATGTTGGTCAAGCGGTGTTCGTCCGTACTGACACGGTGAACAAAGTTTGGACCCGCTCCTTCGATATCACGAAGTAATTTCCTGATTTCGTCGTAAATCAGTAAATCAGAATAAGACTAGTCTAAAAAACCATGAAAAAACTACTAATCGCACTGGCCGCAGCTTTTGTGGCTGTTGCTTCTTACGGCCAAGGGCAGGTCGTGTTCGCCAATAAAGTTGGCACCGCGGTTGACGCCCCTGTGTTAATTGCTGGGACGACAACTGGACCTGGTCCTACCTACACCGCTCAGCTGTTCTTGAAGGGAACAGACGGTTCTTACACCGCTCTGACTCCTTCCTCGACCTTCCGTGCGGCTGGCACGGGTGCCGCGGCTATCGCAGATCGTTACTGGGTTAACCAGACCATCGATCTCCCGACCGTTGCTCCTGGTGCGAATGCTACCTTTGCGGTTCGTGCTTGGTTGACCTCTGCTGGCAGCTATGATGCGGCCACGAGCCGTGGCCAGTCTCCTGACGTGACTCTCGCGGTTGGTGGTGGCACTCTGCCTCCTGCCAACTTGGTTGGTCTTCAGGGTTTCACTGTCTCGGCCGTTCCTGAGCCTACCGTTCTCGCTCTCGGAGTTCTCGGTGCTGGTGCACTGTTCCTCCGTCGCCGTAAATAATCGATAGTGTGTTCTCATCACGCCGCCCAGTAATGGGCGGCTTTTTTTTTGCGGTAATCCTCTGCCGCTTTAAGCCATCGCGCGCTGTTGGGGGGAGCCCACGGATCTTCGAAAAGCGAGCGTACGTCAGAGAGAGGCTCCCAAACACTTGCCAGCCGTTTCGGCGACCCAGTGGGAATGGGTTTGGGCGCGCCTCGAGGAACAATGGAAAGCTGCAGAGTGCGCCGGAGAACCCCAAAAAGAAGCACTACGCGAGGAGTTCTTTCACCTTCGCGCCGATATCGGCTTCCCGCATGAGCGATTCGCCCACGAGGATGGCGTGCGCGCCGCCGTCCGCGAGACGCTGGACGTCCGCGGGCGTATGGATGCCGCTTTCAGCGACGAAGATTTTGTGCGCGGTTTCGGGACGGGCCTGGGCCAGGGCAATCAGGCGGATGCTGGTGTCCAGGGAAACGCGGAAGGTGCGGAGATCGCGGTTGTTGATGCCGATGAGGCTGGCTCCGGCGGCGAGGGCGCGCTCCAGTTCGACTTCGTCATGGACTTCCACCAGGGCGTCGAGCCCGGCTTCGGTGGCCATGGAGAGGAAGAGTTTCAGCTCTTGGTCGCTGAGGATCGCGACAATCAGGAGAATGGCGTCGGCCCCGTATTCGATCGCTTCGAGAATCTGGAGCGGGTCGATGATGAAATCCTTGCGCAGGATCGGAATGTGGACCGCATTGCGGATGTCCCGCATGTACTCTTTGGAGCCTTGGAAGAACTGCTCATCGGTCAGCACGGACAGGCAGCTGGCACCGGCCTCCTCGTATTCGCGGGCGATGCGCACCGGGTCGAAATCGTGGCGGATGACCCCGGCGGAGGGGGAAGCCTTCTTCACTTCGGCGATGAGGGCTACGCGGCCGTGGCGCGGGTAGCGGAGAGCGCTGACAAAATCGCGGCGCTGCCCGTGCGTCTTCACCGCCCAGCGCAAATGCTCGGCAGCCGCCGGGCGCTTGGGCATGGCGGCGATCTCGATCTTCTTTTGCTCAACGATTTTCTCGAGGATGTTCATTGCTTCAACCTTGATCCCCTTCATCGTCTTGAACCGCGGCCATGCGCTTGGCCGGGCAGCCCGCCCGGAGCCAGGCATGAACGAACGGGTCAACGTCGCCATCCATGACGGCCTGCACATTGCTGGTCTGATGCCCGGTGCGGAGATCTTTGACCATGCGGTAGGGCTGGAAAACGTAGCTGCGAATTTGATTTCCCCAGGAAACGCTTCCCTTTTCCCCGTAAAATCGTTCCATCTCCTGCTTGGCGGCGTCGATCCGCATGGCCAGCAACTTGGAGAGGAGCAGCTTCATGGCTGTGGCGCGGTTCTGATGCTGGGAGCGCTGGTTCTGCGAGGCCGCCACCGTGCCGGTCGGAATGTGGGTAATGCGAACGGCGGTTTCGACCTTGTTGACGTTCTGGCCGCCTTTGCCGCCGGAACGGTAGGTGTCCACTTTGAGATCAACCGGGTTGATCTGGAGATCGCCCGGTTCGTCGACTTCCGCGATCACGTCCACGCTGGCAAAACTGGTGTGGCGGCGTTGATTGGAATCGAAGGGAGAGATGCGCACCAGGCGATGAACGCCCCGCTCCGCCTTGGCAAACCCGTAGGCGTTTAGCCCGGTGAAGACCATGGTGACGCTTTTAATGCCGGCCGTTTCACCGGGGAGCGCGTCGGTCACTTCCACCTCCCAGCCGCGGGCTTCAGCCCAGCGCTGGTACATGCGCATGAGCATGCTCGCCCAGTCGCACGATTCCGTGCCGCCCGCGCCGGCGTTGATGCTGACGATGCAGTTGTTTTTGTCGTAGGGGCCGTTGAGCAGGACGCTCAGCTCCACTTCATCCAGCTCGCGGGTGAAGGACTCCAGGTCGCGCTGCAGTTCTTCCTGCAGCTTGGTCTGGGCGGCGGGAGGCTCCGCTTCTCCCAGCTCGATCATGACTTGGAAGTCTTCGATCCGCTTTTCCGCGCTCTGCAGCGGTTCGATCTTTTTGCGAAGCGAGGTGGCTTCGTTGATCAGTTTTTGGGCCTGGTCGCGATTGTTCCAGAAGGCGTCGCCTGCCATCAGGGTGTCCAGCTCGGCGAGGCGGCGTTGCGTGGTGGGAACGTCAAAGAAACCTCCGCAACTGAATCAGTTTATCGGAGGCTCCTGTTAATTGCTCTTTCAGTGATTCGAACATGAAATTCGTCGGCAGCCGGTTCCAGGCTGTTGCCAGCCCTGTCGATGCCGACCTCCCTTTTAACCGATAAGCCGCTCCGCCACAAATGCGAAGCGCTGATATCTGTCCGCGCCGCCGCGGGCTCGCTTCGAAGAATTGGGGCGATCCCAGGCCGGGAATCGGCTGGTAACGCCGCTTAGGGCTGCGGAGTGTAGCGCAAGTAAGGCTTCACTTTGCGCGCGCCCTTCGGGAAAAGGGCTGGAATTTCCTCGTCCTTCACCGCCAGGCTGATGATGCAATCCTGGCCCGGCTCCCAATTCGCCGGCGTCGCCACTTTGTGCTTGGCGGCCAGTTGGAGGGAATCGATCACGCGCAGGATTTCCGCAAAGTTCCGGCCGGTCGACGCCGGATAAGTGAGGGTCAGCTTGATCTTCTTTTCCGGGCCGATGACGAAGACCGAACGCACCGTGGCCGTGTCGTCCACGTTCGGATGGATCATGTCGTACAGCCCGGCCACTTTCTTGTCCGGGTCCGCGATGATCGGGTAGTTCATCGAGCAGCTTTGGGTCTCGTTGATGTCGCTCACCCAGCCTTTGTGGGAGTCCACAGGGTCGACGCTGACCGCGATGACCTTGACGTTCCGCTTTTCAAATTCGCGCTTGAGCTTGGCCACGGTCCCGAGTTCGGTGGTGCAGACCGGGGTGTAGTCCTTGGGATGGGAGAAGAGAATGCCCCAGCTGCTCCCCAGCCATTGGTGGAAATCAATCCGGCCTTCAGTGGTGTCCGCCGTAAAATTGGGCGCCGTATCTCCTAAGCGTAGAGCCATAAATGTATCCGATTCTATGTTCGAATTTCGGGAACGGGAGGGTAGACCGCAGCGCGGCGCCGAACAAGCCGATTCTTTGCGGCGGCGGAGGACGAGCGGGGCGAACGGGCCGGCCGCTGGCAGCCCCGTAAAAAACCTGCGGAAATCCCTCGCCTTTTCCGTGCGGCGTGATATGAGCACGCGTAGTACGCAGCACATGTTGCACCCTCATACCGAATTACGGCACGTCAGCCAACAAATCGGCTACGGCGTTTTTGCCACTCAACTCATCCCCAAGGGCTCCATCACCTGGGTCCGCGACGATCTCGACCAGACGTTTGCTCCGCACGAAATCCTCGGCTTTCGGAAGGAGTACCAGGACATTCTGGAGAAGTACACTTTTATTGATCGGACCGGGCACTCCGTTTTGTGCTGGGACCTGGCCCGCTACATGAATCATTCGTGCGATGCCAACTGCCTCGGCGCCGGTTATGAGTTCGAAATCGCCGTGCGGGACATCCGGCCGGGCGAAGAATTGACCGACGACTACGGCACGCTGAACCTCCGGGATTTGTTCCCCTGTTTTTGCCAGCAACCGGACTGCCGCAAATTAATCCGCCCGGATGACCTCACCCGCCTTTGGGAGGATTGGGATGTGAAGCTCCGCTCAGCCTTTCCGCTGATCAGCGCGGTGGAGCAGCCGCTGAAAGATTTGGTTAGGAACCTGCCCGAGGTCCAGGAAGTCGCCGGCAAACCGGAAAAGATGCGATCCTGCCGGTTCAATTACTATCCTCGCGTTTACGCCGACGCCAAGGTCAACGCGCTTTAGAGGCGTCGCTGGCCTGGGCAGGTGCCCGAGAGTCGCGGGGGATGTGGATTGGCCCCAACCGTGGGTTGCAACCCACGGCTACCGGATCCGGCCCGTGAAACGACACTTCGTTGATTTGTTCGACAACGCCACGATCTTGCCCCGCGGTCTCAACTCGCGCCGAATCGGGTCGCGGAGCGACCCGGTGATCGTAGCCGTGGGTTTCAACCCACCGACCACCCGTCCACGCGGAACCGCGTCGCGGCGCGACGCCTGAATTTCGGGGTTGGTTCGGGCCATCTCGATTTATCGCCGCCATCATGCGTCGCTCCGCGAGGCCACCGCGTCCTGTCGGCTGGGCAATCCAATCACGTCTTGGGTACCCGAACCCCGCCGATGATCATCGGAACGACCCCTTCTGAAAGTGTCCAATTTCAAAAAGACACGGTCCGAATCCTTCTTCATCTATTCAAAAAGCGGCCAAAGAAAACATAAAAGAAATATTTATTGTTTACTAGTGCTGTTTTATTATGTATAAAAGCACTACGGTTGGTCAGCGTGCCTGAACCGGAGCCTGAGTGGGCTTCAGTTCACGCCCGCTATTCAAGCGAGCGGATTCTCCAGATTCCTTGGGGAATCGCTTTCCCAACCGCTCATGCCCGCAAGGGCCAGCAACAATTATGAAGCGGACGTTACTCAACCGGCGGGCGTGTGCCCGATTCGGACTTCTCATCACCTCGGTGCTGCTCAGCAGCGGTTGCTCGCATTTCGCCCGGCAACGGGTTCGAGCCCGGAATCAACTCGATGAGCATTCCCGGGCGTTGACCACGGCGGTGGTCGACACGCTCGGCCTCCAGCCCGCCGATCACCGCGATGGGCACACCACCCTGGCGCTGCAGTTGGCGCGGGAGGATCAACGGATTGAAGGCCTGCCCCTCGATCCGATTGCGGTGGCGCCGCTCCTGAATCCAACAAACGCCGTCGCACGGGCCAGGGCCGCGCAGGATCTCAGGGACCGATTGGCTTCCATCGAGCCGCTCCTGCGGAAAGAACGCCGGGCGGCGGAACGTCTTCAGGAGTTGGGCGAGAGGCACGAAGCGGAGCAGAACGCGGCGCGCTGGCGGCGGTTCAAATGGGGTGGAGGCCTGACGGTAATTTTGGGCGGCCTGGTGGCGCTTTTGATCCTGGTGCCGGCCGCCGCGCCGATTCTGGGCCGGATTCTGGCTTGGGTCGCAGGCAAGCTGCCCTCCCTGGCCGGAGCGCTCGGCGTGGTGAGCGTGCGGGCCTTCGACGCGGTGGTGAACGGGATCGAACGGGCGCGTGGCGAAGACCAGGGCCCGGCTGGCTTGAGCAATGACGGGGCGGGGCCGCGGCCGGGGTTCGTGGGATGGACCGCTTTGGAATCGAGTCTCTCGCGCGAGATGGATGCCTCCCACAAGGCGCTGGTGCGCGTCCGCAAAGCCGTTTCGAGATAAGGAGGTTTCTATGCCAAAACGAACCACCGTCAAAACGTCCAAGCCCGACGGAGGCGTCCAGATTGCGGAACGGGAGCAGGATGCCGCGCATCGCCGCGAACTGGCACTGCGTTCTGCCCGGGAGGGACCTCTCTACGATGCCGCCGTGCTGCAGGACCTGCGGGAGAAGTTGTGGGATCGGCTCAAAACGCCCGGGAAACTGGACGTCGCCGAAGTGCGCGCCTTGGCGAAAATGATTCTCGATGGGCGTCGCCAGGCTGCGGCGGAAAAACAGGCGGCTGAGCAAGCCGCCGAAATGAAGCCGGAGCAGGAACAGCAGGCGCTCGGCCAGGTCCAGGGCCAATTGTACGGCCAACCGCCTGAGCCGTCCCCAGCCTGACCCGGCGAGGAACCGATCAACCAGCGCATCTCTATGACGGATCTAGGTGAAGCTCTCCTGCCGTACCAGCAACGGTGGCTGCGAGACTCCGCCCAGTTCAAAATCGGCCTTTGGGCTCGCCAGACCGGGAAGGACCACACCTGCGCGTTGGAGGCCGTCCTGGATTGCTGGCGCCGGAGGACCCATTGGCTGATCGTGGCGGCGGGCGAGCGCCAGGCGCTTGAATCTCTGGACAAGGCGCGCGCCTGGGTCGAGAAGATCCGGGCGGGCATGGCGCGGGCGTTGGGGGGCCAGGCCCGCCCGCGGCCCGTCGCCAGCAACGCCTCGGAAATTCATTTTCCCAACGGCTCCCGGATCACCGCGCTGCCCGCCCGGCCGCAAACCGTGCGCGGTTACTCCGCCAACGTCATCCTCACCGAGTTCGCCTTTCATGAGGATCCCGAGGCGATCTGGCGGGCGGTATTTCCGAGCGTGAGCAACCCCCTGCGCGGCGGGGCCAAAAAGCTGCGGATCATCACCACGCCGAACGGGCAGGGTAACTTCTTTCATCAGTTGTGGCTCAAGGCCGGGAGCTTCTCGAAACATCGAGTCACCATCCACGAGGCCCGCCAGCAAGGCCTGCCGGTGGATATTGACCTGCTGCGCGAGGGGCTGTTCGATCCCGAGGCGTGGGCTCAGGAGTATGAATGCGGTTCCTGGATGGCAGTTGTGTCTTGCTGCCTTACGAGTTGATTGAATCGTGCGAATCCGCCGCGGCGGTCGAAACCAGCACGCCGGAAGAGCTGAGCTCGTTGCGTGGGGAACTCTTCGCCGGCATTGATTTCGGGCGGAAGCATGATCGGACCGTCTGCTGGCTGATCGAGAAAACTCCTGGCCCGGCCTCGCCGGTGGGCGGCTCATCCCTCCCTTCGCCCCGGTTTGTCACCCGGGAAGTTCTCGTCCTGGAGAACATGCCCACGCCGGCCCAATTCGAACTCCTGCGCCCGCGCGCCGCTTTGGCCCGCCGGATCTGTCTCGATTACACCGGCGCGGGCGTGGGGTTGGGGGATCTGCTCGCCGCCGAGTTCGGCTCTGGCGTGATCGGGACCAAATACAGCCACCGGCTCGCGGCCAACTCACTTTCCGCGCTCAACAAGATCGAACTCTGCTCCTTCACCGCCGCTTTGAAGCAAGAACTCTTTCCGGCTCTGCGGGCCGCTTTCGAGCGGGGCCTGGTGGCCATTCCGCACAGCCGGTCCATTCGCGAAGATCTCCACGGCATGCACAAATTCGTCACCGCCCATGGGGGCGTGGCCTACCGCGCCACGCACACTCCGGATGGCCATAGCGACCGTTGCGCCGCGCTCGCCCTGGCCTTGCGGGCCGCCAGCCAGCCCCCGATCCGGTCCGGCGCGGAAGCCGTCGAAGTTCCCCGCCGACGCACCCATTAGGCCTTACGCAGTGCGGCAATTGCGCCGCGCTCCATTACCGCACTCCAAAAAGAAAAAAGGCGTCCTTGCGGACGCCTTGAATTCTTTCAACTTACGTTGAGATCCGATCAGTAGCCGGGCAACGCGAGGTTGATCGCGGTGGTGGGGTCGACGCCAGTGTCCTTCAGGCCCTGCTTGAGGCGGGAGGAGCTGAACTGCTGGACGGAACCGTCACCCATGCAGATGTCGCCTTGATCCTGGTGGAGGTCGCTCTTGCTCCAACCAGCTTGGAGGGTAGTGAGGTCAGCAGGAACTTTGATGCCAGTGACGACCGACTTCGTGGGATCGGGCCGGGGAGGGGTGGCGCCGTTGGTGCAGACCAAGTTGCGATCGCCAGCGAGGAAACCTTGAGGAGAGGTTTCGGTGGCTTCCAAGCCGATGAAATAGCTCAGGTATTTGTTGTTGTTAAACGGAGTGATGCCCTTGGGAATGGTGCCAGTCTGCTGCCAGCTGTTCGCTTCCGTCACTTTGCCGTCAGAAGGGCAGGTAATGATTTTCGGGGTGCTCAGTTCGTTGGAGAGCGCTGCGAAATGATACCAAATGTTGTTGACCCAAGTCTGAACGCCCGTAGCTGCGAATTCCGCGGAGCCGCCGTCATTGGTGGAGATGTTCATCGGGAAACGATCGCCGTTGTCCGTCGAGAAGATGCGGAAAGCGAGGCCGACGTTCTTGAGGTTGTTCACGCATTTAATGCGTTGAGCTTTGGCTTTGGCTTTGGCCAGAGCGGGGAGCAACATACCGGCAAGAATTGCGATAATTGCGATAACGACTAACAGCTCGATGAGCGTGAAAGCCCCGTTTTTGTATTTGCGAAAAACGCTGTTCATACTTTCTTTCGGTTAATTTGGGTTACGGTGGCGCGCACTCTAATCAAACCAGCAAAAGAGTGTCAACGCCTTTTCTGGTGATTTTTTCTTAGCAAAGCCGGCGCCAAATTCGGTCTGGCTCAACCCCATCCCTCGTGCCAACGACTTGCGTGTTACTTTCAGCGCACAGGGTGAAATTTTCACGCATGTTGCGTGAGGTGGACTCCTTCGTTTCGGGGCCTCGCGGAGCGACGCGTGACCGCGTGCGGCTGGATCGGTCCGAACAGGCGGAGACGTCAGGCGTCGCTCCGCGACGCGGGTTGGTGGGGGGAGCCCGTGGGTTGAAACCCACGGCTACGGGCGTGTGGTCGCTCCGCGACCCGGTCCTCGCGCTGCCGAAAGGGGGGCGCCCCAAATAACAAGATGTCCAATGACGGGCGCAAATAAGCGGCGGTGGATTTTCGTCCACCGCCGCTCTGTTCCATTTTTCCAGAATCCTCCTCGAATCAGGCGATGCTCAGTTTCCGCAGCCCCACCGAGGAGGTGATGAGCACGTTGCTGTAGTGCTCAACGGTCAGGTCGACCAGCTTGGAGCTGATCTGGTGTTCGTAGACGCGGAATTTGCCTCCGCCTTCCACCGCGCTCCAGAACCGCTTGGCGTGAGTCGCGTCGTCCGTCGTGATCCCGTCCAGCCCGTAGAAAAGCAGAACGACATCCGGCACGATTTTGGACTTGGCCGCGGCGGCGCTTTGGTAGCGTTCCCGGGAGATGCGCACGGATTCCACGCCGAGGAAGCCTGCGAGCTGGTCTGGCGTCAGCGCGGACGAGGCAAACCCTCCGGCGGTGGCCTGGGCGCGGTGGGCGATCAGGCGCTTGTTCCAGGCAACATCGCCGAAGACGATCCGGTTCGGCCGGACGCCTGCGGCGTCGACGGCGGCGATGAGCTCCGTGAGGATGTCCTGGTCGGGATCTTTCCCGGCGCTGCTGTCCCAGGACTTGTTCACGTTGGCGGCGTTGTTGACGAGTTGATCGAACGCGCGCCGCAGTTCGCTCCGGACGAGGCGCTGCAGCAGGCGCGAGATGTGCAGCTCGCGCCAGTTGGGCATCTCCCCGGCCGAATCGAGGTCCACCCGGATGGTCAGGCCGCGATTGAGGGTTTTCTCATTCACGCTGGACCCGCGGTACTCGACCCGCTTGAAGTCCGACCCGAAGGCGCGGGCGTCGTCCACGTCGCTGAGGAACGCTTCGTTGTTGTCCGCGCGCTTGTACTCGAAGCGGCGGCCGACCTGCACCGGCGGCGCGACAAAGTCGAGGAGATCCTCGAGGCGATTGGGCTCGCGCCAGCCGGCGGCGTACTGGGTGAGTGGTTCGCTGAAGAACGCGGCGCTGAAGCGTGCCTCGTTCGCCAGGCAAACCTGCCCGGGTGTGATCTGTCCGTTGTCCCGGACCAAAGGCTCGAAAGCCCGGGCGGGACCAGCGATGGAATCGTTGCTGGGGCCGCCCAGATCGTTGGCGGCGATATTTGCGATGTCAGTGTTCATTGTTTTACTTTCTCGTTTTGTTTTTTCTTCGATTTCAGGGATGAGGTTTAGATGACACGCAGGAAGTAGAAGGGATCCACTTCGATGACGTCTCCGGCATTGGCGGCGGCATCCAGGGCGCGGCCGACCACATGGTGCGTGCCCACGCCGGCCCCGAGGGTTTGCACCCGGCCGCTGGCGGCGGGTTCGAGAAGCGCGCCTTGGGCGATCGCCGCGCTGGCCACCATGCGCACGGTGGCGCTTTGCCCGCCGAGCAGCGCGACGTTCACCAAGTCGCCCGCAGCCGCGGCTTCATCGGTGATCACGCCGATCGGCGTGTCCGCCGCGCCCGCCGCGGCGATCCGGTCCGATGCGCTCCCGATTTTGGCCAGGAGGAAGCGTTCGGTGATGGCGGCGTCGGCCGCCTTGGTGATGTTCCCGCAATGCGTGCCCTCCGCCACGTTGGCGAGCAGGACGGTTTTGGAGTCGCCCCGCTCATCGCGGAGGTTGTGGAGGCGGACTTGCTTTTGCAGCCAGAGCACCCGCGCGGCCGCCACGAGCTGGCTGAGAGCTCGCTTCATTAACTTTGCTTTCATTGGTCTTTCCTTTTGTTGTTGGTTTCTTGGTTTCGCTGCGCGGAGTTCACACGAACCCCGCAAATTGTGGCTCAGGCCTCGAACCAGTTCGGGCGCTCCCGCTTGACCGCCTGCCAGGCGTCGTCGTAGGGGAGGCCGAGGCGCATTTTGGCCTGCACCGCGTCCTGGATGCGGTCCCGGCGGTTGCTCAGGAGCGCCAGTTCACCGCGGCGTGTTCCGAGATTCCCGATGCGACTCACGGTCGGCAGCCGCGGGCGGGCAATGGGCCGGCTGGCCATGGCCGGTTCGACCGGGCTGATCTCGGCGGACGCCTCCGCAGGCGCGCGGCCCTGTTGCTCGTTGGCCAGCGGGCGGACCGGAATGTTGGGCTGATTCGTCAGCCCGACCGAGACGAGCGCGATCGGCTGATACACCCGCCGCCCGTTCTCGCTGCCGATCTCGCGGGCTTCCCAAAACGGGGAGAGATACTTGTAGTGGGCGTTGCGGAGCAGATCGCGGCCGGCTTCGCTCCATTGGCCCTGGCCGTAGAGACCATCCTCGCGCGCTTCGAGCTGCGTCACCCAGCCGTAGGCCTTGCGATCCGCGAGTTCGCTGCTGCCCGGCAGGTCCGGGTGGCCCACGTAGAACGGAGCGCCGCCGAAAAGGCGGCCAATCCGGCCGCGGAGCGATTGAAACTGCGCGGCCATCTGTTCCGCCGCCTCCCGGTTCAACCGCTGGAGGCCGCGGTTGTGCGGAAAGTCTCCGTACGGCGAGAGCTGCACCCAATCCGGCTGCAGCACGCGGAAGTCATTTTCCAGCGGGAGCGCTGGCGGGGGAGGGCAGCTTTCCTGGAGGCCCGGGCTCTCTGGGTCGGCGGAGGCGGCCGGGGCGGCGGGCGAGCGATCGCGGAAGGTCACCGGGGCGCCGGACTGCTGGTTCGGCAGTTCCTGCGCTGTCCGCTGTGAACTCTCGGGATCGTTCGCCGCCAAACTTTTGCGCCCGGCCGGGCCGGGAAAGACCGCTTCGTCCGCTTTCGGCAGGGTGCGCCCATAGCGGCTGAGCGTCTCCTGGATGGAAAGGGGCGCGCCGTGCCGCAGGAGAAATTCGTCCACCTGCATGTCGGCGGCGGCGCAGTCGCTCGGAGTGACCAGCACCTTGACCGCCGCCAGCGGCTGGGCCCCCTCGCCGAACGCCTGGCGGATCACCCATTCATCCACGTAACGATTCAGCGCCTCGGTCAGCATCTCCGCGTCGTCCTCCTCAAGCGCGCAAGTTTCCTTCTCCTGCAGGCTCGCGCCGTAACCGCGATCCCGGCTGAGCGTGCTCAGGTCCGCCCCGCGCCAGAGGGCCGCGAGGAGCCGGTCGGTCCGTTCGACCAGGGGCGGGAAGGGCATGGTCCCGCGCGGGAGAAGGTCGATCACCTGGATGTCATCACTGGCGCCGTGGATGATCGCCTGTCCGTCCAGAACGCGGGCCAGGTTTCGTTCCAGCGCGTTCCAGTCCTCGGAATCACGCGCCGCGGCGCTGATGCCGCGCAAGCCGGGAGTGCCGTTGCGCTGGGAACAGCGCAGCCAGTCCTCGAGTGCCAGGTGTTTGTACATCCAGGCCGCCGCGCTGGCGATCATCAGCCCATCCCCCGCGGTGATCATCCATGCGCCCGGCTCCAATTCCCGGCCAAAAGCGGCGGATTCGCTTTCGAGGAACCGGAGCTGGCCGGTGGTATTCTCAAAAAACGCCAGCGGCACGAACCGGAACTTCGCCGTCACAAAACCCCGGGTCGTATCGCTTTGGCGCCAGACAATCTCGTGCACGGCGAATTTCTTGCCCACGGCATCCATCATCTGGCGGGCGAGAAGTTTGAAGCCGCCCTGCTGATCCTGATCCACCGCGTGCTCGCAGGTGAGATGGCTGTAGAAGTAGGTCAGCGCTTCGGTGTGCGCTTGCAGTTCCTGCGCCTGCCCGGGAGTGACCCCCGGCTTGGGCAGGATGGTCCAGCCACGGCGGGCCACCGCCTTCTTTCGCTTGGCAATGACCGTTCGGAGCAAGTCGTCCCGAAGTTCGAGCGCCTCCCAGGTGTTGACCGCTTCCCGCAGGTAACCCGCCTCGAATGCATCCAATTGCCGAGCCAGGCTGAGCGGGGTGAGGTGCGTGAGCGGGTTAAATCGCGACCTTTTGCCGCGCAACCCGATGTTGTCTGAAGGTGTTGATATTTTGTCGACTGAATTCATATTTGTATTCTATTTAAATAAAAAATATACAAATATGAAAAAGAGTCAACATAAAAATACATAGAAAGTGATAAATATGCTTTTATGTGATTTTAAGAGTTTTTGAGTCGTCTTTTTATGACTCTTCTGAAGCTGATTCTCTCCTACAGGTGCTGTCTGGGAGTAACTTGCGGGTTTGACGGATGTCCGATCCGTTTTTAGAGTCGCTTCTGGATGTCAGCCTTCAAGCTTTTGTTCCAAAAGGGCGGGGTTTACCTGCCCCGGTTGGATCTCTGGCTGGATGCGCATCAACCCCAGCCCAATGGGACGGTCTTCATCAGTCACGCTCATTCGGATCACACCGAGGTGCACCGGGAGATCATCGTCAGCCACCCGACTTCGCAATTGATGCGGGCGCGGTTGTCCGGGGATTGGATGGAGCATGTGCTCCCTTTTGATCGCCCATGGCAGTTCGCCCGTGGGGAGGTTCCCTGTGAGATCACGCTCCTGCCCGCCGGGCACATTTTCGGCAGCGCCATGGCCTGGATCAAGGCTGGAGGGGAAACGCTGCTCTACACGGGTGACTTCAAACTCCGCCCGGGCCTGTCGGCCGAAAAATGCGAACCGCGGGCGGCGGACATCCTGATCATGGAGACGACTTATGGCCGCCCTCAGTATCAGTTTCCGCCGACGGCGGATGTGATCCAGGGAGTGATCCGGTTTTGTCGCGAAGCGCTGGACAACGACGAAACGCCGGTGCTGCTGGGCTATTCGCTGGGAAAGAGCCAGGAGTTGCTGCGCGGGCTGGGCGAGGCTGGATTGCCGCTCATGTTGCACGCCAGCGTCCATAAGCTGACGCGGATCTACGAACAATTCGGCCAATCCTTTCCGCCCTACGAGCGCTTTGAGGCGGCGAGCGCCCGGGGCAAGGTTCTGCTCTGCCCTCCGAGCGTGGCTGGGTCGGCCCTGGTGCGGAACCTGGGCCGGACGCGCGTGGCGGTGCTGACCGGCTGGGCGGTGGACCCGAATTGCCGCTTTCGCTCGCAGGCCCATGCGGCGTTCCCGTTGAGCGATCACGCGGATTTTCCGGACCTGATCTCCTTCGTTAAACAGGTGGCGCCGAGGAAAGTTTACACGCTGCACGGTTTTGCGGCGGAGTTCGCCCAGACCTTGCGCGACCTCGGTTACGACGCGCAGGCGTTGAGCCAGGAGGATCAACTGGCGCTGCCCCTCGCCCTGGCCGGGGCGTCCGGTCGCCCGGCGCGGCAACGGATCGAGGCGAAGCTAGCGGATCCAGCTCCTCCTGCGGAGATTCCCGGCGGTTTTGCGGAGTTTGCGCGGACCTGCGCCCGCATTGCCGGGACGACGCGCAAGCTCGAGAAAACGGCGATTCTCTCGGAGTATCTCAAGACCCTGGAGGCACGCGCTCTGCCGCTCGCCGCGGTCTGGTTTACCGGCGTCCCTTTTCCCAGCAGCCAGAACAAGGCGCTGCAGCTCGGGTGGGCGATCATCCGGGACGCGCTCTGCGCGGCGGCGGGAGTGGATCAATCCGCCTTTGGCCAGGTTTATCTCAAACATAGCGATTTGGGCGAGGCCGCCTTCGAAATGCTCGAGCGCAGCGGGTCCTCACGCGGATCGGGCACGGCTCTGGAGCAGGTCGAGAGCGTTTTCGAAAGGCTGCTGGCGGCGCGCGGCCCGACCGCGAAGCTGCCGATCCTCACCGAAGCCTTCCAGCGGATGAGCCCGCTCGAGGCGAAGTTCCTCGTCAAAATCCTGACCGGAGATTTGCGCATCGGGTTGAAGGAAGGCCTCGTGGAGGATGCAGTGGCGCGGGCTTTCGATGTTTCCATCGACCTCGTGAAACAAGTGAACCTGCTGGTGGGGAACATCGGCGAGACGGCGGTGCTGGCGCTCCGTCAACAGCTCGCCGCGGTCACCCTCCTGCCGTTTCGCGCCGTGAAATACATGCTGGCCTCGCCGGAAGAAACCGCCGCTGGCATCTGGCGGCGGGTTCTGGATTGGCATGGCGCCGGGGCGGCCGTCGGCGCCCTCCCGAACCTCGCCGTTCCGCCGCCGCCGATCACCGTCTGGGTGGAGGACAAATACGATGGCATTCGGGCGCAGATCCATAAAGTGGGGAAGACCGCCGCCATCTACTCACGCGACCTGAAGGAGATCACCCGGAGTTTCGAGGAACTGGCGGAGGCGGC
The DNA here is from genome assembly GCA_964566945.1 of uncultured Verrucomicrobiota bacterium. Lineage (GTDB taxonomy): Bacteria > Verrucomicrobiota > Verrucomicrobiia > Limisphaerales > SXQI01 > DASVNK01. The sequence continues at coordinate 108,262 of CAZMKE010000001.1, read as the reverse complement.
CGTCCGCGTGGAGCACGATTTTATTTGCGACGGCGAAATCGTGGCCATGCGGGACGAAACCATCCTCCCTTATTCCGAGCTGCAGAAGCGGCTCGGCCGGCGCGAGGCGGATTTATTCCTGCGCGATCAAATACCGGTCCAGTTCATCGCGTTCGACCTGCTGTGGCGCAATGGCGAGAACTTGCTGGAAAAGCCGTTGGCCGAACGCCGCCCCCTGTTGGAGGAAACGGTGGCCGGCGGCTTTCGGGTCGCCCGCATCACGCAGGCCCGCTCCGAAGCGGAAATCGAGGAGGCTTTCAACGCCGCGCGGGCTCGGAAGAACGAAGGGCTGATCGTCAAAGATCCCGCGAGCGCCTATGTGCCGGGGCGGCGCGGGCTGGACTGGCTGAAGTTGAAGAAGGCCTATGCCACGCTGGATTGCGTGGTGGTCGGGGCGGAGTACGGCCACGGCAAACGGCGGGCCGTGTTGAGCGACTACACCTTTGCGGTGCGCGACGAGAATTCGGGCGAGCTGAAAACCATCGGAAAAGCCTACACCGGCTTGACCGACGCGGAAATCGAACGGCTCACCCAGCACTTTCTCAAGCGGGTGGTCCGGCAGCGCGGCCGGTTTTTCGCGGTCGAGCCGGATACCGTGCTGGAGATCGCGTTTGATCTGCTGCAGCCGAGCACGCGGCACGGCAGCGGGCTGGCGATGAGATTTCCGCGCATCGTCCGCATTCGGGAGGACAAAAGCCCGGCCGAGATCGATACGCTGGGCACGGCCCGGAAAATTGCCGGGCTGGCGGAAGGGCGCGCGGTCAGTCCGGGCGGATAACCACGTCGATCAGTTCGCCGGGGCGAAGCTGCCCGCGCAGGTTGGCTGGGATCGAAACGGCCACGGGCAATCCCAATTCTGCGGGAGCGTTTGGGCGGAGGAAAGCCGGGTTCCGGATGATCTCGAGGGCGGCTCCGATCCCGGAAATGCGGGCTTCCCCTTCCGCTCGCGGCGTCGTGCGGGTGCGCACCTGCACCGTCATTCCCATTTTGGGCTGAATCGCGAGCGGAGCATGCAGATAGCCGACAATCCGCTCGCTCTGCCGTGCGCTGATGGTCACGATGGGGTCTCCCGGCAGGAGATTCTCGCCGGGGTGCCTCAGCACGTCCGTAATCACCCCGCTGATCGACGCCTCGATGCGCAGAGGAGCCACGCCGAGGAGTTCGAGCCGGGCTTGCTGGCTTTGCAAGTCGGCCAGGCGGTCCATCAACCGTTTGGTCCCCGCGGCGCCGGGAGCGGTCTCGACGATTTCTTTCGAATCGAGGAGAACCTTTTCCAACTGTTCGACGCTTTTGGTCATCTGCGCCACTTTGGCTTTCAGTGAATCGTACGAGCTCAGGAAATAGTGGTATTCGAATTCGGAGACGACTTTATCCCCAAGCAATTTGCTGGAGAGATCGACGTCAAACTGCGCGTGGGGCAGCTCGGCCTTGGCCATCTCGAGGTCGGCCTGTTGCCGCATATAATTGACGCGCAAATTTTCGTATTCGAGCGCCAGGCGCTGCCGGTCGGCCATGGTGCCGAGTTCAAGCTGGGCGAGGGAAATCTGGCTGCGCAGCAGCTCCAGTTCCGTGTCGTAGCGGCGGTGATCAGTCACCCAAACTTCGGCGATGATATCGCCCGCTTTGACCTCTTGGAAGCGCTGGACCAGGAGGTTGGTGAGAACCCCGGCGTTGCGCGAAGTGACGGAGCTGACCAGCGGCTCCACCTGGCCGACGAGCGTGGGCGGGGCGACATAGCTGCGCCACATCACCACGATCGCGATCAGCGTGCAGGCAAAAACGATGGCCGGCACGTAGGTGACGCGAAACTCGCGCAACCGCTGGCTTGGGGGCGTCGGGATGTTCGACAATTCAGCCATATCAGACCTCAGACTCCTCTTCCGCCCGCAGTCCGGTGACGCGTGTGACTCCTTGCATGCCTCGTAATTCCATCAACAATTGTTCCATTCGAGCCGGGTCCCGCAGCAGCACGCGGTAGGAGAGGTCCGTGCCTTCAAATCCTTCGTGAGAGCGCTGGCTGGCGCAAACTGTGCGCAAGCTGTGCCGGGTGAGCAGTTGGTTCAGGTCCGGCAATTCCGCCGTCGAGCGGGCCCAGTGCAAATTGACGATCAGGTCATACCGCTGGCGGGAGCCAAATGCAGTGGCCCACAGGTAAAGCATGATGCCCACGGTCACCAGGCATCCGATGATCGCGGTGGAGAACTTGAACGTTCCGGCCGACATCCCGATCACGATCACGACCAGAATGTAGGAGGTGTCGAGCGTGTCCCGGAGAATGTTCCGGAACCGGACGATCGCGAAGATGGCCATGAGGCCGAAAGCGGTCACCAGGTTGTTCGAGAGCACCGTCATCACCATGGAGACGAGCACGGGAATGACGATCAGCGAATTGACGAAAGCGCGCGAATACGAGAGGCCGGAGTGCGTGATCATGTAGACCCACGCGATTGCGTGGCCTCCGGCGAAAGCGATCAGGAGCCCGAGCAACAAGCCGGGAACGTTCGTCGGCGCTGTGGCGAAATCACCGCGAAAAAACGATTCTATCATTTGGTCAAAACATTCAGCCCGGGGCTATTTTGCCCTTCGGGGAGCGCTCCTGGCGCCTCAGTGCTGGAAGCGGGCACTTTATCTTTGCGCTGCGGCACGTCAAAGGCGAATGCGCGATTCACCCTCTCTTCGGTCAACAGCATGATGCCGTCCGCATATTTGGCGGCCCCACATTGCATCACCCCGAACACGCGCACCAGGTCACGAAACCAATCGGGAAAACGGTTGGTGAACTTAAGCTCCAGAATGACAAACCCTTTGAACGATTGCACGGGGTATTCCACTCGGGTGGAAAGCTTTGTGGTTGGGTCAGGCTCCGTCAGCACGGTTCGGTCCAGCGTCACCCGCACGGAGTTGTCGTGGGGGCTGATCCAGGCTTCCCGCATGTAAAAGACGTGCACCTTCGGCTTTGCCTGCAGTTGCAGCATCAGGCGCAGGAAGTTCTGCACCGCGGCCAGTTGGCGCGGATCTTTCGAAATCATCATGGACGGCGTCGGGAAGTGCCCCGAAAGCAACAGGTCCACCGCTTCCCGCTTCACCCCGCCGCGCTGCTTCAGGATGATGTTGTTCATCCGCCGCTTAATCTCGAAAAAAACCGGCGCATCCTCCCGGTCCTCGTAATAGCGGAGGCGCAGTTTGAACCGGTTTTTATCCCCATTAATGGTCGAGCGGTAGATCGCGAGGCTGTCCGAATCGACGTACAAACTGTGAACCGGGTAGGAAAAATTGGGCATCGTCTCGCCGAACTCGTCAATTTCGAGATAGGACCGCACAAAGTCCCGGATGCCCAGAGCCACACTTTCTGGAACCAGATATTTAAGTTCGTATCGCTGCAGCTGAAGGGCTTGCGCCATCGTTTCAGGCACACTCCTTTCTCTGGCGATGCAAATATTGGCTCACGAGATTTAACAAAATCTTAACGCAACGCCAAAAAACATGCAAAAAATATGCCAGAAACGCGTTTGATGAGCTTTTGGCTTGTCTAAACGCGCGGAAATTCGGCCCCTTGCCTTCAGCAGGCAGTCCGCGGATCATCCGCCGGTGGCCAAACTCAGGAACGCCGGATGCTTACACGGGAAATCGATAAACTTCATTCTCCTTTGAAATCTTCCCTCGTCCGGATCGCCGAACGCTTGATGCGGTCGCCCGCAGCCCCGTATCATGAATCCGCGGTGGCGGCCGAAGTGCGACGCTTTTGTGCGGAGCAGCGCCTCGCCTGCCACGCAGATTCGTTCGGGAATCTTTTGATCGAGTTGAACCCAGAAGCCAAAACGCCGCCGTTCGTCCTGGCGGCTCACTTGGATCACCCGGGTTTCGTCGTTCGCTCCCGCGTCTCCCGCCGCTCCTGGGCCGCCGAGTTCCGGGGCGGCGTTCCGGACGATTACTTCCAACGCGGCGTGCGCGTCCGCCTGCATCCGGGCGATATTCCGGCTCGTTTGGGGCGAAGGCTGAACAAGAACCGCCGGATCTTTGAACTCAAAGCCGACGCGCTGCCTTCCTCCCCGCCGGAGTTTGCGGTTTGGGATTTGCCGGCCTTTGCATCGAAGCGGGGCCGGATCATGGGCCGAGCCTGCGATGACCTGATCGGCGCCGCCACCATTCTCGATGTTCTCGCCAGCCTCGCCCGGACGAGGCTCAAAACCCGGGTGATCGGAGTCCTCTCCCGCGCCGAGGAGGTGGGCTTTCATGGGGCGCTCGCGCTGGCTCAGTCCCGCCATTTGCCGCCGGATTCGTTCGTCATCAGCCTCGAAACCAGCCGCGAATTGCCTCCCGTCAAAATGGGCGCAGGGGTTATTGTCCGCGTGGGAGACCGCGCTTCAACCTTCGATTCGGCGGGCACTCGTTTCCTCGTGGAGATCGCGAGCGGCCTGGCCATGTCGGACGAGCGCTTCCGCTTTCAGCGCGCTTTGATGAGCGGCGGGACGTGCGAAGCCACGGCTTATCAAGAGCACGGCTACCGTTGCGCGGCGGTTTGCGTGGCACTCGGTAATTACCACAACTGCGGTTCGCGCCATCGGATTGCTCCGGAGTACGTCAGCCTGTCCGATGCCGAGGGGATGGCCCGCCTCCTGCAATTGGGAGCGCGGCGGTTTGCGCGATTCGAAACACTCGCCCGCCGCCTGCCCAAGCGATTAGCGGCTTACACGCGGAAAGCGGTCCGTGAACTGAAACAAGTCAAGCTCAAGGCCTGAGGTCGGCCACGTTCCTGGTTGCAAGGAAAAAGGATTGACTCTGTATGGGTGTTGTCATACAGTTAGCTTGTGAGTCTTCTCCTCCATATTGATCTTCAGTCAGGTTTGCCTGTTTACCGGCAGATCATTGATCAGATCAAATACTACGTCGCTTCCGGCGCGCTCAAGCCGGGCGACCAGCTCCCCTCGGTGCGCGATCTCGCGCAGCGCCTCACCGTAAATCCGACCACGATCGTCAAGGCTTACAGTGAGCTGGAGCATGAACAAGTAATCGAGCTGCGCCATGGCAAGGGAGCCTTTGTGGCCCAGCCGAACACGACTGCCTCAGAGTTTCAGAAGGATAAAGTGGTGCGCCGCCTGGCCCGCCAGCTGGCCGTCGAATCGCAACAGATTGGGGCCGATTACGAGTTTGTCGCCCGGGTGTTCGATGAAGAGTGGGACCAGATTTCGGGAGTGGCGCGTCCCCCCGTTTCCGAACCGATCCAAAAGCAGCGATGAGCGCCGCCATCCAACTGCGGAATCTGACCAAGACGTTTGCCGGAGGCAGCGTCGGCGTGGCCGGCCTGAACCTGGAGATCGCCCGGGGCACGGTCTATGGCCTGATGGGCCGGAATGGCGCGGGCAAGACCACCACGATTCGGCTGTTGATGGGCTTGCTCCGGCCGGACGAGGGCGAGGCGCTGGTCCTGGGCCAGACACTCTGGGAAGCGCCCCGTTCGCTGCGCGCCCGGGTTTCCTACGTTTCCCAATCGGAGCAAATGCCGGGCTGGATGTGCTTTCGGGATTTGAGCCGCTACGTCGGAAATTTTTACGACGACTGGAATCACAAATTTGCTGAAGACCTGGCGATTCGCTGGGGAGTCTCCTCACTGCGTCCTCTCGCGACTCTCTCCGGCGGCGAACAGCGGAAAGCCGCGATCATCCTGGCGCTCGCTCCCGAGCCCGATGTGCTGGTGCTCGACGAGCCGGCTGCCGGCCTCGACCCGGTGTCGCGCCGCGAGCTGGTGAGTGAAGTGGTCTCGGTGCTCAGCCGGCAAACCGATGCCACCATCCTGTTCTCCACCCACATCATCAGCGACCTCGAGCGCGTCGCCGAGCGGGTGGGGGTGATCGAGCGCGGCCGGCTCGTGTTGAATCGTCCTCTGGATGACCTCCAGGCGGGCTTCCGCCGGGTGCAGGTGATCTTTCCCGGCGAGACCGCTCCGCCTCGCTTTTCCATCCCGGGCGCGCGGCGTTGCGTGTTTGCCGGGCCGGTGGTGACTGGCGTCACCGAGTTCTTCGATGGGGAGCATATCGAAGCGCTGAAACGCTGGCCGGGAGTCCGGGTGCAGACTTTCCCCATCCCGCTGGAAGAGCTTTTTTTGGAGATGTGCCGGCCGGAAGAAGAGGGCGGCGAGGACAACTCCTCCAGTTTCTGGGCAAAGGAAGAGAATGAAAAAATTCTGACGTTATGAAGGCCATACTCTCTGTTTTAAGCGCCGCGGTTCTGCTGGCTTGCCAGTGGGTTTCGCATGCCGATACGAACTACGCGCGCATCACCGGCATTCGCATCGACAAGACCAATGTGGTGGTCGATGTGGACGCCTCCGCCGCTCTCGCGAAAGTCACTCTCGAGTCGAGCACGCGGGTCGGGCGCAAGGCTTGGGAGCCGCGCGGCGTCCACGTGCTGGATCCCGGCGGCGTCGGCCGGTTGAGTTTCACCTTCACCGTTCCCATTTCTCCCGCGCTCGAGATTTTGCGGGTGCGCGGTGATTTTGGAGATCAGATCCTCCCGCCTTCCTTCTACGGCGGGACCAACAAATTCGTAGCTGCCACCGGGGCAAGCGGGGCGGGGGGAGGCGCGGTCTTTGGCCCGGCGGTCGGGGATAAAAACACGGTCCCGACGTCGTCCGCCCCCACCACTACTGACACCCGGACCGTCACCGAGAGCGACATTTGGAAGCTCGATCAGGACACGCTCTACTTTTTCAATCAGAACCGCGGCTTGCAGGTGATGGATGTCAGCAATCCGGACAATCCCGTGATCACCGGCACCTACGATCTGGCGGCCTCAGGCGAGGATATGTACCTCCTCGACCACACCCATGTCGCTCTGCTGGCCCAGGACAACTGCAGCTGGTACGGAGATTCTGCCGGCAGCCGGGTCATCCTGCTCGAAATTAAAAACGGGGCTCCGCAGTTGGTGAAGGAGCTGCCCGTGTCTGGATACATCGCGGAGAGCCGCCTGGTCGGCACGGCCCTGTACGTGGTGGCGAACAGCTATGAGCAGCAAACCACCGTGTCGAAGGATGGCACGACCACCTCGACCGATTGGCAGTGGGGCACCCGGGTGGTGTCGTTCGACCTCAGCGATTTCGCCAGCGCCACCGTCAAATCCAAGGATTGGGTGGGCGGCTACGGGAATGTGATCTACGCCACCGACCAGTATTTGTTCGTCGCGCAAACGGTCTACGACAATCGGACCAGCGCCCAGAGCTCGGTCCTGAATTCCTACGACATCTCGGCGCCGGACGGCACGTTCTCCAAGCTTGCCTCGTTCAATGCCCCGGGCGCCGTCCTCGATAAATTTAAAATGCAGGTGAATGGTGATGTCTTCTCGGTGGTCCTGCAGATCAACTCGCGCCAGCCGCGGGCTTCCTACCTGAAGACCTATTCGCTCGCGAATCCGAAATCGCCCCAGCCGCTGGCCGAGGTGAAAATCGTCGAGAACGAACAGCTCTTTGCCACCCGTTTTGATGGGAACCGCCTTTATGTGGTCACCTATTTTGTCGTCGATCCGCTCTGGATTTTTGACCTGTCCGACCCGGCCGCGCCCAAGCGGGTGGGAGAGTTGCAGATACCCGGCTGGTCCACTTTCCTGCAGCCGCTGGGTGACAAGCTGCTGGCGATCGGTCTCGATCGCACGAACGGGATGCAACGGACCGCGGTCCAATTGTTCGATGTGGCTGATCCGGCCAATCCGTCGCTGCTCACCAAAGTGCTGATCGGAGACCAATGGAGCGACAGCGAAGCGAACTGGGATGAAAAGGCCTTCGGCGTGCTGCCGGATGATCACCTGGTGCTGGTGCCGTTCTGGGCCAGCGGCAACGACGGCTATACCCAGGGTGTGCAATTGATCGATTTGAACGACACAACATTGGTGAAGCGTGGTGTCGTCACGCAAAACATGGGCGCGCGGCGCGCCACGCTTCACCGGGGGCGGATCCTTTCATTGTCCAGCCAGGAGCTGCTCACGGTGGACGTCACCGATCGGGACCACCCCGCCGTGGTCAAGAGCACCGAACTTTCCTGGGAAGCGGACCGCGTCCATCTCGCGGGCGATTACCTGATCGAAGTCGACGCGAGCGGCAGCGGTTCCCCCGTGCTCCGCGTCGTCAAAGCGGACGATCCCGCCACGCTTTTGCGGTCCGTTTCGCTCAAAGGCCTGCCGTACCTGGGGAGCGCCATGCTCGACGGCAAACTCCTCGTGCTCCAAGGCAAGGCCATGGAAGTCGTCTATCCCCAGGTTTACAATCCAACCAATTACTTCCCGATCGCAACCAACCCGGCCGTCCTGCTGCTCTCGCAATTCGACCTCGCAGCGCTGCCTGACCTGCCGCAATTGAATTCCACCACCCGCGAGGGTGGAACCAACTATTTCTACGGCCAGTACGAGGCGATTTCGGTGAAGCCCGACGTGCTGGTCTGGCGCAGCAAAAACTCCGGCTTCTATCCCTATTACGGCGGTCCGATTCTTGCCGATGCGGCCGTCGGCAGTGCGAGCCTGCTGCGGCCGATTTGGTGGGGCGGGGCGGCGGGGCACTTTATCGCCGTTGATCCGGGCGCTTTGAAATTCAGCTCGGAAGTTTTCCTTTCGACCACCAACGGCTGGTGGAACTTCGGGGCGGCCTATGCCTTGAATGGCAAGATCTACACCAGTCATCAAGGCTCCGAGTTTGATCCGACCATCGACCCGCCTCCGTATGAAAGCCAGTGCTATGACAATGCCTCCGGCACTTGGAAGGCTTGCACCATTGATCCGCCTCCAGGCGTGTGGGTGCAGCGCTATTACCTGGATGTGATCGATTATGGCGATCCGACCGATCCGCTGGTGCGCCCGCCGGTTAATCTGCCCGGGACCATGATCGGCCTGGCTCATAACGGCGAACTGCTCTACACGCGGGGTTACAATATCAAGCCGTTCGACACTAACGCCGCGGATGAAACGATCAGCGCTTGCTCGTTCGATGGAGTCGCCGCGCATCTGATCACCTCCATGGGCCTGGGCCAGAACTGGCCGCGCGTGGCTCTCGGCAATGGAGATTTCGTTTACCTGGGCGTGGCCCCGTCCGATTCCAACGGAACATCCGAACTGCAAACCTGGACGCTGGGCGCCACGGGCAAGTTCGAACTGGTTTCCAGCCAGACGTTGGACTCGCCCGCGCAACAGCTGCAATTGGTTAAAGATTTTCTGGTGGCGCAGACCACCGATATTCTGCTCTTTGACGCACGGGCGCCCGGCGATCTGAAGCCGCTGGGCGCGGGCCGGCCCGACACGTGTTACGGTGTGCAGTTTGACGCGGCCGATGGAGATGTCAGCCGCGGGCTTTGGGTTCCGACCGGATGGTACGGAGTGCTCAAGGTCCCTGTGAAAAGCGGGCCCTAGACTTGAGATTCTCAGCGAAAAACGCGAAAAACCAGGCGAGGCCGTGGGGGTTCACCCTGATTGAACTCCTCACGGTCATCGCCATTATTGCCGTCCTGGCCACTCTGCTGACCGCGACCCTCAGCACCGCCAAGCGCAAATCGCGACAGACCGTTTCGATTTCGAACCTGCGCCAGATCTCTCTCGCTTTAAACCTCTATCAGGACGATCATCGCAAGCGTCCGGCAAGCTACGCGCTGCTGGTGCGCGAGAAGTATCTGACTGAGCGATCTCTCCTTTGCCCGGAAGATCTGGTCACCCGAAATTGGGCCGGACTGATTGAAGATGCTGCCTTTTTCGGGTCCGCTGGGGTGCCGCTGGCCGGCGATCCATCGATCGATGCGGTGGTTCCCGAGATCCCCCACTCCTATTTCAAAGCGTTTGCCTCGTCGGATGATCTCTGGGATCGGATCGAGAAAAGCCCGCTGGCTGGCGTCGCCGCCTGTCAATTGCACGGAATTGGGCGCCAAAGCCCCGACGTCCCGCCGACCCTCCTCGCGTATCAAGGCCTGGTGCTGCGTGCGCTCAAAGACATGAGTGTTGTCTCCCGGCAGGTCTTCTGGCAGCCGGTCATCGATAAGACCGCTTCCCTCCCGTCTGGGCCGGTCAGTTCTTTTATGCCCAGCAATATGCCTTCCGATCTGCCATTCTTCCTCGACGAGACTCAGTAAATGGAAAGCCCAATCGCCATCCCTGCCACGTCTCAGCCGGTTGCTGCATCCGCTCGCAAGCCGCTCGGCCGCGTCTGGCGGGGGCTCCTCTGGAGCGAATGGTTTGCGCACAGCCAGTTGTTGTTAATCTTTCTCGCAGTCTGGCTGCTCGCGGTCTGGACTCTGCCGCTGTTTACCCATCCGGGCTGGGTTCTGATTCTCGGGCCGCTCTACGCCATGATGGCCGGACCGATCTATGGCGGGGGGGACATTCTGGAAGGGTGCGAGGAGTTTACGTTTGCGCTGCCGCCCACGCGTGGGGAACGCTACGGCTCGCGATTATTGGTCGGCCTCGGAACTCTGCTGATTTTGTGCTTCATGAACGTCGCGGCCCTAGGCCTGGATCTCCCGCAGATTCTCGCGCGCCTTTACGTCCAGGCCGGGTTGATCAAACCGCTCCCGCAAATCAAACCAGGGCTCCTCTACGGCCTGGTTGTGGCGCTGCCCGTGGCCCTGTTTGCGTTCGCGTTCACACTCTCGTCCATTACTCATTCCCGGTCGCTGATTTTGCTTTCCTGGTTTTGGGGAACGATCGGCGCGCTCGCGCTTCTACAGATCGGGTTCTGGTATGAGGAACTGGTTTGGGAGAAGCTGAACGGCTACTTCGCCTGTCCGTTGCTTTTTCTCGCTTCGGTCGCGGTTTTGCTCGTGGGTTGGTGGTTGTTCCGCCGGAAAGAAATCGGGAAATGCGCGGCCCCGCTCGTTTTGCCGGGGCTCTGGTGGCTTTGGACCCTGCTTTTTGCCTTGGGGCTGGGGCTTGCGATTGCGCTCGTGACTTCGCTCGTCCGCCACCTGCCCCAATTCGTTCAGGGCTGAGTCAGCCGGCCTTGATTAGCCGTTGAACTTGCGCGCCAGAACGGTCGCGTTGTGTCCGCCGAATCCAAACGAATTGTTCAGGATCGCGTCCACCGACATCTGGCGCGGCTTGTGCGGCGCGTAATCCAGGTCGCACTCGGGGTCCTGATTTTCCAGGTTGATCGTCGGCGGAACCATCCCGGTCTGGATCGCTTTCGCGCAAATAACTGTCTCCACCCCGCCGGCCGCCCCGAGCATGTGCCCGAGCGCGCCCTTGGTCGAACTGACCACCAGTTTGCGTGCGTGATCTCCGAAGACTGATTTGATCGCCTGCGTTTCGGCCACGTCCCCTTGCGGAGTCGAAGTCCCATGGGCATTGATGTAGGAAATCTCGTTCGGCTGCATCCCCGCGAACTTCAAGGCCATCTTCATGCAGCGCGCCGCGCCTTCGCCTTCCGGCGCCGGAGCGGTCATATGATTGGCGTCGGCGGTGTTCCCATAGCCGGCCAGCTCACAGTAAATCTTCGCTCCGCGCGCCTTCGCGTGCTCCAGTTCCTCGAGCACCAGCACTCCCGCGCCCTCTCCCATGACGAAACCATCCCGGCCGGCGTCGAAAGGCCGGGACGCTTTTTTCGGATCGTCGTTTCGGGTGCTCATGGCGCGCATCGCGCAAAAGCCGGCAATCCCGAGAGGCACGATCGTCGCCTCCGCCCCGCCCGCGAACATGATGTCCGCCGCATCCATCTTGATGGTGCGCCACGCTTCGCCAATGGCGTGCGTGGAGGTGGCGCAGGCCGAGCAGGTGGCCACGTTCGGGCCGCGCAGCTTGTAGTACATCGAGAACATGCCGGAGGCCATGTTCAGGATGAGCATCGGGATCATGAACGGCGAGACCCGTCCGGGGCCCTTGTTCAAAAGCACTTTATGTTGCTCTTCCGTGGTGGAGAGGCCGCCGATGCCCGACCCGATGAAAACGCCGATGTTATCCCGGTTTTCTTTTTCCAGTTCCAGTCCGGAGTCTTTGAGCGCCTGCCAGGCGGCATGGACCCCAAATTGGACGAAACGATCAGTCCGGCGCAGTTCTTTCGGAGAGGGGAACGCAGCGGCGGGGTCGAAATTCTTCACCTCCGCGGCGATCTGGCAGTCGTAGCCGCTGCTGTCGAACGAGGCGATGCGGTCCACCCCGCATTGGCCGGCCAGCAGGCTGGCCCACATCGTTTCGACATCTTGCCCGAGCGGGGTCACAACCCCGAGCCCGGTGACAACTACTCTCCGCTTTGACCAGTCCGCCATAAAAGGTGCATAAAAAAAGGGCAGCTAAGCGTCCGCTCGGGCTGCCCTTTGGAAATCTGGCGATTACTTCTGCTGGCTGTCCTCGATATACTTGATGACGTCGCCCACGCTTTGCAGCTTCTCCGCTTCTTCGTCGGGAATCTCCTGGCCGAATTCTTCCTCGAGCGCCATCACCAACTCGACGGTGTCGAGAGAGTCCGCGCCCAAGTCCTCGATGAACTTCGCATCAGGCGTCACTTGGTCCGCATTCACGCCAAGCTGCTCGACGATGATGTCCTTCACCTTCTGCTCTACCGATTTCTCCGCCATTGTGTTCTCCGTTTCGTTGTTGCGTTGTGTCTAAGCGACGCCTCCCGACGCGTCAAGTCCCGATTCTTTGACTATTTCTTGCCTCTTTCCAGTTCGGAATCGTTTAGTCGTGGCCTACGCCATGACCATTCCGCCGTCCACTGTCAGAACCTGTCCCGTGATGTAGCGCGCCGCGGGACTGGCCAGGAACAAGGCCGCTGCCGCAATGTCTTCCGCGCTGCCGAACGTCTTCATGGGGATGTTGTTGAGAATGCTCTTTTTGATCTCTTCATTCAGCACGGCCGTCATGTCCGTTTCGATGAATCCCGGCGCCAGCGCGTTCACTGTCACCCCGCGGGCCGCCAGTTCGCGCGCCACGGATTTCGTGAACCCGATCAACCCGGCTTTGCTCGCCGCGTAGTTGGCCTGGCCCCCATTCCCCATCAATCCGATCACCGAGGCCACATTGATGATCCGGCCGGAGCGTTGCTTGGCGAACGCCCGGCTCAGCGCCTTGGTAAACGAGAAGGCGCCTTTCAGGTTGGTATTCAGCACCACATCCCAATCCTCGTCGCTCATCCGCATCAGCAGGCCGTCCCGCGTCACCCCGGCGTTGTTCACCAGGATGTCGACCTTGCCCGCTTCGGCCAGAATCTTCTCCGCGGCTTCCGCCACCGCTTTGGAATCGCTCACGTCCAGGGCGTGCGCCCACGCTTTCCGGCCCAGCGCGCGGACCTCGTCCGCCACCTTTTGCGAGTTCTCGAGCGTGCGCGACACGCAAGCCACATCCGCTCCCGCCGCGGCAAACTTCAGCGCGATCGCGCGTCCAATTCCCCGGCCGGCGCCGGTCACCACAGCCACTTGGTTCTGTAATTGATTCATTCTGCTCCTTACTGCGTAACCTGCCCGGGCCGGACAAGCAAATTCGGCAAATTCCCCCCAAAAATGCGCGATAGCAATTTCAGGCGCCCCGCACTAGGTTCACGCCTGACAAAATGGATACTCGCCTCCTATTGGATGGATTGCTGATTTATCTCTGCTTCCTTCCGGTGCTCACCTTCCATGAGTTCGCCCATGCGTGGGTCGCCTGGAAGTGCGGCGATGATACCGCCAAGAATCTCGGCCGTGTGTCCATCAATCCGGTCGTTCATATGGACCCGATCGGCACCTTTGTGCTGCCGCTCCTGGCCATTTATTTGCAGATGAGCGGATCACTCCTCGCCGGCTTCATCATCGGCTGGGGCAAGCCCGTGCCGGTCGACCCCCGCAATCTGCGCAATCCGCGCCGGGACGATACCTTGATCGCGCTGGCCGGGCCGGGCATGAACTTCCTTCTGGCCTTTTTGCTCACCGGCGTGGCCAAGATTGGTGTGATGCTTTCCCACAATGAAGCCACCGCCTCCGCGAGCACCATCATCCTCAGCGCGGCCTATCTCCTCATTACGGTCAACCTGATTCTGGCTTTCTTTAACCTGATCCCCGTGCCTCCGCTGGATGGGTCGCACGTGCTCAAAAACCTCATCAACATGAGTTATGAAACTTACTGGCGGTTCAGCCAGTACGGTTTCGTGGTCATTATTCTGGTGCTCAACATCCCGGGCGTCCGCCTGATTCTTCACAATCTTACCGAGGGAACCCGTCACCTCATGCTCCGCATTTACGGCGTGGGTTGACCCAAGGCGCCTCGCTGCTACATTCAGATTCTTTGATGAAGACCTTCACAGAATTGGGTTTTCCCGGCCGTTTGATTGCTGTCGAAGGGCTCGACGGTTCCGGCAAGTCCACGCAAATCCACCTCCTGAAGCGCTGGCTGGAACTCGAGGGGATGAAAGTCTTCTTTAGCGAATGGAACTCGTCCGCCCTGGTCAAAAGCGCCACCAGCAAAGGCAAAAAGCGCGAACTGCTCACCCCCACCACTTTCAGCCTCATTCACGCCACCGACTTTGCGGACCGCTACGAACGGCAGCTCGTTCCGCTCCTTCGCGCCGGTTACATCGTGCTCTGCGACCGCTACGTGTTTACCGCGTTCGCCCGCGACGTCGTGCGCGGCTGCCCGTCCAAGTGGGTGCGCGGGATTTACAATTTCGCGGCGCTGCCCGACCTCACCTTTTTCTTCAAGGCGAAGCTCGAGGTTTCCCTGCAGCGCATTCTCGATGGACGCCCCCAGTTGAAATACTTTGAGGCGGGCATGGACATGCATCTGTCGGCCGATCCTTACGAAAGTTTCCGCATTTTCCAGGGCCGGATTCTCGAGCAATACCTGGCCATGAGCACCGAATTCAATTTCGCCGTGATCGACGCCAATGAACGCGTCGAGGTGCAACAGCAGATCGTCCGGCAGCTCGTCCAAAGCCGCATCGATCTCTCGCAGTACCTGCATACTCCCGCCGCATGAAGAAAGCTTCCAAGCAACGCAAGATCCGCAGCCAGATCGTTGTTCCCACCACCTCCCCGATCCGGTGGTACGGCCAGGGCATCCCGGGCGTCAATCTGCAGCACCTTTCCGGCAAGCTCTTCGTCGTGGAGGGTGCAGACGGATCCGGTCGTTCTACGCAGATCGTGCGCCTCGTGGAATACCTCGAAAAAGGCGGGCACGCCACTGTCGAGGTCGGCCTCAAGCACTCCACCCTCGTCAGCGAGGAGCTCGAAAAGGCGCAGCAGGGAAACATTCTCAGCCGCATCACTCTCAGCCTCTTTTACGCCACCGATTTTGCGGACCAATTGGAGAACGTCATTCTGCCCGCCCTCAAAGCCGGCTTCATCGTCCTGGCCGATCGCTACATTTACACGTTGATGGCCCGCGATATGGTCCGCGGCATGGACGAGGCGTGGTTAAAGAATCTTTACGGCATCGCGCCCGTTCCCGACGCCGTCTTTTATCTCCAGACCTCGCCGGAAAACCTGGTTCAGCGCTCTCTGCGGAAAACCACCACGCTCGATTACTGGGAAAGCGGCATGGATCTCGGCTTGAGCCGCGACATGTTCGACAGCTTCCTGAAATACCAGAACCTCATGGCGCAACAGTTCCAGCGCCTGCAGGCGAGCTACGGCTTTCGCATCATTGATGCGAACAAGTCGATCGACGACATCCATAACGAATTGCGCCGCGATATCGAAGAGGTCATGAAAGGCCACTGAATTCCCTGAATTCGCGCTTTCCACTTTCCTCCCGTTGATCCCGCTGTATCTTCCGCCCATGCGCATTGCATTGGCTATTATTGTCCTGGTTTTAGGGTTCACTGCGGGCTGCCGGACCAAAGACCATCATTTTCCTGAACCGGGGACCAACGCCTCTCTTTGATCTGTTTGAGAATTGGCAGTTCTGCTGTCGTGGACTTCGACGTCGGGCTGCCGATGATCGGCTAGGCGTGCTTATTCTGGCCCTTTGGGTATTTGCGATTTCAGGAGCTCTTCCGGTTCAGAACCACCCACGAGAGGAACGACAGGCCGCCGCATGCCATTCCGATCAAAAGGCTGACAAAGTGCGTCCTTTTGGATTCCCAAAAGGTTGCGACAAGCATGCCGGTCATAAACAAACACACGAGCGGGCCAAGACTGGCCGCGAAGGTGAGGCCTTCGCTGATCAGTAGATCATGCCAGTGCCCGGACAGCAGGGCCGACAATAGTGTGATCAGACTGCCTGCCGCATTCACTTTCGCTAGCTCTGGCACTGTTAGTTTCCTCACAACGCTTTGACAATCTTCGAAGGCCGGAGTCACGCGTAATGGCAGGGGCCTTCTGGGATTGCGGTAGCAGCAGGCGGGGGTTAATCCATGCCACCTGACAAACACCTTGATCGAAACGGCTTTCACGTCCTCGTCTGGCGTGCGGGCGAGTTCGTTCCTTTTGTCCGAGTTTTTGGGGCGGTTTCCTCTCGGGACGAAAAGCTTGAACCTTTTTGGAGGGAATTTCACGGTTGAATCCACGGCATGTTTTGCCGTAAACGGGCGGTTTTCTCTGATCACCCGGGACTCCTGTTGACTGGTCAAGCTTTTCTCCGGCAAACAACCCTGCTAGATGGTTGACCTATGAAGAAAAAAGTAGTGCGTATCCTTGCGGCGTTCGCAGCATTTTTTTTCGTAACATCGGTTCTCAGTCAGACACCGCATTACGAAACAATGACAATTGGCGCCACTTGCCCCGACTTTGACCTGCCCGGCGTCGACGGTCGTCACTATTCGTTGCGCGATTTTGCGGATGCTCGTCTTCTGGCCGTCATCTTCACTTGCAGCCACTGCCCGACCGCCCAGGCCTACGAGGAACGGATCAAAAAGCTGGTGGATGACTACAAGCCGCGCGGCGTGGCGTTCGTCTGCATCAACCCGAACAGCCCGGACGCCGTCCGCCTGGATGAGTTGGGCTACACCGACCTGGACGACACATTCGAGTCGATGAAAATCCGGGCTGCGCATCACAAGTTCAATTTCCCTTTTCTCGATGACGGGCCGACTGAGACTCTGGCCAAGAAGTTCGGTCCGGTGGCCACGCCGCACGTCTTCATTTTCGATGCGGACCGAAAGCTCCGTTACCAGGGGCGCGTGGATAACAACGAACGCGAGGCGCTGGTGAAATCTCAAGACACTCGGGACGCCTTGGATGCGCTGCTGGCCGGTCGGCTGCCAGCTATTCCCGAGACCAAGGTGTTCGGCTGCTCCACCAAGTGGGATTACAAGGCGGAATCGAACCGAAAATGGAGGGAAAAGGTCCAGAAGGAGCCGGTCACAGTTGAACCCGCGACCGCTGAAACTCTGCGGGAGCTCCGGGCGAACAAATCAGGCAAGGTGCGCCTGATCAATGTCTGGGCCACCTGGTGCGGCCCCTGCGTGTCCGAATTCGACGACTTGATCGAGACGAATCTGCGCTTTCGGCATCGCGATTTTGAGCTGATCACCATCTCCGCTCAATTTCCCGATGAAAAGAATCAGGTGCTCAGTTTTCTGCAAAAGCACCATGCCTCCACGCGCAATTTCTACTTTGGCGAGACCGACAAGTACAAGCTCTTCGAGGCTTTGGATCCGGAATGGAAGGGCGGGCTCCCGCACACTCTCCTGCTTGCTCCGGACGGCACGGTTCTCCATCGCCAGACGGATGAGCTGGACTTTTTGGCGCTGCGCCGGGCGATCGTTCCCGCCCTGAACAAGGTGACGCCGTGGCCGGGAATGTCCGACGCCCAGTAGGCGCATTAGCAGCCGGGCTTGCGGTCAGCCTTTTCGGCCGACCATCACCAGGTTGTCCGCCAGGAAAGCCTGCCCCAGCAGGGATTCCGTGGCGGCATAGCACCAGCGGACCGGCGTCAGCAGGGGGTTGCTCTTCAGGGAATTCGTTTTCACCAGCAGCTTCGCCCGCTCCTGGTCACCCACCAGGCCGCTTCGCGACCGCACATCCTGCAGAATCACGATCGGATTGAAGTGCATGGAAGTTTCGAAAAGCGCTTCAAACCCGCCTTTTTGGAGCAAGTCTCGCAGCGTGGACCGGGAGAAGTAGTTCAGGTGTTGCGGCAGGATGTAACGGTATTTGGCCCCCGCCACGCGCACCGCCAGCGAGCGGATGTTCGGCACAAGGACAAAGCAGAGCCCTCCCGGACGGAGGAGAGTCTGGGCGCGTTCCAGAAAAACTCTCGGGTCAGCCACGTGCTCGAGCACCGCCCAGAAAGTAATGGCATCGAACCATTCACCGGACCGGTTCCACGTGAGAAAGTTTTCCCGCAAGACGGAAATCCCCTTGCTGGCGGCGATTTCCAGCGCGCCGGTGGCGACGTCGGTTCCGCACACTTCGTAGTCGCCCGGGAACCGGTCGCGCAGATGGTGGAGAAACCCGCCGGTGGAGCAGCCCACGTCCAGAACCCGGCCCTTCGGACAAAACCGCCGCAGCAGCTTGATCTCGCGCAGGTACCGGACCGGCGAGTAGTCGCCGGCGAGCTTCTCATCGGACGCGTAAAACTGGCTGCCGGTGGTGGCATAGAACTCACCCTCGGCGAACTCGGGCGCGGCCTGGTCCGAGAAGACCATCGAGCAGGCACCGCATTCCACCAGTTCCAGCGGCGGCTTGTGCAGGAAGGAGCGGTGCTCCGCGGCGCCGCAGAGCGGGCAGGGACGCAAACGGGCTCGAGCTGGGGGCGGCGGCGGCACAGGTCGCAGGTTAAGCGAAGGGGCCGCCTTTAGGAAAGCCGGTTCAATTTGCCTGAGCGCACTTCCCACTTTTGCAGTTCCCGCCCCAGTTCGCTCGGCCAGTTCTCTTCCGTGCAGGTCATGAACACCTGGCTGTGGGCCTGGTGCGCCCGCTGGAGCAATGGGAGGAACCCGCTCCGCCGCTTCAAATCCAGTTCGCCCATGATGTCGTCGATCAACAGCACCGGTGGCGACCCATGCAGGCGCGTCAGATGCTCGGCTTGGGCGATCTTCAGCGCGATCACGACCGAGCGCTTTTGGCCTTCGCTCCCAAATTGCGCCGCGGGCTTTCCATCCAGCGTCAGCGCGAGTTCGTCCCGGTGCGGGCCCAGCAGGGTCATTCGCATCGCCCGTTCGCGCGCCTCCACTTTGCGCAGTTCCACCAGGAAATCTCCCCGCACCGACGGATGATAATCGAGGCGCAATTCTTCCGCGGCGTTGGTGATCTTTTGGTAGGCCTGGCAGGCCAGCGGCGATATTTCCGGCAGCAGTTCCCGTCTCATTTCCACCAGCCGCGTGCCTGCCGCCACCATCTCCCCGGTGAAAGCCTCCAGTGCGGCCGGGTCTTGCACCCGCTGCTTGAGCAGCGCATTCCGCGAGCGCACCGCCCGCACGTAACGATGCAGCAACGGCAGGTAGGTCGGATGGGTTTGCGTCAGTAAAAGGTCCAGATAACGCCGCCGGCGGCTTGCCGATCCCTTCACCAGTTGCAGATCCTCCGAGCAAAATACCACCGCCCGGAAAATCCCCAGAAACTCCGAAAGCTTGCGGATCGGCCGCCCGTCCACCGCCAGGCTCCGCTCCTTGGCGGACCAATACAGCTTGATCTCGTGATCGTCGCCGTGATGCGTTTTCCCACCCACAAAAAACCCGGTCTGCCCATGGCGCACAATCTGCGCGCTGCTCACCCCGCGGAAGGAGCGCAAGGTCGCGAGCAGATAAATGGCCTCCAGAATGTTCGTCTTGCCCTGCGCGTTGTTCCCCAGCAGCACGTGAAAACCCGGGCTGAACTCGACATCGAGCCGCCCGTAATTCCGAAAATCGCGAAGCCGCAATTGGCGCAGGTGCACGCTGGAGTGTGGAAGAGACCGGCCGAATTTGAAAGCGCGCGCTCTCCCGCGGATTAAGATTTCCTGAATGGACCATTAAAAGTCCAGTTTTCCTTGGACGCTCACGCGGCCCGGCCCGACCGTAAGGGTGGAGTGGGCGTTTGAACAAGAGCTGCCATCTTTTCGCCCCTTCGCCCGATTGGGTATGAAAACGACACTTCTTCTTTGGTCGATCTTGTTCCTCCTTTTTGCGACGGGCTGCGCGTCGTCCCGGACGTCAGCCAGTTCCACGTCGCGGGGTGAAGTCGACCCCATCTTCCCCCAGAGCACGGAACGTCTCGAATCCAAGTATCCCGGACAATACTGATCCGGAGCCAACGGCATCCTGTTATGGACTGCGGTCCTGAAGCGGAGCGAAATTACCGCTTCGGGAGGCTCAGCGGGACGGGAGGAAACGCCTCTACCAAAAGCGGTGAGCCGAGGCAGGACTCAAACTCAACTTTCCGACCTTTCCGACGTTCGGCGATTTAAGGCGCAATCCTTTAAATTACGTTCTGAGGATGGATAACCTGTTACGGGGCAAGCAGCACATCTAACATGCGGCGAGGGTTCGATAAAAAACTATGAGTTACGCGATAGTGCTCTGTTTCCTCGTAGGTTATTCGCTGAATGCCATTTTGGGAAAAGTTGTAAATAAACGCATTAGGGTAGGCCATCAAGATTGGCGAGTGTGTCGCAACAATGAATTGCGAATTTTGACGAACGAGATCATGAATGCGCGTCAATACTGAAAGTTGTCGGCTCGGGGATAAGGCAGCCTCCGGCTCGTCCAGCAAATACAGTCCGTGACCGTGAAAACGATTGAGGAGTAGAGCGAGGAACGACTCGCCGTGCGATTGCTCGTGCAATGAGCGTGCACCATATGCCGGACCAATCGGAGGTGCGTTTCCGGGCTCCGCATCCAATTTCTCGATTTCGGTGGCGACATTGAAGAAGCTTTCCGCGCGGAGGAAGAACCCATCACGCGGGCGTGAAAGTCCCTTGGAAATGTGCAAGAAGCCATGTAATTCGGAGTGGGAATCACGGCTCCCAAATTTGAAGTTTCTGGATCCTCCTTCGGCATTGAACCCGGAGGCAACGGCAATAGCCTCAAGCAGCGTGGATTTTCCGGAGCCGTTCTCCCCGACAAAGAACGTAACAGCGGGATGCAATTCTAGTGACTCGAGAGGGCGCACAGCTGGGAGGGAGAAGGGGTATTTATCGAAGGATTCCACTGTTTCCCGCTTCAAGCGGATTTCTGAGATGTAATGGGTTGACTTCATCAATCGGAATCTCAATGACCTGGCCGCGGCTTCTTCGAGGAAGATACGAAGAGCGGAACCGAATGGCGAGCCATTCGGTTCCCCGGTCGGAACGATTACGGATCGCGCTCGCCGCAAGCACATTACCCTCAGGATTTCCCCATTCCTCGATGGCAGTTGCTGGTCATGTCTTTGGAGCATGTTTTTCGGCGTACGCATCGAAGAGGCGCTCCCTGGATTCTCGGGCGATTGGTTAAGACAAAAGACGTCGGGGAGTAGGGGGTCTGCCTGTGGCACGGCGGAGGGGCTGATCCTGCGGGTTGAACGCTTCATCTATCCTGACATCGGCGCCATGTGGGAGACAAAACGGCAGTCCAAGCTCTGTCTTGACCGGCGTGGCCATGTGCTGTGGATTAGGAACTGTGAA
The DNA here is from genome assembly GCA_964566945.1 of uncultured Verrucomicrobiota bacterium. Lineage (GTDB taxonomy): Bacteria > Verrucomicrobiota > Verrucomicrobiia > Limisphaerales > SXQI01 > DASVNK01. The sequence goes on along the minus strand of CAZMKE010000001.1, from coordinate 86,770 downwards.
ACCCATGGTTCTCGTTCTGCTCTTGTCCGCCTTTTTGTCTCCTGCGCAGGCCAAGGACAGCGCGTCCTCAAACACCAACGCGCCTGTGCCAGGGGCGAAAGAGCCCGAACCGCAAAAGGCCGGGAAGAAGGAAAATCCAGGACCCGCCCTGAAAATCGAGGACGAACCTTTCACCGTTCGGCAGATGATCGATCGGCAGCAGGGCAATCTGCCGGTCTGCGTTTTTGCCGCGCCCGAAAAATGGAAGGACCAAAGCCAGGTGATTTGGAACTATGGCGATACCTCCAGCCCGGTGAAACTCGGCGCGGCGGTCGAGAACCCAGCGAACGAAGAGGCTTTTTACGCTTACCCCGCTGCGGAGTTCTTCTGCCTTCGCCCGGACGCTGGTTTTTATCGTCCCGGGCAGAATCTGGGAGGGCTGATCTACGCTCACCAGCAAATGCCCGCGGCGCAAACCCTCCTCCTGTTTGTTCAGCAGGCCCGCGGCCGAATGCCGAAGTTGCAACTGATCGGCATGAAAGATCTGCCGGACCTGCCGAAAGCGTTGAATCTCCAGGGCCCGAACTACAAAGGCGGCGTGGGCATCAAGGTGAAATACGAGTTGAAGGACAAGCCGGTGGAGGAAGAGTTTTACGGCGTCTATTACAGCGTGGAAATTCCCTACGATGGCCCTCAAGGCCGCACCTGGCAGATCAATTGGGGGCTCAATGCTCTGCACAGCTTCCGCGCGCCGGACGGAACGCTGGACCGCCGGAAGCCAGTCTTCGCCGCCATCTCCAAATCCTTTCGACCCAATCCGGCCTGGCAACAGCGTTCGGCCGCGATCAATGCCTACCTCCAGGAGCAGTTCAATCGGCAGTTGCAGGCCGGTTACAATCAGATCGCTGCCGCCGCTGCGCTCAGCCGCCAGATCAGCGCGAACAACGACGCGATGATTGCGGCCATTGACCAACGGCTGGCCGCCGCTCGCACCGCCGCGCCCGCTGCGGACTCAGCCGGCCGGAGCCCGAATGATAAATTTTCCGATTACCTCCGCGGGGTCGAGACGCTCGATGATCCGGTCTACGGAACTTCCCAGCACTCCTTCAACCAGCAGTACCATTGGACGGACGGCTACGGCGGCTACCGCCACTCGAACGATGCCACCTACGATCCGAAACAGCACGAAAACGGCGACTGGCAGCTGATGACCCCGGCCCGGTAATGGCGTGGGCGGCCATCGGTTATCGTCGCACCGGTCCTCCTTGCTTCGCCCGCTGTTCTCGCCCAACTTCCCCGGGAATGGGATGGCTGATCTTGCTGCGGGTCGCGCTCAGCGTTACGGCCAACGCTGTGCAAAAGCGCCTTTTGCTGAATCAGGCAGGCGTCTACCAGACCTGGATTCTCACCTATTCCTTGATGTTCCCCCTCGCCGTTCTCGGGGCTTGGGCCACTCATTCCCGGCCGGGAGCGTCGTTCTGGGGAAACATCGCGTTGGGCGGGGGACTCGACGCGGTCGGGAATCTGGCGATGATCGCCGCGCTGCGCCTCACTGACGTCTCCGTTTTCGGCCCGCTCAACGCTCTCCGGCCGATCCTCGCGCTGCTCTTTGGCTGGCTTTTCCTGGGGGAATCGCCGACGCGCCTGGGCATGGTCGGCGTGGGGGTGACGGTGCTCGGCGGAGTGCTCCTTTTTTCCGATCGGGACGGCAGCCGCCGCGCCACGGTTGCCGAAACCGCGGGCGCGGTTCTCCTGCGGGTCGCCGGTTTGTCGCTCGGCGTCATCGGCGCCGTGTTTATGAAGCGGGCCGCCGCCTCCAGTTCGGCGGAGCTGACTGTGGCGGCCTGGCTGGTCTGCGGCCTGGTTATTTTGGTCGCTGCCACTGCCTTCCATCGGCCCGGCGAACTTCGGACGCTCGGCCCTTCGTTCTTTCGCCATCGCCGCTGGCTGTTCCTGCACGCTTTGTCCTTCCTTGTCATGCAATGGCTTACCATCCGGATCTTTCAGGGGACGCTGCTCGCCTATTCCTTTGTTTACTTTCAGCTGGGGATGGTCTTGCAGGTGTTTGTCGGCCGGATTTTCTTTCAGGAGCGGGCGTTCCTGCGCCGATTGTTGGCGGCTGTCGTCATGGCCATCGGCAGCGTGCTGGTCCTCTGGAAAGGGTAGGGTTTTCCCCTGAAAAATCGCTTGTGAAAAATTTCACAATCTCGCCCTTGCATTCCAATTTTCGGCCCTTATCGTCGCGTCTATGTCTGTCTTGGCTGAACCGGTGGTGCCTTCGTCTCGCAAGACTCGCGAGAACATTGTGACCATTCGGGAACTCTCGAAAATCTATCAGCAAGGTGAGATCAACGTGACGGCTCTGAACCGCATCTCCATGGAGATTTCCGCCGGCGAGTTTCTCACGCTCATGGGGCCCTCGGGGTCCGGCAAATCGACCCTCTTGCATATCATCGCGGGCATTGACCGGCCGACCAGTGGCAAGTGCATGGTTCAGGGGATCGAGGTGACCGGCCTGAATGAATCCCAGCTGGCCGATTGGCGGAATCAGAACGTCGGGTTTGTTTTTCAAACCTTTAACCTGATTCCCGTCCTGACCGCATTCGAGAATGTGGAGTTGCCGCTCCTCCTGACCCGGCTTCCGAGCAAGCGCCGCAAGGAACAGGTCAAAACCGCCCTCGAGTTGGTGGGGCTCGACACCCGCATGCATCATTTGCCCAAGCAGCTCTCGGGCGGGCAGGAGCAGCGCGTCGCCATTGCCCGCGCTTTGGTCACCGATCCCAGTCTGATCGTCGCGGACGAGCCCACGGGCAACCTCGATTCCAATTCCGCGAATGAAGTCCTTGAGATTCTCCGGGCGTTATGCCGGGATGCTGGCAAGACCGTGATCATGGTCACGCACGACCCGAAAGCCGCCGCGTTTGGCACCCGCAGCATTCATTTGGAAAAGGGAGAACTCGTCCCGTAGTTTCCCGCATTCGCCATGACGACTTTGGGATTCATCGCGAAAAATGCCCTGCGCAACAAGCGGCGCGCGACGCTCTCGGTTTTGAGCGTGGCCGTCAGCCTGTTCCTGTTCGTGATCCTGCAGGTGGGCTTGCGGGAGATCACCCTGCCGGTGGAGGACATTGGTTCGGCCTCCCGGGTTATCGCCCGGAACCGCATTTCCCTGGGCCAGCTGCTGCCCGCGAAGCAGAAGCCGATCATCGAGCGCATTCCGGGCGTGGAAGCAGTCAGCCCATTTACTTGGTATGGCGGAAAGTACAAGGGCGAAGAGGTGATGTTTGCCCAATTCGCGATTGACCCGGAAGCGTTCCTGAAGATTTCCACGGACGCGCACCTCCCCGCGGATCAGGTGCAGAATTTCCTGGCCGATCGGCGGGCGTGCATCGTGGGCAAGGCCACCGCGGACAAATACAAAATCAAAGTGGGCGATCGGATGGTTTTGCAGGGGACATTCTGGCCGTTTGACCTCGAGCTCCATGTAGCCGGCATTTATTCCGGGACGCCTGACGACCGGAATGTCTTCTTTAACCACAAGTATCTGGACGAAGCAGCGGGCGGCGGGGGGCAGGTCGGCACTTGGTGGATTAAAGCGCGCAGCATTGAGGATGTCAGCCCGATCGTCGCCGCGGTCGACAAGGCCTTCCTGAACACCTCCGCCGAGGTGCGCGCTGAGACTGAACGCGCCTTTCAGCTCGGGTTTATTTCGATGTGGGGCAATATCAAGCTGCTGATTAACGCCATCTGTTCGGTCGTGGTTTTCACCCTGATTCTTGTGAGCGCGAGCACCATGAGCATGGCCATTCGCGAGCGATTCCGAGAGTTGGCCGTGCTCAAAGCGCTCGGCTTTCGGCGGCGCGAGTTGTTCGGGTTCATTCTGGCGGAGAGCTTCGGGCTCGCGGCTCTCGGGGCGCTGCTGGGCGTGGGCGGGGCTTGGGCGCTCTTCACGTTTGTCCCTGCCGCCACGCTCACGAATAATTTCTTTCCCTCGCTCGAAGTGACGGCGCGCATTGTCGGGCGGGGTTGTCTGGTGGCCGCGGCCCTCGGCATCGTTGCCAGCCTGGCGCCGGCCCTTTCGGTGGCCCGGATGAGCGTGGTGCAGGGGCTGAAAACTTTGGATTAACGCATGGCCCTGCCGATCAAATACAACGTCAAGAACGTGCTGGTCCGCTGGCGCTCCACCATCGCCACCATTTTCGGCATCGCGCTGGTGGTCGCCGTTTACATGCTGGTGCAGGCGCTGGCCGTGGGCCTGGAAAGCGCCAGCGGCAATACCGGCGTCGAAGGCAACCTGCTCGTCATGCGCAAAGGCTCGACCGCCGAATCCAGCAGCCAGGTCAAACTCGATCAGGTCAAAACGATCCAGTATCTCGACGGCGTGGCTCGTGATGCCGCCGGCAAGCCGCTCGTCTCCGCGGATGTGCTCGTTTTGATCAATTTGCCGCGCCGGGAAAACCGAGGCGAGGCCAACGTCCTGGTCCGCGGGGTGGGGCCGAACGGCAAGGACCTGCGATCGCAAGTGCGCCTGGCCGAGGGCCGCTGGTTCAGCCCGGGCCATCGGGAAGTGGTTTTGAGCAGGCGCCTCGCCAACCGCTTTGCGAATACCGGCGTGGGCGAAAAGTTCAAAACCGGCGGCCACGAACTGACCGTCGTCGGCCATTTCGATGCCGGAAATACGGCTTTCGACTCGGAAATCTGGATGGACGGAGATGAGACTCGGGCGATTTTCGACCGGGAGAATTACTCCAGTTTGCTGCTGAAATCGACCGATCCCCGGGCCGCGACCAATCTGATCAACCGGATCGAGAAGGACAAAACTCTGTCGCTGAAAGTCGTTCCCGAAACCGAGTTTTACAAAACTCAAACCAAAACCGCCGGGCCGATTCGTTTTCTTGGGGATTTTCTGGCCACCGCCATGTCGATCGGGGCGATCTTCGCCGCCATGAACACCATGTATGCAAGCGTTGGCGCTCGCACTCGCGAGGTTGGCACGTTGCGCGTGCTCGGCTTTCGCCGCCGCACCATCTTGATCAGTTTTCTGATCGAGGGCGCTTTTCTCGCGCTCATTGGCGGGGCGCTCGGCTGCCTCCTTTCTATGCCCATGGACGGCCTGGCCACCGGGACGCTGAGCTTCGATAATTTCAGTGAAGTGGTTTTCGAGTTTCGGATTACCCCGAAGCTCGCCCTCAAGGGCCTGGTTTTCTCGGTGGTCGTCGGGTTGATCGGCAGCCTGCTGCCGGCCATTCGGGCTTCGCGCCTCCCGGTGATCGCCTCGCTCAAATCGCTATGACCTCTGACAAGCTTCAGTCTCTCCGCATCCCATCCGAGGCCAAAGACCGGTCGCAAAAGACCATTTGGGTGATCTTCCTGCTGGTCGGGATTGCGGCCGCGATCGCTCTTTTTTACGCCTGGCCCCGCGAAAGCGACAAGGTTCGGACCAAGGGGGACGCGGCCCTCCTTGCCCCAGCTCGGACGAATGCGCCAGCCAGCACCGTCGCCGCGGTTGCGCCCGCCTCTTCGTCCGCCACGCGCGCGGCGAATTCCGCCAGTCCGGAAGTTGCTTCTGGTGCTTCGCTCCTCACGGTCAGTGGCTACATTATCACCCGGGAACGCATCGAACTGAGCCCGCGTTTCATGGGCACAGTCACCTGGATCGGCGTGAAAAAGGGCGACGCGGTGACCAACGGGCAGGTGGTCGTGCTGTTAGATGATGCGGAATATCGCGCCCGGCAGCACGAAACAGCCGGCCGCCTCGCCAGCGCCCAGGCGGCGCTCGAGAAAGCGCGCGTTCAATACGAGCGGGTGAAAGCCCTTGCTTTGGTGAGTATCGAATCGAAGCAGAATGAAGACGACATGCGCCTCAATGTGGAAGCGGCAAAAGCCAGCGTGAAGGAGATTGAAGGGAGCCTCCAATGGATCAACACCTACATCGAGTGGTGCACCATTCGCTCTCCGATTAACGGCGTCGTTTTGGAAAAGCTTGTTGACCCGAATGAACTGGTCACACCGCAGAGCTTCGGCGGCACCCGCGGCCCGAGCACCGCGCTCATCGCTGTGGCGGATTTGAAGGACCTTCAGGTCGAGATTGATTTGAACGAGGCCGACGTGGCCAAGGTCAAGCTCGGCCAGAAATGCAAGGTCAGTCCGGAAGCCTACCCCGATCGCGTTTATGACGGCTATGTGGCCGAGAAGGCGCCGGAGGCCAACCGCCAAAAAGGCACTCTCCAGGTCAAAGTCCAGATTCAGAACCCCGACGAATTCCTGACGCCCGAACTCAGCGCGAAGGTCGACTTTCTGAAAACCGGCGACGCTGCAGTGGCCGGGTCCGCCAAGTAGCTGTCTCTCTCCGCTTCAAATCGCGCGGACGGTCAGGCGATTCCCGCTTGCGAGGGGGAATAGCGAGATTTAGCTTCTGCGCCGTCAACGGTGGCGCGGGGAATTTCCGCGCTTACTCCAGATCGAAATGGCTGCAAACCGAAAGAACGATTCAGGACAACCCGAGCTGCCCATTCCGGGGCCGAACGGAGCTCCCGCTCCCGTGAACGGCCCGGGCGGAACTCCTCCGCCCGCCGCCAATGCCAATGGAACGGGAAATGGAAATGGCCAGACGCATGTCCAGGCGGAAGATGTCCCGGCCGAGGTGGCCCATCGCCCTTTCGATCCGGCTAAGATCGATCTCCAGCTCCACAAACGGGTTAACACCAGCTTCCTCGAGTACGCCTCCTACGTCATTCGCGATCGTGCGATTCCCAACGTCGAAGACGGCCTGAAGCCGGTGCAGCGGCGCATTCTCTGGTCCCTCCATCGCCTCGATGATGGACGCTTGATCAAGGTCGCCACCGTCTCTGGCGAGGCGATGAAGTATCACCCGCACGGCCAGGCCGCGATCGATGACGCGATCGTGGTGCTCACCAACAAGCGCTACCTGATCGAGGGGCAGGGGAACTTCGGCAATATCTATACGGGCGACCCGGCGGCGGCCTCGCGTTACATCGAGTGCCGCCTCACCGATCTCGCCCGGAACGAGCTGTTCAATGACGAACTCACGGAAACGGTGCCGAGCTACGACGGGCGCAACCAGGAGCCGGTCACCCTTCCGTCAAAGCTCCCGTTGACCCTGATGCTCGGCGCTGAAGGCATCGCGGTCGGCCTTTCCTGCCGCATCCTGCCTCATAATTTCATCGAATTGCTCCATGCGCAGGTTGCGATTCTCAAAGGCGAGTCCTTCAAATGCCTGCCCGACTTTTACACGGGCGGCTTGATGGATGCCCGTGAATACAATGACGGACGCGGGTCCGTCAAAATCCGCGCCAAGATCAAGGAGAAGGACGAGAACACCGTTGTCATTCGCGAACTTCCGCCCACCACCACCACGGAGTCGTTGATCGCGTCGATCGAGGATGCCGTGCGCAAGGGCAAGCTGAAGGTTAAAAGCATCAACGACTTCACCTCCGAGGAGGTTGAGATCGAGTTGAAGACTCCTCCGGGCGTTACCGCCGAGCAGTTGATCAATGCGCTCTACGCTTTCACCGATTGCGAAATTTCCATTTCCAGCCGGATTATTGTCATCAAGAACAACCGGCCGGTGGAGCTGACAGTCTCCGAGGTTCTGAAGGAGAACACCGCCCAACTCGTTCAACTCCATAAGCGCGAGTTGGAACTCAAGGAGAGCAAGCTCCAGGATGAGCTTCACTTCCGCACCTTGGAGCGAATCTTCATCGAAGAGCGCATCTACAAGAAGATCGAGCAATGCAAAACCAACGAGGCCGTGGTCGCTGCCGTCTACGACGGCTTCAAGCCGTTCGCGAAAGAACTCATCCGGCCGCTCAGTGATCCCGATGTCGATCGGCTTCTCCAGGTGCGCATCCGCCGGATTTCCCTCTTCGATATCAACAAGCATCGCGAAGAGTTGGAACAGATTAAGGCCGATCTCGCTCAGACCCGCAAAGATCTGAAGAATCTCACCAAGTACGTCATCGGCCGGATCGAAGCCTTGATCGAGAAGTACAAGGACCAATACCCGCGCCTGACCAAATCCAGCCGCTACGACGAAGTGGAAGCAAAGGACGCTGCCTTCAAAGCGTTCAAAGTGAGCTACGACCGGGAGAAGGGCTACATCGGCTACAAAGCGGGCGGGGAGGAATTCCGCATCGACTGCACCCGCTACGACAAGCTCCTGCTCCTCTTCAAGGATGGCCATTACAAGGTGGTCGAGCTGCCGGAGAAGCTGTTCGTGGGACCCGATCTCGTTTACTGCGGGATTCCGGAGCGCGATCGCGTCTTCACCCTGGCCTATTCAAATCGGGAGGCGGCCTACCTGAAGCGCTTCACCTTTGGCGGCATGATCCTCGAGAAGGAATACTTCTGCGTCCCGGAGAAATCGAAAATTCTCTTCTTTTCGCCGGATACGCCGGACCAGCTCTACATCAAGTACAAGCCCGCCCCGCACCAGAAGGTGAGCCAGCAGACCTGCAAGCCCGCCGAGGTTTCGGTCAAGGGAGCCAAAGCCATCGGGAATCAGCTCTCGATCAAGGAAGTGGCTTCCGTGAATGCGAAGCCGCCTCGCAACTGGGATCACGAGGCCACCACCACCGAACTGAAGTTCGCCTGATCCGCGGCTCCCGGATCTGGATGGCCGCGCGCTAAAAGGAGTTCAGGACATCCAGCAACTGCCGCAGCCGGCCGTAATGCCGCCGGTCAAACCCGAACGCGATCCGCGGAAGATCCACCATGTCGTGATCATCCAGTTCGTCTTTGAGGGCGTTCGTGACATGAATCTTGTCGCCCGTGATGATATCCGCGAAATCCTCGTTCAGGGCGTCGATCGCCGTCGCGGAAGGAGCGTACCGGAGGCGGATCACGAGCGAATCTTTCACCCAGCGCATCGAATGGAAGTTGCGATAGAAGCGCGTGATCCATTTCACCGCCTGATCCGCGTTGTCCGTGATCTGATAGAGATTCAGATCGTCCGGCGAGATCAGCTGATTTCGCAGCAGGTGCTCTTTCACGTTCTTGTCCCAGGTCTTCCAGTAAGTGCCGCCCGGACGGTCCATTAATACCAGCGGCATGATCTGGCTTTTCCCGGTCTGCATCAGGGTGAGCGCTTCGTAGCCCTCGTCCATCGTTCCGAACCCGCCCGGGAACAGAACCAGCGCGTCGGAATGGCGGATGAACGTCAGCTTGCGCGTGAAGAAGTATTTAAAGGTGATGAGCTTTTTGTCCTTCACCATGATCGGGTTCGCCGCCTGCTCCCACGGCAGCCGGATATTCGCCCCGAAGCTCATCTCCGCTCCGGCGCCTTCATGTCCGGCCTGCATAATTCCAGGGCCCGCGCCGGTGATGACCATATAGCCGGCTTGGGAGATTTTCCGCGCGACTTCCACCGCTTGTTGATACTCCGCCCGCGTCGGCAGCGTCCGGGCCGATCCGAAAATCGTCACCTTCCGCTTATCCACGTAAGGCGCGAACATTTTGAACGCGTAGCGCAACTCCCGGACCGCTGTCTGGATCACGCGAACGTCGCCGCGATGTTCGACATCTTTGAGCAGCTTCAGGCCGGTGACTACGATGTCCTCCACCAGGTCTTCATTGAACCCCCCGCCGCAAAATTGAATCAACTCGTCGACCTTCGCTTTGAGCGCCGGATCGATCTTGGGCTTCTCGGTCATGGCCCGCTCGACCGCCGAGCGTTCGATGGCGGGCTTTTCCACCTGCAGATTTTCCATTTTCTCCGAATATCGCGGAAGAATTTGAAAATTAAAGCCTCGTTCGAGCGCGCGAGATATCTATACTCGCCTGCGCGTGCACGGCTCCGCCCCGCTCGACATCTCAAAATCGGTTACTTCGCTCCCGGGAATTGGACCCGAACGCGCCCGCCTTCTCGAAAAACTCGGGGTGCGGACGATTTACGACCTGCTCCAGCACGCCCCTCGCCGTTATGAAGATCGTCGCGCCTTTCGTCCCGTGGCCGACATCAATGCCCTCGGGCCGGTCGCGGTTGAAGGCGACGTGGTCGAAGTGGGCGTGAAACGGTTCGGCCGCGGCGCCAAATCTCAGACCGTGGTGATTATTGACGACGGATCAGGCCGCTTGCATTGCCGTTGGTGGAATCTGCCGCACATTGCGCGGAATTTTCACCAGGGCCAGCGCTTGTTGGTCAGCGGGCGGGTGCGCGACCTGAAGCCTCGCACCATCGATCATCCGGACGTGGAAGTGATGGACGGCGGGGACGATCCCGCCGTTCATTCCCGGAGGATTGTGCCGATTTATCCGCTCACCGAAGGCCTCACGCAACGGTGGCTGCGCACCCAGGTCTGGCGGCTTTTCCAAAAGCCGCTCGGCTTGCCCGAGAAATATCCGCCCGGCCTTTTTCTCGCGCGCCCCGGTTATGCGGAGGCGTTGCAGAGCCTTCATTTTCCAGCGGAAATGCACCAGGTGAAAGCCGCCCGGGAGAGGCTCGCCCTCGAGGAGTTTATCGACCTGCAACTCGAGATTCAGACGCGTCGGCGGAATCTCGAAAACAAAGCGCCGCGCCTCGTCTGCCTCGGCGACAACTCTCTCATTAAACGCTTTCTGCCTTCTCTTGGCTATCAACTCACCGCGGCCCAGGCGCGGGTTCTCCGGGAGATCCGCGCGGACCTGGCTCAGGGCGTCCCCATGCGCCGCTTGCTTCAGGGCGACGTCGGCTCCGGCAAGACCGTGGTCGCCGCCTGCAGCGCCCTGATGGCCATCGAGAGCGGCAGGAGCGTGGCGATCATGGCGCCCACCGAGATTCTCGCCGAGCAGCATTTCAAGACCTTTACCCGCTGGTTTTCCCCGCTGGAAATTCCCGTCCGAATCTGGACCGCTTCCAGCAAATCGGATCTGGCTGGGAAACCTGAACTTTTCGGCGCGGGCGGCAAGCCGGTCTTGGTCGTCGGCACGCATGCCTTGATTCAAAGTTCTTTCGAGCTGCCCAACCTCGGCTTGGCTGTCATCGACGAGCAGCACCGTTTTGGAGTTGCCCAGCGTGAGCGGCTCGTGCGCAAAGGCCAGTATCCCCACCTCCTCGTCATGACCGCCACGCCCATTCCCCGCACCTTGGGCCTGACGCTTTATGGGGATCTGGATATATCGCTGCTGGACGAACTTCCTTCAGGACGCCAGCCGGTGAAGACGTACATCCGCGACAGCGCCAAGCTGCCCAAAGTGTGGGAATTCCTGCGCGATCACCTCCAGCGCGGAGAGCAGGCTTATATCGTTTACGCCCGCGTCGAGAGCGACGCCAATGCCAAAGCCGCTCTCAAGGAACTCGAAAACATCCGGGCGGCGCTGCCTGAATTTCGCGTCGAGCCTCTGCACGGCCGAATGGCAGCGGAGGAGAAGGACCAGATCATGGCCGCCTTTGTGCAAAATAAGATCCACGTGCTGGTGGCCAGTTCCATTATCGAAGTGGGGGTCGACGTGCCCAATGCGACGATTATGATCATCGAAAACGCCGAGCAATTCGGCCTCGCGCAGTTGCATCAACTTCGCGGCCGGGTGGGGCGTGGCCGCCACGAATCGTTCTGCATCCTCATCTCTGCGGCCCGCTCCGAGGACTCTGCGGCCCGGCTCAAGGTCCTCGAGCAGAGCCATGACGGTTTTAAAATTGCCGAAGCCGACCTCCAATTTCGGGGCCCGGGGGAATTGTTGGGCCAGGAACAGAGCGGCATGCCCCAGTTCCGCTTTGGCGATCTGCAGGCCGATTTTGAATTGATCGTCGAAGCCCGCCGCATTGCGAAAACCTTGTTGGAGTCAGCCTCGCGCGGAAACCCTCCGCCGTAGGGGATGCGTCAACTGGGCCAGGCCAGTTCGATCTTCGACGGAAATCGCGGGCCCAGTTCAGAGGCGGGCCGCTTCCGGCCTCCCGGGGCGAGGAAAGTGATCAAGCGGAAGCTGTCGCAGAGCCAGGCTTCACGAGCTCCGGCGTCGAAATAGAGCGCAGTCTTTTCCGAGATTTCGGATTCCGTATTGCCCGCGGAAAGTATCTCCTCGCAGATTTCCGGACAACGTGGCAAGCAGCTTCGAATTCCCAATTCCGGAAAGCATTCGGCGGACGCTCACGCGACGTCTGCGGCTTTGACTCCGTCAGCACGAACTGAGTTTGCCGTCGGATGTCGTGAGGGTCGGCCGCCAGGATACGGTGGGAGAGCCCGCCCAATGGCGAGCGCTCTCGCGTGGGATTGGCCGTGCCTCAGCGGGAGGCGCGCGCGACAGGCCGCGTTGTGGTCGTTGCGCCCCGGCGGCATCCGCGATAAAGTGCCTGCTCGCGGAAGACAGGCCTTGGGCGTGTTCTCGTATGAATGCTGACGTTTTTGATTCGCTCGCTGATGACCAGCCCATTCGCGTGCTGCTGGTCGACGACGACGAGCGCAGCTACCTGCTCACCCGTCATCACCTTTCCAAAATCTCCGCCCAAAAACTGGTTCTCGACTGGGCTTCCAGCTACGAGCAAGGACTGCGGCAGATCGCCGACGGGCGGCACGACGTTTATCTCCTCGACTACCGCTTGGGCGCGCGCACCGGCATTGATCTGCTCAAGGAGGCTCTCGCGCTGCGCTCTGAGGCGCCGATGATCATGCTCACCACCGAGAATCCGGATGTGGATGCCGAAGCGATGAAGCTCGGCGCGGCCGATTTTCTCAGCAAGGACAAGCTCGACGCGGCGCTGCTGGAACGTTCGATCCGCTATTCGATCAAGCATTTTCGCACGCTGCAGCAGTTGCGCGAGCGCGAGGCCCAGATGGATGCCTTCATGAAGAACGTGCCGTGCGCCGTTTACATGAAAAGCCGCGACGGCCGGTATATTTATGCCAACGAAACGTGCGCCAAGGTCTTCCGCCGCCAGGTCGGGGAGATGATGGGAAAGACCGATGCGGACCTTTTGCCCAAGACGCTGGCTGCCAAAGCCCGCACGCTTGACCAGCAAGTGTTCGCCCAGAACCGGGCAATTGAAACCACCGAATCGTACCACCGGGATGACGGCGCGCATTATTGGCTCACCACCCGGTTTCCCATCTGCGATCAGACCGGCCAGCCGATGATGGTGGGAGGCGCGGCGATCGAGATCACCGAGAACAAGCGGTTGGAAAACGAGATTCAGGAAATCAGCGAACAGGAGAAACGCCGCATCGGGCAGGATCTGCACGACGGCTTGGGCCAGTACCTGACCGGGATTGCGTGCATGGTGAAGGTTGTGGAACAGAAGCTCGCCAGCCGCGATCTCGCCGAAGCGGCCGATGTGAAGAAAATCACCACCCTGGTGAACGAGACCATTTCTCAGTCCCGCGACTTGGCGCGCGGCCTCAGCCCGGTGGAGTTGGAGACCAACGGCTTGCAAGCGGCCCTTCAGGAATTGGCTACCCGGGTCTCCCGGACCAACGTCAATTGTGTGCTGAAGGCCCCCACTTTCACCCGGGTCTACGATAACGCCGCCGCGATTCATCTCTATCGTATTGCCCAGGAAGCGGTTAACAATGCCGTTAAGCACGGCCAAGCGCGGAATATCGCGATCGGCTTGAGCACCCAAAACAATCAGGTCGAACTGACCGTGCTGGATGACGGTTGTGGCTTGCCCAAAAATGGCCCTAAAACGACCGGAATGGGTCTCCGAGTGATGAATTACCGAGCCGGAATGATCGGAGCGGCTGTTTCCATCGCTCCGGTAACCCCTCACGGCACTTTGGTTCGCTGTTTGATGTCCAACCGGCCTCCTGACTCCGGCCCTCTGGCCAGGAATGGCCGCCGGGGGGGGCGCAAGAAGGGCTCCCTTTCTGCTCCCTGAAAGGCCGATTCATCCGTTGGAAGGCCGGCCATGGAGGCGGAAACCGGCGCCGAGAGCCGGGGTGTTCACCTCCCTTAAGGGGCCTGGGTTGCCCGTTTTGGTCGGGTTTTTCCGGATACTGTTTTGGGTTAAGTAGTAGAATGTAAGATATTTAGGCTGGATTTTCCGGCGGGGAAGAATCTTCAAAAATTTTGTGGCGATTTTGTTCCCCTCTGCTACAGTCACCCGCTCTCAATTAGAGTCGGTTTGGCCCCCAGCGCGCGAAACTCGAATCTATTGGGGCAGTTTAGTCCAGGATAATTGTGACGACTAAAAAAGTAACAACCGTGAAAAAGTCCGCTGGCCCTTCCGGCCAGTCGGCTCGCGCGAAAAGCCTCGGCCAAGCCACTGCCGCCTCCATTTTAGGCAAGGCCGTGGTCAAAGCCGTGGAAGAGAGCGAGGCCAAGATTAAGCCGGAGTGGCAGAAGTACTACAAGAATCTGCTCGACCTCCGGGAACGGTTGCTCAACCAGATGAGCGGTCTCGCCAAGGAGTCCGCCGAGGAAATGGCCAGCTACAGCCTCCATATGGCCGATAGCGGCACCGACAATTTTGACCGCGACTTCGCCCTCAGCCTCCTGTCTTCTGATCAGGACGCCATCTACGAGATCGAGGAAGCCCTGAAGCGCATCGAAAAGGGCACCTACGGCGTCTGTGAATTGACCGGAAAGCCCATTCCCAAGGCTCGCCTGGACGCTATTCCTTGGACCCGCTTCACGGTGGAAGCCCAGGCCCAGCTGGAGCGCGATGGCGCTCTCCGCTCCCGCAAACTCGGCGCTCTCGGCACGGTCGACAGCAGCGGCGGCGTCGAAGTTGTCGAAGAAGAAGAAGAGCCCGAGGAAAAACCCGCTCGCGAAAAGGAGTAATGATTTATGCCACGAGAGATTGTCACCATTGAGTGCACAGAAGCGCGGAAAGAGGGGAAATCTCCCTCTCGCTACATGACCACGCGGAACAAGAAATTGAAGACGGAGAAAGTGGAATTGAAGAAATACAATCCCTTCCTCCGTCGCCACACTGTGCATCGGGAGATCAAGTAATATGCCACGCAAAACCCACCCAGAAAAGAACGAGCGCTCCGGCCGGAGCACCATGGAGACGCGGACCCCGCGTCCCAAGCCCAAGATCGACTTCACCGTCGACGCGCTCGACTTTAAGAACACGACCCTCCTGCGCCAGTTCGTGACGGATCAGGGCCGCATTCTTCCCCGGAAGTACACTGGTCTTCCGGCGCATTATCAGCGTCAGCTCAACCGCGCGGTCAAGCGCGCGCGGCAGATGCTGCTGATGAAGTAAGCGCTGGCCTTCGGGCCGCGCCAGAGCCAATTTGCCAACCGCAGGACATTCCTGCGGTTTTTGCGTTTTATCCGATGGCCTTTTTTTGGCCTGTTTAAGCCTGCTATGCCGGCGTGGCGGCCTTGGTTTGCGGCTGTTTCCAGGGCACTTCGTAGACTGGAATGGGCTGTCGGAATCCTTTCGGAGTGACCGGGGGTTGCGAGACGCAGGTGGCGGCCAGGGTGGGATCGGTTCGCTGCAACTCCACCAAAGTCGCCTCGCTGATCAGAATCCGGCCTCGGCCCGAGGCGCCTTCCAGGCGGCTCGCCAGGTTCACTTCCCGCCCGAAAACGGTGTAATTGAGAATCGTCGCGTCCGATCCCATCAGTCCGACCGTTGCCGATCCGGTGTTGATGCCGGTCCCGAGCGAGAGCAGGGCCAGGGGCGCGAGCGGCGCCTCCCCTCGGGCGATTCGTCCGGCGTTCTCCTGGTTTCGCCGCTCGTTTTCCTTCGCGCGTTGTTCGTTCAGGGCGTTGAGCGCGCGCTGGGCTTCGACCGCGGCCCGCACGCAATCGAGCGCATGCTGGTCGTTGGGCGTGGGCGCTCCCCAAAAGGCCATCACGCAATCGCCCATGTATTTATCCAGAGTTCCCCGGTGCTTCTTGATCATGTCCGCGATCGTGGCGAGATAGGTGTTCACCGTCTCCAATTGTTCCTTCGCGATCTGGTCGTAATACTTTTGCGTTTGATCAGGCGTCAGCTTGGTCTTCTGCACAAATTCCTCCGCCGCCCGTTGCGAGGAATCGGTGAATTCGGTGAAGCCGCGCACGTCGGCAAAGAACACCGTGATGTTCCGGCGCGCCCCGCTCAGGGCCGCCAGCTTTTCCGCGCTGAGCAGTTCCTGCACCACGTCGGGCGAAACGATCTTCGAAAAGATTCCCCGCACCCGCTCCTGTTCGCGCCGCTCAAAACCGACGCGGTAGGAGACCAGCGCGAAATGCGGAAGCACAAAGCCGCCGGCCACCGGCATGACCAGCGGAATCCAGTAGCGATGGCTGACGTAAATCCAGAGCGAAAATCCGATGTAACCCAGCGTCAGAACTCCGACCGCGAGCGACGCGAAGAGCATGCGCAGACGCCAGGTCAGGAACGCCGCTACGATCCCAAACAGCCCGATCAACGCCACCTCGGTGCTGAGGCTCGTTCGTTCCACGAACCGTCCGTTGATCACGGAGTTCGCGATGTTGATGTGCTTGGTCACCAGCGGCGTCTGGGACGCAAGCGGCGTGCCGCCCACATCCGTGATGTTATTGCCGGTGGCGATTGAACCGATGATCACCACCCGATCCTTGTAAACGGGGTCGTTCGTCTCGCGCCGCGTCGTGCGGAACTTGTCTTCCAGCAACAGCTCTTCGAGATTGCCGAAATAGACCGGCGAATTCGTGCTTTGCAGGTCTTCGAGCCGGATCGACCAGTCGATGTAAAAATAGTTTTCGCTGTCGAGCGGGATCGTGCGGGTCAAGCCGTTCGGCCCGGGCAGGACCAGATTGCGCCCGCGCAATTCCGCGCGGTCCAGATCAAGGCCGAGCGCTTTCGCGGCGAGCATCAGGCCGAGGTTCCAGGCTCGCTGGTCCTTGTAGGGAAGTTCAGTGGCTGGCCCTTTCTCGTCCGGATCGTCCGCGAAGTTGATATCGCCGTCCTTCGTCAGCTTCATCGTCCCGTTGGCATTCAGCGGAATCTCCGCGGGCTTGCTGTCCAGTGTCTTGTCGTAGGAGGGGATGGCGATCTTGTCCCGGCTCAATCGAGCCTTGGTCAGATCGAGCTTGAGCGGTTTGACGTTTTTCAGAACGAGCGGATGCCAGATCCGCGTCACGGTGAACGGCCTCGCCCGCCGCAACACCGAGTAATCCGGCTTTGAGATGATGCTCACCAGCCCGGCGGCGTTCGTTCGAAACAACGGCGGCGGCACGGTTTTTTCGTCTTCCACCGCCAGGTAGACGTTTCCCGCTCGGGCCATTTCCCCGGCGAAAAACTGGTCTGACGACAACAGTTGGCCATCGGTGGTCGGAATGTTGTCCTCTGTGCAGTTCGCCGAGAGCTCGGGAAACATGATGTCGAAGCCGACAGCTTTGGCCCCTTGCGCGGCCAGTTCGCGCACGATCTGGCCATGGATGAATCGCGGCCAGGGCCATGGGCGGGGATAAAAATTGGTCAGGTGATCAATATCGGTGGCGGGGGCGTAATAGGGCGCCAGCCTTCCGTCGTTCACCTGTTCAAAGGCTTCGTTATCCAGGAAAAGGGTGGCGAGATTGGTCGAGAGGGGGTTGGGCGCCAGCGCGGCCCCGAGTTTCACACGAGCGTCGTAGGTCCGCGCCTCCCACTCTTCGGTCAGGCCGGTGATGGGCGCTTTGGCACCCGTTTCGTGAGTACGCTCCGATAAGGAGCGGGAGAGCGCGTGCAAACCGATGGAGAGCGCGATGGCCGCCGCTGCAATTCCGGCGGGAGCAAAATTCTTCGATTTGCTCTTCATTTTGGCGGTCGATGGAATAAGAAAACCCAGAGCAACACAAGGCTGCTCTGGGTTTATCGAAATTTGGCGGTGAAACGTTTAGCCGTTTCGCCCGATTTCAATTAGTCCACCGGATTGGTGTTCTGAGTCGAAGTCTGGATCGAGGTCTCCACCTTCGCGCGGTCGCCACCTTGAATCTGCTCCAGGATCGGAGTGATGGTCGAGATGGTCGGTTGACCGGTCGTAGGTGGTTTTACGACCTGACCGGCTTCGCTGATCAAGTTATCGATCACTTTGCCTTCGGTCGGAGCCAGCGCGGAGAAAACCGGTTCGCCACCAGCGGTTGTCGGAGGGCGGATCGTCCCCGGAGCGTGGACGGTTCCGGTCGAGGTCTTGCCACCGATCACGTAAACGACCACGGCATCACCCTGGGTGAGGGTCACACGGCCGTCAGCGCTGATGTCATAGCGAGTCCCGCGGATGCCGGCGACGCCCTGCGGGGTCTTCACTTCGTATTTGGAGGCTGCGGCGAGGTGCTTCACGTTGCCGAGAATGCGGCCAGCGCGCAGATCCAACTGGGTTTCAATGACTTTGTCGGTGCCTGTCCGATCGATGGTGAGGCGGTCGATGCCCATGGTGGTGTTTTCAGTGACGCGAACCACCGGGCCGTTGTCGTTCAGGAAAAGATCCACCGTGGCGCCGGGTGCAGTGCGGATGATTGAATTCTGCTTCAGCTTGACTCCAACCTTCAAATCTTTCCAATTCGACCCGCGGTCGGTGGAGTAATTGGCGGTGCCCCGAACTCCACGGACAAGGGCCTCGTTCATTTCGGGGGCGGCCTGGACGTGAGAGGATCCTACGAAGGCGGCGACCGCGACAGCAAAACCCATTATCCTAGAAATTGCTCCAACTGGTCTCATAGTATTTTTTATGCTCCTGGTTTTTACGATGTAAGCTTGGCCGAGTCTAGAAAACTGGAGAAAATTGTCAATCCTCCATTTTGCGTTCAACCACTTATTATCACGTGACTTTTACCGTTTCTGCGTTTCTTCCGCAAGCTTAGAATCGACAATTTCCACGTACTTTTTAGCCTCGGGATTGTCCTGCCAGTTAAAATTGTAGGAATCTTGGAAGAATTTGCGGGCTTCCACCAGCTCTCCGCGCTGTAATTTGTGCCATCCATTCCAAAAAAGCACCCAATGCCCCTGGGGATCCAAGGTCAGGGCTTTCTCAAAGAATTCGTTGGCCTTGTCGTGCTCTCTCAGCCAATCGTAGCAAGCGCCTAAGTTCGTGTAGTTAAACGGGTTCCATTTATTCAGCTGCGCCCCCATTTCAAACCAGGGAATTGCCTGCCGGGTCAATTCTTCCCACCCCTCATCCCCGTCAAAAGCCTTTTTCCGGAGCTGTTCCCCGATCGCCACCACCACCGCGGCATCCTTCGGCTCGGCGGCATGGGCCTTTTTGAGGTAGTCTAGGCGCTGTTCGTCCGTGGCTGGAGCGTAAAACTTGGCCAGCCAGTAGGTTTCGGGGGCCAGCCGGGAAAATTGCCAGCCCATGTACCCGCCCCCCCCCAGAATGACGATGCTGACGATCAACCGGCCGGGAATGCCCGGATTCACCCAGAAACGCTCGGTGGCGAACCGGATGTGGGAGGTGAGGATCGCCAGGAGTGCCATCGCCGTCACTGCGTTGCCGGGAATGTGCAAGTTGAAGTCGGTGACGGAATGAAAAAGGATCGCCAGCAACCCGACGGTGCACCCGAGAACCACCGCGGAGCGGTTGCTCGTGCGGGTGGAGATCTCGTTCGAGCGCCGGACGTACTTCCAGGTCCGGAGGACGCCCCAGCCCAAGGTCCCGACCGCGCAGAGGGCGAGCAGGCCTCCCGTGGTCCCGTATTCGGCCACGGTATTCAGGTAGTCGTTGTGGACGTAGATGGGCCGCCCCTGGAGCTGCCAATGGCGCCATTTTCGGAGACGCCAATCGTAATGCTGGGGACCGACGCCGAACCAGAAATTCTCCTTCCACATTTCCACCGCCGGCTTCCAGTAGAGCAGGCGCATGTTGTACTGCTGCTTTTGGGCGAACCGCTTTTCGGCCTGCCAGGAGCGCACTCCGAAAAAGGTAGAAGTCGTGAGAAGCAAAACGATCAGCCCGATCGCCGGCAGGCGAAAGTCCCGATTCCAGAGCAGCAGGACAAAAAACACCGTCAGCGCCGCCCCCACCGCGAGATAGCCGCCCCGCGAGAGAGTGACGCCGATTCCTGCCGCCAGCACCAGTGAGCTGTAACCCAGGAATACCTTGGTCAGCGATTTAGCGCGCCCTGTGATCGTGTAAGCCAGCGCGATCGGCAGCAGCATTTCCAAAAAGCCCGCCAGATGGTTCGGGCAGACAAATGTGCCCGAGCCCCGGCCACGATATTCGAGCGGCTTCGGGAACCAAAGGATGTGCCGGGAGTCGGTGAAATATTGGAAAATCGCGTAAAACGAATTGAGCAGCCCCAGCCCGATCAAGGTGAAAAGGATGATCTGGACGTTTTCCTGGCTGGTCAGGTTGTCCAGCACCGCGAAAAAGAGGATACCATACAGGATGATCTGGAGCGCCTCCAGCCGCGCTCCGTACTCATAATCCGCCCAGCTGTAGCGCCAGATGGCGTACCCGGCAAAAACGATCGCCGCCCAGGCGAACGGCGGGAAAAGGACCCGGTACTGTTTCCGCACCCAGGTGCGTCCGAACCAGAAGGCACAGAGCAAAACACCCAGCCCAAGCAGAACCAGAAATTGCGAGGTGCGCGTGCAGCCGGTGGCCAGCGGCCCCCAAACCAGCATCGCCAGCACCGTGGCCAGGACGCCACGCTCGCAGAATTGATCGATGGCCTCGCGATCCCAGAACGAAAAACCCGAACGCTTCGCAGAACGCGCGAAACGTCCGGTTAAGTCTCCCCGTGCTTCCGGAGTGGAGGCCCCGCTTTCCAAAATCAGGAGACCAGTTCGCGAGGGTCAGTAATGTGGCCGGTCACCGCGCTGGCCGCCACCGTGGCCGGCGAAGCCAGAAACACTTGAGATTCCTTGTGGCCCATGCGCCCCGGGAAGTTGCGGTTGGTCGCGCTGATGCACTTCAACGGCACGTTCATGCGGCCGAAAGTGTCCACCGGCCCGCCCAGGCAGGCGGCGCACCCGGCGTTTTCGGTCATCTGCACCCCGGCGTCGACCAGGATGTCCCAGACCGTTTTCTCACCCCAGCGCGCGCTTTGGAGGTCATGCACGATTTCCGGAGTGGCCGGCACGCCGAAGGTGTCGATGCTCACGCGCCGGCCCTGGAGCACGCGCGCGAATTCGAGAAAGTCGCTCGTTTTGCCGCCAGTGCAAGATCCGATATAAGCGCGGTCGAGCTTCACCGCGTTCAATTCCTTGGCCAGCTTGCGATTGCCGGGATCAGGGTGGCAGGCCACGGTCGGCTCGAGCTTCGAGAGATCAACCGTGAGTTCGTAAATGAACTTTTCGTCCCGATCGCCTTCGACCGGCTCGTAGCTGCTCTTGGTCCCGTTGAGCTTGCAGCGGTAATCCACGAACGCCTTGGTTTGCGCGTCGAATTCGAAAATGCCGTTCTTCCCGCCTGCTTCAATGGCCATGTTGGCCACGGTCATGCGGTCGTCCATCGAGAGGCTGGAGGCCCCCGGCCCGTCGAACTGCATGGCGCGATAGGTCGCCCCGTCAAAGCCGATCTGGCCGATCACGTGGAGGATGATGTCCTTCGCCATCACCCCCGGCTGGAGCTGCCCTTCGAGCCGGAAATGCATCGTCTCGGGAACCTTGAGCAGCAGTTTGCCCGTTCCCATCACGAAGCCGGCATCCGTGTTTCCGATGCCCGTGGCGAATTCGTTGAAAGCGCCCGCCATGCAAGTGTGCGAGTCGGTGCCGAACAGAATTTCGCCCGGCCGGGTGTGCCCCTTCTGGGGCAACGCGGTGTGGCAAACGCCAGCGAAACGCGATCCGTACTGCCGCTTCAGCGCGCCTTTCTTCGCATCGAAGACCCAATGTCCGTTCGGGTCGTCGATCACGTCATAGAAGTAGGGCAGTTGCTGTTCCCGCGAAAAATCGCGCAGAATATCGACGTTCCGATTCGACTTGGAGTCCGCGGTGAAAATGTAGTGGTCCGGGATGATGACAACTTTGTTTCGATCCCACACCTTGGCGGTCTGGCCAAATTCGCGCTTGAAAACACCGATCGTTCCAGGACCGCAAACGTCGTGGGTCATGAGAACGTCGGCTTGCACCCACACATTCTCCCCGGCGGAGACCTTGGCCTTGCCGGCGGCTCGCGCCAAAATTTTCTCGGTCAACGTCATAAAAACAGGGGCGCAATGTACTCACGCGGAGGGGAGGGTGCAAGCAACGCTCTTCATTCACCTCATTGAAAGGGAGAACCCCGCCCATCCGCCCTGGCTCTGAATCTTTCCGCTCTTTACCGCTTGTAAACGCGATCGAAGCTGCCGCCTTCCACAAAGTGGGCTTGGTGCGCCTTCGTCCAGCCCCCGAAGAACTCATCCACCGTGATCATATTCACTTGCGGGAAAGCCGCCGTGTGCTTCGCCAGCACCTCGGCCAGGCGCGGGCGATAGAAATTTTCCGCCACGATCTCCTGTCCGGCCGGTGAGTAGAGATATTCCAGATACGCTTTGGAAATGTCCAAAGTCCCCCGCCGTTTCGCGATTCTTTCGACCACGGCCACGGTGGGCTCGGCCAGAATGCTCAGGGAGGGAATGACGATCTCGAACTTCCCCTTTGATTCCTTGATCGCGGTCAGGGCTTCGTTTTCCCACGCGATCAACACGTCGCCCATGCCGCGATTCACGAAAGTGGTGGTGGCGCCCCTCGCTCCGGTATCCAGCACCGGCACATTCTTGAAGAGGTTCGCCATGAATTCCTGGGCTTTCTCGTCAGAGCCCCATTTCTTCGCTGCGAACGCCCAGGCTGCCAGATAATTCCAGCGCGCGCCGCCTGACGTTTTGGGGTTCGGGGTAATGACGCTCGTCCCCGGTCTGATCAGGTCTTCCCAGTCCTTGACCTGTTTGGGGTTTCCCGCTCGGACCAGAAAAACGATCGTCGAGGTGTACGGCGCGCTGTTGTTCGGGAGTTTCTTCTGCCAGTCCGTTGGCAGCAGGTTTCCTTTCTGCGCGAGAATATCGATGTCGTGCGCGAGCGCGAGGGTCACCACATCGGCGTCCAGCCCGTCCATCACCGAGCGGGTTTGTTTGCCGGATCCGCCGTGGGATTGCTTGATATCCACTTTCTGGCCCGCCTTTTCCTGCCAATATTTTACGAAGACCGGGTTGTAGGCCTGGAACAGCTCGCGCGTGGGATCATACGAGACGTTCAGCAAGGTCAAATCCTTGCCCCAAGCGCCGGTCGCCAGCGCGCAGAGGGCGGCTACCAGGTACAAAACACGGTTCATAGCTTTTTCGTGGATCCCGAAACGGAGGCCGAAAGCTACCCCACGTCCGCGCGGGTGTAAATCGAACGGAGTGTCCGCCGCATCCGCTGGGTGGAACCCTGATTCTACTTCCAGCCCGGGAGAGCGTGCGGCGGGGCGATCTGCACGATGCATCCGCCACCTGGCGCGAGGCTGGCCTCCAGCAGGCCAGTTGCGGGCGGCCGAACGTTGGCGGTGACTTCAAATTCCGCTTTTGCCTGGCCGTCCCGATAAATGTTCAGCCGATCGCCCGGGTGAACCAGCGGCCGGAGATCAACCTCGATCCGGCGTTGCTTGGGCCGGCAGTTCAGGATGGCCAGATGCCACTCGTCCGCCTTGCGCCGGGCGATCATCACGCAGTCGCCGATGGCTGAGCCGGGCAAAATCCGCGTCTCGTCCCACGTGGTCGGCACGGTCCGGATGAATTGCAGGAGCGGGCTCTGGAGGTAGGCCTCGGGGCTGTCCGGCAGGCACAGAAACGGGGAACTGAAGACGATCATCGCCGCCATTTGGAAAATCACGGTGGTATTTTTCAGGAAGCGTTCCTGAATGTAGCCCGGCAAAAAGTCGCCGTGGCCCGCGGCCAGGCGCGTAAATGGAATCGCTCCATAATGCTCGAGCGGGAGCGAATCCCACAGAACATATTCTTGCTCTCGAATCCCCTCGCGCGTGATCTCGTGCGGCCAGGTCCGGGCTTCGCCCGTCGGCTTGTTCGCGCCGTGAAAATTGATCATCAGGTGATGTTGGGCGGATCGGCGCAGCAGGTCTTCGTAGGCCTCAATCGTCGCTTTGCTCTCCGAATCGAAGAAATCGATCTTTACTCCTTTTACACCCGCTCGCTCGCATTCGCGAAACAGTTCCTCCCGCGCTTCGATCGTGGTCAGGCCGGGGCTGTCCTCCCGGCCGTCGGGATAAGAATGCCAGAGGAAGATTCCCACGTTCCGTTCCGCGGCGTAGCGGCAGAGTTCCGCCGTCCGTGCCCAGACATTGGAGCCATCCTTCATCCAGCCCCATTTTTCACTCCGCCACCCGGCGTCCACCAGGAGGTACTCGCAACCCGCGGCCGCCGCGGTGTCCACAAACCACTTCTGGCGCGGCCATTGCGCGCCGTCGTTGCCGTAGACCATCCAGGTGCAAGGCGCTTTGCCCGGGCGGATCCAGGTGGTGTTGAGGCCGTCGGGAAACAACTTCGGGTCTGGCGCGTCACAGAGCGCCGGGATGACATCGCTGTTCACCAATCCGTTCAGATCCGGACTGAGCACCACCAACCGCCACGGGGAGATGATCTCTCCTTCGTTAGTCCAGCCCCGGGGATCATCCTCAAAGTCGGCTTGCAGCGTTCCGTCCGCTTCCGGACGCAACGTCAGCCCGCTGTAGTGATAGAGCGCGGCTTCTGAGATCAAAGCGCAAGACCCATCCTCGTAAACCAGCGTGACAGGCGGGCCAAAATGGATTCCCCGCCCAGCCAGCTCCGCGAGCTTTTCCACCGTGCGCGACTGATAGACTCCTTCGTAATTGACCGTGTTGGTTTGGAACCAGGCCGTGGCATTTGAGGGCAGGCGCCAGCGGGTCGATTCGCCCGCGATCCGGCGCGGGCCATCTCCGGGCACTCGATAGCGAAAGGCGGCGCCATCGTCGAAAATGCACACATCCAGAAACCAGGTGGCGGCGGTTGAAACGATCGGGATCTCGGCGCTGACGCAATGGTTGGTGGCGCGGTTCTTGTTCCCTCGCCACGGAAACGTTTCGGAAATCTCCCGTCGTTTGGCTGCGCCAATCCGAGCTGCGGCGCCGTAGTCGAGCCCTTCGACCACGATTCCGGCGGACGCGGGTTCCAGTTTCGTCTGGCCGCCTTGTCCTACGGAATAGGCGAGGTGGCCAGTGGCGTCCGTGAAGAGTCGAAAAGTGACGGATCCTCCGGGCGAGGCGAGCTCGACGGGAGCCGCCGCTTGCTCCCGCCCTGCCGCCATCCGCGTTTGGTACAGGTTGGCGGCCACGGCGCGGCTGGCGGCCGTGATTTCCGGGTAAGGCGTGTCGGCAATATCAACAAACCCGATCTGGTAATTTTCTTCGTCGTACGCCCGGCCGATCGTCGGCTCATCCTGATATTGAAACCAATGGCTGCCGACGAACTGCGGGTGGCGCAGCGCGCCCGTGACGTAATCCGCGTAGGCCTTCGCCCGTTCTTCCTGGCTGGCCACCGGGACCAGCCCGGTGTGGAACATTCCCCGGTCCAGCGCCCCAAAATGAAACTCCCCGATCATGAGCGGGACATCCGACCCGCCGTTGAATTTGAAATCGGCCACGGAGCGTTGATAGAGATTGTAACTGACCACGTCGCAATGCCGGGCGGCCGCTGCTGCCGCGCGGGCGTTCACCCAGGCGAACCGGCAACCCAGGTAGAGCTGGTTCGGAGCTGCCTCCTTGATCACCGCCCGGGCCGTTCGGAAATAGGCGTCCGCTACTTCCGCATAGAAGGCCTCCAAATCAACCCGGGCTTCTTGGGTTTCCGGGGCGTTCCGCGCTTCCCGCACAGCGTCCCAGGAAAGGTAGGCGGTTTTCCAGGCCGCGTTCAAAGCCGCGACATTCTGATATTTCGCTTCGAGCGTTTTCATGAACGCGATTTTCGCCGGCTGATCCGGGGGCGAGAGCAACGCCGCCTTGGCCAGCGAGGTGTCGTCACCCCAGGCAATCTCGTTGTCGCTGAAAAAGCCGAGGCACCACGGGTCCCCCGCGCTCTGGCCGGCTTTGGCCGCCATCTGGCGGCGCAACGTTTCGCGAAAACTCGGATCGAACGGATCCGCAAACTTTCCCCAGTAACCATCGCTGCCGGCGATCGGGCGCGCGTCGCTCGTATGCAGCCCATCCACGTAGGGCGTCTTTTTCGCCGGGCGCAATCCGTGGTCAGACCAGTTGCCGATCGTGTTCAGGCCCCAATGCCGCAGGCGGCGATGCATCAGATCGCGGGTGGCGGCCGGCCAATTGGAGCCGTATTTGCGCTGCAAATTCGCTCCGCCAAAATCGAAGCAGCGAACCGTCCGTCCCGCGTAATGGCCTTTCAGGACATAATCCGAACGAAAAAAGCTCGCGAACGGGCCGGACCACTCCGGGAAAGATTCGAACCAGTTCTCCCGTTCTTCCACCGGCGTCGCGTCGTGGGCGCCTGCGCAGTCGATGCCTTGGGACCAGAATAGCCGCCCATCCGGGTCCACCAGCCACCATTTGCCCTGGAACTTCTCCGTCCGGAAATAGCCGGTCGCCTTCAGTTGCGGTCCCCCTTGCCATCCGCCGAATCGATCCCAATCGCCGGGCCCGGGCGCTGCCGTGATTTCCTTTTCTTCCTGCTCCCGGCGGAGTGCCAGATCCGCGAGGTTCTGAATTTTTCCGGGCCAGTTCCGGTGCCGGTACTGGCCAAAAATATCGATCAGCGGAAAGAACGGGTCGGCGTCGCTGCTGAGCGCCGTCGGCGGGGTGAAGCGCCCCTCGGCTTTGACAGACTCGACCACGAACGCATGGTCCGAGTTCGGCTTGTGCAGGAAGAGCAGTAATTGCGTTACCCGGCTGGCGTCGATCGTTTGCTCCCCCCCGGCAGTTTTGGGATAGCCCCTCATCCCGAAGAGTTTCCCGTCCAGTTGGCCATCTCCGTAGCGTTTCAGTGGAACCCGGAGCAGCGCTTGGCTTTTCGGCTGAATGGCCGCCGATCCGTTCACGCAATGGCGCGTCCCGTCAGCCCCGGCGTTGTCCACCCGGCAGTTGATCGTGATCGTCTCCGAATCGACGTTTCGCACCTGGACGACGACGGTGGCATAACTCGACAGATCCCAGGATCCTCCGGGCGCCGCGAAGGTCACTCCAGGCCAGGTCTGAGCATGCCCCGTTTCCACCCGCAACGCCGGACCGGCATCGGAGGAGATCAGTTCGAGGCGCGCGTCCTGCGCGGTGATGTGCTGGTCCGCCATTCCCTTCTTGAAGTCCACCAGCCCGGAAGATTGTCCGAAAACCAGGCCTTGCAGCCAGGCCAGCCCCAAAGCCAGGCGCACCAGATTGCCGCGGGTCGAGAAGCTCATTCTGGTTTGATAGCCCAACGCCAACGGAATGGATCACCAAAATTTGGCAACCATCCAACCGATCCGGCAATTTTGGGTTCGCTTGCGCTCCGGAACGGTTCCCGGTAAAACGGTTGAAACCTTTGACCAGCCTTGCTTCCATCCTAAACGCGCTGTTCACGTTCGCGTTTGGCGTTGTCTATACTCCCTTGAAGTGGCTGGGGCCTTTCTGGTCGCTGGCGGTTATCTCAGGCTTGGCCGGGCTCCTCTTGGTTTGGATCTTCGGCAAAGTCTCGAACCAGGAGGCCATCCAACGCACCCGCAATCGTCTCAGCGCGGAGTTGATCGGCCTGCGCCTGTTCAAGGATGATCTGCGGGTCTTCTTCGGCATCCAGGCCAGCGTCCTCGGCTGGACCTTGCGTTACCTCCGTTACTCCCTGGCGCCCATGCTGGTTCTCATGGTTCCCACCATGATCATTCTGATTCAGCTGAATCTTCATTACGGAGCCCGGCCTCTCCGCGTGGGCGAGCAGGCGCTGGTCAAAGTGAAGCTGCGCGCTTCCGGTGGGCCGGACATTAAGCTGACCGCCCCACCCAACCTGGCGATCGAAACCGCGGGCGTGCATGCTCCGGAACTGAGGGAGATCAGTTGGCGCGTCCGGGGGGCGGCGCCCGGCCGCTTTGATCTGACCGCCACGGACGGGAAAACCTCCCTGGCCAAGTCCGGTGCGGTGGGCGGGCGTTTGGAGGGCGTTTCAACCGCTCGGACCGGGGAGGGGTGGCTGACCGCGCTGCTCTATCCGGGTGAAGCCCCCATCGGGAGCGATTCACCGATCGAATCGATTGAAATTGCTTATCCGGAACTGGAGCTTTCCCTTCTCGGCTTCCATTTGAACTGGTTGGTCCTCTTCCTTGGCCTCTCTCTCGTGCTGGGTTACGCCTGCAAAGGCCTGCTCGGAGTCGAGCTCTGACCAAGAATCCGGGGGACAGGCTCTCTTTCGTCCCTTTCATTGTGGCTGGAAGCGGGGCGGCGATTGGTCCCGGAGGGCCCCGGCTGTGCACTTTAACACACACTTGCCAGGTTTGTAACGTTATGCCAGCCTCGGAAGCAACCCACACAATACCTATGCAAATAACTGTAAACCGGAGACGAGCTTTCACGCTCATTGAGCTTCTGGTGGTCATCGCGATCATCGCCATTCTGGCTGGAATGCTCCTGCCTGCCCTGGCCAAAGCGAAAACCAAGGCTCAAGGCATCATGTGCATGAATAATGAGAGCCAGCTGACCAAAGCCTGGGTCATGTATTCACTGGATTTCGATGATTACGTCGCCAACAACTACACCATTCCTGGCACCGAGGCTGCGTTTGCCGTCAACGGACCTTTTGATAATTGGGCTAACAACGTCATGGTTTGGGATACCACCAGCCGCGATGCTCAAAGCTGCACCAACACCGACTGGCTTAACCGTTCGCCCTTCGCAAAATACATGGGCGGCAGCACGGCCGTTTATCATTGTCCCGCGGATAATTTCCTGAGTGCCGCGCAGCGAAAGGCCGGTTGGAAACAACGCGTTCGCAGCATGTCGATGAATTCCAATTGGGGACGCAGCGACCCCAGCGAGAAGAAGAGTGGCATCGCCAACAGTTGGGGCTACGGCTCCCCTTGGAAACAGTGGCACCGGACTTCGGAAGTGAACGCGCCTTCGAGCATGTATGTCTTCATTGATGAGCACCCCGGCTCGATCAACGATGCGTTCTTTATTTGCTCGTTCGGTGGTGGTGGCAATGGCCCCTACCCAGGAACCAGCGCTGGAGCCCAATGGGGAGACGTGCCCGCCTTCTATCACAACAAAGCCTGCGGGTTCGGTTTCGCCGATGGTCACGCGGAAATCCATAAGTGGAAGAGCAAGGACATCCCGGTCAAAACATCGGGCGGTTCTCCCATCTTCACTCAAGGCCCGGCGGACATGAGTGATCAAATTTGGTACACGCAGCACGTCGCTGAAAAATAATCATCGACGGTTTGGCGTGCTGACCCAGTGCGCTTGATTGATCTCTGGCCCGGCCAGGCGCGTAACGGCGCCGCCGGGCCATCGAATTTCTACCGCCTCGACGCGATCAGCCTTGCCCAGGCCAAAATGGGCCGTTGACGGGTGCTGGGATCGAAACGACCCGCCCGTTACAATCGCGGCTGTCTTCTGAAAACCCGCCCCGCTTAGCCGGACCGTCGCGCCGACCGGCGAAATCCGGCCCGGCTCTTCGCGCAAGGAAAAGGCGATCCAGTTTCCCTGTTCGGCAATCTCGTTGCGGAAGATGCGCAAGGCTTCCTTGGATATCGGAACCGCCTGCTGGGAAGTCAGCGCCAGATCAATTCTGCCATCTCCATCAAGGTCCGCCGCCACCAGATTCCGGCAGTCATTCTCCAGCGCCACACCGAGCAAATGGCCCACGCTCGCGAAGCGTTGTCCGTTTTGATTGAGCAGCATTCGATTTTTTTCAAACCCTCCGTAGGATTCCAACGCCTTCCGCCGGGCGATCATTTTCATCCCGAAATACAGATTCTCGACCTCGCCCTGCCTTGAATCCCCCACAAAAATGTCGTGCAGCCAAAACTGCGGGTCATAATCACGCACCGTGGCCATGCTTTCCATGCCGTTCACCACGTAAAGGTCCAGCCAGCCGTCGTTGTCGAAATCCGCGCTGCTGACGCCCCACGACCAGCCCGTCCGCGCGGCCCCCTCTGATGCCGCGTTCTCCTTGAAACGGCCGCTCTCTTGGCCAAGGTACAGACGGCTCCCGGAAATGACCCGCGCGCGCATCGCCGCCTCGAATTTTGTGCCCGGCCGGTTCAATCCCAAATGTTCCAGGCGGTCCGCCGCGGGCGACGTCATGCCTGTGACGTAGAAATCAAGCCGGCCATCGTTATTGAAATCGCCGAACGTGTGGCCCATGCCGAATAAATGGGACTCGTCCAGCCAGGCGCTTGTGACGTCCGTGAAATGTCCGTGCCCGTCGTTTCGGTAAATATCGATTCCGGCGAAATCACTCGTCACCACCAGGTCGAGCGCTCCGTCCTCATTCAAATCCACGAACGACGCAGAATAGACTCGTCGAAATCTTTTCGGGCCCAGTCCCGCCTCCACGGTCGCTTCCCGCAAATTGCCCGCGCCGTCATTGAGGTAGAGATGGCTCGGGTAGCCGTCGTTCGCGTCGTAATAAGGCGTCGGCATGCTTCCGCCGGTGTACGGCAGCTTGTACTGCCCCACGAAAACATCCAGATCTCCGTCGTTATCGATGTCGCCGCAGGTGATCGCGTGCGCTCCGAAAAAATCCTCCTGTTTGCCAATCAGCGCGCGCGGCGGCGTGTCAAAATGCCCTCCCGGCGAGCCCTTCAATAAAAACACCCCTTCGGATTGCACATACAAAAAATCCGCGACGCCATCGCCATCCATGTCCGCGAAGAGGCCATCCCAGACCTGCATTCGCGCCGTGGAACAGAATCTCTCCGCCTCGTAGTGATCTCCTTTCCATCGATACAGCCGGTTCGCCGCCGGCAGCGCGATTTCCGGGATCCCGTCCGCATCCAGGTCGTAGACCAGCAACGGTTCCAGGGCGCGTGATAACGGCGGGGGATCCATGGTCTCTGTCAGCACCGGGACAAAGGCCGGAGGCCCCGGCCGAACCATCACTTGCAAACCCGAGGCATCGATCCGTTGAATCGCTGGCGGTTGGGGTGCTTCCCGCCGCGCCCACGCTACCAGCAGATCTCCTTCCACCGTTACCCGCGCCGGCCGCGCATTGGTCAGATGCACCGAGAAGTAGAATTTGCTCCGGGCTGCCGCCTCCTTCGTCTGCGGGTCAAAGGCGACATGGCGAAATTCGCATTGGGCGATCTCCCAGCCCGCATCTTTCCACTTCGAGGTCTTGTCCCTCCAGCCTCCATAGGAATCGATTTCCGGGGATCGCGCGCTCCAGCTCTCAATCCCGTGCGCCAGGCTTTCCTGCCGGGTCCATGCGCCCCAGGCCAACTTATCAAATCTCAATCCCTCCGCAGCTTCCCACTTATTCGTCGCCGCGTTCAGCGCATCCCAAAAATCCTCAAACACCCGCCCATGTTCCTCCGCCTCCATCTCCTTCAGCCAGAGGGTCTGGTCAACCACCTGCTCGCGCCGTTCGATCCCTGCGACTTTCGCCGCTAGGATCTTCGGGCTCGGATTGCCGGACATCCGGTAATCCACTTTGTGCTCCTCAAAACGGGGCCAAAAGAAATATCCCGCCACCCCCATCAACGAAGCGCCCGCCAAAACACTCAAGGCAATCCTGCGGCGCGGGGTCATCATTAATTAATCCGAGGATACCAAACAGTTTTCCAGGGTCCCAAGCAATTCATCGGATTGGCGTCCGGGTGGGCCTATCTCTTCAATTCTCCGGCGCGATAGGCGTCGAATCCGAGGCGGGTTCCGGGCGCGGCTCGTTCCAGCAGGCTGCGCCACTCGGCGGAATTGAGATCCTGCCCACTGGCTTCAAGCAGTTCCGCGCATTGCGCGGCCACGCGGGAGTCGAACGAGGCCAGGGCTGCGAGCAGTTGATCGGTGCTTGGCCGTTGGGCGAGCAGCCTCGTGGCGTAGTCCCGGGCGGAACTGAAACGTCCGTCACCGTCGCCATCCACGCGGATTGGGTTGGTCGCGCCGAGCAGGCGCAAGTCGAAGTGCCGGGAAGTGGGCTGGTAGGGGCGTGCCAGTCCCCACTCCGGCGTTGGATTGAAATCGAGGCTGGCGATCAGAACATAGAAAGTGTCGTGCGCTGGTTTCGCAATCGACGCGTCAACTTCATGATGCGGTCCGGTCCCGGCAGGCGCTGAGAATTCCTTCAGCAGGTCTCCATTGGCATACAGTTGGAACCGGGGCGCGCGGCCCGGCGCCAACGGAGCGTCGACCGTCATTCGCGCCCGGAGCGCGTTGCCTCGGAGAGCGAGGAAATCACCCGGGCCGGCGCGGGTTGAGCCCGGCCTTTCGTCTTCCAGGGTCAAATTCGCCATCAATCCCAGGCTCACTAGTGCATGCCCCGATTTGAGGGCTTCGCACGCTTTCTGGACGTCGATCTGGCCCACGTTCGCATCGTCAACCTGGATGTAGGTTCGGCCTTGTCCGGCGATGAACCGGCTGACGTCATGGCAATCGCTCGATCCGATCCCCGTGATGTGATACCCGCGGTTGAGCAGGGCAAACCAGGCCCGGAACGGCTCCATCCAATCGGACCGCATGGCGCCGGAGTTGATCAGTTCCATCGCGTCGAACGCAAAAGGGAAATTGCCGCGCAAATTTCGGCCGGTCGCATAGTTCAGGTTCGTTTGGGCGAATGGCGTAAAACTTCCGTGGATGTCAGTCGGGTGATTCAAAGTGACGATCTGCACGTTCGGGGTTTCCCGAATCTGTTTCAGCAGACTCGGCCAGCTCTCGCCGCTTTCGGTTGGGGGAGGAGCATTGGTGTCGACCGGGAAAATGTTGAAATGGCCGTAACCGGTGGTCACTTCATTTCCGGGAACGGCGGTAAAATACCGGCTCAGCCCGTGCGCGGAGGCCGTCGGCCGGTAATCGGCATGGAGATTGTGCTCGGTGGCCACCGGAAGCTCGATTCCCTCGCCTGCCAGCGTAATCACTCGCTCATCCAGCGAGGCGTCGCCATGCCGGCTCAAGGTCAATGAGTGGAGGTGAGTGTCGCATGCCACCCAGCCCCGGGTGTTGGCCTGCCGTTCGAGCGTCAGTTCGATCTGGTCCGTCTTTTGCGGGTCGAGATCGTTGACGACACCGGCTTCATACTCCGGCCCCCGCGTCGCATAGAGGGTGTATTTTCCGGGCAGAAGTTTGAAGCGGGCCGAACCGGTGGCGGTATAAATCACGCCGGGACGCACGGCGAGATTGGTATTTCCAAAATCGTAAATCGGAGCCAGCGAGCCGTTCCCATCCATCAGGGTGAGGCGGCAAGGCATCGGTTCGGCGAGCCCTTTTTCGCGGACCGTCACCGTCACCGGCCCGGCCGTCAGCAGGTTCTCTTTCGAGTTGTCTCCGAGCGCCAGTCCGCGAATCACGATATCGTCCGAAGCCCGGGTGCTGATCGTAATCTCGTTGGGTCCATCGCGCAGGGCGCCCGGCGGGATGGCTAACGTCTGCACCAGGTCCGCCTCCATCAGGAAGAGCGAGCCGAGGCGCTTTCCGTTCAGCTTTACGGTCCAATCCTGTTTGACGTCATCTTGCCGGATGAAAAGGGTCGATTCGCGATCGTTCGGTTGTGCGGGGAACTCGATGCGCAGTTGTTCGCCTTCCGGCGGATTGCTCTCGAAAATATCCCACTCGGGTTTTCCTGCGATTCCCAGATGATGCGTGGTGCCGTCGATGACACGCACTTCGGCCAAGGCAAGCCGATTTGCGGCGTGCATCGCCAGAATCACCGGCAGAACGGCTAGCAACGCTTTCATCACGGCAGGCGGGCGGTTGGCATTGGCTAAAACTCCACCGAGTCTGGAACCCAGGCAACATCCAAAATGCTCCCCGAAATTCTTGCCTGGACGGCGGGCGCTCATCCTGGATCAAAGAAACGATTGCGCCAGACTGCTCTGCGCCCCTATTTTAGCCTCACAATATGGTTGAATCTGTCCTGACGCGCCCAGCCGCTGCTGAGAGCGAAGCAGACCGGGACGCTTACCTGAAGGCCTATCGGTTCATGCTTCTCTCCCGCACGCTGGACGAGAAGCTGGCGAGCTTGTACCGGGCCGGCAAGATCCCGGGTGGCGGCGTTTATCTTGGCAAAGGCCAGGAGGCGTTAAGCGCATCCATCGGCGTCTCTCTGCGGAAAGGGGATATTTTTTCTCCCTTGATCCGGGATGGCGCCGGGCGTCTGGCGTTCGGTGAAACGGTTCACGAAGCGCTGCAGACCTGCCTTGGGTCGAGCCTTGGGCCGATGCGGGCGCGGGATGGCAACGTGCATCGCGGACGGCCGCGGGATGGCTATTTCGCCATGATCAGTCATCTCGGTTCGACGATCGCTGTGGTGAACGGCGCCCTGATGGCTCGGCGGCTGAAAGGCCTGGCCGGAACGGTTGGGGCGGCATGTATTGGCGAAGGAGGCACTTCCACCGGCGCATTCCACGAGGCGCTTAACCAGGCGGCTGTGGAACGGTTGCCGCTGGTGGTGGTGGTCGCGGACAATCAATATGCCTATTCCACGCCGAACACGCGGCAGTTCGCCTGTCGCTCCCTGGTTCAGCGCGCCGCCGGCTATGGCGTCACCGGCCATGAAATCGATGGCACGGATTTGCAGGCCTGCCTCAAAACCTTGCGTGCCGCGGTGCAAAATGCCCGGGCCGGCGGCGGTCCGCAGATGGTGGTGGCCTCTTTGCTGCGCCTGTGCGGGCATGGCGAGCACGATGACGCCTCGTATATCGATCCGAAGCTGAAATCATCCCCGCTCGGCCGCGACTGCCTCGATCTGGCGGAGAAGCGGATCGTTCAAAGTGCATGGGCCTCCCAAGGCCAGGTGCAACGCTGGCGGGAGGAAGCCGCTCTGCAGGTGGATGAAGCGGTAGCTCAGGTGCAGCGTGAGCCTGCCCCGGACCCGTTTCGCGAGAGTTGGTCCGCGCTCTCCTCGCGGCACTTCGCCGAGGGGTACGAAGAGCTGGCTTAAGGCCGGCCTAGGCCAATTGCGGACTGGAACCGGTCAGCTTCACGGGTCTTCGCTGGATTCCTGGCGCTGCCCTTTTTTCCACTCGTAGCGGGCCGGTTCCGGCAGGCCTTGCACCCGGTAAGCTGTGCGGAAATGCATCTTGGCAATTTTTCCGAGGTTCTGGGCGCCGTGCTTCTCGATGAATTCTTTCGCCGCCGCCTCCACTTCTTTTGAAGCGCCTTTGGGCAGGTGGACGCCATATTCCTTGCCCAGCCGCTGCAGGCGCGACACAAACTCATCCCGCGCGAGGATGGAGGCGGCCGCGACCGCCAGGTCTTCCTCAGCTTTGTGGCGCTGCACCAATTCCAGGTCGCGTCCCAGGGCCATCATCGCCCGCGCGGTTACTTCCTTGCTATGGGCAAATTGGTCGCTGATGGCGCGGACCGGTGGCGGGTTCATCTTTTGCGCCTGCCCCAGCAGATTTTCGATCACCCGCGCGTGTCCCCAGGCCAGCAGGGTATTGACGCTCCCCATTTTCGCGTAGAGCCGGTTGTACGCCTCATTCCCGATCGGCACGGCTGTGTAGACGCAGCCCGGCGTGTTGCGAATGATCTTCGCGATTTCCGCGATCTTTCGATCGCTGCCGATTGCCTTGGAGTCGCGCACGCCAGCGTCTTTCCACGCGGCCAGGACCTGCTCGTTCACGTAAACTCCGGCAACGCAAAGCGGGCCGAAGAAATCGCCCTTTCCGCTTTCGTCCACGCCAATCCGCGGATCCAGCAGCTCCGGATTGAGCTTGGTTTCGTAGCCCAGTTTCGCCTCTTTGAGGATGAGCGGTTCCAGGATGAATTCCACGAACTCCTGCGTTCCTTTTCCCTGAACCACCAGTTTTCCGCTCTGGTAGAAAACCACGTTGACGTCGGGCCTGGTTCCGGCGAACTGCGCGTAGGGCACGGTGCGGGGTTCGAATTGATTCTCCCGCAGGTAAACCTCCAGTTCCTTCGCCTGGCCGGAATCCAATTTGCAGGTGTAGGAAGTGATCGGATTCACGGAACGATGACCAATTTCCCCAGAACAGTCCGGCTCCGCAGGCTCGCGAAAGCCTCGGCCAGGCGTTCCAGAGGCAGGGCGGCGTGAATGATCGGCCGGATTCTCTTCTGCGCAGCCCATTCGAGGGTTTTCTCGATATCGACCCGCGTTCGTCCGTAGCTGCCGATGACCGATTGCTGCTTTACGAACAGCGGCCAGAGGTTCATCTGCACGTTGCGTCCGGCCGTCGCGCCGCACGTGACGATCGATCCGCCCCGGGCCAGGCATTGGAAACATTTTTCAAAGACATCGCCCCCCACATGTTCCACGATGATGTCGACGCCTCGCTTCCGGGTGATCTCGCGGACCTGCGCCGGCCAGGCGGCGTCCGCCGAATCAATCACAAAATCCGCGCCGAGCTCTTGGGCGAACTGGCGTTTGGCTTCGGTCGATCCGGTGGTAATCACCTGGGCGCCGAGCTGCTTGGCAATCTGGATGGCGTAGCTTCCCACGCCGCTGGCGCCCGCCACCACCAGCACCCAATCGCCCGCCCGCGTTTTTGTCCGGTGAGTGAGCATGTGCATGGCGGTGCTGCCCGCCAGGGTGAGAGCGGCGGAAGAGGTGAAGTCGAGCCCCTCCGGCAGCCGCACCAGAGCGCGGGCGGGCACGCTGACGTATTCGGCAAATCCGCCATCGCGATCAATTCCCAGGAGCGAGCCGTTCAGGCAGATCGATTCCTCGCCCTTGAGGCAGTACTCGCAGGCGCCGCAAAAAAGATTGGATTGGATTGCTGCCCGGTCGCCCGGTCGCCATCCGCTCGCCGCTGCCCCTGCGTCGCTGACGATCCCGGAGATTTCGCCGCCAAGAATGCGCGGCAATTTGAGCTTTACTGGCAGGCCGGCTTCCTCGGCCCAAAGATCCAGCCGGTTCAATCCGCAGGCTTTGACCTGCACCACCACTTCGTCTGGAGCTGGGGTGGGTCGGGGGATTTCGACCAGCCGAAATTCGCCCGGATTGCCGTGGGTAACCAGTTGAACGGCTCGCATGCGTTGATTCAAAGGAAACCGGCTGGTGAAAACAAGCGGGAAGACTTGGCCGCGCCGGGTTGGGTTTTTAGGATTCCCTCGGCCGCCGCACGACCACGCTCTGCGCGGCCTTGTTTTTCACGATCATGTTGGCCGGCAGAATGCCGCGCCAAAACGTGTTTGGGTAAATTACCGAGCCACGCCCCAGGACGCTTCCAGGATTCAAAACCGAATTGCAGCCGACCTCCGCCATGTCGCCAATCAAGGCGCCGAACTTGCGCAGGCCCGTGTCGAACGGAATCCCATCTTTTTCGACCGTCACATTGCCTGGCACCAGTTTGACGTTGGAGATTTTCACGCCGGCCCCCAGGTGGGCTTTGTGCCCGAGGATCGAGTCGCCCACATAGCTGAAGTGCGGCACTTGCGCATTGTTAAAGAGGAGCGCGGTCTTTAATTCGCACGAGTTGCCCACGACGCAATTGTCCCCGATGATCACATCTTCACGAATGTAAGCATTGTGGCGGATTCGGCAGTTGCGCCCGATGATGGCCGGCCCCTTGATCATGGCGCCATATTCCACCACGGTCCCCTCGCCGATGAAGACTTTTGGCCCGATGTACGCCTCGCCATCGCTCTGGTGATGCAACCCCGGCTTCAGGGTGATCGCCAGGTAGGACTTGATCTTCTTCAAGGCTTCCCAGGCATACTCGCAGTCCTCGAACAGCAGCGCGTGTTCGGTCTGGCTGAGATCAAAAAGGTCGGAGGCGCAATACATCGCGCGAAAAATAGGCGAGCGTTCAAGCGCGCTTCAAGCTGGAAAAGCGCTTCTTTCGCCGATTTGCTCAGGCGGCGGCGAATGCGGGCGCAGGGTGCTGGGCGTTGTAGGCGCTCACCTGTCCGTTCAAGGACCAAAGATCCACCAGGTAGAAAAGCGCGATGATCGGAATAAAGAAAAACATGCCGGTGGCGGCCAGCAGCCCGAGTGCCAGCAAGAGAATGCCGCTCAGCCACTTGTGCAGGTA
Source organism: uncultured Verrucomicrobiota bacterium (assembly GCA_964566945.1). Classification (GTDB taxonomy): domain Bacteria; phylum Verrucomicrobiota; class Verrucomicrobiia; order Limisphaerales; family SXQI01; genus DASVNK01. The sequence goes on along the minus strand of CAZMKE010000001.1, from coordinate 48,909 downwards.
CAGGCGGTGCACGCCAAAGAACCCGAGGAACACCAGGAGCAGCCAGGCCAGCGAGTAATCGAGCGGACCCGGGCTGTATTTCAGATCGGCCCGGCGATCCATCGAGGGAATCAGAAACAGGTCCACAATCCAGCCGATTCCAAACAGTCCGAACGTGAAGAACCAGATCGTTCCACTGACCGGCTTGCCAAAATAGAACCGGTGCGACCCGGTGAAGCCAAAAATCCAGAGCAAATACCCGAGCAGTTTGCTGTGTGTGTTCTGTGCGGCATTCATAATTTTCTACTACCACGAATAAACCCGGCCGCGATTATAAGTCGCAGCGTTTTTTGGAGGAATACCCCCGGCTTTTGCCGAAAGCGAGCCCGGTCCGGCGGCCATTTTCGCGGTTTTCCGGGGCGGCGCAAAGCCTCTGTTCAATCCGGGGGAAGTTGCATACCTTCCTTGCAAATGAAGGATCAAACGTCGCGCCGCCAATTCGCGAGTGATAATTATTCGGGCGTTTGCCCGGAGGCCTGGAAAGCGCTGGAAGACGCCAACCGCGGCCACGTGAGAAGCTACGGCGATGATTTTTACACCGCCCGGGCCGCCGACCTGATCCGCGAATTGTTCGAAACGAATTGCGAAGTGTTTTTCGTGTTCAATGGCACGGCCGCCAATTCATTGGCCCTGGCCTCTCTCTGCCAGTCCTACCACAGCATTCTCTGCTCCGATATCGCCCACGTCGAGACCGACGAGTGCGGCGCTCCGGAATTCTTCTCCAACGGCACCAAGGTTCTGCTCCTCCCCGCGGTCGAGGGGCGCATCCAGCCGGACGACATCGAGCGGGTGGTGAAGAAGCGTTCGGACATTCACTTTCCCAAGCCGCGCGCGGTGAGCGTCACTCAGGCCACCGAGGTTGGCACGGTCTACCGCCCGCCGGAGTTGCAGGCGATTGGCCGGAAATGCCGGGAACTCAATCAGAAGCTGCATATGGACGGCGCGCGCTTCGCCAACGCCGTTGCTTCCTTGAATGTTCCACCCCGGCAGATCACCTGGGAGGCCGGCGTGGATGTCCTCTGCTTCGGCGGCACCAAGAACGGAACGCAGGTGGGCGATGCGGTGGTGTTCTTCAACCTGGAACTGGCTCACGAATTTGAATATCGCTGCAAGCAGGCTGGGCAGCTGGCTTCCAAGATGCGCTTCCTGTCCGCGCCCTGGGTTGGAATGTTGCAGAACAATGTCTGGCTCAAATACGCCCGGCACGCCAACGACATGGCTCAATTGCTGTGCGAATCCCTTAGCCAGTTCCCGGAAGTGAAGATTCTCTTTCCGCGCCAGGCCAACGCGGTGTTCGCGGAATTGCCCGAGAAGGTCATCCAGGGGATGTGGGATAAGGGCTGGCTGTTCTACACCTTTATCGGGCGGGGCGGCTGCCGTTTCATGTGTTCTTGGGACACCACCGAACAGGACGTTCGCGACTTCGTCGCCGACTTGAAAGACCTCCTCCGCGGCGCTCCGAAGAAATCGGACGCGCCGGAATCGATGGAGCCGAACCGGTCAGTGCGCACCGCACTCTAAGGGCCGCGCCGAACCCAATGTCACTCGGCCTCGTTCCTTGGGAACGAGGCCGAGATGGTATTAGCCGGTCAGGAGACTGTCAGGACTTTCTCTAGGAGTTCGTTCAACCGTCTCAGCATCGCTCGGGGATCTTCGAGGACTCCAGCCGCCACGCGCGCATTATCAAAGATCTGGCCGGCCACCTTTTCGGCCAGGCCGCTGTCTTTCGCCCGAATCTGCTCCAACTGGACGATGATTTTGTGCTTTGGGTTGATCTCCAGATCGTACTTCTGTTCCGGTTCGGGGGCGCCCTTGCGCATCGTCTTCAGGATCTGCCGCATGCTGCGGGTGAGCGCTTCGTCGTGATCCACCACGATCGCGGGGCTTTCGGCCAGCCGCTTTGAGACGCGCACCTGATTCACCGCGTCCTTGAGCGTCTCCTTGATCCATTTCGCCAGGTTTTCCCCTTGATCCGCCGTAAGTCCTCCGTCTGCCGCAGCGTCGATGGTCAGGTCCGCTTTCTCCGCCGCCTTGATGTTCTTGCCGTCAAAGGCATGGAGATGATCCATGACGAATTCGTCGATGCTGTCTTGCACGAAAAGAACTTCGAATTTCCGGGAGGCAAAGACTTCATAGTAGGGGCTGCTTTCGGCGGCTTCACGGCTGGGCGCCAGGAGATAGTAGATCTCCTTTTGATCCTGCGGCATGCGGCTCACGTATTCCGCCAGCGAGGTTTTTTGCCCCGTGCTGGTGGTTGAGGACTCGAAGCGCAGCAGCTTGGACAGCGCGTCGCGATGGGTGAAGTCGCTGATGATCCCTTCTTTGAGGAACCGGCTGAATTCGCCGTAGAACTTGTCGTATTGCGCAGCGTCTTTCGATGATTGTTCTTCGAGGAACTTGATGAACCGGCTGGTCAGAACCTTGTTCAGCTTTTGCAGCAAGGCGCTGTCCTGCATTGTTTCACGGGAGATGTTCAGCGGCAGGTCTTCGCTGTCGACCGCGCCGCGCAGGAACCGCAGCCAATCCGGGAAGAGGCCCTTGGCGTGCGCTTGAATCAGGATTTTCCGCGAGTAAAGGTTTACGCCCGACTCGATATGGTTCATCCCGAGTTGCTCGAGGTTGTGGCTCGGCACATAGAGCAGGGACTGGATGGCCAGGGGCGCGTCCGCGGAAAAGTGCAGGCGATACAGCGGCTTGTCCTGATCATGCCCGATGTACTTGTAGAATTCGTCGTATTCCTCTTCCTTGATGTCGTTCTTATTTCGAGCCCAGATCGCCTGCACGGTGTTGACCGTCTTCCCATTCAGTTCGATCGGGAAGCTGACAAAGTTCGAGTAGCGCTTGATGATTTCGTTTACGCGCCATTCCGTGGCGAAATCTTTCTGATCCTCCTTGAGCTGGACCACAATGCGCGTTCCGCGAGGCGCGTCCGCCGCCGGTTGGATCTCATAGCCGCCCATCCCTTCCGAAACCCAGTCCCAGCCGGTTTCATCCGGCTTGAACGACCGGCTGGTCACCGTCACTTTGCTCCCGGCCATGAAGGCGGAGTAGAAGCCCACGCCGAATTGGCCGATCAGATTGAGGTCCGGTTTGCTGCCCTCCTGGAGCGACTTGAGGAAGGCTTTCGATCCGGAATGCGCGATCGTGCCGAGATTCTCCACCAATTCCGCGTGGGTCATGCCTACGCCGGTGTCGGTAAAGGTGATTCGATTCTCCTTTTCGTCCGTGGCGATCGAGATCTTCAAAGGCAGGTCCGGTTGCGAAACCGCATTGCCGGAGCTTTGCAGAAAGCGGAGCTTCTCCAGGGCGTCCGCCGCGTTGGAAATCAGCTCGCGAATGAAGATCTCTTTATCGGTGTAAAGAGAATGAATAACGATATTCAGCAGTTGCTGAATTTCGGCTTGGAATTGATGCTTTTCGGTACTCATTGGAAAATCCTTAAAAACAAAAGACGCCTTTCGTCAAGCGGTCCGGAGCTTTTTTCGCCCCGGCTCAGTAGCCCTCGTAACGGCTCGTCCGCTTGAGCAGCCAGTAAAAATCGCCCCGGCCCCGTTCCGGCAGCGCGATCGGAAGATTGGCCCCATCCGGCTGGTTCGGCCGGCGGGTTTGGGCGTTCAACCAGCGATGGCTTTCGCAGTGTCCGTCCGCAAAAGAGAGATTGGCCGCGCCGTTATGCCACGAGGCCGGGAGATCGTTCCATTCCAGGTTCAAGGCGCGATTGAGGAAGTACCCGTCGTTGATGCTGTCCGGATGCTCCTCGATAAAAACGAACGTGTCCGAGCCGGATTCAAAGTCGGTGTTTTTGCGGTATTGGCGGTAGCCCAGGTTGTTCTTGTTGTCGTCGCCTTCCATGAAGGCCCCGGCATCTCCGACCATCGCGTTCATGGAGATGCTCCGGCTGCGTTCATTCCAGCCGGCGGACTTCTGAATTGAGCTGAGCGCATGATCGGACGGGCAACGGAAGACCTGCGCGGACTTGCCGGAGTAAGGTCCGAGCGACGCTCCGGTGTTCAGCACCGTGTTGGTGTTGTCCGCATCGAGTTCCCAGTTTAAAACGCTGTTGGCCCAGTTGTAACTCGCCCCTTTCTGGATCAGTTGCTTGATCTCTGTTGCCCCAAGATTGTACGGGAGGCGGTCATCGAAATCGCAGGCGTATATCTGGGTGGCGAGATTCAGTTGTTTCAGGTTGTTCAGGCAAAAGATCTGGTGCGAGCGATTGCGCGCGCCGGCCAGCGCCGGCAGGAGCAGGGACGCCAGGGTGGCAATCACGGAAACGACCGCGAGCAGTTCAACCATCGTGAACCCGCTTTTCGTGGCTGGTTTGAGCTCTCCTTTCACCGGTTCACTAGTCTACCGCACCCCGTCTCCGGCGCAATCCTTCAAAGGTTCCGGCTATCGCGGCTGGCTTGCTGGTCCCCGCGCGGATTGAACCGGACATTTGGCGGGTGATGCCCGAGCGCGGGGGAAAGGAGCGGGCCAATTGCCTGGCCCGGCCCTGTCGGCGAGCGAGGATCGACCCCGGGCGAAACTCAATGGTGAGTCTGTGGCGATCTCGGGCTGGGCCGGCCCAGCATCGAAGGGAGGCAGGCGGGACAAATCGAGTGACTCACCTGCAAATCAGAATGTCCGCCCAGATATTGCTCAATGCTCTGCCAGGCGTCTCCGGTGCTTTGCACGTTGCGGCAGCAGCTGCACATCAAAACGGTTCCGGCCAACTCGCGCCGGTGGCGGAGCGTGGATTCCATCTGCCGGTTGGCGGCGGCGAGCTGGCTTTTCTCCAGAACCTGCTGGGTGATATCCTGAAAGTGATAAAGAAAGCAGGCGCTGCCCTTCTGCCGGATCAGGGAGGCGCTGAGCAGCACCGGCACCACGCCGCCGTCCCGATGCCGGCAGCGTTTCTCGATTTCGTAGGCTTTCAAAGTGCCGAGGGTCAGTCGATGTCGCAGCGCTTGATCGAGGCCGGCGTCGTCTGCATGGAATACCACTTGAAAATCCAGCAGCTGGTCGTGGGACCAGCCCAGCAATTCATTGAACGCGCGGTTGGTTCGAACGCAGGGACCGAGAGTGGAGACGATCGCCGTCCCGATGGGCGATTCGGCAAAGGCCAGCTCGGCCAACGACATTTCCTCCCCGCAATAATCGGGGCCGTACTCCATCCGCATGGCTCATCATCGACGAAAAATCACGACAGCTTTAGGGGTTTCCCTTACAACGGGGGCATGTCTCGGAGGTTGATCCCATGCCGGTAAAGAAACAGCCGAAAGCGGAGCTTCCCACTCTCCAGTTCGCGTCTGCGACCGTCTGGTCTGAATGGCTCAGGGAGAACCACGCGCGCGAGGATGGGATCTGGCTGCGCTTTTTCAAAAAGGGGAGTGCTGTCGCTTCGATCACCTACGCGGAAGCGCTCGATGAGGCGCTCTGCCACGGCTGGATCGATGGACAGGTCCGGCGCCTGGACGAAGCCTCCTATTTGCAGCGGTTCACTCCGCGCCGCCCGCGCAGCATCTGGTCCAGGCGGAATATCGAGCACGTGGCGCGCTTGACTGCTGCCGGCCGGATGAAGCCCGCCGGCCTGAAACAGGTCGAGGCGGCCAAGTCAGACGGCCGCTGGGAGCGCGCCTATGATCCGCCCAGCGCCATGAGCGTGCCCGATGATTTTGTGCGCGAGGTGAAAAAGAACAAAAAGGCCTTCGCGTTTTTTCAGACGCTCAATAAGTCGAATCTCTATGCCATCGCCTGGCGCTTGCAGAATGCGAAAAAGGCCGAGACGCGGGAGCGCCGCCTGCGGGCCATCGTCGAAATGCTCGCGCAGGGGAACAAATTCCATTAACGCGCGGGCCAGCAGGAGGCCAGTTGATACAGGCGTCCGTTGGAGATCTTCGCGCTGCCTTTGTCGACCCACAACCGGGTTGCGAGATCGCCGCTTTTCGGCTGGAACGGCATCGGGACGTAAGTCAGGCCGTCGCTGGCGAAAACCTCCAGTCCGATTCGGTCGCAAAAAATGGTGAGCGGCAGCTTCCCGTTGCGCAGCGGGGCTGGAGCTGGATGGCCGTTCACAGTCAGAATCTGTTTTGAGCTGTCGTAGGCTATTTCTGCCCCGCGGACCTGAAGTTTCACCAGCGCGTTTTCGCCCGGCTCGATCTCGCCGTGCCATTCCAACAGCTCTCCCTGAAAGGCGGCCAGCGGATTCGGCTGCCCGGGCGCAAGCTCCAGGTTCGGAATGGACGAACTCGAAATCCGGAGCGAGGCCACTTCTTTCGCCGGGGTCCAGGTCAGGCGGGGGCCGTCCGCGGTGCTGATGAGTTTCAATTCGAGAGGCAGGGTCATGGATTGATTGAAGGGCATCCCTTTGGTTTCTGTCTGCCACCAGCCGATCTGGATGCGGCGGCCATCCTGCTCCGGAATGTCGCTGTAGGTCTGGGCGGCATAAAAGCCGCGGCCGCGATGGCCCGGCAGCTTCGCGGTTTCGGGCACGAACGTGGCGCCGTCGAACGTTCCCACCATGTACTCGCTGCTCGCCGCCGTCAGCACCCACTTCTTGCGCGCTGGGTTCCCATCCACCGGCAGCTCGAAAAAGTCCGGACATTCAAAGAATCCATCCACTTTGCTCAGGAAGGTCCATTGCTTGAGGTTGGACGAGCCGAGAAAATGAATGGTGTGCACCTTGTTGGTCTCCACGTAGAGCGTCATGACCCATTTTCTCGTCGGCTCGTGCCAGGTGACTTTGGGATCGCGGTTTCCTCCGGTGAACTGGGGAATGATCGGATTGCTCTCCAGTTTCGCGAACGTCCGGCCATCGGCGCTGGAGGCGAGGCACTGCACCGTGGGATTGCCCGCCGCGGTGTAGAAAAGAACCAGAGGCGGCTGGCCCTCTCGGCCCAGCCCGCTCGTGTTCTGCCAGTCGACCACGGCGCTCCCGCTGAACATCGGGCCGAACTTGTCGGGAGCCAGGACATCCCCCAGTTCCTGCCAATGCACCAGATCACGGCTGACCGCGTGCCCCCAATGCATGTTGCCCCAGCTCCACCCATACGGATTATGCTGAAAGAACAGGTGATACTCTCCTTTGTAAAACGCCAGGCCGTTGGGGTCGTTATTCCAGCCGCGCCGGGGCGAGAAGTGGAACTGGCCCCGGAGCGGCTCCCGATAAAGGTTCTCGGCCCCCTTGATCTCATCACTCTGTTCGACGGCGCTGAGCGCGGTGGAATCCTCCCGCAATTTGTCCACTCGCAGCGTCACGGTTTGCCCCCGCCAGGCCCCCACATCCATGGGCGCCCACCAGTCCGGCGGGCCGTCCGCGAGTCCGATATCGTTCTCGACCGCCACCCGGCCATCGACCAGGGCCGTAACTTTCCGCGTTGGCCCGTTCTTGATCGGCAGGTTGAGATACCGCTTTTCCACGAGGAACTCGCGCGTGGCGTTGGTCAGCATGCCGGCGGGTTTGCGATCGGTCTGGACGATCTGGTCGACGTTGATGTGCCCCCAGCCGCCTGTCGCGGTGTCGACCACCTGGATAACCGCGGTCTGCCCCAAGAAATCACTCACGGGCCAGTAATCGGGCACGAGCGTTTCGCTCCCGCCCGGGCGATCATTCGGGCCGGTCGATTGCCTTGCGATCTTCCCGTCGATCAAAAGGCGCAGCGCAGTTCGTTCCAGATCTTTGCCGCCGCCGATCAGGAAGCGAATGTAATGGCGCTCAATCTTGAAAGGAGTGGAGGTCAGGGTTCCCGTGGAACCGTCCCCGTGAAAGAACGAGTTGACCAGCCCTTTGCCTTGAAATCCATCGACCGGCATCTGGCCGGGCAGCGTGCCCGCCGCCGGGCCCGGGCCGAAAGCTTCACCTGTGGTTTTCCAGGAGCCGTAGTCCTTGCCTTCAAAATCCGCAATGATCAGGTCTTCTGCGGCGTGCAATCTCAGGCTGGCCCCCAGCGCCAGGGCCATCAGCAGTCGGTTCAGGTTCATGAGTGCCGAAGGCTAGACCTGCCACCGCGAAAAGGGGAGTCCGTTTTGCTGCTTCGTCCGAAGCGTCTGGCGGCGCGGGCGCGGCTCGACCCTCCGCCTGATCGCGTCTACAATCGGGGATGCCATTCCAACCGGCCCGCTGCCTTCTTCTCGTCCTGCCCTGGGTGATCGCGTCGGGCTGTGCCAGTCCTGAGCCATCCGGTTCCCGGCCATTGAAGGTCGTCTACGGCTCGGGCGAGAGCCTCTTTCGCTATCGCATCGCCACCATCCTTCCGCTCGATCTCAACCACGTCCGCGTGGGCGATCTGGATCCCGGCCTCCTCTTTTCTTATCGGCTCGCGGAGCACCTTCGCCAGGATTTTGGCCAGCTCTTTCAGGAGGTTCGCACGGGGCCGTCTGTTCACCGTTGGGACGAACTGGTCATCGGCGGGCGGGTGCTGAAATTTCAGGAGCCGGTTCGGAGCGGCCGTGAGCCCGCGCCCGGGAATGTGATTCCGAGCTTTGAGGCCGAACTGGTTTTGCAGGACGGAGTCACCGGCAATCCCCTGCTGGTGGTTCCCGTTGATCCCGTCCCTGGCGGGTCCGCGAAAACCAATGCCGTGGAAATCGAGGAAGTTATCAACCAGTCCGCGAAAGAGGCTGCCGTCATCATCGCTCGCAAAAAGGGGTGGCAGCCGCCGGACACGAAACGCTGATTTCTTTCGGGGTGCGAGAATGTGCCGTCAGCCTGCGGTTCGCCACTGCGCTCAGGGAACTCCTGATGATGGGCTCCTGAGCCGCAGGTATGGGGGCGATTTTCGCCCGCGGACCAGGGTGCTGTAACTGTGGCAAAATGAACCCCGGGGATAAGGTGTGCTTACCGGATCTCCTTAGCACCCTTACTACTTTATCAGGGAGCATTGCCCCGTGGCCGTTCTTGGGCATCTTCCGCCTGTTCGCAATATGTCGAATACCCTTTTGGCCTGTTTGTCAAAAGGGGGTTTGGTTGGAATAGGCCGCTCTCGAGGAGGGAGCGGCTTTTTTGCGTCCCTGAGTTGCGCGCCGCCGGGCGTTCGCTCTCGCTGATCGAGCCGGCGGTGCGGGGGCGCAGCTCAGCGCATGGTGGCGCTGAGCTGGCTCTTGAGTTGCTCCACCAGCTTCTCGTGCGCGCCATTTACTTCCGCTTCGGTCAATGTCCGTTCCGCGTGGCGGTAGGTGAAGGCATAGGCCGCGCTCTTCTGGCCGGCCGGAACATTCTTGCCGCGGAAGACATCGAAAAGCTGAACGGATTCGAGGTTGGGCGTTTTCGACTGCTTGACCACGGTCAGGACGCGGTCGTGGGAGACATCGTCGGCTACGAGCATTGCGATGTCGCGGCGCACCGCCGGGAAGGCGGCCAGACCCTTGAACGACTTGGCGGCGTTCCGGCGCGCCAGCAGGAAATCGAGGTTGAACTCAGCCAGCAGGACGGGATCGCGCAAGTCGTACTTGCGCGCGGTGAGCGGATTCAACTGGCCGATCTCGCCGGCGGAATGTTTGCCCACGAGCACCTGGGCGGATTCGATGTAAAGCGAGTTGGCCTCCGTTTGCCGGGACCACTGCACGCCGCGCACTCCGAGCTGCTCAAAAAGCTCTTCCACGATTCCCTTAAGATCATAAATGTCGCATCGCGCTTCGCGTTCGTCCCCCGTCCAGAAGGGCGAGTGCCGAAGCCCGGTGATCGCCAGTGCGACTCGCCGTTCCTCCCGGATTTCGCCGACGCTGCCCGAGAAGACCCGCCCGATTTCAAACAGGCGAACGTCGTGGGTCTGGTGATGGAGGTTCCGCCGAAGCGAATCGAGCAAGCCTGGGAGCAGGGATGAACGCAGCACGTTCATATCGCTGCTCAAAGGGTTCTCCAGGCGGAGCGCGTTTTGCAGCGCGGCCTCGCCTTTCAATTGCTGCAGGGAGTTGTCCGAGATCAGGGTTTGCCCCTGCGCCTCGTTCAAGCCGCACGCGGTCAGGATGCGGCGAACTTCCGCGTAGTTGTCGTACGTCGTGTCGAACGGATGGGAACCGATCGCGCCCCGGGGCGAAGTGGAAGGGATCTTGTCCACGCCAAAAAGCCGGGCGATCTCCTCGATCAAGTCCACTTCGCGCTTCAGATCAACCCGGAAGCTGGGAATCTCCGCAGTCAGCTGGCCTCCTTCGCCCGGGGAAGTCTTCAGTCCGAGGCTGTCCAGAAAACGGGTTTGCTCCGCCACAGGGATGTCGACGCCCAGGAGTTGCTGAACCTTTCCCGGGCGCAGCCGGATCGTTTTGGCAGGCTTCGGGTCTGGGTGCGCGTCAATTGGCGAACTCAGGATTTCTCCTCCGGCCAGCTGCTGGATGAGGACGGCCGCCCGTCGGCTGGCCCAGTCGCAGATCCCTGCGTCCGCGCCGCGTTCGAAGCGGTAGGACGAATCGGTGCGCAGGTCGAGCTTCTTGGATGTGGCACGAATATTCTGCGGCTTGAAATTGGCGCTCTCGATCAGGACGTCGCGTGTTTGGGCGTTGATTTCCGTATTTTGGCCGCCCATGACTCCCGCCAGCGCGATTCCCTTGGTCCGGTCGGCGATCAGGAGGTTTTGCGCGGTCAGGGTCCGTTCCTGGCCATCGAGCGTGGTGAATTTTTCGCCTTCGGCTGCCCGCCGGATCCGCACGGTGCGGATGCCATCCGCTTCGGCCGCCAGCAAATGGTAATCAAAAGCATGCAGGGGCTGGCCGATCTCCAGCATGACGAAGTTGGTCGCGTCCACCACATTGCTGATGCTGCGAATTCCCACTTGTTCGAGGCGATTTTTTAACCAGGCTGGCGAAGGGCCCACTTTCACGCCGCGCACAATCCGGGCCGTGTAACGCGGGCACAGCTCCGCGTCCTCGATCTCAACGCGGATCAACGTGGCTGTCCCCTCCGCGACGGCTTTCTCCGGCGTCTCGGGCCAGCGGAGCGGATTGCCAGTCAGCGCGCTGATCTCCCGGGCGATTCCCATCACGCTGTTCAGGTCGGGCCGATTGGGCGTGATCTCCAGATCGTAAACCACGTCGCCGCTCGCACGGCCCAGATGCTGGGCGAAAGGCTGGCCCACTTTGGCGTCAGCCGGGAGGATCAACAGGCCTTCGGCATCTTCCGCCAGGCCGAGTTCCTTGGCGGAACAAAGCATTCCCTGGGATTCCACCCCGCGCATCTTGCTGGCCTTGATGGTGAAGGGAGGCTGGCCGGGGGCGGTCGGAAGCGTGCAGCCCGGCTGGGCCAGCGGAACCTTGTCTCCGACCTGGTAGTTCTTCGCTCCGCACACGATCTGCCGTTCGCCCTTGCCGTCGGCCACCCGGCAAACGGAGAGCCGGTCCGCATTGGGATGCTTGTCGCTGGCCAGAATCTGGGCGACCACGACGCCCTCGAATTCGCCCGTCTGCTTCTCGACCCCTTCCACTTCGATCCCGAGCAAGGTCAGCCGCTCCGCCAACTGCTCTGGAGACCAGTCGAAATCAACGTATTCCCGCAACCAATTTAAGGTAACTTTCATCTTTGTCTGCGTGCGAGCCGGTTTGGTGGCCTCGCTCCCGATTGGGAGCGGGCAACTTAAATCCATCTCTCGTCCTTATTCAAGAGACGAAACCGCCTCCGCCGAGTCCTCGAGGTCGTGCTGGCGCGTTTCAACAGAGCTTGATGGCCTGTGCTCGAATGGGTTTACTGAGTTTATGAAACCGGGTGCTCTGGGTTTGTCGTTGATGGCGATGGTTTTTGGAACCTTTTTGGCTGGCTGCAGCAGTCACCACCCGAAAACCGTGGCGCCGATGACGCCGGCGCCGCAGCTGGCGGAGCAGCAGCGGGCCAGGCTGACGCAAATCGCGGAGGGTTGGCTGCCGCTCAAAGGTGGCGATTATCACTCCGTCAGCGGCTTCAATTCCACCAACTCCCCTCCGACCGCCTATGCCGTTTCTTACGGGACCCAAAAGCTCGAGTCTGAAGTCTGGAGCTTTTACGCGCGGAAATGCGGCTTCCCGCGCATGTTCGACGAGCGGCAGAGCTACATCGTCTCCGGCCAGAATGACCTCGGCAATTATTCGATTGTCGAACGCATGGCCGGCACGGCGCGGGACGATAGCATCTTCACCTTGCGCTCTCCTGGCTATACGGTCACCGCCACCTTCCGCGCCGGAACCGGCAAATGGCAGACGACGGGCAGCGTTGTGGTCGTGCTCGATCCGAAAAACTAGGAAAGGGCTTTGGCCCGCGCGTGCTTTCGCGGTTGGTTTCGAATCGGACCAGCCGGTCCGTCATGGGTGGCTTTCGGTCTGTATTGATCTCCCTGCGGGCAGGCGTCTTTGAGAATTCACAGGATTTGCAGGGGTTTTGCAGCTGGTTTGGAATTTGCTTGGGCTGAGAGTGAAAAGATTCACGCTCAAAAAACAGGCATTTTTCTTGCAGGGGCGCCTGCCAAAAGATGCGAAGTTTGGAGCGGCCCGCTCCAATCCAACTAAAGCCTCCATCGTCCGAAAGGCCCCGCCGGCGCTGCCTGGGCTGTGGCTGATTTTCGCCAGTCTACTCCTCGCCCTGCTGCCGGTGCGCCTGGCGGCGGCGTCCGCGACTGTGCTCGGGTGGAACAATCTGGGCATGCATTGCATGGACAGTGATTACTCTCTCTTCAGCATTCTGCCGCCGTATAACACCATCGAGGCGCAATTAATTGTGAACGGCAAATTGCTGACCAACGGGACCGGATACAGCATCACCTACGAAGCGGTGGCCGATCCGGATGGATCGTTCAATTCGTGGTCGTTCGGCAAAGGGAATTTCTACGATTTCACCGGTCTGCTGTATGGCCCGCTCGCGCCGGAGATGGGCCTGGCGGGCTGGGCCATGCCGGGGCTGGCCAACCAGCCTCAGGGCCTGCTTTTTGAGAAGACGAATCAGCCGGTCGCCGGCGTCTTCACGCCGGTCAACTGGTGGCGCGCCGAGGGCATTCCGATCACCCCTTACGATGATCAGGGCAACAAGAATCCTTACCCGTTGTTTCATCTGGTGGCCCGGAATGGCAGCGGCGCGATCATTGCCCAGAGCGATATCGTCCTGCCGGTGTCGGATGAAATGGACTGCACCGCCTGTCATGGAGACGCAGCGCATTACCGCGAAAATATCCTGCAACTGCACGACGCGAAGGAATTTGCCCGCAACAGCGCGAACTATGCGAGCGCGCTCGCGGCCATGAGCTACAAGCCGGAGGGGTTGCACGCCACGGCGGTGCAGGGGCAGCCGATCCTCTGCGCGAAATGCCACTCCTCGGAGGCCTTGGGCACGAAAAGTTACGGCGCCATTCCGGCGCTCACCACTTCGATGCATTCGCTCCATGCTGGAGTGACCGACCCTGTCACCCTCACCAGCTTGGGCGCTGCCGACAATCGGTCCAGTTGCTACCGCTGTCACCCCGGCTCAACCACTCGCTGCCTGCGCGGCGCGATGGGCAGCGCGGTGGCCCCGGATGGAACGATGGCGATGCAGTGCCAGAGTTGCCACGGGAACATGGCCGCTGTCGGTTCTCCCAACCGCATCGGCTGGTTGATGGAGCCCAAATGCCAGAGCTGCCACAGCGGCACGGCGACGCATAACAATGGCCAGATCCGCTATGCGTCGGTGTTCGATGGCAACGGGCAGGAGCGCGTTCCGGTGGATCAGACCTTTGCGACCTCGCCCAATACCCCAGCCGCCGGCCTTTCGCTCTATCGCTTCTCTTCCGGGCATGGCGGCTTGCAATGTTCCGCCTGCCACGGTTCCACTCACGCGGAATTCCCCTCATCCCATCGCAATGACAATATTCGCAATGCCCAGCTCCAGGGGCATGCGGGGATGATGGTGGAGTGCACCGCGTGTCATGCCGCCATGCCCTCCACGGTCAACGGCGGTCCGCATGGCATGCATCCGGTCGGTCAGGCTTGGGTGGGCAACCATCACGATCTGATTCAGCAAGTTGGCCTGCCGGCGTGCCAGGCCTGCCACGGTGCGGACTATCGCGGCACGGTGCTCTCGAGAGCGCAGGGAGACCGCACGTTCCAACTGGGCGACGGTCGCGGAACACGCTCGTTTTTCCGCGGGGCCACCGTGGGCTGCTACTCATGCCATCAGGGCATTGACGGGGATAGCATGAATCAAAATCCGCCGCCCGCTATCGCTGATGTTTCCGCGCAAACTCTCGAGGGAATCCCTGTGGATATGATTTTGGCCATTGGCAATGGCAATGCGGTTCTCCGAATCATCTCCCAGCCGGCGAACGGCTCGGTCGGGCTCAGCAATAATGTGGCCACTTACTTCCCGTTCGATGGATTCGTCGGGACCGACACGTTCACGTTCGCGGCTTATGATGGCGCGTTGAACTCCTCCCTCGCCACCGGCACGGTTCAGGTCCGTCCGTTAGCGGGCCCGCCGTCTCTGCCGGTAATCACCGGGGAGCCTTTATCGGCCACGGTGGCGGTTGGGAAGTCAGTAACACTTTCGGTGACGGCGGCAGGCACGGGATTAAGCTACCAGTGGTACAAGGAGGGATGGCCCATTCCGAACGCCGTCGCACCGACCTTAACCTTCACGGCCGCCGCGCAAGGCGATTCCGGGACCTATCAGGCGCTGGTTCTGAGCAGCGCGACGGCGGTGGCCAGCGCGCCTGCGGTCCTGTCCGTAATTGTGCCGGTGAGCATCACCGCCCAACCGCTGTCGCAGACCGTGACGGCGGGCGCCTCCGTCAGTCTGTCGGTCAGCGCCGCGGGAACCGCGCCGCTGAGTTATCAGTGGGCGAAGAATGGATCGGCCCTATCCGGTGCGACCGGCAGCACTTTGCGCTTCTCGCCCGTCGGCTTGAGCAACGCCGGCGATTACACCGTGCTCGTAAGCAACGCCGCCGGCTCGCTCCGGAGTGATGCCGCCACCCTTACGGTGCTCGCCGCGCCGGTCATTGTCTTGCAGCCGGGCAATGTCACCGTGGTCCAGGGATCCACCGTCACGCTGGCCGCGAGCGCGACCGGGTATCCGGCCCCTGTTTACCAGTGGTACAATAGCCTCGGTCCGATTTCGGGCGCCGTGGCCTCGTCCCTTGTGTTTCCATCGATTCAGCCAGCGGACGCTGGGGGTTACTACGCGGTGGCACTGAATTCCCTCGGATCTGTCACCAGCCGGGTGGCCACGATTACGGTGCGGGTTCCTCCGCCCGTTATCTCGGGATTTGCGCCGGCGAGCGGTCCGGCCGGGACGGCGGTGACGCTCACCGGCAGCTACTTCACCGGCGCCAGTTCGGTAAGCTTCCACGGAACGCCTGCGGCCTTCACCATCATCTCGGCAGCGCAAATCAACGCCACGGTGCCGGCGGGCTCCACCTCGGGACCGATTTCGGTCACGACACCGGGCGGGACAACCGCGAGCGCGGCGAGTTTCACGGTGATTCCTCCTCCGCGCATCTCGGGCCTCACCCCGGCTTCCGGCCCTGTTGGCACTCTGGTGACGTTCAGCGGGTCAGGCTTCAACGGTGCGACCCGCGTGGCCTTTGCCGGTGTCACAGCGTCCTTTACTCTCCTCTCGGATGCGCAGATCACCGCCACCGTTCCCGCGGGGGCGGCTGCCGGTCCGGTATCCGTGACCACCCCAGGCGGGACCGCCTCCGGCCCGAGCTTCACGGTTACGCTTCCGCGTCCCGCGATTTCCTCGTTCACTCCGTCATCCGGCGGCGTGGGAACCGCGGTGACGGTGACCGGTTCAAACTTCAACGGCGCCACTCAGGTCGCGTTTAATGGAGTCCCCGCCGCCTTCACGGTGATTTCGTCGAGCGCAATCGTGGCGGGCGTGCCTTCCGGTGCGTCGACCGGGCCGATCAGCGTTACGACGCCGGGCGGACGGGTGGTCAGTTCGGCAAACTACCAGGTGGGAGCCCGAAGCGCAGCGCCTCGGATCAGTGGGTTTACTCCGTCCAGCGGTTCCATTGGTTCCGTCATCACCGTGACTGGCAGCAACTTGGGCGCGGTCACGACGGCGCGGATTGGAACCCTTTCGGCGCCCTGCACCGTCGTCTCCGCCTCGCAGATCCGGTTGACGATTCCTTCGGGCGCGACCAGCGGATTCATCACCGTCGCTACCCCGGGCGGCAGCACGACCTCAAGTGGCCGGTTGACGGTGAAATAAACCAACCATTCGACGGACCCCCGCCGTCTCGAGCGCAGGCAGTCCACTTTCCTCCGTGGGCTGCCTGCGCCTTTAAGATTCGTCACGTTCGGGTCGGGCCAGGCCAGTTCTCTGAGTCTCAAACCAACTCTCGGGCAGCAAAAACCGGTTCGGCCGCAGGTGCGCGCATCCCTGTTGCTCTCCCGGCGCGCCTTGAACTTGAACCGGGCAATCTCTCGTATTGGGTCCTCACATCGGGAACCTACCGGTGCGGTGGCTTATTCGCCCGCGAGATCGGGCAGCGCTTTAGGATTGCAGTGGAAAATTCATCGTATTAGCGTTTAGAAGCAGATCATCGGGCAGTAATACTAACTTATGCGTTTTCACTTCTCGCCGGCTAAGGGAGGCAACGTGGCATTGCCCGAGCAGGCGGGAGGGCGGCTCGATCCGGCGATTAGCGAATGCGTTGACGTGGGAAAGGGCGGCTGGGTGGCGTGGCGGATGCGCCTTGCCACCGGGCTTTGTCGGAGTGGAGTTGGCGCCCTGGTGCTGGCGGCTTTTTCTTACTGGCTGGCGGTGGAGGCGCAAGCGGCCTCGCCGCTGACGAACGTGGCAGCGGTGAAACTCATATCGGCGGAGGCCGCCCGGACCAAGATTCCCGTGCGTCTTCATGGAGTCGTAACTGCGGTCAATCCCCGCGGGAAGGACGTTTTTCTGCAGGATGGAACAGGAGCGGTTTACATCGCCGGTGACGACCTGCTCAATCCGCTCAAGGTCGGCGATCTGGCGGATCTGGAGGGCGTGACCGATCCAGGGAGTTTTGCGCCGATTGTGTTGCCGCGGAAAGTTCAGGTGGTTGGACGAGCCGCCCTTCCTGCTCCTGTGCCGGCCACTCGGGCGAGTCTGGCGGACGGGCGCTTTGACGCAGAGCGCGTTGTGATCGAGGCGGAGGTGCTGGGGATTGCGCCGACAGGCCCGGATTTGAGGCTGAATCTAATGATGCCTGACGGCTCGGCCATTGCCCTGCTCGCGAATCGATCGCTCGGGGAATTGCCCGCTCGTCTGCGCAGAGCAACCGTGCGGCTGACAGGGGTTGCCGCTCCGGGGCACAATGGCCAGCGGCAGGCAACCGTCGCGCGAATCCTTGTTTCCTCGCTGGACCCAATTGAGATCCTCCGGCCGGGGCCTGAGGATCCGGACAATATCCCGTTCAGCTTGATCGGCGGCCTTTTGCGCTTCAACTTGCACGAGGGGTCACCGAATTCGACGCGGATTCGAGGCATCGTGACCGCTGTGCCGTCCTCCGAAAGATTCTTTCTGCAAGATGAATCCGGCGCGGTTTTGGTGTCGCTCGGACAGGAAGAATCGGCGGGTCTCCGGTCCAGCCAGTTGGGCAAGGCGGGGATCAACCCTGGGGATCAGATCGAAGTGATGGGCGGACCTTTCGTTGAGCGCCTTTCGGTTCTGTTTCGCGCGGACGAATTGAGAGCGTTGGGCCGCGCAGAATTACCGCAGGGGGTGGCGTTGGCGCCCGAAGATGTGGCGGATCCCCGCTATAACTGGCGGCGCGTTTCGTTCGAGGGCCGGGTTTTGGCCAAGGGGCGCTCCGCCCTGTCAGGGCGGTTGGAGCTGACCGCCAAGTCTGGAACGGCGGTCGTCGTGGCGGACCTTCCCAATATAGATCCCGGGCGATTAGTGGTAGCGGTGGGGAGTTTGGTGCGCATCCAGGGCGTCCTGGATAGCCGCAATCGCGCCGAGTGGAATTCAGACGTCTCAATGATCCACCTGGCCAGTCCAGCCGACCTGACGGTTCTGGAAGGCCCGCCCGCCAATCCTATCCAGCTTCTCTTGTTGATCGTGGCCGGGGTCTTTTCCGCGGGCGCACTTGTTTTGGTGTGGGCGTTGCTCTTGCGCCGGCAGGTCCGGATCCGCACCATGAGCCTGGCCCGGACAAACGCCAGCCTGCAGGCGAGCCAGGAGTGGCAAAGGCTCGCCATTGAGGCCACCAAGCTCGGTCTTTGGGATTGGGACCTAGCCACTGGTAAATTGGACTGCCCGGGAGCATGCCAGGCAATTTGGGGGGGCGGGCCCGGAGTGTTTCCAGGGACCTATGAGGGCTTTACCGGGCATGTGCATCCCGACGATTTGCCGGGTTATCAGCAAGGGATCGAGCGGGCGCTGGCTCTAAACGAGCCGTTCCATTACGAGCATCGGGTGCTCTGGCCTGATGGCAGTTTGCGTTGGGTCAGCAGCCACGGGAAACATGTGCGGGATGGCCAGGCTAATGGATCTCGCATGATTGGCACGGTGCTTGACATCACCGACCGCAAACGGGCGGACTTGGCGCTGCGCCAAAGCGAGGCGGAGTTCCGGGCGATGTTTGAGGTTGCATCCATCGGCATTGGCCAGGCGGACGCAAGCTCAGGGATCTGGCTGAGGGTAAATCAGAAGCTGTGCGACATCACCGGATACTCAGCTCAGGAGATGCAGCGAATGAGCCTGTCCGCCATCACCCATCCTGAGGATCGGGGGAAGGAGCAGGAGGGGTTTGAGGCCGTGGTGAGCGGTGAATCACCCGATCGCCGCCTCGAAGAGCGCTATTTCCGGAAGGACGGGACGGTTGCCTGGGTGAATGTGAACCTCACTGCTATTCAGGATTCCGATGGGCGGCCGGTGCGCATCATGGCTGCCGTTGAGGACATCAGTGACCGCAAACGGTTGGAAGAACAGCTGCGCCAGGCGCAGAAACTGGAGGCCATCGGGCAGTTGGCCGGCGGCGTGGCCCACGATTTTAACAACATTCTTGCGGCGATCCTGATGCAAAACGGATTGCTGCAAATGAATCCCGCCTTGGATGAAGAGACGCGCGCGGGCCTGACGGAGATTGGGAATGAGGCTCAGCGCGCCGCCAGTTTGACGCGGCAGCTGCTGATGTTCAGCCGCCGGGCTGTCCTCGACGTAAGGCCGCTCGATCTGGGGGAAATCGTCGATAATCTCTTGAAAATGCTCTGCCGGTTGATTGGCGAGCATGTCAAGCTGGAACTGGGCGAGAGGACTCCGTTGCCCTTGGTGGAGGCCGATGGCGGAATGATGGAACAGGTGGTGACTAATCTCGTCGTCAACGCGCGTGATGCCATGCCGCGAGGCGGAAAAGTCAGCATCTCCACCGCGGTCGCTGATTTTTCCGAAGCTCAAGCGCCTCCGGGTTCAATCCGCCGGGTGGGCCGCTTCGTTTGCCTGACCGTGTCTGACACGGGTTGCGGCATGGATTCCCAAACGCTGGAGCGAATTTTTGAGCCGTTTTTTACCACCAAAGAAATGGGGAAGGGGACGGGGCTCGGCTTGGCTACCGTGCACGGCATTGTGGCTCAACACAAAGGATGGGTTGAGGTCGAAAGTGAACCCGCGGTTGGCTCCACGTTTCGCATTTACCTCCCGGCTCTGCCCGGCTCGCAGGCGAAGGCGTCAGGGTCGGCATCTCGGCAGAAGTCACAGATTGTGGGTGGCAAGGAGGCAATCCTCGTGGTTGAAGACCAGCTCAAAGTGCGGGCAGCGCTCGCCCAAACTCTGCGGGCCTGCGGCTATTCGGTTTATGAGGCCAGCAACGGTCAGGAGGCTCTCGCTCTGTGGCCCCAGCATGCGGCGCAGATCGACCTGCTTTTCACCGACATGATCATGCCGGAAGGCTTGACCGGCCTTGAGTTGACCGAGCGTTTGCAGGCGATGAAGCCGGAGTTGAAAGTCATCATCTCCAGCGGGTACAATTCGGAGATTGCGCCGCAGAGCCCGATTGCCAAAACGGGCTTCCTTTATCTGCCCAAGCCTTATGAGATCTCCGTCCTGGTTGAAGCGGTTAGAAACTGCTTGGACCAGAAATGACGCCTGTATGGCATTGAATTGGCCTGTCGGCGATTAGCGGCGAGCACGGCGGACGGCGCCGCCTGCCCTCAGTGCCCCTTCAACACCGCCTGCGCCGGGAGCTGCCGTCGGAATGAGTCTTCCCTTCACGGTCTAGTAGGGTCTAGTAGAGGCAGATCTTGTGTTCCGCTATCCAATCAACTGCGGGATCGCAATCTTCCAAGGGCCCCAGTGCCCGATCGGCATGGATTCGCTTGGCTATGTCATCACGGTCGAAAATGACCAGGCAGTTTCGGCCGTTGAAACGGCTCTTGTATTTGATTCCTTGGAAGTGACTCGGATGTCTTTGAATTGCCAAACCCCACTCTTGCGGAATGCTCAGTTTCTCACTCATCAGCGCCGTGTAGTCCACCCTCAGGGCCGCCAGCGTTTTCGGGTTTGTCAGGTCGCAAATCTGCAACGGCGGGCATCGGACCATGGTCGCGCAGTGACATTTCCACAGGCTTTCCGGCATGGATTTCGCGCGGTCGTAGACCTCGTCACCAAACCTTTCGAACAAGCAGGTGTTTAGGTCTGAGCCGAGGTAAAGGAGTTTGCAGGGAGAGTCCGGGTGTGAAAACCGGTGGTTGGCGTTGACGGAGAAAAAGACGGCATCGTGCCGGCTCTGATGAACCCGGAACCAGTCGCGACCGGGCGCCTGTCCACGAGGGATGCTAAAGCGGTCGAGATCCTCAGGTGGACGCCTCAACGGCCGGATGGAAGGGCTATTCGACGAAGGCATCGGCGATTCTCAAAGCTTCCTCAATTTTTCCCTCGCGCAGATAATCGAGCGGGCGCCTGCCCCGGGACAAACGATGTTGTTGCAGGAAAAAACCGATCTTGCCCCAATCATCCAGGACTTCGCTCGCCCTCAGGCGCAGCAGGATTTCTCCCAGCCCAGGCAGTCGCTGGCCGTCAGCGAACTGCCAAACCGGGAAGCGGATCGATCTTTGCTTCTCGGTCCTGAAGCCGAGCAGCTTCCCGGCGTGATACTGGCCGAGGACAGCCTGCTTGGTGACGCCCAGAAGGCGGGCGGCTTCCTCGGCGGAAATGCTGCCGCCCTCGTCCAGAGCCATTTGCTGGCGGACGGGGACTCCGCGGGCGATCGCCTGGGCAAGCTTCTCCTCGCGGGTGGCGTTGGCCAGATTCCTCTCAAAAGCGAGAGGCACGCATCGCGCCAATTCCAGGAGCGAGAGTTTGCCCCCCTTCCGCTCTTTCAGCTCCTTGGAAAGGAACTCGGTCCACTTCTGAGCTTCCGAGGATTGCTCCAATGTTTCGGCCATGAGAGCAAGCTGGCCACTCATCGCAGGATTGTCAAGATCGTAAAGAGCGACAAGTCGTGCGAACTGAAGTGGCGGGCCGGGTCAACATGAGGGAGACGGACAAAATCCTTTCCGGCCCGGGATTGCATTCAACAGGGCTTCCTGCCAACCTCCGCCCCAATCACCGCAGTGGACCGCGCGCCGGCCCGCCCGTCTTGTGCCCGCGTCGGCGCCTGATTCGCAGATCGCCAGAATCAGGCCGCCATTGCCGGTGTTCCATCTCATGAACGATTTCATTCAAGCCAGTCCGCCCTGCGGGTTGCTGATCAAGCACCTGCTTGAGCGCTCGCTCGTTTGGGCGCCGGAGCGAACCATTCATTACCGCGAACTCAAGCAGCTGACCTACCGCGCTTTCTTCGAGCGCGTGCAGCGGGCCGCCCATCTGCTCGGCCGGCTCGGCGTTGGTCCCGGGGACCGCGTCGGAGTGATGGACCTGGATAGCCACCGCTACCTGGAGCTGTTCTTTGCCGTGCCGATGGTCGGCGCGATCTTGCACACGGTCAATGTGCGCCTCTCGACGGAGCAAACCCAATACACCATCGACCATGCGGGGGATAAGCTGCTGTTTCTGCACGAAGACTTCATTCCGCTGGCCGGGCCTTTGCTGCCCCGCCTCCCTCATCTGAAGAAAATCGTGCTGCTGTCCGACCGCGCAGCCTGCGCCGTCCCGGACTTTGCTCATGAAGGTGAATACGAGACGCTGCTCGCCGGCTGCCCCGGGAGCTTCTCCTTCCCGGATTTCGACGAGAACACCGTGGCCACTCTCTTCTACACCACCGGCACCACGGGAGATCCCAAAGGCGTCTTCTTTACCCATCGCCAGCTCGTGCTGCACACGCTGTCCGTGGGGCTGACGGTCAGCGCCACGCCCAAGCCTTTCCAGATTTCATCCGACGACGTTTACATGCCGCTGACCCCTTTGTTCCACGTGCACGGCTGGGGGATCCCGTACATCGCCACTTTGCTGGGGCAAAAGCAGATTTACGCCGGCCGCTACGAGCCCGAGCGTTTTCTCCGGTTGATTCAGGAGCATGGGGTCACGCTCACGCACGGGGTCCCCACCATCGTTCAGACCCTCCTCCATCATCCGGCGAGTCGCGGCGTAGATCTCTCGCGCCTGAAGATCCTGGTGGGTGGTTCAGCATTGCCGGAGGGTCTCGCCCAGGAGGCTATGGACCGCGGCATTCAGATCATGGCCGCCTACGGCATGTCCGAAACCTGCCCGGTCGTGACGGCCTCCTACCTTCAGCCGGGCATGGAGCATCTCGACCCGGCCGCCCGCCGGAACGTGCTCGTCCGCGCCGGCCAGGCCTTGCCGCTGGTCCGAACCCGGGTGGTCGATCCCGACGGGAACCCGCTGCCTCCGGGCCCGGAGCACACCGGCGAACTGGTGCTGCAGGCGCCTTGGCTCACCGCCGGCTATTACCGGAACGAGGAGCGATCCCGCGATCTGTGGCGCGGAGGCTGGCTCCATACCGGAGATGTCGCTTATGTCGATGCCGAGGGCTATGTGCGGATCACCGACCGCCTGAAGGACGTGATCAAGATCGGCGGTGAATGGATTTCCTCCCTGGAACTGGAGAACGCGCTCAGCCGTCACGAGGCGGTGCGGGAAACCGCCGTGGTGGCTCAGCCAGATCCGCACTGGGGCGAGCGCCCCTACGCCGAGGTCGTCCTCCGCCCGGATAAAAGCGGCACGGTCACGGCCAAGGACCTCGTCCACTTCCTGCGCCAGTTGAGCGAGGACGGGCTGATCCACAAGCGCGCGATCCTGACCCACATTCAGCTGGTGGACGCCCTGCCGCGCACCAGCGTGGGCAAGCTGGACAAGAAAACCATTCGCCGGCGGTTGAAGGAATAAGGCAAGGGGCCGTCACGCACCTTGAAAGCCTCCAGGGCGTGCGCAAGTTTCTTCGGGGCATCCGAGAAAGAAAGGCGTCCACGGGCTGGCAATCTTGCGAGGCGAGATTTTCCAAGTTCGGTAAAACTTCGTCTCGCCTTGTCAGTTCATTGGCTGTTTCTCAAAGTCTTTTCAGCAACCTCTTAAGGCTTCATTCGGCTCTAATTCCGCCGCCTGCTTTTGAGACGGAACTCTCCGATTGAGGCGTATCGCCCGCCGTCATCTGACACGCCGTTGTGTGAGACGAGTCTGCATTTGTCACACCGGAAATCGAACTCCCAAAAATGCCGTCTCTTCTCCTCGTCTGCGATCCTCCACAGCCCACCACACGTCGGGCATCGTCTTAAGTCTTCTCCATTTGCTCGCCCCCAGTATCGCATCACGTAATAGAAGGTCGGTATTCCCGTGGCAGTTTCCAAGTCCCGACACAAATCTCGCCCCTCTTGGGAGAGTTCGCTCGTCGGGTCTGCCAGTTGGCGATAAGCAGCGATCTCCAAAGCCCCACTCCGAAGCCAAATGTGGTCGTGGTAGTAGTAGCTCCTCTGCCACGAATACAACTGGTCCTTCAGCTCAAAAGTTATCGGCAGGGTAAAGACAGGAACCGGGCCCTTCCCGTCGCCTCGGCAAACTGGTGATGCCCAGTCGAAAGCATGGGTGAACAGGTAGAAAAACGGCGATCTCTTCCAAGGAGTCGACCTTCGCCCAGCCTCGTCATCAAGCATCCTCCAAGCGGGTTTCCTCCCAAACGCTTCAACCACGTTTTCCAACTCCCTCTTGCCGTAGACTGAGTGGTAGCGAACGGCAAAAGCATTTGGTCCTGAAAGGAGGACGTGGGCGTTCAGCAGCCCTTTTGTCCAAGTGACAAAATACTCGCCGCAAAGTTGGCCAGAGTGCAGGAGAGCGGAGATGTAACTCTCTGCCACGTCCTCCAATGTTCCCTTGGCCCTTCCGCGACTGCGGCCGAAGATGACGTTGGCGAGGATCATGAGGAGAAGTGCCGCAAAATATCTTTTTCGGGTGGTGCGTCCGGTAGGACTTGAACCTACAACCTTCTGATCCGAAGTCAGAAGCTCTATCCAATTGAGCTACGGACGCATCGATCGGATGGCGGAAACTACCGCAGCCTTTGCCGTTCTCCAAACGCAAAATTGTAGAAGCGAGCCCACGACAGTTCACGCCCGAGCCGCGGGGGCGCTGAAATCGCTGGACGGGAGTCTCCGGCAAATTCCATCATCGGCGGCATGAACCGGAATCGATTTGAATACCAGATCGCGGTGGTGACGGGCGGAAGCTCCGGCCTGGGAATGGCGATCGCGCAACGGCTCCATGATGAAGGCGCGTTCGTGGTCGTGTTCGATTTTAATCCGCAGGCTTTTCCCGCGGTGGCGGCGCGGTTGGGCACGCGCGGCTGTTGTCTGGAGGTGGATGTGACGAGCGAGGCCCGGGTGGGGGCGGCGGTCGAGCGCGTGCTGGCGGAGCGGGGCCGGATCGACATTCTGGTGAACTGCGCCGGGGTCACCGGCAAGACGAACATCAAATCGCACGAGGTGGAGCTGAGCGATTTCGACTTTGTCATGCGAACGAATGTGACCGGTTCGTTCCTGACCGCGAAGCATATTCTGCCGGCCATGCTCCGGCAAAAATACGGCCGCGTGCTGCATATCGCCTCGATCGCGGGCAAGGAGGGCAACGCTGGGATGCTGGCCTATTCGACCTCGAAAGCCGCGGTCATCGGGATGACCAAGGTCCAGGGCAAGGAATACGCGGAAACCGGCATTACCGTAAACGCCCTGGCCCCGGCGGTCATTCAAACGCCCATGGTGGAAGCGCTGCCCGAGGCGCAGGTGAAATACATGACCGACAAGATTCCGATGAAACGGTGCGGTTCGCTCGATGAGGTGGCGGCGATGGCGGCGTTCATCGTCTCTCGCGAGACGAGTTTTACCACCGGCTTTACCTTCGATCTGACGGGCGGACGGGCGGTTTACTGAGCCGCCGCTGGCTTTTTGCTCCCGAGCCCGTGGCGGCGGGCCTGCCACGCGGTCGCGCCGCAGGCAAACGCCACGACGGAGATCGAGCTCAGCGGCATCAGGATCGCGCAGACGATCGGCGCGAGCAGCCCGCGCGCGGCGATGCTAATCCCCACGATGTTATAGAGCGTGGACAGAAGGAAGCTCAGGCGGACGATGCGCACCGCGGATCGGCTGAAGGCGAGCACGGCGTGGAGTTGGGGCACCCGATCGGCCGACATGATGATGTCGCTCGCGGGCGAGAAAGCGCCGATGTTTTCCACCACCGCCACCCCCACGTGGCTTTGCTTGAGCGCGCCGGCGTCATTCAAGCCGTCGCCCACCATCATCACGGTTTTCCCGTTTTCCTGCAGCTCGCGGATGAAACTGAGTTTGTGCAGCGGGCTCTGGTTGAAATTGAGCCGCGCCTCCTCCCCGAAAATCGAGGCAAAGCGCGCCCGTTCCTTTTCGTTGTCGCCGCTGAGCAGCGCGATTTGGTAATCGTCGGCCAACGCGCGCACCAAGTGATCGGCCTGGGGCCGGACCGCGCTCTCCAGCAGGTACGTGCCGCGATAACGTCCATCGATCGCCAGGTGCACCACGCTGCCGTTGGCCCCGGGGATCGCTGGAATTTGCACGCCGCGCGAAGCCAGCCAGCTTCCGGACCCCATCCAGACTTCGCGTCCGCCGACATTTCCCTCCATGCCGCAACCGGCCGTTTCCAGAAAGGAACGCACCGGCTCCGGAAAGTGCTCGCGGGCGATGGCCTGTCCGATGCGGACTGCGTAGGGATGGGTGGAGTGCCGGGTCATCGAGTAGGCGAGCGTCTCTTCCGGGGCGTCCAGAGGCACGCCGTGAAATTGGATCGAGCCCGCCCCAGCCGCGGTGAGCGTCCCGGTTTTGTCAAAGACCACCGAATCGACCCGGGCCAGTTGCTCGATCACCTGCGGGCTTTTGACGAAGATCTGGCGGCGGCCGAGCACCCGGATGGCCGTGCCGAGCGTGAACGGCGCGGCCAGGGCCAGCGCGCACGGGCAGGCGACGATCAGGATGGAGGTAAACGCTTTCGGTGCGCGCGCCGGATCGCGGACGCACCAAAAAACGGCGGCGCTGACGGCAATCAGCAGAATCAGTTTGGTGAACCGCTGGCTGTAGCGATTGATCAGGGTGTCGAGGCTTTCGATCGTCTCTTTCTTGAAAGCCTCCTGATTCCAAAGTGAGGTGAGATAGCTTTGGGAGACCGCTTTCACCGTTTCGATCTCGATTGCGCCCCCCATCTGACGCCCTCCGGCATAGAGAAGATCCCCCGCGCCCTTTTCCACCGGTTCCGATTCGCCCGTCACGAAACTGTAGTCGATCAAGGCTGCGCCTGTTTGCAGGCGAGCGTCAGCCGGGATCAGCTCGCCGTTGCGGATCAGCAGCCGATCGCCCGTCTGCAGTTGGGAGAGAGAGACGCTTTCTTCGCGCGTGCCCGACTTGCGCGTAACCGAGAGCGGGAAGAACGACTTGAAATCCCGATCGAACGAGAGGCGTTCATAAGTCTTCTGCTGAAAGAGCCGGCCGCAAAGGAGGAAAAAGAGCAGTCCGGCAAAAGAATCAAAATAGCCTTCGCCCCGGGCGGTGAGGACTTCGTAGGCGCTCTGGCCGTAAATGACGAGAATCCCGGCGGCGATCGGCACCTCAATCGTCAGCAACCGATGCTTGAGGCCGTTCCAGGCGAGTTGGAAGTAGTCCCGCGCGCTGTAAAGCAAAACCGGCGTGGCCAGAATCAGGCTCAAGTAGCCCACCAGCCGGGAAAAGCCGGGCCCGCTGAACGCATCCACCCCTAGGTAGAGCGCGATGCTGAACAGCATGTTGTTGCCGAAAGCAAATCCGGCCACTCCGAGCTGCAGCCAGAGCCGGCGAAAAGCCGGGTTGCGGCGCGGAGCTTCGAGGTCGGAAAACTTGAGATCCGGCTCATACCCCAGCGAGGCGAGCAGGCTGGCCACTTCGCTCAATTTTACCTCGGCGTTGCGAAACGTAATCGCGAGTTCCTTGCGGGGAAAATTCACGCGCGCCTCGCCGATGCCCGGCCGCAGTCGAAAGAGATTCTCCAAAAGCCAGACGCACGCGATGCAGTGGATCGCCGGGATGCGGAAGGTCAGGCGGGTGATCTTGTAGTTTTGGAAATCGACCAGGCGCTCGCGCACCGCCGGTTCGTCCAAATAGTCAAAGCGCGCGGTTTGCCCTCCATCCCGCACTCGAATGCCCGCGGCGGAATTGAGCTGGTAGTAGTCGCCCAGGCCATTCTCGCTCAGAAGTTCAAAGACTGTCAGGCATCCATGGCAGCAAAAAAGCTTCTCTTCGTGATGGTGGGCTTGATCACGGCACGGGCTGCCGCAGTGAAAGCACTTTGTTTTGCCCTCGGCCGAGTGGATGCGCCCCGGATTGTCCGGCCCCGGTTCGAGAGCGGCAACAGCGGAAGACATCGCGCCATCCTGAGAGGCGCTCTTGGCAGTGACATCGGGCATTTATTTAACTGCCGATGAGCGTGCATCGGTCGGGATCTCCCTGCTTGCCCTTTTTTGCTCTTGTCTTGCTGAAAATGGCTAGTGCCGGCGGGCGCCGGGAAGTAATCGATTCTCTGAGGCGGCGATTGGCGGATGCGCTTCATAGTGCCGTGGCACCGGCAGAAAGAACTGACTCGCGGCGCGGGCCTTGGAGTGAGACCAACGAGGGGCCGGTTTTAAACAAAAGCCGGTTAGATGCTCATCGCAACTCCGGAGATGCTGATGGCAACGAACCTCCAAGCCTGTGACAGCTCCGCTCACGTCAGGTTCATGTCTGCGACATCCCTTTCTGCATGGATGCAGCGAGGATTTCCTGAAGCGGATCAGCGCGTTTGCCCGGAACGTCTCCTTTCAGAAGGGGCAAGTGGTGCTGCAGGAAGGGGAATATGCCGATCGTTGTTACCTGATCTCGCGCGGTCAGGTGCAACTCTTGGCGGGCGCCGGAGAGGGTGCTCGGCAGTCGGGCGCTTCGCCGGTGCTGATTCAAACGCTGGGGGCCGGGGATGTGCTCGGATGGTCGTGGCTTTTTCCGCCATTCGAATGGCATTTTTCTGCTGTAGCCACGGAGCCTTGTGATGCGATAGAGTTGAATGCTGCCTTCCTGCTCACCGCAGCCGAGAAAGATCCGGTCTTCGGTTATGAGCTCTTGAAACGAGTGAGCATGCAGCTGGTGCAGCGTCTGCAAGCGACGCGGGCGCGGCTGGCGGAAGAGGCCCAAAAGCGGAGGAGAGGAAAGCCATGACTTTTCTATTCCCAAACCGGCGTGATGCCGGCCGGGGACTGGCTCGCAAAGTCCGGGCCTTGCGGCTGCATGGAAACCCAGTGGTGCTGGGCCTCCCGCGTGGCGGCGTGCCCGTCGCTTTCGAGATCGCGCTCGCCCTGGACGCCCCCCTTGATGTTTTTACGGTGCGCAAGCTCGGTGCGCCGAATCATGAGGAATTGGCCATGGGGGCGATTGCCACCGGCGGCATTCGCGTTCTGAACCAGGAGGTGATTGAGGATTTACGGATTCCAACCGACATCATCGATGCCGTGGGAGATAAAGAGGAGCGAGAACTGCATCGGCGGGAGCATGTCTACCGCCAGACCTCCGCTCCTCCTGCCATCGAAGGCCGGTTGGTTCTGCTGGTGGACGACGGCATCGCAACCGGATCCACCATGCTGGCCGCGGTCAACGCCGTGAAAAGCGCCGGCGCAGCGCGTGTAATCATCGCTGCGCCGGTCGCGGCCAAAACCGCCGTGGCCAAGCTCTGCGGAGAGGTGGATCACATCGTCGTCCTCGCCACGCCGGAGCCCTTCTATGGCGTTGGGCAGTTCTACCAGGATTTTTCCGCCACAACCGATGACGAGGTGCTGGAACTCCTGCGCACCGCGCATGAGCGCCCCTGCGTGAATCCGGTTTCGGCGCACTGAAATCCGCGAGGGCTGTCTGTTGCTCAGAGAGGATTGTGAGTGCCGGGGCCGCACGTGTGTTTGGCCCCTTTCCCAAAGAAAACGCCGCTCCCCGAGGAGCGGCGTCTCTCTTTCACTGTGCCTGCCTGCTTGGCAAGCGAAACTGTCAGCTATAGATAAATAAGCAGAGGGGATGCCAAGTGGTTCATATTGGGGTAAAGCGGACCCAGACAGGAATCTGAGGTAAAATGGGTGCGCGTCAGCCCCCAAAGCTGTCTGTCAACGGGTGAAAACGCTCAAGATGGGATCGGTTCAGGGTCCTTTCGCGTACCGGAGAACGTCATTTGTTTCCCAGTTCTCAGAGTTGCGAATAGCAGAACTGCGGAAACACCCGGAAGGTCAGGCGAAGCCCTGCCGGGAGGTGCGGCCAAGCCCGTAAAAGTACAGGAAAAAACCGTAGCGCCGCCGGCGGATGGGCGGGTCAGACGCTACGGTTGAAAAAGGGAGGGGGTCGGTGATTACTTCAGGCGCGCCAGCGTATCCTTGATCGCGCTGAAGTTCGGCAGATCTTTCGGGGTCGGAGTCTGCTCGCTGTATTGCACGGTGCCATGCTTGTCGATCACAAAGGCGGCGCGGGCGCTGACCGCTCCGAGGCCAATGAGGTCCGGCAGCAGCACCCCGTAGGCTTCGGCGGTCTTTTTGTTCAGGTCGCTCGCCAGGGTGATGCCGATTTTCTCCTTCTGCGCCCAGGCTTCCTGCGCGAACGGGCTGTCCACGCTCACGCCGATCACTTCGGCGTTCAGGCCTTTGTAGCTGTTCAGGCCCGCGGTGATGTCGCACATCTCCGCTGTGCAAACGCTGGTGAAGGCCAGCGGAAAGAACAGCAGGACCGTGTTGGTCTTGCCGAAATTGTTGCTCAGCTTCACATCAGCCAGGCCGGCTGCGGTTTTCGACTTCAGTGTAAAATCCGGTGCTTTGGTCCCAATCGGAATAGCCATATATCGTTTCTTATTTAAGTGTCAGGGGGGCGTTTATAGGAAGGCGTTTCCCCGGTGTCAAACCCTGTTGCAACGGCGGCCAGGCCGTGAGCCTAAGGGATTTCCTGAGTGCCCGCCCGCGTTTTGATCTGGATGCGGCGGTTCGGCGGCAGTTTCAGCGTATCGCCCACGATCCGGCCCTCCTCCAGATGAATGATCCCCACGATCGGGTCATCTTTGGATTCCGGTCCGAGCTTTTCGAACGTGATCGCGGAATCCGGCATCAGGGTCAGCACTCCGCCGTACCTGCCGAGGGTGAAATCGATCGTGCCGTGCGGCGCAGTGCGGGCCCGGTCTCCGGCGTGCAATTTTTGCCATAGGTGAGCCGGCTCCCATTTCGCCTGGCCCCGGGCGACTTCTGCCGCCCCTTCCACCGAGCGGATGCGCGCGGCAGCTCCGGAGCCGCCTCGGCCGCCCCCCGCGGTCGAGCATCCGGCCACGATCATTGCGGCGAGGGCGGCGAGCCCGGCTTGCGCCCATTTTTGTCTCATGCGCGCCCAGCATACACGGGGGCGGCCCGCTTTGCAGCTTCGGCCGCGGGTTGGTGTTGGTCGGGCGGACTGCCCGGTCACGAGGAAACCATTTTCCGGCGGCCGGAGGATCTTCCCCGTTTCCCTTTGCTGTAGCTGGCTCGCGAGGCGCCTTGCGGGCCGGGACTGCCATCGCCGGAGCTCCGTTTCAGTTCCCGGATTTGATCCCGAATCAGCGCCGCCTTTTCAAATTCCAGATTGTTCGCCGCCGTCAGCATTTCCCCCTCGAGCTCCCGGATCGTTTCAGTGACATCAAAATCCCGGCCCGCATCGCGGATCACGGAGATGGCTTTCTCATCGTCCTTGGCCTTGGAAAGGCTCTCTTCGATCGAGCGCGAAACGCTCCGCGGAGTGATATTGTGCTCCCGGTTGTAGGCCAGCTGCCGGGTGCGCCGGTATTCGGACGTTGCCAGAAAGTTCTTAATGCTCTGGGTGAGCACGTCGGCGTAGAGGATGACTTCGCCATTCAAATGCCGCGCGGCCCGGCCCGCCGTCTGGATCAGGCTGGTGGTGGACCGCAGGTACCCTTCCTTGTCCGCATCGAGAATCGCGACCAGCGATACTTCCGGAAGGTCGAGCCCTTCCCGCAGCAGGTTGATCCCGACCAGCACGTCGAATTCCCCTTTGCGCAGGGCTCGCAGAATCTCGACCCGCTCGATCGCGTCGATCTCGCTGTGCAAATACCGCACATTGATCCCCAGATCGCGCAGGTAATCGGTCAATTCTTCCGCGGTGCGCTTGGTGAGGGTGGTTACCAGCACTCGCTCCCGCGTCTCGATCCGCTTGCGCACCTCGTGGATCAAGTCGTCGATCTGCCCTTTCAATGGCTTCATCGTTACTTTCGGATCGATCAGCCCGGTCGGGCGGACGATCTGTTCCACCACCCGCCCGCCGCACCATTGCATTTCCAACGGGCCTGGTGTCGCGCTCACGTAGATGGTTTGGCGCTGCCAGCCTTGAAACTCCGTGAAGTTCAACGGGCGGTTGTCCAGCGCGCTGGGCAGGCGGAAGCCATGCTCCACCAGCACCGTTTTCCGCGCCCGGTCCCCGGCATACATCCCGCCGATCTGCGGGATGGTCGCGTGTGATTCGTCGATCACCAGCAGGAAGTCCTCCGGGAAAAAGTCGAACAGCGTGTACGGCCGCGAGCCGGGCGGGCGCCCGCTGATCGGCCGGGAGTAATTCTCGATGCCGGAGCAGAACCCCATTTCCAGCATCATTTCCAGGTCGTACTCCGTGCGCATCTTGATCCGCTGCGCTTCCAGCAGTTTCCCCTGGCTTTCGAACCAGGCGATCCGTTCGGTCAGTTCCTCGCGGATGCTCAGGATGGCCCGCTTCATCTTGTCGGCCGGGGTCGTGAACTGCTTGCTCGGGTAGATCGTCGACGACTCCAGCACGGCGTTCGTTTCTCCCGTGAGCGGCTCGAACCGGGTCAACCTGTCGATCTGATCGCCAAAGAACTCAATCCGGATGGCATCCTCGGTCGACGAGGTCCAAAGCTCCACCGTGTCACCCCGCACCCGGAAATGGCCGCGATTAAAAGCGATGTCGTTTCGCTCGTATTGCAGGTCGACCAGTTTGTGGAGGAACTGGTCCCGCGTGATCTCCTGTCCGACCCGGATTGGCACGATCATGGCCGCGTAGTCCTCCTTGCTGCCGATGCCGTATATGCACGAGACGCTCGCCACCACAATCACGTCGCGCCGCGAGAAGAGAGAACTCATGGTCGAAAGGCGCAGCCGCTCGATCTCCTGGTTGATGCTGGAATCCTTCTCGATGAAAGTGTCGGTGCGCGGGATGTAGGCCTCCGGTTGGTAATAATCGAAGTAACTGACGAAATACTCGACCGCGTTGTTGGGGAAGAAGCTTTTGAATTCGGCGTAAAGCTGGGCGGCCAGCGTCTTGTTGTGAGAGATGACCAGCGTGGGCCGGTTGACGTTGCGGATGACGTTGGCGACGGAAAATGTTTTGCCCGAGCCGGTTACGCCCAGCAGGACCTGGTGTGGAGCGCGATCAAGCAAGCCCTGCGTCAGCTGTTGAATGGCCGCCGGTTGATCGCCCGCCGGTGCGTAGGCTGAAACCAGTTCAAACATGAAAAGGGAACCTAGTGGTGTCGCGGCTGGTGTCAATCCAGGCCGGCGGACGGGCGGCAGCATTTCAGAAACCTCCGGATTGCGAATTCAGATTGAAAATCAGTCCGGCTTTGGTTTATTTGCATCCCATGAACCCGAACCGCGCGCTGGCCGCCGTCCTTCTTGCTGTATCCGTGGTGTTCTCCGCCTGCTCTAAAGAGGGCGGCGGTGGCGGGAGTGCGAACGTCACGGCTCTGCGCGAAGAATTGAAAAAACCGGATCCGCAAGCCCGGCAAAACGCCTGCACCGAACTTTCCCAGCTGGGGAGTGGAGCCAAAGCCGCCCTTCCCGAGCTGGTCGCGCTCTTCCAGGACCCCGATCCTTTGACCCGGCGATTGGCCGTTTTGGCCGTCGGGCAGATCGGACCCGCCGCCAAAAGCGCTTTGCCCGAGATCAAGAAGCTGATGGCGGACCCGGACATGGCTCTGGCCACCACTGCTGTTAACGCCATCAACAGTATTGATCCGAAAGAGGCTGGCGACGTGAAGCTCGTCAACACGCAGGGGCAGTAAGCAGCGAACGATTTCGCGGATTTTGTCAGGGATTTGCCAGAAAAAGGCGAGGCAATCCCTTCCTATCACATTGCTCCGCACAGGGCGGGGAGGGGTTGACCCGCTGATTTGGCTGCGGTACCGTTTGCCACCAATTCAACAGACCTTTGCGAATGAATAATGTCCGTATCGGCGCCGCTGACCGCCTTCGAAAGTCAGGTTTTACTTTGATTGAGCTGCTGGTGGTGATCGCGATCATCGCCATCCTGGCGGGGATGCTTTTGCCGGCTCTCGCCAAAGCGAAATCCAAGGCTAACGGCATCCGTTGCATGAATAATGGCAAGCAAATGATGCTTTCCTGGCAGGCATATGCCCTCGATAACAACGATAAAGTCGTGCACTCCCTTCATGGCGGTGATGCGACTGCGGGCGCCGGGGCGAATCAGACCGTGAACGGGTTTCAAAAATTTGCACCGTGGGTTTCCGGCTGGCTCACGTGGGGAACGGAGCCAGACAATACCAACACGACTTTCCTCTTGGATGAGAAGTACAGCCGCCTCGGTAAGTACATGGGCTCGGTCGATATCTTCAAATGTCCGTCCGACAACTTCCTGAGCAACGCTCAGCGCGCCAAGGGGTGGAAAAAGCGCGTGCGCAGTTGGTCCAGCAACATTGGGGTGGGCCATGCCGACTGGCAAAACAACCTCGGGCCGTTTGCCACCGGTGAATACCAGATCATTCTGAAAACATCCGATTTCATTTCAGGCGCCGTGAACACCTGGGTTTTCGTGGATGAACATCCTGACAGTATGAATGACGCCGGTTTCTTTAACCCGCAGAGCAAGGGGGCTTTCGTCGATGTTCCCGCTGCCTACCATAATGGCGCGTGCGGCTTCGCCTTTGGTGACGGTCATGCTGAAGTGCACAAATGGAAAGGCATCCTGAATGGCCAGAAGGCGCAGCGCGTGACCATGACCGGGTTGAACATTGGCTCCCCAACGAGCAGCGACCATGATGTGGCTTGGCTGCATGACAATGGCGGTTTGCTCGCAAACCGGCCGTTCTGGCGGCAATAGAGATTGGTCAACGAGATTTCGGTAACCTCCCGGCGCCTTCGGCCCGGGAGGTTTTTTTATCGAGTTTTGAAGCGGTTCCTCTCGGCGCGGTTGTAGCGCTCAAGCCCGCGTTGAAAGTCCGCCAGCGTCGACTCGATCGTGCGAATGAAGTGCTGGCACGAACAACAGTTGCCTCCCACGGATGCCACCGTGTCCCGTTCGGCGAAATCATTGGAAATCACCAGCACCTCCCCGTAGGCCACCAGGCGTGCTGTCACCCATTCGATAATGTCATCTGCCGTCTGCCCCGACTTCGAGTAGATGATCTCCATTTCGGGGCTTGAAGGAACCTCATGGGCTGCGTGCGCCGCCGGCCCGGCGCCATCAAAAACCACGGTGATCGGAGTCGCGATCGCGTCGCCATACTGGCGCAGCACATGGATCAGTTCCGTCCGCGCGGCGGACGAATAACGCGCCTTGCCCCGAGCCAGTTCGGGCCAGCTATGAAGCAGGCTGTATCCATCCACCAAAATTCGCACCAAGGGCACGAGTCCCAGTTTACCTGCTCGCGCTCCCTGAGGCCAATTTCAGAGAACTTGAACCTCGGAGAGGTTCCCAGCCACAGCCCAACGTTGCCGCGCCGAGCGGCTACGTTGGGTATCGTCGTAAAAAAATGCACCAACCTCGGACAGGTTGTGGCTCACGGCCTCGCCCTGAGCGACGCGGGCGCTAACCAAACCTGTAGCTGCGCCTTGTAAAAGCGCAGCACTTCCCCAACCAGGCCCCCGATTGACGCGATCGCCTTTGCTCGCGTTCGCTTCGGTGCTCCAGGTATTCCCGAGAACTCGAACCTCGGAGAGGTTCTCAGCCACAGCCCAACGTTGCCGCGCCGAGCGGCTACGTTGGGTATCGTCGTAAAAAAATACACCAACCTCGGAGAGGTTGTGGCCAAGGACTCGCCGTTGGGACCAATCGGGATTTGCGCGGGCAACGGTTTAGAATCAGGCGGCTTGCCTTGATGAAAAAAGTGGTGGTAGGAGCTGGATTCGAACCAGCGAAGACGTAAGTCAGCAGATTTACAGTCTGCCCCCGTTGGCCACTTGGGTATCCTACCAGCCAGGTTCCGCTTTCCTTCTTACGCGAGAAGCGCAAGTTCCGAAAGTGATGGCGCACAATACCGTGCGGAGCTTCACCCAAGGATCGAAAGCGCCGCGAATCTGCATCACGCCCGCCCGAAACGCAAGCGGAGTATTTCTGAAACCGAGGGGGCCGAAGTGCGCCCTCCTGTCAGGCGATGCTCCGTCCCGGAGATCGGGCGGTTCGTGTTCCACGGCTGCCGAGGTGGCTTCAGGCTCCCAGCGTCCGCACGATATCGCGAATCACCACGGCTTCGTCGAGGTTCCCGCTGCGACGGTTTCCGCGCTCGAGAATCCAGGCCGCGAGGTCGTCGTCGTAATTTTCCATCGGAGCCTGAGGATGATACAACTGGGCGGAATGGATTTTCCCGCTGGCGTTGACGGCAAAATTGCAGTCGGCCACGGCCCCATCCAGCACCAGGATCATGACCCGCAGGCCGGTCGAGTAGTCGAGGGTGTGGCCGCGGGCTTCAGACGCCCGGCACTCCAGCAACTGCAAGCCCACGACGTCTTGCGTTCGGCCATCCCTGTCTGGATCGCCTTTGATGTTATCCGAGCGCGAAATGGCGGCTTCCAGCAACGGGCGCCAGGCGGTGGAGTAGGCCAAATTCCAGAGAGCGGTGCCTTTAAGCGATCGAGCCTGGGGCGCCTTGTTCTGTGGCCCCAGATACGGTTTGAGCGCGTGGAGGGCGTCTAGTTCCGCTTCCGGGAAAGCGCCCTGGACCACGATCAGCGCCTGACGAACGGCGCCGGCCTCGAAGGTCGGCCGAACCGGCAATGGAACGAGATTTGCGGCGGCGCGCGAACTCAGCACGGTGAGAGACCGGCTGGCGGCCGCGCGTCGAAGCGCGTCTGCATCGACCGTGGATAAGAGGGAAGCATCGAGGTAAACGGTTTTACCGGCGGGCAACAGGCCGATGGCTCGATGAAGGAGAACTCCTGCGACACGATGAGCTTGAGCTCCCTCGCTACAACTAGAGTAGTGTACATCTCCGGGCTGTTGGGACTAAGCAAATGTTACTGTCAGCACTCAAATGAGCACAGGACGAGGGGCGCAAAACGGGCTTCAGCGCGGACAACACCCCAAGAGCTGAAAGTAAGAGGAACCCAGTGCCTCCCGCTTCCGGTACCCTGAGTAATAAGTCAAATGTACCTGTACTAGACTCGTTAAAGACAAGGTCACCTCCAGGGGACAACGCATGCGCTTCGATTGTTAATCTGTAATTTCCCGGCCCGAGAACCCCGCTTTCAAGTCCAATTGTTTGCGGCAAGCTGGCGATCCTCCCACTACCAAAGTTTTGTTCAAACTTTGCGTTCCCAACGAGAGAGCCCGAGCTTTCGTAATACAAACTCCCCAGAGTGGAAAAGTCCACATAGGCATACGCATCCGCCGTATTTAGGAAGGCGTCATGGTTATAAATGGAAGCGTTCACGCTTCCGCTAATGCGCCAAGTGCTTTCGTCCACCCTTTGAACGGCAATCGATGCATCTGAATTACTGCGGTCGGGAACAATGGGGTCGGTTATGGGGGAGTCCTGTCCCGAGAACCGGACTGCACCTGGGATATCACCTTTAAAGTCATGCCCCTGGTATGTGCGACCAAATCCAGCTGCGTTGATCGCACCGCCGTGAATGGGCGAATCCGTCGCACGAGTTGAACCTTCAATCATGGTGCCGAGCACGAGGGACGCCAGAAGCCAGTTAATTGAGAATCTTCTAATACAAAGCCGTATTCCGAGGCAATTCGCTCCGTTCTCTGTAGTCATAAGCTTTTCATTTCCCTTTGTGATAACTTTCTGACGCCCCTTCCCCAGTTGTTGAGCGAAGTCCATGAGAGCCATTCCAAGGGCTCCATTAAAGCGGGGAAGTTTCGTCACATTGTTGAGTTAAGGCAGTCAAATGGTTCTTAGCAATCAGTGATAAATTTCAAAAAGCAGAGATTCCTTTTCGTCTTTTCGTCGACGTATTTGACGACCAGCCAACAGGCTCCGTCCAGGAAACCAAAATGATAAGGGCTCAACGGAATCGTTCGAGCGCCATGAAAACTCGGTCATCCAATTGATTGCCCAGGTGCAGGATTAATGAATGCAAAGACCTAGCACGACTCTGCCCTGCAGCACTACACGGTCACCACAGAAAGAACGTTTATCATAGCGCTCTGGTGAAGAAATCCCTTTGTATCCCACGGAGCTGGAAAAGGGGCCAATTGGGTCGAGTGGTCGAGTTCGTACAATTGACGGGGAAGTGAGTTCGCTGAAGCTCAATCGGTTCCTCGTAAATCTCGGATTATCAATGATTTAAATCTTCTCGCGTAAGAAGGAAAGCGCAACCTGTCTGGTAGGATACCCAAGTGGCCAACGGGGGCAGGCACAAGTTCCGAAAGTGATGTAGCACAATACCCAAGTGCGGAGCTTCACCCAAGGATCGAAAGCGCCGCGGATCTGCATCACGCCCGCCCGAAACGCAAGCGGCGTATTTCTGAAACCGATGGGGGGGCCGAAGTGCGCCCTCCTGTCAGGCGATGCTCCGTCCCGGAGATCGGGCGGTTCGTGTTCCACGGCTGCCGAGGTGGCTTCAGGCTCCCAGCGTCCGCACGATATCGCGAATCACCACGGCTTCGTCGAGGTTCCCGCTGCGACGGTTTCCGCGCTCGAGAATCCAGGCCGCGAGGTCGTCGTCGTAATTTTCCATCGGAGCCTGAGGATGATACAACTGGGCGGAATGGATTTTCCCGCTGGCGTTGACGGCAAAATTGCAGTCGGCCACGGCCCCATCCAGCACCAGGATCATGACCCGCAGGCCGGTCGAGTAGTCGAGGGTGTGGCCGCGGGCTTCAGACGCCCGGCACTCCAGCAACTGCAAGCCCACGACGTCTTGCGTTCGGCCATCCCTGTCTGGATCGCCTTTGATGTTATCCGAGCGCGAAATGGCGGCTTCCAGCAACGGGCGCCAGGCGGTGGAGTAGGCCAAATTCCAGAGAGCGGTGCCTTTAAGCGATCGAGCCTGGGGCGCCTTGTTCTGTGGCCCCAGATACGGTTTGAGCGCGTGGAGGGCGTCTAGTTCCGCTTCCGGGAAAGCGCCCTGGACCACGATCAGCGCCTGACGAACGGCGCCGGCCTCGAAGGTCGGCCGAACCGGCAATGGAACGAGATTTGCGGCAGCGCGCGAACTCAGCACGGTGAGAGACCGGCTGGCGGCCGCGCGGCGAAGCGCGTCTACATCGACCGTGGATAAGAGGGAAGCATCGAGGTAAACGGTTTTACCGGCGGTCAACAGGCCGATGGCTCGATCGAGAGCACGGTTGAGGCCGCTGCTTAGGCCTTGCGCCCGGCCGCCCGGAGCAAACAGCGCGGCATCGATCTGGCCGAGAGCCCCGGCGGCGGCATCAAGGGTGTCGAGCGTTTCGAGGCCAAAGTCCTTCGCGCGCGCCTGAAGCAGGCGGTGCTCCCGGGCATTCGGCAGGATCGCCAGAACTTTGGCCGGGGTCGCCTTGAACTCGCCCCCTTGTTTGTAGCCAATTAGGAACCGGTCCAGAAGCTGTTGTGCCGGGGAGGAGAGTTCGAACTGATCGAGAATGAAGGCAACTCGGTTCATACGCGCCAAAAGGTGGAGTCGGAGGTGCTGGTGTAACGGATATTCATTTCTGGCGTTTGCACCACCGCTTGTTCCCGGTATAGGGACTCGACCGCGGACAAGGTCATTCCCGAGGTGAGCAAGGTGCGCTCGATCGGATAGGGCGCGCGCCCGGTGAGGACCATCTGCTCGATATGGTGCACGAGCGGGTTGAAAAAGTCGGCCGTGGTGGAGATTTGGCCGGGCATCGGCAGGTGCATTTGAGTCGAGATAATTTTGCCGTTCTCCTGCAGGCCGGCGTAGGTGAAATCCTGGACCAGTCCGTTGCAGAGCATCATGGTCGTGCGAAAGCCGTCGTTGTGTTCGATGAAATAGCCGGTGGCGTCCGGGCAGGCTTTGCGCGCCCGATCCAGCGAGTGCGGCAGGACGGTGTAGCCCTCTGGAGCCCGCACGGTGTGGCTGCGGGCGAGGGCGGCCAGGTAAAGCCGCACGGTGTCCGGGCGGGCCGACAGGCGGTCCCACGCCTTTTCGCCGCGCAACGCCTGCACCGAGCGCACGCCCGCCTCTCCGCCCCGCCGCCGTTCGGACATGCATTGCGCCGTTTCCAGTCCGTGAAAGTCGTAGGAATCGACGCCTCCGTAACAAACGCTCACGCTCTCGCGCAGCGGCGCATTCAGAGGCAGGTCAATGGCCGGGATCCTTTCCGTGACCGGCAGGGACGATCCGGCGAGGAGCGGGAATCCAAGCCGCCGGGCGTCCGCGACCATTTCGGCGCATTCGGCCCAGTCGGTCGAGAGGTGTTTGTCATTGAAGACCGGCACGGCTCGTCCGCTGGCTTCGAACACGCGGACAATTTGTTTGAACCATTTGTAGCGGGGATAAAGCGTTTGATTGCGGTGGTTGCGCGGATATTTGCCGTGCTCGCCGATCACCACTACGCCATCCACCGCCAGCTGGCTGCCGCCGCGGGCCAGCGCTTGTTCGACCGTCGGATAGATCGGCACGTTGAATCGTTGGGCGCGATCCCGGGCCAGATCGCCATCCGGATATTGATCGACGTAGAGGGCAGCCAGTTCAACGGGCGAATGATGCCAGGCTCCGCCCCAGCCGTAGCCTTCCAAAAAACGGTCGATGAAATGTTGGGCGTGCGAGTGTTTGCGCACCTCCGTGGCGATCAGGGCCACGGTTTTGCGCGCTGCCTTTTTCTCGGCGGGAGGAGCGGTGGAGCAGCCTGCCGCCGTGAGAACTCCGGCTGCGCTCGTCCCGACAAGAAATTCCCGTCGGTTGATTCCTGGCTTCGCGTGAGACACGCTCCGGTTTTAGACGGTTTCGGCGCGGACTCAAAGCAAGAATGTGTGGCCGCTTAATTCGCTCGCTGCAAGCTTTCCGGTTTCACGCGCCACCGGCCGTTCCGTTGGATCAGAACGCGCTCCCGCCGGTAAACCGTGCCATCCGGCGTTTCAAAATCGATCGTCAGTTTCACCGCGTTCGTGTCGAGCGTCTGCTGATCGCGAATGACGTAACCGTGTTCCTTGCCAATGCCCTCACCCAGGCCGATGGAGTATTTGGCTCGAGGATCGTCGTAATCGTCCGGCAGATCCCAAATCTCTTTCATTTCGGTTTCGGTCAGGCGCTTCTTTTCCGGATGGAGCAGGGCGAGCATGAAGGATTCAAAAGCGGCCTCAGGCGTGTCGAAGCCGGGGCGGCCGAGTTCGGAAAAAAAATGAAAACCGGGCTGGCTGGAGAGTAGCGGCCCGTTGTGCGCATAAGCCCATTCCTCGGCCAGGCGGCTGGTCTCCAAGGGGTGCTGGACGGGTGGTGGCGTCGCCAGTTCCTGCCGGAGCTGAGTGACCTCGGCCCTGAGCTTGAGCAGTTCGGGGGGCGGCGACGAGGCTGTTCCATCCCTCGTGGCGGGATTTGCGATCGAGGGCCCGGGAGCGGGGAGAGTGGCCGAAGCGGAAGCGGCTCGCAGCCGTTCAATCTGGCGCCACTGGAATCGGAGCAGGCCCAAAGCGGCCCCGGAAAGAAGAGCGGCCAGAAGGATGAAGGAACGCCAGCGCATGGGTTAGGGGATCCGTTTCCAGCCGGCTGGGGTGAGCCCGAACGTAAAGGGCTCGTCCTTGATTTGAGCCCCCCGGGTGAACTGTGCCACCAGGCGAACCTGGCGTTCGCCCAACGCCTGTTTGTCCTTCAGTTTCAGGGTCACCTCTCCGGAGGGATTGTCGGGGAATTGTTCTTTGACGATCGGCGGCGCCACGGCTTGGCCGTTTTCGTCGGTTTGTACGCTTTCGCTGAGAGTCAGCCCGTATAGTTCCTCGTGGAGATTTCGCGCCAGCATTTTGCGGGTTTCGTCATTACTGACGGCCTGGTTCCACGCGGTTGCTTCGGAGGGAGGGAAGAGCATCAAGCTGAGAACGCCATCCAGGTTCGAGTCTCGTTGGAAAAACAGCAACGACTGCAGGGCGGCTTCCGGGGTGGCATTCCCGGCATACGTGAATTGGCCGATCGACACCGAGTGGTCCGGCGCCAGTAAAACCGGGTCGGCGGAAAGGGGCTTTTGTCTGGGCGCATTTTGGCGCGCCGCGAGCCGGCTTCGGAGGTCTGCGGCGGTCTGTCGCAGCCGGGCGATTTCTTCTGCAGGGTCCGTTGTTGCAGCCGGGGCGGCCGGCCGCTCGACGGACGCGGACGCTGTGGCGAGCGCGGCGGAGCGGCGGAGATCTTTCAGGATGGTCTGCTGTTGGGCGAGCGGGACTGCGAATCCTGCGGCCAGCGCGATCAGGGCGGCGATTTGCATTTTGCTCATGGCGAAAGTCCCCGCGGTTTTGAAAGTTGCGGTTGTAGTCAAGCTGAGCGCGCTTCCGGCCGTTAGGGAAGCGACCGAAGCTTGCGCCAACCCGGCCGCAAAGCCGGCCGGCGCCGCTTGGACTGCGTTGGCGGTGAGGAGGGCGGCGAGCGCGCCACTCGAAGTGGCGGCGCCTTGTTCGCCCAGCCCTCGCCGGAGCCGCTCCAGAGCCCGGCCAACCCGCTTTTGCGCCGCCTCCTCGCTCACGCGCAGAATCTGGCTGATCTCACGCGCCGATTTGCGCGAGAAATAGCGGAGAACCAGCAGATCCCGGTCCTCTGCCCGCAGGCCGCCCAAAGCGGCGTCAAGCTGCGGAGCAATTTCATCCCAATCCCCGGTGCCTTTGGAGTCGACGGGGTCCGGAGTGTTCTGCATGGCTGCCTCCCTTTCGCGCGTCCGCCGGCGTTCTTCCTGGCGGACTGTTTTTCCGGCCACGTTGCGCGCCGTCACGTGCAGCCAGCCGGCCAGCGGCGCGCCGGCCGTGACCTTCCCGGCCACTTGACCCGCATTTTGCGCCAGGATGGCGAAAACGGTCTGTG
Organism: uncultured Verrucomicrobiota bacterium; assembly: GCA_964566945.1. GTDB lineage: Bacteria > Verrucomicrobiota > Verrucomicrobiia > Limisphaerales > SXQI01 > DASVNK01. The sequence continues at coordinate 6,367 of CAZMKE010000001.1, read as the reverse complement.
TCACGTCTTCGGCGAGGTGCGGATCGACCAGCATGCGCCAGGCCACTGAATAAACCAGGTCGACGAAGCGCCGGACCAGTTCCGCAAAGGCCGCCTCCGAGCGGCTCTCGGCGAACTTTGCCAGCAACTGGCTGTCCGAAAGATTGGTCATCACCTCTTATTACCCGCCGGAGGCCGGATCGGACACTTTTAATGGGAAACGCCTGCGAAACGGACCGGAAGCGAGGCTCAGACGATCAACGGCGCTCATCCTTCCAGAAGAAAAGGAGCACCAGAAACGCGAGGAGCGGCATGCAGCCGGCGATGGCGAACCCGAGGTCAAAAGAGTGAGTTTGATCGATCAGCCGGCCGTAATACTTCTGCGCCGGGGAGAGCGCCCAGGCGGCGACTCCGCCGAGGCCGGTGATCTTGCCTTGATGATGTTCCGAAATGTCCTGGGTAAAGGCGTGGTAGACCGGAAATACCCCGAGCGCCCCGGCCCCGACCAGGAGCAGCAGCAAAAGCAGCAGAGGTGATTTGGGTAGCAGGACGACGCCCAGCGTGAGCGCGCTGAGCAGCGCGCAAACCAGGAAGGCTAGCTTGCGGGACCGGGTGACCGAGAAGTTCAGGCGATTGAACCAGAGCGTGAGGAACCCGGCGCCGATGCATCCGACATCCGTGGCGATATAAAAGATCGAATTGAAATAGAGGGTGTCGCTCTCGCTGTAACCGCGCCCTTCGATCATGAATTTGGGAAGCCAGGCGCGGATCAGCTGCCAGGCGGTGTTGATCATTGCCACCACGAAAAAGATCACGAGCATGCGGTCGGTCAGGATCGCCTGGCCAAACCCGCGCAGGCTTGTTCCTGCTTGGGCGGCTTTCGCTTCGGGAGCCTCGTCGAGGTCTCCCTGGCGAATGAGCGCAAACCAGAGAATAATCCAGAGCAGCCCGGCCACGCCGACTGCCTGAAACGCGAAGCGCCAGCTGCTGATCTCATCGGTCAGAAAGGCGCGCATGATCAGCGGACTGGTGATCGCTCCGATCGAGGTGCCGCTTTGCAGCACGCTGTTGCCCATGGAGCGGTCTTTGGCACTGAGCAACCGTTGCGTTGCTTTCACCGCGCAGGGCCAGTGCCCGGCTTCGAAAAATCCGAGGGCGGTGCGGCAGGCTAGCAAGGCGGAGTAGCTTCCAGCGATGCCGGTGGCAAAACCGGCCCCCGACCAGAGAAGGAGGACCACTGGGTAAAGCCAGCGTAACGGGAAGCGGTCAGCCAAAACGCCGAAAAAGAGAGAGCCCACGGCGAAGGCCCATCCGAACGCCAATTCGAGGTTGCCGTATTGTTCCTGGCTGAGTTTGAATTCGGCGGTGATGCGGTGCGCGGCGTTCGCCAGGGTCTGGCGATCAAGGTAGTTGATCGCCGAGGCGAGGAGCAGGACCCCGCAAATCCCCCATTTCCAACTTCCGCCGCGGGAGGTTCTCATCCTTCCCAGCTTTTTCCATCCCAGCGGAGCACCCGCTGGAGGAGGGCGACGACGTCCGCGGTGAAAATCTGGAACAAGGCCTCGCCTTTCTCCTCGGAAGCAAGCTGCGGATGGCCGATATGGCCCGGTTGCGTCCGATCCTGTGTGACCCAGGCGCGGTGAGCCGGCTCGAAGGCGTTGCCGAATTCCACCGGGCTGAGTGCCTGATGCGGCTTCACCAGGTCGGGCCGCAGGCGGAGGATCATTGAGGTCTCCCACTCGCAAGCATGGCCCATCTGGCTCTGACGCAGGGACCGGTTCACTTCCTGCGGCCGGGAGCCCAGATGCCAATACGTGCCAAACAGGAGCAACAGATCGGAGCGCTCGCGATATTTCTGGCGCAGCTCAAAGGTCGCTTGCCGCCCCGGCACGTCATTCCCTCCGTGGCCGTTCACGAACACCAGCCGTTTGAACCCGTGATGGAGGAAGTTTTCGGCCAGGCCAGACAGGACGTCGAGGTAAGTCCGGGGCGAAGCGGAGAGCGTGCCGGAGAAATCCAGATGGTGATGGGAGTTGCCCAGCCACAAAAGGGGCGCGAAGAGCGCTTGTCGCGATAGTTGCTCCGAAGCACGGCGAATGATTTCGCCGAGCAGCATGCTGTCAGTAAAAACCGGCAGATGTTGTCCGTGCTGCTCCAGTGCGGCCACTGGGATCACCACGGGCATGTTCTTATCCAGCGCTTTGACTTCGGGCGCGGTCAGATCGGTCAGATGCATCGTGTGCCCAGATGACAAAGGACAACGGCGGAAATGACAAAGCAAAACTGCGGGGATCGAAAGCCCCGGTTTAACCGGTCAGACGGCTGCTCGGAGGCGATCAGGACGCCAAGGCGAGACTGGGGAAAAGATGCGCCCGCCGCTGGACCTCGCTGATGAACGAACTGACGAAGGGGCTCGGTTCCCCCGGCCAGATCAAGCCGAGATCGATCAGCGGAAAACCGGGCAAGGCCAGGGCCTTGATCCGGCGCGAGGTTTTCCGGCCCGGAATCTCCACGCTCAGGCCGTAGCCGTAGTCGTTCTCGACATAGGTCTCAATCAGCTCGAGCGAGCTCAGCTCGATCGTTGGACTCCATTCCACGCCTCGAGCACGCAGCCCGTCTTGAAAGCAGCGGCACAGCACTTCGTTCGGCGGCAGGCAGAGCAGGGGTTCGGCGATCCGTTTGGAGGTCCAAAGCTCCTCCACCGACTTGATCTTCCGTTTGCGGTTGGCGAGCAGGCGCAGGGGCAGTTTCAAGACCGGCTTGGCTTGCAGGCCGGACGGCACATTCTTGTCGAGCAGAGTGAGAGCGACGTCGAGTTCCTGCTTGCGGAGCCAATCGATCAGATCCGCCTGATAACCTGAACGGAGAATCAACCGCGTGCAGGGAAACTCCTCGCGCAGGCGCTGGATGATTTCGGGCAGATGGTCCCGCAAAATCACGTCGGACGCGCCGATCCGGATCGATTCGGCCGAACCCGCGCGAATCTCCTCGGCCACCGTATCGAGATTCTGGAAGAAGGGCTGGATAAAGCGGTAGAGCTTGTCCCCGGCTGGAGTCAGGCGGAACGGCCGGCGCTGAAACAGGCTGACGCCAAGCGCGGCTTCCAATTGCAGGATCTGGGCGCTGACCGCGGGCTGCTGGATCCCATAAGGCATGTTGCGCACCGCCTCGCTGATGCCGCCGTGACGCGCGACGTAGAAAAAAAGTTCGAGATGGTGAATGTTCAAAATGTCTCGATCAGGGATGATACTTGGACAGATCAGACAATTTGGCCAGCCCTTTCCCGCTGTCGATCACTTCCTCCGCCCGCTCCCAGCCTTCGACAATGGATTTCGTTTTGCCTGCTACGAACAGCGCGGCCGCGCTGTTGAGCAACACCGCGTCCCGCTTCGGGCCTCGCTCCTCTCCAGCCAGGATGGCGCGAAGGATGCGCGCGTTTTCCCGGCGGTCTCCGCCCGCGAGATGCGCCAGGGTCGCGGGCTGCAGGGAAAAGTGGCCCGGGTCGAGCTGGGAGGAGTGAAATCCAAGCGCGTGGTAGTACTCCGCCACGACCGTTTCGCCCAGGGTGGAAATCTCGTCGAGAAAAGAGGCTCCGACTTTGCCGGAGACAACCATGACGCGGCGCGAACCGAGTTGCTGCAGGACTTGCGCGAGGGTGCGGCAGAGTTCCGGCCGCGATACCCCCATCAGTTGCGCGCTCGGTTGGGCCGGATTCAGGAGCGGTCCGAGAAAATTGAAAATGGTGCGATGGCCCCGCTCCGCGCAGAGTTTGCGCGCCGGGGCGAGGCTCTTGAACGCCGGATGATAGTTGGGAGCAAAGAAGAAGGCGAAACGTTGGTCGCGAAGGGACTGAGCCGCCTGCTCCGGCGCGAGCGTGGTCGGAATTCCCAGTTCCTCGAGCACATCCGCGCTGCCAGACTGCGAGGTGATCGCCCGGTTCCCGTGTTTCGCGACAAACACTCCGGCGGCCGCGACGACAATTGCCACCGTCGTGGAAATATTGAACGTGTTCAGCTTGTCGCCGCCGGTTCCGCAGACGTCGAGAATCTCGGCCGCCCGCATGGCCGGATCCAGTTCCGGCAAAATGGCGCGCCGGCGCAATTCCTCGGCGAACGCCGCGATTTCCTCCGGGCTTTCCCCTTTCGAGCCGAGCGCAATCAGGAAGTCCGCCTTTTCCTCCAACGCGGCTTCGTCCCCGATCAGCCAGGCGACCGCGTCGCGAGCTTGAGCGGGCGTCAGCGAAGCCTGGTCGCGCAGTTGGGCTGTGAGCGATCTGAGCATCCCAATCAATGTAGCACGGCGTGCTCCTGGATGTACTCCTGCTTCAGGCCGAGGCCCTCGGGGGCGTGCAGCACCAGCATCTTCATCCGAATGTCAGCCGGTACTTCGCGCCGCGTCAGTTTCGACACGATGACCATGAGGGAAATGGCCAGAGGCACCGTCCAGATCGCGGGCTGCTCGCAGAGAATCCTTAGCAGCGGGTGGCTCGTCCAGAATTTCGTCAGCGGCAGCCAGCCGAGATCCGTGAAGCTGGTGAGAGAGATGGCAATCAGCGCCAGCACGCCCCCGCCCAGCATCCCAGTCGCGGCCCCTTTCATGGTCATCCCCCGCCACCAGGCGCTCATGAACAACAGTGGAAAGTAGCTCGCCGCCGCAATGGCGAAGGCCTGGCCGACCATGAAGTTGATATCGAGCTTTTCCACCTGCATCCCGAGCAGGACCGCCACCGTTCCGATCACAACCGCCGCGACTTTAAAGGCGCGGAGGCGCTGTTGCTGCGTTGATTTCGGGCGGAGAATCCGGCCGTAGACGTCGTGAGCCAGCGCACCCGTCATGGAAACGAGCAGGCCGCTGAACGTGCTCATGAAAGCCGCAAACGCCCCGGCGCAGGTGATCCCGCTCAGAATGGACCCCAGCATCGGAATCTTCTGATTCAAAATGATCGGCAGTTCGAGGACGACTTTGTCCGTCCCTTTCACGCCGGTCGCAGCGTAGAGTTCGGGCAGGAAGTTGCGTCCGATCACTCCAAACATCGGCGGGAACAGGTAGAAAACGCCGATCAGGATCATCACCCACATGGTCGTGCGCTTGGCCGCCACGCCGTCCGGATTGGTGTAGAAGCGCACCAGAATGTGGGGCAGGCCCGCCGTTCCGCAAACCAGTGCGATAATGAGCGAATAGGTGTACAGCAACGAATAGGGCCGCTGTTCTTCCTTGGACAGCCCCGCGGCAGCGGCGGCTTTGGTGGTCAGCGGCCCGAATGGCGAAATCCAGGTGGCATCCGCCGGGGCTTTGGGTGGCAGCGCCTGCCGAACAACTGCGGAGGACGGGGGCTCTTGGGGGGTGGCATTCGCGCTCAGTTGGCCGGGATAAAACCCGTGAATGCTCATCAACACGAAGATCGGAACGGAGATGGCAAACATCTTCATCCAATACTGAAAGGCCTGCACCAAAGTGATCCCTTTCATTCCCCCCAACGCCACATTGAACGTGATCACCGCTCCCACCAGCACGACGCCGGCCCAATAGGGCAATCCTTTGAAAATGTAGGCCAGCGCCACGCCCGCCCCCTTCATTTGCGGCATGGTGTAGAAAAAGCCGATGAACAGGACGAAGCAAACGGCGATCTTGCGGAATAAAGGGGAATCAAAACGGCCTTCGGCAAAATCGGGAATGGTATAAGCGCCGAAGCGCCGCAACGGGCCGGCGATGAAGAGCAGCAGAAAGAGATAGCCGCACGCGTAACACACGGGATACCAGAGCGCGTCATAGCCCACTTTCATGACCATTCCGGCCACGCCCATGAACGACGCCGCGGAGAGGTACTCACCGGAAATCGCCGAGGCGTTCCAACCCACCGATACCGATCGGCCCGCGACAAAAAAATCCCCGGCCGTTCTCGAAGTTCGAGCGGACCAAAACCCCATCGCGATCGTCGCGACCACCGTAATGAAGGAGAATGCAAAAACCCACCCGTCAAACGTGGTGTTAAATATTGTCAGCCCAAACATGCGTTACCCTCACTTTTGGCGCCCGGCCCGCACCCGTTCTGTTTCCAGCTCCTCCAAGGCGATCGATTTGCGGATGAAGTAGTAGGCGATGCCCCAAACCAACGGGAAGAAGAGCACTCCCAGGAGGAACCACGAGAGCGTGAATCCCGCCAACCGCCGGGCCATGAACTCCGGAGCGCAATAGTTGAGAATGGGCAAACCGAGCAAGGCGACCAGAAAAGTTGCGGCGCAACCCAGCGAGAGCTGCATCTGCCGCCGCATCAAACGGTGCAGGAATTCCTCGCTGTGCACGTCCAGGTCGTCGTTTCGCTCGGTCATGGCCTGTGCTTTGTAGCAGAAGGCCTGAAATCAAAAAGGGGCAAATCCAAAAAAGTGGC